>NC_005363.1:1260983-2521966 GCF_000196175.1 Bdellovibrio bacteriovorus HD100
GTCCTGAATTTTGGCGGTTGCGACCGTATTATCGTTCAAAGTGACTGTGGCCGCCGGACTGCCAGACGAGGACACCGCCCCCGTCAAAGAAGTGATAGCTCCCGCCGTGCCGGAGTTGTCATCTGCCGGGGCCCAGTTGGTCCCGTCAAATTTCAAAACTTTTCCAGACGCCAAGCCGGTATTCACAACCGGGGTTCCTTTGAGGCGATCCACAGAAGTGGCGCTTTGTGTGCCAGACACATCCCCCGTCAGATTGCCAGTGAAGCCCGCAGAGCTGCCTGGGATGTTTCCGGAAACATTAGCGCCAGTCACCACGGGCGCTGTGCACTCGAAGGTTCCAGCCGGGGCAATATGGCGAAGGTAGGTGCCAGCACCACAAACCGGCAAAGAGGCTTTGTCCACAAAGTCGCTGGCGACATTGGATCCCAATTTCAAGGCGCTTTGCGCCAACTTGGCGTGACCAGCATAGGGGACAGAGCGGATTTCATTGTCCGGGGTGATCAGCTTCCAGCCCGTGCCGTCGTGGAATTGCACACGCAAAAGACGTTTGTCGTCGGCAACTGGAGTGTAGGAGCCCCCGCCTTCACAGGGAATGGCGACGGAATTGTCAAAGCTGTCCAGCAGTTTAAAACCCGCAGCAGCAGGGTAGTTTTTGGTTCCGGTACCAATGGGTACGTCAAAGACGCCGGAGGAGTTGCGCATATCGATGGCGCCGGAGGTTTCACGGTAAAGCACGCAGGTGCCGCTCGGATTGGTGATCGAGAACTCGAATTGGACGCCGTTGACTTCAAGAGCCTCGCCTTGAGAGTTCTTTATACGTCCCTGATAGGTGAGTGAACCCGGCGTGGCCAGAGCCCACGACGAAAGAAAAAGAACTGTGATTCCCGTTACGTACTGTTTTCCCATGGGATACTTATCGGCAGATCGTCAGCCTCAATTCAGTAATTTTGGGCAATTCTTTGCAAGGCGAGGGGTTGTTGAGTCCTGTTATGAGACACTTACAAAACAGACTTGGCCAAAGGCATTTTCAGAACCACGCGGGTTCCACTCGGAGCAGAAGAGCTGGTTTCCTCGCTGGAAAAGATCTCAATCGTCCCATCCATCATCTGCAGGTATTCGCGCACCAGAGGCATGCCATAGCCCGTGCCTTTTTCGCCCTGAGTGCCGGGACGGGTGGTCTGGGAATTCAGGTTGAAGATGTTGGCCAGGATCTCTTTCGGAATACCAATCCCATAGTCGCGGATCTCGATAATCACTTCGCTGTCTGTAGGATAGGCCCGCAGGTCAATGCGCTCGCCGGGGTGAGAGAACTTGATGGCGTTGTTGATAAGGTTCTGCAGCACGACGTTGCTCAGGATGGTCTTTTCACCGTTGATCGGCATGCGGTCGCGGGAAATATCCAGCTGCATCTTGATGCCTTTTTGCTGGGCCGTGGCGACGGTGTTTTCGTAGACTTCGTTTAAAACCATGGTCAGGTTCAGCGGTTTCAGGGGCATGGAGGCTTTGCCGTCTTTCACGGACTTCAGATGTCGCACCTGCGCCAGCAGGTTGACGATGTCATCCACGGCGCGTTCGATCTTGTCCAGTTCTTGGGCGCCGGACGGGTTTTCCTCCCGGTCCTCTTTGGCTTTCACCAGGTTGTAGGTCATCGAAGACAGAGTGTTGGCAATGTCATGGATCAGGACCCGCAGGAGGTTTTCCACATCGAGGTTTTTCTCCTCGAGGTTCTTCATCAGGCTCTTTTCCCCGCGGATGTAGTAGTGGGTGTTAAAGGCCGAGAACAACAAAAAGACGACGACATTAAAGAGCTTTTCGCGGTTGTAGTCCCCGTAGTCGGCAATGACGTTAGGGCCGAACCCCTGCGAGCGGGCGTACCAGAAGAACCACAAGATCGTAAAGACGATCAGATAGCCGCCAATGGCCCCGGGAACGCCGACCAGGATACCGCAGACCAGAGGAATGGCCGTCAGCCAAAAGATGCCCGGAGCCTCGATACCACCCGAAAGATAAAGCAGATAGGCCAGGATCAAAGAGGACATCGTGCCCATAATGCAGGCAGAGATCAGATAGTTTTTAAGGAGTCGCAGGCACAGTGGCGGCACAATCAGCAGCACCACCCAGATCGGGATCAGGGCTGAGTTATAGTCGGGGACCTTATACTGCAAGTTGAATTTTACTATATAGACAAGCGAAACGGCGAGGGTCAGAAAATAGATGACCTTGAAGTAGGTCAGTCTTTTTTTGTAGGCATCCTCTGATGTAAAAGTCAGGTCTCGCATGGTGCTTCTATTCCTGGTTGCTTCCATTATGCAATATCGGCGACGAAACAAAAGGCCTGAGGGTATTTCAGCAATGTAATCTTGTTTAGCTGAAATTTGTTTGTTCTAGAGTGAGACAAGCGGGCGCAAGGTCTCGTAGTGTGCTTTCAGCTCTACGAACTGCGGGGCGTTTCCACCATGGTCGGGATGCAGAATCATGGCGGCTTGGCGGAAGGCTTTTTTCAATTCACTTGCGGTAAAGCCGGCTGGAAGGTCAAAGATCCAGCTCTTCAAAAACTCGTAAGCCTGCTGCTGAGACGGGGAAAAGTTATGAGCTTTGCGCTGTGGACGAACTTTGGGGGCCGGATATTGTCCACGTGGGGAGTTGAATTCTTTGCGCCCCACTTGCCCGATCAGGAAGGCAAGGTGGGAGGGGTCGGCATTCAAAAGGCTTTCTTCGGAGGCGTTCACGAAGGGTTCAGAACCCATTTTCTCTCTGAGAATTTGCTTGAAGCTTGCCTGAAAACTCATGTCTTTCTTATCGGTAGAAAGGGGGGATGGCTCAGTCCAGAAGGTGTTTTCCCTGTGAAAAACGGACTTTTTTAGAGGGGAAAAGGGGGCTTTCCATAGGGGAAAAAGCTGTTTTCAGAGGGGGGAGGGGGTGGTTTTAGAGGGGAAAACGGGGTCTTTTCCGCTTCCTGTGCGAAAAAAAAATGATTTCCCCTGCATTTTTCTTTAGACAAACGACTGGACTTGGATACACACTAAGCTCATTCGAGATAAACAAGACTAAAAACCTAACGGAGGAATTTCGAATGGCAAAAGCAAAAGCTACAAAAAAAGCTACTACTAAGAAAGCAGCTCCTAAAAAAGCTGTAGCAAAAAAAGCAGCTCCAAAAGCAGCTAAAAAAGCGGCTCCAAAAGCAGCAGCTAAAAAAGCAGCAGCTCCAAAAAAAGCAGCAGCTCCTAAAAAAGCAAAAACTGCTCGTAAACCAAACGCAGCTTTCATGAAAGCGTTGACTCCATCTGCAGCTTTGGCAGCAGTTGTTGGTGCTTCTCCACTTCCACGTACTGAAGTTGTTAAAAAACTTTGGGCTTACATCAAGAAGAACAACCTTCAAGACACTAAGAACAAAAGAAACATCAATGCTGATGCAAAACTGAAAGAAGTTTTCGGCGGCAAAACTCAAGTTTCTATGTTCGACATGACTAAACTAGTTTCTAAACACCTTAAGTAGTAGGTCGTTTAAAACGGGGAAAAAAGCCTAGGTAAAACCTAGGCTTTTTTTTTGCCTTCGTTTCGGGGCTGGTGAAAAAGGCCCATCTCCTGCGTTGTCGGCGGGTCTTCTCGCTCCGACGTACCATGGGTACGCCTCCGCTGCGAGGACCCACCTCCGCCTTGTATATGGACCTTTTTGACCAGCCCCTCGTCCCGTTTGGGGGTGGGCTTCCGCTGCGCGGGATCGCAGTTGATGGGCTCGACTTTGTCGTCGCGGGTATGGCTTCCGCTTTGCGGGTTCGCTTTTGGCTGGGCTTTCGCCGTCGCCTTGGTGGGGGTGGTTTATTAGCTCGATTTTAGAGGGGAAACGGCGGCTTTTATCTAAGGTGGACTTGGATTTTCCCTGTTGGGAGTTGGGGTTTTGGTCTGTTCAAGGGTGGGGGGCTGTGCTATACCATCCTCTATGGGAATTAAGCCGCTTTCTTTGGAAGAAATCAAAAAGATGACTGTTGCCTGCCGTATTGCAGCCGACACGCTCACTTACCTGGATAAATATATCAAAATTGGTATGACCACGAACGAGATCGATCAGCTTTGCTTCGATTTTATGGCGACCAAAGGTGCCAAGTCCGCATGTCTGGGGTATCACGGCTATCCTAAGTACACTTGTACTTCTATCAATGAAGTTGTCTGCCATGGCGTTCCTGATGACAAGACCATCTTGAAAGACGGGGACATTATCAATGTCGACGTGACTGCTTGGATTGATGGTTTCTTTGGGGACACGTCCAAGATGTACATGATCGGTAACGTTTCTGAAGAAGCCAAGGACCTGGTGGAAACCGCCCGTATGGCTCGTGATATCGGTATCGAAGCGATTCGACCGAACGGTTATACCGGGGACATCGGTTTCGAAACGAACAAGCTTGTGACCCGCAAGGGGTATGTGGCCGTGAAAGAGATCGGTGGGCACGGTGTGGGCCGCAAGTTCCACGAAGAGCCGTTTGTTCCGTCCTATGGCAAAAAGGGCAAGGGCGAGCGCCTGGTGCCGTTCCACTGTATCACCGTCGAACCGATGGTGAATCAAGGGACTGACGAAATCATCGAATTCGACATTCCAGGAAGCAGCATTAAGTACTATCATACTGCAGATAGTCTACTGTCCGCACAATTTGAACATACAGTTCTTGTGACGGATACTGGATATGAAATCTTAACTTTACCATAATTTTTAAAAACCTAAGACAAGGACTTCAATCAAATGTCATTGACTACGACGAACGGAAAAACCGCTATGAAGAAAAATGCTAAAATGAAAGCTCCTACAGCAACTAAAACTGCTGCTAAAACTCCAGTTGTTGACTACCGAGTCAGCAAAGAAGCAATGGAAAACCCAGAGGTTTTCGCAAAGCTTGCTAAATGGGGTCGTGAAGAAATCAAGATTGCTGAAACTGAAATGCCAGGTTTGATGGCTCTTCGTAAAGAGTACAAAAAACAGCAGCCTTTGAAAGGCGCTCGTATCGCTGGTTGCCTTCACATGACTATCCAGACAGCGGTTCTGATCGAAACGCTAGTTGAGCTGGGTGCGGAAATCCGCTGGTCTTCTTGCAACATCTTCTCCACTCAGGATCACGCCGCAGCGGCTATCGCGGCAGCGGGCATTCCGGTATTTGCATGGAAAGGTCTGACTGAGCAGGAATTCAACTGGTGTATCGAACAAACTATCGTGGGTTGGGGCAAAGAAGGCTTCAACATGATCCTGGACGACGGTGGTGATTTGACGAACATGATGCACGAGCCTCGTTTCGCCAAAGAAATGAAGAAAATCATCGGTATCTCTGAAGAGACAACCACCGGTGTCCACAACCTGGAAGTCCTTGTAAAACAGGGTAAACTGAAAGTTCCAGCGATCAACATCAATGACTCTGTTACCAAATCCAAGTTCGACAATCTGTACGGTTGCCGCGAATCTTTGGCTGACGGTATCAAACGTGCAACGGACGTGATGGTTGCCGGTAAGATCTGCGTTGTTGCGGGTTACGGCGATGTGGGTAAAGGTTCTGCGCACTCTTTGCGTGGACTGGGCGCCCGCGTTCTTGTGACTGAAATCGATCCAATCTGCGCGCTTCAGGCGGCAATGGAAGGTTTCGAAGTGACAACGATGGAAGATGCAGCTCCATTGGGTGACATCTTCGTAACAGCGACTGGCTGCTGCGACATCATCACTGACAAGCACTTCATGAAAATGAAAAACAACGCGATCGTGTGCAACATCGGTCACTTCGATATCGAAATCGACATGGCTTGGTTGAACAAGAATTCCAAAATGCGTGAAGTGAAGCCACAAGTGGACATCCACACTTTGAAAAACGGCAAACAAGTCATCATCCTGGCTAAAGGCCGTTTGGTGAATCTGGGTTGTGCTACGGGCCACCCAAGCTTCGTTATGTCCAACTCCTTCACCAATCAGGTGTTGGCGCAAATGGAACTTTTCAACAACCGTGACAAGTACCAGGACATCGCTGTTTACCGCTTGCCTAAGCATTTGGACGAAAAAGTGGCGGCATTGCACTTGGATAAATTGGGCGTGAAGTTGACTAAACTTTCTTCCAAACAAGCCAAGTACCTGCACATGAGTCCTCAAGGCCCGTTCAAGCCTGAGCACTACCGTTACTAATCAACCCGCAAGGGAAGAGGGGCTGCAGAGAGCGTGAAACTCTCGGACAGTCCTCGCGCAAGGGAGCCTTCGTGGCTCCCTTTTTTTTTGCCGTTGGACGATCTTCTTTATTATTGCACTTGTGACTGGCGCTGTGGAACTCGGTTTCACGCTCTCTGCAGCCCCTCTTCCCTTGCTGGTGATCAGCTTGCTTGTGCTGTGCTTTTTGAGTCTACGGTGCGGTATTGTTGGTGACTTTTTCTGTTTTTGATTTGTTCTGTTAAGGACTTTAGGGGCGGGTTTTGTAATCAAGATTATTTCACACCTTTAGTGCTTAGGTTTCTTTGGGGTCGACCCGATAAATTTGGCCATCGCTGGGGAATGCGATGGCTTTTGTCGGGGGAGAATAATGAACGTACGCAGTTTAAACTTTAAAGTGTCTGTGATTGTTGGGATCCTAGTTGTTTGTTCGGCATTGATTGCGGTCATGAGCTGGCGAAGTCTTGGCGAGTTGAATTCGACTTTGACTCGCATCACGAATGTCACTGTGCCTCGAATTGATCGGGATCACATGATGAAAGAGATCTTCCTTACCCAGGTTATCAATGAAAGAAACTTTGCACTGAATCCTGCGGGGGGACCGGCGCGGGAGGCGGCTCGTAAGTACATTTCGGAACGCCACAAAGAGATGGCGGAAGTGCTGGAAGAGCGCAAAGCCCTGGCGGATGAAGCGGGGGTGAAAAGGATCGCGGCCTTCGAAGCCGTTTATAAAGAGTGGACGGATCTTAACACTCAGGTGACCGAGCTCTTTGACAAAGGTCAGGACAAAGAAGCACTGAATATTCTTGTCACCAAGGGGCGCGATGTCCGTGTGCGGGGGACGGAAATCGTGGATACCATGGTCAAGAGCAATAACGAGCGCATGCAGGCTGATCAGAAGTCTGCCGAGGCCTCTTTTGCGCGTTCGCGTGACCTGTTGCTGGGCACAGTCGTGGGGGCTCTGCTTTTCGGTATCGCTTGTGCTTTCCTGGTTCTTAGGTCTCTTAGTGCGGGTATCAACCGTGTTATTTCAGAGCTGACTGACAATTCCACTCAGGTGTCGGGGGCTTCCCAGCAGATCTCGGTTTCTTCCGAACAGCTGGCGGAGGCTTCTTCTGAACAGGCGGCTTCTTTGGAAGAGACCGTGGCAACACTGGAGGAACTGACTTCCATGATCAAGATCAATGCCGATAATGCCCGTGAGGCGGCCCGTCTTTCCGGAGAGACCAGTCAGGTGGCCAGCCGCGGTGATCAAGAGATTCATTCTTTGATGGATTCCATGCAGGCGATTTCCCAGGACTCCAAGCGCATTGAAGAAATTATTAATGTGATTGACGACATTGCCTTCCAGACGAACTTGCTGGCGCTGAATGCGGCGGTGGAAGCCGCGCGTGCGGGCGAGCAAGGAAAAGGTTTTGCGGTTGTGGCGGAGGCGGTTCGTAATCTGGCTCAGCGCAGTTCATCAGCAGCAAAGGATATCACGGAGCTTATCAAAGGCAGCGTTGAGAAAATTGACCGAGGTGCCCATCAGGCTCAGCAAAGTGGGAGAGTGCTGGGTGAAATTGTGCAATCAGCCCAGAAGGTGTCCAGTCTGAATGCTGAAATTGCCAGCGCCAGTGAAGAGCAATCCAACGGCGTCAATCAAATCAGCAAAGCCATGAATCAATTGGATCAAGTGACACAAGTCAACGCCGCGACCTCGGAAGAAGCCGCCGCCGCTTCGCAAGAGCTGTCCGCCCAGGCCCAGCAGTTGGATAAAGTCGTGGATCTTTTGACCTACACCATCAAGGGCGTGCGCCGGGAAATCGCAGCCGCCGCCAGCGGTGCGCAGTCAAAAGCCAAAACCATTGACATCAAGTCAGCCCGAAGGCACCCGGCCCCAAAGGTGGCCCCCCACAAAGTTTCGTCAGTAAAAAGTGACTCCATGGATGACTGGGGCAAAGTAGGAACCACCGACGGCTTCTAAAAGGTGCCTTAAAAGGTGCCTGGTGACTTTTTACATCTACGCCGCAGCATGAACGGTGTAGGCATTGTTATCTGTCTTCACCGTGATAGGGTTCTAAGATATTCAGGAGGACTTATGAAGGTTCTTGGTTTTATCTTAGCCCTTTTCGTCGCGGCATCCGCATTCGGTCGTCTTTCGGACGGCAAAGCCACATTCGTCGTGAAAGACGGAAAGATCGTCGGCACCATTCAAAAAGGTTTTCATTTCAATAAGGAAGCTCCCGCGGCTTTTGCCATGAAGGGCGTAGAGATCGCGCCTCTTGTTAAAGAGGAATCTCAGCTGGTTTTTGCTATGCCGACAAAAGAAAACGAAGCCTTTGAGCTTGGCTTCTATGTCTGCGACGACAAAAAAACCGTGTGCGAAGAACACAAGATCACTTACGTGATTTCCGGCGGGAAGCTAAAGCCTGCAAGCGAAGTCAAAAAAGCCGAGGTTGCAAAGCCGGAAGTGAAAGCCACCACGGGCAAAGTTCACAAGAATAGCCATGGTTTTATCGAAAACGATCTGGAAGCTGCCAAAGTTTTGGCGGCAAAGTCCAAAAAAAATCTGCTGGTTGATTACGGGGCCCCTTGGTGTCCGGCCTGTGTTCGTCTTGAAACGGAAGTCTTTGGCACCAAGGCTTTTAAAAACGTCACGAAGGATTTTATCCTGGTCGCTTTGAATGCAGACATGAGCGCCAATAAACCGTTCGGAAAACAGTACAATATTAAAGCGATTCCAACAGTGTTGATCTTGAAACCTGATGGCACCGAACTTTATCGCGCCTTGGATTTTGCACCGGCGGATGTTTACGCCAAACGCATCAAAGACGCGAAAAAGAACCTTCAGTCGACTGCGGATCTTGAAAAGCTGGCACAAGCCGGTGATCAAAAAGCCATCGAGGCTTTGGCTGTCAAAGCTTACAATGCCCTCGATATGGAAACGGCCGTGAAGTGGTATCGTCAGATTGATTCCAAATCCGATCGTTTTGCCTCTGCAGAAACGCAGTGGGCTTCTCAGCAGGCCCGTGCGGAAAAAAAGTCGGAAGAATATCTGGCCATCCTGAAAAAGTGGGCCGACCTTAAACCGCAGAGTTTCACCAGCGTCACGGCCACCAACGAATGGGCGGAATTCCTGAAAAGTGAAAAGAAGGATCTGCCGGCGGATTTGAAAGAGCGCCTGAAAGCCAACAGCGAGTTTTTGGAAAAACTGACCAAGTCGAAAGCCGACACCGTCAAATGGGTGGAGTCCTGGGAGGTCAGTCCGATGGCTCCGGTGGAAAGGGCCGAGGCGCTTTCCATGTGGAAGGTGTCCGCCGAGGCCCTGGGGCAAAAAGAAGAGGTCGTCAGGATTCAACAGGAGCTGCAGAATGAAGTGCGTTCGTTGAAGCTTTCTGAGAATCGTCCGGGGGAGGTGATGGCAACGCTGTTTTACTTCCGTCAGGCGGGGCTTCCGGAACTTGAGGAATCGTGGCTGTTGAAACTTGAAAAGGCGAATCCTCACAGCTATGTCCCGCACATGAAGCTTGCAAGCTACTATGTGCGCAACAAGGCCTATGAAAAAGCCCTGCCCCAGGCAAAGCTTGCAGTGGAGCTGGGAGAAGACCTGCGTCTTCACAACTTGAAGACCCTGGCAGAGATTCAGAAAGAGCTGAAACAAAAAGATGAAGCCAAAAAGACCATCGAGATCGCTTTGGCTCATCCCCAAGTGAAAGAAGAGCGCTTCAAGGATGTTCTAAAATCCCTGGAGCAGATGAAAAAAGATCTTTAGTCCTTTAAAAGGAAAGTGGCCTTACCCAGGCTTTTTCCGTTTGCGAAAATCTCAACGACATGGGAGCCCGGATAAAGCACCCGTGTCGTCACCGGGCGGAAGGAGTGCTTCTTTGTGAAGTCCAGCCGCTCTTTGGCTTTCAGCTCTTTGTTTGCAAGCTTAAACACCTTGGCCGAGTTCGTGCCGTTGGCCTTTTTATAATGAATCGCATAGTCCACCACGACCGTGGCATTCTTGGGACTTGAAAGACCGAAGGACATTTCAAGGTGGCCCCCGGTTTTAACAGTCTTTGGTTTTAACGTCAGATCGTGCAGTTTTACCGTGGCATCGGTGTGATAGCCCAAAAGCTTCAAAGCCTCGGCATTACCGGCCTTCACCTGGGTGCGCAGGGCGTGGCGGGTGATCCAGTCGATTTTTGTTTTGTGTTCCTGGGGGGCTTCTTTCTGCCAGCGCTTCAGGGTTTTGATCACCACATCCGGGTGTGTTTTGGTGATGTCATTCAGGTGATTGGCGACGGATTTGCGCACGTAAAGTTCTTCGTCGTATTTCAGTTCTTCCAAAAGCTTCAACGTCGGTGCCGGGTCCTTGATAAATTCCCGCAGCAGTTCACCCCAAGGCAGACGGGGCCGAGAGCCTTCAGAAACCCAGCGGCGCACGTGGTGGCTTTTATCCTGAGTCCAGGCCATCAGCTGTTTCAGCGTTTCTTCCTGGCGGTGAATCAGAAACGGGCGCACGGCCCATTCGGCCGTGAATTTTTGCGTCAAAGTGTGCAAACCTTTCATGGATTCATCGAAATTCTCCAGTCCATAGGTTTGCACAAATTCAGTGAAGGCCCACAGGTCGAAACCTGATAGAGGTTCCACGCCCGGTTTTGGTTTGTTGACAGCCTTCAGCAGGATGTTGAGGGCTTTGGTATAGTCTTGCGGAAGATGTGACTGCAATCGACCGCGGATCAGCTGCACACGGGGTTTCATCTCAAGGGCCGAAAGCTCGCGGCTGAGCTTTAGAAAGCTTTTACTGTCAAAGTCTGCGTGGTGGTATTGCAGATGTTCAGCCATTCGGCGCACCAGCGCCTCGTTGATCCAGTTTTTGAAGGCCGATTCGTTTTCAGCGGTTTTTTTCTGCGGCATAAGGCAGCCTTTCCGTCTGATCCGAAGTTATTTGGTCGGATCAAACCACAGCTTCTTATTGTCGAAGGGAACACTAGTTGGCAACAGCGGATTTTCAATTCTGAACAGTTTTCTTTTCTTAAGATTCAGGTCCGCGATGACTTTGCCATAGGCCCTGTTAAACATCCGGTCAAACTCGCCATTTTGAATCAGCAGCTCCAGGCCGTCTTGGGCGCGGCGGGCGAGCTTTTTTCCCTCTTCCGTCTGGTGGAACCAGAAATAGGTCGGCAGGGGATAATACAGTAAAATATTTTCTTCAATCATCAACTGGGGCAGCCGCTCTTTGCGGGCGTTGAATTCTTCCAGAACTTCGGTGACTCCGCGGGGGAAGGCGGTGGTGTGGGCACTGAATACAAGATTCTCAAAGATGCGGTCGTAATAGACCTCTTCCAGCACACGAAAGCCTGCGCTTTCCAGAATCGCATTGTCACCCCAGCCTTCGCCCTGGCGCATGGGTATTTTTTTGAGCTGTTCCAGGTTCGAGATTTTATCGAAAGTGGCTTTGTCTTTTTTATTGATCAGCAGCACGCGGTAGGAAATCAGGCTTTTGTCGATGGGGATGCGCACGGTTTCCAGTTGGCGCTCACGTTTGATGGAAGTCTCGCGGATCATGACGGTGAGCTTTTTTGAGTTCGACAAAAGTTCCCGCATCTGACGGTCTTCAGTCATGCGCACGCTGGGTTTTAAAACATAAGGGCCGTATTTGTCCTTGGTGGCCTCCAGCGCGGCCTTCAGCAAATCCCAGTGATAGTTGTAACGGCGATCTATTTCAGACTCTGGTGGATGAAAAATGTAAACCATCTCAGCGCCCAGGCCAGCCAGGGGAAGAAACAGACATAGCAAAAACATCAGACTTTTGCGCATCATTCAGCTCCTGGTCTTGAAAGTAGGGGCCTTTGATTTTCGAGTCAAAAGAAATGAACATGCGTCCGGCGCTGCAAGATCCGCTGTGGACGCATGTTTGCTCTATTTCGTGAAATGCATTTTGTCGGTGTAGTGACGCAGTTCCTGGATGCTTTCGCGGATGTCTTCCAGGGCGCGGTGTTTATTGGCCTTCTGGTAAACGTATTTGAACTTATTGTTGATGATCACTTTCCAGGAAGACACATCCACCATCCGATAGTGCAGGCGTCCGGCAAATTCCGGCATGTACTTGTTGATGAAAAGACGGTCCTGCATGATCGAATTGCCGGCAAGAACAGGTTTATCCTTGGGATCCGGGAAATGCTTTTTAACCATATCCACAAGCTTGGCTTCGACCTGGTCGGGATCCATTCCGTTAGGCACCTTAGCGGTCAAGCCGGATTTTTTGTGGTGCTCGGTATTCCAGGCGTCCATGCTGTCCAGATATTTCTGGGGCTGTTTCACCACGGTTTCGAAAGTTTCGAGTTCTTTGAAGTTTAGATCCGTGACGATGGCCGCCACTTCGATGATCACTTCCTTCTCGACATCAAGACCGGTCATCTCCATGTCGATCCAAAAGAGCTTGTTCATGAGAGTTCCTATTCTAGGGCGCCACGCGCCCGGATACTCTCTATGATGAGGGATTTGCGTGGGGGAGACAAGGCCTTTAGGCCTTCTTTTGCTCCATCCCAGTTTTTAAGGCGCGTTCCACCGTGGAAATGAGCGAGTTTTCATCCCAGGGCTTGTCAATAAAGGCATAGACGCCCAATCTTTGAGCTTCCAGCACCATGTCCTTCTGCCCATAGCCGGTGTGTATGATGAACGGGATCTGAAGGCCGTTTTCACGCATCCACTTCAGAACTTCCAGGCCGGATTTTTTAGGCATCTTTTCATCAGAAAGAACGGCGTCGAACTGCCGGGTTTTTAGCAGGTCAATGCCTTCGATGCCATTGTTGGCCCGATGAATTTCCGAGGTGCTGCCTTCTAGGATGGCCGAGAGGACTTCCAGCAGTTCGAATTCGTCATCGATGATAAGCAGGCGCCCTTTGGAGGTTTCGGAAATTGTGTTGATCATTGGATCATTATGCCGGAAAAGTGCAGTAAGGTCATCGCACTCTATCGTCAATTTTTTTTAATCGAACCCCCTGAGCAGGGGATTCGATGACTCCACAATCTTACTTGGATTTTGAAGAGTTGATGATCTTGTATTCTCCGGCTTTGGAAATCGCCGCCTGAATCTGATCTTGAGAAATCGTTGAACCGGCTTTAGGTGAGACAATCACTTTACCGACAGTAACATCACATTTTTCCAGGCCATCCATTTTGCACACCTGTGCTTTGATGGATTTTGCACAGGATCCGCAGTGCATGCCTTCAACCTCATAGGTGATGGTTTCAGCCAGGGCCGTTTGGGACAGTAGCAGGGCAGTTACAGCCAAAAGTTTCTTCATTTTGGGGTCTCCTTGATGGTGCAAAGACATTATACCCATCAAAACCGGCGGGCTAGGGCTTTATTTGCCCAAAAAGAGGGCATAGGACACCATGATATTAAGTTTTTTTAAAAATAATGTTGTCAGGGGTGTCCGACTTGGCTATAAAAGATTCTCCGAAACGCCACTGGGGTGGTAGTTAAGTTGGTTATAACGTCCGCCTGTCACGCGGAAGGCCGCGGGTTCGAGTCCCGTCCACCCCGCCATTTTTTCCAAAAAGTGGCTAAAATTACCGAAGCAAAGTCTTCGGTTTTTTTATGCCCAAAAATCAATCAACATACGTGCTGCCGTACTTTTTAAACAAGGCCTTCATTTTTCCCGAACTTTTGATTTCATCGATTGCTTTGTCTACTTCCTTCTTCGTGATTCGCCCTTTGCGACTGATTGAGCAGACAATGGGGTAGTCTGTAAGAAAAAGTGCTTCGCGGTTTTTTGCAATACTGGGATTTTCAAGACGGAAATAATCGAAAAAAATTTGATCTGTGACGACGTACTGGATACGGCCATTGAGCAGTTTTTTTAGATTTCCTTCTTCGGATAGACTGTCTTCGCGTAGAATTTTGCCAGATGCAAAGTAAGGATCGAGCTTGGGGTAGACATACTGAAGCATCGTTCCGATTGTTTTGCCTTGCATATCGCTTATTTTTTTGGGCATCGGTGTCGGGCCAATAATAACTTCTTTTTTGTTAAAAAGAACTTCGGAGAAATCTAATTTTTTAACTCCGTCATCCCAGATTTTGCTTGTATAGCAGAGGACATCCATTTGACCTGTCAGCATGTATCTGTTGAGTCGATAACGAGTCACGACACTGAAGTTTGCGGTACGTCCCATAGCCTCTGCCAAAGCACTGACATAGTCGACGATAAGGCCGTCCACTTTTCCTTTTTTTTCAATCAAAAGAGGTGGTGCCAGTCCAGCAGGAATTGCGGCGCGAAGTTCAGTCTCCGTTTTTGCCTGCGCTGAATGTGCCAGGATAAAAAAAGATAGGAAGTACAGCAGCTTCGTTTTCATACTCCAAGTTTATTAGAGAGTTGAGATGTCGCAAGGTTTAATTTGAATGATGCAATATCTTTTTTGTTTAGACAGTTGATTGCGATAAACAACAGGATGTTGTTGTCACAATGGCCAAAATCAGGTGATATTAAAAGCCAAATGACTTGGATCCGGGATACACTGCAAGAGCTTTGAGCTAAGAACTGATACTTAGAAGCAGAAGGAAATCAAATATGGACGCCCATTACGGAAAAGTGATGCAAGCTAGAAATCAAATTCAAGGAACCGGAAGCAAATTGTATTTTGCTTATTCGGGGGTTTTGGATCGCCAGGCTTTCGAGGTTTGGGCGGAAGAGCATAGCTACCAGTTTTTCGTACTGCCCGAGGGGCTGGTGGCTGAAGCAAAAGGTGTCGATTTGGTTTTTGATTTTCCTTCGCGTTGGTGGGGTGGGCGTGTTGCCGGGTTGGTCGCCAAAGAAGGCTCGTCTGTCTTTGGAAGGTTATTTGAAATTCCGGAAAAAGAATGGCCCATTATTCAGCATAAAGAAGGTGTCGTGACTGGGATGTCAGTTGAGACGACTCTGCGTGTTTCCGTCGACGGGCAAGAGTTTGAAGCGACGGCCTTTGTGACGTCACCGAGTCGTCGCAGTCTTGATGGTCCTGTCAGTGAACGTTATCTCGAGGCATTGGTAAGAGGAGCCCGGGCTTCGGGTTTGCCAGAGGCGTATGTGGCCTCATTGCCAGCTAAAGCTCGAGACAACCCTTAATACCCGCGTCTCACTTTGCAACAGAAGCTCCGTATTTCAATTTAAGACATAACAAATTTGGAGGGCGCCTTTTGGCGCCTTCGACAGTTCTTGCCGTGTATAAACAAGCTTTATTGCAGTTGATGCTGGAATGACTCTCGCAGTGTAAATGGGCAGAGGTGCCCTATGAAAAGAGTCTTGTTGGCAACTGTCTTAATTTTGAACTTCTCCGTTTTCCACGCCCACGCGAACCTGCTGCCTTTCACTCAGGATGTTAACGTCGGTGAGAACTCCGTCGCGGTTTCAAAAATTAAGTTTAGCAAACGCGCTGACGCCGGTTCATTCTGTCACACTCTGGGCAAACAACTTGGCTTGAATATGAAACTGGCGGACCTTGAAGAGGTTATACAAGTTGCGGCATTCGGCAAACCCCAAGTGGACAGTGTGATGGTGCAGATTAAAAAGAAAGATGGCTCTGTTGATACAGCTATCGTCGCCTGGGACAACAAGAAAAAGATCAAAATCGACAAAGAGAATCCAGCGAACGTTGATACTCATCTCGTACTTAGAATTCGTGGCGGCGACGGCGTCGTTAGGGAAACAACCCTCAAAGAACTGAAAGAGTTAGGGGCCGTCGACTATCAGGATCGACCTATTGATAAGCTTCCGGCCTTTTGCGTTCACGATATTAAAAAACAATAGCCGGGCTATTTACAGTGCGCCTTTGAGCTAAGAACAAGCGCCCGCGCTTGTTCTTCTGTGCTGGCGGTGCCAATTGAGCAGGTATCCGCCCCATCCAATCGAACTGCATACACCACTTCCACACCCGACATTCCATCTTCAGTGGCTTCAGACAGGCGATAGATAAAGCCAATCCACTGCAATGATCCGCTGCCGTCTTCCGAAGAATTCGTTTTACGGTACATCCATTCCACTTCAGTTGACGCCACGTCATGGAAGGAATACGGGTTGTTAAGGGCAATCTGCTGCCCACCGTAAGCCAGCTCCGGATGATAGCGTAGGTCGCCGCCGGTGATATTCAGTTGATACCCGCCAAAGCCCTTGCATTCGGCATCATAGAAATCAATCGGGGACTGTTGGGTTGCCGCGCTGACTTCAATGCACTCCGTGGTTAGATTGGTAAATACGCTGCCAACGGTGACTTGCTGGCCTGTCTCGGCGAAGGCCGTCAGAGCTGTCGTTGAAATAATTGCTATTGAAGAAAGAAGCTGTTTCATCGGTTGTTCCTTTACGGTTGCTGAGTTCCTGATGAACTGTTTATTGCGCCTAATAAGAAAATACGAGCCGAACTTAAGGCTCCTGCTGAGTGACAGCAACATTTTGTGTGCACACATCAGACCTTCAAGGGGGCTTTTTATTTGTCTTCCTGTAGTGGTGTCGTTACAATTCCTCGAAATTAGACCTGTCTTTTGTAAAGGACTGATATGGACACGCCTCAGGATTCCGAGATCGCAGAAAGAGAAGTACGTCGCAAAACCCTTTGGGTGATAGGATTGACCTTCATATTGCCGGTACTGATCACTTTGTGCGGCATCTATTACGTCGTGTCCACTGGGAAATAGTTCTGTTAAATCCTCCGACCGAGCTTTTGGTGTGAACACAACAACGACGATGTCCGTAAATGGCCAGTATTTTAAGTTGAAATATCTTAGCCTGCCTTGGATCAACCAGGAGGTTTTATGGATTTCAAAGGAAAGAATGTTTTTATCACCGGAGCCAACCGCGGGATCGGTGCCGCTTTAGTAGGGGCCTGCCTCAATCGGGGAGTCGCCAAGGTTTACGCTGCCGCCAGAGATAAAAACAAATTACCGAAAAACGATGACCCGCGTGTCGTTCCCGTTCAACTGGATATCACCAACCGGGAGCAAATAAACGAAGCCGTGTCTGCCGCCGCCGACGTGCAGATCCTGATCAACAATGCCGGCACTCTTCATGCCGGAAGTTTTTTGGAAGGGAATAGGGACGGCTTCCTCCGTGACATGCAGGTAAACTATTTCTCGACGATGGATGTGATGACGGCCTTCGTTCCTGTGCTTAAGCGCAACTGCGACGGTCGTATCGTGAATATCGTGTCGATAGCCAAGTTCGTGAACTTTCCCTTTATCGCGGGATATTCGGCTTCCAAAGCGGCACTTTATTCGATGACTCAGGCGGCTCGAATCGAACTTAGTCCGTACTGTATTGCCGTTCATGCTGTGAATCCGGGTGCCATCGATACGGACATGAATAAAGGTGCCGAGATGGACATGACCTCTCCGGTCGAGGTTGCAGACAGTATCTTGGCCCACGTCGAAAAAGAGATTTTGGATATTGTTCCGGACAAGATAGGTCAGGCGATGTTCAAAGTGTGGCAGGAGTCTCCAGTGGGGTTGGAGAACCTGGCTAAAGATATGTATTTTAAAAAGCCGGTCCCCTGAACTTCTTATAGGCAGAAAGTCTCTGAACAATCTGCTGACTTGAGGGGTGCTAATAGGTCGACGCAGGATTCAGGGGGATCGGGGTTCCTATTCACCTTCGATCAGTGCCGATGGCAGAGTTACTCAGAATAGAGCAATGTGTAACCTTTCAGCTTGCACTCCAGATCCAGAGCGAAGGCCTCTTGAAACCAGCCACTGTGGAACGAACCATTGTTGATATAAAGGTAAACATCCTGATGAAAAGGCCCGATTTGTCCTTGGGCTCCTTTGCGGATTTCGCCAGCGAGCAGAGTGCCCGCCAGTACGGGAGAAGACGGGAAGTCGCTTCGGCTGCCATAGGTGGCTGCGATCTCAGTTGTTTCGTGATCGCAGGCGGCTGAAGCCGCTGTTGAAAGCACCATCGTCGTCATTGCAAGCAGGATTCTTGAATATTTCATTCTTTTACCTTTGCTGGTTTTGCCGCCTCAGGATTTACCCTCGCTTCTGGTGGAGCTCAAGTCAGAATTTTGTCTGGAGATGGGAATATATAAGGAGTACACGGTCTTATCTGTGAGTTTACATCGTATTTTGAGTCTATGTCTCGAGCCACACTTATTAAATTCCGATAAGTCAGATATGTTTGGAACGTACTCGCTGAAATCACTTCTTGTTTTATCTGTATTTCTCTCGGGCTGCAGTCTGTCTGTCGACTTAGCCCCCGGTTCCTCAAATTCTTCCCCGGAAACCTCACCCACAGATCCTGTGCAGCAGGCCCAAGGTAAAGTCTGTTTTGATGGGGTGATTCGCACAGTCCTTGAGTCTGGCGGTGTTCGCTACTATGGGGGCGATTTTAGCAAAGCGGGTCCCTGCGGCAGCGGGATCGTCCGGATGGACTCTGATGACAGAAATCAACCGGTCACTTTACCGGTCTCAGCCAAAGAGATCCATGCATTGGCGCAGGATTCGACGGGACGTTATTACGTTGTCATGACACCGGGAGCCCTGGGGGAGATGACCCTTAAAAGATTCAGCGCCAAGTGGGAGCTGGACACCTCATTTCAGGCACCGACATTCTACTATCCCACTTCACTTCTTGAAAGTAAGCTCCCCTTCGCCTGGCTGAAGATCAATCAAAGTTCAGTGGTTCTGGCTGGCACCTTCACTTACTCGAAGTCAGAAGAAGAAGTGGGCGGTGGCGAAATGCTCCTGGCCCTGGAAGACGCCCAAAACGTGGCGATTCTTAACAAGGAAAGCGGGGCCTTGCTTCCTGCCAGTTCGGTCGGAGAAGGTCTGGATCTGAGACGTGTGGATGATGTGGTCTTTGTTGGTAACAGAGTCGTTCTGGCGGGCAACAGCAGTGAACACGGATCCGTGGTTGTTGATGTTGATTACGTCGATCAAAGTGTCTTCACTGATCTGACTGGATTTGAAGATAGGGTCACATTGCTTCAGGATGGCAGCGGTCAGGCACTGCTTTATAATATGGGTTCAGAATCTTCAGAGCTGTATTCAGTGGCGGGAGGAAATCTGATTCCTCGTGCCTTTGATATTTCTGCCTGCGGAGTTATGGGTTCTCCCACGGTGAAGGCCTCTGGAGATACGCTTTATTTGCTGGCCCTGGTAGATTTTGAAGCCGGGGGCGTAAATTTTTGTTCTTACAATTTGTCCACGAATCAAATCACAAAAGTGCAAGCCTGGGATGTGGGACGTCTTCCACCAAGCGGGCGTTTCCTTTGGGGAGTCAGTGAGGATCATGTTGTCCTTTCACTGGGTGACCGGTTTGCGGAATTCAAGCGCAGCGATCTTTCCGAAACATATTTTCAGGAAAAGCTGGAGGTCTCGGCCTTCGCCTCTGTGGAAGGCGGCTTCTTTGCCCTGGGAACATCAGGCGGAGTGGCGGGCACCGGAACGTCGGCGGGGATCTATGCGCAGTCTATAAGTACGGGAGCTGAGGTTGATCTTTCAGTAGCTCTGCAGTTGTCGGATGAGAACGCTGATGGCGTCAGTGTTCGTGGCCTTGCGGTTCATAATAATAAACTGTATGTGGGTGGGATCTTTGATGAGGTCAATGGCGAGCAGCGCGAGGGCCTGGTGATCCTGGATATTGAAGATGACTATTCTCCGGTTGCACTGCCGTTGCCCGTTTCAGGACAGATCTCTGGGATGAGCCTTTATGGGAATAAACTTTATATGGCAGGCTATGGCCTTGTCGTGGGCGAGCCTGGAGAGGAAGAGGTCGGCGAGCTGGGTGCCATGTCTGTCGACGGCGCCAGCAAATTGGTGGCACTGGACTTGAACACGGGCTTGCTTGATGGGGGCCTGTCCAATCAGATCTATGCTGATATTGGTGATGCGGATGTCTATTCGCTGCTGGTTAATCAGTCCGGAATCTTTATCGGGGGCTATTTCGAGATTGGCGTCGAGGACGACTGGTATTGGGACTTTGTGGTGTTGGATCATTCAGGTGCTGTGATCGGAACACCGTTGCCGGCAGAGCCAGGGAATTACGAACGGGTGACCGGCATCGTGGAGCTCAATGGGAAGGTCTACTTTGGGGTCGGTGACTATACGACAGACAAAGCCACTTATGCCGAGCTAAAGTCAGACATGACCTTCGAGACCAGATTGTTTAGTGATGTGGCCGACAGCAAGATCGAATCCCTTTTTGTGTACGATGGAAAGCTTCATGGTGTGCTTAAAGAAGATGAGCTGCCGGTGGTTCATCGAATCAATGACGATGGCTCAATTGCCGAGTCGGATAAGATCTCGGTGGGGGGACTGCCAGCCAATGTGCCTATGTAACAGTCTCTTCGAGCTCGCTACGTGGTAGCTATTGAATAAATGACCTCTACGCAAGTGTCTCCGTGCTGACGGATGTTCTTGATCTTAAAAGCCGTGTCTGTATGGCGTGCAAATAGTTTTTTGCCTTCATTTAAGAAGACCGCCACAGTTTGAATGTGCATCTCGTTCAACAGCCCCTGGTCGTAAAATTGTCCGGCCAGATCACCACCACCCACGACCCAGATGTTTTTTCCATTCGCTAATTTCTGCATTTCTTTGTGGTGGCTGGCGACATCCCCTTGAACAAAACGGATGTCGGCACCGGGGAAGGGCTTAAGATTTTGATGGGTGAAAACAAAGCAAGGGACTTTATAAGGCCATTCCTCGGCATGCTGTTGCATCCACTTGTACGTTGATGTGCCCATGGCCAGGGCGCCCACCGTATTTACAAAAGTGTCGATGAAACTAATGTCCGTGGGGCCGTTTTTGAAGAGCCATTCCAGAGAGTCGTTGGGATCAGCAATATACCCATCCAAGCTGGCCGCCGTGAAATAAATGGTCTTCATCAGGTCCTCCGTCTCCAGACTTGGATGATATCCATAGTTTCGATGCAGCGGCAAGTTTTGTTATGGATTGATAACATCCAGAATCTGGTTGCTGCCGTTGATCTTAAGTTTCAACGGAACGCGGCTTTCCTGAGATTCCGTCAATAAGTGCAGTTTGGCTTCAGGGAAGCTCATCAAATTTTTGATGATCAAAAGCTTTGGCAGACCAACGAGCTTGACCATGGCTTCGTTTTCCATGGCTTCGATGTGTTCAACCACTCCCGTGACATACAGTTGCGATGCCGCACCGGTGCTGACAGTGGCGTTTGCCTGTGACGTCACAACATTGAAAGCTACAAATAGACTCGCGATTAAAAGAAATTTTGCCATAATTACCGTCCTAATCCTTTGACTTGAGATAAAATTAATTGATTGTGTCCGTAAACGTCTTCCACAAAACGGATAACACCGTCCGAGTTCATTTGGGAAGTTACAGGTACTAAATAAACCGGCATCGGTTCTTTCAGGTCCACACGGGTTTCTTTATCAACCAATTGACCTTCTTTAACCACGAAGTTTTCAATCTGCGGCCGGGACCATTGCGTTCCTGCAAGCAGATATTCGGCCAGATCCAGCGGTTTTTCCAGGCGCACACATCCCGAACTGCGCAGGCGCTGGGCTTCGCCGAACAAGTCGCGCTGATTGGTGTCGTGCAGATAGATGGCATAAGGATTCGTCATCATAAACTTCACAACGCCCAGGGCATTATTGTAGCTCGGTTTCTGCCTGATATAGAAGTTCACGCTCGAGGACTTGATCGACTTCCAGTCAATGCTGGTCGGGTCGATGGTTCGGCTAAAGTCAGCAGTGTACACTTCAAATCTGTTATCAGTGAAATACTTGCGAATGCCCTTGGTGTCGAGCTTCTTCAGAATTTCAACTTTATCGTTCAGGAACACCGTGGGTGGAATTGTCCATGTCGGGTTCATCACCAAATAGGTGATGCGATCCCGAAGCGTGGGCGTCTTGCGTTCCGCAGTGCCGTTGATCGCCTTAAAGCTCATCGAGATGTTGTTCTTTTTATCCGTCATCATGAAGTGGGAAAACGCCGTATTCACGAAAATATGACGGTCTTCAAGATTCTGCGGGAACCAGCGCAGTTGCTCCATATCCGCTTGCAGTTGACTGAGTCGGTCCAACAGGGAAACGCTGAAGAACCTCCAGGTGCGGCCGCCGGGTGAAATCACTCCATCCGGTTTCATTTTCAAGTTTAGTTGAATGTCATTGATCGCTATCAGCATGTCCTGATCAAACGTGTCGTTCATGCTGTCGATGCGATAACCCAACTGACGCAAACGTTCTTTCAGTTTGATGATGACGGGATCTTTTTTACCCAGTGACAACGGCTTCTTTGCTGGGGTGATGTTTTCCCACAATCCGGTTTCCAGCAAAGGATACAGTCTTTCCAGCGCCATTTTCAGGGACTGATAGACGGAAAACTGGGGGGCCATTTTATCAAGGGCCAGTTTTGCATCGCTCTGGCTGGTCAGGACGACAAGGCGAACCTGTTCGGCCGTCAGGAAGTCCTTTTTTTTGACTTTGATATCTGAAGCCAGGCCTACCGGATTGACCGATCCGCTGTAAACGTCACGCAGGGCCTTCACATAGACAGCCAGAATTTGGCGCCGGTCGAAGTCCGCGTCCAGGGTTCCGCGCAGGAAGGACTGCTCCAGTTCGTCGTTCCAATAGACGGAAGGATTCAGTCCATGCTGCCACACCGTCAACAGAGCTTCGCGGATTGAAGCCGCACTTAAGCTGTCGACAGCGGTTAAATAATCAATCGCACTTTGACCTTGCGTTGGCGCCGCAGAAGCATAGGGGGGACTTTGGGCCTTTGCCGTAGAAAGCCCGCTTGCCAAAATCAAAGACGTGATCGCAAGAAATAAACGAACAGGTTGCGTATCCATTTCCATTCACCTCGTGGCACCAGGTAATACAAGAACTCTGCCAGTGCCGGGATGGAACTGAATGTGATTTAGAGACTATTTGAGAAATATCTTCATATAAATCTGTCAGCCGGTGACACTTCTGGGGCCTCGCTCAGTTGCTGGACAGCCCGGGGCAGCCACAAGCGGCTTATAGTTCTTCCAAGATCCCGGGGGGCGGGCACGAGACTCGCAAGGGTGCTTTAAGCCCAGCAAAGGCGCTTTATGAAAAAACTGTTAATGCTTCTTTCACTTCTTTTGATCAATTGCCAGGAAAGTCCCGAAAGCTTTCAGGGAACAGGCATGGACATGGGGCAGGGACAGGGGATTATCGGTGGGACCACGGCTTCTTTTCAAAGTGATCTGTCCCAGATGGTTGTCAGTGTGCGCACTTATTATAACACCCGCATTGAGGTTATAAACGGGCAGAAGGTGGAAATGAACGACGTGTTTCAGTGCACGGGGATTCCACTGAGCAGGCAGTTGATTTTGACGGCCGCCCATTGTTTGAAGACTCCGGATGGGTATTTACGCACGGTCGAATTTAAAACCAAAGCCGGAGAGCATCTGGCTTATGCAGAAGACACGTTCGTGGTGCCAGAACAGTACAAAGCCGGAAATCAGGATTATGATTTTGGGATTTTGAAGTTAAAAAAGCAGTTATCTGAGGACATAATTATCACGCCCTTGATGGATCATTCTATCGGGGATCTGCGCTCTGTTCTGGCGGCAGGGTATGGGCGCACCAATGGTGTTTGGTCTGACATTAAAGGTGATGGCGGCAACACCCTGCGTTCGGTTCAATTGACGGTGTCCGCTTTCGCAAAGAACGAAAACCGTTTCCGTGTGCAACAGTCTCAAGGCAAAGGTTTTTGTCAGGGGGACTCCGGTGGCCCCGCCTTTGCCCGAATTCAAGGACGAACCTATGTGGTGGGGATCGCCTCAAAAACAACACGATCGTCAGAGTCCGCCACGGTCGACACTGAACGCTGCACCGATGAGGGTATTTATATCAGCGTTCAGAAGCAATTTGGCATGATCGTGGAGCTGGCCAAGTCCTTGGCCACTGACGTCCCTTAGTTAGGGGAATGTCGGTTTTTTGCTGGCGTCCCAGGCAGGATTGGATTGGTGATCGAAGAGGGTGTTGTTCACGCCCGCAGGCAGGACCCACCCACTGATATCCTGATTGAAGGCGTCGGTGCCGAAGAACATCTGCTCCATACCGGTCAGCCCAGGGGTAGCAAAGACCCAACTGGCCAGGGGCTGGTTGAACGCATCCGCATTTTGGAACATGGATGTCATATCCGTGACTTTGGATGTGTCCCAGGAGCTTCCAGATTTAGTCAGAGGCTGATTGAAGGCCAGAGCCCCCATAAACATTCTAGCCATGTCGGTGACGTTCGCAGTATTCCAGTTGCTGATGTTCTGATTGAAGGCAAGGGCATCGCTGAACATACTGTTCATTGTGATCACGCTGGAAGTGTCCCAGTTTCCGATGGGCTGATTGAAAGCTGTCGCTCCCATGAACAAATTGCTCATATCCTCGATCCCGCTGGTGTTCCAATGACCGATAGGGCTGTTGAAGCTTGTGGCCATCATAAATGCGCCGCGCATATCGGTCATTTGAGTCAAGTCCGGAGCATCTGTCGCAGTGACTTGCATATTCGCGCAGCCAGCAAACATCAGCTGCATAGTGCCCCACTGAATGGTGCCCCATTGTTTTACGTCGATGACTTTCAGATAATCACCAGCACCAGCAAAGCGGAACCAAGGCATGGCACCTTTGATTTTGATGTCATAGATTCCGCCCGTCGCGTAGTTGTGTGAAATAGCGGGCATGCCGGGATTCCAGCTTGCAGAATCAACCGGTTCGGAACTGCCGTCACCCCAGTGAACCACAAAGTTGTATCCGGACCAGCCATTCAGTGGCAGCTCCATCGAGTTGGCAGCATTGCCTTTGCTGGTGTCGATGGTCATGATGAAAGAGTTTTTAATCGTGGCACTTGTTGATGGGCCGTATGCGGGTGCCAAAAGGCCATCCGCACTTTCCGCCGTGTCGGCAGCAATGGAGATATTCACCGGGCCATCCCCTGTACATCCGCTGATGGTCACCGTCGGAGTCATGGTGGTTCCATTCGTCACCACAGCGGTGCAACCAGCTGTGTCGGGTCCGCCCAGGGTGATGTCGGCATCTTGAAGGTCGACGATCGAGGCATCAGTGTAGGTGACGGTATAAACGAAGTTTGTCGCAACGGTTCCATAAGACACGGACGGGGCACTGACATTCAATGTCGGTCCTGCAGGGACCGGCGGAGTCCCGGTTGGGGGAGTTTCTGAAGGCAGTACGACACTGGTTGGGACGAGCTGCAAATCAAACGTGCAGCCCGTTAAAGCCAAGAATGCAAACAGAAGCATGATGTTCCAGAGTGAGACACGTACCGTCGTTATCATGATTAATATTTCGGTTTGCTACGAAGAACCCTTGAATACATCTTGGTAACATTCGCGCCTTTTACCGGCGGGAATGTGGAAATTATTAAAAAACGAGGGGTGCTCCTTTTTCGGGAGTCCCCCGGTTGGGGGGCAAGGTGTTTTGTTAATTCAAAGCTTCGGCCTCAATTTGGAGCATCGTCGATCTGCTAGCCTGCATCAGAGCGTTGGTCAGCTCTTTCGTCATATTCTCCAGACGATCACGCTCTGGATTGCCTTTGACCATCAGTGTGACAAGGCCCCCAACGCTGGCGGCGGTCACAACAACACCGATCCATCTTAGCATGCTGGGTTTGCTGGCATCATCATTAACGAACATGATTGCGGTCAGGCATCCCGAGATCACCGTGTTGATCACGAGTGCGCCGCCGATCGTGGATTCGTTGCCGTTTTGAGTCTCTAGAGAAATATAGTGACTAAGACGTTGCAGTTGCACCAGAGCTGCTTGAAGAACTTCCAGGCGTTGTTCCGGTGTCAGCCCGGCGGTCGCCTCTGAAAGTGCCTGCAGGTCCTCGGGGGATATTTCTGATTTACCGGACTGCAGAAGTGTCAGAGTCTGGTTTTTAATCGCTTTCACGGCCGCGTGTGCCTCGGGACTCAGCTGCTCTTGAGAGGCGATATTTCGAGGTGTGTTCGCTTGCTGGGTTCCGGCTTGAACAGACTGGGCCATCATTGCGCCTGCCAGGATCATCAAAATTGCCTTTTTCATCTTGTCTCCTTTAGTTTGTATTTATAATTTCTAAGTTTTGTTTTTTTATATTCTCAATCAGCAACAGAGCTTTTTCGGCCTTTTCACTCTGGCCGGTTTTCTGGAACTCGAGAAGTTTGACCTCAAGTCCGGAGATGGTTTTTATGTTTTGGTCATAGGCAGCTCTGGTCATTGCCGAGGCTGACATCCGGGCCTGATTTTCCATGTATGCAGTGGGGTCGGTGATGACCTGATGATGAAAGACAGTCAGCCAGGAAAGCAGTCCCACAAAAATATAGCTGTTCAGACTGGAGATGATGACGTCAGCCCCATGGCGAACCCGGGCGTTGATGTAAGCCTTTGTCAGTGGACCGCCCTCGGGCTGGGTTAAGACTTCCATAAGTACACCATCGGGAATTTTTTCGGGGCGGAAGAATTTGAAGTGCGGGACAGAAACGATGAACCCGGCGGATCCCAGATACTGATAGCTCAGATAATTAAGGCCAGCATTGGCCCCCAGAGAAAACATCAGTCGGAAATAGTGAGCATTGTGTCGCAGAAGTGTCATCGGGTCCATTTTGATTTGGACGCCCATTTTTTCCAGTGCACTCTTATAATCTCGGCGCTGGATTTCAATGGTCAGTTCGCGTCGATAGTCCCTGTTCAGATGAAGAATGTTAAAGAAGTCAGCGGCAGCCATTTTGGCTTTCACGGAAAGACTGCGGTCCCCCAGAATGTCGGCCTTGGCAGCTTGATAGATTTGAGTCTCGGTAACCCGTGATTTGCGAGAAAGCGACTCAAAGTGAGACGAACGGGTGTCCAGGAAAGCGCCACCGCAGGCCATTTGCGCGGCTGCAGGCAATGCTATCAGGAATATGAAGGCTGAAACAACCAGGCTTCGCATTTAGGACACCTCTTCATTGGATGTCAATGCAATCACGGAACCAAATGCCATCCCGTTTGGTTCGATCTGATGATCTTCTAACGCAGCCCTAACATTTTTTGTCAATCGGGTGTAGAGGCTGTGGGCGTGGCCCGACCGGCGGGACTTTCGGGTCCTTTCTGTTGACGCTTCTTTGCTCTTCTCAGTATATTTTACGGGAAGCTGGGCTCTTCATCAGCTTTGAATACTTCATTCATAGGATATAGTAATGAAAAATAAGAAATGGTTCGCCGTTAAGACCCTTTATGTAACTCGTGCTGTGGGTAAATCCAGCGCCAAAGGCAAACAGGCCTTTGCGGAACTGCTGGAAGAGCGTGTGGTTTTGTTCCAGGCAGCGAATGCCAACGCGGCGGTGAAAGCAGCTGAAAAAGATGCCAAAGAGTACAGCCAGTACACTTATACAAACTTTGAAGGCCAGGCCGTGCGCACAGAGTACTTGAAAGCCTGTGATGTGTTTGAACTTTATGAAACTCTGGAAAGCGGTGTAGAGCTGTTTGCCTCCACTGAAGTGCTGACGAAAAAGGTTTCAAGCAAGCAGTTGATCGCACGCAGACTTGGTGTCTTGGAAACAAAAAGCACCATCAAAATGCGCAAGCGTTTTATGAGCAAAGAGCTGGGTTCTTACGTTTAGATGCCAAAATAAAAAAGCCCCGGGAACGGGGCTTTTAATGTCCCACAGCGCCTTCGGTGTGCTTAAGTTCCGAGATCTGGAATTTCGCGGAAAGCATCAGTGAAGCCAGCACAAAGATGGCCCCGACATAGCCGACAGACCCGATATGGTTCGTGGAGGAAATGCTGCCAAGCAGGGCTCCTCCGCCAATGCCGATATTGAAAATGCCAGAGTACAGCGACATTGCCACATCCTGCACATCAGGGGCTTCCTTTAAAACAGCGGACTGGAATATCAGGCACAGAAGGGTCAGGGCTGTTCCCCAGACAAATGCCAGCGCCATGAGCCAGATTTGTGAATGCACGGCCAGTGTCATCAACAGCAGGCTTGAGAAAACGATCCCGAGTGATATCCACAGTGCATTTTTCGGATGTTTGTAAATAATCTTGCTGCCCAGGATGCTGCCGAAAACTCCAGAAGCACCAAACACCAATAGCAAAACCACGACGAAATCCGTTGAAATTCCACCCACCGCCAGCAGGAACGGTTTGATGTATGTAAACGCGGTGAAGTGCCCGGTCACGGTCAGAGCCGTCATCAGGTAAACCAGCACCAGGGATTTTCGCTTGAACAATGAAGGCACATTTTTAAACGTGGTGATGCTCTGGCTTGGTAAGGAGGGGAGCATGCGATACAGAATAACGTAAATGACGAAGGCCACCAGCGCGATCAAAGAAAAGGCCATGCGCCAGCCAAAGCTCTGCCCCAGGAAAGTGCCCAAAGGGATCCCCAGGATATTTCCCAGAGAGGCTCCCATTGCAATTATCGATAAAGCTTTGGCTCGTCCCCCGGCCGGGCCCAGGCGGATCGCCAGGGGGATCGCAATGGACCAAAACACCGCATGGGCAAAAGCCACGATGATCCGGCAGACCAGCAGCATGCCAAAGCTTGCCGCCAGGCCCGAGGCCAGGTTTGCCACGACGAACGTTCCCAACAGGATCAGCATCAGCCGGCGGCGATCCCAGTGGGAGCTGACGACCGTCATTGGCAGGGACATTGTCGCGACAATCCAGGCATAGATGGTCATCAGCAGGCCGGTGAAGGCTTCGCTTTTCCCAAGACCTGCAGAAATCTCTGGGAGCAGACCCACAGGAATAAACTCGCTGGTCACGAATATGAAACTGGCCAGACTGATGCTGACAGTGGGAAGCCAGGATTTGAGAGAATTTGTGTTCATGATGCGAACCACCCCAGGGGAATGCGCTTCAGTATGAACCTGTCGGGAAAGACTGGAAAGGAAAATTCCGGTTTTGAATGGAAATCTGACTGTAACTTAGAAATCCAAAGGGACTTTATTGAATCCCAAAGGTTTTTAAAAAACAGTCTTGCCGCTTCATTTCGACAAAATGTGAAGTCTGGCCTATCTTTGTGTTAAACTTGTTCCGTCAGCGCACTAAACTTTTCACGGGGGTGTTTATGAAGCATTGGATTTTTGTGATGGTGTTTGTTTTTTCTGCTGCGATTTCCGCCAAAGAAAAAGAATATGTAAAACCTTCTGATGCCGAGTTAAAGAAAACCCTGACTCCGATGCAGTATCAGTGCACGCAGCAGTCGGCGACTGAAAAGCCTTTCGACAATGCCTATTGGAATAATAAAAGAGAAGGCATCTATGTCGACATTGTCAGTGGCGAGCCATTGTTCAGTTCTACTGACAAATATGACTCCGGCACGGGCTGGCCCAGTTTTACCAAGCCCATCGATGACAGTTCTTTGGTGACAAAGCCTGATTATGAAATGTCGGTGGAACGCACTGAGCTGCGTTCCAAAAAGGCTGACTCGCACCTGGGTCATTTGTTTGACGATGGCCCTAAGGATAAGGGCGGCAAACGATACTGCATCAATTCCGCAGCCCTGAAGTTTATTCCGGTTGAGGAAATGCAAGCCAAGGGATACGGACAGTATCTGTCGCTGTTCCCGAAATATAAAAAAGAAAAGAAGAAATAGACCTATTCCTGACAGGTGATAGAGATGTTTTCAGTTCCATCAAGTGTCAGCGTTCCCGTCCAATGACGGGCTGTCACCATGTCCAAAGTAAGATGGGCGCGTTGTTCAGAAACTTTGCTTTGCCAGATAAATTGCATGGAGCCGTAGTCTGCATACTGACTGAGCAGTTGGTACTGATTCAAAAAACCCAGTTCCCGTCTGAAACGCACGGTTTCAAGTCCATGCGGGCCCACCTTAAAATGGATGATTTGGTTCTGATTTTCCCCATGACAGCGGAACTGATAATCGAAGTGTGCCTGGCTTGCTGAGCTTAAAAGCATAAATAGAACGAAAGAGAAAAGTGTTTTCATGGTTTTACCTTCACGGGCAATCTAAGCGAGATTGTCAGATTGTGGAATAGCCGGGGAAAAGTTTACCCGGTATTGCTGGTCAAGATTGCTGAGGCTCAGTTTTAAGCCACACGTTCGGCTGGTGAGAAAGTCACGGTCCGAAACAAGTCCCGTGATTTGAGGCCACTTTTAACACAATATGCGTAAAACTCTTAATTCCTGAACCCACTTCTATAAACTTGTCCGGGAAGCGATGAGAGCAAAGGAGTTCAAATGGAAATCTCACCAAGTGGAAGAAAGCAAGATGCCAAACACAAAGGCTCAACCCCGCATTCGAAGCTGCTGGTGATTGATCGCCAGTTTGATGTGCCACTGGAGAAGCTGTTTGCCGCCTTTAGCAGCGCGGAGGCCCTTAAAAGATGGTGGTGGCCGGAGGGCATTTACGCAGATCACATTGATTGGGAGCTGCGGGACGGCGGCAAGTACTTCATCAATATGAAGGGCTACGATCAGAGTGCCAGCGGCATGGCCGGTTGGATTGAAGAGGTGGTAAAAAACGAACGCATCGTTATGACCGACCAATTCGCCAATGAAAAAGGCGAGCCGATCTCGGCCAAAGAAGCCAACATGCCAGGGGAATGGCCCGCCAAAGGCTATATCACCTTCGAGTTTGAATCCCGCGGGAAGGATCGCAGTGCTTTTAGGCTGTCGCAAGAAGGTATCCCCAATGAATTGCAAGCGGAGTGTATTCAAGGCTGGGCAGAGTCTTTTGAAAAACTGAAGAAATACTTGGCGGGGCCGGCGCAAGGCCACTAAGGTGGCATACATCAAAAGTACGATGATCTTTGCCGTTTGTATTTCGTTGTCGTAATCCCACGAGAAGAATGATTAAGAGACTGAAAAGGTCTTGGGGCCTTGGTACAGAACAGGCCTCCAGGTGATCATCTTTTCTTAACAACGACCCGATCTTTATTCCAATGGTGCGATCATGCTTTTACAGCTTCCTTATTTTGTGCGTTTTTTTTGGGTTGTCGAAAGACTGCCAGGCAAGCAATGTGGGCTTGTTTCCGGGAACGCGCGTGAGTGCATTTCAAAGCGTCTATTCCGGTGAAAAAGGCAAATCATTTGCGGAGTCCTCTTCTGGGGTGGGCGCCGGGGTTTCCGTGTATATGGATGGTAAATACCTGACTCCCTATTTTGGTTTCAAAGTGGGCAGCATGGCGGGAACTCAGATGTTTCTTGATAACGCCTCCGAAGTTTCCACCTCGTTCAACTATTACAGCGCCAGTGCGGAGGCGGGGTTTCATCTGTTTCCTATTGAACGTCGCAAGAAGGGCTTTAATGTTTATTTCTCGGGTGGCGGGGTGATTGGTTACAATTTTGTGGCCTTGAACAAAGAGGCCTCTCTGGAAAACATCCCTTACAGTGATCAGTCATTTTCCACGGGGTACGTGGCGGGAGTGGGTTCAGAGTGGATTCTGAACTCTGCTGACAAAAATAAATGGAATCTCAATGCTGAAGTTCTATTTAAGAATGAAAGCAGCACTTTATTCAACCAGCGATACGATCTAAGCTGCATGGTTTTTTCCCTCGGTCTGGGGTGGTAGTCCTATTTTCACATTTGCGTAATACAATGTCGGACGTCGTTTCGATAAAATGCCAGCACATGCTTTTAGGCAACTACAGCCTTTATTGTTCGAGATTTTCCATTCGACGATTCAGAATCTCATTTCAGGCTAAAGTCTAAATCAAGCTATCCAAAAACATAGAGAGAAAGGAATCTCAATGGAACGTTATTGGTCTCAACGAATAGTTGCTTCGGTTCTGACGCTGCAGTTTGCAGCTGTTGCGCATGCGGATGTGCAAATCCCTGCCTACACCAACGGGGCGGAATTGTTTAATGAAGCTCAGAACAAACCGCCATTTGAAGGTGTTGGTCGCATTGGCGATGTTACCCGTCAGGCGGGTGGAGGTTTGTACAGGCTGGATCTGGTCAAGCCTCTTCCGCTGACAAGTCTGAAGGCAAAACCAAGTGCCGGACGGGTCAAGATTGTGACGGTGACACTGGTGACCGACAAAGGGGACCGTATCCCGGTGAAGGCGTATAACAATGTGGTTGTCGCCAGCACGGATCAGCCTCTGGCCTCAGAGCTTTTGAACACTCCAGCCCCGATTTCAGTGGTCGAAGTGCAGGCTGAAGCCATGGGTGGGAAAGCGGCTCTGGACATCAATGCCATCTCTAACAGCGAGATTCCCAAATTGAATCTGCGTGGAGAAGAAGTGGCCTGCAAAAAGAACATCGATGCGACCTTGAAGGAGCATCTGGACGTGGTGCAGGTGTGGGCTGGTCGTGCTGAAGTCAGTGCGCCAGGCTCCATTCAGGAAAAATATGCCACGAAAGAGTTCAACCGCTATGTGAACGAGTTTATCTCGGTCCTGAAGGCTGACAAAGCGGCTTTTGCCTCCACTGAATACACGGTGACATTGCTGAATTTCTTTGCGGAAAGACACAATACGGCCCGTGCGGAAAGTGCCGCTGATGTGGCTTATAAAAATATGGCGATGGAAACCTTCAATGCATTTCTGCTGGCTCTGCAAAGTGATCAAACTTGCTACAATATCGGCAGCGAGGGCATGATCAAGATTGCGACAGACTTCCAGAAACGTCTTGAAGGCAATAAACCGGACAGCCGTGCCAGAAAGTTGTACGAAGTTTTTGTTGTCGGAATCGGCAAGCTGATCCCGACACAATACCGTAAAGAGCTGGCGGCCAAAAATCTGACTTTCCGTCAGGCAGACAATGAAGGTCATAAGTATTATAAACTGGTCACCACCAGCAAGCCAGACAACTTCCTGAAGGCCACTCATCAGGACATGAGTGCTTCAGCTTATGCCGTGGCGGAGCAGGCTTTGAATCGTGAAGTGAAAACCATGACCAGCGACCAGCGCTACGAGCTGATCGTTGAGTATCAGGCGAAATACAACGATGCTGCAAACTATCCTGCTGAGATCATGATGAAGTACCTCATCATTCTGTCTGAAAGTGGCACTTTGTTCCGTATCTATCGTTAGGATTTCATGGCAAAAGGCCCGTCGCAAGGACGGGCCTTTCTTATTTCATCATATCCCCGACGCAGAGTCCTCGCCGGTTGTGACATGAGGATCAGTCGCCATCACCCGGGAAAGCCGGGTGGTTTTTTCATTGTTAACTCCTAAGTGCGCTAAATTCGAGCTGAGCCAGACCGTGACGGATTCCCGACGGGCCGACAGGGGGCTTTCCGCCATTCTGGTGTCCTTCCAGAGCGAAATAGGCTATAGTCAGCCCTCGCTTTATCCGGGAGCCCGTATGAATACCTTTGCTGATTTTGAGCTGTTGCCTTCTCTTTTGAAAACCCTGAAGACTTTGAAGATTTCCAAACCCACGGACATTCAAAAACAGGCCATTCCTTTGATCATGAGCCATCAGGCCGTGGTCGGAGTCTCTGAAACGGGTAGCGGCAAAACGTTGGCGTATGTGCTGCCAATTTTGAATTATCTGAAGTCTTTGGAAGAATCCGGAGACCCGGTGAAAGAGGAAAACGCACCTCGCGCGGTGGTTATGGTGCCGTCCCGGGAGTTGGGCGAGCAAGTGGCCAAGGTCTTTAAATCCATGACTCACGATACAAGACTGCGGGTTCGTCCGGCTCTGGGCGGGATGAGCCTTGAACAGGCCCGTCGCAACACCTCCGGGGCCTTTGAAGTTCTGCTGGCAACACCGGGCCGTCTGGTGCAGATGCTGAACAAGGACCTGATCAGTCTGCGTGATGTGCGGTTTTTGATTTTCGATGAAGCCGATCAAATGTTGGATCAGGGTTTTTTGCCTGACACCAATCGTATCGTCGACTGCTGCCCAGAGGATGTGAATCTGGCGCTGTTTTCAGCCACAGTTTCCAAAACCGTGGAAAAGCTGATGAATGATTTGTTCGCCAAGGCCGAAGTCATTCGTAGTAAAAACAGCGGGAAGGTGGTTTCCACTTTAAAAACCAAAAACCTGACGGTCGAAGATGGCAAACGCTGGCCGCTGTTTGAAAAAGTACTGGCGCAGAAAGTGGACGGTGGCACCATCGTCTTTGCCAACACCCGTGAACAGTGTGACAAGATCGCCAAGGAATTGACGGACAAGGGCCACGCTTGTGTGGTCTATCGCGGAGAAATGGATAAAAACGAGCGCCGAACGAATCTGAAGAAATTCCGTGACGGCCAGGTGGGCCTGTTGGTGGCCACCGATCTGGCGGGTCGGGGGCTGGACGTGTCCAATATCGCACGCGTGATCAACTATCACTTGCCGAAAGAAATGGAAAACTATCTGCACCGGGCGGGGCGCACGGCGCGGGCCGGTCGTCCGGGGTTGGTGGTGAATCTGGTCACCGAGCGTGACAGCCGTCTGATTGCGGCTTTGGAGGGTAATAAGCCTCCTTCATTGGAAAAAAAGACCCAGCACCAGGGGAAACCTCGGGTTGCCTCCAAAACGCGATTCACTGACGCCAAAGGAAAGGCCGGATACGCAAAATCCATGGGAGTAAAAAAGCGCTAACTGCGCCTTAGCTTATGCAGGGCAGCAGGAGGGCTTTCGGGCCTAACCAGAGCCAGTTAAGACCCTCCCAGACTTGACAGAAATCAGGTCGAGGAGTGTACTGGTACGCTATGAGCAAGCCCAATAAAACACCTGTAGATGCACCCAATTTCCTGAAACAAATCATCGAAAAAGACCTGGAGACTGGCAAAGTCAAAGGCGAAGTGGTCACGCGCTTCCCGCCAGAGCCGAACGGATACCTGCACTTGGGTCACGCCAAGTCGATCTGTTTGAATTTTGGTCTGGCTCAGGAATACCAGGGTCGCTGCCATCTGCGTTTTGACGACACCAATCCTGAAACGGAAGAAACCGAATACGTTGAATCCATCCAGGAAGACGTCAAGTGGCTGGGCTATGACTGGGGCCAACACCTGTATTACGCGTCTGATTACTTCGAGCAGATCTATCAGTGGGCTGAACAGCTGATTAAAGACGGCAAGGCCTATGTGGATTCCCAGAATGAAGAGGAAGTGCGCAAGAACCGCGGCGACTTCACGACTCCGGGTAAGGATTCCCCTTACCGCAATCGTACTGTTGAAGAAAATCTGGATTTGTTCCGTCGCATGCGTGCCGGTGAGTTCGATGAAGGTCAGCATATTCTGCGTGCGAAAATCGACATGCAGTCTCCGAACATGAACATGCGTGACCCGTTGTTGTACCGTATCCGCAAGGCGCATCACCACCGTACTGGTGACAAGTGGTGCATCTATCCGATGTACGATTATGCTCACCCCTTGTCTGATGCAATGGAGCACATCACGCATTCCATCTGTACTTTGGAATTCCAGGATCACCGTCCATTCTATGACTGGTGTGTGCAGAATGTTCCGGTGCCGGCAGAGCCTCATCAATATGAGTTTGCACGCATGAACATGACGTATCTGGTGATGAGCAAGCGCAAGCTTTTGCAACTGGTAAAAGAAAAGCTGGTTTCTGGCTGGGATGACCCGCGCATGCCGACTATTTCCGGTGTTCGCCGTCGTGGTTACACTCCGGAATCCATCCGTCGATTTGCAAAACGCATTGGTGTGGCGAAATCTGAAAGCATCATCGAATACGACATCCTGGAAAGCTGCGTGCGTGAGCACCTGGATGAAACGGCTCATCGTGCGATGGCGGTTCTGGATCCAATCAAAGTTGTGATTGAAAACCTGCCGGACGGTCATAAAGAGCTGATTGAAACGTCTGTGCATCCAAAAAACACCGAGTTGGGGAACCGCTCTTTGCCGTTCACTAAAGAAGTGTACATTGATGCGGCGGACTTCATGGAAAATCCGCCGGATGATTACTTCCGTCTGTCTCCGGGCAAGGAAGTTCGTCTGCGCAATGCCTATGTGATCAAGTGCAAAGACGTGGTCAAAGATGCTTCCGGCAAAGTGACTGAATTGCGCTGTGAATATGATCCTGTGACTTTGGGCGGTAAGCCGACTGCCGATGGCCGCAAAGTAAAAGGTATCGTCCACTGGGTTTCGGCAACGGATTGTGTGGATGCGGAAGTGCGTGTGTACGGGCGTCTGTTCAAAGTGGCGGATCCGGAAAATGTACCGGACGGTCAGGATTTCAAAGTGAACCTGAATCCGGACTCTTTGAAGGTGATCAAGAACGCGAAGCTGGAAAAAGGTTTGAAGGATGCGAAACTTGAAAACCGTTACCAGTTTGAACGTGTGGGTTACTTCTGCCTGGACAGTAAGGACTCCAAGCCAGGGGCGTTGGTGTTCAACCGGGTTGTCGAGCTGCCATCAAGTCACTAAGAAATTGAAAATTCAAACGACGAAGGCAGCCCCGAGCTGCCTTTGTTTTATAGGTGGTCGCTATGTTGTTTGCTGAAAGTGTTTATAAGACCCGTCAGGGGAAAGTGGCCGACGCCTGGAAAGGCCTGTTAGGTCCCCAGGATCTGGTCCTGATTCACAGTGGTGAGGCCGTGCAAAAGCCGGGTGGCCTGGATCAGACGTATGATTTTCTGCCTCATCCCTCCTATTTCTGGCTGACCGGACACCGCCGTGATGAAGGTGTCATGGCTTATTCTGTGAGCGAAGGCTGGATTGAACATCAACGTCCACTCAGTCCCGTGGACATCGTCTGGGAGGGCGCTGAAGGAAATTTTGAATGCGAACACACTCTGGTGGATCTGCAAAAGAAGTTGCAGGGCGGGGCGTACAAGCGCGTGTTCCACCTGGGACAGACATCAGAAAAGTCATTTGAAGCCGAAACCCGCGAACTGTCGATCAAGCTGGATCAGGTTCGTCGTTGCAAAGATTCACACGAAGTTCAGTTGATTCGTCAGATCGCTGCGATGGCCAACAAAGGTTATCAGGCGTTGCAAAATGCATTAAGACCGGGAATCACCGAGCGTGAACTGCAATTGCATTATGAAAACGCCGTGTTGATGGCGGGCGCTGACAAGATGCCTTACGGTTCGATTGTGGGCAGTGGCGAAAACGCGGCAATCTTGCACGCGGTTCCGACCAAAAAGAAAGTTGTTTCTGGCGAATTGGTGCTGGTTGATGCCGGTGCTGATATTGAAGACTATTGTGTCGATATCACCCGCGTATTCGCTGTGGATGGTAAGTTCACCGGGCAGCAAAAGGATGTTTATGACCTGGTTCATGACGCTTATAAAGCCTCTGTGGCCCTGTGCCGCCCGGGGACTCAGTGGCGTGATGTTCATATGAAATCCGCCCGCGTGATTGCTGAAGGTTTGCAGCAGTGGGGCATTTGGAAAAGCTCCGTGGATGCGGCTTTGGAATCCGGCGCGATTTCCGTATTCTATCCGCATGGCGTGGGTCACCTGGTGGGCTTGAAAGTGCGTGACACCGGCAATCCGGAAAACGTGAATCCACAACGCTATTACGGAGCTCGTCTGCGTGTGGATCTGGAGTTAAAAGAAAATTACCTGATCACGGTTGAGCCGGGCTGCTATTTCGCCCGTGCGTTTATTGAAGACAATGACCTCCGCGAAAAATACAAGGACCACATTCAGTGGTCCGAGGCTGAAAAGTGGAAGTCCTTTGGCGGGGTTCGTCTGGAAGATGACATCCTGATCACAAAAGGTGAGGCAGAGAGTCTTACCAACGTTGTTCTCAAGTAAAATTACAACGAGGTCTCCTGGCCGGCTTTAAGCCAGGAGGACCACTTCTGTGAATCATAGTCTAAATCTGGGACACTTTCATGGGCCTCCATTGACGTGTCAAAACCATTGGCCTTTTCGTCACCTTCGCGCGAAGAGGGATGCTCACGCATCTCGGCTTCCACAGTCCACTTTGGACGTGTCAGTATGATTGCCAAGATGAAACCCACAACAATCAGCACGATATATCGTTTGCGCATTGGTCCCCCTTCTCCCACAGGAGTTTGAGACAATGCAAGACCGTGCCGAACCCTTCGGCAAAAATAAGCGGCAAAGAGCTTCTAAAGTTTAGACAATCGCCAGTCGCTAGACAGCGGGACTGCAATTGCTTGATTCCACTCTGAAAATGTCAGGGCGCGATGATTTGAGTGTCTACCAGCTGAACATGACGAGTTCCTGGGCTGCCCAGCACCAGTGTCGTGGGAGTGGTCATCCCATTGGTTTTTTCATCGCCTTGTTTTTTTACGATGGGCCGATTCTTCTTAGGTTTTGCGTTCATTCTTCAATTCACCCTATACAGATAAACGTTCAAAAGTGAGGTCAATCAAAGCTGAGACCTTAACGGGAACAGTGTTGTTAGGCATAAAGAGTGTCGATGGCCGATACAATTGGCAAGCGAAATGTTCCGTGGGCTAGTAAAAAGGAATTTTGCTCAGATACATATTTGTTTAGTTCGATGACGGGAGGATCATTGTTCGCACGAACTTACAAGGAGGAATTGTGGAAACAGACGCAACTATGAGCGTAGGGAAGAAACTGGTTGAGCTGTGTAAGAAGGGCGACAACATGAAGGCCATTGAAGATCTTTATTCGCCTGATATTGAAAGCCACGAGGCGATGGAGATGCCTGGCATGCCTGCAAAAATGCGCGGCCTGGAGGCGATTCGCAGGAAAAACAAGGACTTTGACGAACAAATGGAAATGCACGGGATTGAAGTGGAAGGTCCATTTCCCTTCGGAGATCGCTTTGCCGTTCACTATAAAATGGACGCCACCGAGAAAAAAACCAATAAGCGGATTAAAATGGAAGAGGTCGCACTGTATACAGTCCGAGACGGAAAAATCATCAAAGAAGAATTCTTCTACACGATGTGAGTTTATTCATATTTTCAAAAAAGCTAACTGAGTATCTTCAGTGTTCCTGATTAAGTTTGCGAAATCATCAAGACGTCCCCAAGGTGAGAGCTGGTGGATTCAACTCTGGATTTATAGAATCAGTTTGTGAACACACTGGCTCTTTCCTTTTTCATGGCTCTGCTTCTGACTTCTTGGGTCAGTCAGGCCCGCACGTACAACGTCGCCATTTTATACTGGAGCATGAAGATTCCCGGTCAGGTGGCCATGCGACAGGGGTTCGAAGAAGAGGTGGCAGCGTATAACAAGGCCAATGAAGAAAACCAAATTAAATTAACTCCTTATGTGGCGGGTGAAGGCCGTGATGGTTTGCTCAGACAAATAGAGCAGTTGGATCAGGCGGTAAAGTCCAAACCCGATGCTATCGTGATACAGCCGGCGGATATCACAATCCTGAGTCGAGGGGTTCAGGAGGCCAACAGTAAGAACATCCCGGTCTTTGCTTATGACCAGTACATCATCAAAGCCAAACTGACCTCTTTCATCAGCAGCGACAACTATCAGGCGGGGTGGGACAATGGTCTTTATATCGACAGTCAGTTTCCGCCGGAAAAAGTTTTAAGAATCGTGCCTTTTGAATATTTCCGTGTGTCGGCGACGGTGGAGCGCATGGATGGTTTCTTCGACGCCCTTCGCAGCCGCAACCGCAAGTTCACTGTTCTTGGTCATTTCGAGGCGGTGGAACCCGTGGGCGGTTTGAAAGCCGCTCAGGATTATCTGAAAAAATTCAAACGTGGCAGTGTGGATGTGATCTTCACCAACAATGACGGCGGAGGCCTGATCATTGTCAAAACCCTTTGGGATGCCGGCCATAAGAAGCTGATTCATGCGACGGTGGATGGGGACCCGGCCTCCATTGAAAACATCAAGAGCAAAACACTGACGGTGATTGACTCAGCACAATTCTGTGGTGAGCTGGGACGGGAAACGGCGCGCACGGTGGTTCAATTCTTCAAGAATGGAAAAGTGGAGCCTGTGAAATTCATTCCGACATTCCCGGTCACACTGGAGTCCCTGAAATTCTATCCAGGCTGGATGGGGCGGCCCACGGAAAAAGTTCGATTCCAGTCCTTGCGGGACATCCATATCAAAGAGGCCAAAGCCGACGGCAAGCCCAAGCGCGGAGCCATCATCAAAGTGGGACTGACTCCCTCTTGCCCCTATTTGTGTGAAATGGGTCCGGCGGGCTGGTCTGGCTATTTGTACGACATTCTTGAAAGTGCCGCCAAAGAAAGTGATTTCAAATTGGAGATCGTCAGCCTGCCCAGTGAAAAACTGCTGCCGGCTCTGCAAAAGCAGCAGGTTCACTTTGTGATAAGCCCCATATCCAAGGTTCGTTATACTCCTGATCTGCGGGTCGTCGGCCCGAAACTGGGAATGAGTCTTGCCGGCGCCCTGTTCACCCCCGGTGTAAAGCTGCAACTGGTGGATTCAGATTCATTGGCGGACAAACGCATTGTTTTTGCCCAGTTGGCCCATGAAAACCTCATGCAGCTGCCGCCGTCAGACTTTAACCGTTCGTTGAAAATCTCCGGCCGCGAGATCGGGGACCGCATGACCAAACTGATCGCCGAAAGACGGGTGGACCTGGCTTTGGGGGACTACAATGTTCTTCGCTATAATATGTTGCGCCGGCAACTGCTCAGCTTTGAAATTCAACCGACCTCTTTGGCCGGCTACAACGCGCTTGTGCTGGTGGGACATCCTAAAGATCCAGAGTACGGCGAGCTGCCGTTGATCCTGAACAAGTGGTTCGATACTCACCGCGCGTCAGGCAAGCTGGAAAAGATTCTAAAAAAATACAATCTTGAGGACTGGAACATCTTTGCTTTGTAGCAGTTTTTCGACATATGATTTTCATGGGAAATGGAGTTTCTATGAAAACATTGGGATTGTCTTTGTTCTTGATGGCAAGTTCTTCCTGGGCTTTGCCGTCCTATCAGGTGCCGGAAATGCAGGTGCGTGCGCACTATCGCAACACATTCAACTTGCCGCCTCTGACTTATCTGAGCAACACCTCGCCTTCCATTAATAACCACGGTGATGTGACCTTTAAGTTGATGGCCGTGGATGGCACTCCCAATCAGGCCGTGTGGTACAAAGGCAAGAGTGATAGCAAATGGCAAATTGTCTTTGTGGCCCCCGAAGATCGTTATGTGTCAGATCCGTCTGTGAATGACCGCGGGGAAATCACTTACAGCCCTTATACCGAAGTGATGAGTGATGGTCTGTTCGTGTTCGATACCAAATCTGGAACAACCATCGAAAAGCTGGCAGGTCCGGCCCATAAAATAGTTTTTATGGCGTATGTTCAAACTTTGAATGACGGCACCTCGGTGTTCCGAGGCATGGGGACAGATTTTGACCGTGGCTTCTATGAAGTGAACGGCGGTCTTAAAACCATTGCGATGGAAGGTCAGAGAAACTTTGGCACTCCTTCCGCTTATCTGTTTAAGCCGGCCGTGAATGATAAAAAGCACTGGGCCTTCAAGGTTCGGGTGGGTGAGCGTGGTGAAATCGGCAATGAACAATCAGACCAGATCCTGCTGGTGAAGCCAACACCACAGGGATATGACAAGATCATCGTGGCTCAGGACAACAAAGGCGACGTGAATTCTCCGTTCACCGGATTTGGTAACGGTGTGTCCATGGCTCAAAACGGCCTGGTGGCCTTTGTTGGTCACGATAAGAACAACAGGAAGTCCCTGGTGCTCTGGGAAAACGGCAGCATGACAACGCTGGTTCGTGAAGGGCAGGGCGGAATTTCTGAAATTGAGATGTTCTCTCCGAAAGTGAACTCCAGTGGGGTGGTGGCATTCCGTGCGAAAAATGAAAAAGGCCTGCGTGGGATTTATGTGGCCTCCAAGGACGGCGTCAAGCGTCTGATCGGCGAGGGCGACAGCATCCCGACAGATCTGGGGCCGGGGCAAATCCTGCAAAAGCAAGACTTCCCGGGCTTTGCCGGTGATATTGATATCAATGAAAAGAATGAGTTGGTCTTTGCCTGTGTGGTGGCCACCACCGACAATCAGATCACCGGAGATGCCGTTTACCGCATTTCGCCAGCGGGTCTTTAGCGCGCACATTCCCGCAGCAAGCTGGCGCAGCGGTCCAGAATGGTGGCGCGGATTTTATCGCGCTGCTCTCGGAACTCGGGGTGCTGGCTGGTTTGCACGATTTTATAAAGGCTGATAGTTCTAACCAGATCTATCAGCCTTTGTTTTTCCGGTCCCCGTGACAGCGGAAACTTCGGGATCTCGCGGTTCAGGGACACGGCTTTTTCGACAGCTTCCGTCCAGTCAATTTCAGTCTGGGTCAAATAGATGGTCGGCACAATGCCGGTCTTTTTGATGGCCTGCTCTTCACTTTTCAACTGGGTGTTCAGCCAGCGCAGCTCGTTGACGATAGCGTTGAATTCGGCATCGTGCTTTTTTCCAAACAGACTGAAGACGGTTTTTCTCCATGCCGCACAGAAATCATCAAAATCAATGTTCTCGGCTTTTTCAAAGAATGGCGGGTGCGTGATGTAGTGCAGGGTTCTGCTTAAGACATCCGTTGAAATCACCGCGCTGTCTGTTTTGTGCCCCAGGCGCATCAGATTGTGGGCCCAGCTGACGATGTTCATGACGGAATGGCTGTTGACCAGCCCGCTGCGAAAATTCAGATGAAAGCCTTCGTACACGGCCATGCTCATGGGGCGATTCAGCAGTTGATCCATGTGGGATTTGCGGCGTTCGCTGCGGGCTATGGCAAAGAAGCTCTCCAGACGGTCCGAAAACTTTTCAAAGGATTCGTTCCACAGGCCTTCGTGCTGGCAGGTTTTATAAAGTTGAAAGGCTTTGGCAGGAGTCGGCTCAGCCTCTTCCAGCAGGGCATTGATTTTTTGTTCCAGCAAACGTGGGAATGAATGCCAAAGTTCCTTGATCATGGACCAAAGAATAGCACGTCTCTGACAGAGATTCTGATTTCCTTTTTTTGTCGAAATAATTGACGATTCCCCTCTGAAAAAACATCCAATGCCAGTTCGCAAATTGGTGCGGCGATCTTTGCCGCGCTTGAAACGGGGATTTAGTATAATAGAGCCTGAACAAGGAGGTTGCTCTATGTTGTTTTCGAAACCTTTTAAAACGGTTTGTGCGCTTTCCATGGCGGCATTTATTTCTCAGGCACCGGCAGTGGCCTTTGCCGAAGTCAACCGCATGCTTCCCACCACGACCCTCATCGAAGAGTTGAACAGGGAAGAGGCCACCTCTCAGGTGCAGGAATTCCTAAGCCGCGACGATGTGCAGGCGGCCTTGATTCAGCGTGGACTTTCTCCTGCGGAAGCCTCTGATCGTCTTGCCAGTCTTTCAGTGGCTGAGCTCAATGACCTGTCTAAACAGGTCCAAGAAGCCAAAGCCGGAGGCGACATTTTGGTGACCATTCTAATTGTGGTCCTGATCATCTTCCTGATTAAGCGAATCTAAGATGAAGTTTATCCGCCAAATAACAGGTATAGTTTTGGTGACTGCGGGTTGTGCCAGCACAACTCCGCAGGTGGACTCGTTGAATCTGCGCTCGGTGATCCCGCAAGAAACAGAAATATCCGGAGTGCCGTTCATTGAACAAAGTGAAGGTCACTGTGGCCCGGCCACCTTGACCATGGCTTTGCATTGGGCGGGAAACAGCGTGCCTTTGTCGACGGTGACCTCGCAGGTTTATACGCCGGGAATGAAGGGCAGTCTGCAGACAGACATGATCAGCGGAGCCCGCCGTCAGGGCATGATGGCGGTGCCGGTCACAGGGGTGCAGAATCTGCTGCGGGAAGTGCGGGGTGGACATCCCGTCATCGTCTTTGAAAATCTCGCAGTGAGCTGGCTTCCGCAGTGGCACTATGCCATTGTCTATGGTTTTGATCCCGTCAGGGAAGAAGTGATTCTGCACTCAGGCCCGGAGGCGGGAAAGCGCTGGGACATCCGCAAGTTTGAACGCTCGTGGAAGCTGGGTGACTACTGGGGGCTGGTGGTGCTACCGGCTGGACAACTGTCAGTCACCGCCTCGGAACGTGCCCATGTGACCGCGGCCGCGGCGTTGGAGGCATTGGGAAAAAATTCAGAAGCTGAAACGGCCTATCAGAGCATTCTTGCTCGCTGGCCGCAAAGTCTGGCCGCCTATGTGGGCCTGGGAAATATCCACTATTCACGAAAGCAGTATTCCCTGGCCATCAACAATTTACAGAAAGCCACCCATTTACAGCCCGAGTCAGCAGTGGCTTGGTATAATTTGACAATGGCTCAGGCTGCTCTGGGGCATACTTCCGAGGCCCGAAAAAGTGCCAAAGAGGCTTTGCGTTGGGCGGCGCCAGAGTCAAAAAAACTTTATGCGCAGAATCTTCGTTCTTTTCTTGATGGTCCGTGATTGTTGACAGCCTTTCCGGGCGGCGATGACGGTTTCCGTAAGCTCTTTTACCATTGTTGGGGGGAGCTTTGATGCCAACAGAACAGGAACAGAACAACCAGCTTTGGCGACGCTATAAAACTATCTTTGAATCAAAGTTAGTCGGCATCCTTTCCACGGACATGAACGGTCAGATCCTCGATGCGAACGATTGCTTTCTGGAGATGGTTGGTTACAGCCGCGAAGATCTGAATGAGGGAAGGCTGAATTGGAAGACATTGACCCATCCCAATTACCTTGAACAAAGCCGGCAGGTCGCAGAGATTCTGAAAACCAAAGGCTCTGTTCCGGTTTTTGAAAAGGAATACATTCACAAGAAGGGACATCTGGTTCCGGTGCGCCTGGGCCTGACCATGTTTGAGGATGGAACCGTTATCACTCTGGTTCAGGATATCACCCGGCAAAAGGACATCGAAAGGAAGCTGGAAGAGGCTAAATCCCTGTTAGAAGAAAGAGTGGCGGAACGCACGCGGCAACTGGTGGAATCAGAATCCTTTCTGATGGCGATATTTGAAAATATGCCGACCATGGTTTTTGTTAAAGATGCCCGGGACCTGCGCTTCGTCCGTTTTAACAAAGCGGGCGAAAATCTGCTGGGGATTCCACGCAGTCAGTTGATCGGGAAAAATGACTATGATCTGTTTCCGAAGGAACAGGCGGATTTTTTCACCACCAAGGATCGGGATGTATTAAAAGAATCAAAAATCGTCGATATTCCCGAAGAGCAGATCAACACGGCCCGGGGTGTTCGCTACTTGCACACCCGCAAAATTCCGGTCTTTGACAAGGAAGGCCGTCCTCAGTATTTGCTGGGCGTTTCTGAAGACATCACGGAACTGAAAGAGGCGGAAAAGCAGCGGGCTGTTCTGGTCAAAGAGCAGATCGCCCGCAGTTCAGCAGAGTTGCGCGCTCAGCAAATGGGTTTTCTGTCGGACTTGACCTTTGCGATGACCCAGTCTTTTGATTTGGATAACATTCTAAAAGCGTTTACGGAAAAATCCATCCCGACCCTGGCCGACATCTGCATTGTTGACTTGATGGACGAAGAGGGACTGGAGATTTCCCACACCCAGGTGGCCGCGAAAACAGATGAAGACAGACAGTTCATTCAAAGCTGGCGGGAACGGTTTCCTCTGCGCTGGGATGCCCCGTATGGTGCGGCCGAGGTGATACGCTCGCGCAAAACAGAGATCATCAACGGAGTGGATCTGGATCAGTTTTTGAAATCCACCTTCGGGCCCGAGGCCGCCATGACCCAACGGCCTATTCACGCAGAAGCATTCATGACGGTGCCGATTTTGTTGCGGGATGAAAAACCCCTGGGGACCATCAGTCTGATCACAACGTCACCCGGAAGGCACTTTTCGCCTCTGGATCAGAGCATGGCCGAGGAAGTCGGCCGCCGTCTGGCGGTGTTGATTGAAAACTCGCGTCTTTATTACCGGGCTCAAGAAGCCAGTCGTGCCAAGACGGCCTTTTTGGCCAATGTCAGTCACGAAATTCGCACCCCGTTGGGGGCCATGCTGGGATTTGCTGAAATCCTGAAAGAGGATGAAAGTCTGCGGGAAGAACAGAAAGAGGCGGTGGAGACGGTCCTGCGCAACGGCCAGCAGTTGTTGCATATCGTGGACGAGATTCTGGATATTTCCAAAGTGGAATCCGAACGCATTCAAATTGAAAGCATTGTCTTTGATCTGCCGGATCTTTTACATGACGTGATTCATCTTTTGCGTGGTCGGGCCGAGGAAAAGGGCATTGAGCTTAGACTGCGTCTGGGGCCGTTGCCCAAAAAGATTCAGTCCGATCCAACGCGACTGCGCCAGATCCTGATCAATGTTATTGGTAATGCCATCAAGTTCACCGATTCCGGATTTGTTGAAATGGAGGCCCGGTCCCATAATGGCAAACGTCGCGACGGGCGCCAGCGCATCGAGTTTTTGGTCACGGACACCGGCATCGGGATTTCTTCAGAACAGCGGAACAATCTGTTTCAGCCTTTTTCCCAGGCGGACAGTTCGACCACACGGCGCTTTGGCGGCACGGGGTTGGGACTGTTTCTGTCCCGAAAGCTGGCAAGGTTGCTGGGTGGTGACGTGATTTTGAACACCAGTTCGGCGGGAATTGGCAGCAGTTTTTTGATTTCAATTTTAGGCAGGGAAGTCACTGACTCCCAGATCCGCGACTTAGGGAAAAAGAATGATAAGTCCGCGGAAGTGTCCTCCAGACAGGTTGAAAGTATTCTGGTGGTGGATGATGCCATGGATAATCGCGAGCTCTTCCGACGATTTATTGTTCGGGCCGGTATTCCGGAAGAACGCATCGAGACGGCTGAGAATGGTGCCGAAGCCGTGCGTAAGGCCTTGGACAGATCCTATAGTGTGATTCTGATGGACATTCAGATGCCCGAGATGGATGGCTTTCAGGCACTGAAGAAACTGCGCACCCAGGGATATCGCGGGCCCATCGTGGCGCTCACGGCCCATGCGATGAAAGGGGACCGCGAAAAATGTCTGGCAGCCGGGTTTGATGGGTATTTACAAAAACCGCTGGATCGGGTCGAGCTCAAGCGGGTTTTGAATCTGGATTTTTCAAGTCAGCAGCCCGGACCGCGTGATGCCGAACTTTAGTTCAATGGCCCTTGCACCCGGGACAGGATATCGTTTAGCAGATTCATATCCACGGGTTTGCTTAAGTAGCCGTCAAAGCCGTGCTCCATGGATTTCTTCTGGCCTTCAACACTGGCTTGGGCGGTCAGTGCCACAATCGGGCGAGTGTAGCCATTGGTGCGCAGTTGGGTGGTGGCTTTATAGCCGTCCATCACCGGCATTTTGATATCCATTAAAATGACATCAAAGGGGCGGGCCATGGCTTTATAGACTGCCTGTTCTCCGTTTTCGGCCGTGTCGACATCGGCGCCTTGCTTTTGCAGATAGCGGTTCATCAGCAGGCGCAGGTCCTCGGAATCATCCACCACCAGCACACGTCGGTCTTTCAGAAAACCTGTTTCTTTCGCGATCTTCACTCGGTCCAGGGCCTGGTTTTTTTGTTTGGAGGGAGTGACAAGTCTCAGTTTGTGAACCGGTCCGACATTCAGGGAAAGTTCAAAGGAGCTGCCCTTGCCAAGTTCAGAAGACACCAGGCGCAGCCGGCCATTCATCATTCGCGCCAGACGCTCGGATAGAGCCAGCCCCAATCCCGAACCCTGCACCCGCTGAACTTCCGCGCTTTCACCGCGCACAAAGGGCTGGAACAGATTTTTTTGAGTGGCGTCGTCCATGCCCATACCGGTGTCGGTCACACAGATGGTGAGATGTCCGGTGTTGTCCGTGTCAGAATAAAAGCCCACGCGCACGGTGATGGTGCCCTCGTGAGTGAACTTCACGGCATTGGACAAAAGATTGATCAGCACCTGACGGAAGCGCACTGAATCTGATTCAATGATTTCTGGGATCTGGGATTCATAGTAAATTTGGATGTCATGTTTTTGATCTTCCAGCGCCGAACGAATGACACTTAAAGAGTCTTCCAGCTCTCGGGCCGGATTCATCGGGGCTTTCTGGATGTACAAACGATTGGTTTCGATTTTGGAAAGATCCAGCAGGTCATTCACCAGCGAGGCCATGAAGTTCCCCTGGCGATGAATGGATTGCACGTCCCGGCGGCTTTGGTCATCCAGATGGGGACTGCGCAACAGGGTGTCGGCAAATCCCAGGATCGCCGCCAGAGGAGTGCGGATTTCATGGCTGGCATTGGCCAGCAGCACGGATTTGGCATTGTTGGCGGCTTCGTGCAGATCACGTTCCCGGCGCAACAGTTCTTCATTGCGCTTGGTGGTGATGTCCCAGGCGATCCCGGTGGCCCGGTAAGGCACGTTGTCCGGGTTGCGATAGAAACGGCCCTTCAAAGCCACGTGGCGGGCTGAACCAAAACTGTCAGTGAAAATCGCTTCGGTATCGAGCTCCAAAGTGGCGCTGCGATTTTCTTTCAGCAGAGTTTTCAGCTGTTCGGTGCCCAGGGGGAAAAGGGCTGCGTTGCCTTCGCAGTGAAGGCTGTCAGTCGTCATGTCCCAATCCCAGGTCAAGGCATCGGAAGAAGCCATGGACATGCGCAGATGCTCTTCATTTTTTTGTAGTTTCGTATCCAAAGTCAGAAGTTTGATGATCGCCTGATTCAGGTTTTTTCCCATGACGATCATCAGTCCGCAGTAAACCATCACCAGCATTCCCACCAGCAGGTGGTGCTGTTGTCCCGATGTCACATAGCCAATTCCCCAGCCCAGCATGGCGGGGGCCACCACACACATCATCGCCACCCGTGAAGACACGTAGGTGATCATCGCCCCAGCGGACATCGAACACACCAACAGGGCTGTCAGAATTTGTTGAATGGTGGATCCATAAGGTGCGACCAAACCCACGGCGGCCCAGCAAAGGCCGGAAATCAACAGCAACCCACACATGGTTCGATGCCAGAAGTGGGTTTCATCCACATGGCGTAATGTGGGTTTCACACGCTTCCAGCGATATAGCATGGACAGACGGATCAGGACGGACGTGAACAGCACGGACACCCAGGTGAGTGAAAAAGCCTGCGAGACATTGTTCCATGAGATATACAAAAAAGCGGCGGCATTGGCGAAGATAACAATCACGCCATTGATGCTTTGGCGATAGATAAGATCGATTTTTCGAACCGCCAGATCCAAAGATTCGTAATTGGAGTTGTTCGAAGTGAGGGAGGGAAGATCCGTTTTGTTCGCCATTTGGCTGCGATACTACAAGGACGGTGTTTTTTAGGCAAATTGCATCGGCTTCATGTTGGCGGCTTCCAGGAAAAAAGCTCATGGATTTGATTCCATTTGTCGCAGGCGGGAGCCTCAATGACCACTCTCTGACCGTTCCACGGACTTTCCATTTCGATCTTGGTCGCCTTCAAACACAGCCCTTTGATGTTTAAAGTGTCCCTGAAGAAGCGATTGTGGTGAGAATCACCATGTTCGATGTCTCCCAGCAGTGGGTGAGCGATTCGGTCAAAATGACGACGGATCTGATGCCAGCGTCCGGTCACAGGGTGAGCCTGCACCAGAGAATAACGAGAAGTCGGATATTTTTTACCTACTGCATAGGGAAGTTCCACCTGTGCAAGACTGCGGAACACCGTTTGGGCCTCAACAATGCTTTGTCCTTCATCAACTTCCAGAGGCAAATCAATGCTGCCGGATGCAGGCACAAATCCCCGGACCACGGCATGATAGGTTTTGTGCATGCGGCGTTCAGCAAACAAGAAATTAAGCTCGCGCGCATCCTGGCGGCTCATTGCAAACAGAACAATGCCGCTGGTCGGTGCATCCAGACGGTGCACTGGAAAGACGTCTTTTCGGAACATCTTGCGCAGATGCCACAGACAAATACGTTCTTTCGGAACAGGATAGGGCGATAGCTCGGGCGGATGCACGAAGAAGCCTGACGGCTTGTCGATCGCAAAAAAGTTTTCATCCTGATAGATGATTTTTAAAGGACTTTCGCTGCTCATGCCGGATCTTTCAGATAAAACCTTGTGAATTCAGAGTTCAGAATTTCTTCTCCGCGGGTGATGGTCAGGGAGCCTTCCTGCACCATCAGGCTGAAACGAAATTCCCGCGAACTTTCTTCACCCAAAGTCGTCAGAAATTTGTCATCCAGCTGATAGATTTCAATCTTTTCGGGCTGGTGTACATTTTCTTTTTCGCAGTCGCGCAGAATCTGAGAAGCGTCTTTGTACGTGTAGATTTTGACGGCTTGCGAGGCCTTTGAGGCTTTGTGCAGTTTTTTCGGACTGGGATTGCCGATTTCAATCCACAAAAGTGTTCGGCCACTGGTGGCATCGCTGTGGCTGAGGGCTGCGGACTCGGGATCGCCCAGTCCTTGCGCTGAAAACTGCAGGTCTTGGGAATAGTTGCAGGCATAAGCCAGAGCCCGTGTCAGCATATAGGGCATGGATTCGGACGGATGCATCGCCAGACGGAAATCAAGCTGTTCATAAATGCCGCGGTCGATGTCGGAAAGATCAATCCGAAACCGGTACAGTTTGGAGGGTTGTGCCATGGGGCGTAGCATAGGGGTTTTCCCCAGTGAAAGCGAGAAAAGATTGTCCCGATAGCGGTTTTTTTGCTTCAATGAATCCATGAAAATGATGGGACATCGCGGGGCTCGGGACCGGGCACCAGAAAACACTTTGCGTTCTTTCGAGTTTGCTTTGCAGTCCGGCGTTGCCGCCGTGGAATTCGACATTCACGAATCCCGGGACGGGGTGTGGGTGGTTCACCATGACGACACTTTGGATCGCACCACAACCAGCACGGGACGGGTGGGTGCCTGCACTTGGGCGGAACTTTCCCAAGTGCGAACCAATGAGGGGGACTCTCTGCCGCGTCTGGAGCAGGTGCTGGAACTTTTTAAAAGGGCCCCAACCCAGTTGCAGATTGAAGTGAAATCCCCGGGGAATTTCCGTGCCCTGGCGGATCTGTTGGAAAAGAACTTTCCGGCAGAAAGACTGACCGTCATTTCTTTTAATCATCGCTGGCTGCGTGAATTCCGGGATCATTCTTCAATAAAAACAACTTGCCTGCTGTTTGGTTTGCCTTTGAATCCGGTGCAGATCATGGAAAGCGCCAAGGCCCAGGGAATTTCGCTCAGTGTGAACTGGATTGACCAGCAGTTGGTGGCTGAATGCCATGCGGCGGGATTTTCGGTCACGGCTTGGAATGCCAATGACGAAGCCACTTATCAGAAAATGAAGCAGCTGGGCGTGGACTGTCTGGGGACAGATGTTCCATTTACCGCCGCGTCGTGGGTCTAAGAGTAGAGCTTTCCTTCAATTAGAACCTGTGCTCTAGTGATTCTCATACAATTTATGGGGATCCAATGACCAAGAAAAAAGCGGCCAAATCCAAGTCACCAAGAACTCAAGCCATTCACGGCGAGTTTCTTTCCAAATCCTGGGAGTTCTCTCACCATTTGATTCCGCCGATGACGGCTTCGACGACATTCCGTCTGGAATCCCTGCAAAGAGGTGCGGAAGGTTTTAGCACTTTCGGCGCACAGAAGGGCGAAGAAAAACCCATCTGGATCTACGACCGTCTGGAAGAGCCGACAACAAAAATGCTGGAAGACCAACTGGCCCTTCTTGAAAAAGGCGAGTGTGCGGTGACCTTCGGAAGCGGCATGGGCGCAATCGCCTCCACTCTGATGTCATTGCTTTCTTCGGGCCAGAAAGTCATTGCCCATAAAACTTTGTACGGGTGCACCTACAGCCTTTTGACGAACTGGCTGCCGCGTTTGAATATTTCCACGCATCTGATGGATGTGAATGATTTCAAAAATCTTGAGCTGCAGCTGGCGGACCCGGCAGCACGCGTGGTGTACTTTGAATCTGTTTCCAATCCTATTTTGGAAATCGCGGATCTTCAAAAGATCACCGCGCTGGTGAAAGCTGCCAACAAAAAACGCGGCAAGGACAATCAGATCTATACTGTTGTGGATAACACTTTCGCGACTCCGTGGGCGCTTCGTCCGGTGGAATGGAACGTGGACTTCGTGATCCAAAGTTTGACGAAAAACATCTCTGGCTTCGGTACGGAAATGGGCGGGGCCGTGATCGCTCCAAGAACGCATGAAAGCATTCTGCGTGTGGCGCGCAAGGATTTCGGTGCGATTATCCATCCATATTCGGCATGGCACATTCTGGTGTACGGTATTTCCACCCAGGCCATTCGTTTTGAACAGCAGCAGGCATCAGCCTGGGCGGTGGCCAAGTTCCTGGAAGCGCACCCGAAAGTGGCCAGTGTCACTTATCCGGGCCTGAAAAGTCATGCTCAGCACAAGCTGGCGAAAAAATATCTAAAATCCCCGGAGGGCAAGTTTGCTCCGGGCACGATGATTTCCTTCCAACTTAAAGGTGACATGAAAAAGTGTCAGAAGTTTGTCGATGATATCGCCAAGAATTCATACTCGATCACTCTGGCCGTCAGCTTGGGACTGACCAAAACGTTGATTGAGGTTCCGGGCTTTATGACTCACTCGGCGATCCCGGATGACAAGCGCGGCGACAGCGGTATTGATCCGCGCGCCATCCGTCTGAGTATCGGTTTGGAGAACGTAAATGACATTATTGAGGATCTGAAAGAAGCCCTCAAAAAAATCTAAAATTCGCGTGGAGGACGCTGGGATTCGTCCTTCACATCCAGTGTATAGCTGGTGGCCGTGTCAGAGATCATGTAGCTCATCTCGGGCAGGCCCTCAGCGACCTGGCAAAGGCCGATTTCAAACTCGGATTCAAATTCACAATAGATAGTGCCTATTTTTTCAAACGGGGTCACAGGATCCAACTCGGCGACGTCCGACAGAGCATCGCGCGTCTGCTGGATTTCTTTTTCCGTGGACAGGCTTAAGTTCTGACTGACCTTGATGTCATTCAAATCCAGATAAACGGATGTTAAAACATACGGGCACGCGCCACGTTGGCCCGCCGTTGGAACGTTCACGGCATAACTGCCGTCTTGCTGGCGCAGGGCTTTGATGACCAGCGTGCGGTCGTGTCCGGCCGGGCTCATGCGGTCTTCCGCAAATTTGCAAACGGAGGCATCCAGTTTTTTATTGAAGGTGAAGGCCGGAGAATAAAAAGCCATTGCCGAAATCTGCGTTGAAACGGGGGCTTGTCCTTGAATCAAGTGCCCCTCGGTGCTGGGTTGCAGCCGTGTTTCCGCCAACACGGTGGAGGTCAAAAGCAGGGTGAACAGGGCAGGCAGTACGACGGGCAGTTTCATGTTTCATCCTTTGGCGGAAGCCTTAGCGTTTCGTCACAACCGGGAAATGCCAAGGCCATGCCATAAAATTCGGATCTTCAGGTGGAATTAGAGCCCGGCTCAGGGAAAATTCGCCCCGCAAGTGTGTCAATTTGTTGATCACGGCGGCCTTTGCGGGCAGTGTGAAAAAATAAGGTGAAGAAATGATCCAGCAACGAAAACGCAAAACCAAAGACCCTTGCCCTGAATGTTACCTGCACCGGGATTTGTGCCTTTGCAGTTTGATACCTCGCCTGGAATCCCGCACCCGATTGTGTCTGGTAATTCACGCCAAAGAATTAAAACGCACCACCAACACCGGTCGTCTGGCTATCAAGGCTTTGCTTAACAGCGAGATGCGTGTGCGCGGGGACAGTCGGGAAGCACTGGATCTGTCTGATCTGCTGGTGCCCGAATACCGCACCGTTTTGTTTTTTCCTGCAGAAGATGCGCGCGAACTAGATGCCGAATTTATGGCGGAAGACCCAAGGCCTTTGCAGTTGATTGTGCCGGATGGAAACTGGCGGCAGGCCAGCAAGGTCAACACCCGTCATCCAGAAATTGCCGGGATTCCGCGAGTGATGATCAGTGCACCCAACAAATCCCAGCACCATCTGCGGGCGGAAACAACCGAGGAAGGCATGGCAACTTTGCAGGCGATTGCGCAGGCCTTTATGGTGGCGGAAGGCCCCGAAGTCGGTGGGGCCTTGATGGATTTGTATCAGGAAAAACTAAAAAGAACTCTGGCGGGACGGGGAGTTCTGCCCAAGCCGACTTAGACGTCGGCTTCCATGATCCAGGTGTCCGTGTCATTGAAGAGCTGCTCCAGGATCTCATCCTCAAACAGATGATCCCCCTTGAACAATTCAAACAACGACAGGGAACGGCTGGTCAGCTCTTGATAAGACTTCAGTTTGCCGAAGTATTCTTCCTTGCTCATTTCCGGAGCAGCCAGTGGCTTGTAAACTTCCTTTTGCCCGAAGATCAAAGTGTCATAGCTGTAGCTGTTGAACACCAGCGCTTCTGTTGCCGTGAATTGCGAGTTGGATCCAAAGTTCCCCGCACTCAGCGGAGGTCTTTGATTGAACAGATTCACGATGGTTTGTGCGTGTCCAATATTGGTCTTTTCACGGCAGTGCTTCCAGAACGGGGTGTCCAGTTTCTTGTTGAACTTATAGTGCATGCCCACGAACCAGCGGAAGGTGTCCCAAGTCACGGCGATTTCATTGTTGATACCGGTGATGGAAATCTGATCGTCCAAAGTTTTGGGCATCAAACGGCACAAAACATTGATGCTGTGAACCGCGGTCTGGATGGCGGTGGATTCCAAAGGCTCGATAAATCCGTAAGAGTTCCCCAAAGAAAACACGTTTTTCACCCAGGCTTGAGTGTGACGACCCGAGCGGAATTCAACCATTTTGTATTTTTCAAAGTGACCGAAGCGGGCGCGGGCTTCAGCCAGGGCGGTTTCTTCGTCACAGAATTTGGACGAGAACACATATCCATAGTGATCTTCGGTGCGCATCGGGATTTTCCAGCACCAGCCATTGTTCATGGTGATCACAGATGTGTAGCAGTCGACAACGTCTTTGTTGGGCATATCAAAGGTCAGCGCGCGGTCGGTGACCAATGTGTCCGTGAACGGCGTGAATTCGGTTTTTAGGGCTTGGCCCAGAATCTTGGAGCGGAAACCCGAGCAGTCAATATACAGGTCATAGGAAAGACTGTGGCCTTCCTTGGATTCCAAGGACGCCACATAGCCCCGTTCATCCAGTTTCACTTCGTGAACCTCGGCATCCAGAATATCAATGCCGCGGCTTTTGACTTCCTTGTTCAGGAAGCGGATCAGGTTTTTGTTGTCGATATGATAGGAAAACGGAATGCTGGCAAGGAAGGAAGTCAAAGTGCCATTTTTGTTGCGAATGACCGGAATTTTATTTTCATTCATCAGCACCGAGGGCCAGTTGGAATTCTTGATGTCGTTTTCATAATAATAAGACTCGTACTGGTGTCCGGCAAAGAAGCTGAAGTTGAATTTGTAATCACCCGGGCAGCCCCAGTCAAAACGAATGCCGAATTTCAAAGTCGGCTCGACTTCACGGAAGAATTCTGCCGGGTCAATTTCAAGTCCGCGGTGCAGGAACGGCACGATTTCGGTGGTGGTGGATTCACCCACTCCAATCACGGGTATTTTACTGGATTCAATGACGGTGACTTCAACTTCAGGGTGATATTTTTTTAGTGCCAGGGCGGCAAGATATCCGGCGGTGCCGCCGCCCAGAATGCCGATGGTTTTGATGTCCGTCGGCGGGCATTTGGGGAAGTTCAGATAGCTAAGGTCAAAGGCATTGTCGATATGTTCTGAAAGTGTGCTCATGGTGGGCTAATCTGCCCGCGAATTCGGTGATTTGCAACTTGAGAGATCCACGGGCCCGTCCTTGTATCTTTCAGCTGAAATAAATACTGTCCAAGAATTTGACACAGATCAATTCCTAGGAGTTTTCGCAACTGTTTGATAGATTCCCCAGCGGCGATTCACGCCGTTGTAAGGGGAGTCCCTGTGTTGAATTCAAAGCTGTTGCTGTCGTCCTTGCTGCTTTTGACCCTTGTTGCCTGTACGAAAAATGAAAAAACAAACAATGTCGAACTGACCGGTTCAGAGACCTCGATTATTGGCGGCGAAAAGGCTGATGCCAATAGTCCGGTGACGGCCTCCACGGTTTCTTTGATTTACAACTATCAGGGCAAGCCTTACTCCATCTGCACAGGCACTTTGATTTCAAAGAATCTGGTTTTGACGGCCGCTCATTGCCTGGCGGAGCTTCAGGGCGCAGAAATCTTCGTTCATCTGGGGGAGGTTTTGCCGACGGAAGTCGATGAAACCAAACTCTTGCGAATAGCGGAATTTGAAACTCACAAAGAATATCATCTGGTTTACAATGAACAGGGCTTCCCGGTGACGGGCCGCAATGACGTGGCCCTGATCAAGTTATTACTGGATGCTCCGGAAGGTGCAGTGCCGGTGCCGGTTCTGGATGAGTCCGTAGAGCTGAAAGCAGGAGAGACCTTGCTGCTTGCGGGCTATGGACTGTTGAATGAAATTGATAATCCGATTCCGGCAACGGGCCTGAACTTGGTGCGAGTGCCGCTGGCAAAATTGTGGGAATCCATTTTGGTGACGGATCAAACGAATGCAAAAGGCGCTTGTTCGGGTGATTCCGGCGGCCCGGCTTACCTGGAAACTTCCAAAGGCCTTGTTGTTGTGGGCATCACTCGTGGGCCCCACGATCTGGCGCCGGACTGTCGTCATTTCGGTGAATACACCAATGCTTCCATGTTCAAAACATTCATCTTGGAAGAGGCGGCTGCCATGGGTGCTGACGCCCCTGTCTTTACGACCGAGCGTCAGTAAATTGTCCTAAAGATTCGTCTGCAGTGTCAAAAACACACTGCGGACTTCCCCCGGGTACAGATAGATGTGCCCGTATTGAGTCGGGGATTCCTTCCAGTATCTTTCATCCGTCAGATTTTCGACGGACAGACGCACGACGGTTTTATCATCTTTTTTTCCAAATTCATAAGAAGCTCCGGCATCCCAGCGAGTCCATGCTGACAGCATCAGGGAATTATCGGCTGTCACCGCACGTTCGCCCTCATAGGACACGCGGGAGTTTACGGACAATCCTTGAACCGCAGGGATCAGATAGTTCACATGAGCCCGCAAAGTGTGCTCTGGCAGATTTGTTGGACGCTGGTCATTGACGGCAGGGTTCAAATTGCTGTCCAGACGGCGGGCTTTCAGCCACATCGCGGATGCCGCCCATTGCAGTCGTCCGGTCTCTCCAGTCAGCTCCGCTTCAATGCCCTGGTGGCGGCTCAGACCATCAATCTTATAGTCCGGTCGTTGATCTTCCACCTGAGGACGCTCGATCTGAAAAGCGGCAAGATTCCAAGTTACGGTTTCGCCACCGCGAACACCGACTTCAACCTGTTTGCTGATCACATCAGGTACGAATTGACCTGGGTTGGTATAACCACTGCGGTTTGGGGTGACATAGGTTTCTACACCTTCACCATAGCTGACATAGGTCATCCACGCCGGGAACTGATAAGACAGCGCCAGCCACGGCAGTACAAAGTTTTCGCGATAATCAGTGGCGCGGGAGGCATCCGTACGAACGCTGCTGCGATGAACATCACTGAAACGAAGTCCCAGCCACGCGCCCCAGGCACCCAATTTGACTGAATCAAAGGCAAACAGCTCGTTCACTTCAGAGTCTCTGTTGGTATTTTCATCTGTCAGGGCAGGGTCCGCTGGAAGTTTCGCCGTGCCTTGCACATTTCCCACACCCACCGGGTTGTAAGCCTGTTTGTCATAGCGTTCGCGGGACACGTGCCCCAGATAGCCGACGTTGATGTCGTGGGAAATGGACCCTGTTTCCGCTTTGATCTGCAGTGAGGTCTTTACAGCTTGGGTGCTGCGGCGTTCGTTTTCACTTCTGAAGTCATACATGTCAAATGTGCCGTCAGAACAATAGCGGTCATAATTGTTTTCAGCAGAACACCCAAACGGATAAGCCAGACGGTCATCGGTGTGCAGTTCTTGCGCACCGGCGGCGGTGTGCCAGATCAGGTTCTGGTTCAAACGGTGAGTGTACTTCAGGCTTCCGGTCAGCCCTGTGAAAACCACCGGTTGGGACCAGCTTTGATTGTTCAAGTTCAAACGCGGATCAGACACTGAAGGCAGAGCATTTCCCAAAAGACTGAAGGCGGCCTGAGTCGGCTGGGACTTTCTGGACCATTCGATGTCAGACTCAAGCAATTGAGATTCGGAAATGCGCCAGCTGTTGGCCAAAGCCAAGACACTTCGTTCGCCCTTGCTGTCTTGCACTGCAGGGCTTAAGTTTTCATGGGCTACGTTCAGGCGATAGCCGAACTGTTCAGAACCTTTCACCGGCCCTGCGGCATCGGCCGCGATCAGCCAGTCGCCATAACTTCCAACTTCCGTTTCAAGCAGCAGTTGGCGACGCGCGGTCGGGCGTTTGACGACATAGTTGATCATGCCTCCAGGGGAGCTTGCACCGGTTTGCAGGCCACTCAGGCCTTTCAGCACCTCAAGACGTTCTTTGTTTTCCAAAGGAATGGACGTCTGGGCGTTGATTGGCAGTCCCTCTCGCAGGAAGTTGGCGCGATTATCAAGGGTAAATCCTCGAATGGACATATAGTCCCAGTATCCTGAAGCGTTGTAGCTGTCGGTGACCGAGGCTTCTATCAACGTAATATCCGACAGACGGTGAATGCGGTTTTCACGCAGGGTTTTATCGCTGATTTGTGAGGTCGACAGCGGCAGGTTCTGGGCTGGAACTTCCGGGAAACCAAAGGCCTCTAAAGGTTCTTGAGCCTGATCGTCCTGAATGGTGATGGTGTTGATCTCTGAGGATGCGTTTTGTGCGTGCAGACCCTGGCTGGTCAGCAGAACTGTCATGGCAGTGAGGATTGATACGTGCTTTTTCATAGCCTTCCTTTGGCAGGTCGGCAGGACAGAAAGGGGCCTTTGGGATGAGCCGGATCTTTCTATTCTTGCTTCCCTGCGCGAGCATTATCTCTATCAGGTTCAAAGGGTTATTCTCAGTCGGTGAATTCACCAACACCCCTAGCGTCAGGTCAGCGTTATGATTGAGGAGGCCGCCCAGGTCAAATTCTTTTTGGAAACAGCGGAGGTCGGGCGTTATTTTCATAAATTCCGCTTATTTCCACGAAGCCATGCTAAGCTTTATATATGAATATAAATCAAAGCCTGCTTTGCGAGTTCGTCATCAAGGGTTTGGTCTCTTATAAAAAAGAATTACGCGGGCCTTTCTTGCAGGATTTTCGGCAGCAGTTTGCCAGCCTGAGTCCAGAAGAAGTGGCAGAGGCCTTTATTGATGTCACCTTTCTGGGGTCGGCTCTGACCTTTCTGCAGGGGGAGCAGTGGAACCTGAAAAAGGATCCTGATACCAGCTCCGAAAATTATCTTCGTTTCACCGAACAGACCTTTGCCTCCAATCTTTTGTCTTTGAATTATCTGCAGGAAACCCTGCAAACCTTGAATGCAAAAGAACTGCGCCAGACGGCCGAGCTCTGTGAAGAGCTGGAGCGTCTGCTGTTGTCCCACGTTCAGTCAGCGAGTCAGGAACAGAAAAACCGCTTTGTGGCCAGAGCCCTGCAGTTGATGGAAAATGTCTTTGCTCATGAAAACACGCTGTCGTTGCAGGGAAACATCCAGGCTCGTTCCCTGGCGCTTTCTTTGTATCGCACTTTCGACGGTCTGGATCAGATCTTTGGTTTGAACTATGACGCCGACGTGGGAATGAAAACTGACGTGAACGGCACTGAAAGATTGTATGAAGGGGCGGGCCTTGGTGTGCAGTCTTCGTATTCAACGTTGCTGACGGCTTTGCGCGAAGTGCAGGCGTCACAAGGAACACGCTTCATTGATCTGGGTTCCGGTTATGGACGGGTGGGCCTGGTGGTGGGTGTGCTCAGGCCGGACATTGACTTTATCGGGTACGAGTACGTCAAACACCGCGTGGATATTTCCAACGAATCCACGGCCAAGTTCGGTTTGCAGGATCACGTGCATTTTTTCACGCAGGATCTTTCTGAAAAAGACTTCCGCATCCCCGATGCCGAGGTCTATTACATGTTTGATCCGTTCAGCAAAGACACCTATCAGCATGTCTTGAATCAATTGGTGGAAGTTTCGCGCCGTCAAAGAATTGTCGTGGTCACCAAGGGCAATGCACGATTGTGGCTGAAGGAAATCGCCGAACGCGAAGGTTGGTTGCCAGGTCAGGAGTTTGACGGCGGCAATCTGTCGCTGTTCCGTTCGCGCGAATAGTTACTTTACAAATTTGACCTGGAACTTTTGACCTTTGATGCGGCCGTCACGCAACTTTTGCATGGCGCCGTCCGCGACTTTCGCAGACACCGCCACAAAAGAGATCTTGTCCTGAATTTCAATTTTGCCCACATCTGCCGAAGTCAAACCACCCGCAGCGCCGGTCAAGGCCCCCAGAATATCGCCGGGACGAAGTTTATCCTTGCGGCCTCCCGAGATGGAGATGGTTTTCATCGGAGCTTCTTTCAGGGTTTTATTCAAACCATACTGATTTTTAAAGCCCAATGACGGACGGGCGAACTTGCCGCCAGTCAGCTCTTCGAACTGGCCCAGTTTCAGAGTGTCTTTAGGGTGCGCAATCGTGACCGCAACGCCGGTTTTGCCAGCTCGGCCGGTGCGACCGATGCGGTGAACATAGATTTCCGGGGAAAGTGGCAGATCAAAGTTAATAACCAGTTCCAGGTTGTCGATGTCCAGGCCCCGGGCCGCCACGTCGGTGGCCACCAGAATGCGGTGGGATCCGTTGCGGAACATCGCCATCACGCGATCACGTTCACGCTGTTCCATGTCTCCATGCAGGCAGCCGCTGGCGGCACCCAGGTCATTCAGGCGTTCTGCAATTTCCGCCACTGCATTTTTGGTGTTGCAGAAGATGATAGTGGAATCCGAAGGATGCTGCTGCAAAATACGCATCAGCACGTTGGTTTTGTCGTTGTCTTCGCTGTCATAAACAAGTTGTTCAATCAGGTTTTGCTCTTCATCCTCGATGATCACCTGCTGGGCATGGCGCTGGTATTTGCGGGAAAGATGTTCGATGGATTCCGGGAAAGTGGCGGAAAACAGAACTGTCTGGCGGGACCCTGGCAGATCACGCATCACAGTTTTGATTTCATCGGCAAAACCCATATCCAGCATTTTGTCGGCTTCATCGAGTACTACGGTTTTTACCGCAGAAAGATCAATGCGGTTACGGCCGACAAAGTCCGCCAGACGGCCTGGTGTGCCGACAACGATCTGCACTCCGTTTTCCAAAGCGTCAGCCTGTTCACGTCCGGATTGGCCTCCGGTCATGGCCAGAACTTTCAATCCTGGAAGGCGGCGCCCCAGTTTGCGGATCTCTGTGACCACCTGGCTTGCCAGCTCGCGGGTCGGGCACAGAATGAGGGCTTGCAACAGCGGCTGATCCAGATTGATTTTGTTCAGGATGGGCAAAGAAAAAGCGGCGGTCTTTCCACTGCCGGTTTTGGCCTGGCCGATGATGTCTTTTCCTGCCAGCAGCAGCGGGATGCTTTCCTGTTGGATGGGGGTCAGTGTCTCAAAGCCCAGCTCCTGAACCACAGTCAGAAGTTCCGGGGACAGGGGAAGAGTAGAAAATTCATTCTGGGACACGGGCACACCTCGGAAAAAATGGAAAACACTTAGGTAACAGGGGGGGCTTTTAAAGTCGAGCCCTGAATGAAAATACGAAAAAATGACCGATCCCAGATTTAGGTATCCCGACAGGCTCTTTTGTGGCATCAATTCGCCATGGTTCAAATCGGTCAGATCAATAAACTTAAAGTCGTCAAAACAATGGAATACGGAGTCTTTCTGGATGGCGGAAGTGACGGGGAAATCCTGTTGCCTGCGCGCTATCAGCCGGAAAAATGTGAAGTCGGTGACGAACTGGAAGTTTTTGTCTGCTTTGACTCTGAAGACCGTCTGGTGGCCATGACGGAAATGCCGTTTGCGATGGTGGGAACTTTCGGTTTGCTGAAAGTGAAATCCATTGAGCGTGTGGGGGCCTTCCTGGATTGGGGTTTGCCGAAGGATTTGTTCCTGCCATTCAGTGAACAAACCCGTGATTTGAAGATCGGTCAGAACGTGCTGGTGTATCTGTATCTGGATAACACGGATCGAATTTCATCTTCCATGCGTCTGGAGCGTTTCATCGACAAAGAATCCGGGAATTACGAAGCCGGGCAGAGTGTGGATCTGTTGATCGCAGCCAAAACCGATCTGGGATACAAGGCCATTATCAATGGGCGTCACTGGGGCATGCTGTATGCGAACGAAGTGTTTCAGCAGCTTGAGTACGGTCAGCGCCTGAAAGGTTTCATCAAGCAAGTTCGTGACGATGGGAAAATCGATTTGCGCCTGAACGAAGCCGGTCACAAAGCCACGGCTGACATCGGTGAGCGCATCATGGAGTTGTTGAAATCCAAAGGCGGCTTCCTGCCAATCACCGACAAAACAGATCCGGAAGCCATCTATGATCTGTTCGGAGTCAGCAAAAAGAAGTACAAAATGGCGCTGGGTGGGCTGTATAAAAAGCGCCTGATCACGGTCCATGACGACGGCATCCGCCTGGCAGTTGGCCGCTAAATGGCCGCCACGGGGCTTCCCAAGCCCCCCGATAGGTCTAGACGTCTTACATGGTGGGATTTTGCCCGCAAAACCCACTTTGGGCCTTTAAGTCTTTGATTTTACAATATTTTGTTTGTTTTTGCGCGCCGCCGCCCCAAGCCCGGGTGTTCGCAGCTTTCAGCGAAATAATGCTCATTTAGCCTATTCTCATTTTAATTGCTTCCCCTTTTCCGAGAAATTCGCTAGAAATTCTCTAGCAAGAATTTAGTCTCTGGAGAGTTTTCGGGCATAGGGCCCAAGACCTCTTAAGAGCTTCCCAAAAGCAAATCTTAGGAGGTTTATATGGGTAAAAAAATCTACGTTGGAAATCTTTCTTATTCTTTGGATGATCAGTCTTTGGCTGACACTTTCGCTGAATTCGGAAATGTTGAATCTGCACGCATCGTGATCGATCGTGAAACTGGTCGTTCTAAAGGTTTCGCTTTCGTTGAAATGTCTACTGACGACGAAGCAGCAACTGCAATCGCTAAATTGAACGGCGTTGAGTTGATGGGTCGCGCGATGAACGTATCTGAAGCTAAACCAATGGCTCCTCGTGAGAACCGTGGTGGCTTCGGTGGCGGTCGCGGCGGTGGCGGCGGCGGTAACCGTGGTGGCGGCTTCGGCGGCGGCAACCGTGGTGGTCGTTTCTAATTTAAGATTTTAATCTTAGTGAAAAGGGCGGAAAGAAATTTCCGCCCTTTTTTTATTTCTGAATTCTGTCTTTTCTGTCGACGCTTCAGTCAGCTTACACTTTCCCTGTAATTCACCAATTCCACATCCACGCTAAGTTCCCGATTTCAGTCACCTCAGCAGTTTTGATTTATTGGCTCTGTCCTTGCTTTAAAAACCTGCAGGAGGACGGCATGACCACACTGGGTATTCGTGTCTCATTTTTGTTCTTGTTTGCTTTGGCGCTGGCGGCCTGTGGGGGCGGCGGTGGTTCGGGCAGAGTATCGCCTGCCGGGGGTGATTCCAGCGACCAGGAATCCTCTGGAGAAAGCAATGGCTCCGAGTGTGGAACCATGGTGGACATGGCCTGCGAAGTCCTTGTGGCGGTCAACCAAGAGCGCACCAGTCGCGGGCTGAATGCGCAGACGGCCCTGCCAGCCTGTGTGGCCGAAGCCCAGGCCCATGCTGATGACATGGTGGCGCGAAATTTCTTCGCCCATGACAGTCCGACGGAAAGCACCTCGCAGCGTTTTGCACGGTTCGGTCTGTCGGGAAGTTATTGGGGGGAAAACATCGCCGCCGGGTATTCAACCGCCGCCCAAGTGATGGCGGGATGGATGAGTTCCACCGGGCATCGCAGTAACATCTTAAGTTCCAACTTTCGCACCATGGGTGTGGGGATCGCTGCCAATTCACAAGGCATGCTCCACTGGGTTCAATGTTTTTCGGGTAAGTCCGCGCTCTAAATCTGGAGCCAAAATTTCTGGCACTCTTCTTGAATTGATTCTCTCATGACTTCCGTTATGAAGTCCTCTGGTGGCAAACGGGCCCCAGTGATATTCCGGGGGGAATTATGATCACACACACTTTGTTGGCAGCTTCATTCACCTTTGTGTCTTTGGCCGCTTCGGCTGCGGCAGCGGGATTTGTCGAAACTGCGGGCAACGCCTGTGAATGGACTCCGGGTCGCTATGAACTCAGCGAAACTGAAGGCCGGGTGCGCATCCCCAATGGACTTTACGTAAAAAAAGAAGAAACCAGCAAGATCGCCCGTGGCAGTTGCACCTTTGCGTTGACTCTGAAGGCCCCGGCCGGGAAAAAGATTGTCGTGCGTGACAGTCAGCAGTTGATCAGTCTGCGTGCTTATCCCCAGCAAACCCGTGTGAAAGCGGAAGTCGAAATCTTCAAAGCCGGCAGTCAGGGCGCGAAACAGACCCTGGAAATCGTGGCGGCGGAAAAAGCGGAAAAAACAACCCAGTATGTGGGGCAGAAAGACGTCTTGCTTGAAACCGCCTGTGGCGGCTCTGATATCCTGCGCGGAAACTTGTCAGCGACTATCATTGGTGAAGGCAAGGGTCGTGCATTTGCTAAAAATGTGACCCTCGACATTCAGGAGGTGGATTGCAATTAAGGATTGCACCACGGGCGTGGTGTGATGATTTTTGTGATCTCGTTGGCTCGCATGTAAAGGAACTCCGGACCCACCGCCAGGCGGGCACGCTCGCGGCGCTGGGATCTTGGGGACACCGTGCGAATCTGTCCATAACCCAGACCATCGGTCGTGGTCGTTCCAGTCATACCTTTTAAACTCCATTTCACAGTCTTGCCAGCGATCGGTGTTACGTCCGATTCCGTCAGGATTGTCGAGATGGTGCCTTCAGAATCCCGGCACAGCAGACGAAAATGCAACACCACGAAGACTTCCTGGCGGCAGTTCTGCGAACGGGAATAGCCATAGCCGGCATCACAGGTGTTGAATGCTCGTTCTGTAAAGCCCAGCTCTTCCGGGGCACGATCCAGTCCCAAAAAAGTTTGCAAAGCGACGTAGTCGATTCGGGATGGCGTCGCAACGTCAGCTGACACGGACACCGGAGGCGGAGATTCTTTCTTTGGTGTGGTGGTGCATCCGGTAAGAGCAGCAACAAGAACTGCAAAAATCCATTTCATGAAAATCCCCTCGCGGTGGTGTATAACTAAGCCTAGGTTAAATCTGGTAAATTACAAGGTATTCTATTTTGGTGATTCCTCAAAACCGCCTTAACGTATTTTGATATTTTCGCGGGAGGAATTCTATGTACAAAGCCCTTAGTAAAGCTCTGGTGCTGACTCTTCTTGGTGCAAGCTCTGTATCTGCGCAGCAGGACCCTGTAGCCATTATCATTCGCAATGCCAAGGGTGAACAGGTGGGAAATGCGACGCTCACAGATGTGACCAACGGGATGCGTATTCAGATGGAACTGCAAAATCTTCCGCCGGGAGAAAAAGCCTTCCACATTCATGAAAAGGGGCTTTGTACGGCTCCTGATTTCAAGTCAGCCGGAGGCCACTTTAATCCGGACAAAAAGAAGCATGGCCACAAGGTCAAAGGCGGACCCCACGCAGGAGATTTCAGCAATATTGTCGTGAAAGAAGATGGGACGGCATCAGTGGATGTGGTTAATCCTATGTTGACCGTCCATGCGGGGAAAAATTCGGTGATCTCCAATGAGGGGACCTCGATTGTGATTCATGCCAAAGCGGATGATTATAAATCCCAGCCTGCAGGCGATGCCGGAGATCGGATCGCCTGTGGAGAAATTAAAACTCCGCCGGAGTCAAAGCCTGTGATCAAGTAATTACTTGGCAAAGGCGTAAATCAAACTTCCGCCCTTAAGCATGCCGATGACTTTGTCACGCAGGTGATTTGCCACTGCCGGGCAACCCCAGCTGCGCCCTTGAATGACACTGGATTCTTTTACATAGCTGGCTCCATGAATCACTACAGCGCGGGCACGGGCTTTGGAGTTTGTGCTGGAAAGACCATCCAGTTTCAAAGACAAACCGTGTTTTCCATAATAGGTCTCTGCTGCCAGATAGTAACCCAAGGAGCTGGCGTTGGAACCGGAGTTGTTGCTGAACTTTTCAGCGTAGCCGTCGTGGTTGGCATCAGAGCCTTTGCCGTGGGCTGTGTGAATCGCAGTCACTTCCCCAGTGGACATGTTGATGATAAAGAAGCGGGCCTGTGTGGAACGTTTGCCGAAATCGATCAAGGACATGTATTTTTTGTTCTTGATGCGAGACTGATTTTTGTCGAAGTAAAGAACGGCTTCTGCCAACGCTTTGGAGTTGATCATCCTTTTTGGATCCAGGTGATCATAGTTTTTCAGTACGGCGGCACTTTCCATCAGGGTGGTGGTGTCTTCCAAAGCGGCGGGTTCGGTTTCTTCGGCTGTGGTTTTGTCTGCGGTGTTCGTTTCAGGAATTGTCTGCTCCATCTCAGTGTCGTCCGGAAGGACTTCGGCGGAGCTGTAGTCTTGGCCTGCACAGGCGGTCATGGAAAGAAAAGCGGCCAATACCAGGGATTTTTTAGAGATAAGATTCATCGATCCTCCGTGAAAGATGCTGTGTGTTCTTCGACAGATGCTAGCTGACACGAGGTGTTCGTCGGAAAAATTGTTACTGCGACATAATTTTTAGGACCTTGTGCGTGGGGGAATCTGCAATGGATTCGGTTTTTTCAATTCCTTTGTTCAGTGAACAAACCAAAGTAAGATTGAAAAGTCCTGCTGGGGCTTAAGATGCAGTAAGGGAGCGGGTTTGCGGTTTTCATCTGCTGCTGAAAGAGTAGTATAGGGGTATGAACTCTGGATGAATGAAAGTTAGAAATAACTGAAACATCAAAGAGTCCAAAGAGGACCGTGAACGGGTCAACTGGTTTGATCCCTCACCAAAAGGAGCTTGAACAATATAGTTGTTTCTTAGATGAAAAAAATAGAGTGTGCTTTTGAGTGACTCTGATTCTATTCAAACAAGAACAATTTGTTTTTCTCCAGATCCTCTGTGCCCATGTGTTTTACACGTGGGCATTATTTTTTTAAGAGCCTGCCTTTACAATGGACTTCATCACACAAAGGAGTCCTTATGCATATCTGCGGTTGGTTTGAAATTCCCGTTAAAGACATGGGCCGTGCCATGAAGTTCTATGAACAGTCCTTTGATGTCTCTTTCACTTTAAGCGAGATGGGGCCGGTAAAAATGGCCATGTTTCCCATGAAGGAAAAGGAGCCGGGCGCCACGGGGGCGCTGGTGCAGGGGGCTGAATACAAGCCGTCGCATGATGGCTGTCTTTTGTATTTCACTGTGAACAGCATTGAAGACAGCTTGAAAAAAATAAAAGACAAAGGCGGCAAAACCCTGAGCGAAAAGAAAAGCATCGGACAATACGGCTTTATCGCAACCTTCGAAGACAGCGAAGGCAACAAAGTGGCTTTACACGCCAAACACTGATTGGTGGCGTCGCACGCCAAATTCCACCTTATTGAAAGCCAAGTAAGACTGACGACGGTGACACTTGCAAATCATGAGGGGCTTCAGGTAGAAGTCCTTCATGAAAAAACTGATGATTTCTGCCTTTGTCCTTTTCTTGTCCCTGAATGCAGGGGCTTCTGTTTCCAAGCTTGTCTGTGTGCCAGGGTATGAGCCGATGCGTGCTGATGCTGTGATTGAAATTGTCTTCAATCGCACGATCGATCCTCTTAAGCCTGTGATTGGCAGTTACAACCTTGGTGCGGTTTTAAAACTTCATGATAAAATCACAGGGCAGACTTACACGCGTTCTGATGTTGTGTTTGTTCCAGCGACTTCCATGGATGACGTGAATCTGCGCGGGGGCGCGGCGGGCATGGTGCACATCCGGGTCAGCCCGGTGATGAAGAACGGTGCATTCATGGGCCGTTATACCGGAGACCTTTTCGTAAACGATCTGGATTCCCGGAACTACTACAATCTGACCGGCTCGGTACAAGAGCCGGGAATTGTTTGCGAAACCCGCTAAAAGCTTTTTAGGCAGTCTTGTTCCGGGACTGTTCCATTCTGCCTCCATAGTCCTTTTCTATTCTTGAAGAGGACGAGGAGGTCCTTATGATTCAAACTCTTAAAAAACAAATGATGGCGACTCTGATTCTTGCGGGGCTGACAACGGCTCATACAAGCTTTGCTCAGGAAAAATCCCATGAAGCTTTGCGGGAGGCATTCCGTGCCTGTCACGATGAACTTGGTATTGAACAGCCAGAGCCTGGCCAAAGACCGCAGGCCCCCGATGAAGAAACCCGAAAAAAAATTGATACCTGTCTGAAAGAAAAGGGCTTTGAAGTCTCTAAGTTCGGGCGTGGTGGCGGGCCTGGCAAAGGTCGACCTGAGCGTTCCTCGGACGGCGGTGTGCAATAGTCAGATTGAGATCGGAAGGGACTCTTGGATTTTGGTGGACTACACTGAATTTCAAGAGTCCAGAGGAACTTTTTAGGAGGGCTTGTGAAAACACTGGATAGATGCTCACTGCGCGTGGGCCAGGAATTAGTGATCAGGGAATCAGAGCGCGGAGATGATCTGCATCGCGGGGATCGTTTGCGGGTTGTCGGATTTCAGATGCTTTCAGAGACCGTCAGTCAGAACTTCCGGATTGGAAGTTCCTTTTACTGGGAGGGGGAGGCCGTTTTTACACGCCTGTATGTGGCGGAACTTAACGGCGGCATGTATCTGGTGTGGCCGGAGGAAACCACCAACGGCCACTTTGATGTCCAATATCTGCGTTAGTTGCCGCAGACTTCATCCAGGGTGACCTGGTATTTTTCCGGATTGAAGACGCGACCCAGTTTGCCTTTAATACCGCCAGAACCGCGTCGCTCGATTTCACAGTCTTCCACTTTCGCGAACTGTTCTGAAATCATGATGCGGTGAAGGCTGATACGCAAAGTATTCAGAGCTGTTTGCGCCTTGATTTTGTTCGTCACGGAATTTGTCAGGCCATTGGAAGCCTCAAGCACATGCAACAGGTCCGTCATGCCCAGCTTATAGCGCAGAACTTCAGCATCATAGACTTTGACAAGATTCGCGTGGGCCAGGGCTGCGGCGTTGTACTGCTTTTGAGCTTCCATCAATGAACCCAGGGTCACTTCAATCAGGTTGGCCTGTTCAAATTGCAGCTCTTTTTTGCGCAACTTCAGCTGTTCGATGTTCAGGTTGCTGATCTTCAAGTTAGGGAAATAAGCAAACCCAAAGTTCACGGAACCGGAGTGTTCAAGACTTCCCATTGCGCCGTTCATGCGGGATGCGCCCAATGAATGTCCGCCCAGGAAGCTGAAGGCCTTGCTCCATTTGTTGTACTGAGCCGAAGTGATCATGGCAGCCATTTGACGGCTTTCCGGGGACTTTTCGTGGACCTGGGTCAGCAGGGACTGCGGGGACCAGTTTTCAACCGGCGAAACCGCGACCGCAGCGTCCTCGAAAACAATTTCAGTTGTCAGGGGCAATCCCAGCAATTCGCGGATCGCAGCTTTTTCCTGAAGAACCAGTTCGTCAACCTGGGACAGCTGAACCAAGGCCATCTGGGTCTGAGCCTGGGCTTGCAGGTATTCTTCTTCACGGATCATACCCAGCTGAGCCGGCAGGCGCAGTTGTTCTTCGATGGCTTTCAGATTTTCGTACTGCAGACTCAAGATGCCGCGCAGTTCGATATCCCCCAGAATCGTCATGTAGATGGAGTAAGCGGAGGAATAGCCGTTCAGTTGAGCGATATAGTGGGACATGCCCTGCGCTTTAAGCAGGTAGGTGTTTTCTTTCAGGTCCATCCAATTGGAAGGCATCAGGAAAGGCAGCAGGAAAGAAACGGAATTCAAAGCGAAAGAAGGACCACTGGAAATGGCGCCGCCCAGATTCACGGAAGGCAGCAGGTTTCCACGCGCCACATTGACGCGTTCTTTGGCCTGGTGAACGTTGTTCAGGGAAATCGCGATTCCAACGTTGCGGTCCAGGAACAGGCGGCGAAGAGTGTCGGGATTGATTTTAACGGTGGCATTGTTTTGAGCCGTGGTTTTTGGCGCGGCAAAGGCGGCTGATGACGTGACAAGAGCGGCCAGCAGAAGAGCAGCAAATACTTTCATGAATCCCTCCGAAATAAACCCTGAAAGATGTATTGCCACCCCGTTTCCTTGTCAAACGGAGTGTTATTCGGACTCCAAAATAGGGGGGCTCAGGCGCTTTCCAGGGCCTTTTGCCACGCTGCCCCTCGGGGAAAAGTCGTGAGCGTCCCAAAGCAACCCAAGGGCTTGAATCAAGTTGATATGGATATCTGGGAAAACTTTAATGCTGCAGTGCTTGTGGTACCATGGAAAAAATAAAGAAGCCGATTTCTAGGAGTAGTACGTTGGAAGATCAGAAGTCGTTTCAGTATAGTTTTAACCAGAAAAATAAAATGCTGGTGGTGAGTTTCTCTGGTGAGATCAACACGCCTGTGTTGCCGGCCCTGGAGGCCTGCCGTCAGGAACTGCTGGCCAAGCGCGAGGTCAGCTGTGTGGTCCTGTATTTTCAGGATGTTGAGACCATCAGTGCGGATGCAATTCCGTGGCTTGCGCAGGTGCAAAGAGAAATTCGTCTGAAGCCTGCAGAAATCCGCCTTTGTTCTTTGCGCGAAAACCTGCGAGAGCGTCTGGTGCGTATGGGTGTCATCCGGGGGTTGGAGGTTGCTGATGATCTGAAGTCAGCACTTTTGTCCTTCAGTCGCGCCAGCTGACGTGCTAGTGTGGGCGCATGAACAACTACAGCTTTAAAAAATATCAGCCATTAAGTCTGCGTCTTTGGCACTGGTTCAATGCTTTGGTGATCCTGGGATTGCTGGGAACGGCATTCCTGCGAAAAACTTTTTTAAGCTGGCGCACCAATGCCGCCCTGATTGAAAGCAAAATGCTCGAGGCTGGAACCTCCATCACGCCTGAGCTGGCCAAAGACATCGCCGTCGGAATTCGCACGCCGATGTGGGACTGGCACTATGTGCTGGGTTTCACTCTGGGGGGGCTGTTGATTGTGCGGCTGTTGGTCGGCATTTTTGCCGTAAAGAAATGCCCGGCCGCCCATGCCGCGCAAAGTGCTTGGAACCTTAGTAAGGTTCCGGCCGGTCAGAAAACTCACGCTCTACATTATACCTTGGTCAAAACGGGTTATGCGCTGTTTTATCTGGTCACTGTGTTCATGGTGGTTTCGGGTCTTGTCATGTATTTCAAAAATGATCTGGGACTTGCAAAAGAAACCATTGAGCCGGTTAAAGAAATTCACGAACTGATGATGTGGTTCTTTGTGGCTTTTGTATCCGGGCATATTCTTGGGGTGGTCATTGCTGAGAATCGCCAGGACAAGGGGCTTGTGTCTGATATGATTCACGGTGGAACCAAAGATTGATTTTTGGTTCCCCGGCTTTCCGCGCCTGATCTTACTTGCAGACTGACAGGCCACTGACGATTTTTTTGGTCCATTTGAATTTCTGCTTGCGCCCCTGAGGGCGCAGAACTTCCCAGTGGGAAGACCGACTGAACAATTCACCTTTGCCGGCAAACTGCATATCCAGCAGATGCAAACCGCATTTCAACGAGCTTTCCGGTTTCTCGCCATCGCCGTTTTTACAGCCGATCTCGGGCCCGTGCCCATGGCGGTGGTCGCTTTCGTAAGAGCCTTCCTTGCCGCGATGAAGCTGCAACAGGCCTACGGCGGTGCCGTTGGGACCTCGGGCCGTATGTGGACCCGCGCCGCAGGTGCTTTCTCCCAGGGCCATGACATTCATGATGGCGACAAAGACCACTTTCTTTTCTTCGGGGCCCAGTTGCGGGAATGCCGGGCAAAGACTGACCAGATCCGGGGTCCCGTCAAATAAGTTCGGATATTCGCGTTCGTTGAGGATGTTCATCACATGACGACCCAACGGACCATAGCCGGAATCTGTTGCAAAGTTGCTGCAGACTTCGGCGACCTTGCGGTCCTTCTGTTTGTTGTAATTGTATCGATAGATGTCTTTATAAGACTGGTCTCCGCCCACCGTGGTGCGCAGGGCGCGGATTTGATCCACGGAGCGGTCTCCGCGATCCTCACACCCCAGGCAGACGCCGCGAACGCCGTCAGAGCGCAAAGTCTTGCGTGTCTCTGCAATGGCCGGCAGTCCCAGCGCAAATATGATTAGTGCCGTTAAGAATTGTCTCATAATGTCTCCGCAACATTGCAAAGCAAGCATGATGCCGGAGTCTTAAAACGAAAAGAGCAGACTCTAAGAGTCTGCTCTTGATCAGAAATATCACACCGTCGTGACAAAACTGCGCTGTCTCAGATTGAGACAGGAATATTACTGCTCGCGGAACTGGCGCTTCGGACCACGGAAGCGTTTGATGCCCGGGTGGTCACCACGACGCTCTGGACGGTCGGTCTCTGCGCGCTGAGGGCGCTCAGAGCGCTCGCTGCGCTCCGCGCGGGCCGGACGGTCGCTGCTGGCGGAAGCGCGGTAAGAACGTTCGGAACGCTCGGCACGTTCAGCACGTTCGCTGCGCTCAGGACGCTCGGCTCTTTCAGGGCGCTCAGTTCTTTCTGGGCGGTCACGGAAAGCCGGTCTTTCGGTTCTTTCTGCGCGCTGTTCGCCACCGCTGAATTCAGCACGGGCGCCTTCAGAGCGGAAGCCACGGGCAGGGGCGCTGGCGCCACGGCCACCACCGAATGGACGGCGGGCACGGTAATCATCACGGTCATCGCGACGGTCGTTGCCACGGCCACCACGGGTGAAGCGGTTGTCGTTTGGATCGCGTGGCAGAAGCTCACGCGGAACACGGTCACCCATGTAGTCAAGCATCAGATCTTTCTTCACGAACACGTTCGGGAAGTAAGCGGCGATAAAGCGCGCCAGCAGTTCTTCTTTGGAAAGTTCTTTGAAGTTGATGTCTTCAGCCTGGATCAGATCCTGAATCAGGTCGGAAGCCAGCTGCAGTTGAACTGCTTCTGGATCCATGGAAGTGACTTTGTCCATTACGTCTTTGATTTTCAGGCCAGCCACTTCGTCAGCAGAAGGGATCACACCTTTGGTCAAAACAGCTTTCGTGTTTTGCATCACACGGCGAAGAAGAGTCAGTTGCTCCGGGTTCACCAGAGTGATCGCAGTCCCTTTTTGACCATTACGGCCGGTACGACCGATACGGTGAACATAGGACTCAGAGTCCCAAGGCAATGAGTGATTCACAACGTGGGTCAGGTCTTTGATATCCAGACCACGGGCCGCAACGTCTGTTGCCACGATCACCTTTACCTGACGCTGTTTGAATTTCTTCAAAGTCGCTTCACGTTCCTGCTGGGATTTGTCGCCGTGCAGGGAATCTGCCGGGAATCCACGTTGAGTCAGAACGTCCGCAAGTTCTGCCACTTCCATTTTCGTCTGGCAGAAGATGATGCCATAGAATTCCGGAAGAGTTTGCAGCAGGCGGCCGATCACTTCAGTTTTATAGGAATTTTTAACTGTGTAGTAAACCTGCTCGATAGTGTCAGCAGTGCCGCCCACTTTGTTCACAGAGACAGTTTCAGGATTTTCAAGATAAGTGGAAGTCAAACGACGAACTTCAGAAGACATGGTTGCAGAGAACAACCAAGTACGGCAAGCCGCACGAACAGAGTCGGAATCATCCGGCTGAGTCGCGGAAAGGATTGTTTCCAGAGCTTCTTTGAAGCCCATGGAAAGCATTTCGTCCGCTTCATCCAGAACCACAGTTTTCACGCTCTGAAGTTTGATCATTTTCTGTTCAAGGAAGTCCACCAGACGGCCCGGAGTCGCCACGACGATGTGAGCGCCACGTTTGATGCCGTCGATCTGGGTGCGGTAAGAAGCGCCACCGTAGATTGTTACTACGCGAACGCCTTTTTTCTTACCCAGCAAAGTCAGCTGTTCTGCCACTTGCAGAGCCAGCTCACGTGTCGGGCTCAAAACAAGAGCTTGAGTGTCTTTCACAGTGCTGTCGATGTTTTCAATCAGCGGGATACCGAAGGCCGCGGTTTTACCGGTGCCTGTGGATGCCAGACCGATAAAGTCATTGGCACCGGCCAGCAGAATCGGCAAAGCCTGACGCTGGATGGGGGTTGGAGTGGTGAAACCCATGTCTGCCATCGCAGCCATCACGGGTGCACTCAGTCCAAAGCTTTCAAAATTATCTACGGTTGTCAGTGGAGTCATTAGAGACCTTTCAGGTATTGGAAGTGGTCTCAAATAAAAAACACCATATGTGCATTGATACCGCACTGCTTGCGGCAGATCCAAGCCCACTTCAAAAAGATGCGCCAAGATAGTCGATCTTGGCGCGAAAAGCTTTATATATTTTTAATATTTCCCAGAATAATGAACTATTTGCACAAGGGAAGAGTCTTGACGATAGCAGCGATGTTATTGATTTGTTGGTACTTTCCGCCGGATTTGATCACCGCCCAATACACCCCTGAACTTACGACAATGCGACCTTTACTTTTGATTTGGCCGGCCATGATGCCGACTCCGCAGTGCAGATTGATGTAGGGATCCAAAATGGTTTTCTTTGGATCGGTGGGCGCCAGATTCTTGTCCTTTTGCCAGTCGAATTTGCAATAGCGGGCCCATTGCACGTCCTGATAGGAAAGCTGCAAAAGCCCTTCAGAGTAAACCTTGCCTCCGGTCACGGGGTCTGTGCCCATCGTGGTTTCGTGCATTCGCGAAACGGGACTGTAGGCGCTCTCATATTTGGCGATGGCGACAAAGAGCTGGGCCCAGGCGTTGGCCCGCTGGTTGTTGTCCAGGGTGTTGTATTTCGGGCAGAAGGTGGTGATGTCATCTGCGCCGGGCAGCAGGCTGCTCCATTCGTTCAGAATCAGCTCCTGCAGGTATTTGGACCACTCGGTTCGCTCTGGATACTTGGTGCTTTCCCAGGCCAGGGCCTGCATCTTATAGCCGGGCTCTGGTTCAGGCTCTGGAGCCGGCGTTGGAGTGGGTGTCACGCCGGTGTCGGTATCATCCCCGGGATCGGTGCTGCCAGGGTCGGTGACCCCTGCACTTTGGTTGGAATCTTCCAGACTGGTGACTGGAAATTGACTGGAATTTGCACAACCTGTGAACAGAACAACGAGTGAAATCAAGGCGGCGGCGATTGTATAGTTTTTAACTGCAGTGTGGTTCTTTGTTGCGATCATGTGTAACCCCCGCAGAGCTACCAGAGCAACGTCGGGACCATGTGAGGCGGGTCTGTATTTGGCGAAGTCCTTGATATCTCTTGGGGATTTGGACCAGAAAAATCGCGAATTTGGGATTTTTTGTGTAGACTCTGAGAGGTGCTAAAAAAGAAGGCAGATTTTCCCGAAATTTTTTGAAGCCTTCACAGTTAAAAAAAGTTATACGAAGGACCTATGATTCATTTATCGAACATCACCAAGCAGCAGGGTAACAAAGTCCTCTATCGCAACGGATCTTTCCAGATCAATGCCGGAGAGAAAATCGGTCTGGTCGGCCCCAACGGCGCCGGTAAAACCACCATCTTCCGCATCATCATGGGCGAAGAGGGCATCGACGGCGGCACTATTTCCAAATCAGATCGCACTGTGATCGGCTATTTCTCCCAGAACATCGAAGAGATGAAAGGCAAGTCCGCTCTTGAGGAAGTGAAGTCCGCTGTGGGTAACATCGGCGATATGCAAGTGCGCATGCAGGAATGTGAAGCCAAGCTGGCGGATCCGGATCTGGATCCGGATGAGATGATGAAGATCCTGGAGGTCTACGGTGAACTGCAGGGTGAATTTGAGCGCCTGGGTGGTTATGACCTGGAATCCCGCGCCGCGGAAATCCTGACCGGTCTTGGTATCGGCCCGGATGATTATCACCGTCCCAGCGAAAGCTTCTCGGGCGGTTGGAAAATGCGTATTGCTCTGGCAAAAATCCTGGCTTTGAATCCAGAAGTTCTGCTGATGGATGAGCCGACGAATCACTTGGACGTGGAATCCATCGTCTGGCTTGAAGAGTGGCTGGTGAATTTCAAAGGCGCCATCCTGATGACAAGTCACGATCGTGACTTCATGAACCGCCTGGTTGGCAAGATCGTCGAGATCGCCAATAAAACCATCACGGTCTATGGTGGCAACTATGACTTCTACGAAAAAGAGCGCGACATCCGCAAAGAACAGCTGATCGCCGCAGCCAAACGCCAGGAAGACATGCTGGCCAAGGAAGAGGAGTTTATTGCCCGCTTTGCGGCCCGTGCCTCCCACGCAGCGCAAGTTCAGTCCCGTGTGAAGAAACTTGAAAAAATCGACCGTATTGAAATTCCGGATGAGGAAGCTGAAATCAAGTTTGAATGGCCGGTGCCTCCGCGTGGCGGGGACGAGGTTGTGAAACTAGAAGGCCTTTCCAAAATCTGGAAACGTGATGACGGCAAAGAAAAACTGGTTTTCTCTGGAGCAAATGCATTGGTGAAACGCCTGGACCGTATTGCGGTTGTGGGTGTGAACGGCGCGGGTAAATCCACGCTGTTGAAAATCATCGCGGGTCACGCCGATGCCACCGAAGGCAAAATGACTTTGGGTGCTTCCATTAATCTGGGTTATTTCTCTCAGAACTCTTTGGACGTTCTGGATCCGAAAATGACGATCGTGGACGAAGTTCACTCTCGTATTCCGAATGCTGGCATGGGCACGGTGCGAAGCCTGTTGGGTGCTTTCAAATTCTCGGGCGAAGAGGCCGAGAAAAAGATCTCGATCCTGTCGGGTGGTGAAAAGTCCCGCGTGGTTCTGGCCTGCATTCTGGCGCAGCCGGTGAATTTGCTGATTCTGGATGAACCGACGAATCACTTGGACATCAAGTCCCGCGAATTGCTGCTGGATGCGATCAAGAACTTCCCGGGCACTGTGATGATCGTATCGCACGATCGTCACTTCCTGCGCGAAGTGACCACAAGAGTATTTGAAGTCGATAAGAACCAGATTCGCATCTACGACGGCGACTACGAATACTATCAGCTTAAAAAACAACAAGAGCAGATGGCTTAATGCCTGGACAAACCCTGGATCTGAAAAGTTTCAAAATCCCGCTGGGAAAACTTTCCCCGCTTGAAACTTTTCGCACGCGCCAGGGGGATGTCCTGTCTTATCGCCTGTACCCCGCATGGTCAGACAACCTGATTGTCCTGTATCACGGGGTGGGCAGTGACAGCCGGTACATGTGTGTGCTGGCCACCGCCATGGCCCAGGCCGGACTGGGCACCGTGGTGACCCCGGATCTGCGCGGTCACGGTGCCAGCCTGAATGCGGCCGATCCGCAGTCACAGCATCAATTCGAAATCGATCTTGAAGAGCTTATCATCCACATCAAAATGACCCGCGCGGTTTCCCGCGTGATGCTGGCCGGGCACTCGTTGGGTGGCGGTTTTGTGTTGCGTGTGGCAGTGTCTGATATTCGCAGGCAATTTGCCAGATTCCTGGCGATCTCGCCGTACCTGCCTCCCAGCCTGAATGTTTTCCGTGAGGACTTTGGCGGGTGGATTTCACCTGATGGCAACGGTGGTTTTAAAGTTAACATGCCTGTTGAATTTGTCTCTGGCCAGGAAAAGCTGACTTACAGTGCGGCTTATCTGGCCGCCGTGACTCCGTCGAAAAACATCCTGGCGGACCTTCAGAAGTTGCAGCCGCCGGTGCAGGTTGTGGTGGCCGAGCTGGATGAACTTATTATTCCGCAGCGCCAGGTGCAGCTGTTCACTGACGCTGGAGCGAACATCCGCGTGGTGAAGGACTTGAATCACCTCACGATTGTCTCGAAACCGGATGTCTGGCTGCCAGAAATTTCACTTTGAGTCGTGAAAATTACGATTGATCCCCCAGGTGGGGAATTTACTCTAAACCGCTTTAGCTCTATCAATGTCCTGCCGAAAAGTTATACGAAATAACCAAAATAATTGAACGTAGGTGGTGGTTATGAATACGGAGCTTGGCGCATTTGCGCTCAGGCAGGTGCTTGCCTCAACAGCAGTTCTTGGGCCGATCTTAATCCTGATCGGACTCTGCTACTTCCTCTTTAACCAAAGCAGAAGAAGCGTGACCTTATACATAGGCACGGGGTTGATTCTGACCGTCATAGGAGTCACCTGTTTGTACTCCGAACTTCGAAGCGAAGATTCGCGGGCTCACCATGAAGCAGCCATCGAACAGGTCGAAGTCATCGCGGAGGAAGCTGTTCGGAAGTAGCTTCTGAATTGCTTGGTCCGTTTTGGCGCGGGGATTTGCTGGCGAACTTGGCCAGTCCCAGCGCTACGGGGGACGCCGTCCGGGCTCAGTTGTCGTTCGGCCCGCCGGGCCGAATGCGCGCCATCCAGGCGCCGACAAAGCCCCCTTCGCGCTGGCACTGTCCAAGCTCACCAGCAAACTTGCGTTGTCCCAATCAATTCAGAAACAACTTCCGAAAATCCCATCACAAAGACATCGGTTCCAAAGGGCATCGTCGTGCACCTGCGCAGTTAAGAACACATTGATAGTTATTAGCTATTTCCGACTGGAACAATTTGGATGGGGACTTGAGGGAGCCCGACGCAGCGGTCTTTGCCGGCGCCTGGATGGTGTACCGCGGAGGCGGGATCCCTCAAGACCCCAGCCAAACCCCGCGCCACCCGGCAACGAACAAACCCACAATCAGTGAGTTTTAATTTCTGTCCAAGAGTCTTCGAAGAGTTTGTTTTTTTCGCCTTGGTCTTGGATTCGTTCCAGCTTCTTTAGAGTGGCTTCATCCGGGAACAGGGCGCGGTTGTTTTGCAGTTCTTTTGGCAGGGCGGCTTTGGTGTTTTTCAGGACCGGGCCTCCCAAGATTGTTTTTACGCGGTTGATCTCTGCCTGTTCGCTTAGCAGGAAGTTGATCAGCTTGTGGGCGGCTTCGGGGTGTTTGGCGCCTTTGATGATGACCAGGTTGTCGATGGCGAATGTTCCGCCCTCTTCCGGGATGATGTATTCGATTTTGCCAGGGGACTTGTCTGCTGCTTGAAGGGCGTCAGAGGAATAGGTCTGGGCCGCGGCGACTTCTTTGTTGTTCAGGATGTCGATGGTGTCGGACGCAAACATCTTTACGTTCTTTTTTGCTTTCAGCAACGTGGCCTTGGCCTTGTTGATTTCTTCCGGGTTGGTGCTGTTCACGCTGAAGCCGTTCATTTTCAGTGCGGCACCCAGGGTTTCGCGCACGTCATCCAAAAGGGCGAATTTGCCTTTCAGTTGCGGATTTTCCAGAAGGTCTTTCCAGCTTTTGATCGGGCCTTTGTAAAGGTCGCGATTGACGGCGATGCCTGCGGTTGTCCAAATGTAAGGCAAAGAGAACTTGTTCTCTGGATCGTAGTTCTGTTTCAGGAACTGAGGATCAATCAGAGTTTTGTTTGAAATCTGATCTGGGTTCAGTGCTTCCAGCAGATTCATCTTGGACATGACTTCGACCATATAGTCCGAAGGCACGGCCACGTCGATGCCCGAAGAGCCCATTTGCACCTTGGCCAGCAATTCTTCATTCGAGGAATAGTTGGAAATATTGATCTTGATGCCGGTTTCTTTCTCGAACTGAGCCTGCAGTTCCGGAGAGATATAATTGCCCCAGATGGACAGGTTGACTTCTTTGGCTTCAGAAACTTCAGCAGACTTCTTTGTACATCCCGCCAGCAGCCCACAAAGAGCCAGGCCGACCATCAATATTCTCGACATTTTTTTATTTCCTTCTTATTGTTAGAAGCATGTTGGAACTTCTGAATATCGGCAAGAGTTTTTCCAGTCAAACGGCCCTGAAGGGAATCAACCTTTCCATTGGGGAAGGGGAGTTCTTTTCCCTGTTGGGTCCCAGCGGCTGTGGAAAAACAACACTTCTTCGCATCATTGCCGGTCTTGAAAGTGCCACTTCCGGTCAAATTCTGCTGGATGGTCAGCGCGTGGATCATCTTCCTGCTCAAAAACGTCCCTTTAACATGGTCTTTCAGCGCTATGCTCTTTTTCCGCACATGACGGTGGGGGAAAATATCGCCTATGGTCTGCGCCTGAAGGGGTTGGGGAAAGACCAGATCGAGGCCAAGGTGGCAGAAGTCCTGGCCTTGGTGGATATGGGCGAGTTCCGGGACCGCAAGCCTGAAACTTTGTCCGGCGGTCAGTCGCAGCGTGTGGCTGTGGCCCGCGCCTTGGTGAATGAACCCCGTGTGCTTTTGCTGGATGAGCCTTTGTCGGCGCTGGATTACCGCATGCGTGAGCACATGCAAAAAGAGCTGCGCGCTTTGCAACAAAAGCTGGGTCTGACATTTATCTGTGTGACTCACGATCAGGAAGAAGCTCTGGCGCTGTCAGATCGTATCGGTATCATGAGTCGCGGGGTTTTGGAACAGGTCAGCTCTCCGCGTGAGATTTATGAGAATCCGGAAACGATCTTCGCCTCTCAGTTTGTAGAATCCACCAGTCTGCTGCGTGGTGAGTTGGTGGAGGTCAGTCAGGATCTGGCCACCATCCGTCTGGGAGATGGCAGCCTTATCAAAGGTAAAATCAATGTCCCACCGGATCAGATCCGCCTGGGGATGAGCATTGAAGCCTACGTCCGTCGCGCCATGGTCTTTGGCGAGCGTGAAAAGTGAAATTACGAGATCTGTTCCTTCTGCCGGTGGGATTGTGGTTTGTGGTCTTTGTCCTGCTGCCACTTATTATCGTCGCTGTGGTGAGTTTTGCCACGCGGGGAACCTATGGTGGTGTGGAGTGGTCGTGGACCCTTGCCAACTATGTACGGGCTTTTTCGCCGACCTATCTGGGAATTTTTGCTGAAAGTTTCAAGCTGGCTTTGATCACCACCGGGGTCTGTCTGGTTCTGGGCGTTCTGGTGTCCTGGGCCATGGCGACGGCATCCACGCGTTTGCGTCAGCTTTATCTGATGGCTGTGGTGCTGCCGTTTTTGACCAATCTGGTGATTCGTATCTATGCCATCCGGCTTTTTGTTGGTGCCGACGGTCCGCTGCAGGCGGGGTTGACATTATTGGGAGTTCCCTTTGATTCCTTCGCGCTGACGCAGAACAAGTGGCTGGTGCTTTACGGAATGGTCACGACTTATCTGCCATTCATGGTGCTGCCGTTGTACGGGGCTTTTGAAAAGTTTGATTTTTCCTTGGTGGAAGCGGCTCAGGATCTGGGCGCCGGGATCTGGAAGATTCTTTTCACAGTGATTTTACCCAACCTTAAGAAAGCTCTGTGGGCGGGGGCTTTGCTGGTGTTCATTCCTTCTTTGGGTGAATACGTGATACCGGATCTTCTGGGGGGCGCTAAAAACATGCTTTATGGAAATCTGATCACCGAACAGTTTTTGAAAGCCCGCGACTGGCCCTTTGGGGCGGCATTGTCGGTGCTGATGATGCTGCTTTTGCTGGTGATGGCGCTGGTGTTCAGAATGTGGGAGGCGCGCCGTGCCCGTGGTTGAACGAAGCCGTCCTCAGGCGCCCATGTTTGCGAAAGTCGTTCTGTGGATAACACTGCTTTTGCTGCACACTCCGATTCTGGTGATGATTCTGGGCGCTTTGATTGAAAAGAAACCGGATTCCTGGAGCTGGACACTGCGCTGGTTCTCCGAAGTCGTGAATGATCAGGCCCTGATGGACGCCTTGAAAAACAGTCTGCTGGTGGGTGTAGCGGCAAGTCTGCTTTCAACCGTGATTGGCACCAGTGCAGCTGTGGGGTTGCACCGTTCGGCCGGCGGCTGGCGTTGGGCGGTCGAGGGGTTGTCCGTGGTTTCGCTGGTTTTCCCTGAGATTGTTTTTGCCTTGTCGCTGTTGTCGTTGTTTTTCATTTTACAGTTTGAGCTGGGTCTGATGACTGTGGTGATTTCCCACGTCAGCTTCAGCATCTCCTATGTGATGATCACGGTCGGGGCCCGGCTGGCGACGCTGGATCGCAGTTTTGAGGATGCCGCCCGGGATCTGGGGGCTTCAGAGTGGCAGACCTATCGTTCGGTGGTGCTGCCATTGCTGGGGCCTTCGATCGTCGGTGGTGGGGCGTTAAGTTTTCTGCTTTCCTTTGATGATTTCCTGATCACGTACTTTGTGAATGGCGTGGGGCAGGACACGCTGCCAGTCAAACTTTACACGGCGATGAAGCTGGGGGTCAGCCCCAAACTCAATGCGCTTTCCAGTCTGATGTTTGTTATGACTTTGCTGGCGCTGATTTTCTTCTTCCGTTCTTCCGCGTTCCGTGTTTTCTTTGAAGCGCGGGGGAAGCATGAATCCAAATCAGAAAAAGAAAATCCTTAGCTGGGCTTTTTATGACTGGGCCAACAGTGGTTATGCCACGACGGTCATGGCTGCATTTTTCCCGGTCTTTCTGAAGCAATATTGGAGCGTCGGCACTGACGCTGTCGTGACCACGGCCCGCCTGGGCGTCACTATTTCCGTTTCAAGTCTGGCTATTGCCTTGATGAGCCCCACTTTGGGCGTTATCGCGGACATGAAGGGCTACAAGAAGCTCTTTTGCATGCTCTTCACTTTGATTGGTGTTGTGGGCTGTGCGTGGATGGGGTTCATTCCGCAAGGGGACTGGGTCAGTGCTCTGTGGGCTTATGGTATCACACTGGCGGCGTTTAATGCGGCCAGTGTTTTTTATGATTCGCTTCTTCCTTACGTGGCGGAACACAAGTACATGGACTTTGCTTCGTCGCTGGGATACTCGCTGGGGTATCTGGGCGGCGGGGTGCTGTTGCTGCTGAATGTGCTGATGGCGCTTTATCCTCTTAGTTTTGGGATCCCGGATGCGACTGTGGCCACCAAACTTTCGTTCATGATTGTTTCGGTGTGGTGGCTGGCGTTTTCCCTTCCGCTGATGAAGAACGTGCCTGAACCGGAAGCGGAAAGATCCGTGAAAGGCCTTGGAACCTTGACGCTGGAAAGCCTGCGCACACTGAAAGGCACTCTGAAAGCCCTGATGAAGGAACGCAACCTGTTTATGTTCATGGTGGCTTACTGGCTTTACATCGACGGCGTCTACACCGTGATGACCATGGCGGTGGATTACGGAATTTCGATCGGTTTTGAATCCAAGGATTTGATTGCTGCCCTTTTGATCACGCAGTTTATTGGATTCCCTTGTGCTTATTTCTTCGGGACTTTGACCAAACGCTGGGGGGCGAAGATGCCCATTCTGGTTTGTATCGTGGTGTATGGGGTGACCGTGATTGCCGCCACCCAGATGAAGACGGCGACGCATTTCTATTTGCTGGCGACGGTGATAGGACTGGTGCAGGGTGGGGTGCAATCGCTCAGCCGTTCCATGTTTGGCCGTATGATCCCCAAAGAGGCCAGTGGAGAGTATTTTGGTTTGTTTAACCTTGTGGGCCGTTTTGCCTCGATCCTGGGTCCACTGCTGGTGGCTGCGGGGGCGATGCTTAGCGGAAGTTCACGGTGGGGCATGGTGGGATTGTTGATCCTATTCGTTTCTGGCGGTATTCTGCTGGCGATGGTGAAAGAGCCTCGCGAAGCCTAATCCTTTTTACCGAGGCCCCAAAAAGGGGTGGACTTTGACGGGGGTTCGCTGGATAACCCTCCGATATGACTTACAATCCCCGTGATCACTACTTCAGAAAAGCAAAGCAGGAAAACTTTGCGGCTCGTTCCGTCTTCAAACTTGAAGAGATCGACCAGAAATTTAAAATGTTCAAGCCCGGCCAGGTGGTGCTTGATCTGGGGGCTTCTCCGGGATCCTGGTCGCAGTATGCTTCCAAGATGGCTGGTGAAAAGGGCCGTGTCCTGGGCGTGGATCTGAGCCCGGTCACCGTGAAGTTGAAGAACGCGGTTTTCATTCAGGCCGATCTTCGTGATTTGAATCTGGAAGACATCTTCAAAGAACATGGCTTCGTACCTCCGTTTGACATCGTGATGTCAGACATGGCACCAAAGACCACCGGCATTCGCATGACCGATCAGGCCAGATCCATGGAACTTTGTGAACTGGCTCTGGATGTCGCTCGTCGTTTCCTGAAAAAAGACGGGCATTTCGTGTGCAAGCTCTTCCACAGTGATGACTTCGGAAAGCTTCGTGATGAGATGAAAAAGACCTTCGCCAAAGTGGAGGCGGTGAAGCCGGATTCCACCCGCAAGATTTCCAAAGAAATCTTCCTCGTAGGCCTTAGTAAAAAATGATTCAGATCGTATTTGAGAATACTCACTTTATCATCTGTGACAAACCCGCGGGTGTGCTTTCCACACCCAGCCGCTTTGAAGAGGATGACGCCCGTCTGTGTCTGGGCACAGCCCTGCAGAAGGAAAAAGGTTTTCAAATCTTCCCCGTGAACCGTCTGGATTTCGAGGTGTCAGGGCTGGTTGTCTATGCCAAAACCGCAGAAGCCCATCGTAAAGCCAATGCCTGGTTTGAACACAAGACCGTCAAAAAGACTTATCGCGCTTTGACCACCGGGCAGAGCTATGCGCACATCCCGGCCAACGTGCCCAATGAAAAACTGAAACTCACACCTGAAGTGGGGAACACCTTCGAGTGGCGCTGTCGGCTGTTGCGCGGAAAGCGCCGGGCGTATGAAAGCCCTCAGGGCAAGGAATGCCTGACTGTCGCGGTTTTCCGGGGCATGCAGGGCGATTATCAGGTCTGGGATCTGAATCCTGTCACTGGACGTTCGCACCAATTGCGTTTTGATTTAAGTCGTCATGGTTTTCCGATAGTGGGCGATAAACTTTATGGATCAACTGTGGAGCTTGCAGACAATCGCATCGCTCTTCGCTCATACAGAATTGACTTTGCGAACGCAAATGGAGCCTCAGCTCTAGGCTTGCCGGAGTTTCTCGAGATCTCATCACTGTAGGTTCTGTTTGGCTTTGCAAAATGTCATGTATGGCAATGCATATAAAAATCGTTTGCACGATCTCAGCGAATAGTTCTTAATTGTTTTCATGAGTAATACTTATTCCGAGTACAGGTCCGAGGTGGGTGAAGTCATGGACTATATCCGCCATATCTTCAAAGCCCTTCGTGTTTCTTCCAGTCAGTTTGAGAAAGATCTAGGTTTGAGTGCCGCACAGATTTTTGTGATGAAGAAACTCAAAGAAGAGCCAGGGCTTTCGATCAATGACCTGGCTTTGCGGACCACCACCCACCAAAGCTCCGTTTCTGTGGTGGTCAAAAAGCTCGAAGAGCAAGGTCTTGTATCCCGCATGATCTCGAAAGAAGACTCCCGCAAAGTGGTTGTATCGCTCACTCCCTCCGGTCTGGAAAAACTCAGCGAAATCCCCCGCACAGTTCAAGAACACATGATCGAAACTCTTCAGAATATGCCGCCGGAAAAAACCGCATCGCTGGCTGAATTGATGCGTGAATTTGTCACCGAAGCGGGAATCGTGGAGTCAGTGCCCGCGCCCATGTTTGGCGAGGACAGCGGTCGTTAGATTTCCCTTTTGATCTGATCCAGATAAGTTCTGATGAAGGCGACACGATGTTCGCCTTCTTTTTTTGCTGTCGGTGTGTTCAGGTGTTCCACCAGTTTGAACAGTTTCGAAAAGAAATGATCAATGCCGTAACTTTTGTCATCCAGCTCTCGGGATTCGGCCCAGGGGTCTTCCTCGGCATAGAAGGGGCGGCTCATCTGTGTGGACACGGCAAAGCAGCGGGCGATGCCAATGGCGCCCAGGCTGTCCAGGCGGTCGGCATCCTGGATGATGCGGGCCTCGAGGGTTTCAGGTTTGATACCCGCACTATAGCTGTGCGCCTCTATGGCGTGGCGGATGTCTTCGAAGAATTCTTCCGGATAGTTCACTGACTTCAGGTATTCAATCGTCGCTTCAGCTGACAATTTCGAAGCATAGGGCCGGCGGGGATCATTCTTTGGGACATTGATAAAGTCATGAAAGAAGGCCGCAGGCATGACGACTTCCCAGCGGGCCTTTTCCGCCTGGCACAGCTGCTTGGCGGTGTTCACCACGCGCATGATATGAAGATAGTCATGCGCCGGGTCCGAGCTCGGGTAAAGAACCCGGGCCTTGTTGCTGAACATGTGGTACCAGTGCTTTTCCTGAAATGCGCTCATGGCTTCAATTTAAGCTAGGGTTCGATGACTCTCACCATGGGACCGGTGAGTTTGTCAAAATACGCTGTTAAAGGCTGATCCGAGAAGCCATCGACATGATCGAAGGTCACATAGCCATATCCTTGGTTGCCCCATTTCGGGCCCCACGAGTTCTTAAACATAAACACTTTTTGTTCGTCGTCATAGCCAACGATCAGGACGGCATGGCCACCACAGCTGATTTTGCCACTGTCACAGTCGGCGTTGATCTGCGGGCTGAAAGTGAAGGTGCCTTTTTGATCGTTGATGTGGGACAGGGACACTTTCAAGGTCACAACCACGGGACGCTTGGCATCCAGTTCCTGCATGAAAATTTCGGACCACGGCTTGCGCACCCACATCTGTGTGAGGATTTTCGTGCGCAGGCTGCGATAGTCGACACTGGAAACCTTTTGTTGGCGCAGATCAAAGAAGCTGGTTTGTTCCGGGGTGAAGGGCTTAGTGAAATCCAGGCTGCTTTCCTGATAAGGAAGATCCTTTTCCTGATAGAATCTGCTGCCGTTTGAGAAATTCAAAAGCAACTGATAGGTGTTGCCGAACTCCACTTCGGGGCGCCACGGAGAAAGCACCTTGTGCCGGAAGATTTCGTACTCTTCCGAAATATCATAATCCTGGCCGTTGAAGGATTTGATGGTGGATTCAATCAATGCTGACACAGCAAAATAGGCACAAGTATCGCGGCTCTTTTGATCTTTAACTTCGGTTTGGAGAGGGCGAAGGTCCACCTGTTTGGCCAGGGCCATTTCCAAGAAGAACGAGCACAACAGGCCCACAGCCAGAATAAGACGGGTCAGCAGCAACTTCACAAAACACTCCACTGTTTAAAAAGCATTCAATCTTTAAAGACAAAGCAAGCTCCTTGCCACCTGAAATGCTTCACCATGCAGGTGGGGCGGGGACGGGGGCTTGGATCGAGTAAAAACAACAGGATTCGCTTCTCTTTAGACAGGGGTTTCGGGGCTGAATCAGATGCGGCTTTGTCCCTGCTTTTACTGGTATGGGAGCCAAAATAGGTTGAATATTTTCACGGTCAATATCATGCTGTTCCGAACTCAATTTTGAACGTATGGGCAGTGAGTATGTACCGTCTTTTTCTTTTTTTGTGTGTTTTTACTTTGGCAGTGGGGGCGCGTGGCGAAAAGATCGTCTTCGCCTCTTATGATGACATTCCTCCGAAAATTTACCGGGAAGGGGCCGAGCTGAAAGGCACCTATATTGAAATCATCCGTGAAGTCTGCAAACGCATGAAGGTCGAGCCGGTCTTTGAAACCTATCCATGGCCGCGGGCCGTGATGATGGCTGAAACCGGCAAGGTCGATGCCCTGTTTCCGCCATTTGAAACAGAAGAGCGCAGGAAGGTGTTCCACTTCCCAAATGAACCCGTCAGTCAGACACGCAATCTGGCTTTTGCCCTGAAAAAAAGGAAAGTCAGGGTCAAAGGATTGGAGGACTTCAAAGGTCTGACGGTGGGGGTGAATGATCGTTATTCCTATGGGCCCTCCTTTGATGAGTTCAAAAAACAGCTGCGCCTGGATCACAGCACGACACAGGAAATGCTGGTCAAAAAGCTCAAAGCTGACAATATCAAGCGGGTCGATGTGGTTGTGGCCTCGGAAGAAGCTTTTTGGTTCTTGGCCAAGCGCTTGGGATATAAGGACGAATTTGAGCAGGTGTTTGTGGTTTCAGAAAATCCGTCTTACGTTGTGTTTTCCAAAGCCGCGGGCAAAGATCGCGCGCAACTGGCAGAGCGTTTTAACACCACCCTTTTGCAGTTGAAAAAAGAGGGCGTGACAAAAAAGATCTTCGACCGATATCTGAAGTGATTCAGTCCGGCTCTGGCATGTTGATCAGATTGTTTTTCCAGGGGGCGGGTTCCCACAATTCAATGCGCAGTCCTTGCGGGTCATGAATCCACGCAAACGATCCAAAATCGTTTTCAACCACCTGTTCTTCAATTTGAATCCCTTTGTCAGCCAGCTCATTCAGCAGCACTTTAAGACCGTCCACGCGAAACCGCAGGTCCGATGTTTTAGCGGAAGGCGTAAAGTCCCGCGTGTCGATATCACGGGTGCTGTCAGTGATATGACTTCCTAATGTGGAACGATGCCAGTCCGAAATTCGCTGTTTTTGAAATTCATGTGCCATGGAGTTATTCTGGCCAAAGGGACGCAGACCCGCAATATTGGCGAGCCTGGCTGTGCAATCATGCAGGTACTAGCGGCTGGCGGGCTGGCGCAAAGACTTGCACCAGTCCGGATGGCTTTTGGTGCCGCCATCATAGGCATAGGCCAGGTTGTTCTTTAGCAGGATGTCCGCCAAAGATCTGCCGTCAACCATGACGTCCGCCAGAATGCGGAAGTATTTGTCGCGCTGAACATTGTGCAGTTCGACGTTCTTGGCGCTTTTCAGGGTGCTGGCCACAAGGTTGCGGGCAATGCGCCCGGCTTCCTTTTCACATTTGTTTTTCGTTTTCACTTCAGGAGTGTCGATGCCGGACACACGCACGCTGATTTTTTTACCGATAAGCGCCGGGACGTTGGGAATATTCACAGTCAAGGTGTCACCGTCATAATTCTTCAGCACCTCCACACAGCGGAAGGTCTTTTCATCATGTTCACAAGAGGCTTTGATGGTCGCGACCTCGCGGGCTTGAAGACGTTCAGAGCAGGCGGTGATCATCAGGGGCAGCAGCAGAATCAATGCAGGTTTCAACATACGCCCAGTGTAGCGTCATTTGGTGACTGCGAGCAACTATTCCAGATTCAGTCCCGCCTGAAGGTTTGAAATGCGAGTCTGGGAACGGATTTTCTTTGAAAGCTGGCGGTCCTTGATGCCACTTTTCACCAGGGCATTTTTAATTTCCTGCGGTGCCAGGGTTTCCCAAGGGCGGTTCAGCATCAAAGAGGCGGCCAGGCCACTGACCCAGGCGGTGGCCTGGGAGGTGCCGCTCATGTATCCGTACTTTCCACCGGGAAGGGCGGAAAACACATTCTTTCCCGGAGCAGCGATGTCCACCGAGCCCGTGCCGAAGTTGCTCGAGGCCAACAGGCGCCTTTGTGAATCCATGGCGGCCACGGAAATGATGTTGTTCAGTTTGTATCCCGCGGGGTAATAGCCCACCAGGTCGGTGTTGCGCCCTTCGTTGCCGGCGGCAGCGACAAATAGAATGCCCTGTTCCTGGGCGTCGCGAATGGCTGCCTCTTCCATGGGGCTTCTTTCGTCGCCACCGCCGGAATAGTTGATAATATCCGCTTTCATCTTTGTGGCATAACGAATGGCCTTCACAGTATTCATAAGGTTGTCGTTTGCCGGAATCGACGGATCATAGTACTTCAAAATCATGAACTTCACGCGCGACGAACGGGTGCGCTGCTGGATGATGCCCGCCACGTGGGTCCCGTGACCGTGGTTGTCGGTCAGGTCATTGTTGTTGGAAACAAAGTTCCATCCATGGAGGTCATCGGCATATCCATTGCCATCATCATCTTTCATATTGTCTTTTTCGCGGGGGTTCACCCACAGGTTGTCGCGAAGCAGTGGATGGTTCACATCCACGCCGGTGTCGATGATCGCGACCACAATATCCTTTTCTGAATTCTCTTGAGAGTATGAATTCATCGAGGCCCCCAGAACTGTAGTGATTAAAAACAGAATTGCTTTCATGCTGAAGTGCTAAAGCAAGCATGAAGCCAACACGGGGAGTGGGTTGAATGTATCTGAACCGGAAATTCACTGCGGGTGTTCAGAAATCTCTGAACATAAAAAAAGCCCGAACGATTGTTCAGGCTTTTGTAGTCACCATAGTTCTATAGACAACTGTCTAAAAGTTGGACAGTGCCTCAGGCCACACGTTTGATCTGGGAACCCTTGGACACAGTGTATTTGTTGCGTCCCGTCTGCTTGGATTCGTACAGCGCTTCATCAGCGCGCTTATATAAGGCGTCCGCTTTTTCGCCCGGCATCACTTCGGCGATACCCAGGGACACGGTGAAGCGGATTTCAAACTTTTCGTGAACAAAGACTTCTTTGCGGATGCGGTTCATGGCTTCTTCGGCCATGCGCACAGCTGCCTGGGCATCACAGCCTGGCAAGATCACCGCGAACTCTTCACCGCCCAGGCGGGCAATGAAATCCTCTTCGCGAGAGAAGCTTTCCTGGATCAGGCGCACGCATTCCTGCAGGACAAAGTCGCCAATGTCATGTCCATAAGAGTCATTGATCTTCTTGAAGAAGTCGATGTCCATGATAATCAAGGTCATCGGATCTTTGTCGATTTCATGCAACTGCAGGTAACGGCGGATTTGCTCGTCATAGCTTCTGCGGTTGTGAGCCCCGGTCAGATGGTCTTTTCTCATGGTGGTGTTGGCCTCCATAAGCTGTTTTTTGACCGTGGTCAGATTCTTTTTGATCGCCTCCATACGTTTGGAGCGGCGTTCGTTGTGGGTGCTTTGATGCTTCAGATAGAAGTTGATGAACTCGCGGGATTTGGCCCGCAGGTCTTCGATAGAGTTGGACTCCACGGCCTCACGCAGTTGTTCCAGGCTCTGGTTGATGTCGCCGCTGGCGGAAGCCTCGGCGTCGACCTCTTCGCTGAGATGATCGGCGAATTCCCAGATGATGCGTTTGAAATCATCAAAGGTGTTTTGCACATAGCTGTATTCATCAATGCGATAGCTGGAAATAAACTGACGTATTTCAAACAGCACACGCTCGGTGTCGGCATGATCCTGCTTCACTAATGATTTAGAGAAGTTATCCAGCTTGTTGCGCACTTTGCGCACCGAATGGTTTTGGATTTCAAAAAGGTGTTTGTTCATGACGTCGAGGATAAAGAGCAGTGTCGCACGCTCTTCGCTCATGGCAGGAACATCCTTGGCTTTTTCAGTGCCACTGTTCGAGCCCCAGTCCATGTCAAACTGATCAACTAGTTTTTTCACCCACTGTTTCAAGTCAGCCTCCTGGCCACGGATACAACACTTTATTATCGGACTTATTGGGCTTTGTTTGAAGATGGTTGGGGTGATTTTTGCGGGGGCTGTTTCACCTTGAGACACTGAGAAATACATTTAATTCTATTTACATTGCAACTGTGTTGCTTTTTAGCATTTTCGTCGAGGTCCTGCTCCAGCCTGAAGCGGAAAATTACTATGATATGCCCATTCAAAGGAGTGTCTGATGGGAACCAGTGCTGAATTGAAAGGACCGAATTTATCCAAGGGAGTGGATCTCAGCGAGCTGCGTGAAGATAAAAGTCTGCTGGGCTATGTCGGGGAAGAGCCGGTGATTCTGGTTCGCCATGATGAAGAGTACTTTGCCATCGGTGCGACCTGTTCACACTATGGCGGTCCTCTGGCTGATGGACTGGTGGTCGGAGAAACTGTGCACTGTCCATGGCACCATGCCTGTTTTGATCTGCGCACGGGGGAGGCATTGAAGGCTCCGGCTTTGAATCCTGTTTCGGCCTACAATGTGGAAGTGCGCGGAAGCAAGGTCTTTGTCACCAGCAAAAAAGAAAGCACGGTGCGGCCGCGGGAGTGGAGTGAATCGCAGAGGTACGTCATCGTGGGTTCCGGAGCTGCGGGGACCGCCGCGGCAATCATGCTGCGCAAACAGGGTTTTATCGGTTCCATCACTATTGTCAGCGAAGACAAGTCGTTGCCTTATGACCGTCCGAATCTGTCGAAGGACTATCTGGCGGGGAATATCCCGGAAGACTGGGTGCCTTTGGAGACCGAGGAATTCTATCAGACTCACAAAATTCACTTTGAACTTTCAACGAAGGCGGAAAAGGTCGATGCTCACAGGCGCAGTGTGTTCCTGTCGAATGGAAAAACTTTGCGCTATGACCGACTGTTGCTGGCGACAGGTGGGGAACCGATCCACCCGCCGATTCCGGGCATCAAGCAGGATCACGTGTTTTATCTGCGCACCCTGCAGGACTGCCAGCGCATTATCGGTCGCACATCCTGGGCGCAAAAAGTGGTGATTGTGGGGGCCGGATTTATCGGCCTTGAGGTGGCGGCAGCCCTTCGCCAGCGCAATCTGGAAGTGCATGTGGTGGCACCGGAAGAGATGCCCTTGTTGAAAGTTGTCGGCGTCCATGTTGGAAGTGTGCTGCACAAACTGCATGAAGAACACGGGGTGATCTTCCATCTGGGGCACACGATCAAAGAAATCCGTCAGCGCAGTGTTCTGCTGGATGACGGGCACAGTGTGGACTGTGACTTTGTGATAGTGGGCACGGGAATTCACCCTAACACTCAATTGGCTGAACAGGCGGGTTGCTGGGTCGAAAATGGGGTGCTGGTGAATGAATATCTTGAAACCAGTGTGCCTGGCATTTTTGCGGCGGGGGACATTGCCAGATGGCCAGACCCTCACAGTCAGCGCTCCATCCGGGTGGAACACTGGGAGGTCGCCGAACGCCAAGGGCAAACGGCGGCATTGAACATGATGGGGGACCGGATAAAGTTCCAGGATGTGCCGTTCTTCTGGACACAGCACTATGATTTGAGCTTGGGATACGTCGGACACTCAGATCGCTTTGATAGAATGGATGTGATGGGGGATCTTAACAGCAGAGATTTCGCTGTGGCCTATTATGAAGATCAAAAAGTGGCTGCAGTACTGACGCTGGGCCGTGATCGGGAAAGCCTTTTGGTCGAAGAGGCGATCGGCCAGTACGATGAGAAGAAGATCCACGAGATCTTCCATCAACACGAACGTGATCATCATCCCTAAAGCAGAAACCCCCGGAAAGATCCGGGGGTGTTTGATTGACTAGTGTGCAGTGGCGGACGGGGAACGAAGTTCGTGGAAGTCGATTTCTAAAGAAATCTCAGCCTTGAGCACTTTGGAAACCGGGCAGTTGACCTTGGCATCCTGGGCGATGGTTTCAAAAAGTTTCCGGTCAATGCCCGGAACCAGCGCACGCAGCTTCAGTTTGGAAGACTGAATAACAAAGCCGTCGCCAGATTTTTCCAAGGTCACAGTTGCAGAGACATCCAATGACTCCGCATTGAATCCTTTTTTAGCAAGGGCTCCGGAAAGAGCCATAGCGAAACACCCAGAGTGAGCCGCGCCAATCAGTTCCTCGGGGTTGGTTCCCATGCCATTTTCAAAGCGGTCGGAAAATGAATAGGGAAGATTTTTAAGAGCGCCACTTTCCGTAGACAGTTCGCCGCTGCCATTTTGAAGATTTCCCTGCCAGTGAGCTGAACCTTTGCGTTGCATTGCAACCTCCTTTGTTCGTGGAAAGCATAAGATGTTGAATCGGCTTTCGCCTAGCACTCCGACAAAATGCATTTTTGCGAATGCTAGGTGACAGAAGGATGCCTGCCGCGCATAGTGAGTCTATGAACAAAACAAAAATAGCAAAAATTGCGTTTCCGATAGCGGCACTTTTGTGCTTTTTCCCTTTTGTCTCTTCAGCGGCCGCCCTGGTTCTGGGAATCGTATTAGCCGTGGCCCTGGGGAACCCATATGTCGACAAAACCCGCAGCTACACTCATCATCTGCTAAGTCTTTCTGTGATCGGCCTGGGGGCCGGGATGGATTTGATGGTGGTGGGTCGAGTGGGTTTGCAAGGCATCGGTTACACCGTGGTGGGCATATCGTTCACTCTGCTGCTGGGAATGTTGATCGGGCGTATGCTTAAGATCGAACGGGATACTTCTACATTGATCACAGTGGGCACTGCGATCTGTGGTGGCAGTGCCATTGCGGCGGTGGCTCCTACAATCCGCGCCAAATCTCATGAAGTGTCGGTGGCTTTGGGAACAGTGTTTATGTTGAACGCCTGTGCTCTGGTGATTTTTCCTTGGATTGGACATCTGCTAAATCTGACACAAACCCAGTTCGGCCTTTGGAGTGCGCTGGCAATTCACGACACAAGTTCGGTGGTGGGCTCCACACTGCAATACGGTCCTGAATCTTTGCAGGTGGGAACAACAGTTAAACTTGCGCGCGCATTGTGGATTGTTCCGGTGACCTTCCTGATTGGTTTGTTCTATTTCCGCGGTCAAAAAGTGGAGGGCGGAGCCGGCAAAGCAAAGAAGCCATGGTTCATTCTGGGCTTTTTGATTGCAGCGGCTTTGGTGACTTGGATTCCGGAACTTCGCCCGGTGGGCCATGTGGTTGAAACCGTGGCAAAGCGCGCCTTGGTGGTGACCTTATTCCTGATTGGTGCCAATCTCACGAAAGAAACCCTGAAAAGTGTCGGCATCAAACCCTTTCTGCAAGGAGTGGGTTTGTGGATCGTGGTGGCGTCCTGCACACTGGGTGCGATTCTGATTGGTTGGATTCACTAAAACAAAAAGGCGCTGGTGACAGCGCCTTTTTTATTTTTCCGTCAGGGCTTTCGACCACTGACCAGATTGATGACAAAGCTGATAATGGCCAAGGCCAGGAAGACGAACAGCAGAATTCGCCCGATCTCCACCGACATCCCCGCTACGCCGCTGGCACCGAAGATGTAGGCAACAATCGCAATGATAAAGAAAGCTATCGCGGCTCTAAGCATAAGAGCTCCTTTCAGTTGGGGCGGGAGGAGAGTGCGGGTGCAGATAGTAGTCTTCAAAGTTGTCCCGCGAGCTGTTCATCTGCGACGGATACGGGACGGTTTCGCGCTGATGGCGCTTGGATGCTCTTTGCATCTCGTCCAGCTCCCAGATGGGGCACAGTTCCTGGATATGTTTTTCAGACTGATCCAATGGCTCCTGCATGATTCCTCCCACGTATGTGGTGGTCTATAGGATCGGTGCAGAATATTTGAAAGGCTAAGATTTTAAAGGAAATGTTTTAGAAAACAAAAAGATCGTGCGGAACGGGCGCCCCCCGAGGGAAATCAGAGCGACGCCCGACCGTCTTGTTACTTACAGAAGGATAATTTTTTGACCATGCCAGAGATCTCGGAGATCTTCTGATATTTGCCACCGCTTTTTAGCACAGCCCAGTACGCGCCGGAGCCTACTGTGATCAGACCTTTGTTTTTGATCTGTTTGGCCATGATGCCGACTCCGCAATAAAGATTTTTGTAGGGATCCAGAATTGTTTTGCGTGGATCTTTGGCGGCCAGGTTTTTGTCTTTGCTCCAGTCAAACTCACACCAGCGCGCCCACTGCACATCCTGATAAGACAGTTGCAGCAGACCCTCCGAATAAACCGGATTGCCAGTCACAGGATCGGTGCCCATGGTGGTTTCATGCATGCGTGAAGTCGGGCTGTAAGCGCTTTCGTATTTCGCCATGGCCGAGAACAGGGCCGCCCACACGTTGGCCCGCTGATCGTTGTCCAAAGAATTGTAGCGAGGGCAGAACTTGCTCATGTCATCTGCGCCACCCAAAAGAGTGTTCCAGTCATCCAGGATGATCTTGTGCAAATATTCTGACCACTGTCTGCGCTCAGGATTTGTGGAAGTTTCCCAGGACAGGGCCTCTATTTTGTAGCTGTTGTCGGGGACGGAGGGTGCGGACGGCTCTGTCGGATTGGAGGGTTCCGTCGGAGTTTGTTCACCGGTGTCCGGTGTTCCTGCGCTGCCGTTGCCATCTTCGATGGTGCTGGCCAGATCTTTCAGGGAAGTAGAGGAAGGGGAGCAACCTGCCGCCAACAAAAATGCAATAGCAATGGCAGCGAAAGAAACAGCTTTCGTTAGATGCTTAGGGTTCGTCAAAAGACCTCCAAAGTGTCGGGGGCTCCTGCTTGAAGAACGTGCGAACGGTGCCGGGTAAACTGTTATGGGTTCAAAATCATGTCACCGGTGTAAGACAAAGCTGTACTTTCAAAATACAAGAAGGCCTTTGAAGTATGTTAACTTTCACACTGAAACATAAAATTTCAGGACGATGGAAGTGGAAATGCAGACCGAGGTCTGGTGGCTGATGGCCGGGGATGCGGAAAAAGACGAGCTGAAGAAAATGCTGGAATAAAAAAAGCCAGGTTCATCAACCTGGCTTTTTTTTGTTTTAGAACTTAGTCGTTGCACTGAGCGAAGCTGAAGTCGGTGTCTTCCAGGCGGTCCATCCACCAGTCAACACAACCACCAGAATCATATTGGCTGCATTTAATCTCGGAAGTGGACAGTGCGCCATCGATGCAAGTGCGCGTGCGGGCCGTGCTGTTGCATGTGTAGTTAGGGCCGATTTGTTTTGTCGGTTCGGCGCTGTAATACATACGAACAGTTTTGCCGTTAGGGATGATCAATCCATCCGCAGAAACGCAGTTGTGAGCCTGAGCCGTCGCAGAAACGCCCAAAGCCAGGGCCAAGATAAGTGCTTTCATGTTATCTCCTTATGGTTTTACAGAGCCGGGACTATAACCAATTTGTTCCACGAAAGTTGTCAGGAGATTGTCAGGGAATGGTTGGGGCTGTCTTTTTTTTGTGCAACTCGGACAGAAATGGGGGCCTTTCTAGTGCGAATAAATTTCTGACAAAGCAGAATCCAGATTTTTGAACAGCAGGTTCAAGGCTTCTTCGTAAGCCTTGGTGATATCCGTGCCCATTTTGAAGCCGAACGGGTGTTTGGTTTCAAAGCAACTGGAAGCTTCGGCCTTGGCCTTGGCTTTGTTGGGAATAGTCAGGACACCAGAAACTTTCACGCAGCCTTCTTTGAACTGGCCAGTCTGATAGTCTTCAATTGTTAACAGCAAAGAATTAGCCCCCGGCGTTTTCACGGCCACCCCTTGGCGTTCCAACGCCTCGGCAACCGCACGGCGGACTTCCGAACGCAGTTCATCACTCTGAGCTTTCACTTCATCTTTGCGGGCATCCACCACGCTGATGGTCACTTCTTTTTTCGGAAGGTCGCGCAACGGTGCTTGAATGTTTTGAGAGTTGATAGTGGGAACATCACGAATGCTTTGCCCCTTCATCGCGCAAGAGGAAAGAAGTGACAAAGCCACCAACACCAGAAGTTGTTTCATATCCACCATCCTTGAAAAGAAAAAGGGGGACTTGAGATCCCCCTTTTAAGTTTATGGATGTTGGCGAAAATTTCAAACTAAAATTAATTTTCGTCGCTGAACGTGGCTGGAATCAGCTGGGACTGGTTGTCCTCAAGCAGAACGTCACGAACCGAGCGATTCTGAGGAGCGTACAGGATCAGGTCGCCAGCGCCGTAACCTTTGATCAGGTTCACGGTTGTGCTGCTTTGAGCCTCCAGTTCGATCACTTCCGGAATCTGGGTGTAGGCCTGAGCATTCGTATTCACAGAAACCTTTTCCCATTGAGAGCTGTGCTCGCCCAGATAGTCGTCATATTCGATGGCGCCGTTGTCACCGTGGGTCGTAGAGACCTTCAGGCTGATTTCGCCAGTTTCTGCAAAGGAAAGCATGGAAATATCAGCTTCGATGATTGCTAGCGTGGAGTTGTCAAAGACACCCATGCCACGCATGTCCAAAACCGCCCCGCTGTAGTCTTCTTTGGCCTTGCTTGGATCCGTGACAAAGTCTTTTTCATACTGACGACGCATTTCACGGGCCTGATTGCCATCCAGAAGAAGGCTGACAAACTCATCCCCAGTCATGCCTGGAAGGTCCGAAGCGGGCAGTCCCGCCAGCTCCTGATCCGCCAACCCGTCACCGTTGGAATCAATTTGCACGTTCACTTCACAACGCTGCCAAGTGGTCATGCCTTCATAAAGCTTCAAAGCCACTTGCAGCACGCGGCCTTTGTCAGACTCATTCACACGATAACCCGCAGACTGAAGGTCACAGTTACGGTTGTGAACCAGGTCCTGCTTCGGAGATTTCTTACGGCCGTCAGCACCCAAAAGGTTGAACAGGTAAGCTTCACCCGGATTCACGCTGTCATTTTTCAGAACCACTTCCGCCAGACTGCCAGCGCTGTCTGCTTTGGAAGACGAGTGAACCACAACAGGAGACGCCGAGATTTTGGAAATCTTGCGAGTCACTGCTAAAGCCGGCAGTTGTGCCAAAGTTTTGTCCTGGGCCTTGAAGGTCAGGAAGCCATCCAGCTCGTCTGTTGAGTTTTGCATCAAAGAGCTGTTGATTTTTCCCTTAACCAGAACAGTTTTGGATTCGCCTGCTGCCAAAGTCACAGTTGCTGCCGTGATTTGCAGGGCCTCAGAGCCGGACCATTGAGCTGTCAAAGTCACAGTCTCGTCGCTGATGTTTTTGACAACGATTTCTTTGGCCAGGGTCTTTTGTTTTTCAACGTCAGTAATACCAAAAGAGATCACAGACGGAACCGTCACAATTTTGGCATTCAAAGATTCAGCCACCTGAACACGGCCGGCCCCCTGACGGCTGACGGAGTAAACCTTTTTGTCTGCTGCGTGGATCACCTTGCCGTGCGCCAGCAAGACTGATTTCAGCTCTGCCGGTGAAAGTGTGTTGTACTTTTGCTTCAGCAACGCCATCACACCCGCAATGTGGGGACTGGCCATGCTGGTTCCGGTCATTGTTGCGCCTTTTTCACCAGCACCGCTGGCGGCAGAGATAATGTTCGTTCCCGGAGCCGAGATTTCAGGCTTGATGATGCCGTCTTCAGAACGGGGACCGCGGGAAGAGGACGGGGAGATCGTGTCCGCCATCCACGGTTTTTCAATCTGAGCCGTGGTTTTAAGGTTGGCTTCAACCGGGCCTTGTGCCAAGGCGGCCTTGATGCGTTTTGCAGAGGTCAGATCAATCATGATTCCTGGGATGTCAAATTTCCCGTCGCCTCCCATAACGATCGGAGCCCCTTCGGCATTGTTGGCAACAACAACACCGATAGCGCCGTTGTCCTGGGCCACTTGAATTTTAACCGAGAAGTTCACTTCACCACGGTCGATGAAGGCGATTTTTCCAAGCAGGCGGGCTTTGGTCGCCTCATCCAAAGGTTTGGCAGCGGTGCCGATATAGACCAGCTCCGCTTTCAGATCAGTCACATCAGCCAAAGGTTTGGTGATGGCACCCTCTGTGGCTTCCACGATCAGCGCCTCACCATTAACAGCAAATTCTGCCGCCGGGAAAAGCACGTTCTGGTTCATGTTGTCGATGCTGTTGGCGACAGAAATTGCGTCATCAGAAACAGAAGGGGCACCCACGATGTATGGCAGGTCCCCGCTGTTACCCGCGGCCGCCACAACAACAGTTCCGCCACGCACCAGATTTTTGATCGCGTGGTTGTACATGATATGAGGATTGCCGTAACCGCTGCCCAAAGACAGATTCACAACGTCCAGTTGTTTTTGGAAAGTCAGATCCCCTGTTGGGTCGGCAGCATATTCAAGGGCCGCGATCACGACCTCATCACTGGTGGAGCCTTTGGCACCGAAAACCTTGATGGCATAAAGATCCGCATCCGGAGCCACACCATCATAAGTGTTTACACCATCACCCACGCCCGCCACGGTGCCGGCCACATGCGTTCCGTGCGTGGCTTCATCCAATGGATTGGCATCGGGAACCGGAATGCGCTTCAAAGGGTTTGGGGCGCCTGAATTGTACTCAGAGCCCACGATGTCGATACCGCCCACAACTTTTTTGTTCGGGAAGGAGGGGTGAGTTTCGTTTGGGTTGACCGCTTTATAGGCTTCTTCCGTGCCTTCACCACCCAGCATTTTATGAGTGTAGTCGACACCTGTGTCGATCACGCCCACGCGCATGCCCTGGCCACGGATGTTCTGGGCATAAGCCGCCTCAGAGCCGATGAATTTCACGGAGGTGTTTTTGCCAACCAGGCCCTTCAGGTTGATTTCATCTTCAGAAGGGCGGGCGAAAGAACCGGCTTTTTCAGAAAGAGTGATGTTGGGAACAGCCTTGATTTTGTCATAGACGTTGGCGGGAGCCCAGACCGCGAAACCGTTTAGCACCAGTTTGTAGCGAATAAGAACTTTGATGTCAGAAGAGATCTTTTTAAGTTCTTCGATCGTGGCTTCCTGCTCAGCTTGAATTGCGGCAAGAAGTCTTTTGTCGATGACCAGTTTGCCGTCTTTTCTTTGGGCTGTTTCAAGCAATGCCGGATTGGAAAGTTTGACTATAAAGATGTACGGATCTTCAACAGTGGGGCGGTTGCTGTAAAGTCCTTCCAGAAAGTCTGAATTGAAGATCTGATCCTTCGGAGCTTGAGCCGAGGGGCTGCAGGCAGTGAACAGCAAAGCTGAAATCAACAGGGATGAAAAAAATCTTGGTGGTGTGTTCGTTTTAAACGTTCTCATTTACGCCCTTTGCTCTCAGGTTGCATTTCAGTGCCATACCGACACTGAAAAACGGGTTTGGGTCATTCCAGTGGGGAATATTCCAAGATCCGTGCCGGAAAAAATGCCACCAGTTTCGGCACTTTTTGTAGTGCTTTAGGGGGCTTAGCGCAAGCTTATTGTGGGGATTTGAGGGCTCATTGCTGACGCCTCATAGTCCTGAAAACAACCTTCCGTTTGCGGTCGAGAAATGGATGGGATCCTGAGGCCCGGACTTGAGCCCCCCAAAGATCTTTTTTACGATGAGGACTTCATGAGGAGATTTTATGATGAAGTGCTCTGTTGTCGTCGGTTTGTTTTCATTGATCGTGTCTGCCACGGCGTCCGCCGCGGTGGAAATCCCGGTTCAGGCCCGCTTCTTTGCGGGAATGACGGGTGTGAAGCTTGATGAACTGAATGACAGTCTGGAAGCTCAATCCATGAAAAAAATTGAAGGCGTCACACAGTTGGGTCTGGAAATTACCTATCCTGTGATGAAATATCTGGATGTGGGCGCTCGTTATGCCAAGAAGCTCGCTGACAGTGAAGAAAATCCGGCCGACCCTAATACCGACTATTCTGCCAAAATTGATCAGGATGCGTTCCTGCTGATTGCACGTGTCCCCATTGTTCGTGAGGACTTCTATCGCGTCGATGCCTTTGCTGGTGTTGGCGGCACCAATACGAAAGTCACGATGAAGACTCTGGCACAAAACGGTGACTACACCAAGAGTGTCGGAGAGAGCTGGTATGCATCCCCTTACGCTGCGGCGGGAGTCTCTTTGGCTTTGGGTTACAAGCGATTCTATTTTGTATTTGAAGGCGCTATTGAGCACAACAAGGTGGATGACCTGAAGCGCTCCGGTTCGGTCAGCACCAGTGTGAACTCTCTGGATCTGTCGGGTTCTTACTTTACGGTGGGGATCATGTTTGACGGGATTCCCGGAACTGTCGGTCGCTAAGATCGAAAAACAAAAGGCCTGCATTGCGCAGGCCTTTTTTATTTAGAACACAGCTAAGTTCGTGCCCAGGAAGATTTCACCTTCACCCTCGGCCGGTTCCACTTTCTGAATATAGCGGAAGCCAAAGTCGATTGGCAGGAAGCGGAAGATCACAGATTGTGCGATCAACTCTGCACCATAACTGTTCAGGTTGGCGTTGTTGTTGCCAAGGATGACTTTGGTGTGATCCATGTACAGATTTCCATAAAGACGTTTGAAATAGATCCACGCCCCCAGGTTGTAGTCCGGATAAGACAGCGGGAACATGTACTCGAAGCTGCCCTTTACAAAACGATCTGCCGGCAGGTAATCAAAGCCACGGGAATAGATGTAACCCACCGGATTGAATGCCGGAGTCGGGAAGATGTAATTGCCGGTGCCTTCGCGGTTCTCCTGTCCATTCCCAGTCAGACGAATGCCATTATTAGCAAGGAAGCCTGGCAGGTACAGACGAACCTGTCCGTAAGTTCGGTAAGAACCCGGAGCTTCTTCGTTGGACACTCCATCCACGTCTTCATAGAACGCCTGAACGTCGACCCCCAGCGGAGGCAGAATCGCACGGTGCTGCGCGGATTTGGTGTAAGAGAACAAAAGGCCCACTTTTTGATCCGCGTAAGTGGAAGCTTGAGATCCCGGCACAGACACCTTGTCCAGTCGGAAGCTTTCCGTTTTTAAAAGCTTCGCAGAGTAATCAACCTGCAGGTATCCGTTGTACAGGTGGTGTTTAAAGGCATACGGCAAGGCCACGCCCAAACCGTAAGAGCCCTCGCGCCAGGTCAGTTCCTGCGTGTTCAGATTCACATCGGCAGCACGGTTGCGGATGTCGCCCAGAATGCTGAAGACCGGCCAGTACCGTTTAAAGTCGATCTTGACGGAAGTAAATGGGGTGTTTTCCTCGCCATCAGAACCGACCGTGATGGCGGAACCGAAATCGCGAAGATAGTTGTCCGTGATCACCGTCAAAGCCAAGCCGCGACCGCCAAAGAAGCTCCAGGTGTGCGGAGTGAAACCCCGCGCATCAAACATCCCATAGTCTGATTCGGTGTATTTGGCAGAATCCGCCGTGTAGAAGGTTTCCTGGCCGCTCAGTGGTACCGGCTGGAACTTGTTGTAATTATCACTGGGGTTGTCGCCCAGATAGTTGAAGTCAACCAGTTGGGAAGCCGGCAGGGCCGCGCATGAGCTCAACTCCGCTTTCTTGGTACGGGCTCCGTAGGGGGTTTCTTCGGTGTAAACCAGGCTTGTTCCATCAAAGGTTGGAGCGTAAGCAGAAATTTTGCTCTGGGTGCATTGCCTGAATTCACCCAGGGTGTTTCCGTGGAAGATTTCGTTGGCGCCTTTGTACTGTGCCTCGAACAGAATTTCTTGGTTTGAGTTTGTCTGCAGCCAGAAGATATTGTTGCGGGAAAACGGCAAAAGCACCTTATATTGATCCGAACCGAAGCGCGCCTGAATCAAGGCCTTGTGTCCGGTGTTGTTGGAAGCCACGGCGATAATTTCATCCCCGTTCAGCGAAGCGGCCTCCATCAGATCAAGGTCTTTAAGGGACAGAGTGCGCAGGTTCTTTCCATCAAAACCAATTTCTTGAATGTCCCAGGTCATCTTGTCATTGAACTCCGCTGCCAGAATGGATTTACCGCTGGCGCTGAATTTCGGATTGTAAAGGCGGCGTCCTGAAGTGATGTAGGACTTCGATCCACCGGTCAGATCCACCAGAACAAGATTTGCCGAGCCCTCAAATCCATAGCGCGGGTGAGGCACATAATCCGTGTACACAGCATGGGTGCCGGAATAGTCAATGCGGCTTAAGTCTTCTGAATACGGCACTTCGGCGATTTTTTCTTCACCCTGTGCTGTGGATTTGTAGATGGCCGGGACCGTATTGAGGTCAAACTTCACATAGTACAGACTGTTATTGGAAACCTTGGGATTGAATCTTACCGTGTAGTCGGTTTTGGGAGCGTCGGTGAAGGCGTCTTTCTTCCATGCCTCGCGCAGTTCGTTGAAAGTCTCATAGTAGAAGCTCTGGAACTCAACGCCGGTCAGTTCCCTGAACGCGGATTCCAGACGGAACGGGTGGGGACCGCGGGTGATTTTGTCGGTCAGTTTTTCCCAGAAATCATCACCATATTTTTGATACGCGCGGGAAATCAGCACGTAACCGTAAACATACTGATTCACCAAAGCGTCACGATAGGTCCCATTCACAAATTGATCGTAAGTCGGGGTTTCGCCCCCCAGCAAAATACCTTTAAGACGCGTCAGGAAACGCGGGGACCGGCCCCGGCCACCATCCGTGTATTTTGTTTCGGCATAGACGGCATCACCTTCCGCCATCCATGGTTTTTTAGAGATCACATCGGCCAGATTCAGCCCCAGATCCCCGAAGAGGTAATCGAAATAGCGAACCGTGTTTTTATTGAAGTCATCCATCTGCTGTACGTGACGGTATTCGTGGATGGAAAGAATCTGCAGCCATTCCAGAGATCCCACCATGGGGCTGTAGGCACCGGCATTGAACCACTCTGTGCGGCGGGGAGCGCGAGCTACAAAACCATTGGGAAGAGCCACCTCATTGCGGATAATAAGGGTGATTTTCTTCGGTTTGCTGATTCCATAGCTCAGGCCCACAACGGCGGCGTTGTGTTTGATGAGATTCGCCACATACACCGCTTTGGGACGGAAGGCTTCAGGATAGATGACTTTAACGTATTCGTTTTCAATCGTCTTCCACTGACGGGGCGGGCTTTGTGAGTTGTCGATTACTTCGGATTGAGACATGGCTATGGTCGGCGCCAAAAGGCCGGCCATTAAGGACAAAAGTAGTTTCTTCATGAGGATCCTCTGTTTAGTAAACCCCTAAAATTTAGGAGAAACGCAGAGGGTTAATCAAGCAGTGATTTGGTTTAGTTAGGGAAAGGCCCCATGGAAACCGGCGCCAGACGGAACGGCTTTCTGTTTGTTCCCAGCTCGCTGTTCGTGTCGATACCCGAACAGTACCAGTTTGTGCCAATTTTACCGCAAATACCATAAGCGCCACGAACTTCCAGATCAGTCACAGTGCCGATGGCGTTAAGAGTCGTCAAAGCCGTCGGAGAAAAATGGTATTCATTCGTCTGATAGTCATTCAAGCCGTGTTGGTCATAGCGATTAAAGCCCCAGCAATAGGCGGCGCCGTTGTTGATCGCGCAGTGGTTGGTGTAACCGCTGATCAGTCGGGTCACGTTGGTGAAGCTTCCAATATCAACAGGTGTCTTTTGGTTGGTGTTGGTTCCATTTCCTGTTATTTGCCCCCAACACTTGATGGACGTTGTTCCGATGCGGGCACAAGTTCCATAACTGGAAGCCTGCAATTCATCGACATTCGTCAGACCCGGCACCTGATGCAGACTGATTCGGTCAGTGGTGTCCCCCTGGCCCAACTGACCGTGGGCATTGTAGCCGGTGCACCAGACGGTTTTGTCTGTTTTCAACACGCAAGCATGATGGCGGCCCAAAGTGACGGACACGTTATTGGAACCAGCAGCGGTGATTTCGACGGGCGCATAATAGAAATCAACAGCAAGGTCCAAGTAAGGGATGATATCAACCTGACCCCAACAGTAAAGTTTGCCTGCCTTAATGGCGCACACAGTGCTGCCAAAACTCATTGCCAAGTCCGTAGCTCCTGAAGACAGTCCCGCCGGAATATTCGGATTTCCCGACGTGCTTCCTGAAGCGCGAATAAAGTTGCGACCCCAGCATTGAACACCGCCTGACACAACGGCACATGTGCCGGTGCTGGAACTGACAAGCTTGGTGGCTCCAGAGGTCAAATTTTTCACCTGGGTCGGAGCCTGATAAATACGATCTGTCAGCAGATTTCCGGTTTTGCTATAGTAGCTGTCACCCAGACATTTCACCGCCCCGCTGAAGATGCCGCAAGCATGCTCAGTGAAGATGGAAATGGAGCTGGCACCGCTGAATTTCGGGCTGAGAACGTGGGCATTGGACTGCAGAGGTTGCTGATCGCCGTGCTGGCCGAATCCAGAGAATCCTGTGCAATAAACCTGGCCACTGCGCACGAAACAGGTGTGAGCCCCTGTAGAGCCCGCAACGGCAGTGACACCGCCAGAGCCTCCAACAACGGGAGTCAAAGGAATCACCGAGGTTCCTGTCGGCTGATTGATGCCGGCTTCGCCAAAATAGTTTCTGCCTTTACAATGCAAATCGCCGGATAAAGCTGCGCAGAACTGGATACCAAAGTAAATATCTGTGGCTCCGGCAAGTTCCGCCATCAAAAGCGGCGAGGTGACGTCCGCAGTGGTATTGCTTAAAAGCTGGTTGTCGGAATTGTTACCCCAGCAATAGACCTGATTGGAATTGTTTTTCGCACAGGTGCCATAGTATCCCGTCCAAACATCAGTGACAGTTCCCAGGCCGTTGATCGCCGTCGGCGTGCCCACCAGAGTGGTGCTGCCAACACCCACTTCGCCGTTGGAGTTTTGCCCCCAGCAGTACAATCCTCCGGATTTAATGGCACAAGCATGGAACTGGCCACTTGAGATTTTTGTCACGCCCGAATTCAAGCTTGGAATTGCGACGGGTGCTGTTGTCGGGGAGGCGGTTGCTGGATCCCCGAGAATGCCACCTTCTTTGATACCCCAGCAATAAACGGCCCCGTTTTGAATGGCGCAAGAGTTACCCCAGCCAATGCTGACTTGGGTGACACCCGAATTCATTCCGGTTACAAGTGTTGGTGTCAAACGAGTGCTTATCGAGCTGGTTCCGGTAAAACCACCCCCCGGATAAGTACCATGACTTCCCTGACCCCAACAGTAAAGCGCCCCGGTGTTTAACACAGCACAGACGTTATTATAGAGAGAAGCTATCCCCATGGCCGGGGCGGCCAACGGAACCAGCAGTGGTGAAGAACTAGGATAGTAGTGTCCTTGTCCCAGGGGCGCGGCCCCATTGTGGCCCCAACAATAGACGTTACCGTTACTGGTCAGGGCGCAGGTGTGGTTGTCACCGGCAACAACATCCACGGCATCCTTTCCGGCCGGGCTGTCATTGTCGTTGATAAAGATATCGGCGTTGGAAATATAAGATGTACCGCCGGTGATACCGGTGATTTTGATTGGAATGCGTTTGTAAAGTTCGTCAGCCGCGTTGTTGATTGTTGTCAGACTGCCAAATGTGACCGAAGTTGCCCCCGACGCAACAGAAGCAGTGCCCGAAGTGGTTGGCATCGTATAGTCCGTGCCAACTGTGGCACAGTCAGTGCCGGTGCAGGTGTCGCGCGTCCAGTTGATGGAGACAGATCCTTTGTCTGTTGGATGCGACAGTGTCGCCATCAGGCTGGTGGAAGAACCTTCAACAACGTAAACGTCCTGAATCGTGACCAGCGGTGGAGCTTCGTCATCCGTGATAGTCACGGTGTGAACGGTGTTAGCCCCCAAAGAACCACCCACCGGGCCGCTCAGGGTGATTTTGAATGTTTCGTCATATTCTTCAGTGCTGTTATCAAGAATCGGAATTGAAATATTCACGGAAGTGCTGCCAGCCGCAATTGTTGCCGTGCCGTTGGTGGCGGTATAGTCAGATCCCATCGTTGCAGAAGGTGCGGAACCATTGGAATATGTATAGCTGACACTGACGGCGATATCGACGGCGGACGGGATGCTGACGGCCACGGTAAGCGTCGGATCGTTGTATTCAGAAACACTGGATGTCGTAGCGCTAAACTGAATAGCCGGAGAATTTTTAGTCCAGGTCACAGCGGTTGCAGTCGCATAGGTCTGCCAGTTTCCAGCGGTGTCTTTGCCGACCACGCACACTTTGATGCTTCCATTAGCCAGTGCGGAAATGTTGTCAGTGATATTTGTTGAGCTGGATATTTCAGAGGCCGAGTATCCGGTTGCCACAGTACAGTCCGTGGAACCAGCGACACCCAATTTGTATTTGTAGGCGACAACATCACTGCCGTTGACATCAATATTCAGTGCATACTTTGCACTGGACCCCGTGGGCTGGCCGGACAGGGTTGCGGTCGGTGGAGTGTTATCGAAGGTAATCGATGCTGAACTAGCCATTGCACTGACGTTGCCGGCAGCATCTTTCACCCAGGCATAAAGTGTTTTGGCTTCATTCACAGTCGTTACCGTGAATGTGGCTGGTAGTGAAGCTCCGGCTGTCCACGTGCACGATGCCACGGCCGTGTTGTTTTCCATAATACAATAAGTAGCCGGGCTGCCACTGACGGCCGAAGTGATATTAAATGTTGTGCTGTTCGTCGGGGTCGTGTTTGTCACCGTGAAGGTGGTGATGCTTGGGGCGGTCGTGTCGATCACGATATTTTTGTTCGTGCCCAAAGAGCCCGCGGCCCCCGTTGCCGGCAAGGTCAGAGTCGCATTGTTGGCCGCGGCATCGCGAATGGTGGCAGAAGCCACTGTCAGGGACGTGGTGGCGGCATAATTCAGGTCTGCCGCGGTGTCCGTGGCTTGAACTGTATAGTTAAAGACAAGGGTGTTCGTCCCGGTGCCCGAAGCGTAAGATGCAGAACGGGCAGGGGTCGTGTTCAGGGCAATCAACGGAGTTCCAGTGACAGTCACGTTTTCAGAGAACGTGATGCGCACATCAATAACATCACCGACAGTATATGCTCCATTGGCCTTGTTGGATGTAACAGTGGTGACAGTGGGAACCGTGGTGTCAATAACAATCGCGCTGGAACAAACCGAAGTGATCGAGTTCCCGGCAGCATCCAAAGAAATGACCTGATAAGTGTAAGTCGTGCCGTTCACGCCTGTGAAGTTTGATGTGGTCGCAGAACTGGTCGCAGCGTTTTCTGTTCCGGTGTACGTGTCACAAGAAGCCCCTGTATAGAAACGGACTTTTTGTGAAGCCAGATCCGTGCTGGTGGATTTGCTCCAAGAAGCCACAAGGCTGGTGGTATTCGTCGGGGACGTCTGCTGCCAGGCCAGGGACGTTGCATTCGCCGGAGCCGTAATATCATAGGTCACCGTAGAATCCGTCGTGGTCGAAGCGTTGTTGGTATTGCCGGCCGGATCGCTGACTTTCCCCGCTGTGATGGACGGAATCAAAGTTCCGGCTGTTGTGATGGCGGTGGCCTGCAGGGTCCATGTGATATTGTCAGAAGTCGAAAGATTCCACGTGATACCGGAAGCCGTTCCACCTTGGGTGATGTCAGCCGCGGTAAAGGTGCTGGCATTGACAGCCTCGGTGAAGACCACCGTGAATTCCACTGGCAGGGTGTTGGTTGGATCGGTCTGACCGGCTTTTTGATTGATGGTCAAAGACGGCTTGGTCGTCTCGTAAGTGATTTGATTGTCAGTGCTGGTGCTGGCGGTGTTGTTATTGCCAGCCGCATCCGTCACTTTATTGGCGGTGATGGATGGGATCAGGGTGCCGGCCCCCGTGATGGCCGTGGCCTTCAGGGACCAAGTGATATTATCAGACGTCGTCAGACTCCAGGTGATGCCAGAAGCGGTTCCGGATTGCGTAATGTCTGCGACTGCGAAGTTGGCAATGGCTTCGCTGGCCACGATGGTGAATTCCACCGGGACGGCGTTGGTCGGATCAGCCTGACCGGCTTTTTGATTGATGGTCAAAGTCGGGGCTGCCAAATCCTGTGTCCACGTCGCCGTGGTCGCCGAGGTCAGGGCTTGTTCGACACTGGCCGAGTTTTTACCGATCACGCAGACCTTGATATCGGTGTTACCCAAACCATTGACAGAGTCAGTGATATTGGTGGCAATCGCGATATCGCCGGAATAATCCGTCGCCACCGCACAGTTTGTGGATGCGGCAGGGCCTACTTTATAGCGATAGGTCTGAACGTCAGCCCCGGCCACGTCAATATTCAGTGTTGTCTGGTTGGTTTTTCCCGTAGGTTGACCCGTAATGGTGGCAATAACCGCGGATGTGTTCACATTGAACACAAAGTCGTTGTTGGTGGCGGCTGTGGAATTCCCGACAGCATCGCGGGCAGAAATGCGTGCAGTGTACTGAGTGCCATTGGAAAGGGTGCACCCGGTGAAGGTGTGGGATGTCGTGGCTACGGTCTGTTGGGCACAAACAGAAGCGGAAGCATCACTGCTGCGGATTTCAACCAGATACTGGGTGCTGCCAGCAGCGGCGGCCCAGTGAACGGTTCCCGTAGATCCATTGGTCAGCCATTCATCTTGTGTTGAATCGGTGCCGCCAGTCACACCAGCGATTACAAAGGCATCAGGCGCTTGAGTATCAATGACGATATTTTTATTGGCAGCAAGTGAACCAGCTGCACCCGGAGCTGGCAAAGTCAGAATCATGTCATTGCCAAAGCTGTCTTTGAGTGTAGCGCCAGCCAACGTCAAGGCATTGACAGACTCGTAATCAAGATCAGCAGAGTTGTCACCCGCTTGAACAGTGTATTGGAACACCAAAGTGTTCGTGCCAGTACCGCTGATATACGTCGCCACGCGATCCGTGGAGCCGGTTTCAATCAAAAGCTCTGGCGTGCCGCCAGCTACAGTCACGTTTTCAGTGAACTGCACAGACACTGGCACTACCTGAGCGGCCTTATAGGAACCGTTCGCCAACGAAGATGTCACAGAAACAACAGTGCCTGGAAGATCCAGCGTGTACTGAACTGTGCCCGCTGCAGAAAGGGCGTTGCCGGCCAAATCAGTCAGTGTTGTTTTTGCCGTCAGGGTGCAGACCTCGGCATTGGCAGGCAATGTCGTCACAGTCAAATTCACCACGGCCGAAGTCGCACTTGCTGCTGACACACCGGCGATAGAAACATTCGCCCCTGCAGAGCAGCTGATACCCCAGTTCGTGGCATTCTCAACCGCCGATTGCAGCATGGCTTCGCTGAAAGTTACCGTCACGGAAGCTGGAAGGCTGGAACGAACACTTGTCACGGGATTAAATGACGCCACTGTCGGCGCCGTGCGATCCATGGTCAGAGCGGTCGAGCAGGCAGAAACGGACACGTTCCCGGAAGTGTCGATGACTGTGAGGTTGTACGTGTAAGTTTCGCCATCCGCTCCGGCAAAATTGCGAGTGGTGGCAGAAGTTGAAAGGGAAATAGCTGTGCCTTCCAAAAGCAGGCAGGACGCGTCTTTATAGTACTGGATTTTTTGTTCGGCGATGTCGGTGGAATCAGACAAAGTCCAGATTGCCGCAGCCGGAGTCACTTTTGTAGGCGACGTTTGAATCCAGCTTAAAGACGTTGGCAAGGACGGTGCGCTGGTGTCATAGGTCACTTGATTGTCAGAGCTTGTAGAAACAGTATTCAGATTCCCGGCAAGGTCCGAGAACTTGTCAGCGTTGATAATAGGCTGGATCACGCCGTTGTTATCCACACCTGAAACCGTCAGTTCATAGTGAGTGCTGTCGATTTTAGTCAGTGTGTGTGTGTTAACCAGGGCAGATCCGGTGAAGCTGACATCGGCATCCGTTAAAGAGCTTTCAGCAAGGGCTTCGCTGAACACCAGGCTAAAGCGCATGGGCAGGGTGTTGGTTGGATCTGTTTGTCCGGCTTTTTGGCTGATGACCACAGACGGGCGAATCGTGTCGTAGTTCCAGTTGTAAGTTGTTGCCGCTGTAAACGGCTGCCAGAAGTTGTTGGAATCCTTACCCACCACGCAGATTTTCAGATTCTGATTGGCTAAAGCGGCAAGATCGTCGGTGATTTTCGCACCAACAGCAGCTTCAGTGGAATAGCCCGAAGAAACCGCACAGTCTGTGGAACCTTGCGGGCCCACTTTGTAGCGGTAATGAGTCACATTCGTGCCTGAAACAGTGATGTCCAGGTCTTCCACGTTGCTAGGATTGGCCGGGCGACCACCCAGAACAGCCGCAACTTCCACGCCCAGGCCCGAAATCCCCAAAGAACCGTTATCCGCGATATCGGGATTGGTGTAATTCCAAGTCAGAGTTTGGGAATGAGTGTTCACCTCTGTCGGGCTGTACGTGATGACAACCGAGCATGAAGTATGACCATTCAAAGTGCTGGAACAAGTCCCGCCGTTTCCAGGGAAGGATCCACCCTTAAAGGAAAAAGGAGCAGACAAAGTGCCAAGAGTCAGACCTTGCGCGGGAGCGTCTCCGGTGTTTTGGAAGGTCACGGATCTTTCGATCACCGTGTCTTTCATCTGCGGACCGAAATCCAATGTCGCAGCGGCAGTCACTTTGGCACGGGTTGTTTTGTCTTTCACAACAAAGGAAATAACGTTGTTATCCAAGCCTTCAAAGCGCTCGCCAGTGAAACGAAGTTCGAAAGTTTCATCGCTTTCGATCACGGCGTCGCGGGTGGCTTTGATGATAAAGCTGACAGAAGTGATGCCCGGCTGAACCAGCAGGGTGCCATTGGAGGCTTCAAAGTCGCCGTCTTCATCGTTCAACGTCCAGCCCAGGTCTTCTGGCTTTAGTGTCACGCCCGGCACACTTGGAGTTTCAACTCCCAGTGTGATCTGATGTCCGATGCCTTCTTCCAGAATGACAGTCTTGCCGGATTCCACGGTGATTTTGCGAAGGATCTGATTTTCACTGAGCAGAGGAGACAATGAGGCGTCCATGCAGCTTGTAAGCATGAGCGCAAGAAGGGCAGTTGAGATGTGTTTTAGGTACGTACCGGCTTTGAACATCTTAAGGTACTTTTCGGCTGTTCCGGCAGTGTTGTTGAGCTTTTTTGACAGAAAATAGTCCAGTGTTTTCTGAGGTTTAGTTCTTTTAAGATATGAAACATTTCTTTATTTGGTATTCGAGGTGACCTTGGATTTTCTCACGCAGCTGCCCGGATCCGCTGCCTTCGTGGCGGGATGGACAGCTTAAGAAGTCGATCATCGACTTTGTTTCCGAAGTGACGCTGACCCATCGGGATTCCTATAGTGAATTCAATGCCTTATGCGTATCTAGTTGAGAAGGTTGACTAATTACGTAACTAGTTACATAATTAGTCTTATGGAACTATTCAAACGAGCTGGAAAAATGGCAATGGGTACGCGGGTGCGATTCCTGAGCGAGCAGATCGGTCAGGATGCGGCAGAGATTTACCGTGTGTATGAAAACGATATTCAACCGAAGTGGTTCCCGGTGTTCTATGTTCTTTCAAATGAAGAGCAAAACACGGTCACTTCCATTGCTGAAGCGATCGGGCATTCCCACGCTTCGGTGAGCAAAATTCTGACTGAAATGTCCAAGGCCGGGCTGGTGCTGGAAAAAACAGACTCTCAGGACCGTCGTCGAACCAAAATCACCCTTTCCAAAAAGGGCAAAGACCTCTCTGAAAAAATAGAAAGACAGTACGCGGACGTCAACGAGGCGATCGAGCAGATCTCGGCGCAGGCCACGAATAATTTGTGGGCCGCGATTGAAGAGTGGGAATACCTGCTGGGACAGAAGTCTTTGTTGAGCCGGGTTCTGGAGATCAAAAAACGGAGAGAATCTATGGATGTCAAAATCGTAGCTTATCAACCCAAGTACAAAGAGGCCTTTTACAAACTGAATGAAGAATGGATTTCCAAGTACTTCACGATGGAAAAGCCTGATCGTGATGCTTTGGAAAATCCAGAATCCTATATTCTTAAAAAGGGCGGATCTATTTTTGTCGCTCTATTGAATGGGGAACCTGTCGGTGTCTGTGCTCTGATCAAGCGTGAGGATCTGGGCTGTTACGAGCTTGCGAAGATGGCGGTGTCCCCGAAAGCTCAGGGGAAAAGCATCGGCTTCCTGCTGGGACAGGCGATTGTTGAAAAGGCCCGGGAAATGGGCGAGCAGCGCCTGTTCCTGGAAAGTAACACGATCCTGAAACCAGCCATTCGCCTTTATGAAAAGCTGGGCTTTGTAAAAGTCGTCGGCCCACCAACGCCTTATGACCGCTGCAATATCCAGATGGAGCTGAAGTTGTGATTGTTTCTGATGCGGACTATGAGCTGAAGGTACGAAGCAGTTTTGACAAGCAGAATCTGATGAAGACTCTCGGGGCGCAGCTTGTTGCTGTAGGCCCAGGGACTTGCGAGATCGAGCTGCCGTTTTCGTCTTCACTTGGTCAGCAGCACGGTTTTTTACATGCCGGCGCCACGACTTCAATTGCGGATTCGGCAGCCGGATACGCGGCCTATACGCTGACCCCAAAGGGGTCTTCGGTTCTGACGACAGAGCTTAAAATCAATTTGCTGTCTCCGGCTCAAGGGGAAAGATTCTTTGCCCGTGCTGAGGTGCTGAAGGCCGGTAAAACATTGACTGTGGTGACGTCCAAAGTTTTTGCGGTTCAAAAAGGGCAGGAGAAGCTGTGTGCCTTTCTCACTGCCAGTATCATGACCGTGCCCCATGCGGAAACAATCTAGAGTTAGAATGTGGCTGCTTTGATGGTCTGAATGATCTTTTTGCTGATGGTGTTGTTGTGTTTTTCCGGTCGGTACGCCAGATAGATTTCGTCCTTGAATACCGGTGCATCTTTCATTTTTTCAAGGTTCTTGTACTGGGCGGCAACCCTTGCTGGCAAAAGTCCGTAGCCAAAACCCAAAGAAGTCAGCTTCGCGACCACCTCCAGATTTCCTGAACTCAGCACGCCCGTGAAGTTTGTCTTCTTGCTCAGTTTTTTCAGAATGTACTGCGACTGCGCCAGATTCTGGTCATAAATCAATTTGTCCTGGGCGTTTTTAGCGTGGAAGATCGTCACCTCGTCAGTGCAAAGCTTACTGATAACCAGATCGGGGTGTTCGATGGGGTTCACGACGATACCAAAGTCAGCTTCCCAGCTGATCACTTTTTCCGTCATCTCTCTGGACAGGCCATGAATGAAGTTGAAATCAAGGCCCAGAAACTCTTTTTGCAGCTTCGGCATAAAAGACCCCAGTGTATAAAGAGCCACGGAGGGGTGAATTGCGATGGTGTAGCTGCCTTGGATCAGGCCTGATTCGGGATTGGCCAGGTTTTGGGCCTGTTCCCATTCATACATCAAGCGTCGTGAGCGCTGGCGGAATTCTTCCCCCAGTTTGGTCAGCTGGATGCCGTTTTTTAGCCGGATTAAAAGATTTCCACCCAGTTCGCGTTCCAGTCGTTTGATGGAATAGCTTAAGGCAGGTTGGGAGATGCCAATGATCTCGGACGCCCTGGTGACATTCAGGGTTTCACAGACCGTTATAAAGTATTTTATGTCATCCATCATTAAAGACATAAATAGTTTTTATCACAATGAAATAAACTAGTCATTTTATTTATACGTGAAAACTCGTTAGTTTCCGCAGCAGGAGGAAACGGAGAGTATGAAACCTGCAGCCCTTGAACTAATTTCAATTCAGAGTTCTGAAAGCTTAAAATTACGGTCCCCAATGGTCGACCCGGCAACCGAGGTGGCGACAAGAATGCTGGCTCAGGTGATGGATTATCGCCGGGTTCCTCATGCCGGTGACCTGTGTGGCAATTCCGAATGTCAAACCTGCGCATCCTTTCATCTGCCGAAGATCATCTCGGCTGTTCGCAGAAATGAGCCTGTGACTTTTGTTTTGCCGGCCTTTCCTGGCAAGTCCCCGAACCCGGAAAAGGTTCTGGGGGCGTTACCAGACTATGCCGAGCAGCTGGCATTGCAGTTCCTGGGTAACCTTGGTCAGCAAGTCAGACAGTACTATTCACCGGGGATCAAAATCATTCTGTGCTCGGACGGCCGGGTGTTCAGTGACCTTGTGGGCATGAAAGAAAGCAATGTCACGGCCTACCAGTCTGGATTGTCCGGGCTTATTGGTGAATTGCAGCTGTCAGACATTGAAACTTTCAATATGGATGACTTTTACGGCGAACTTAGTTTCAACCAAATGCGTGATGAACTGATGAAACGCTATGGAAGCTCGCTGGATTTCTTAAAGCACAAAGTCCGTAACGGGATGGCAGAGCTTGCCACCGCAGAAGAGCAGGGCGCTCATCGCATGTACTGCGGAATCACCAGATTCCTGTTTGAAGATTCTCTGCATGCAGGACAGACGAAAAGCCGCTCGGCGATTCAGAAAGAATCCCGCCTGAAAGCCTACGAAGTCATTCGCAGAAGCAATGCCTGGAGTGAGCTGATTGCAGAAAGATTTCCGGACGCTGTCCGCTTGTCCATTCACCCGCAGACCTGCGGTTCTGCAAAGCTTGGCATTCGCCTGGTGGGGAATGAATCCTGGATGACCCCGTGGCATGGCGTCGCTGTTGAAACGGCAAAGGGCTTTGTCCTGCTAAAAAAATCCGAGGCCGAGACCTTGGGAGCAGAATTGATTTACTCATCCGGTGGGCAGCCAAGCCGCTACAAACTAAGAGGTGAACTATGAACTTTCAAGTGACTCATCTAAAGCCTTTCGGAGCGATTGTAGAACCCAAGGCCCAGGGGGCCAGTGTGAAAGACCTGGATCTGAAAGCCTTGCATCAGCTTTTTTTGCAGGAACAGATCGTGGTGCTAAGAGGTTTCACCACTTTCAAAAACTCTGAGGAATTTGCCAGCTACTGCGAGACGTGGGGTGAAATCAGCATCTGGCCTTTCGGAAAAGTGCTGGAGCTGGTCGAACAGGAAAATCCCCAGGATCATATTTTTGATCACAGCTATGTTCCAATGCATTGGGATGGCATGTACCGACCCCAAGTTCCGGAGTATCAGATTTTTCACTGTGTAAAGGCGCCACTTTCCGGGCATGGGGGCCGCACCACGTTTTCCAACACTGTGCTGGCTCTTAAAAATGCCTCGCCGGAACTGAAAGCGTTTTGGGGCAAAGTGACGGGCATCTATCAGCGTGAGATGGAGTTTTACAAAAGTAAAACGGTGTCTCCGATTATCACAAAACATCCCAAAAGGGATTTTTCAGTCATTCGCTATAACGAACCACCAAGTGCAGATAAGGGGCATTTTGTGAATCCTCCGGACCTTGAATTTGCCGGGGTTCCGGTGGGGGAGCTGGAGGCTTTTCATCAAGGACTCAAAAGTGCTCTTTATGCGCCTGAAAATTTCTATGCTCATGAGTGGCAGGATGGAGATGTCGTGATCACAGATAATTTCACGCTTTTGCACGGACGCGAAGCGTTTACCTCGAAATCCCCGCGTCACCTGCAGCGAGTGCAGGTGCAAAGCAGTCCGCCGTTTGATAACCCGGGCCTGGAATCGTACAAATGAGCCCGCAAGTTGTTGATCTTGTCATTGTCGGCGCGGGACCGGTCGGATTGATGTGTGCTTATCTTGCGAAGCTTTGCGGGATGAGCACTGTGATTGTTGATAAATCCGAGGGACCACTGCAAGTGGGGCGCGCGGATGCATTGAACGCCAGGACTTTGCAGCTTTTGGAAGTGGGTAAATTGTTTGACCAGCTTTATCCGTTGGGAAAGCCCTGCAATACAAGTTCTGTATGGGCTGATGGAAAGTTTCTTTCCCGCCAGTCTTCTTGGTGGGACGAGCTTGAGGGGTGTTTTCATAAGCACTTTCTGATGCTGGGGCAGTCTTTTGTTGAAAAGCTGCTGGATGAAAAACTGACCCTTTCAGGCGCCGCTGTTCGCCGTTCCACGGTGATTAAAGATGTCGAGGTTCTTCAGGACAACTGCCTGACGACGTTGTCTTCCGGTGAAAAGATACAATCCCGTTATGTTATTGGTGCCGATGGTTCCCGCTCGTTTGTACGTGAAAAGTTCAAGGTGCCTTTTGAAATCGTCAGACCCCAGATTGTCTGGGCGGTGCTTGACGGTGTCGTTGAAACGGACTTTCCAAAAGTGCCCGAAATCATCGTCTTTCAGGCAGACACTTCGGACGTGGCGTGGATTCCTCGCGAAGGGGACATTGATCGTTTCTATGTCCGAATGGACACCACAGAGTTTACTTTGGAAGAAGCTGTTGCAAAAATCAATCGTGCGATCAAGCCCCATGTTCTGGGCTTTAAAAAGATGGAGTGGTTTTCACAGTTTTCGGTGAAGGAGTCCGTGGCTGAAAAGTTCTTCATTCAGGATCGGGTGTTTCTTGTTGGCGATGCCAGCCATATTCACTCGGTCAACGGCGGGCAGGGGCTGAACACGGGGCTGGCTGATGCTTTCAATCTGATCTGGAAGTTGAACATGACTTTGAATCACGGGGCTTCGTTGGATCTGCTGCAAAGCTACGAATCTGAACGCAAACCCGTTGCTTTAAGTGTCATCGAGGCTTCGGGGGAACTTGTTCGTTCAACCAAGTATTCTGCGAATGGGACTCATGCCGAGGATTATGTGCGCATCGTGCAAAAACGCGCGGGAAATATCACGGGCATGGGGATTCGTTACGCAGGTGAGGGGCTTATCGGGTCCCGGTTGTATGACTCTGAGGTCCGCTTCGGGTCCGAGACGGTTCGGCTGTACTCTTTGTTGAATTATTCCAAGTATACGTTGTTTGTCTTTGGGGATGTGGAGCTTGATTTTGAGTTGCCGGAGTATGTTCAGCTTGTTGTCGTTGGCTCTTCGGATTCTGTCTATGTCGGGCAGGCGGTGTTGGTGAGACCGGATGCTTATATTGAATCAACGGTCTCGTTGGGTCGGGCTCGGGAGCTTCTGTCGTCTTTTATTTAGAGGTCTAAATCCAGTTCGTAGATGCCTCGGGCGGCGAGGACTTCCTGGGTGGAGTTTAGTTTTCTTACTTCGGTGAGTTCCCAGGAGTAGTAGCCGGGTTCCCATCTTGTGGCGCAGGCTGCGGGGATGTCTTTTTCTTCGAAGGGGCGGACGGATTTGATTTTTACGATTGCTACCGGGATGCCGATGTCGGTTTCGCCTTCGTTGAAGAGGAAGTTTTTGTTTTCTACGATGAGCAGGTCGCCGGTGAGGTCGGCAGGGGGAAGCCAGCGGCGGACTTCGATGATTTTTTCGCCGTTGGCGATGCGGGTTCCGTTGGGGTGGACTATGGAGAGGGTTTTGTGTTTCATCGTTCGCTCCGGGGTTTGTCTGGCTTGTTTCGCGCTTTGCTTGAAACTCGCTGGGGTTCTGGGTTTGCGGTGGGGAGTGGGGCTCGTCGCATCACGCTCCTCGGGGCTTTGAAAAGTGGTTATGCCGCATTGTCTTGTAGAATTAGATACTTGTCAGGATATGGTCAACCGGAAAGCCATGCCCCGAGCACCCTTTAGGCAGGGCTTTCGGTTAAGCGATTTAGTTTTTTAAAAGCAGGCACCTTGACATTCCATGTAGAGCTCACATTTTTGCAAGGATGAGGGGGGCTTATCGGAACTCAGAACTATAAGGGACTTTTGTTTCATGCGGTCGACAGAAGTGTTCGTGTCGGCAGAATGCTTAACATCGTAGAACTACTAAAGGACCTTGCCGGATATTGCGTTGCTTCTCAGGGTATTGACGCAGTTATCAGTGCAAAAAGGGACGTTATTGAGCTTTATATGGTCTTTAAGTGGTTAACGTTGATCATGATGTGGGTATTCGGCTTGAACGGTTTTTGGTCTTCGGCTGTAGTTGCTTATCTAATTGCCCAAAATGTATTTACCTATTTTGACCATCATGTCTGGAGTGTCAGGGGTAATCTCGATGAAGACCGGATTAAAATGCGATTTGTGATGGTTCTGCAAGCCGTTGTCTTCAATGTCGTCTGTTTTTCATATCTGTTTGCGAATCAGTTTAATGGAGACTTCAACTGGGGATCTTTCTCTTCGTCAAACCCATTGATCCCATTGTCCTTTAGTTTCATGAACACGCTCAGCGGTGGAAGTTCGGTCGCGACACCGACAACTGCAGCAGGAGTTGTCCTTTTGGGACTTCAAGTGTTCACAACTTTTGTATTCCTCACCGTTATTTTAACCAAGGCTACGACTAAGGAAGGTGTGTAATGTACTACAGAGATCAAGTGTATGTTTGCTTTGATGCTGACGAGGACATGGATTACTATAGAACGATGAAGATGTGGGTCGGCAATAAGAACATCAATTTTGATTTTAATAATGCCCACGACCTTAACACTCTTCGTGACGGCAGCTCTGAAGAGACTATTAAAAGAAAGCTCAGAGAGCGAATGAACAATGCTGGCCTTCTTGTTGTACTTGTTGGCGAAAAAACTCGAAATCTCTATAAGTATGTACGTTGGGAAATCGAAATTGCGCTGAAAGACGGTATCCCAATTGTTGTTGCCAATTTGAATGGAAAAAGAAGCTTTGATGATCATCGCTGTCCAGCAATTTTGGACAATGAGCTCGCACTGCATGTTTCTTTTAACTCCAAGGTTATGCAGAAGGCATTCGACGAATGGCCAAGAGAGCACTACAAGTTTAAAGCTCAAGGAACGTCAGGAGACCGCTTTTTCGTTGACCAAGTTTATGAGCAGCTTGGATTAAACAAAACCCAAGCACAGCTAGAAGCGGAGCGTTTGAATTCGCTCCGGGATTATTTAGCAAGAAAAGGTCAGCCTTTTAGGTTCTAATTCTAGTGGGGCCTCGGTTTCGCGGGGGAGTGGGGCTCGTCGCATCACGCTCCTCGGGGCTTTGCCCTGCGCTTTTGCGCACCCTCGAGGTCGCATCCTGCGACGTCGATGAACCCCTGTGCCGGCGTTCGCCGCGTGCCGCGAGCTTTGTAGAATAGTTTTCGCCGGCGCTCTAAGTTCAAACCACTGGATGTCGATTGTAAAAATAAAAAACCCGAATCTTTCGATTCGGGTTTTTGATTTTTAGAAAAATTGGCGTTCCCAAGGGGATTTGAACCCCTGTATCCTCCGTGAAAGGGAGGTGTCCTAGGCCCCTAGACGATGGGAACGTTTAGAGAAAACAAACGAACTAAAAATGGTGGCTCGCGATGGATTCGAACCATCGACCCCTTCATTAAAAGTGAAGTGCTCTACCAGCTGAGCTAGCGAACCACTGTCCGTTTGAGGAAGTGCTAATTTGTAGTAAGAGGGGTCCAAAGTCAATACACTTTCTTGCAGTTTTTTAAAAATTTTTGCGAATTTTTGATAAAAAAAAGGCCTTTGCTCAAGCTCTGAGCAAAGGCCCCCTAAAAACCGCTAAATATGCTTAATTGTTGAACAAAGGCTTGACCCACAGTGTCTGTTCTCGGCCCGGTCCGACGGAAATTACGTCGATTGGTGTGCCCAATTGTGAGCCCAGGTAGTCAATGTAGTTCGTTGTTGGGCGCGGAAGATCCGAGAGTGTTTTCACTTTCGTCAAATCTTGTGTCCAACCTGGGATCCATTCGATCACTGGTTCCACTTTTTCAAGCTCATAAGGTGAAGTTGGCAGATCAGTGATGATTTCACCGTTCAATTTGTACGCTGTGCACACGCCGATACGATCGTGTCCTGTCAGTACATCCAATTTCATCATCGCTAGATTCGTAATGCCATTCACGCGGATCGCGTATTTCAACGCTACCAGATCCAACCAGCCGCAACGACGGCTTCTGCCGGTGGTGGAGCCAAACTCGTGGCCGTCGGCTTGAATCTTTTTGCCGATTTCATCGTTCAGCTCAGTCGGGAAGGGGCCGCTGCCCACGCGAGTGGTGTAGGCTTTGAACACGCCGATGACTTTCTGAACGCTCGCAGGGCCGATGCCGGCACTGGCGCAGGCGTTGGAAGCCAGAGTGGAAGAGCTCGTTACAAAAGGATATGTGCCGTGCAGGATGTCCAGCATCGTGCCTTGCGCGCCTTCGAACAGAACTCTTTTTCCGGACTTCAAACTTTTACTGATAAACAGCGAAGTGTCTTTCGTGCGGTATGGAGCCAGCTCTTCAGCCACGGCCAGAAGATCCTTGATCAGATCATCGGCTTTGAAAGTGGAGCCCTTGTAGTAGTTCTCCAGCATGAAGTTCTTTTCAGTCAGTGCCAGTTCCAGTTTCTTTTTCAGATTGTCTTTGTCGAAAAGATCACCGAACAAAATCGCGCGGCGGGAAGCGCGGTCTTCATAAGCCGGGCCGATGCCTTTGCCAGTGGTGCCGATCTTGCCGTCGCTCAGTGCGGCTTCACGAGCAGCGTCCAGAGCTTTATGGTATGGCAAAATCAAAGTTGCCGTATCAGAGATCAAAAGTTGTTTTGGGTTTTGCAAAAAGCCTGTGTCTTTCAGCTTTTTGATTTCATCACGGATCGAGAAAACATCGATCACGACACCGGAGGCGATCACACATGTTGTTTCCGGGCGCAGGATGCCGCTGGGAACAAGATGCAGAACGGTTTTTTGTCCGTTCACTACCAGGGTGTGGCCAGCATTGGCTCCGCCCTGATATCTCACAACCATGTCCGCTTTTTCAGCGAACACATCGATCAGTTTACCTTTACCTTCATCGCCCCATTGAGCACCGACAACAACAACGCCTGACATAATACGTACCTCTTAAAACAGACCCTAGAACTGTCTCTCAAAGAGGGGATATCAGGCAAGTTTATTCGCCCTTAAATGGAGCCGCCCCATACCAAGGGGCCCTTGGCGGGAGGGTGTCAGAGGTCGATCCGTCCACAAAAAAGGCCATAAGCTTATTAGCTGCAATCTGGGAGGCTTTAAAGAACGCGTCCTCTGTATTGGCTCCAATGTGCGGAGTCAAAACCAGGTTCGGGTATTTCAGCAAATTAGAGTTTCTGTTCAAGGGCTCTTTTTCGTACACGTCCAAACCCACCGAACGCAGCCAGCCTTTTTCCAGGGCTTCGCACAGATCGTTTTCGTTGATCACCGAACCACGTGACGTATTGATCAGGACGATGCCTCTGTGGATGTATTCAAACTGTGAGCGGTTCAGCATGTGTTCGGTTTCCAGGGTCTTTGGCACGTGGAAGCTGATCACGTCAGCGGTCTTCAGAACCTCTTCATAACTGAGGCGGGGAATGTGCAGGCGTTCAAAGACTTCGTCTTCTTGATAGGGATCATAGGCGACCACATTCATGCCGAAGGCTTGCGCCAGCTCTGCCACGCGGGATCCAATACGTCCCAAGCCCACGATGCCATAGTTTCTGCCAGCCAGTTCAATGCCGGTGATTTGATCGCGGTTCCATTCGCCGGCTTTCACCATCTTGTGCGCCGCTTGAATGTTGTTCACGCACGACAAAACCAAGCCCCAGGTTAACTGAGCGGCGGATTCGATGTTCGCCGTCGGCGTATGCATGACAGTCACGCCCCATTTTTGCGTGGCTTCGAGATCAATGTGATCAAAGCCGCTGGTGCAAGTCACGATCAGCTGCAACTGACGGGCTTTTTTCAAAAGTTCCTCGTCAATTTTGGTGCGACTGCGAATGATCAGGGCGTGGGCGCTGACCAGATGTTCCAGTGGCAGATGCTGGGGGTTGTCGCTGCGAACGACTTCAAATTGGCTGTGCTGTTGCAAATACAGGAAGCTGTCTTGGGCAAAGCGGTCGGTGATCAGGATTTTTTTCTTCACGGATTTTGCTCCAGCCAGTTTTTCGCCTCGGTCGTGATGTTGGAAATATGCTCCAACGACATAAAATCTGAATCAAAGTGGCGCAGGGTGTGCCCCAAGCACTCCACCAGACGAATCAGTTCGTGATCCTGAATGTAACCCATGTGTCCCACACGAATGATGCGGCCTTTGGCCTGATCCTGTCCGCCCATGATGGTGATGTTGTGAACTTCTTCCAGGTGCAGGCGGATTTTTTGTCCGTCCATCTGTGGTGGCACCAGCAACGCAGTCACCGAGTTGCTGGGGGACTGCGCATACAAAGTGAAGCCCAGCTTCAGACCAAAGATGCGGGTGAACTCCGCGCGGCGATGAATGTCGTGGAAAAGTTTTTCCAAGCCCTGCTGGGAAATCAGCGTCAGCACCACATCCAAAGCGCGGATCAAAGCGACGTTGGAAGAATAGAAAGTTTCACCGGCAGCATTGGCTTTTTTCTCTTTGCGGATATCAAAATAATATCTGGGGCATTTGGCGTCGGGGATGAATCTCCAGGCCTTCTTCGAAAAGGATAGCAGCGACAAACCTGTTGGCAGCATAAAGGCTTTTTGCGATCCGGCGACAATGCCGTCAATACCCCAGGCATCCATCGGCAGAGGGTACGCCCCCAATGCGGTGATGGCATCCACCAGGAACAAGGTGTCGGGATATTTTTGAGTGATTTTACCCAAAGCCTCAATCGGGTGGGCCACAGCGGTGCTGGTTTCGCACGCCTGGCAAAGCACGGCGCGGGTGTCAGGATTTTTCTGCAGCAGTTCTTCAACGTCAGAAACTTTGACGGCTTCACCCCAAGGAGCGTTGATGGTCAGAACTGAGGCGCCAAAATGCGCGGCCATATCAGCCCAGCGCTCGCCAAATTTGCCTGAAACAATGGCAATAACTTTGTCGCCGGGTGACAAGGTGTTGACCAGTAAAGCTTCCATCCCGCCAGAGCCGGTGGAGGTCAAAAGATAGACATCTTGTTCGGTTTGAAAAACAGTTTTGATCTGAGTCAGAACTTTCTTAAGGATTTTATCGAATTCCGGAGTGCGATGGTGAATCATCGGCAGTGCCAGCGCTTTGCGCACCTCAGGATGGATATTGACGGGGCCCGGAGCCAGCAAACTGTAATCGTCTTGAGTTGCCATATTTCTTCCTTGATTGCGTCGCGCAGTCACTATTTCTGTGATGACTTCCTGCTAATTTTATACTCAACTGGGGTCGTGGACGCAATATTTAAAGCTTTTCGCATCACTCTGATTCTGTCGCTGTTCCTCTCGGGATGTGCCTATCGCCTGGGCAGCGGGACGCGCAGTATTCCTGGCGGCTATAAGCAGATTTCTGTGCCCATTTTCAAAAATAAAACACAGGAAACCGGGATCGAAGTGGCGTTCACAAACACACTGATTCAGGAGTTCCAGCGCTCCCGAGTTGCCCGAATTGTGGACAATTCTTTGTCGGAAGTGGCAGTGATCGGGCAGATTGATTCTGTTCAGTATCTGCCGGGCGCCAAACGTGTGGCCGGAGACTCTTCCGCGCCTTATTTGCCTAATGGAACTGTCGTTGCGTCAGAGTATCGTATCTTGCTGAATGTGACGGTGAAAGTCGTGCGTCAGGCGGATGGGACTGAACTTTGGAGTGGGTCCTTCAGTGGAGAGAGAACATACGCAGCACCTCAGGTAACGCTGGCCGGTGTTAACTCCATAAATCCGCTTTACAATCTTTCTGCGCGAAGGCAGAACATTGACCTCATGGCTTATGACATTATGTCCGAAGCTCATGATCGTATTACCGAAAATTTCTAAAAGGATATTCAACTCGTGGCACTCATCGATGCGCAGAAATTCTATCGCGATCTTGAAAAAGGTCAGACTGCGCCGATGTATTTCCTTTTCGGGGAAGAGCCTTACCTGCTGAATCAATCCGTCGAGCGCTTCAAGTACGCGGTCCTGACCGAAGGCGCGGTGGATTTCAACTACAGCCTGTTCTATGCTTCCGATGCGGATGTGGTGTCGGTGCGTGATGCCGTTGAAACTTTGCCGATGATGGCTCAGCGCCGTTTGGTGATCCTAAAAGAAGCCCAGGAATTGACCGACAAGGAATGGGCCGAGCTGGAGCCTTTGCTTGAATCCCCGGTGGACAGCACCGTGTTTGTGATTCTGGCGTCCCGCGTGGACAAGCGCAAAAAACAGATCCGTCTTTTGCTCGACAAAGCCGACTGTGTTGAATTCAAAAAACCTTACGAAAATCAGATCCCTTCCTGGATCAACTACATCGCGCAATCCCTGGGTTTGACGATCAGTAACGATGCCATCTTGCTTTTGCATAAGCTGGTGGGTCATCACCTGACCGAAATCGAAGGGGAGCTTAAAAAACTGGGCGAATTCGTGGGCGAGCGTCGTATTGAAGTGGCAGATGTGGCTCAGGCCGTGTCTCGCTCGAAGGAAGAAAACGTTTTTGATTTCACCAAAGCCATCGGCGAAAACGACCGTGTAAAGGCTTTGGAGCTTTTGGTTCACTTGCTGGATCAGGGGCAGAACGAGATCGGGATCGTGTCTTTGGTGGCCCGCCACGTGCGTATCCTGCTGACTTTGAAGCGGGGAATGGAAGAGGGCCTGCACGGCGCGAAGCTCGCGCATTTTGCCCAGGTGCCGCCTTATTTCCTGGAAAGCTATCTGGATCAAGCCCGACTTTGGACTGCTAAAAAGCTGGAACAAACCCTGGTGGTTCTGTCTGAGACAGACAAGGCTTTGAAGTCCTCACCATTGTCCAGTCACATCTGGCTGGAGAATCTTGTTTTAAAGACCTGCGGCACTCAATACGCCATGTGAACTATTCCAGCGAAGCTGGAGTGCAGACAATTTCAAGTTGATAGCTGAATAGACCGATAAGCTTTGTGATGAACAAAGCCAATCCTGCATTTGAAGACAAAGGTTATTTCCGCCGCCAGTATCCGCGACGTGCGATGAAGCGCAAAGTGGGCATTCTGTGCGATGGGGTGTATTTTGTGTGTGAATCCGGAGAGGTGGGTGAAGGTGGGATGTCCATCGTCACCGAGTACGTTCTGACCGAGGGCCACGAGGTGGTCGTCAGCTTCCAGGTGCCAGCCGGGGACTTTGTATTCCTTCGCGGCGTGGTTCGTTCAACGCAAAAAAAAGAGGGTGACCATAAAGTCACCCACGGATTGAGCTTCAATCAGATTGCGTTCTCTACAAAACGACAAATTCGCGCCTTTGTATCAGCGCGAACCGACTCAGAACTCAATTAAAAACCGATTTTTATCTTTTCAGACTACTTCGTTGCAGAAGCGCGAGTAGAAAGACGGCTGATCTTGCGGGATGCAGTTTCTTTCTTGATAACGCCAGTTTTTGCAGCTTTCATTACTTGAGAAGAGAAGTTCTTCAACAATTCAGGAAGAGCTTTCAGATCTTTAGCTTCGATAGCTTTAACAAGTTTTTTCTCAGCTGTTTTAACAGTGCTTTTGCGAGCGTTGTTAACAGCAGTTTTACGGATAGACTGACGAGCTCTTTTTGCTGCAGACTTATGATTTGCCAAGGGATAACCTCCACAGTAACTTTTATAGACGAACCAAAGGGATTAACATAGGGTGTCTCACGAAGCAAGTGGATTAAAAGAAGATCGCAAAAAGGTCCTCAAAAGCGCCTTTTTAATGGCCTCCGGGACATTAACTAGCCGCATCCTTGGGCTTTTCCGCGATATAGCCCTGGGGGCTTTGTTCGACCGGGCGGTCACTGACGCTTGGACGGCCGCTTTCCGCATCCCCAATCTGTTCCGCCGCTTATTCGGGGAAGGCTCCCTGGCTGTGAGTTTTATTCCCGTTTTCATGCAAACACAATCGGAAGATCCCACCGGGGATCGTGCCCGGAATTTAGCCAATGCCTTTTATTCGCTGCTTTTGGTGTTTTTAGGGGTTTTGACCCTGCTGGGGATCGTTTATGTCGAGCCTCTTTTCCGGCTGATTCTTTCTTCGGATTATGCCTTGGATGCCGCCAAGTGGGAACTGACCCTGCGCATGGGGCGGATCATGTTTGGGTTTGTGTTCTTTGTCTGCACCTATGCCTTCTATATGGGGATTCTGAATGCCCTGGGCAGTTTTGGGCTGCCCGCGCTGGCGCCGGCGCTTTTAAATGTCTCTATGCTGGTGTTCACCTTTATGCCGCCGCAGTGGTTTGCGGTGCACGGAGACGGCCTGGCGTGGGGAGTGTTGATCGGAGGGCTGTTGCAGGCGCTGTTATTGGCAGTGGCTTTAAAGCAGCGAAACTATCTGCCACGACTGCAGAAGACGTTGTGGACTCCGGAAGTCAAAGCCGTGGTGCGGGGGATGTTGCCGGGGCTGATCGGCATGGGGCTTTTGCAGTTTTCGACTTTGGTGAATCTGTACTTTGCCAGCTCCCTTCCTGAAGGTTCGATTTCTTATATTTACTGGGCCGACCGTTTGCTGGAGCTTCCATTGTCGTTGATTTCAGTCAGCATCGGGGCCGCGCTGCTGCCAACGTTGAGTGACTTTGCCAATCGGGGACTGAAAGAAAAGTTCCAGGAAACGGCCGAAGAAAGTTTTCTGATGAATCTGTTCCTGGCATGGCCCGCAGCGCTGGGGCTTTATATTTTGGCCGAGCCCATCATTGAGGTGCTATTCTTGCGTGGCAAGTTCACCGTGCAGGATGTGCAAATGACGGCAGCGATTTTGCGCATTTATGCTGTCAGTTTGTTGCTGGTGTCGTGCAGTCGTGTGCTGATGCCGCTGTATTATTCCGTAAAGAACACGAAAGTTCCCATGGTGCTGGCGTTGGTGTCTTTGGCGGTGCATGTGTCGCTGGCTCCGGTGTTGATGCGACAGTGGGGGCTTGAAGGGCTGATGATTTCCGGCGTGGTTGCGGCATTAATAAATGCCGTATTGCTGATGGGGCTTTTGAAGAAGTATTCCCCGGGAATCAGAATGTCCGTGCTGCTTCGTCCGGCGCTGAAGTTTGTGCTGGCGGGGGCGGGGATGGTGATTTCTTTGCAGGCATATGAACTGCTGATGGCTCAAACAGGAAGAGGGCTGCAGATGCTGGCCCTCTTTGTCACAATCCTGTTGGCGGTTGTCGCCTATTTCGGTCTGGCTTACGTTTTGGGTTGCGAGCAGATTTCTAGAATCCGTCGGTCGTCCCAACCTTAGCTCTTTCGTCGTCATCAAATGGAATCACATCCTGAGAAGCGGACTTTTTCGGAGCCGCAGCCTTCATTGGAATCACATTGGATTTTTTCGGTTTCGGCATGAAGGATGTTTTCGCTTTGGCTTTGACCGGAGCTTCTGCCGCAGCAGAGGCTTTGGATACCTCGCTGCTGCCCAGGATCACTTCGTTCAGTTCCACAGTCAGGTTCAGGGAAGTGGTTGCCAGATTGTTGATCTCTCCGCTGGTCGCTGCAATTTCTTCTGCTGAAGCCGCGTTGCTTTGTGCGGCCTGATCCAACTGGTTCATGGCTTTACCGATTTGTTGAATACCGGTGGTCTGCTCAGAGCTGGCCGCCGCGATTTCGTTGTTCAGATCCGCAACTTTTTTGATGGAGTTCACGATGTTGGTCAGAACGGCACCGGACTTGTCCGCAGTAGCACTGCCTTCTTCGATCTGAGATACGGAATCTTTGATCAGGGAAGAGATGTCCTTAGCGGACGCCGCACTTCTTTGAGCCAAAGTTCTGACGGCCTCTGCGACCACAGCAAAACCTTTGCCTTGTTCACCGGCACGGGCAGCTTCCACAGCCGCATTCAGAGCCAGCAGATTTGTCTGGAAGGCAATATCATCGATCACATGAATGATCTCTTCGATCTTTTTGGAAGACTGAGAAATGGAGGTCATGGATGTGATCAGGTTCTGGATTTCTTTTTCACCCTGTTCAGCAGAATCACGCGAGCTTGCAGACAAAGCCGCCGCTTGTTTCGCGTTGTCCGAGTTCATTTGCACCATGGAGGTCATTTCTTCCAGGGCGGCGACAGTTTCTTCAAGAGAGGCAGCCGCCTCAGTCGAAGACTGGGACAATGAATTGCCGGCTTCGTTCAATTGTTCAACTGCAGAAGCCACCTGGCCACCGGCTGTTGTCAGACGGTCAGCGACAGAACCCACGGCGTTTGAAATGCGTGCGGCAATCCACAAGAGCACGGCAAACACAATCACACCTGTGGCAGCTGAAACCAGATAGATCAGATTTTTAACATAAGCTTCAGTCGAATTGGCTTCGATGACGCCGTCTTTGGCCATCTTTGCGTAGATGTCTGTGACGGCGCTATTCCAGGCGCGCACGGATTTGCCGATTTCATTGTAACGGCCATCCAGCAGGACTTCGGCTTCTTTCACTTTGGCGGGGTCTGCAGAACGAATCAAGGCGATAACCTTTTCCATGGAAGCATAGTATTCCGGGAAAAGAGGCTTGGCAGTTTGGTAAGCCTTGTCTTCTTCCGGTGTTCTTGGAATCGGATCATAAGTTTCCTGGGCCTTGCGGAATTCGTCCATGCCTTCGGTGGCGGTCTTTAGATAGGACGTCAATTTTTCAGGCTCATCAATATGTTCCATCGCTGCCCAAGCACCGTATTGGAATTTGTTGCCCGCCTGGCGCATTTCACCAACCATATCGAAGGTGGGGATAACTTGTTCGTTGGCGACATCCAAAAGGTGAACCACACTTGTGATCCCGTTGATGGCGATGGAGCCTAGAATCGCAAAGCCAATCATGGGCATGAAAGCAGCCATCAACAACTTTCCTTTAATACCTTTGAACCATCCTGATAATTTGAAATCTGACATATGTAGGGTCTCCGTAAAATTCTTCATGGTTTTTTAACAGATAATTATTCGGAATTTGCAATAGTACTTCGTAGTCCAGAATTTCTAATACGAGAAATGGGGGAGAAAAATGAAAAACCCCCTCCTAAGTCGAGGGGGCTGTTAACAAATCTTGATGTGTTTGCAGGTCTAGAATCCGTCTGTTGTTCCAACCTTTGCACGGTCGTCTTCATCAAACGGAATCATATCCTGAGATTCTTTGCGTGCAGGTGTCGCCTTCATCGCAATCACATTGCTCTTTTTGGACGTGGGCTTTGCAAAAGTCGGCACCTTTTTAGAAGTCTTGGCCGGGGATGCTGCCGGAGCGTCGACCATCACCGAGCCGCCGCCCAGGATGATCGTGTTCAGATCTACGGTCAGGTTCTGATTGGTTGCTGCCAGGCCGTTGATCTCACCGCTGGTGGCCGCGATCTCTTCCGCGGAGGCCGCATTGCTTTGAGCCGCCTGATCCAGTTGATTCATGGCTTTGCTGATTTGCTGGATGCCTGTGGTCTGTTCAGAGCTGGCCGCTGCAATTTCATTGTTCAGGTCAGAAACCTTCTTGATTGAGTTCACGATGTTGGCCAGAACCGCCCCGGACTTGTCGGCAATCTCGCTGCCTGTGTCGATCTGGGAAACGGAGTCTTTGATCAAAGAGGAGATGTCCTTGGCTGAGGCCGCACTTCTTTGTGCCAGAGCGCGAACCGCTTCGGCCACAACGGCGAAACCTTTGCCCTGTTCACCGGCGCGAGCCGCTTCGACCGCCGCATTCAGAGCCAGCAGGTTCGTCTGGAAGGCGATATCGTCAATCACCGAGATGATCTCTTCGATTTTTTTCGACGACTGAGAGATTTCGGTCATGGAGTGGATCAGGGACTGGATTTCTTTTTCGCCATGTTCCGCCGAATCACGAGAGCTCGCGGACAGCGCCGCTGCCTGTTTGGCGTTGTCCGAGTTCATCTGCACCATGGAGCTCATCTCTTCAAGGGCTGCCACGGTTTCTTCCAACGAGGCCGCCGCTTCGGTGGAGCTTTGTGATAAAGAGTTTCCGGCTTCGTTCAGCTGTTCCACTGCAGAAGCCACCTGGCCACCAGCGGTGGACAGACGGGAGGCGATGGAGCTGACAGAGTTGGAAATGCGCGCCGCAATCCAAAGCAGGATCGCCAGAATGGAGATTGTGGAAGCCAGGGTCACAAACAGCGTCAGGTTGTTGATGCGAGTCACGGCTTCATCCGCCGCTTTGTCATCATCCGCTGCGGCCTGGTTGTAGTACTTCATGGATTCAGAACTCATCTTGTGCATGATGGTGCCGATTTCCCAAAGACGTCCGTCCAACTGGCTTTCTGCCAGAGCAAAGCCTTCAGGAGTGCCAGTGCTGATTTCTTCAATGACCAGCATCAGCAGTTTTTCATATTCGGCACGGACCTGCTTGGCTGGTTCGAAGGCCTTTTCCATTTCTGGAGTGAAGGGGGTTGAGGCGTACAGATCCATTGCCGAGGTGAATTCTTTGACAGCCTCTTTGGCGATTGCCAGGCGCTCTTGGCGCTTGGCTTCGGTTTTCACGCTCATCGCTGCAAAAACCTGATAGCCGTATTTATTGCGGGCCTGGCGCATTTCGGCCAGAGCCTGCAGATTCGGAATGATGTTTTTGTGGGAGTTTTCAAGATAGGCTTCAAACCCTTTCATTCCCTGATAAGAAATGGCATAGACGATTCCAAACCCGATGACGGGCATGGCCGCTGCGATCAAAAGTTTTCCCTTAATTCCTCTGAACCAGGAACCAATTCCGGTGGGGTTCATTCTTTCTCCTTTTATTTAGTTAGCTAAAGAAATATTGACCGAGAATTGTTCGGACTTCTTAATCCTGGGGTGGAGTCTAGATTTTTACCTGGTTTGCAAGAAAAGAGGATGAACGTCGGGACAAAGAAAAAGGGACTCTTCCGCGAGGAAGAAGTCCCTGGGTGGTTCTTGAATTTAAATGTGACGGATTACTTCACTTCAGCCAAAGAGTTGTAGCTGTCGCTGATCTTCTGCTGTCGTTCGACCTCTTTGCTCCAGCGTTTGACTTCGCCTTGATAGCCGCGCTGTTTGGCTTTCCATTCGTTCTCTTCGCTGGCCAGGCCACGAAGCTTCTGGTTCACCTGTTCGTTCTGCTCTTTCAAAGTAGAGGCGCGGGAATTCCAGATCTTCTTTTCTTCCGTCAGCTGGGACATCTGCAACTGATAGTCGTTGATGTTCAGCTCACGCTTTTTCTGGTTTTCCTTGATCTTGGCAATCATGGCCTCCAGTTCCGCGATCTTCTGGCTTTCCTGGGCCATTTTGTTTTTCTCTTCATTGATCAGGCCCTGAATTTCTTTTTCCTGACCGCTGATGCGGCCCATGGCCTGATTGTTTTCTTCAGCCTGCTGGTGAACCTGCTTTTGCTGGTTTTCCACCTGGGATTTGGCTTTGGCCACTTCGGACAGGTTTCCTTCCACGGTTTTCAGGTTCTTTTCGTATTCCTGAAGATTGGTTTTTGAGTTGTTCAGATTGCCTTTGATTTTCTCAAGGCCGTCTTTGGCGGAATTCTGCGCCATTGCGGTTGTGCCAAGACTCATCAAAACACCTAGGGACAAAGTCGTCATTGCTTTAGCGAATTTCATCTTGAAAATCCTTTCCTTATTGTTCAGACAAGCCGGCCACGCTGCCGTCCTGACCTTCTTGGGCACAAACATTTTTCAAAGAAGAACGATAGTGACCCACTTCGTCCTCCCAGATTTCACCTTTAAACTTCCAGTTCAGGGATTTCTCCTTTTGAACTTTCAGTTCTGGACGCTCTTTTTCGTTGATCTCGCCACCAGCCATTTGATAGCGGATGTGTTCACCGGCGCCAGAATACAGTTCGTACTGCAGAACATCGTTCTGATCCAGAACCTTGTCCAGACCTGCCAGCATCTCGTCAAAACGGCCTTTCAAAGCCTGGGACGCCTGGGCGCGCAGGACGGTTTTTTCTTTTTCAATACGGGCCATGCCGGTCGCACGCAGATTCTTGATGGAAGTGCGGGCTTTCTTCGCGATGTGGAACTGGATGCGATAGCTCAGCAGTTTCTGCTCGGCCTTTTGAACTGCCGCCACGGTGGAGGCCGAAGGGCTGTCGCCTTTCAGACCACGTTTCGCGTCAGCCAGTTCTTTGTTGGCTTCGTTTTGTTTGGCAATCAGCTCACGCTCTTTTTTTACCAAAGTCAGAGCGATGCGGTTGAATTTCACGATCTCGTCTTCATAGGCGTTGATCTGCTTTTGCACACTCATGTAAGCCGGGTGCCGCGCCAGTTCCACGATGAAGGAACGTGGCAGACCGTCAACTTCCTTAAGGTCCGAGTTTTTCAACCAGCCTTTCACAGTTTCATAGTACGCAGAAGAATCCTTGTGGGAAGTGCTGTAGGCAGCCAGTTTCTGCTTCCAAGGGGCATACTTCTTTTTCATTTCGTTCAGCACCTGCACACCGTCACCGTATTGGCACAGGTTCAGGTAACCCACCGTGCGAACCACATAGGATTCCGGAGAGAAGGCATTTTTGAAGAAGTCCGTGTGCAGAGAGAACATATTCCCCGCGGCCCCTTCATAGTCCTCACCCAGAATCTGAGTCCACGCACTTTCCACCATGGCCTGCAGCCACAGAGGATTGGATTTGTCGACTTTCAGGTAAGATTGGAAAGCCTCTTTGTACTGGGACTTCTGGAACTGCATGCGCGCCAGGGTCAAAGCACCCACAGAACGCAGCTGGGATGTCTTGTCAGCATCTGTCGCGGTCATCAGTTTTTCCAGATAAATGGTGGCTTCCTCAACCTTACCCTGGCGATAGTTGAACAGGGCATTCAGCAGCAAAGCCTCCGGATAACGCGGGGACTTTTCGCCGATAAAGATCAAAGCATCTTCCATCAGGCCCAGTTGGCCTTTGTCAGAATAATATTTTGCACGGGTGATCTGGTAGTCATCATTTTTGGTGATGTCCATTTCGTGTTTGATCACCAGAGGATCAATCAAAGCGATGTCGGACGTTTCCAGTGTATTGATGTTCTGAACCAGGGCTTCCGTGGCTTTCTGCTGCCATTCTTTGGATTTGGTCTCTTGCGCCACCTGAATCATGTACTGGCGGAATTCTGAGTTCAACCCCAGGCCCTTGGCTGTCATGGCATAGTGGTACAAAGCCTCGATACGGTGTTCCGGGTCCTCGATCAGTTCCGAGAACAAGCCCATCGCCAGCTCATAGTTTTTCTGGATTTCCAGGAAGATCAAAGCCTGCAGCAGTTTGTAGTCATTCGGCTGTATGTCTTCCAGCTTTGCCAGTTGCACCAGAGGATCCTGGGTCACAGGCTCTGCCACCGGATTCAGGATTTTCACATCCGGAATCTTGTTAAAGGCATCGGCAGTCGTCAGGGACTTGGCCGGGTTCACCACGTCGTTGTAAGGCTTCAGCACAAAGTCAATGGCCACTGGAGACTCACGACGGCGGGTTTCCTTCAAAGTGACTTCGCGGGAGGCGGGGAGACGCAGCGGGCTCATTTCAGAGGCCTGCACTTCGCGTTCTTCACCGACATCCAGCAAAGGGATGTTTTTAACCTTGAAGACCTCGACTTTGCCTTTCACGACTTTCTTTTGATAAACATCAAAAGTCGGGACCAGACTGGATTTGACCTTCAGGCTGGCAGCCGCCGGACGGCCGCCTTTTTTGACTTTCAGTGCAGGCTCAGCCAAAGCCGTGCCGCACAGAAATGGAATAGTAATTAGAATGCTTAAAGACTTGTTCATAAATCCCCCCACCCTGGAGAAAATTAATGCCAGTACGTGATACCAATCATCAGTGATGTATCGTTGATTGTTTCACTGCCCAGATCACGCTGACCGCCCACAACCGTACCGCCCACGTTCGTGCCGGGCGCATAGTACTTCATTTTTTCCTGAGTGGACCAGGTGTTGACCAAATCCGCTCTGATGGCAAAGTGCTCAGAGAAGAAGATCTGCTGGAACACGCCCAGTTTATAGGCCATGGTGTCTTTGGAGACATTGCCTTCGAACTGGGTGATTTCATAGTTCAGTGACCCCACACCGAACGAGATCCCCATGTCGAAATAGATAATGGCCTTGTCGACCACGCTCATTTTCGCATAGAACGGCACCCAGATACCGGAAAGGAAGTAGGACGACTTAAATACGTTGTGGTCCGGAATCACACCATAGGTGTCAACGAATTGTTTCACCGCATCGTTGTCTTTCAGGCTGGCTGAATTGTAGGTTCCTTCAAGACCCCAGCGCTCATTGAAGAAATATCCCAGGCTTGCACCAGCGATAGTTCCTGTGCTGTAGGGGTCATTGAATGGAATACCCGCAGCACCAGTCAGATAAAAACGCTCCGCTTTCACGTAACGTCTGTTCTGAACGACACTGAAGTCGTCGTCTTTGGCTGCCCAGTATTTCTGCTCCAGCTTTTTGATGTCCAGCTTGTCGCTGCCGCGTTGATCAGCTTTGCTGTCTGCCGCTTGCTGTGCAAATGCCTGAGATGCCGTCAGGATGAACATTAGAACTGTCTTCTTCAACATGATATAACCCCCGCCTTAGTTTGTACTTTTGAATAAGAATGGATAAGTCACTAGCACGCGTGTTCCCCCCTGTGGAGCAGGAAACTTCCACGCGGCAACCCTATTCAATATACATCCCTCAACGGTTGCGTTCTTAAGTGTTGTGTCACCAATGAGCTGCTGTTCCACCTGACCGGATGGACCGATCGTGAATTTCACAGCAACCTTACCGAACAGATCCGGCTTGGCACTCAGTTGTCTTTCATAGCAATACAAGATCTGACCCAGTTTGGATTTGATGTACTGAGCGATGATTTCGCGGTCCAGACCGCCGGTGATTTCACCTTCCTCTTCGATCAGACCCACGCCGCCGGAACCAGTACCCCCAGCAGCCAATCCACCCATGCTGGAGGCACTGCTGCCTCCGCCGCGACCGACGGTGCCAACGCCACCACCTGTGGCAGAGCCTTCACGGCCCCAGTCACGACCGGAGCGTTCCATGCTGCCAACAGCAGCCAAGGCACGGCCAGAAGCACCGGAACCTGCTTTAACACCCGTGGCGATCACCACGTTGCCACTGCGTGCGGCTTGTGCGGAGACTTTTCCCAAAAGCTGGGAAATGCGTCCACCGGAAATGGATTTCATCATTTTTGAAACTTTGCTGCCACCAGTTGGCATTTCTGCCGTTTTCTGGTTGGCGGCAGGAGCCTGTTCCTTCACAACAACCTGCTGGGCAGGAGCCGCTTCCGCTTTTTTGCGTTTGGGTTTGATTTCGGTTTTAACGATAATTTTTTGCGCCGCTTTTGGCGGAGCCGCAACAACCTCAAGCTCCTGGGACTTCGGCGCAAACAGGCCCACAGTCACCAGGAACAAGGCTGCACCCAGAATAATGAACACACCTTTTTTGGATTCTTCATCCATCAGTTGGTCTGTGGAAAGGCGGGCCATGCGGGCCGCGTCTTCCAAAGACACGGTTCTTTGTTTCACTTCAAGGTCGCCGACCATTTGTTTGTGCCATTCCTGGGAAGGCACGCAAGGCACCACTGTTGGAGTCAGTGCCATGGAAGGTTTGAATTTTTTATTCATTGGCAGGATCTTGGTTTCAAGAACCTGATCGTTCTGCTTCACGATGTAAAGCTGGAACTGCTTGCCGGCTTCACGTTGTTCTTTACCGGCTTTTTCCAGACGCAGATAAAGATCCGCTTCTTTCACCACCGGAGTGAACACCAGAGTGCATTCTCCCAGAGTCAGGGATTTTTCCTGATCCAGGCGCAGAGCCGGGGAGCCTTTGGCGGAAGCACTGGTGTTCATGTCCATATCGACATACCACCAGGCGCCATCGCGGTACTCAAACAGACCCTGGATGCCCTTGGAATCCGGTGCGATGGAGATAACATCGGCCAGACGGGAGGACCCGAAGGTGTGGGTTGTGTTGCTGGATCTCAATTTCCAAGTTTTCGCCGTCCCATCTTTCAGGGATTGACGCACAATCAACGTGAGCATGTGTTACCTCATGAATTAATTATTCAAGTAGAGAGCTGATTCGCGGATGCGGCCGTCCATATCTTTTTGCACATCGTAAAGAGGCATAAACTTGATGCCTCTTTTCTGCACAAGATAGGCGCCGTCAGGGTTCCGAATCGTTCCCTTAAGGTTCATGTCACCGAAATTGACTTCCTGGACTTTACGGACTGTTCTTTGTTTGGCAAAGCCAGCCGATGTTCCCAAGAGAATGAAAGCAACCATCGCTGTGATGATAGTTTTCACTTGTACCCTCCATACTACAAGTCTCCCGAGATAACGTGCTGACCGACTTTGTTTTGATTTTTCAAATACTGTATTTTCTTACCCAACCAGTCGCGCATTTCCAATTGCTGACTGGCTTTAAATGCTCTTTCATAAGAATCCAGCGCAAGCGTTGGACTCTGTTTGTAGGTCTCAAACAAGTGAGCCTGTTGCAGAAGGAAATCTGTGTTGTCTTTCTTGCTGCCAAGCAGGTCTTTCACCACGCTCAGTGCTTTATCGACTTCACCCTTCTGGGCGTAAGCTTCACTCATCAGAGTGCCCACGTTCAAAGTATACAACTGATCTTTAGAGATTGCAGACAAATTTTCAATTGCCTTCGTAAAATCTCCCTCTGAGAAAGCCTTCACTCCTGCGAAAGTTTTCATTTCCGTCGAAGCCATTTGCATGTCTAAAACTTTATCGAAAAACGGCATCGCGGAATTCATGCCGTCTTCTTTGTAAAGCAGACGGGCTTTTTGGTATACGTAAGGCGCGGCTTCAGGCTGGGCTTTCAACGCGGCATCGATCATCCACATCGCCTTGTCGTTATAACCGCGCGCATCCGCGCCCACGCTGGCATAGAACAGACCCAAAGCGCGCGTGTCTTTGTTCTTCGCAAGTTCCAGCCCCAGTTTTTCAACCATTTCGTACTGTCTAGAATAATAACAATTTCCTGCAACTTCGAGGGCGTTCACGTTGGCCAGCTGGCCGGTCAGAATTGCGCTTCTGTTGCAAGCTTTCGGAGTGCGAGTCTCAAAACGAGACACCTTGCCGATGGTCATGTCAGAAGATGCCGGCAGGTAAGCCGTCATTTTTTCCGCAGCAGGGTATTGCGCCATTGGCGGAACTGTCTGATCCACTCGGATAGAGGCAAAACTGCGTTCGTTGGTTGCAGCTTGACCTTTGGCGGCCGCCAGAACTTTCAGTTTGGCTTCGTTTTCATTTTTCTTGTCCTGGATCGGGGCTGTCAGTTTGGCAATTTCGCCACGCAGGACTTCTTGATCCTCCGGGGACAAAGAAGCTGGCAATGGCATGTTCGTCAAGCTGCTGATGAAGTTGTCATAACAGCGGTCAATACCGCGCATGGCTTCCAACTGCTGGAACGGATCTTTGGACATTTTCAGAGTGGTGTAATAAGCAGTGTGGGCCTTGTCCAGTTTCTCGGTTTTCATGGAAAGCACCATCGCGAACTTTTCTTCGCGGGCTTTCACACTTTGCGCCACCAGTTCTTTTTCCAGGATGCGGGCCTGGATCAGACGGGCTTCGGCACGAACTTCCGGAGCCACATCACGGCCGTTGGCTTTCATCGCCAGGTCAAAGGCAGCCGTGGTTTTACCGGTATCCAGCAAAGCTTTCGCGCGATCGATCATGATCTGAGTCGTGTACGGCTCAAGACCCTTTGCCAGAATCTGATTCTGGATTTTTTCCAGCTCCGCAGAGCGGGGCTCGGCCTTATAGGAATCCATCAACTTGCCATAGATACGCTGCAGAGTTTTGTTGTCAGCCCCGTTCAGAATATTCATGTAAGCGGCGCGGGCTTCCTTATTTTTCTTTTCAAGAATATAGATGTCCGCTGCCAGCTCCAGGTGAGTGTTGCGGTTTTTCTTGTCCAGATCCGCAATCTTCAGCAGAGTCTCTGCAGATTTGGAAATCTGACCGACATCCGCATAAGCCTTGGCAGCCTCTTTCAATGCGTCAAGATTGCGTTTGTCTTCCGGATGCTTCTGCACGAACTTCATGGAAGCTTCCGCAGCATCATAGATGCGGCCTTCGCTGTATTGCAGACTCAGCGCCTGCCACAAGGCATCCTGGGACAGTTTGGAACCTTCGTGTTCTTTGGCGAAAGCCATCAGCTTTTCAGAAGCCTGGTTTTTATCACCGGTTTTGGCGAATTCCTGAATTTCAGTGAAATGCGCCTCTTCCATGATTTTATTCATGCTTTTCTTGCGGCCTTCATCAGCGCTGGAAGCCATGACTTTTTTGGAGAAGTCCTTGATACCCGCATAATCTTTGCGAATATTGAGCATATCCAGGATCAGGTCCTCAGATTTCTTTTTGATTTCTGCATTGTCAGCACCTTTCAGAGCTGCCAGCGGCGTCAGCCACTTTTCCGCTTCTGGATAGTTTGCCTCTTCGTAAGCGATGTGACCGATTTTGAATTTGATCAAAGTCGCAAACTTGCCAGTCGGGTGCTTGGCCAGATAGTTGGCAGCAAGCTCTTTGCGTTCAGCTTCCTTAAGTGGATCTTTTTTCTTTTCGATGCTTTTTTCTTTGGCATACAGGGCCGCATAGTTCGCATCGTGTTTCATGACCGGCTCAGCGGACTTGTCGCCAACCATTTTGTACTGAACACTGGCGTCGTCATATTTTTGCAACTGGAACAGCAGTTCCGCGTAAGCAAAACGGGTTTTCAGGTCCGGTTTTGTTGGATCCTCGTTTTCCAGGATCAGTTTGAACAACTGCTGGGTCAGGTCCGAGAACTCCATGTTCTGTTTGTTCTTAAGCCAGATCTCCCACCATTTTTTCGCCATGTCGAGGCTGGTGTGACGGAAGCCTTCCACGCAGGAAGTTTCCAGCACGTCTGTTTTCTGCATGCCTCTCCAAGCCGAGTCCTTTTTACAAAGATCTGAAGCGTATTGCAGGTGGTTGATGACCTTGTCACGTCTTTTCAATGTTTCGTTGGCTTCCACCAGGAACAGGTGAGAGCGCACCACATCCGGACCCATCGAACGTTTGTCGATGTACTCTTCCAGGAAGATGTTCATCTCTTTCTGACGGGAGTGGGATTCATAAAGTTTCGCCAGGTCGATCATGGACTGACCCAGTTCCTCTTCGGTCGCAAGGTCCTCAAAGAACGAGTAAAGTTTGTTTGCTGGGTAAGAGTCCCCAATGAACACCGTCAGGTCACGCATGGCCTCACGACGCAGGTTGTGACGGTTGGTTGGAACTTCGCCATCCTGTAGTGGCGGATTGGATTTCACAACCTGAACCAGTTTCTTGATGCCGTTTTCGCTGTCACGCATGTTGTAATAAGCCCAAGCGGCCTTGTACATACCGTAGGAATAAACACGGCTGTTCGGGAATTTTTCCACGCGCAGGAAGTGCTCCAGTGCCTGGGCGAATTTGCCCTGGTCATAAAGCAATTCACCGATGGCAAGTGTACCATCGGCAATCAGCGGGGATTTTGGGAATTGAGTCAGAAGTTTATTGTAGAGAATCTCAGACACCTTGTACTGTGCAATCTGCTGATTGGCGAAGGCGTTGTTGAAATAAACCGCGTCCATTTGTTTAAAGCGCGGAAACTCCATTTCAATTTTCGTGTAAATTTTAATCGCGCGTTTGATGGCTTCGGCGCCGCGTTCGTTCGGCACCGGGAACGGCGAAAGCTTCATCAGGGGAGTGTCCTGATGAAGGTCAAAGAAGCGGCCGGACTTGGAGCGTCTCATGTACAGCTCCGCCAGGCGGTACCACAGATCAGCTTCGTTCTTGGCACCTTTGTTTTTTTTGATAATGACTTGCAGGGACTCAATAGCTCTGTTTTCAGAGCGAGTGATCATGATCTCGCTGCTGAAGGCCTTTTTCTCGTTATCGCTTTCACTGCCCTGGGTCATGCTGACTTCTGGAAGAAGCCCTTTGGTGTTTTTGTCGGCGGCAAAACAGTAATGAGAGAACAGATGAAATGCTAGAAGCAGAACTATTGTGCGAATCATAAACTTACTCTCCAACCATGGTGACAAGCTTCAGCTGAGGGAACCCCGCCATCGAAGCGGTGTACATCACTTTTCTCAGCGTCGCGTAAGGCAGATCCTTGTCTGCCTGCAGAAGAATACGGCCCTCTTTCACGTGGGCTTTGTCTTTTTCGCTTTCGGACTTGGCAATTTTATCCAGCTCCTGGAACAGGGGCTTGATAAAGTTGGTGTCTTTTTCTTCCAGATCCTTTGCCAGGAATTCCGAGTTCTTCACATCGGCAATCTTCGTCTGGTCTAATTTCAAAGCTTCACCATTCAGCGACAGTTTGATCGCCTCGGTGGCATTGGTCATGGACGCGGAAGAAGGCAAGCGCAAGTTGCTTTCAGGGGTGATCTGAACTTCTGAGGTGTTATAGCTTTGCAGCAGGAACACCAGCATGATCGTGAACATATCGGTCATGGAGGTGATGTTCAGGCCGAAAGTGGAATTCTTTTTTGTTTTTGGTTCATATCTGCGACGGCGTGACATGAGTTAGCCCTCCATGGTGTTCGCAAAGATGATCTCTGGGAACATGTAGTTGGTTTCCACGTTTTTACCCTGTTTGGTGTCGAAAACGGGAAACTTAACGTTGTTGTCGCGGGCCTGGCGGGCAGCATCCATTATTCTTACAAGAGTGTCGTATGAAACTTTGCCATCCGGGTTCAGTTCCATCTTGAAGACCTCAGGATGGGCTTTTTTTACTTCGACCAGCTTTTGATGCAGACTTTGCAGGTCGTAGGCACCGTCTTTCAGGGGAATGGTTTCAATCTTTTCCTGACCCTTGGCTGTTACGATGATGCGGATGCCATCTTTGGCATCGACTTCCATCGCCACGTTGGTTGGAGTTTTTTGTTCATCCTGGCGCTGGATGGCTTCACTGACCACCTGCGGAAGTTCGGTTTCAATCACCATCATTTGCACGAAGGCGGAGGAAACCAGAAGAACCGGCACCAGCTTCACCATCACGGCCAGCAGGGGTGCCAAATCCAGTTCGAATTCACTGTTATGATCTACTTTGATCTTGCGTGCGCGTCTCATAAATCGTCCCATCCTTAGTTATGTAAGGTCCACCGCTCCGGGAAAAAGGCCTCCGTTAGGAGACCTTCTGGCCTGGGGACGGAGGCGTCACACTTGGTGCCGTCACGTGATCAGGGAACACGTTCTGGCGGGTCAGGTTCGGGATATGGGCGCTGGTCAGAAGCTCAGTCAGTTTGGAGCACTTCTCGGACATGTCCTCGATCAGCTCATTCTGGCGGGCTGTCAGGATTGAGAAGAACACCATTGCCGGAATCGCCACTGCCAGACCCAAAGCCGTCGTATACATGGACACGGAGATACCGTGTGCCAGCAAGGCTTGTTTTTGTGCCGGGTCTGCAGACGCAACGGCCTGGAACGAAAGGATCAGACCGTGGATCGTACCCAACAGACCCAACAATGTTGCCACGTTGGCAAGCATGGAAAGGTAGTGCAGGCGTTTGGTGTACAAAGGCACGTTTTCGCTCAAGGCGATATCGTGTGCCTGGAAGATAGTGTCATCATCACGGTCTGCTTTTTCAAGAATGGTCTTGAAGGCAGAGGCCAATGGCTTTTTCTCAAGTTGCGCACAAAGAAGCAGGGCTTCATCGAGCTTTTTCGCCAGAACCAGGTTCTGAACTTTACCCATGAACTCATCCACATTCATGCCGTATTCTTTGTAAAGGGCTTTTGCGCGTTCGGCAACGAGTACCAGTGAACCAATACCCACCAGCAGAATAAACCAGCCGACAACACCGGAATCATTCATGAACTTTAAGAATGCCATCATTTGTTTCCTCCTTGGAAACGCCACCGCGTGTCCATTTTGTTAATTGAGCCATACCGGTTTCTTGCACTGAGAGGAAACGAACAGCGTAATGCAAACCGGATTTAACGTTGAGTCTCTGCTTGGAGTAATTCTTGCGAATAATCTCACAAAGCACGTTGAATGTCTGAGGGTTCACCTCAGAGGTTCTAAAGTTGAGCAAAATCTTTTGGCCGGGCAGAAGCAGGGGATCGTTCAAAAGAACCAGCGCCCCGTTTTCACTCACACTCAATGTGTGGCCGTCAAAAAAGTTGTGATCATTGTGCGCATAGACTGGCGTTTCCAGATCCACGCGTGGACATTTTCTGTCTTTGAATGAGCCTGCGATATGATCCTTGGTTTCAATCAGTCTGCACAGGCGGTCTTTGGAAAATTCCTGAAGATCGCCCAGCAAAGTCCAATTTTCCAGGTGCGCAGCCCATACGAAGTTGTAATCGTAGAGCTCGCCATTTTGGATCATCGTGATCAGTGATCTGTACTCGTAGGGACCATATTTCATTTCCCCACGCAGTATGTACCACTGCTGCTGATTAGTTGCTGTCTGTACCCCACCCATACAACATCCTTTTACAGTTTAATCGACTTAGGATAGAAGTCGATCGTGATATTAGCATCCGCTGCCGGCACCGAACTTCCGTGGAAGGTGATGGTCAGGTTGGATGCATCGTAAGTCCATCCGTTGACTGCGTCGTTAGGCACGGAAACTCCGTTGACCGTGATCACGATCGTGTCCTCTTGTGGTTCGCGATTCAGTTTAAAGACACTGGAAAGCTGGATGATGGAATCAGAGATGAGCTCCAGAGTTGAACCAAAGTTAGAGCACAAAGACCCTTTCACACCCGCAGTCAATGTTGCCAGTTCCGGCAGGCGAGTGGAGATCTTGCGCGCAAAACCGTCTGTAGAAAGAGAGGTTTTGCAGGCGTCGTCTGGTACCGTGATGGTGCTGACGGAATAGTTACGACTGCCAACATATCCATCCAGGAAGTCCACATAGCTTTGAACTGTGTGAAGGTTGGCGTTGTTGTAACTTTCATTGAAAGCGGCAGAGGAAGAAGAGAAGTCCTCTTCATCACTGACGATGATCACCGCCAGGAAGGCTTCGCTGCGGCGGAAACCTGCATTCTGCGGCTCAAGCAAAGCTTCCTTGAAGCTTGAGAACGCACGTTCGTCACCATTACCCAGCGTTCCCTGCTTGGCATTGGTGGAAAACACATCACCCAGGTTTGCGGTGTTCTTGTCCATAATGAACACGCCCGAATGAGTTTCGATTTTTGGATTCGTCTGTAGAACCGCACCATCCTTGATGCGGGCTTTTTCACTTGCGGAATTGAATTGTTTTTCCCAGGCCTCTGTTGTTGTCACCGCCATGTGGAAATCATAGTTGTACTGTTGGAAGCGCGAGATGAAAGACTGGAAGTTCGCCGCCAGATTGTCCTGAGACGTCTTCATGGAGCCGGAGTTGTCGATCACCCAAAGGATGTCGATCTGTTTTGGAATGAAAACTGCTTGTTGCTTGTAGTCTTCTGCATCGTTCAAGAGGGAGTAAGAACCAGTCCCCTTGCTGCAACCAGCTACCAGTGCCACTGCTGAAGCCATCATTAGTGCTTTGCTAGCGACTGTTTTTTTCATACGGTTATGCCCTCCTGAGCCCCACCATGCTTCTTGATGGATTCAGTTTCGTTTAAAACAACCCAAAACTGAAATTTCAGGTAACTGCATGAATTCGTTTTTTAATTTTTAATTGGTCTAGTTATGAGACACGCTAACTATGTGAAATAACAGGGTGTTGTAGAATCAATCATTTTCTAAAATATTTTCTTGTGTCAAACCTATAGCCAGTTTGTCAGGCTTTCCGTCGCGTTTTCGCAGCTAAGTGTGCGTCGAAATTAGAAGATACTCCGAACTGTCGAACTTCTCTCCACAACCAAGATCCTCTTTTATTACGAGGCCTCAAAGAAAGGGGACCTTCGATGGAAGGCCCTGCGATTTATTTCTTCTTCAAAAGCAGTTTGGCTTTTTTCCAGTACTCTTCTTTTTGTTCCAGAGTCATTGCAGAAAAATCCTTTTGGTCTTTTTCAACAAGTTCCACCATCATATTGAAGCGATTTTCAAAGCGCTGATTGGCTTTGCGCAGAACCTGCTCGGGTTCCATCTGCACATGACGTCCCAGTTGGGCGAGCGAAAACAGGGCATCGCCCAGTTCGTGTTCGATCTCGCTGTCATTGCCTTCATCCAAAGCTTCACGCAGCTCCTGATATTCCTCTTCCACATTCGCAAGGACGCCGTCCATGTCTTCCCAGTCGAATTTCAACTTTTCAGTGCGTTTGCCGATTTTGTAGGCTTTCTGCAAAGCCGGCAGGGGAGGCACGTTCAAGGCGTATGGCGACGGTGCAGCAGAAGTAGCCTTCTCTTGTTTCTTGATTTCTTCCCAGTTGCGGATGACTTCGGCGGTGTCGGCAACCTGGGTGTCAGAGAAAACATGCGGGTGTCGGCGCACCAGTTTTTCACTGATTCCGGCAATCACGTCTTCCAGAGTAAAAGCTCCACGTTCGGCGGCAAGCTGAGCGTGCAGAACCACTTGGAAGAGGACATCCCCCAGCTCTTCTTTCATTTTCAGATCCTTGCTGGCATCGGAAGCGGGCAGTTCCAGGGCTTCCACCAGTTCGTGGGTCTCTTCAATTGCGTATTGAGTCAAAGACTCATGAGTTTGCTCTTTATCCCAGGGACATCCTCCGGGACCGCGCAAAGACGCTACGATCTCGACTAAGGACTCAATATGACGTAAGTTGGAGGGAATATGCGGCATGGGGACTCCTCGACTTTCTGATGGAATCTCTTTATTGCTAACACAAATGCATAGTGATTTCGACAATTTTCGCAATATGGGTTACGGTAGAAAAACTAGATATGCAACGAGGTAAAAATCCAAAAAAGGGCGAAAGCCCAGCCAAGCGGGTTAACTATGAGGATCACAGTCTGAAGTTTTTGGACTGGGTGGATTCCATCGGTTTGGAGAAAACATTCCTGGGTCGTGTTGTGCAACTCATGGAAGAAAAATTCTTCATTCGTCGCGCTGCTTTGATCTTCCTGTATTGCGTTCTGCTTTCTTACACAATCTTCTATCAGTTCGACATTCCGTACAATTTCAACGTCGGTGATGTGGCCAAGTACGATGTCACTTCGCCGATGGGTTTTGAGATGACTGACGAAGTCACCACCGAGGAAAAACGCCTGAAGGCGGAATACTCGGTGCCGATTGTTTATGATTATGACACCAGCGTCTTTGAGCGGGTGTCCGTCAACCTGATTCACTCTTTCCGCACCATGCGTGCCTATTACCGTGAAACCCAGTGGCCGAAAGCACATGCTCAGTACCGGGTGGCGGTGAAGGATTTCTTCCAGTATAAAAAGCAGTTTGAAAAAGAGCTGGGCGTGGGTGTTTCTGATTTTATGTTCGAGTGGCTGATTGATCTGAAGTTCAATCCGCGCATTGAAGCCATCGTCATCCGCAACCTAGAAAACTGGTACGACCGTAAAGTGGCGGAGGCACCGGACCGCTTTATCCCGGCCAGCCAGGCCACGGTCTTAGGCCGTGTGGTGCACAAAAACAATCTGGGTAAAGAGTTCCCCATTCCGCGGGAAGAGATCCTGGATCTTCAGTCCCCGGAAAACTTTGAACTGGAACTGAAAAAAGACCTGAATCGTTTCTCGGAAAGTGATCAGGCCAATATCCTGTACTTTGCGCGTTCCTTGGTCGTGCCGAACATGACCCTGAACAAGCAGGAAACTGCCAGCCGCCGCCAGGCCGCGCGTGATGCGGTGATCCCGGTGACGATCACCATCAAAAAGAACCAGAATATTATCGCTCAAGGGTCGGTGGTTCAGCCGTTCCAGATGGCGGTGATCAAACAAATCGAAAACATCCGCGCCGACAAACGTAAAGACATCATGTCGCTGTCCATGGCCCTGATGTTGTCGGTGGCCATTCTGGTGTTCTTCTCGTACCTGAAGCGTTTCACCATCAATAAAGTGAAAATCGAATTCAAAGACGTGTCGGTCATGATGCTGATTGCTTTTGGCATCATCTTCTTTACCAAGATCTACATGTTCATCACCGATGCGGCCTTCGCCTCGAAGTTGGGCCACTTCCTGCCTCCGGCGATCTTCCTGTATGCAGCTCCGGTGGCGGCGGGTCCGATGCTGGTGGGTCTTTTGATCACTTACGGTGAAATTGTGTGGCTGTTCACAGCCTTCCTGTCCGTGTGCCTGGGCATCATGGTGGATTACAACTTTGCCTTTATGTTTGTGTCCCTGGTGGGCGGTATCGCGGCGGCGCGCGGGGTGTACAACTGTAAAACCCGTAACGACGTTTATTTTGCCGGTGTGCGCACGGGTCTGGTGAATGCGGCGATGATTGCGTTTATTCTGACCATGACTAAGTTCGACCAAGAGGGCGGAGTAAAAGAGATTCTGCTGTCGATCCCGGCGGGTTTCCTGGGCGGTATTTTCTCGGCCCTGGTGGCGATGATGTTTGTTCCGCTGCTGGAATCCGTCTTTAGCTACACCACGGACGTAAAACTGCTTGAGCTGAGCAACTTGAATCACCCGCTGCTGAAAGAAATGATCGTGAAAGCCCCGGGAACTTATCACCATTCGATGATGGTGGGTTCGATGGTGGAAGCGGCGGCGGAAGAAATCGGTGCCAATCCGTTGTTGGGTAAAGTTATGTGCTATTACCACGACATCGGCAAGATGGAGCACGCCAATTACTTTATCGAAAACCAGAAGCCGGGCCACAACCCGCATGATCATATTTCTCCGTTCATGAGTAAAACCCTGCTGATCGCCCACGTAAAAGACGGGGTGGAAATGGGGATGGCTTACAAACTGGGTAAACCCATCATTGACGGGGTTTTGCAGCACCACGGAACGACGCTGATTTCTTATTTCTACAACAAAGCTCTGGATCTGAAAAAAGAAGACGGTCCTGAAATTGGGGAAGAGGACTTCCGCTATCCAGGTCCGAAACCGCAGTTCCGCGAAGCTGCTTTGTGTATGCTTGCCGACAGTATCGAAGCTGCGGCTCGTTCTTTGGATGAGCCGACTCCGGCGCGTTTGCAAAATATCGTTAAGAACATCACGCAAAGAAAGTTCTCTGACGGGCAGTTGGATGAATGTAATCTGACCCTGAAAGACATCTCCAAGGTCGAGGCGGCGTTCATCCGCATCCTTCTGGGTATCTATCACCAGCGTATTGATTATCCTCGCAGTGCCGGGGGTGGTTTGGGTGACGTGGGTCAAACCACGCCATCGCAGGGTTAGTCATGGAAGTTTTAATCGTCAATGAATCCAAACACGCAGCCCCACGCAAGTTCATCCAAACCTGGATGCAGCTTGTGGTGACAGAGCTAAAGCGTAAAAAAGTGCTGAAGGCTGAGCAGGCCCGTCGGGAACTGACGCTGGTGTTTTTGGATAAAAAACCCGCGCAGAAAATCAATATGGAGTTTCGGGGTAAGAACTACGCCACGGATGTTTTGAGTTTTGACTCGATGGATCCGGGGTCTTTGGGGGAGCTTGTTTTGTGCCCCGAGGTTTTAAAGCGTCAATCCAAAGAGCATGGACTCACGTATCAGCAGGAGCTGGGTTATATGCTGCTTCATGGGGTGCTGCACTTGTTGGGTTATGACCACGAGACCAGTGAGGCCGAGGCACTGGAAATGTTCGGCATTCAGGATGCGGCTTTCGAAGTCCTTTTGAAAAAAGTTTCCGCCAAATAAGGCGTCTTTTCCCTCTAAAATTGACATGAGAAATGCAAACCTCCCGGAGGGACCAAAAGGGACCCTCTGCGTCCTCGGTTTTGTCTAAAGTTTGAACGATTCCATCGTGTCGCCCCCTGATTTTGGGGCTTCCTGCGCTTATTTCGCAAATAGTCACGAAGAACCCGGTTGGCATCGCCTTTGTATTAAGCAGAGGTGTGTTTCTCCCAAACTGTCGCCTCCGAGAGATTTTCCCCTCCCTTCTCTCGGAGGCGTTTTTCTTGACAGACAGGGCCCTGTGATTACACTGGGCCTATGTCTATCGTTACTGAAGCCTCTGAAATAAAAAGCAAAATCGTGTCTCTCGAAGCCTTCTCGAAGGAGCTTCGGGGGTATCTTTGACTTAGATCGCAAGAAAAAGCGCCTGGAAGAGATCTCCATTCAGGCTGAAAATCCCGCACTCTGGGAAAAACCTGCTGAAATGCAAAAGCTGAACAAAGAAAAAGCCCTGCTTGAAAAAGCCGTGGGGGAATTCGACGCCTTTGCAAGTCGCTTGAGCGACTCCAAGGTTCTGCTGGAAATGGCCGAAGAAGCCCAGGATGAAGGCAGTTTCTCTGAAGCCAAAGCCGAGGTCGTGGCACTGGAAAAGTTGGGGGAAGAGCTTGAGTTGAAACGAGTTCTGAACGGCGAATTGGACAGCAACAGCTCGTATCTGTCCATCAACTCCGGGGCAGGTGGTACGGAGTCCTGTGACTGGGCCTCCATGCTTTTGCGTATGTACACGCGTTATGCTGACAAGCATGGCTTTAAAGTTCAAATCATCGAGATGACCGAGGGCGAGGGTGCCGGGATTAAATCCTGCACGCTTTTGATCGAAGGCCCTTATGCCTATGGATATCTGAAGGCGGAATCCGGAGTGCATCGTCTGGTGCGTATTTCTCCGTTTGATTCCAATGCCCGTCGCCATACATCTTTTGCGTCCGTGTTTGCCTGGGCGGAAGTGGATGATGACATCAATATCGAAGTTCGTCCTGATGATCTGAAAGTGGACACCTTCCGCGCCAGCGGGGCCGGTGGCCAGCACGTCAACAGAACGGATTCTGCGGTTCGTATGACTCACATTCCATCCGGGGTTATTGTGACCTGTCAGGTGGAAAGATCTCAGATTCAGAACCGTGAAAAAGCCCTGAAGATGTTGAAAGCGCGCCTTTATGAAATGGAAATCGAAAAGCGCAACGCGGAAAAAGACGCGATGAATTCCCAGAAAAAAGCCAATGAATGGGGTTCGCAGATTCGCTCTTACGTGATGCATCCTTATCAGATGGTGAAAGATCACCGCACTGATTTTGAAACCAATCAGGTCGATGACGTGATGGACGGGGATCTGGATGGATTTATCATGTCTTACTTGAAATCGACTTTGACGGCAGAAAGTCAGCCTTCGTGAAGTCTTCATTGCCTTGGCTTTCCTGGCGACTGCTTTTCTCGCGCAAAACCATGTTTGGCGGCTCGGCTCCTTTGGCCTTGCTCGGACTGGTTTTGGGGGTGGCAGCGCTGGTGGCCTCGATGGCGGTGATGAGTGGTTTTGAAAACACTCTAAAAACAGCCATGGCCGAAGTGTCTGGCCACGCACAAGTGGTGAAGCGCTCGCGCTTTCCGGATGACTGGAAAGAACTGGAAGAGCGCATTCGCAAAGCCGAACCCACGCTGGTTAACACCAGCCGTTTTGTCTTTATTGAGGCGGTTTTGGCCAACAAAGGTCAGATCTCAGGTGTTCTGATTCAAGGTGTGGACACTCAGCGGGTCAATGAGGTTTTGAACTTCAAACGCCGTGTTCTGAGCGGAACAGATGATCTGAATGTGGCCAGTGATGTGCCTTTGGCGCTGGTGGGTAAAAATCTGGCAAAAAAAATGAATCTGAATGTCGGAGACACCTTCCGTGTGGTGGTTCCGGTCGCGGACTCTGTGGATCCGTCAAAGTTCCAGCGCCGGGTGGGGGCTTTTAAAGTCCAGGGCATTTTGGACCTGGGAAAGCACGACTGGAATGAGCGGTTTATTCTGTCTGATTTGAAGGCCACCCAGGATCTGGCGGATATCGGAGATCGTTATTCGGGCTTGTTGTTGAAGTTCCAGGATGTGGATCATGCCCGTGACGCCGCTTTCAATTTGAGTGCGGTTTTGGGATCCCCTTATTGGGTGCGCGACTGGCGCGATGCCAATGAAAACCTTTTTGAAGCCATCAATGTCGAGCGGCCGGGAATCTTTTTCGTGGTTTTGGTGATCACCATTGTGGCGGCCTTCAATGTGTCGGCGACTTTATTTGTGAACGTGGTTCGTCGTTTCAAGGACATTGCCATTCTAAAGACCGTGGGTCTGTCGCAAAAAGACATTATGAAAATCTTTGTCTGCCAGGGCTTGTTTATGGGCCTGGTGGGGATCGTTCTGGGGTTTGCTCTGGGGGTCGGGATTGCCTATCTGTTTGAATTCATGCAGGGGCGTTTAAGTCTGATTTCCGGCGAGGTGTATCGTTTGGAAAATATTGAATTGCAAATTCGTTTCGTCGATGGCGTGGCCATCTGTGTTGCGACACTTGTGATCTGTTTGATTGCCACGATCGCACCGGCACGTCGCGGAGCGAAGCTGGAGCCGGTGGAGGGACTGAGAAGTGAATAGCGAAAACATTCTTTTGCGTGCGGTGGATATTCACAAATCCTATTCCCAAGGGGTGGGTGAGCTGGAGATTCTTCGTGGAGTCAGTCTGGACATCCGTGAAGGTGAAGCCTTCGCCATTCTGGGGGCCTCGGGGGCTGGGAAGTCCACATTGTTGCAGATCATGGGAACTTTGGATCGCCCCAACAAGGGCGAGCTTTACTGTGAAGGCCGAGATCTGCTGGCGATGAGCGATGACGAACTGTCCCGCTTCCGCAATTCTGAAATGGGTTTTGTATTCCAGTTCCATCATCTTTTAAGTGAGTTCAATGCCCTTGAAAACGTCATGATCCCTTGCCGTGTTGGCGGAGAGTCCATCAAGGTGGCCAAAGAAAAAGCTTTGCATCTTTTGGAGTTCATGGGATTGGCGGATCGTCGTGACCATCACCCGAACCAGCTTTCCGGCGGTGAGTTGCAGCGCGTAGCCATTGCTCGTGCCTTGGTGCGCCATCCAAAGATACTGTTCGCCGATGAGCCTACGGGGAATTTGGATTCTCACACCAGTGGAAAGATTCAGGAGTTGTTCTTCCGTCTGAAGGAAGAAATGAAGCTGGCGCTGGTCATCGTGACCCACGATCTGACCTTTGCGACACGCTTTCCGAAGGTGTACAGAATGAAAGACGGTCAGTGGCAGTCCTAAAGCTCTTCATTTCTTAGGGCTATCTTCATGATTTGCTTGTGCTTTGCGGCTAAAAAAGTGGTGTTGCCTGTCTGGTGGCTTTGACAGGACCTTGGTCTTAAGTTACGATTCCTTGTCTAAATTGTAAGTACTTAAAAGTCTTATAGATTTTTAAAAAATAACGGGGATTGGGAACTTTGAGTAAGCTTCTTTGTGCACTGTTAATCACATTCATGACTTCGACGGTGGTGGCCCAGCCTGCCAAAAAGAAAAACGCCAAGGCCAAAGCTCCTGTTGCGGCGGCGGAGGCATCGGATGCCACATCCGGTTTGATCGTTAAAAACATCGAAGTTGCCGGCAATCGTAAAATTGAAAAAGACGCCATTCTGACCAAGATCGTCACCAAGGTTGGAGAGTCGTATTCAGCTCAGCATATTCGCGAAGATGTGCAGGCGCTGTTCAATATGGGTTTCTTCAATGACATTCAGGTGGATCGTAAAGCCACCGGCAAAGATGTCACGCTGACGTACACCGTGCTGGAAAAACCTTCTGTGGTTGAAATCACTTACGAAGGCAACAGTGAAGTAAAGTCTGAAGATATTGCGGATGCCACGGGTATTAAGCCTTATCAGCTTTTGAACATGGCCAAAGTTAAAGAAGCGGTGGAGAAAATCCAGAAGCTTTATGAAGACAAAGGTTTCTTCCTGGCCAAGATCGATTCTGAAGTTCAAGAGGTCACCAAAGACGAAACTGTCCGTCTGGTCTTTAAGATCCGTGAAAATGATAAAGTAAAAGTTAAAAAGATCACCTTCCTTGGTAACAACCATATGGGTGACAGTTCTCTGAAAAGCAAGATGCTGACTCAAGAGGGCGGCTTCTTCTCGGGCATCAGCGGTTCCGGTCAGTACAAGCAGGAGATGTTCGAGCGTGACGTTCAGATTCTTCGCTTCCTTTATTGGAATCAGGGTTATGTTCAGGCCAAGGTGGATCGTCCTCAGGTGACGGTGACGCCGGATAAAAAGAACATCTATATCACCATCCGAATTGAGGAAGGTGAGCAGTACAATGTCGGCGACGTGGATTTCGCCGGTGATCTTTTGTTCCCGAAATCTGAATTGCGCGAAGTGATCAAGATCGATGACAACGGCGTCTTTGCCTACGATGTGTTGCAAAAAGACATCAGTGAGCTGACCGCAAAGTACGGGGATCTGGGTTATGCCTATGCCAACGTGATCCCACGGACTCGTTTCAACGACAAAGAACGTCGTGTGGATCTGGTGTTTGAATTCGACAAGGGCAACAAGGTTTACTTCGGCAAGATCAATATGGTTGGAAATTCCAAGACCCGTGACAAGGTCATCCGTCGTGAGCTTAAAGTTCATGAAGGGGAGCTGTACAACGAAACCCGCCGTCGTCAGTCTTTGGAAAACATCCAGCGTCTGGGCTTCTTTGAGGAAGTCAACTTCAAGACCTCGATTGATCCGGAACGCACAGAAGTCATGAACGTGGATATTTCCGTGAAAGAGCGTAACACCGGCCAGATCCAGTTGGGTGCGGGTTACGGAACTTCCCAGGGTTTCACATTGCAGGGCTCTATCAGTCAGGCGAATTTCCTGGGTAAAGGTCAGAATCTGGGCGCGTCCCTGAATTTGAGCAACACGGGCAGTTACTACAGTTTGTCCTTCACTGAGCCGTACTTCCGAGACACGTTGTGGTCTTTGGGGGCGGATCTTTATCAAAGCGCGAATACTGGACGTGTGGACTATGACGAAAATCACACAGGTGGTGCGATTCGTTTGGGCCACCCGTTGGCCGAATACACGCGTGGTTTCCTAAAGTACAAATATGACGACACCAAACTGTCTAAAAAATACGACAGTGATGGCAAGCTGATCACGGATCCGGATCTGTTCCCGCTGGAATCGGCGTCTGGTGTGACCAGCTCCATGACTGGAACTGTTGAATATGACACGCGTAATGACCGTCAGATGCCGACCAAGGGGATCTATTCCAGTGGGTCTTATGAGTACGCTGGTCTGGGCGGAGATCTGAAGTATACTCGCGGAAATGCCAATTTCAGATACTACAAGAACCTGTTCTGGGACGTAGTGTGGCGAAATAACATCCAATATTCCCGCATCGACGGTTTGGATGGTCAGGAAGTTCCGTTCTCTGAATTGTACCTTCTGGGTGGACCTTACTCTTTGCGTGGTTATAGATCTTACCGCGTGGGTAAAATGAAGTTCTCTGAGATGATCTACAACGATCTGATCGCTGAGGGTAAGTCCGATGCTGAGGCCCGCGAAAAAGCGATGCGTTTCTACGGGGGCGTTCAACAGGCCATGTACCAGACGGAATTACAGTTCCCTTTGGTCAAAGAAGCTGGCATCATGGGAGCTGGATTCTTCGATATCGGTGCCGCGGATGATGTCCTAACAGACAACAACTTCTTCGCGGACGTCGGCTTCGGTATTCGCTGGTATTCACCAATTGGTGTTTTGCGCTTCGAATGGGGCTTCCCGCTGAACCGCAACCCAGCTTACCAAGACGCCACCGTCTTCGAATTCTCCATCGGGCCTAGTTTCTAAGTCGGCCGTGCCGAGGAGGCTGGAGCGCCGGCAGGCGCGAAAGCTGGACTGACTAAATTATTTTTAAAACCTTTTAAGGAGGATTTGGAATGAAGAGAATGTTGATCGTGTTGAGCATGCTACTGACGGCATCTTTCGCACAAGCGCAGGCAAAAGTTGGATTTGTAGATATGCAAAAAGCTATTCAATCCACTTCTGCGGGTAAGAAAGCAAAAACTGAACTTGAAACAGAGTTCAACAAAAAGAAAAAAGAACTAGAGAAAAAAGAAGCAGACTTGAAAAAGATGGGTGAAGACCTGGAAAAGAAAAAGTCTGTGCTTTCTGAAGAAGCGCTTGGTAAAAAACAAGCTGAATTCCAGGAAGAAATGCTGAAGTATCGTGATGTGGTAGGCAAAAGCCAGATCGAGATTCAGAAAAAAGAGCGTGAGCTGACGGCTCCGATTCTTGATAAAATGAAAAAAGTGATCGCGAAACTTGCGAAAGATAAAGGTTACACTCTGGTGCTGGAGAACTCTCAAATGGTTCTTTACGCAACGGCGGATGCGGACCTGACAACTGAAGTAATCGCGGCCTTCGAAAAAGAAAAGTAGTTGATAAGAAAACGAAAGGGCCTGCAAAGGCCCTTTTCTATTTTAGGAATAGAAGTTCATGGCAAATTATAAAATTCATCCAAGCAGTGTTATTTCTCCAGACATCCATATCGCCGACGACGTTGAAATCGGCCCTTACTGCTTGATTCAAGGCAAAGGTTTTATTGGCAAAGGCACATTCGTCGAAGGTCATGTGACACTGGGTTCCCGTCACGGCATCATCGAAATCGGCGAAAACAATCATTTCTGTCCCGGTGCTGTTATCGGAGGGGCTCCTCAGGACCTTTCCTACAAAGGTGAACCAACCAAATTGATTATCGGTAACAACAATACATTCCGTGAATTCTCCACCGCCAACCTTGCGACCAGCAAAGGGGACGGCAAAACGGAAATCGGCAATAACGGTTACTTCATGGCCTATACGCACATCGGGCATGACTGCAAAGTCGGCAACAATGTGACCATCGCCAACAACTCCCACTTGGGCGGACACTGTGAAATCGAAGACGGTGTGACCATCGGGGGCGTGTGCGCTTTCAATCAGTTCACCAAAGTGGGGCGCGGTGCTTTCGTGGCCGGTTCTTCCATCGTGAACAAGGACATCCTGCCGTTCTGCCGTGCTCAGGGCACTTACGCGACAATCCGCGCGACCAACAAAATCGGTCTGGCGCGTAAAGGTTTCTCGCGTGAAGAAATCGCAAACGTGCACAAAGCCATCCGTATCATCATCATGGGTTCTCACACCGTGGAAGAAGGCATCGAGCGCATCCTGAATGAGTGCACGATGAGCCCGAACATCGAGTACTTCGTGAACTTCATTCGCTCTTCCAAGCGCGGTATTGCCGTGGACAGAAGCCCTAAAGGATGGCAGGACGATGAGTAAGAAACTTCGTGGCGCGGTTGTCGGGGTGGGTTACCTCGGTAAATTCCACGCCCAGAAATACAAAAACAATCCGAACGTGGAACTGGTCGGGGTGTGTGATCACTTCCCGGCTCAGGCCGACAAAATCGCGATGGAGTTGGGGGTAAAAAGCTTCCACAAACCACAGGATTTGATCGGTCATGTGGATCTGGTGACGATCGCGGCGAGCACTCTGAGTCACTTTGAACTGGCAAAGATGTTCGTGGAAAACGGCGTTCATGTGAACGTTGAAAAGCCAATCACCGCCACGGTTCCGCAAGCGGAAGAACTATTGGCGCTGGCGGCGAAAAAGAACGTGAAAGTGGCAGTGGGGCACATCGAAAGATTCAACCCGGCAATCAACGATCTGCAAAAGCATCTGAAGAATCCCAAATTCATCGAATTAAACCGCATGGCTCCTTATAACAAGCGCGGTTCCGATGTCAGCGTTCTGCACGATCTGATGATCCACGATATGGATCTGTTGTTCTGGCTGACGGGTTCTGAAATTGAATCCATGACAGGAACGGGCACCAAGCTTATTTCCAAAGAGCTGGATACCGCCTCTGTGTCATTCAAAATGAAGAATGGCATGCAGGTGATGATCAACGTCAGTCGTGTATCACCGGTGGCTCAGCGATCTATCCGCGTGCTGCAGGATGATTGCACGCTGTGGGCCCAGACAGGGACATTGGAACTTGAAAAAGTGGTTCCGGGTCCTGGTGGTGATGAGTTTTTGACAGTCACCAAATGGAGCGTGGAAAAAGCCGATGCTTTGCAAAGAGAAACCGACGCTTTCATCGACTGTGTATTGAATGACAAACAACCTGTCGTCACAGGTCTTGACGGGTTGAAAGCCCTGAAAGCCATCGAAGACGTGCAGAGAATGATTGAGGGCTGATGGATCAGGTTCTGATTGTGGCGGCGGAAGCCTCCAGTGTGACCTATGCCCAAAGAATTCTGGAAGCCTGGAAGGCCCAGGGCCGCAAAGTCCATGCTTTCGGTGTGGGCAGCCAGGATATGGAAGACATCGGCTTTGAACGCCTTGGCAAATCTGAAGAGATGGCCGTTGTCGGTGCCGCTGAGATCATCAGTGCGTATTCCCACCTGAAAAGTGTTTTTGACAGCCTGGTGGCGGAAGCTGAAAAGCGCCGTCCGAAGGTGGCGATCGTGATGGACTATCCGGAATTCAACCTGATGCTGGCGAAAAAACTGCACGCCTTGGGTATTCCGGTGGTTTACTACATTTCTCCGCAGGTGTGGGCATGGCGCAAAGGCCGTGTGAAGACCATCAAGAAATACTGTAAAAAAGTATTCGTTCTGTTCCCGTTTGAAGTGCCTTTCTATGAAGAGCACGGCGTGCCGGTGGAGTTCGTCGGTCATCCGCTTTTGGATGAATTGGACGAGCGCCTGATTGACGATTTGGAGTATCGCAAGAACCACCGCAATCAGTGTGGTATTCGGGACAGCGAAATTGTGCTGGGTTTGATGCCGGGCAGCCGTCGTCTGGAAGTGAAGCAGCATCTGGACATTCAGTTGGATGCAGCTCGCATTCTTTCCAAAAAGTTCCCGAATCTGAAAGTTTTGATTCTGACCGCGCCGACCTTTACTAAAGAGTACATGCAGGACCGTCTCGAAAACTTCCGACTGCCTTATATGTTGTTGAAGGATGAACCGTTCAGAATGATTCATCTGGTGGACATGATGCTGGTGGCTTCAGGAACTGCGACCCTGCAAGTGGGGCTTCTGAAAAAACCGATGGTCATCATGTACAAGATGAAGTGGTTGACCGGCGTGTTTGCCAAACTCTTCGTTCGTGGGACCAAGTATTTTGGTCTGGTGAATCTGATTCTGAACAAAGAAGCGGTGCCAGAGCTGTTCCAAAGCGAAGTCACTGCTGAAAATTTGGCAGCCGAGCTGGAGCGCTATGTTCTGGATAAAAAGTACCATGACTCTGTGGTTTCTGATCTCGGGCAGGTTCGTCAGTATCTCGGCGACAAAGGGGCCACCCAGCGCGTGGTGAAAGCCCTGGAAGAGTACTTCGTCTGATGAGAGCCTATCTTCGTCCATTGTCATTTTTGTATGATCAAGTCGTAGGGGTGAAAAACAACCTCTACGACCGCGGTGTTTTCGGGGTGTTTAAAGCTCCGGTGCCGGTGGTCAGTATTGGAAATCTGACGGTGGGTGGAACGGGTAAGACTCCGATCACGGATTTTTGTCTGAAGTCCCTGGTGGCTGACGGCAAAAAAGTGGCGGTGATCAGCCGATCTTACCGCGCGGATGCTTCGGCTCCATGTCTGGTGGATGTGGATCATCCTTTTGCCGCAAGATATTTCGGCGATGAACCCGTGTTGCTCGCACAAGCCAACCCGCAGGTGTCTGTCTATGTCGGCCCCAGCAAGTGGCGCACGGCCCGTTATGCCGTGGAAAAACATAAATATGACCTGTTGATTGTGGACGATGGTTTTCAACACCGTCGCCTGCATCGGGATTTGAATATCGTGATTCTGGATGCGACGGAAAGTCTTTCTAACTATGAAGTCCTTCCCGAAGGCCGGGCTCGTGAATCCTGGGCCGGGATTGAACGCGCGGATGTGTTAATTCTTTCCAAGTGCAATCTGGCGCCCGAAGATGAGTTGAAGGCCCTGGAGGCGCGGCTTCCGAAGAATAAGGAAGTCCTTTATTTCGGCTACGAGATTCAGCAGTGCCAGAACGTCAAGACCGGCCAAGTGCTTCATCGGGACGAGCTGAAAGGCAAAAAACTTTTCCTGGTGTCTGCGATTGCACGGCCGGATGTTTTTGAAAAAATGATGAGAGAAATCGGCGAGGTTTCAAACCAAAGCCTGCATTTCCGCGATCATCATCAGTACACCGCCGACGATGTGAAGAATATCGAAAATGCGTTTAAGAAATCCCAGGCGGACTATCTTGTCACCACCGGCAAGGATGCAGTGAAGCTCCGTCAGTTGTTCAATGATACCGCCATCCTGTGGAGCACTTCGTTGGAAGTTGCAGAGTCAGGCAGGAAGGGACGCCTTCATGAGATTATTACTCAAGTTCTTCGTTAATTTGATGGTCTTTATCAGTTCCCTGGTGCCGCGCCGTTGGTTGCGCAAGTCCGGGTCCTGGGTGGGCTTTTTGTGGTTTGATGTCTTTGGTTTTCGCAAAAAAATCGTTCTGGATAATTTGAAACTGGCTTTCCCCGAGTGGACCGACCAGCAACGAAAAGCCGTCGGTCGCGAATCTGTGTATCAGCTGGGTTATAACTTTGCTGAATTCTTTTTCATTCCGTCTGTGACGCCTGAATGGATCGCCAAGAATGTGGTGTTTCACGGCTGGGAGCATGTTGAAAATGCCCGGGCTGCAGGGAAAGGAATGTTTTTCCTGACTTTGCATTTGGGGAACGGGGATCTGGCCTGTAACACGATTGTCCTAAACGGGCAGAGTGTGAACCTGATCACGAAAAGATTTAAAACGAAATGGTTTGATGATCTGTGGTTTTCTATTCGCGGAGCCAAGGGTGTGCAGTATATCGATGCCCACGCACCGAACAATGCTTTTGAGATTTTGAAGGCGTTGAAAAAGAATTCGGCGGTGGTCTTTGTTCTGGATCAGTTTATGGGGCGTCCCTTTGGGATTGAGACCTCCTTCTTCGGGAAAAAGACGGGCACAGCCTATGGTCTAGCTCTGTTTGTGCAAAAAACCAAAGCCCCGGTTCTTCCCATCTATACCTACGAGGGGGAAGATAAAAAACTTCATGTGGTTGTCGAGCCAGCGATGGACACGGCTTCCTGTGTGACTGATGATAAAGACCAGACGACTCTCAATCTGACACAAAGCTATTGCGACAAGTTGGAAGAGATCGTCAGAAAGCACCCGGAACAATGGATGTGGGTGCATCGACGGTGGAAGGATTTCCGGTGAACTTTAAAATGCTTCTTGGCGTATTCGTTTCTTTGCTTTTGGTTTCCTGTTCGACTTCATTTTTGAAGTACGAAAAAGCTGACCAGCTGAAAAAAAACGAGGAGTTCGAAGGAGCGGTGACGATTGTAAAGCCGCAGTCGGAAAGCCCACCAGAGACAGCGCCTGCAGAGCCGGCCCAAGCAGGCAAAGACACCAAAGCTGCTTCCCAACCAGCTACGAAATCCACGGCCAAAACAACAGCCAAAAGTTCCACTCAAACAACTGACAAGACCGCTGCCAAAGCGCCTGTGAAGGCGTCGGAAAAAACAGCCGTTGCTCCCGCAGTAAAAGCTCCCTCCAAGGCATCCAAGTCTGCTGCCAAAACAGAAGCCGCGACGGCACAGGCCCCGGTGCGTCAGCCTGATATCGAAGATTCAGAAGGGTTCAACGGTCGCCGTCCGGTGAATGACCCTTTCCGCGTGGGTGAAGAAGTGGTGCACGACGTGCATTATTTCAAAGTCTCTGCCGGGGAGCTTCGCATGAAAGTGGAGCCCTTTGCCATGGTCAACAACCGCAAGTCCTACACTTTCGCGGTGGAAATCCGCACCAGTCCTCTGTTCAGTTCCTTCTATAGCGTTGAAGACCGTGTAGAGACCTTTGTCGATTACGAAGACCTGGTGCCGCGTGTGTTTCAATTGCACGTGAAGGAATCCGGTCAGTTGCGTGAAGCCAAGATGCTCTTTGATGTCGAGAAAAACACGGCGACCTTCTGGGAAAAGAAGGTGACCAAGGACCACGGCGAAGAAGAGAAAAAGCAGAACTGGGAAATTCTGCCGTACACCCAAAACGTTTACAGCGCGATTTACTATATGCGAAATTTCAAATGGGAAACGGGCAAAGAGTATTCCTTCCGCGTCGGTAACGACAACGAGAATCTTGTGTTTTCCGGAAAAGCCCTGCGCCGTGAAGTCCTGAACACCAAGCTGGGACCCATTAAAGCCATCGTGGTTCAGCCTAAAATCACTCTCAAAGGCAAATTGAACCCGATCGGGGACAATTTCATCTGGTTGTCGGATGATGATCGCAAGTATATCTTGAGAATTGAATCCAAAATCAAAATCGGAACATTGGTTTCTGAAGTCGTAGAAATTAAACCCGGCAAGTAATTAGCGTTTGCGGTCCGCTTCGAGTCTTTGGGCCGCCAGGGTTTCTATTTCTTTTGCTAAGAATAGATTCTGAGACAGAACTTGATAGAAGTTGTTTTGCTGGATTTCCAGCAGGATGGTTTCTTGTTGGGTTGTCGCCGTCGCGGTTCTTTGGCCGCCGCTCATTAATAAGGAAATCTCGCCGAAGCAAGCTCCTTGAGCCATGACGTTGATATTACGTCCTTGTTGGCTGATCACAACGCTTCCTTGGACGACGATGTAGCAGGTGTTGGCGGGTTGGCCTTCGGTGAACAGCCTATGATGGGCCGGGGCCTTTACCAGGCGTCCTGAGAAGATCAAGCTGTCCAGGCAATCACCGGGCAAATTCTTAAATACATTAGATGACTGCAGGGCTTGCAGGATCCAGAAACGCTGTTGCAGGCTTTGCGCCTTATCGCTTTTTATTAACTGATCAAATTCTGGCAGATGACGAACGCGCAGAATTTCACTGGGGGCCAGAGTGATCACGTCAGCGGTGCGCGGCTGATTTAACAGGAATCCGCTTTCACCAAACAGGGCACCGGAATTCAGGCCTGCCACCATTTGGCGCTGTTGATTTCCAAACACACGATAAATTCCGGCCTGACCTTTTAGAAGAATGAAAAGATCGCGGTCGGTCTTTCCGGATTGAATGACTTTGATGTTGGCAGGGACCTGAAAGCGTTCAGAGCTTTGCAACAGGTGTTGCGCCAAAGCCGGATCCAAAGAGCGGAAGAAGGGCAGTTGCGAAGGGTTGAGTGATGCGACTTGCTGGCCTTGGCCGCTTAAGTGGCCTTGTTCGTGCATGGCCTGCTGGGCGCGGTTGAAGTAAGCCTGAATATTTGGGTTTTGCAAAAGGCCTTCCTGAAGCAGGAATTCCAGCAAGGCAGACAATTCGCGAAAGCTGACCAGCCAGCCCTGTCCCAGAAAGAATTGCACCATGCCTTCGATGGAACTACCGTTTTTAAGCACATCCAGATACGAGTACTGCAAGGGATTCAGGCGATAGCTTTTGCGCGTGGAAAGAACCGTAAAGCTTCCGCCGTCAGCGGAGGGCTGCATTTGCAGGGCAGGAAGTTGCAGGGGTTCTTTCTCGATTCTCATTCGAGGGCTTATCGGAATATTTCGGACTGCTTTCAACAATACAAAGGTCCTGAAATCCCTGTCTGGATCTGCGCCATCCGTGGGCAACTGACATAGAATAAGGAAATGGCGATGATCAATTGCAGACACTTTTCCGGTTACAAACCCTGCTCCAAAAATTCGGTGTGCGACGATTCCTGTGCGCAAAAAGATGTGCCGACGTGTTCTTTGTTGATTGTTCATCTGGGCGCTTTGGGAGCCGTGGTTCGCAGTACCAGTTTGCTGAAGGCCATCAAAAGAAAGTACCCGGGATCCATGATTACGTGGGTGACCGATGCGCCAGCTCATCATCTGCTAAAAAATCATCCAGCGATCGATCGTGTTCTGACCACCAGCGAGGCGGACTTGCTGCAACTGGCCACTTTGGAGTTTGAAGTGGGCTTTGTTATTGATAAGTCCCTGAAGGCTTGTGGGGTGGTGAAGCGCACTCAAGTCGATCAGATCTATGGATTCACTGTTCAAAGCTCCAATGGCGCCATTGTGCCGGCGACCGAAGCCGCTCAGGAGCTGTGGGAGCTGGGTTTGGACAATCACAAGAAATTCTTTGTGAATCAAAAGCCGGAAACACAACTGATGATTGAAGCTCTTGAGTTGGGTGAATACCAGCGCGATGACTACTGGCTGCCGTTGACCGAAAGCGAAGACCGGGAAGCCCGCCGCCGGAAAGAGGCGTGGCTGGCTGAAAATAACAAGTCGCTTGTGATCGGGCTTAACACCGGTTGCAGCCCCGTGATTCCTTATAAAAAATTGTCCGTGGATTATCATCGACTGTTGATCGAGCGCATTCAGGCGAAGTTTCCGTATGCGGAAATCGTGCTGCTGGGTGGGCCTGAAGACACTATTCGCAATGGACTGATTCAGCAGGGCTATTCCGTGATTTCTTCGGAAACTGAATCCGGGCTTCGCGATGGTTTGATCAGTGTTGCGGCCTGTGACGTGGTGGTGACCGGGGACAGTCTGGGAATGCACATGGCGATTTCGCAGAAAAAACAAGTGGTGGCCTGGTTTGGTCCGACTTGTGCTCACGAGATCGACATCTATGACAGAGGTTTTAAGCTTTTGACAAAAAGCCCCTGCAGTCCGTGCTGGAAGAGGACTTGTGAAAAGGCCATTATGTGCTACGATCAGGTCTCGTTAGAGGAAGTTATTGATGCCCTTGAATCTTGTTGTGCAAACCGCCTTTCTGGGCGATCTACTGCTCTCAATCCCGCTCCTTAAAAAATGCCGGGCGTTGTGGCCTGACCACAAGCTGGGACTGGTTTGCCGTAAAGGGCTGGGCGACTTCTTTGTCAAAGCCGGTATCGTTGATCACGTCTATGAAATCGAAAAGGGCAAGAAAGACACCTATGCCCGTATCATTGAATCCCTGCGATCTGAAACTGTGGATCATTTGATTTCGCCGCATGAATCCATGCGCACGGTTTTGTTCTGCGCGCAGATCAAGGCCGCTCATAAAATCTCTTATAAAAACGCCTGGAGCTTTCTGGCATTCCAAACCCGGGTAAAACGCGACGTGCGTCTGCCGGATGCGATGAGACAGCTTAGTCTTTTGGCGCCGTTTGATCCTGAATTGAAAAAGAACATCGAAGACTATGTCACCCGGGCAAAACCTTATTTGCCGGCGGCGCATGGACTTTTGCCAGCGCCTCCAGAGTGGGCGTCCATGAGTCAGCGCGAAAAAGTGCTGGCGCATTCGGAATTGTTTCAGCAGTTAAAAACCAAGTTCAATCTTCAGGGGTTTGAAGACGGCAAAGCCGTTTTGATCTTCCCGGGCAGCGTGTGGGCAACCAAGCGCTGGACAGAAGAGGGCTTTATCGGCGTGGGCAAGGCTCTGAAAGAACAAGGCTATGAAGTCTATGTGATGGGTGGTCCTGGGGAAGAAACCCTGTCAGAACGAGTGGCGGCGGGCATTCCGGGGTCGGCGTCATTGGCTGGAAAAACCAAGATCATCGAGTCCGCTCAGTTGATTGCCCGCGCGGCTTTGTTAGTTGGAAACGACAGCGCTTCCACGCATTTGGCAGCGGTGTGTGAAACACCTTTGATTGCGGTGTTTGGTCCGACGATTTTGGAATTTGGCTATCGCCCGTGGTCAGCACAATCTTATGTCGTCCAGAAAGAGGACCTGCGCTGTCGACCTTGCGGCAAGCATGGCCACAAGGTCTGTCCGATCAAAACCCATGTGTGCATGAAGGACATCCCGGCAGAGGAAGTCCTTCGCACCGCCGGGTTTATTCTTCGTTAGTGTATTCCTTCACATTGATGCCGTACTTGCGGATCTTGCGCAGCAGGGTGTTCTTCGGAATATTCGCCTGCGCCACGGTCTGATTGATACGGCCGTTGTTGGCCTTCAGGGCACTGACGATAAATTCCTTTTCCATCTCTTCTTTGAAGGCGTCGAAATCCAGCGGGCCGGAATAACCAACACTTGCCGTTTTATCAGCGCCATCTTTCGGCGTCAGTTTGATAGAGTCCGGTAAGGAATCCACCGTGATCTGGTGGCTGTTTTCCACGATGAAAGAACGTTCAATGATGTTTTCAAGCTCGCGGATATTCCCCGGCCAGCGGTAGGACTTCAGCATATCCAAAGCTTCGGGAGTGATCGCTGTGATCTGGCGGCCGTGTTGCTTTGAGAATTTCTTAATAAAGTTTCCAGCCAGTGCTTCGATGTCGTCAGCGCGCTCACGCAAAGGCGGCAGGAAGATCGGCATCACGTTCAGGCGATAGAACAAGTCTTCGCGGAATTCGCCTTCTTCCATCATCTTTTCCAGGTTGCGGTTGGTGGCGGCAATAATACGCGTCGTGGTTTTGACTTCGCGATTGCTGCCCACCGGGGTGAACTTGCGCTCTTGCAAAACGCGCAGAAGTTTCACCTGCATGTCCGGGCGAAGCTCGCCAATTTCATCCAGGAACAAAGTGCCGTTGTTGGCCAGCTGGAATTTGCCGATCTTGCGTTCCACCGCGCCGGTGAAAGCACCTTTTTCGTGACCAAACAATTCACTTTCCATCAGGTTTTCCGGAATAGCACCACAGTTGATGGCAACAAAGGCGCCGGATTTTCGAGGGGAGTTGAAATGAATCGCGCGGGCCACCAGCTCTTTGCCTGTCCCGTTTTCACCACGCACCAGAACCGTCGTGTCGACTTTGCACAGACGGTAGATCAGGTTGAAGACCTCTTTCATTTTGGAAGAACCACCCACGATCTCGGATTCGATGTCGTCATCAAAAACCGGATTGGACATCGCCAAAGAGGAGATCAGATCACGGGCCTCAAGACTTTTACGCACGATTTCGGCCAGTTGTTGCGGCTGCACTGGCTTTTCGACGTAGTCGTAAGCGCCTTCTTTGATCGCCACAACAGCGTCATGAAGGTTGGAGTGAGCCGTCATCAAAACCACGAAGGTGCGTGGATCGTGTTCTTTGATGGCTGTCAGGGCTTCAAGGCCGTTCATCTCCGGCATCTTGACATCCATCAGTACCAGATCCCACTGCTGTTGTTTCACTTTGTCCAGGGCTTCTTTGCCTGTGGCCGCTTCTTCGATGGTGAATTCAATTTCGGGCATGGTGGATTTCAGGATGGAAATCACCGAGCGGCGCAGTTCGGCCTCGTCATCAACAATCAGTGTGTGGAGCTTATTGGTCATACTAACACCTCGTCTTCTTCAGCATCCAGCGGCAGGGTGAAGGCAACAGTGGTCCCAAGGCCCACTTTACTTTCCATCGTCACTTTGCCGCCATGGAGTTCAATAAAATATTTAACCAGATAAAGTCCAAGGCCGGTTCCCTTGGTGCGCAGATCCTGATCGGAACCGCGCGTGAATTTGCCCCAGACCTTTTCCATGTCTTCGGGTTTGATCCCTTCCCCGGTGTCCTTCACCAGGACATGCACGTACTCTTCAGATTCGTGCGAGATCACTTCGATCTGTCCGCCGCTGGGCGTGTACTTGATCGCATTTTCAATCAGATTGATCACAACCTCTTTCAAAAGGGTGGTGTCAAATTCCACAGAGAACATCGGCTCCAGCGCCGTGTGAATCTGGATACCTCTTTCGCGGGCCAGCGGGCGCAGGTGCTGCAGGGCCTCTTCGATGATCTCGTTGATGTCTGCGACCTCTTTGTTGATTTTGAAGTCGCGGGACTCCACGCGCAGAACCTTCAGAATGGACTGGATATAACGATTCAGTTCATCACTGAACAGGCGCAGGGACTTCAGGTCCTGACCCAGTTCCGCATCCTGGGAATGCTGGGTCAACAGACGGTCCACGATGGCCTGGATTTTTGCAATCGGGGTTTTCAGGTCATGGGAAATCAGACTGACGAAGTTGTTTTTCAACTGTTCCAGCTGTGCCAGATATTCCTGTTCCTGCTGCAAATGGAAGTTCTGGCGTTCAATCTTGGTGGCCTGATAACCGATGAAGATGATCCAGCTTGTGGCCAGCAGGACGAACGGAGAAAACGCCGGGGACCAGAAATAGAACGTGTCAAAGACCCAGGCGGACAGGGCTGCCAGCAGTGTTCCGATCCACAGAATAAAGAACAGCGCCACCGACTGTGGATAAGTCGTGATCACAAAGACCGCCATCAGCATCAGCACAAAGAACCCGGCGGCATACCACACAAAGCTTAAGCGTTTGATCCATTTGTCGCCCAAAACGGTGTCAGTGATATGAGCCAGAATCTCGGTGCGTGACAGCGTCCCCATTGGGGTCATGTACACCGGAGCCGATGAGGTCTCGGCACCGATCAGAATAATTTTATCAGTGAACGCATTGGCCGGAAGTTCGTCATAGATGATTTCGCTTAACGAGTACTGCTTAAACACCCGGGCGGACCCACGATAGTTGATCGCCAGTCCTGCCAGTTGGGTTGGGAACTTTTTGCCCGTGATTTTTTCCACCAGGTGAGGCATTTCGGCTCGTTGCGGGAACACACGACGGACCACGCCGTCTTCGTCTCGGCGAAGTTCATTGCTTCCCAGATTGTTGTGATCGCGGTTGGTAAAGACCGGGGTCAGGATGCGCTCCAGGGAATTCGTGGTCGAGGCCCACACGATGCGCGGATCCAGGAAGATGCGCTGATCTTCCGGGGTCATGCGAACGGTGCCGATGTTGTCGCCAAAGTACAGGGTCACACCCACCGACTGGGGGTTCTGGCGCAGGATGCGCAAAAGCAGTTCGGACCACAGGGGTTTGTTCCAGAAGAAGCTGTCGGTGATGTCGGTGACTTCGCTCATATTGTCGAGGAAGTTTGTCCGGGCATCATAGATCATCGCAAAATCTGATTGTTTGATGGTGATCAGAACGATCTGCGGGGAGGTCTTTTGGTCTCCGCGCAGTTGGAATCGCTGGTCGTAGGACGTGATTTCATCATTGGATAAAGCCAGGCAACCAATAAGCCAGCACAAAAGGCAACGCAGCCAAAAACCCCGGCGACGGGAGAAGAATCGAAGCAGGACTTCGAGTCGGTATAAGAGGTGAGGAATGAGGCCCTTTTGCACGCGTCGCAACATAGCAAATTTATTGAAAAATTCAACGATTAAAAGCTCTTACCGGGAGGCGTAGAAACAGGTATATTGAAAAATATGCAGGTTTATCAAGGTGCCAAACAACTGAGCGCTCCTTTGGCGGCTTCTGTCGTCACTATAGGGAATTTTGACGGGGTCCATCTGGGCCACCAGCAGCTTATTGAAAATGTCGTGCGCGAGGCCCAGTATTTCGGGGTCCCGTCGGTTGTGTATACTTTCCATCCTCACCCCGTGAAGGTTCTTCATCCTGAAAGGGCCACTTATCGCCTTTTTGACCTGAAAGACCAGCAGGAGCAGTTTGAAAAACGCGGCATTGAAAACGTCATTATCGAGGAATTCACCCGGGATTTTGCCAAGGTCACCCCGCAGGAATTTTTGGACAGTTATGTGCTCAAGCAGCTCAATCCCAAGACTCTGGTGGTGGGGCATGATTTCAACTTTGGCGCCGACCGCGCCGGGAACATTCCGTTTCTGGAAAAGTACTGTGCCGAAAAAGGCATTCGTCTGATCATCATTCCGCCGTTCCAGTATGAAGGCGCGGTGGTGTCGTCCACCCGCATCCGTGAACACTTAAAAAACGGCGAAGTGCAAAAGGCCAATGACCTTCTGGCGCGCACATACTATCTGCGCGGCCACGTTGAAAAAGGTTTTCAGCGCGGACGCACGATCGGGGTTCCCACCGCCAATGTGCATCCGGATGTCGAGTTTATCCCGCGCCAGGGAGTGTACTGCACGTTGACCAAAATCGGCGCGCACATGCATCCTTCGATCACCAACATCGGTGTGAATCCGACTTTCCACGAAAGTGGCAAGGGCCCGGTGAAAATTGAAACTCATCTGTTTGACTTCGATGCCCAGCTTTATGGCATCGAGGTGGAAGTGTATCTGTTAAAGTTTCTGCGCGACGAAAAGAAGTTCTCGGGCATCGAAGAACTGAAAAACCAGATTCAAAACGACATGGCCGAAGCCAGAAAGTATTTTGATGAGCATCCTCATTCGTGAGATTCGTGCTGATGGCACGCCCGGACAGTTCATGCGTTTTATGCAGACCCTTGCCGGCGAAAAAGGCTGGGACTGGCAGTTCGAGACCGTGAGTGATTTTTCTGCTGAGGTTTTTCAAGGAGCCGCCGCGGTCAAAGTGGCCTCCTCGTTGTCCGGTGAAATTCTGCCGCAGATGAAAGTGTTGCCCACGCAGGTGCGTGCGGTGCAGGTTCTGGATTCGTTCTTCCCTGAAGAGGGCTCCTGGTATCCGCGCATTTTGCTGCATGAGGCTTTGCGTATGGTGCTGGTTTCAGAGGCTCGCGATCTTGATATTCGCACGCCGGCTTTTGTGATCGGTCACGGTGAAGAAGCCCGTGTTGTGGCCTCGGTTCTGGCGCTGATGGGGATTTCAGATATTTATCTTGTCGGAGAATCCGCGGGACTGGAAGAGCATCAGCAGTCGTTGATGAGGTCTCACCTGGGGATTCGTTTTCATATTCTGCCCATTGACGAACTGACGATGCAGGCGGTGAGTGCTGGCATCGTGGTGAACACTGTGGATTTGTCAGGCCAGCAGGCGTTGCTGACAGACCTGTCTTATTTTAACTATATGAAGGGCACGGGTTACGCCCTGGACCTGAATCTGCTGCCGCTGCAAAATCTTTTGCTGGAAGAAGCTGAAAAAGCAGAGCTGCGTGTGCTGCATCCGGTGTTGGTGGCTGAAGCACTGACCCGGCTGTGGTTGGAACGTCTGCGTCCGGATCATAATTTGAGTCATGAGGATATTCGCGAAAGCTGGACCCGCTTTTTGAAACAAAACTCATCCTCGGTCTAGTTACAAAAAATGGCACCCTGGAGTAAAGTGAGTCCAGGGGAGTCCTAATGTCTTCACTCAAAATCGGGGAAATTCTAGTCAAGCAAGGTTTGCTCAAGCCTGACCAATTGGCGTTGGCCATGGAAGAGCAGAAAAAAACTGGGCAGAAGCTGACGAATTCCATCATTCAACTCGGGTACTTAAAAGACAATCAGATCCTTCGCGCTGTTGAAAAACACTTCGCGGTTCCAGGGGTCGAGGTCAACACGTTTGAAATCGATGCAACTGTCATTGCAATGATTCCCAAAGATGTGTGTGAGAAAAACACATTGATCCCTTTGCAGAAAGCCGGGAACACCCTGGTTGTCGCTTTTGCTGATCCTTCTAATATTATAGTCAAAGAAGATTTGCGTTTCATCACTCGTTGCCGCATCCAAGCGGTGGTGGGGACTGAAAGTGCCATCATGTCCGGTATTGAAAAATACTATGGCGGCAGCATCAGCACCAAGTCTTTGAACACCATGGGGGTGGGTGATGAGGATGACTTTATCCTCAGTGCCGGTCCTGCAACAGAAGTCATCGATCAGGACGGTGGGTCTGAAGACGCGCCGATCATCAAGTTCGTGAACTCGATCCTGGCCGATGCGATCCGCAAAAAAGTATCGGATATTCACTTTGAACCTTACGAAAAAAAGTACCGCGTGCGTTTCCGTATCGACGGGAACTTGGTGGAAGCTACAGCACCTCCGGCAGGTACGGCGGCGGCAATTGCCTCTCGTATTAAGATCATGTCCAAACTTGATATCGCCGAAAAACGTCGTCCGCAGGATGGTCGTTTGAAAGTGCGCACCAAGGCCAAAGAGATGGACTTCCGTGTCAGCGTACTGCCGACTCTTTGGGGTGAAAAAGTTGTTTTGCGTCTTTTGGATAAATCAAACCTGCAGCTGGATATGACCAAGCTGGGTTTTGAAGAAGACGATTTGAAACTGTTCAAAGCCACCATCAATTTGCCCCAAGGCATGGTTCTGATCACGGGTCCGACGGGTTCGGGTAAAACCACCACGATTTATTCCGCCTTGGCGGAGCTGAATCAGCCGGACGTGAACATCTCCACCGCGGAAGATCCGGTGGAGTTCAACTTGGAAGGTATCAACCAGGTTCAGATGAACCCGGATATTGATTTGAATTTCTCCAGCGCCCTGAAGTCCTTCCTGCGTCAGGATCCGGATGTTGTGATGGTGGGGGAGATTCGTGACCTTGAAACCGCCGAGATCGCGTTTAAAGCGGCCTCCACAGGTCACTTGGTCGTAAGCACCCTGCATACCAACGATGCACCTGGAACGGTCATTCGTCTGACCGAGATGGGTGTGGCTCCGTACATTATCACTTCGACTGTGAATCTGATCGTGGCTCAGCGTCTGGTCGGTAAAGTCTGCGAGTCCTGCAAAGCGCCTGTGGAAGTGCCGGCGCAAACGCTGCTGAATCTGGGCGTGCCGCAAGCTGAAATCGGGGACTATAAATTGATGCGAGGAAAAGGTTGCGCCAACTGCAACAACACCGGCATCAAAGGCCGTCTGGCGATTTACGAGTTGCTGGCCATGACCGAGAAAATGAAAGAGGCCATCTTGAAGGGTGCCTCCACCGGTCAGCTTCGTTTCCTGGCCCGTGAACAGGGGATGAGAACTCTGCGCCGAAGTGCGCTGTTAAAGTTAAAACGTGGCGTAACAACTATTGAAGAAGTGCTCAACGCATCAGTGAAGGACACCTAATGAGTCTGACCGAACTCCTTTTGCAGGCTAAAGCCAAGAAAGCGGAAGAATTTTTGTTTGTTGTCGGAAGTGAGCCGCGTGCTCGTCTGGCCTCGGGCTGGACAAGTCTGCGCGCAACGCCAGCGCTGATGACGGAATGGAATCTTTTGCAGCAAAGCCTGCTCAGCACCCAGCAAAAAGCGGTGCTTGAAACCACGGGTGTGGTTCAAGGGGAAGCGGCTCTGGACACTTTGCGCATCGGTTTTTCGTTCTTTCAGCAAGACAGCACCATGAAGGCTGTTTTGGACATGGATCTGGACGGTGGAAAGCAGGAAGTGGCCCTGCCGCCTTCTTTGCTGGAAGCCTGCCTGCGCATGAAGGGACTGGTGTTGTTGTCCGGTCCGGGTGAAGCCGGGCAGGTGTGGGCATTGCACCGAATCCTGCAGAAAATTTCTGATGAAAAATCTTTCCTGGGTGTGGTGTTTTCGCGCAAGGCGTTCCCGCAGGTGCGTGAATCCAAATCCTGTTATCTGTATCACAGTGGTGAATTTGCCCGTCCGGAAGAAAAAGAAAGTCTGATGGCGGGTGTTGATATGGTTGTCTATGACGGCTTTAACGACGAAGAGTCTTTGCTGGAGGCGTTGTCTTTGGCCGAACAGGGTGTCTTCGTGATTTACTCCATGAAGGCTCCGTCTGTGACCAATGCTCTTCGCCGTGCGCTGTCCACTTTGGGCGAGCGCTTTGGCGAACACGGCGCCCCTCGTCTGGCGGAAGTGCTGACGATGGCTTCCGGTCAGTATCCGGTGGCAGGTCTGAGTGGTGAGAAGATCTTTGCTCATGAGGTTCTTTTGATGAAGCCTCAGGTGCGGGGTCTGATTGAAGATCAGGATCTGAAATCTTTGGAGAATCTTTTGACTCAGGCTCCGGAAAACTCCGGCATTCTGACTTTGAATCAATCTTTGCTGCAACATCTGATTCGTCGTCGTGTGGACTTGAAAACCGCGTTTGAAGTGTCCCGCGACCCGGACAACCTCGATCAGCTTCTTAAGAAGGTAGGTATCTAAGATGGCAAAATTCCAGTATCAGGCCAAGAATGCCTCTGGCCAAATGGTTCAGGGCGAGATCGAAGCCGCTTCCCAGCAGGAAGCCATCATCCGTCTGCGCGCCCAGCAGCTTCTGCCAGTGCGAGTGGTGGCCTTCGGGGCTTCCCGCGCTTCGGCGGGAAAAACTCCCAGTTTGTTTGCTCCGACGGTCAAAGGTAAGGATCTGCAGATTTTCACGCGTCAGTTTGCAACTTTGATCAACGCCGGTATCCCGGTGGTGGATTCTTTGAAAATCCTGTCTGAAGGTTTGCGTCCGGGTCTTCTGAAAGAGGCCTCGGCCCAGGTGAAAACGTCGATCGAGGGCGGTCGTCGCCTGGCGGACTCGATGGCGCAGGTGCCAAACGTATTTGATAAGTTGTATGTGAATATGATCCAGGCCGGGGAAGAAGCCGGTATCCTTGACGGGATTCTGCAGCGTCTGGCCAGTTACATGGAAAAATCCGAAAAAATCAAGGCCCAGGTGAAAGGCGCCTTGGTGTATCCGATGGTTATCATCGTCGTGGCGATGATCGTGATCGCCGGTATTTTGGTATTCATCATTCCGAAGTTCATGGAATTCTTCGCTGGTTCCGGTAAAGAGCCACCAATGCTGACCTTGATGGTGGTGAACTTGAGTAACTCGATGATCAACAACTGGTATCTGTACCTGGGTGTGATGGTGATCGGCCCGATGGCATTGATGCAGTGGCTGAAAACCGAGGGTGGTAAAGACGCCTTTGACCGTTTTATCATGAAAGCGCCGGTGTTTGGTGAAGTGGTGCAAAAATCCGCGATCGCGCGTTTGACACGCACATTGTCGACGTTGTTGTCCTCAGGTGTGGGTTTGATCGAGGCGATTGAGATTTCGGCGAAGACCGCGGGTAACGTGGTGATTGAGCAGTCCCTGCTTCGCTGTAAAGAGTCCGTCACTGCGGGTCGTACCTTTGCGTCCCCGCTGGCGAAGGAAAAAGCCTTCCCCGAGATGGTGGTTCAGATGATCTCTATCGGGGAGCAGTCCGGTACAATGGATATCATGCTGGGTAAAATTGCGGACTTCTATGAAGATGAAGTTGAAACTGCCGTGAAAGCGATGACCTCATTGCTGGAGCCATTATTGATGGTTGTTCTGGGTGGTATCATCGCGGTTCTGGTTGTGGCGATGTATCTTCCGATCTTCAACATGGCGGATGTGGTTCAATAGATGCGTTTAAGTTTTGCTTTGCAGAACAGTAAAAATCAGGGGCTGACGGTGGAATTTACCCGCGTCAGCCTTTTTGCGTTGATTTTGCTGATCAGTGCGGTTTCCAGTGTGTTTCAGGAAGGTTTCATTAACTGGCAGATTCTGGGACCGTTTTACGCGATCCTGAGTGTGGCCTTTGGCGCGCATGTGGTGTGGTTCTCGATGTGGGACCGCCTGCTGAAAAGTCCGTGGCTGTTGTTCGCGGGCTTCGTCGTTGACTCCCTGCTGATTTCTTTTTTGATCTATTACTCCGGAATTAATCAGTCGCTGTTTTTGTTCCTGCACCTGGTGAATATCCTGCTGGCGGGGATTGCCTGCCGGGGTGTGGGGGCGGTGACACTGGCCCTGTTCACAAGCATCTTCTTTACGGTGGCGGCGCTGTTCTCGCCAGAGATGAAGGCGTTGAATTTCTTCTTCCTGCTGGCTTTGAACAACATTGCGTTCTTCTCGGTGGCGGGTCTTTCCGGGTACCTGAGTGAGCAGCTGCAAACAGTCGGGAAAGAGCTTTCGGAAACAGGCGCCAGCCTTCGTTCGGCTCAGGAGCTGAACGAGGTTCTGGTTGAAAACATCCCGACCGGGATGGTGTCTTTCACTGAATCCGGCGAAGTGGTGAAAGCCAATTCATCGGCGGCCGAGATCCTGGGGTATTCCGATCTTTCCACTTTGAACTGGTACGAACTGTTCCCGGAAACCCGCAGGTCTGAAGGATTGTTCAAAGGGGATGTGAAGTACACTCCTCAAAATGAAGCCAACGCCAAGATTCTGGGTATGACCTTGTCAAAGATCTATAGTCCCGAGTTGAAAGCGCATCTGTCTATTGGCTTGTTTGATGACCTGACCAAGATTCGCCAGCTTGAATATGCTGCCAGACAAAATGAAAAGCTGGCGGCCGTTGGTGGTTTGGCCGCGGGGATTGCCCATGAAATTCGCAACCCGCTGGCGGGTATCAGTGGCAGTATCGAGCTTTTGACCCAGACGGTGAACAACGACGATGACCGCAAACTGATGAAAATCGTTTTGCGTGAAATTGACCGCTTGAACAATTTGATCACCGAATTCCTGGATTATGCCCGTCCGGAAGTGCCGCCAACAGATGCGGTGGACCTTTCTTCGCTGCTTACGGAAGTGCTGGATTCGATGAAACTCAATGCCCAGGTTCGCGCCGATGTTGAACAGGTGCGCGAGTACGAGGCTGGGTTGAAGATCCTGGGCCGCCGGGACAAATTGAAACAGGCATTCCTGAACATCATCATCAATTCCTATCAGGCTATGAATGATTCTCAGAAACCGCAGATTGCGGTGAAGGCTCTGGTCACTGACAAAGAGGTGCGTGTGCGCATTCGTGATGCCGGGTGTGGCATGAGTGAGGCGACACGCAAGAAGATGTTTGAACCTTTCCATACGACAAAGCCCAAAGGCACAGGCCTTGGTCTAGCTGTGACTCATAAGATTTTAGAGGGACACGGGGCGCAGGTGTTCGTGGAGAGTGAAGTGGGCGTAGGTACTGAGTTTATTTTGACTTTCCCCAGAGCACACTGAGAGAATAGTTTTTAACACAAGGACGTGGGAGCACATAAATGAAGTCGAGAATTCTTGTTGTCGATGACGAAGAATCAATACGCGAGTTTTTAGAGATCATGCTGAAAAAAGAAGGGTATGAAATCACTTTGGCTGAAGACGGCCAAAAGGCGAAAGACCTTCTTGCGAAAAAAACATTTGATATGATCATCTCAGACTTGCAGATGCCCCATGTGACGGGGATCGAGCTTCTGAAGCACGTCAAAGAATCCTATCCGGATACAGTCTTCATGCTGATCACAGCGTTCGGTACAACCGAAACTGCCGTGGAAGCGATGAAGATGGGTGCTTATGATTATCTGACAAAACCATTCAAAATTGATGAAGTCCGTCTGAACATCCAGAACGCACTTCGTTCCCGCAACTTGGAAGTGGAAAACAGATCCTTGAAAAAGGAACTGGTAAAAGAATACTCCTTCCAGAACATGGTGGGGAATTCCCCGGTCATGCATGCGATCTACGATATGGTCAAGCGTGTCTCCCAGACGCCAACCAACGTTTTGATCACAGGGGAATCCGGTACGGGTAAAGAGGTTGTGGCCAAGGCGATTCACTATAACGGTCCGTTGAAAGACCGTCCATTTGTAACAGTGAACTGCGGTGCCATCCCTGAGAACCTGATGGAATCCGAAATGTTCGGTCACAAAAAAGGCTCTTTCACCGGTGCGGTGGCTGATAAAGCGGGTCTTTTTGAAGTGGCTGACGGCGGAACGCTGTTCCTGGATGAGGTCGGTGAATTGCCATTGACGATTCAGGTAAAGCTTCTTCGTGCGATTCAAGAGCGTGTGATCCGCCGCGTGGGTGCGACGGAAGACATGAAGGTGGATGTGCGTATCATCGCCGCGACCAACCGTAATTTGGAAGAGATGGTTCAAAAGGGCGGTTTCCGTCAGGATTTGTTCTATCGTCTGAATGTTATCAATATCAAAACGCCGGGTCTTCGTGAGCGTCGTGATGATATCCCGCTTTTGGCAAATCACTTCCTGAAAAAGTACAACGAACGTCTGAACAAAAACATCGGTGCGATCAGCGCGGATGCGATGGAAATCCTGAAAAAGTACGACTATCCAGGGAACGTGCGTGAGCTTGAAAACATGATCGAGCGCACCGTGGCTTTGGAAGGCGGGGCGACGATTCTTCCGGAATCTTTGCCACCGATGGTGAACACCTCTTCCGGTCGCAAGATGGCTTCCTCCAATGAAATCGAAATCGGTGACGATGGGGTTGATTTGGACAAGGTGATGGGTCAGATCGAAAAAGAACTTCTGATCAAAGCCATCCACTCTGCCGGCGGCGTGAAAAAGAGAGCTGCAAAGCTGCTTCATATCTCCTTCAGATCCATGCGATATCGCATTGAAAAGTATAATCTAGGCGTAGTCGGCGACGACGAGCTCGACGACGAATAAAAGGTGCCTGGTTGTTTTTTCTGGCTATACAGTGTCAAACGAGAGGGAAGCGAAAGCTTCCCTCTTTTCATTCGAGAGGCCGTCGTTAAAGGTCTTGTTTAAGTGAAATCGAAAACGATTATCAAGTTTGATTGTTCTCAATACGTTTTCAATTGTTGCCTTGGCTGTCTGATTCTGCAATCATTCGGGGGGTGGAGGTCTTATGACTAAAGAAAACAAAAAAGTAGTAGATCTTTTGAATGAAATTATCGAGATGGAGATCTCTGGCGTTGTTCGTTACTTGCACTATGCATTGATGGTGAAAGGTCCGAACCGCATTCCTATCGTTAAATGGTTCCATGAACAGGCTAACGAAGGTTACCAGCATGCTTCCATGATGGGTGAAAAAGTGACGGCTCTGGGCGGGCACCCCACTTTGCGTGTGTCTCCGGTTCCTGAAACTAAAACCCACAAGGTTTTGGACATCCTTAAAGAAAGTCTTGAGTTCGAACAAGCAGCTTTGGCGAAGTACAAAGCAGTGCTGAAGCACTGTGGTGATGACGTAGCCCTGGAAGAGTTGATCCGCTCCATGGTTCGTATGGAAACTGAGCACATTGAAGAAGTTGTGAAAATGCTGGACACCACTCACTAGGGTGATCTGACATTCAGAATTGAAAAAGCCCGCGGTAAAGCGGGCTTTTTTGTTTTTAAGATCTAGCGGCAGTTCAGGTCGTGAACAAGGTCGCTGGCATAGGAATAGACCATGTCGTATTCGCCGTCGAATTCAGGACGCTGGAACATCAAGGACGCCACCAACTCTGTGACCTTTTGAGTGTCACGCAGTTCGGGCAGGCTGATATCTGCAACCCGGAATGTGTTCGTCATCTGTCCAGTTAGCTTGTACTTTTTGTTACCCGGGGCTTTGCTGACCAGGTCGTCGTACTTGTGAGGCTTTTTATCACCCAGCGTGACTTCGGCATCATCACCGTCCTGAACGATCTTCAGGGTGTGAGTGCTCGATGCAGAATCGCATTGCGTGATTGTGACAAACGAAGCATTCGCGCTGAGTGCGGAAAAAACGATGGCAACGGAAAGGGTCAGCTTCCACATAGTAAGGCCTCCTGATTTATTTGAGACCTTCGGTTGTAACAGAGGGGATTCGCACCCCTCCAGCTTCTTTTTCTTTATGACAGTAACTTAATCCTGACCTTAGAATTCTGTGTCGAATACACCCAGGATCAGGGCTTTAAAGTAGTTTCTTTTCAGACGGTCGTCGATCAGCCGTGAATCTTTTTTGTACTGGTTGTAGATTTCCGTCATTTCTCGGTTATAGGCAGCGCCATAAATCATCGCGCCGTTTTCCATGTCGTGGATGAAACTGCGCTTGTTCAAATTCACCGATCCCAGGAAAGAATACACGTCGTCAATCAGGACGATTTTTGAATGCAGAATCACCTTGGGTTCGGTGTATTCGTAAATGGAAAGCTGCTGATACAGGCGATTCACGGTCGGTTTGTTCGATTCACTCAGGATCCAGTCGACGGTGTCGCCCTTTAAATCCAGCCGGGTGATCACTGTGACCTGAACTCCACGGGCCGCCGCTCGTTCCAGCGCCTCCACAATCGGTGTCGGTGGGCGGAAGTACGGGGTGGAGATCATGATTTTCTTTTTCGCGCTGTCGAGCATTTCCACATAGAACTGAATCAGACTTTCATCGTCCTTGTAAGGCACCGACATAAAGTGACGCACCAAAGGCTCGCGGCTGTTGAAGTAAGAGGGACTGATCTGGGACGCCATCGGCACGTTGACGTTGATGCTGCGGAATTGCATCGTTTTATAGTCCCGGTCCCACAGGGTCAGAAAGTGCGCTGCCACCTTTTCAGTGAAGTCCTTGTCGTGAACTTTGAATTCAAAGTCGCGCCAGTGCACGAAGCTTTCATCGCCCTTCACATAGTTCACCATTTCCGGGCGGGGATAGTCGTAGGGTTTTTTAAAGATAAAGCCATCGTGGATGTTGCGACCGCCGATAAAGGCCACGTTGTTTTTTGGGTCTTTTTTCGACATGGTCAAAAGCAGCTTCACGTGCATGGAGCGATGCAGGCGATCGAAGCGGTCGCCCAGACTGCCACCGGATGGAACTTTGTATTTCAGCTCCTGCAGCTGGATGTTCGGATTCCGAGCCTCCAGTTTTCTTAGCAGGACTTCGTCTTTTTCCAAAGTAATCACGCCGGCCACCAGAATTTTCACCTTGGTGCCGCGTTGGGCGTGGAAATCCAGAAGGCGTGCCATGAAGGTGCCATAGTAGTCCGCGCGGAAAACCAGATAGGAAACATAGATGCTGTCAAAGAACGGGGCCTTGGAAAAATCCAAGGGTGCATAAGGATCGTGCAGATCCATAAACTGGGATGGAAGCGGCTGACCCAGCAGCACTTCGGCTTTGGACTTCAAAGAGTCCACAGCCTCTGGCAGGTTCACCACCGCGGGAACAGCTTGAGGGCAGGTCATGGAGGCATATTTGTCGGTCAGGAAGAACTTTTCAATTCCGCTTAGGTTGTCCGTGCGAGGCATCAGACAGCCTTCGACCAGATTGTGCAAATCCAGATAGGGATTGGCGGGTTCAACGAAGCGAACTCCAAATTGTGCCGGGGCCCCGGCCGGTCCGGCCTTCAGCTCACAGCTGGTGACGGAGTTTGCGGGGATCAGGCGCAGGTTGTCGCCGTTGTATTTGCTGTCGTACATCCGGAAAGTGGCGCGCTGATGGGCCACAAACTTTTTGTCAGAGAAAGTCTTTTTGATGCGGAAGGGGCCGTCACAGGTGACTGTCGCGTCGAAGTGTTCGTTTTTACGTTCTTCATTCGGATCATCAACACTGATCAGATAGTTTTTGATCTGAATTTGATAGTCTTTGGCGTGCATGCGGTCGAATTTGAAAAGGCGCTGAATCTGACCGTCACGCAGAGCAAACTCAGAGACAGATTTCATCTCCAGCAGTTGTTCCTGAACGCGCCATGATTCGTTGTTGCTGGTCATGACAGATACCGGTGTGTCAGCACGAAGGGCATTGATACGTTGCTGAGCCAAGGCAGAGCTTTGGTTTACGACCTGCAGCTGACGGTCTTGACGGGCGTTCATTTCCTTGTACTCACGCTCTTCGCGGGTTTCCTGAGGGAAAGAGTCTTTTTTGTGTGGATGTGGCGTGGACTGCCTTCTTTTCAGAATCTGCAGTCGTTCTTTGTTGAGTTCTGCTTGCAGTTTGTCGCTATAAAGCTTTTGCACGTAGGGGGCTACATCGGGAGGGACGTCGACGGAGCTGGGATTTCTATGTGCCGGAGTCTGGCAGGAAATCAAAGTGGCAGAAAGAAGCAAAACACCAAGCAGCGTTCCAAAGTTTTCAGTCTTTTTCATTCTGAATTTATCGGAAAAATCGGACAAAGACATAACATTTCAGGGGATTACCAGAGCTTCATCTGTGTCTTCGCAGTCGCTGTATCATATTGAGACAAATACAGGTCATACTAGTCCTGCTTTTTGGATGATTCGTGAGTCAACACCGCGGCCTTGGGAATCCGGGCTCTAATTTGTCACCCTCACGGCCTGTTTAACAGGGATGGGGGCTTCATAAGTAAATTAAACCACTTTGCGCGGGCAAGGGCCTTGCAACAAAGGGTGGGTGCTTAAATATTTGGAGGCTTTATGAAAAAGTGGATCTTGTTTTCTTTGATGTCAGTTGTTGCGTCCTCAGCTTTGGCGGATGGAACGATCACCTGCAAAGGATTTGATGCTGACAAGAACAAGGCCGAGGATGTGCTGATGATCGAGGCGGACATCGCGATTCTTCTGACGGCCTCCAACAACGAAGGCTTCTTGTCTCCACGCTGGCAAAACGGTCAGGTGAAAGATTATGCCAATGATCTGTATGTTGTCACCGTGGATCGTCAGGCGAATACCATCACAACCGACGATCTTCGCAGTGGCACCCGGAAAGTTCACACGGATGCCAAGTGCCGCTATAACGGGGAGCCTGACGAAGGCTACTAAAGAGATCGTTGCAAAGGGCTTTGCAGGACGGGCCAGGTCGATTTCAGGATCACAGGACGTCCTTTGAACACCAACACGCCAAAGGTTCCATAGTGTGTCAGGCGCGAAGCCCATTCTGCCGGAGTGTTGTCAGGACTCCAGCGCACCCACACCACGGTTTGCTGCGGATGGTTTTTAAGGCGTGCGACCAGGACCGTGCTGACTTCCTTCAGATTGTACTTCTGTCCTTCGATGGAAATAGTGTCGTCCGTGATTTGCAGGTTTTGTTCTGCCAATTGGGACTTCATGAAGCTGACAAATTTCTGCTGGTCCCCGACAAAGACCATGGATCCTTTCGCAGGAACATCCAAAGGCTCTCCGCTGTAGTGCAGAACATCACTGCCTTCCGTTTTCTGGGACCACACATCAACAAACTGCTTCGCGGAAGCATCGGCCGGGTCAAAATAATAGTGAACTTCAGAGGCCCCCAGAACACTGGACAACGTCGCCGGGCGTTCTTCCGTATAAAGACGACGGAAAAGGTGGAAGTCCGGATCGACTGAAACCTTCACCGGGCGGGAAGGGGAGGTCAAAGAATAGAACTGGGTCTTGTCTGACAGGCGCGCCAATTGACGAATCTCCGCGCCGGATTCCAGAGTCCAGATCACCGGGATGTTCAGATCATACAGATCCGCCTGCTTTTGGCTGAGCACATAGGTGGTACTGGTGGAGCCATCATGCCATTTCATGATTCGCACATCACCCAGTTCAATTTCCGGGGCCCCTTTGCGATCCAGCCACTGGCTGAAGAACCCGTCCAGATTCTGGTTGTTCACGGATTCGAAACTGTTTTGAATGTCGGTGAAAGAGGCTTTTTTGAATAAATTGCGAGTATAGAAATCCTGCAAAGACTTGTGGAAAGCCTCTTTGCCAAAACGGAACTCGAGCATATGGAACAGCATCATGGACTTGCCATAGCCGACAGCCTGGGAGCTGGAGTTGTGGCGCCCGCGGAACTGACGAAGTGGGAAGTCCTTTTCCGGACTGCCGGCGACAAAATCCATATAGTTCAACAAAGTGTTCATGCGGTAAGTGCGCTCACTGCCGGCTTTTTCCTGCTGCCAGTAATCAGCCATGTAAGTCGTAAGCCCCTCGCACCAGTTGCCTTTGTCATAGTCCACATAAACACTGTTGCCCCACCAGTTGTGCAGCACTTCGTGCGGAAGGGAGGAATTCAAGATAAATGGCAGACGCAAAACAGTGGGCCCCAGCAGGGTGAAGCTTGGCATGCCATAGCCGGTTTCCCAGAAGTTCTCAACCACACTGAAAGAGGAATACGGATAAGGAGCGATGATCTGTGAGAAGTGTTTGATGTACTCCGGCACCAGAGTCAAAAAGTTCTGGGCCAGGGCTGGATCGTCCTTGCGCAGAAGAACCTGTACTTTTTTGCCGGAAGGTGTGTCCACCTGATAGCTCTTGAACGGGCCCGCCACCAGATAAATTTCCTCTTGCGGATAAATTTCGACAAAGCGGGAAGTGCGGATGGAGCCTTCCACCACTGTGCTGGCGATCTGACCCTGCACCAAAGACATCCAGTCACCCGGAGTCTGTACGGTGACTTCAAAGCTTTTCTGAATGCCCAGGAAGAAGGGATACCAGTAAGTGCTGCCAAACAGAGTGGCCCCTTCCGGGGCAATCAGACCATTGCTGTTGTCATTCAGTACCGGATCAAAGATCACGCCGAAATACTGCACACTGACTTTGTTGTCGATGTTTCCCAATGTCAGGCCGTATTCAGCATAAGGTTCTTTTTGAGTTGCTGGGTGAAGCAGGATGAGAGAATCATCACTGCTGGTCACAGAGACCTGCAAATCCTTGTGCAGCAGAAAACTGATTTTGCGGGGAGAATCCTTGGGAAAGGTCAGGGTGTCCTGGGCCTTGATCATCTTCAGGCCTGGATACAGCTCGACATTCAGTTTGTGATGCAGAATCTGGCCGTGGGACTGCATGGAGACGAGCAAAATGAACAGCAGACCGACGACGATCAGCAACTTGTTAAGCGCTTGCGCTTTGGACATGATTTACCTCTGAAAACGGGGTCTGTATTTACGCCCGTCCCAGTGCCAGGTCAAAGGGATTTCAGTTTGCCCTCAAGCGGAAGTGCCGGATCAAACAGAAGTTGAATTTTCTTCCATTTATCGCAAGGCGGGGCCTCGATAGAGACTTTTTCGCCACTCCAGGGGTGCGTGAACTCCAGGCGCAGGGCTTTCAGGCACAAACCCTCGATTTCCAAGTGATTTCTGAAGAAACGGTTGTGGTGGGAATCGCCATGAACGGCGTCCCCCAGTAATGGATGAGAGATGCGGTTGAAGTGACGGCGGATCTGGTGGTAGCGACCGGTGTGCGGGGTGACCTCCACCCAGGAATAGCGGGCGGTGGGGAATTTTTTACCGACGGCCACGGGGAATTCCACGGTCGCCAGGCGTTTAAAGCTGGTATGGGCGTCAACCAGATCGCCGGTGGAATCCAGTTCCAAGGGCAGCTGCACTTCGCCTTCTTCCTTTACGAAACCACGCACGACCGCCTGATAGGTTTTATGGGTGGCGCGCTCGGTGAACAGGCGGCACAGTTTACTGGCAGACTCAGAAGAAAGGGCAAACAGCAGCACCCCACTGGTGCCGGCATCCAGGCGGTGCACCGGATACACGTGCTGCTTCATCATACGACGGGCGTGGTAAAGGCAGATCTTATCGCGGGAGACCCGGTGCTGGACATTCTCGTGAGGATGCACATGAAAGCCAGAAGGCTTGTTCACGGCAATAAAATATTCATCTTTATACAATAACTCCACGAGGGTCCTTTCGCCGGGCGGCCGCGCGACCCTAGAGATAGTTATTATTGGCGGTCTTGTCAAAATAAACGTCGCCATAGCGAAGAGGGCAGACTTGACCTCGCATTGAACTGATCTAGACTCAGGCAGGAGGCCCGGAATGAAGCACAAGGCAGTTCTGTACAGCGATTTCAATTGTCCATTTTGTTACGCTCTTGAAGAGCGCCTGGTGGCGCTTCGGTTGGCGGCTTTTGTCGAGTGGCGGGGTGTTCAGCACGCGCCCGAATTGACGGTGCCGATGCAGCTGGCGAATCTGGGGTTTGCTCAAAGTATCGAACGCGAAGTGGTGATGGTGAAGGAATTGATGCCAGAGGTTGACATCGCTTTTCCCATTGGAAAACCCAACACATTGAAAGCCATTCAGTATTCAATCGCAGCCTCCCGGCAGGATCCTTTACTGGGGTTGGTGTTCAGGCACACTCTGGCCCGGGAATTCTGGGTGAATGGCGAAGACATTTCCGATGAAGCGATTATCAAAAATGTGGCTCATCAGTTCCAGCTGGACTCTTTGAGGGTCGACAGTGCTGCCGAATCGGAGGCGGATCGCTGGCAAAGAGAATGGCAGCACCTGGGGACGGGCGCAGTGCCCACGTTGGTCCGGGACGACGGTGAGACTTTGACGGGCCTGCAATCCGTCGAGGCGTTGAAGGGCTTTTTCGGGGAATGATTGTTGATTTGCACTTGTGCTGGCATAGCTTTGAGTTCGCAAGCCCGCTTTGAGAAGATAGTGGTATTGCGAAGGAGGAACGGCCATGAAAAGCAACAAAGTGCTTTTTGTTCTGACTAGTACCGAGCAGCTTGGCGATACCGGCCATCATACAGGCGCTTATCTTTCTGAAATCACCCATCCTTATGATGAATTTGTGCGTGCGGGATACGAAGTGGACATGATCAGCCCTCTGGGCGGCAAAGTGCCCCTGGATGGTGTGAAAATGGATGATCCCATCAATGCCACGTGGATGAATGACGAAGAGTTTCTGTCCAAGGTGGAAGGCACCGTGAAACCCTGGCAGGTTTCAAGTCGCGATTATTGCGCGATCTATTTTGCCGGCGGGCATGGGACGATGTTTGATTTTCCCGAAAATCTGCAGCTGCAAAAGCTGACAGCGGAAATCTATGAAAACAACGGTGTGGTCGGGGCGGTCTGCCATGGCCCGGCAGCGCTGGTGAATGTCCGGCTTTCTGATGGACAGTATCTGATCAAAGGTCACGAAGTTTCCAGCTTCACCAACGAAGAGGAAGAGTTTGTCGGTATGGAAAAGTCCGTTCCGTTTTTACTGCAAACGCGTCTGCAGGAGCGCGGTGCCCACCATACGTCGTCTCCGAAATTTGCCGGACATGTGGTTAAAAGTGGCCGCCTGGTGACCGGGCAAAATCCCGCCTCGGCGGCCGGTGTCGGCAAAGCCATGGTGGAGGTTCTGGATTTTATCGAAGAAGGCCGCATCGTGCCCGAGCAGAACTGGTGTGAATGGCATGAACCCCCACAGCACCATCGAGGTGGTCTGTGACGGATGACTCACGCATCATCGCCAAGAGCCCGCGCTTTTTGGAGGTGCTGGATCTGGCTCGGCGGGTGGCGGCCAGTTCGGCCAATGTTCTGATCACAGGGGAAAGTGGCACCGGGAAAGAAGTCATCGCCCGCTTGATTCACGACCAGAGCGCCCGACAACGGAAGTCCTTTGTGCCGATCAATTGTTCTGCCATTCCAGAACCTCTTTTGGAGTCGGAACTTTTTGGATACGCACGGGGTGCTTTCACCGGCGCCATGAATGCACGCCAGGGTTTGTTTGAAGAGGCTGATGGCGGGACGCTGTTCCTGGATGAAATTGGTGATCTGGATTTGCATCTACAGGCCAAGCTTTTGCGTGTGTTGCAGGAAAAGAAGGTAAAACGGGTGGGGGAAAACCACTATCGCCCTTTGAACCTGCGTATTGTGGCGGCGACTCACAATGATCTTGAAGGTGACGTACAGGAGAAACGCTTTCGCGAGGATCTGTATTTTCGTTTAAAGGTCGTGTCGATAAAAATCCCCCCGCTGCGCGAGCGCACCGAGGATATTCTGCCGCTGGCACACCACTTTCTGGACAAGTTCACCAGGCGATATCAGATGCCAGGGAAAAAATGGAATCGCGATGTCGAGGATTTCCTGCTGACCCGCCCGTGGACGGGCAATGTGCGAGAGCTGGAAAATACCATAGAACGGGCCGTGGTGCTGAGCCCCGTGGACCATATCCCACTGAAGGTTCTGCAGGATGATCTGCAGGTCCGGGAGTGCAGCCTGGATCAGATTTTTGAAAAGATGCATCAGATGCAAGGTCGCTTTTTGTCTTTGGAGGAATTGACCCGGGCCTACATTGAGTATGTGCTGAAATCCAATCGGGGAGCCCGTGAAAAAAGCTCCCGCGATCTGGGCATTGACAGAAAAACACTGTATCGCAAAACCCACGCGCCTCTTCAGTGAAGATTTGCAGAGGGACGTTCGGCTTCGGCGCGAGCGCGGTGCAGTTCGGACTCGGAACTGGTGGCAGAATTGGACGGGCTGCGGGCTCGAAGTTCGCGGCGCATTTCACGCTCTTTGACGAAGTCCATAACCAGGGCTGACAAAGCGGCTTCCAAAGAGCCTGCCTGGATTTCCTGCTGGCGTTTGAAGTCGGCTTCCGCGGCTTCGCGGCGTTCACCTGCGGCACGGACGCCCGGCCAAGCATAGAAGTAAACATAACTCAGACCTCCCACGGCCAGGGCCACCAGAGTCAGGCTGGTGATCAGGGTGGAGTTCCACATGACAAAGCCGGCACGGTCATATTGACTGGTGGCCTCGGTCAGAAACATAAAGATGCCTCCGCAAACAAAGGCAATGGCCCCCAGGCCTCCCATCGACAAAAAGACCGCCTTGCGGCTGCGGATCGTGATGGCGTCATAAATTTCCAAAGCGCTGTCTTTCAGACTGCGACGGGGGCTGTGGCCTTTGCCACCGAAACCCAAGATGAAAGGAAGTATAAATCCTAACCATTTCATAGTATTCTCCTGGCGTGAAAGCGAGTCAGGCCCCTTGCGGGGCCCGGGATTTTAGTGTTTGCGATTGATCAGGGCTCCTGCCACAAATCCTACAGCGGCGGCTCCAAGGATGGCATAGAAGGGATGTGCCTTCACAAGGTCCTCGGACGCTTCCACACCTTCTTTGACTTTGGATTCCACGGCATGATAGCGGTCGCTCCATGCGCTCTTTTCAAGCTCGTGAGCTACGTTTTCTTTGATATCGCCCATTTTTTTTCTGAATTCGCCTGTTGTCGGTTCCATGGCATTTCTCCTTTTTCTCATGGTTAATGTTACGAGCAATGCAACCCAAAGTAAGACGGTAGCAGCATTGGTGCCATTCTCAGATTCAAGGAGACGGCAGTACGCCGATCTTCAGAGGCATATAGTCCCCGCTGGACTGGAAACTTGCCCCACACCCGGTCCATGCGTTAGCATGACGGCATGATTAAAACCTTCGTACTTGTTTCTGTTTTTCCTGCAATTGCTTTTGCGAATCCCTGTCATGAAAACCGCGCGGCGCTGGATCTGGGGTCCGGCACCACCAAAGCCTATGTGGCCACCGTTGACACGTGTGAAAAGAAGATTGTGAAAGTGTTGTTTGAGGACCGGCTGCCGCTGGCTTTCAATGAAGCTCTGGAGAAATCCCCGACCAAAGAAATACCGGACTCCATTGTCAATGAATCCACTCCGCGCATTGAGCTTTTGCTGCAAAAAGTGAAGTCCTACAACGTAAAGAGAATCAATGCTGTGGCAACCTCTGTGTTTCGTGTGGCAAAAAACGGGCAGGCCGTTGCCAAAGGGATTTCCCAAAAGCTCGAGATCCCGGTGGAAGTCATCAGCCAGGAACAGGAAGCTGAGTTGGGGTATTGGTCAGCACTGGCCCAACGGGGCATCACAGATACCCGTAATTTGATTGTCTGGGATATCGGGGGTGGATCGATGCAGATGTATTCCCGCGAGAAAGGCAAAGTCCATATTTTTGAAGGGGATCTGGCATCAGTGACTTTCAAAAATCAAATTTTGCAGGTGTTGCAGTTTAAAGACCCCAAAAAAGAATCCTCTCCCAATCCCTTTGCTCGTCAGAGAGAAGCCGCTTTGCAACTGGCGAAGAACCATGCCTACCTGAATGTCCCGGCTTACTTCAAAGCCAAGGCGGCTACGGCCCGTTGGGTGGGGGTGGGAGGAGTGATCTCCATGTCCGTGCAAAGGCAGGTGCAGCCGGGTGGATCCGAGTTCACGCAAAGCGCACTGGAAGAAACACTGAAGGTGCGTTCGCAACTGAAAGACGCAGAAATTGAAAGTGAATACCGTATTTCCGACATCTCAAATTTGGCTCTGGTGCTGGGATACATGAAAGCTCTTAAAATCGAAAAGGTGGAAACAGCCCAGGCCTCTTTAGGCCAGGGGCTGATCTTTAAGAATTTAAAATAGCGGCAGCTGGCGAAGGGCTGGGCATGTCCTCTTTGGACAGAACCACGACTTCGCCGCCGTGACGAATCACCTCGCAGGCGATATCATCCAGAATGTCATCATCCTTGGCATTGGTCTGCTTTTCGTGGAAGGTGATCTGTCCGCTTTTGCGGTGCAGTTCACCCCAGATCTCGCTGTTGTTCTGTAAGTAAAGGGTGCGCACGTGGCCGTTGATGGCGGCCCGGCTGATCTTGACAAGATCGTCGATGACCTTTTTTTGATGATTTAGTTTCTCCAGCTCATAAGCTGACAAGTTGCGCTGCTGAGCCAGTTCTTTTTTGACGTGCACCTGGGCCTGATGAATCAGGGATTCCATGCGCGGGGTGGTCTTGGAAGGATCCATCTTAAAGAAAACGGCTCGGGGGTGAGAAGTCACTTCCTTGTAAGTGTGAAACATATTTTCTCCGGCAAATACAAACAAGGGAATCTGTTTGTATCCCGGTTCTCGGCTGATCTTGGCTTCGATCCATCTTAAAAAAAGCTTCACACCGGATTTCTTTTTGCATTGATTGTCCTCCAGGCCACGGCCACGCATGTGGCTTTTGAGGTGTGGGATCTGCGAAGTTTCGGTTTCATCCAGATGCTTCCAGTGAATGCTGTTGCTGTGCTGGCCCTGATGGAAAAGGAAATTTTGAATTTCAGTGCCACTGCCACCGTCACAGTGAAGCAGCACTGCCTCTTGCGGAGTCAAAGTCAGAATGTGATAACTGCTTTCACCTTGAAGGTCCTCTAGCAGAGGTTTCAGATGGAAGCTCTCAGCCACCACCACTTTGGACGGGACGGTATGGGCGGCCATATAGAAACCCTTCCAATGTTTGTTCACAAAGATAGCCATACCAAAATCAGAGCGTTGCAGGTGCTCCGCAGGATTAAAGGAGTACAATGAATCCAACAACGCTTTCTTGTCGCCGTTTTTGGCATCCAACGACAGCAAATGAGCCGCCCGTCGGACCAGAGTTTCATACTCCAAAAGCAGAGTCTTATCGGGCATGCCGGGAATATAGATGGAAATGCACGGACCTTCATTTACAGAGGTCAGCTTCAGTAAGTCATCGTGGGTGAGTTTGTCTAACATGGGGGATCTCCTGAGACGAAGAGGGAATCCTTCTATGATCCGTTCTTTTCAGAGGGAACTCAAAGTGTCTTGTGACAGTCCAGTGTAGGGGGTCATCTTGTGACCCGCGGGTCCCAGCCGTTATAGTAAAAAGAGAATCCTCAACTTCCAAGAAAAGAGGACAGTCATGAAAACATGGATTGTAGTCGTCAATCGAGTTGAAGCAAAAGTTTTTGAAAGTGACGGTAGAGGACACAAGGGGGATGTGAAGTTCATCGAGAAACTTGAAAATCCCCGGGGACGTCTGAAATCCCAGGATATCAATGCGGATAAACCGGGATTCTCTCCGGGAGTGGCGGGGCATGGGGGCACCAAAGAAAAAGCCCAGTCACCCACAGACCGCGTTTCACAGATGTTTGCAAAGAGGGTTTCTGACTATCTTGAAGAGGCCCGTCACGCGAACTCTTTTGACGAAGTTGTGTTGATTGCGGCGCCGCAGTTCCTGGGGCGCATGCGCAGCATGTTCAGCGGACCGTTAAAAGAAGTGGTGTCGATGGAGATTCCAAAAGATCTTGGCCCGGCGGTGACCGGACCGGATTTGCGGGACAGATTATGGCCGGCACCGGAAGTGCGTCATGAACTCTGAATTAAAAAAACCAATACAGAATCAGCGTGGAAAACTGGGATGGATCTTCTTATGGTTGATCGGTATCCCGGTTCCCATTTTGCTGATTCTGTTTCTAGTCCGAGGCTGCACTTAAAGCGGAGCGGTCCAAAGTTGGAAGTACATCTTTCGATTTTGCAGAAGCTCCTGATGTGTGCCGCTTTCCACTACGCCACCTTGGGCGACAACATAGATGTTGTCTGCCTGAGTGACTGTGGACAGGCGGTGCGCAATCACGATGGTGGTGCGGCCCTTGGTCGCTTCCGCCAAAGAGGCCTGAATGACAGCTTCAGTTTCGTTGTCGACGGCCGACGTGGCTTCATCCAAAATCAAAACAGGTGGGTTCTTTAAAATCACCCGGGCAATGGAGATACGCTGACGTTGACCGCCGGACAGTTTTTGCCCGCGCTCACCAATCAGAGTGTCCAGACCTTCCGGAAGTTTTTCGATAAATTCCATTGCGTGGGCTTTGCGGGCGGCTTCCAAAACCGCGTCCCGGCTGGCACCGGGACTTCCGTAAGCGATGTTTTCATAAATACTTCCATGGAACAGAAACACGTCCTGGCTGACCAGACCGATTTGGGAACGGAGATCTTGGGGATCACAGTCGGCGGTGTCTTGACCGCCGAACAGGATCTTTCCGGAAGAAGGTTTATAGAACCCCAACAGCAGTTTTGTGACTGTGGACTTTCCGGAACCTGTCGGGCCGACAATAGCCACGGTTTTTCCCGCGGGCACCCGGATATTGATGTCTTTAAGTACTTGCACGCCATTGCTGTAGGCAAAGTCCAGATGCGAGAATTCGATGCCTTTGGTGTGATCAAAATCCCGCACGGCTTTGGTGGATTCCAAATTCACCGGGGTTTTGATCAAATCCAAAACCCGGTCAGCCGAAGCCATCGCACGTTCAAACAGATCCACGGTGTCAGCAAGGCCTGTCAGCGGCCACAAAAGACGCTGAGTCAGGAATACCAGCACGCCATAGAATCCGACATTCAGTTCCCCGCGCAGGGCCATTTGGCCCCCCATAATGAAGGTGGCGATAAAGCCCATCAACACCGCCATACGAATCAAAGGATTGAAGGCGGAAGAGACTTTGATGGCCTCTTTGTTCGATTGAAGATAAGTCATACTGTCGTTGGCCACTTTTTTGGATTCAATCTGCTCGGAGGTAAAGCTGCGAATCGTCGCCATGCCCGAGATATTGTTCGCCAGACGGGATCCGATCTGGCCGGCCTTTTCACGCACATCCAGATACAAGGGGGCGGCACGCTTCTGGAAATAGAACGCGCCCCACAAAATCACCGGGATCGGCAGGAAGGCAAAGATCGCGATACTTGGCGCCAGGGCAAAGAAAACAGCCCCGATTAAAATCACCGAAGTGAAGACTTGAATCAGACTGTTCATGCCGCCGTTCAGGAAACGCTCCAGTTGATTGATGTCATCGTTCAGGATTGAAACCAGGCCACCGGTGCTGCGATCTTCAAAGAAGGACATGTCCAGTCTTTGCAAGTGATCATAGGCTTCCGTGCGGAATTCATGTTGCAAAGACTGGGCAAGACCGCGCCATTTTAATAGCAACAGATATTCAAAAAGGGATTCACACATCCAGATGAGCAAAGTCAGAACGGACAGCAGAATAAGCTGATGGCCGGGTTCTTCCACGCCCCATCTGGCCAGGAAAGATTTTTCCTGATTGGCGACGACATCAATCGCGATACCGATCAGAATTTCGGGCGCGATATCGAATGCTTTGTTCAGGAAAGAAAACAGACTTCCTAAATAGAAGTCACGACGGTGTTTCTTGGTGTAGGAAAAAAGGCGGGCGAAGGACTGGAAAGAGCTTTTAGAGTGTGCCATGGCGAAATGTCTACACCTGTCCGCATTCCGGGTCCATCTGAAAATGCCATTGGCGCCTTAAGTGAAAGCTGAATGAGCGATCGGCCTGCTATTACCGCACGGGCAGGGTGTTTTGCAGGCGATGGGTGAATTGTGAAAGTACCGCATGATAGTCCCCTGAGTCCGTCACTATGGTTTGGGCATGACGTTTTGAAGGCTCCACAAATTCGTCATGCATGGGACGAACCTGAAGTTCAAACTGCTTTTTTACTCCCTCTGGGGTGCGCCCGCGTTCATGCACATCGCGGTGCAGACGGCGTTGAAAGCGCAGGTCTTCGGGGGTGTCAAAAAAGACGGCTTCATCCAGCTCGGCTCGAACTTCTTTTGAATGCAGGATCAAGATCCCATCCACGATAATGACTTTTTTAGGGTTTTCCAGAAGGGTTTCCGTTTTACGCGAGTGGGTGACAAAGTCGTAAATTGGCACCTGCAGCGGCTGACCCATTTTAAGGGTCTGAAGCCCGCGTGCGAGTAGCGTGAAATCCAAGGCCTGGGGATGATCAAAGTTCACCGAGCCCCCATCTCCATCAAAGCGAGCGGACTGGTCGATATAGTAATTGTCCTGATAAAGGATGCTGCAGTTTTCTGAACCCAGCATCTTTTGCAGTTCTTTGGCGAAGTATGTTTTGCCAGAGCCGCTGCCGCCAGCGACTCCGATAATGTGGGGACGGCTCATAGCACCTACTTGGTTTGGAACAGACGGTCTCCGGCATCACCCAGGCCCGGGACCAGATAACCCATTTCGTTCATTTCGTTTTCAATGTTGACCGTATAGACCTCAACATCCGGGTGATAGTGATGAACTTTGTCCAGACCAGTTTGGCTGGTCAGAATGCTGATGACTTTGATTTGGCCCACACCATAATTTTTCAGGCGGTCAATCGCGGCAATCATCGTGTCAGCGGTGGCGATCAAAGGATCGCACAAAAGCACATCCTTGCCTTTGATGTCCTGAGGCATCTTGAAATAGTATTCCACCGTGTTGTGGATGAATTTGTCGCGATAGATGCCGATAAATCCGGTGCTGGCAAAGGGCAGCATGGAAAGCGCACCATCCAGCATGCCATTTCCGGCCCGCATGATGGAAACCACCACCGGAGCGCGCACTATGCGCTGGGCTTCGGTTTTGGCGATCGGGGTTTCAATGGCGATCTTTTCCAGGTGCTGCCAGTCGCGCATGGCCTCGTAAACCAGCACTTTCGAGATTTCTTTGACGATCTCGCGGAAGTCCTGGGAATAGGTGTTTTTGTCGCGCAGGTAACCCAGCTTGTGACGAAGCAGGGGATGATCGATGACTTTGACTTTTGAATTCACAAAATACTCCTTAAAGATAATCCTTAGAAAACAGTGCCGTCGCTTTCAATTTTCAGCGGAGGCGAACTATCCGCACGCAAGGCTTTCGCCGCCTTGCGACCGGCCCACCAGGTGCCGCCTTCCAGAACCTTTGCCAGCGGGAATTCCGAAGGGGACTTATTCAGTTTGCTCTGAACCTGCTGACCAATACGATCCAGCAAAGACACGGTCAGGCCGCGCCATTCAATGACCAGCTCTGAATCCGGGCGATGACTTTGTTCTGCCATACCTGGGTCTTTCAATGAAATCAGACCGCGATCCAGCAGCAGGCCGCCATTGCGATACTCGGCAAGCCCGGTCAGTCTTTCGACCTCGGTGATTTCAAAGCCGGCCTCCAGCAAAGGCTCAATTAAAGAATAGGTCATCCACTGGGAAAGTTTGTGGAAGGCCGCAAGGCCTCCGGGAACTTTGGAATAGTTCCAGATATCCCCCAGATTGACGCCTGCGACTTTCACACGCCCCGGCCAGATTTCACCCAGTCCGTCCAGCACTGCGCGCAGCAGTTGGGGACCCGTGATGCGATCGCCATAGCGGGCGCGCAGGTAATCCACCAGGCTGCCGGGACGGCCCCCTGGGAACAGACCTTTTTTTTGTTCAATGGTTTTTCCAAGGTTTTGCAATAAGGACAATCGGCCCTCGACACCCACCAAAGGATTCTGGGCACTGACCTGAAACACCTCGGAAAGCTTTTGGGTCGTTAGATTTTGCAGACCCTTTGCCGTCGCTTGCAGTGGTTTGTCGGCGTCGTCAGAGAGAGCTCCTTCCATAAACAGATAAAAACTCGCAACGCCGAGGCCTTCGGAACGGGCAAAGTCTTTTTGGGTGCTTTGTTCATGAAAAGACCAGATGTTTCCGGCACCGGCATCCAGTAACACCGACGTGATCACCAGATCCAGCTTGATGCGGGCCTTTTCCAAAGCGTCAAAACTTTGAATCTGTTCTTGCAGGATTTTCACGCGATCAACGCCACCGGCGCGGAAGTGCCCCCAGCGCGAGTGAAAAGGAATTTCCAGGGCCGGATAATTCTGGCGGATCACTTCAATCACATAATCCACAACCGGTTCAAACTGATCATCGTGATAGTGGAAGTGCGTCTGGCCTGACTTAGTCAGTTCTAAAATCTTTTCTGCACTTTGGCGGATCGCCAGAGGTGACAGCAAAAAATCCAGGTCCTGGGCAGAGTAGGTGTGAGAGTTATTCATCGATGGGTCTCCCCAGAACTGTTTCCAGTTCCTTGACGGTTTTGGTTTCACCCGGGTTGAAATATCCCGCAGCTTTTTTTGCTTCGATTTCAACTTGCGCATCAGCCGGGATCAGTTCCGCTGGAATAGAGATGCGGTTGACGACTTCAATGCCGCTTTTCACGATGGCGTTGTATTTCATGTTGCTCATCGAATGCAGGTTGTGGATTTTGGTGATGCCAAAGAAATGCAAAATGTCCGGCATCAGTTCCTGGAATCTGGCGTCTTCAACCCCGGCCACACATTCGGTGCGGTGGAAGTAAGTGGATGCGGAATCGCCACCAACCTGTCGTTTACGGGCATTGTAAACCAGGAACTTGGTGACTTCACCCAAGGCACGGCCTTCTTTGCGATAGTAGGCGATCAAACCCACGCCCCCGCGCTGGGCGGTTCTGGCGGCATCTTCAATGCCGTATATCAGATAAGGACGGCAGGTGCAGATGTCGGAGCCAAAGACATCTGAGCCATTGCATTCATCATGCACCCGGCAGGTCAGTTCGATTTTTTCGTTGGATAGATCCTGTGGGTTTCCGAAAATGTAAACAGTGGTGCTGCCAATAGGCGGCAGCATCACTTTAAGATCGGGGCGCGTCACCAGTTCCGGGAACATACCGCCGGTTTCCTGGAACAGGATCTTGCGCAGGTCGCCTTCGTCGACATTCAGACGTTTGGCGATGCCGGGCAGATACCACACGGGCTCAAAAGCCACTTTGGTGACCTTGATGTCTTTGTTTTCCAGAACGACCTTGCCATCCACTTTCAGGCGGCCGGCATCAATGGCCTGATGGATCTCTGGAATCTGCAAATGGGCCTGCGTCACCGCAATAGTCGGGCGGATGTCATAGCCCGCTTCGTAAAGATCTTTGAAGTGAATGGGAATATCCAGTCCCCAAGGATCAATGGACACGATTTTGTCCGGGTCAGACCAGGAAGGGAACGGCCCCATGCGCACCGGACTGTCCGTGTTGTGCAGATCAGGTTTGTGAGTGGTTGAATAAGACCCTTGCGCGATGGAAAGCGCACGGTACACAGCATAGGAACCACTGTGTGTTCCGATGGCGTTTCTTTGTTTGATGTCGGTCAATGAACCAATGACAGGTCCCCGGTGCATGGGGTTTTTGACGCCCCAATGAATTGGCAGGCTGTCTTTGAACACCTGGCTTGAGTGAGAGGTCAGAATAACGTGGGCTGCTCTTTTCATCTTATAAATCCTTTTTTAAGACATCCAGTTGCTGTCGTCTTGTTTTTCCCATTTCATTGTTACTTTTTTGCTGTTGGACCAGAAATCCAGGGACTGCGCACCTGTGATATCGCCATGTCCAAATTTGGAGGCATTCGCGCCACCGAAAGAGAACGGCTCACGCGGCACCGGGACACCGACATTCACACCCACCATGCCGGTTGAGGCCTGGCGAATGACCTTTTCAGCCAGACTGCCGCTGGAGGTGAACACCGAACAGGCATTGCCATAGGGATTGCTGTTTTCAATTTGCATGGCGTGAGTGATGTCGCGGCAGCGGATGATGCTCAGAACCGGACCGAAATATTCAAGCGTCGCGGCTTCGCTGTTCGGTGCGACATTGTCCATGATGGTCGGACCAATCCAGTGACCGTGATCCAAACCGGCTGGCGCCGGAGTGTTTCGTCCATCCAGTAGAATCTTGGCGCCTTCTTTTTCGGCGCGAGTAATGGCGTCTTTTAAGAACTGCACCTGAGATTTGGAGATGATCGCACCCATGTCTTTGCCAAGAACCAGGGATTGCGCGCGCTGAATGATTTTTTGGATGTGATGATCGACGTCACCCACAGCCAATACCACGGCGGCGGCCATGCAGCGTTGACCCGCACATCCGGTGAACGAGTCACTGATACCAGCTCCGGTCAGATCGGGATTTGCGTCCGGCAAAAGCACGATGTGATTTTTCGCTCCGCCCAAAGCCAGCACACGTTTTCCCAGGGCTGTGCCACGCTGATAAACATGTTGTGCCACTTTGGTAGAGCCAACAAAACCCACGGCTTTGACCTGTGGGTGATCAATGATCGCCTCGACTGTGTCTTTGCCGCCGTGAAGAACCTGGAACAGTCCATCCGGCAGTCCGGCCTCTTGAAGAGCCGCGGCGATTTTCATCGACGTCAATGGGGTTTTTTCAGAGGGCTTCCAGATATAGGCATTCCCCAAGGTCAAAGCAATAGGGATGGTCCACATCGGGACCATGGCCGGGAAGTTAAACGGCGTGATATTGGCAATCACACCCAGTGGTTCACGACGGAATTCACAGCTGACTCCGCGAGAGACTTCCATTTTTCCACCCAGATCCATGTTCTGCAGGGACAGGGCAAACTCCAGAACCTCAATGCCTTTCATCAGGCCGGCTTTGCCTTCGGCAAAGGTCTTCCCGGATTCAGAACTTTTCAGGTGGGCGATTTCGTCCAGATCCCGCATCAGAATCTGACGGAAGTTGAACATGATTTTGGTGCGTTCTTTCAAGGGCACGTCTGCCCAGGATTTTTGGGTTTCATGAGCATCTTTGATCGCCAGGTCAATGTCTTTGGCAGTGGAAGCGTGAAGGTTGCCGATGATTTGACCATTGTAAGGACTGACGACATCCATCGCAAGGCCGGAGCCTTTTAGGAATTTACCGCTGACAAAGTTTTGGCAGGGGATGGGAGTGGCCGGAATTTTTACGCTCATGAATTTCTACCTCTTTGTAAAAATGAAGCAGAAACTCTAAGTCAAAAGAGGTGAATTGAATAATTACAATGAAGTATTATATCCCTGGGGTGTGAGAAAGTGCGGACGAAAATGAACATTACAATGTGCGATCTTGTGGTGAGGGTTTCTTGTCACCAGAGAAGAGCAAATCAGAAATCGTATTGATCAGTTCTGAAGTTTGCACGGGTTTTGAGATATGCACATGAAAGCCAGCCGCCAAAGCCCGTTCATGCTCTTCAGGGCGGGCGTGAGCTGTCAGTGCGACGGACCACAGATTTTCGCTGCCGGGAAGAGTGCGGATCATTTTGAGCAGGCTGTAGCCGTCTATGTCCGGCATGCTGATGTCACTGAGAAGTATTTGTGGATTGAAGACCTGGTAAAGATCAAAAGCTTTTTGGGCGGAGTCTGCCGTCACCACATTGGCGCCGGCCTTTTTCAAAACCAGACTTAATAAGTTTCTGGTGTCGGCGTCATCATCAACAATCATGATGCGCACCTCGTCCAGTGTTTTGGGATGTTCGGGGTTGGTCTCCACTAGGTTCTCATAGCCAAAATGACTGGTGGTGAATCCTTCATGCAGCTGGGCGGCCAGGACTGGCAAAGACACGGTGAACTTGGCCCCTTGATTGGGGCCTGCGCTCGTGGCTGCGACGGTGCCGCCATGGCCTTCAACGATGTGGCGGACAATGGCCAGCCCCAACCCCAGTCCGCCATAACGGCGGGTGGTGGTCGCATCTTCCTGACGGAAGCGCTCGAACACATAGGGCAGAAATTCCGGGTCAATGCCTTTGCCGTTATCGATGACATCAATCTGCACACGCGATTCGACGTTTGAAAGTTTCACGGTGATATTGCCGCCTTTGGGAGTGAACTTGATGGCGTTGGAAAGAAGATTCCACAGAACCTGCTGCAACCGTTCGGGATCTCCGCCGACGGATTTGAGGCGCTCAGGGCCTTCAACACGCACTTTGATGTTCTTCGATTTGGCGGCAATTTGCACACTTTCATAGGCGGCCTCCACCACCGACTCGATGTCGATGGGCTTCACATGCAGCTGCAGTTTTCCGGATATGATGCGGGAGACATCCAGCAGATCATTAATGATTTGCACCTGAATCTGGGCGTTGCGATGGATGGCGTTGATCGAGACTTTGGCTTCCTCCGGCGAGGTGGCCGGGTCTTTCAGGATATCACTGTGACCCAAAATGACGTTGAGAGGTGTGCGCAATTCATGCGAGACCGTCGCCAGGAATTCATCTTTCAGGCGATTGGCGGTCTGCGCCTGTTCGTAAAGGCGCTGGCGAATGCTGGCGTCTTCTTTTAGCTGCTTGTTGGCCAGTGCCAGCTCCTGGGTGCGTTCCTGCACCCGATGTTCCAGATCCTGATACAGGCTGCGCAGCTTGGATTCTGTGGCTTTGCGCTCGGTGATGTCATGCAGAAAGGAACCAAACAGATGTTTTCCATTGTGTTCAAATGGAAAGATGGTCATCTCGACGGGAATCTCATGGCCATCACGATGAAGCGCGGTGATCTCCATGCGTTTGTTCAGGACGGGGCCTTCGCCCGTGGCAAGGTAGTGAGCCAGGCCCTTTTTGTGGGCCTCGCGATATTTGTGCGGGATCACGATGTCTGCAAGCTCTTTTCCCAGAACCTCTTTGTCCTTCCAGCCAAATGTCTTTTCCGCCTGACGGTTCCAGTCTGTGATGAGCCCGTCACTGTTCATGCCGATAAAGGCATTGTAAGCCGAATCCAGAATCGTGCGGGTGCGCTGTTCGCTGATTTGAAAGCGATCCAGAAAAGTCCTTTCAGACTTCGATAATAAAAAACGAGCGACCTTGTTACGAAACCAATCAGCAAGTTTCATAATAAAAAGAATAGCCTGTTTAAATTATAGCGACCGCAATTTATTTAAATTCATCCAGCTTGGGCGATGCGGGGGATGTAGGATGGCAAGGTGAACCGTTGAGTCGGGGGCATCTGGCAATAGTAAATATTGTAAGATGCCACTCAAAACTCGAAACCAATGCCCGGAGGAAGAGAAAATATTTTTGAGAAGATCCAGATTTTTACCGGCGTAAGGTTGCTGGTGGTTTCAAATCTGACAGAGGCCGGTTGCCCAGTTCCTGAATAGGAGATCAGAAGGTCATGGGAAGAGATGGCCGTCCAACCGTTTTTGTCTTCGGGTTCCCGGACCAAATATGAAAGTCTGACAGTCTTTTCTTTGCTGATCAGGTGAAAGGTTTGATATCCAAGCAGTAATTCCGGGCCTGGAAGCTCAAAGAAAAACGAAGATTCACCATTTTTGATGATAACGGTCTTCTTGTCTGCGCTTAACCCCAGAGAGCATTTTTGCTCCTGCCCAAGATTGCTTTCCAGATCTTTGGCGACACAGCTTTCCTCGATGGATTTGTCTTGGATCCAGAAGATCAGACTTTTGACATCCTTGGCTCCATTTTCTTCTAGAGGAATTGTTCGTAGAGCTGAACCCACGACGCGTTCATCAAATCCAAGACCGATGAGATGCACTAACAGGTCATCGGAGGACTTGCCTGAACTGGCATCCATCAGCAGGTGTGTGGCTTCGCGGATTTTTGGATAGTCGGTCGCAGTCAGAATGGAATACAGCGATTTTGGCTTTACGGCAACTGCGAGGGCTTTGGACTGCACATACAGGTCCATGACCGTTTCGTGGAAAATCAGATAGGCTTGCGTTTCGGGGGACAGGGTGTTGAAGGCGCTGCTGTCGATCCAGATTTCACCCTCTGTTTGAAAGGCATACTGTTCATAATCCTTTGTTCGGAATTCCATCCCCATTTTTTCGGCGTCAATGCGGTTCAGTTTTTGGGGCACAAAAATCCAGGTTTTCTTTTGCAATACTTTGAGCAACGCCGGGTTGAATGACGACGTTCTTTCCAGAACTTTGCTGATTTCTGTTTTCCAAACATCCAGGGACTCAAGTTTGGTGATGTACTGCTCATACATTTTGGAGTTAAATCCGGTGCCGCCACCGCCGTCGCCGGTGTTTCCGCCGCCGCCACTGGTTTCCGTGGGACCGGTGCTGGTGTGATCACTGGGTTGACAGGCGACGATAAACGTCATGAAGCCGCACAGAAGCCAGGGCATAAGGCGCAAATAGAATCTGTTTCGCGATGCTGGCACTGTCATATTCGACTCCTGACAACCTGAAGAGCAAGCGGCATGCCTCGCCGTTGGTCGCGAAATCTCATTGTGAGACAGGAGTAAGGTCTTGATTTTTGACACGGAAATCGAAAAACAGGTCGGGCTTTGTTTACCGTTAGTAAACTGGGGGCATGCTGGATATTTATAATTACGATGACTACAGGCTGTTCTTTAAGGATGTACTTCAATCACAAGAGCGGACTGACAAGAAGTACCGCGGAAGATTGGTTGAAGCGATGCGAATCAGCACCTCGTTGTTTTCGCAGATTCTGAAAGGTGAAAAAAATCTTTCTTCTGAACAGGGCTTGGAGGCCGCAGCCTTCTTTGGTTTTGGTGACAAAGAAACGGATGTCTTTATGCTGATGATCGAGCTGGGGCGGGCGGGTTCCGTCAAGCTGCAGGCGCGGCTTAAAGACAAGATCCAGATCCTGCAGTCCGAAGCCAAGTCCATCAGTGCCCGGGTTCCCAAGGATGTTGTCCTGAGTGATGTCGACAAAGCCACCTACTATTCCTCCTGGCTCTATACTGGTGTCAGGAATCTGCTGCCAACCCCCGCAGGAAAGGAACTGAAAACCATCGCTGAAAAACTGGGTGTGCCTTTGGAAAAAGTGGACACGGCCATTCAGTTTCTGATTGAAGTGGGCCTGTGCGAAAGAAAGAATGGACAGCTTTATTACAAGCAGGGGTTCACTCATCTTGATTCAACCCATCCGATGATTCTAAGGCATCACCAGAACTGGCGTCAGCGAGCCATTGCAAAGATGGATTTTTACAAAGACCCCCATGTCCATTATACAAGTCCCATGTCTTTGTCCGCCGAAGGGGCTCAGAAGATCCGGGATTATCTTCGCGCAAACATTAAGGAAATCATCAACTTGTCGCGCGAGGGAAACCCTGAGATCGGCTATTGCCTTAATATAGACTGGTACGAATACTGACTTTACCAAAAGTAAACTGAAACCCGGCCGTTTTAACCAACCGGACTTCGCGGAATTTTTCTGGATTCTGTAAAAAGCTTCTCATGCGAACTGAATCGTATGAGGAGTTTTTATGAATTTTTCCAAATGGATCTTCGTGTTGTTGGTTCTGACTCAGGTGCAAGCCCATGCGGGCCCGTTGTGTCTGAATGACCGGTACCAATCGAAATGGACGGCGGAAACACTCTCTGAACAAATGTCATCCCTGCAGGAACGCGCGAAGGCAGCAAAGCCCTTGTGGGTTCGCCTTCAAGGCGAGGATCTTCTGATTAAAGAAGACACACTTCTGGTGCTGCCTGAAAACCCATCTCAGGCTCTGGCGCGAATTGGCAAACTGGCCGTCCGAAACAATGCCATGATTTTCTATGCTCAAAATACACGCCTGGTTGTTGCCGAGGTGATGAAATCCTCTCGAGTGCAATTCCTGGATGTGGCGGCGCTGAATCTTTCAGCTGCAATAGATCACACGCAGCAGGTCGTTTCTTTGACAGAACTAAAAAACAATCCCGATCAGGCTGAACCGTTCAAAAGTTGCACCCTGATGTCCTGTGTAGGTGTTGCCGCGGCCAACGGAAGTCATGGCGGCGCAGGCGGCAATGGCCGTGATGCTGGCGGCAAAATCAAATGGGGTATTCCACAGTCCACACCCAGTTCTGATGGCGGCGCAGGGGCTTCTGGCGGTGCCGGCGCGAATGGCCGTAACGGTGACAATGGCGCGCCCGGGGTTGCGGGGTTGAACGCGCACAAACTTTTCATGCAGTTTGAAAGTGTGGATCTGTGTAGTGGGGTGGAAATTGTCGCCAGTGGAGGTGCGGGGCTCAAGGGGCTGAAAGGTCTGAATGCTCAGGACGCCGGACAAGGTGGCAATGGTGGCAAGGGCGGCCGTGGTGGCGGTGCCAAGTGGGATCGTAAAGCCAGCCGAGGTGGCCGTGGGGGCAATGGGGGTGCTGGTGGCAACGGAGGCAACGGTGGATTTGGCGGTGATGGCGGCAAAGGCGGTGACGGCGGTCTGGTGGTCGTCGTGGTGAAGCCGCGATTCCTGGATATGGTGAAAGTAAACGACAATATCAATGTTCTGGTTGCCGGTGGCAAAGGCGGACCGGGTGGAGCCAAGGGGCTTGCGGGCAAAGGTGGCCGCGGTGGTCATGGTGGAGAAGGTGGTAACGGCGGTGACGGTTCTGTCTTCAGTCATGGCGGCAGCTCAGGACTTGCCGGAAGTGCGGGAACGCAAGGTCAGGACGGCAAGGATGGGCAGGAGGGCCGTCCCGGTGTAGAGGGCCGCGAGGGCCTTGTGACCAAAGCGGAGATTTATATTTCCAATGATGTCTCCATTGAGAGCTTTCAATTTTAGTAAGGAGAATGACCATGAAAAACGTGTTTAAAAAACTGATCCCTTTGGCTGCGGCTGTGACTTTTGCTGACCCTGCATGGGCCCGGATTCTGGGGGATCCCTCAGAAAGAACCCGCGTGCTGCTTGAAGAACAACAATTTCTTTGCAGTCAGAATGAAACTCTTGTGATTAACGGCGACGTGGAAATCACGCGCAAGAACGAGGACCTGCGCAATGCACCTCTGAATGTTGATTTGATCTGCAAACGGATTGAATTCAAAAACGGGGGGAGAATTCTGACGCAATCCAATTTGCAGATTGTAGCTGACTCTGTTGAAGGCTTTATGAATGTGGAAAGCATTCGCGGGGTGAAAGGACAGCAGGGTGAATTCGCCTCTGCGGTACTGGAAATTGCCAACACCGGTTCTGCCGGAGCCCGCGGTGGCAATGGCAGGGGCGGCAGCCTGACAGATTCTCCAGAGGACGGAGGCCGAGGCCAGCATGGCTACAATGGTATGGATGGCCGGGACGGCAACAATGGCGCTCCGGGTGAACCTGGGGTTCATGCTTCTGACATCGTTGTGAAAATCAACAGAATCCAAGGGACGGTTGGCTTCCGCATCCGCGCAGTTGGGGGCGAAGGCGGCACGGGCGGTAAGGGTGGCAGAGGGCAACAAGGTGGTAACGGGGGCGTCGGTGGGGACGGCGGTCGTGGTGGGAACCAAAAGTACGCTATTTGGAATCGCTCTGGCGATGGCGGAGACGGTGGTGATGGAGGACACGGCGGCAACGGCGGTAATGGCGGCGCTGGTGGTGACGGAGGACGAGGTGGCAACGGCGGTAAGATCGCTTTGTATGTGGCCGAGGTCTTCAACACGCTGGAACTGACCGGGGATGAGTTCGACAACCGCGGAGGCCCCGGAGGTCAGCCAGGTATGGGCGGCGAAGGTGGTGTTGGTGGCAAAGGGGGCGAAGGTGGTAAGGGCGGATCTTCTGGGACGGCTCTGGTGACCTCAAGTTGTGATGTCCCTCCGTGTGAAGGTGATAACGGTCGCCATGGTAAAAAAGGTCTTGATGGCAAGCCGGGACTGGCCGGTCCGCAAGGGCGTCTGGGGCAGGACGGTTTGGCCGGTGTTAAAATTCTGGATCCGAAATTTAAATTTGTGAAGTCGGTTCCTGACGACTATTTCGACAAGCTGCCCGAGCTGGGAACAGAAAAGAATTTGAAAATACTCAGAATGAAACTTCCTTAAGAGCAGGGACAAAGTTATGAAAAAAATTATTTTGGCAATGTTGTTGTTATCGTTGCAGACGTATGCGCAGACAATCAGTTACAGCGAAAACAGTTCTTTGAGGCTCGGGGCGGGGGTGGACTTGGACCACCCCGACAAGGCCAAGGCCAATTGTGTTAAAAGTTCTGATCGTGAATGGCTGGATGGGAACACTCCCGTTTCAACAACGTTTGACCTAAGCATGATTGAGACCTCCAGCGAGCTGGAAAGAAAAATGAATTTTGATGTTCAGTTGAATGCGGCGGGCACAATCAAGGCCGTGAATTTTGACAGTCAGAATTACTACCGGGTGATTCATAAGTTTCTGGAAAGCAAGAACAGCCTGAATTTTGCGCTGACGGCGGAATTTTCCTACGGTCGCAAAGGCCTGACAGAAGAGTCCCTGAAGCCCGAGTATCAGACCCTGCTGGACAACGGCAAGTGGCAGGAAGTTTTGAGAAGATGCGGAACGCACTTTGTTTCAGAGGAGATTCACCGATCCAAAGTGGTCGTTTTGATTCATGTGAAGAATTCCCGCACCGAAGACATCAAGGAACAGATTCTGGATCTGAAGAACAAACTGAAAGTTCCCAAGCTGAATTTCGGCGGGGATTTGAATGTTCAGTACAAAGAATTCATCCGCAAGCTGGATAAGATTGGTTCGGTGGAGGTGAAAGTGGTTTCTGTCGGCGGGCAGGGCGCAGATGCGTTGGGTGTCTTTGCCAATGAAATTGTGGTGGATGATCTGCAAAGCATAAAAAACGCCGCAGAAAAGTACTTTAGAAGCTTTACGATCGAGAATTCCCCGGTGTTCGCCTATGTGGTAAAACCGTTGGATATTTTCGAGGGCGCTGAAAACATCCGTCCAAGACAGAAAAAGTGGCAGCACTTGAAATTACTGGCTGACTGGATTTTTGAGCACGAGGAACTGCTGGCAGAAATCAAAGGTATGCAAGCCCGGGTCAGCAAAGCCCTTTATGCCGTGTACTTTGAACCAAAGTCGATGGCTCTGGAGACCAGGATCAACGAGATTCGCTCTCGGGCTGAAGAGTGTCTGGACCGCTACAACTGTGACAACCTTCCGGCCGTGGCACCATTTCCGGTTCATGTCCCATCCCGCGCCGTCAGTGCGGTTTCATTGAACACGCAGTGTGGGTATCTGCCGGTAAGAAATTCCAACATGCAGATTCTAAGTGATGTCCGCGTAGGACTTGATGTGGATGTGATGTATGCCAAGGACATTGAAAATATCGAATTGTTCCGTCTGGATCAAAACGGCGAATTCCAGAATGCAAACTATGGACAGAATGAAGAACTGACGATGGCAAACAATATTCTGGAATCCGAAGTGGGCCGCATCAGAAGATATCAGTCGGTGAACGAGTTTTCCGCCAACCACGTGCTTTCAGACAGCGCCATCCTGTCAGCACAAGACAGCGTGCTAAAGGCCCAGGAAATCTTCAACGCCGCCTTTAATTCAATCTACATCATGAAGATCCGATTTAAACAGGGTCAGGACTTAACCCAGATTCTGGGGACCCCTCCGATGAAAAACTGCTCGATCACAAGATAACAGTGGATCGCAACTTAATCCAATGCGGGGGCGCGCCCCCGCACCGCAAACCGAGAGCCCCAGCTACCCAAATCTTCCCCTTTAAATTCAAGTTCCACAGCGAAGCAAAACGCCAGTGCGAAGCCAGAAAATAAATAACAAGAGCGAGGATGTGTCCGAAGAATTTAAAGGGGAAGATTTGGTGCGGGTGGAGGGACTTGAACCCCCATGCTTTCGCGGGAGATTTTGAGTCTCCTGTGTCTACCATTTCACCACACCCGCAGTGAGACGTCTTTTGTATTGAATTTGCCCGGAACTGACAAGGATTTTTTAAATAAAAAATGAAAAAGGGGCCTATTAAGCCCCTTTTGTCATGAATTTGCCCTAATTTTAAGCTGACTTAAAGCTTATTGATTTGATCGTTGATCCAATCCAGGTGTTCGCGGACGTCCGTGAACAGGGCAACGCCGTGGCAGACGCGCACTTTCTTTTCATCGGTGGCGCGGTTGTCGACCCCCATGGAGGTGATACCCACCAGGGTCAGGTCAGAACCCACTTGATTATAAAGCGGACCGCCGGAGTCACCCGTGCAAACGCCGGTATTGGCCTGGTCCACGATGATGGTTTTTGGAACTGAAACTGACTTTCCAACCAAGGCCAGATAAAAGCTGGTGCCCAGAACATTGGACGAAGGCGTGGAGGTGAAACGCAAAGTTCCAGAGTCTTCGCCTTTTTCTGTGGTGGTTCCATAGCCCGTCATAATCAGTCGGTCTGTAGGTGCCACGCTGTAGGATTTTTGTGGCAGTTCACGGATTTTGTAGCCTTCAGGGATGCTGCCAGAGAATTTCAGCACGGCCAGATCTGTCGAGGCGTTGTTGAAGTCTGTTTTGTTCCAATAAGAGTAAGCATCAGGAACCGCCGTATCAGTCACGAGACGCAAAGTTCTTTTCGGAGCAGAAGAAACACAGCCCACGTTATTGGAAAAAGCGATGGCCGTTTTGCCGCCCCAGCTGGAAATACAGTGAGCCGCGGTCAGAACTTTGTTATTTGCAACCAGGGTTCCGGTGCAGATGCTGGTCTCTTCTTTATAATTCATATGAATGACCATGACGGTGGAAGAGCTCAACTCATTCCCCGAAGCCAGGGTTTGTCCATTCACGATACCAAAGGATTTTCCGGATACTTCACAGTTCGAAGGTTCGACTTTAAGATCGCTGCCACCGCCAGAGCCGCCGCAGGCACTAAGAAGAGATAGAGACAGAAGGACAGCAGAAGAACGAAGAAATAGAGCAGGGGACATCCGGGAATCTCCTTATATAGCGTCTGCACTCCGGCGTCGCCGGCCGAGTTCGAAGAGAAGTTTTACCAAATTTATCCATAGTCAGGGGCACTATGACCCCGCTTTGCAAGAATTTCAGAAACCGTACTGGAAGTTGTCACAATTCCCGTCACTCCGGCAAAAGCCCCTTTCCGGTGGTGGGGCCGAGACACCGGGGATATCAATAACTTAGACGCCGGCGACGCTTTTTGGCGCTGTTGGCATCAGGCTTGCTCTATGCGACCAGTGACTAAAAGGTTTTTATATAACCAGAACCACGAGGAGATCCTATGAAAAAGTATTTCTATATACTTGCAGCCTTGAGCATCGCACCGTCGTTTGCTCTTGCTCAAAGTATTGAAAGCGATGTTGATGCTGAGCTTGATCAAATGTATTCAAGCCAGACAGCACCTGCTGCTCCAGCCGCTCAGGCCGGAATTGCCAACACCGCACCGGTAAGCGGTCAGCCTATTTATATCCTGAATCAGGCGACACCGACTTCCACAGCTCAGTTGCAACAGCAACAAATCCAGAAGCAGCCTACAACTATTATTGAGGCTTCTCCGCTGACTGAAAGCCGCGCGGAACAAATCCGTCGTGCCCGTCAGGACGCTGAAATGCAGACTGAGCAGCGCATTGTTGAAAAACTTGAATCTGCCCGTATGGAAGATGAGAAAAAACGCGCTAACGTTCTATTTGGTGACAAGTTCAATCAAATGAACGAACAGCAGCAACAACAGCCTCAAGCTGTTCAGCAGCCTGTGTACGCACAGCCTGTTCAGGTTCAGCAGGTTGAAGAACCAAAAGAAAACACCCGCGACATCATTCGTGAGGAACTGGCTGCGGCCATGAAAGTGGAAGAAGAAACAGCTTTGGCTCCAATCGAAACCAAGTATGTTGCCGGTATCGTCGGGGTGGGTGACTATCCAGATGTTAAGAACGTCAAAGGCAACTACTCTTTGGGTGTGGCTTTCGGTAATAAATATGACAACTTCGTGATCGAGGGTTCTTTCCTTTACTCCAACTATACAGTTGAAGGTCAAGGTTACTACTCTGGTGGCTACGGTTATAACGGTTACAACAACTATCCGTACAACAACGCCAGCACCTGGATCCCGAACAACATCGACGTGAACCAGTACTCTGGTCAGTTGGCTGCGAAAGTTCAGTTGTTCAGCGGTATCATCAAGCCAGTCATTGGTGGTTTGGTGTCATACTCTTACAGATCTTTCAGCTGGTCTAACGACAACTACGGTTACTACAACGATACGACTGCGAACTCTCACGCGGTGGATATCGGTACTATCGTGGGTGCGGACCTTGAGTTCTCTCCGAAGTACTCTTTGGGTGTGGACTTCCGTTACATGTGGAATCTTTCCAGCCGTGTAAACGCAGAAAATACCTGGATGTCTGGACCTCAGTACGGGACTCCGATCGAAAAACTGCAGTATTACGTAATGTCTATTGTCGGTCGCGTAAATTTCTAATCTAATTAGAAAAGTAAGAAGTTAAATTCCTCAGTGGTTATCAACCCCCGCCCTAAAAAGCGGGGGTTGTGTTTTTTCGGGGGACAGCCCGGGGGGCCAAAGCGCCGGGCGGTGCGAAGGCTGGACTTCGTCGTGCTTTTTAAGCATAGTAATCCTATGCGCTTTCTTTTGATTTTCTTTTTTACGATTTCGGCCCAAGCGGCGACTCTGGTGACGGAGACGGTGGGACAGGTGTCTGATTATGTGGTCACCAGTCGGGAAGTGCAGATTTCCATGGTGATTGGGCAGGTTCTGGAGCCCAGTTCAAAGTTGCCTAAAAACACTTTGCCGGAAGTGCGGCCGGGGCAGCCGGGGTTTTCCGGGGCGGTGACTCAGGTGTTGCTGGAGCAGGTTGTGGTCTTGGAGGCGGAAAACTTCAATGTGGCCGGTGTTCCGGAGGCGGAAGTTGATGCGGCGGTGGCCAAGGTTGAAAAAGCGGTGGCGGGACGTGCCTATTGGGCGGGGATTGAGCCCACGGCGGCGGAAGTGCGCCGTTTCACCACGCGCAAGCTGGTGGCTAAAAGTTTTCTGAAATTCAAAACCAACTCCATGACCGGAATTATCACCGATCAGGAGGCGCAGGCTTATTACGAGAAAAACCGCGCCAAGTTCGGAAGTTCTCCGTTTGAGGATTTCCGCGACAACATCAAGGCGTTTCTGGCCCAGCAGCAGCTGGAAGAGCGCATCCGCTCGTGGTTTGAAGTTATTCAGCGTAAATACAAAGTGCGAAATTTCGTGGCGGAATAAGTATGCATGTGGAAGTTCTAAAAGGGCCACAGAAGCCCGCAATGCGTGCCCTGGTGGAGGCGATTCATGCCGAACAGGGGCTGGCCGCGTCTTTTTACTGGCCCCAGGATTTATTGGGGGCCGAGCTGGCCACGGCTGAAGCCATCGGAGTCTTTGAAGGTGAGGTTCTTACGGGTTTTGTCCTGTACCGTGAAACCCCGGATGTTTGGGAGATTTCGCTGGTGGCGACCCATCCTCAGTTTCGCCGTCGCGGCCTGATGGAGCACCTGTTGAGGCATATGATCGCCGCAAAGGGTCAAGGTCGGGCCTTGTGGCTGGAAGTTCATGAAGAGAATGTTTCTGCGCAAAAACTCTATGAAAAACTCGGGTTTACGGAAGTTCGCCGGCGCCCCCGGTACTATAAGGACGGGGCCACAGCGATTTTGTACTCACTATCCTGACCCACAAAGGGTCCAAGGGCTCAGCTCAGATAAACCCTTGCACTTCTTCGATTTTATTGTTAATTTAGATCCGTTCAATGGGCCCCGCAGGCCCATTTTTTTTTGTACCGGCCCCGCCCGGGCAGTTCCCACATGTCGACCCAAAACGTGCGACGAGGTAGCTGAGACAGGTTCTTAGGGGCTTGTTTGAGCTTATTTTATTTTAGGATTGAACGAAATGTCAGAGTCTCCATCTTGGATGGCAAAAGTAGAAAAGATCGCCAACGACGTCGCGGCCGCGCAGGGCTGTGTGCTTTACGATATTGAATTCGTTGGTTTGGGCAAGGGGCGCACGCTTCGTCTTTTCATCGACAGAGAAGAAGAAGGCGCAATCAGCATTGAGGATTGCACCAACGTGTCCCGCGGTTTGAGCGAAATTCTGGATGCAGATGAAGAGATGATTCCAGGTGGCGAATACAATCTGGAGGTTTCAACTCCGGGTCTGGATCGTCATCTTAAAAAACCATGGCACTTCAAAAAGGCGATTGGCAAAAAGGTTTACATCAAAACTACCAAGGCGCTGGAGTCCGTGGGAGTGGAAGACAAAAAATGGAAGAACGCCAAAACCGTCGAAGAGGTTCTTGAATCCGCCGACGAGCAGGGTGTTCGCTTTGTTGTGAAGGACGTGGAGATCAAAATCCCGTACGCGATGATCGACAGGGCAAAATTGGTTTTTGAATATACTAAAGGTCAGAAAAAGTAACGAGAGAGGAAAATCATGGCTGAAAATGTGTTTTCAGATCTTTCCAAGGTGATTGATCAAGTCGGAAAAGACAAAGGTATCGACAAACAGGTTGTTATCGATGCAATCACTCAGGGTATGCTGGTAGCTGCACGTAAAAAATACGGTACTTACCGCGAGATCGAAGCTGCATACAACGAAGACACCGGCGAAGTTGAACTGTTTGAGTTCAAAGAAGTTGTTCCTCGTGAAAAATACATCGATGAAGAAGTTGAGATTCCTCTTGATGAAGCTCAGAAGCTGGATCCAAATGTTCAGCTGGATGACTCCATTGGTATCAAAATGGAAGCTTCCGACCTGGGCCGTATCGCTGCTCAGACTGCAAAACAAATCATCATGCAGAAAGTGCGTGATGCGGAACGCAACATCATCTTCAATGAATTTGAAGAGCGCAAAGGCGAGATCGCTTCCGGTATCGCACGTCGTGTTGAAAAAGGCGCGATCGTTGTCGATTTGGGCCGCACTGAGGCTTACATTCCGCCTCGTGAACAGATCCCGGGCGAACAATACAAGCCAGGCGATCGCATTCAGGGTTACCTTTCTGAAGTTCGTCAGACGACACGTGGTCCTCAGATCATCATGTCCCGCGCTGATGAACGTTATTTGATGAAACTTTTCGAAATGGAAGTTCCAGAGATCTACGACGGTGTTGTGGAAATCATGGCAGCCGCTCGTGAACCAGGACAGCGCGCGAAAATCGCGGTTCGTTCCAAAGACAACTCCGTGGACCCGGTAGGGGCTTGCGTGGGTATGAAGGGTTCCCGTGTTCAGAATATCGTTCAGGAGCTTCGTGGCGAGAAAATCGACATCGTTCCTTGGGACGAGGATATCACTCGTTTCGCGTGCAACGCTTTGGCGCCTGCGGAAATCTCCCGCGTGTTCCTGGATGATGCCAACCGCGAAATGGAAATCGTTGTTCCGGACTCTCAATTGTCTTTGGCTATCGGTAAACGTGGTCAAAACGTGCGTCTGGCAGCGAAACTGACAACTTGGAAGCTGGATATCATTTCTGAATCTTCAGCGGCTTCCCGCACAGCGGAATCCATCTTCAATCTGATGTTGATCCCGGGCATGAGCGAAACCATGGCTCAGAACATCTTCCAGTCCGGCTTCGGTTCATTCCAGGCTGTGGCGACGGCGGCTGTTGAAGAGCTGATGACAATCCCTGGTTACGACGATCCAGACAAAGCCGAAAAGCTTTCCAAAGAAGCCAAAGGCCTGGTTGCGAAGTATGAATCTGAAGGTGTGCCGGTTCCAACCGCTCCTTCAGTTGCCAAGGACAAAGGTTCCAACGTGTCTGCAAAAGAGCAGGCCGATCTTCTGTTGAAGCAAGAGTTGAAAAAACTCGAAGCTGAAGAAGAGTAGTATTTAGTTATTTGGATAGAGAACAACAACGCCGCCCCGGCAAAGTATCGGGGTGAGGCAGGCTGCCCCGGAAAGTTCCGGGGTCTAAGCAGGGAGACTGAGTGAGTAATCCAAAGGTTTTTGAATTTGCAAAAGAGATCGGGATGACCCCGCTGGCCCTCATGGATAAGATCCGCGAGTGGCACTTGCCGGTGAAGAGCCACATGGCGGAGCTGGAGCCCGAAGTTCTGGAGCAGATTAAAATTAAACTCAGCGGCGGTGAGAAATCCGGCGATGAGGCCAAACCAAAAAAGACAGCGGCTCGCAAAGCGGCGCCGAAAAAGGCGGCTGTGGCTGCTCCGGTTCCGGAAGCTGATGCTTCTTCGGCGGCGGCCAAAACTCCTGTGATTCGTCGTAAAAAAGACGAAGTGCCTGCTGAGGCTCCAAAAGCCAAAGTGGTGGCGAAGCCTGAAGGCGAAGTTGAAGAGGCGGCAGCGGCTCCTAAAACCACACGTGTCGTGGTGAAAAAGCCGGCTGTAAAAGCAGAAGCGGAAGAAGTTGAAGAAACTCCGGAAGTGGAAGCGGCCGCCCCAGTTGAAGAAAAAGCTCCTGTTAAAGCAGCTGTGAAAGAGGAAGCGCCGGCTCCGGTTGAAAAGCCAGAACCCGTGGTTGCCAAAGAAGTTCCTGCCGCTCCAGTGGCAGCAGCTCCTGAAGCCCCGGCTCCTCAGGCACGCAAGAAGGAAGTTGTTGTGGGCACGAGCGGTGTATCCAGCTCGGCAACACCGGCTTCCGCTCCTAAAAGAAATATTATTGGACGCATGGATCTTTCCCGCGTTCAGTCCCAGGCTCCGCAGCGCCCTCAAGGCGAACGCCCTGCAGGTGGATTCACTCCACGTGCCGGTGGCGAACAGCGTGGTGCCAGCGCCAGCTTCACCGGACAGCGTCCGGGGGGCTTCAACCGCCCTGCGGGCGGCGCGCCGACGCGCAACATCCGCACAGGTTTCGTGGCAGCCAACCAGCCGCCTGAACCTATCGTAGAAACGGGTGCTGATCGTGGCGGTCGTGACTTCGACAAGCGCAAACGCACCTTTGGCCCTTCTGCTCCGGCGGCAGGCCCAGCGGCTGCCGGTCGTGGTGCTGGTGAAAAAGAAGAAGTTGTAGTCAGCTTCAACGCGGTTGAATTCCGTAAGCGTGAGATGGTCTTCCAGCCTAAAAAGAAAAAAGGTCTGTTGGATCGTGACGCCATGAAAACTCAGATCACGACTCCTTCCGCGCACAAACGTGTCGTGAAGGTGAATAACACTATGAAATTGAGCGACCTGGCCATGGAAATGGGTCTGAAGGCGCCTCAATTGGTTCGTGAACTGATGAAACAGGGTGTGATGGCCAACATGAACATGGATCTGGATTTCGACACGATCGCCTTGATCGTTCCGGAGTTTGGTTGGGAAGCACAAAACGTATTTAAAACGGCGGACGAAGTTGCTGAACAGACGGCATTCGGTGATCTGGATGCAGCTCCAGTGACTCGTCCTCCAGTAGTAACTGTTATGGGTCACGTCGATCACGGTAAAACATCCCTTTTGGATGCGATTCGCAATGCGGACGTGGCCAAAGGTGAGGCCGGCGGTATCACACAGCACATTGGTGCTTACAGCGTGAAAATCGAAGACGGCAGCCTGATCACATTCCTGGATACCCCGGGCCACGAAGCCTTCACGGCTATGCGTGCTCGTGGTGCCAACGCCACTGACATCGCGATCATCGTGGTGGCGGCGGATGACGGTATGATGCCTCAGACTCAAGAGGCGATTAACCACGCCAAAGCAGCGGGCGTACCAATCATCGTGGCAGTGAATAAAATTGATAAACCAGGCGCCAACCCAGAGCGTATCAAGCAACAGTTGACTGAGCTTGAAATCGTTCCTGAGGAGTGGGGTGGATCCACGATCTTCTGCGAAGTTTCTGCATTGAAGAAAACGGGTATCACTGAATTGCTGGAGCAGATCAAATTGGTTGCGGAAGTGGCCGAATTGAAAGCAAATCCAAAACGTTCCGGTACCGGTCTGGTAATCGAAGCGAAAATGGAAAAAGGCAAAGGCCCTGTGGCGACTTTGCTGGTTAAAGACGGTACGGTTGAAGTGGGTCAGTACATCGTTGCTGGTACCATGAAAGGCCGCGTTCGTTCTTTGACCAACGACCGTGGTGAGCGTGTTCAGTCCGCGGGTCCTGGTATCCCTGTTGAGGTGCTGGGTCTTGAGGCGGTTCCTGCTGCCGGTGACAAGTTCGACATCGTGAAAGACGAAGTCACGGCGACCAAGGTTTCTGAATTGAGAAAAGAGCAGGCTGAAAAAGCGGCAGCAACTCCGGCGGCTAAATTGTCTCTGGACGAAGTGTTTGCGAAAGTAAAAGCCGGCGACGTGAAAGAGCTAGCGATCGTGTTGAAAGCCGATGTGCATGGTTCTTTGGAAGCGATCAACGGAATGCTTGCCAAACTTTCCACTCCGGAAGTTAAAGCTCGTGTTATCCACTCTGCAGTGGGTGGTATCAACGAGGGTGATATCGTTCTTGCCAACACGGCAAAAGGTATCGTTCTGGGCTTCAACGTACGTCCGGATCTGGGCGCACAGGCGAAAGCAAAACAAATGGGCGTGGATGTTCGTACGTATTCTATCGTGTACGAGCTGATCGACCAGATGAAGGCGGCCATGGGCGGTCTGTTGTCTCCGGATATCGTCGAAGAAGTCCTGGGTCGTGCAGAAGTGCGTAACGTGTTCACTGTTCCTAAAGTTGGTACGATTGCAGGTTGCTTCGTTATCGATGGTAAAGTTCAGCGTAACGCGAGCATCCGTTTGCTGCGTGAAAATAAAATTGTATACGAAGGCAAAATTGCCTCCCTTAAACGCTTCAAAGACGACGCCAAAGAAGTGGCTTCCGGCTATGAGTGCGGTATCGGTATCGAGAACTACAACGACGTTAAAGTGGGTGACCAGATGGAAGCCTTCGTTAAAAAAGAAGTGGCTCGTGAGCTAGAGGGCGGAGCTAACTAATGAAGAATATGGGTGATGGGCGCCGTATTGCCCGCGTTGAGCGTGAAATTCAAGCGACCATTGCTCAGTTCCTGATTCGTGGTTTCAAAACACCGTTGCCAGGTCTGGTGACGGTGGCTTCTGTAAAAATGCCTGCGGATCTTCGTGCGGCAAAAGTTTATGTCAGTATTCTTGGAGACGAAAAGCAACAGGATGAAGCCCTGGATCTTCTTCAAGAGCGTGCCTTTGAAATTCAGAACTACATCGGCAAAGAGCTGAAAATGCGTTATTGCCCGAAGTTGACCTTTTACCTGGATCACGCCACCGAGCAGGTGCTGAAGGTTGAAAAAATCCTTCACGAGCTTGAGCTTGAGCGCAAGGCCAATAACCCTGGCGAAGGTTCCGACGAATCCGATGACGAATAAAAATCAATTCAATGGTCTGCTGCTGGTGGATAAACCTTCAGGGATCTCCAGCCATGACGTTGTGGCGCGTTTGCGCCGCATTCTTTCCACGCGCGCTGTGGGGCATTCCGGCACTCTGGATCCCATGGCTTCGGGTCTGATGGCCTGTCTGGTGAACGAGGGCACAAAACTTAGCCAATACATTCTGGAAGGCGACAAGGGCTACCGCCTGCGTGCGCAGTTCGGGATTCGCACCGACACCCTCGACACGACCGGCGAAACTTTGGAAACCCGTCCCACGGATCATTTGACCCGGGAACTGATCCTGTCCGAGGCCCTCAAGCTTCAGGGCGAGATGGAAGTTGAAGTGCCTATTTACTCGGCAATCAAGGTTCAGGGTAAAAAGCTTTATGAATACGCCCGGGGCGAGCAGGAAGTGACCATTCCCAAGAAGGTCATGAAGTTCTGGGATATTGAACCTGTGGAAATCGGCTCTGATTGGGCAGAATTTGATATCAAATGCAGTAAGGGCAGCTATATCCGCACCTGGATCGACCTGCTGGGTAAGGCCTTGGGGTGTGGGGCGGCGATGAGCGGCCTGCGCCGGACGTGGTCTTCACCGTATAAAATTGACCAGGCTCAGACTCTGGAGCAGATCGAGGCTTCGGTCAAAGGCGGCTCTTTAGGCCCTGCTTTTGTTCCCATGGAGCTGGCGCTGCCTCAGGTGAAACGTATTCGAATCAAGGGGCAAGACAAGGTCCTTTTGGGGAATGGCCAGATCAGCCATGACCTCAGATCCCAGCTTATTTCGGCCTTCAATCCCGATGTGGACCAGTACATTCAGGTTCTGGCCCAAGAGGGGGGCGAGCTTTTGGCCGTTATTGGCCTGGAGCCCGGCCGGGGGTTCGTTCTACGCAGGGTATTTAAATACTCTTGACCCGTTTGGGGCTTGGGTTTAAACCATAACTTCACAAAAAATCTCTCTGGAGCGACAGCCATGACGCCCGAGGGGGATGTGATAACTAAAACCATTTCAGGGCAACCTGGAAACACTTAAGGAGACGCTAATGGCAGTCACTAAAGATCAAACATCTCAGATCGTAAAAAAATTCAAAACTTCTGACCTGGACACTGGTTCCTCTGAAGTTCAAATCGCTCTTTTGACAGCGAAAATCAACGATTTGACAAACCACTTTGCGAAACACAAAAAAGACCACCACGGCCGTCGCGGTTTGGTGACTATGGTTAACAAAAGAAGAAAACTTTTGGACTACCTACATCGCAAAGATGTTAAAAAATACCAAGACCTTATCAAGGCTTTGGATATCCGTAAGTAATCAAAAGATTCTAAATGCAATGAAGGGGCGCAGAGCCCCTTCGTCGTTTCAAGCCACAGCAGCAGAGCATAAGGCTCTGTGATAACTTCAAGGAGATTTAATGAAAACGACTGTCACAACATCGGTGGGTGGAAAACAAATTACCATCGAAACAGGCCGTTTGGCGAAACAAGCGGATGGCGCCGCTTTGGTAAGCTCCGGTAACAACATGGTTCTTGTTACTGCAACTTCCTCAAAAAAAGCCTCTGAACTGGATTTCTTCCCTCTGACTGTTGAGTACATTGAGAAGTTCTACGCAACAGGCAAAATCCCAGGTGGTTACTTCAAACGTGAAGCAAAACCAACCAACGACGCGGTTCTGATCGCTCGTCTTATCGACCGTCCAATCCGCCCTGTATTCCCTGAAGGCTACCGCCACGAAACACAAATCGTTGCGACGGTGTTGTCTGCGGATGGCGCATTCCCACTGGAAATTCTAGCGAGCCTTGGTGCATCCGCGGCTTTGCATTGCTCTGACATTCCATTCAACGGCCCGACAGCAGCTGTGCAAATCGCACGCGTTGACGGTCAGTTCGTTGCCAATCCAACTCCACAGCAGATGGAAAAATCTGACATGGACATGATCGTTGCGGGTACTCGCAATGGTTTGTTGATGGTTGAAGGTGAAACGAAATTCATCTCTGAAGCAGACGCCTTGGCAGCCTTGAAATTCGGTCACCAGTCTTTGATTCCTCTTCTGAACGCACAGGATGAGTTGCGTGAAAAAGCCGGTTCTGTGGCGAAACGCGCTTTCACTGCTCCATCCATCGATGCAGACTTCAAAGCCAAAGCTGAAAGCCTGTTGAGACCTAAAATTGCGGCGGCTCTTTCCATCAAGGAAAAACAAGACCGTTATGCAGCTGCCAACGAAGCAGCAGCAGAAGCTGAAAAAGCTCTTCTTGCTGACATCGCTGACAAAGAGCTTTTGAAGCAGCGTAAAAAAGAACTGAACTCTATCGTTGAAGATCTGAAATACCAGGAAGCTCGTTCCATGATTCTGGATCGCGCTGTTCGTATCGACGGTCGTGACGTGAAAACTGTTCGTCCTATCGCGAACGAAGTGGGTATCCTGCCTCGCGCTCACGGTTCCGGCTTGTTCACCCGTGGTGAAACTCAAGTATTGGGCACTGTGACTTTGGGTACGGCTGATGACGAACAAATGGTGGATTCACTGTTGGGTCTTCAGAAGCGCAAGTTCATGCTTCACTACAACTTCCCTCCATACTCTGTGGGTGAAGTGGGTCGTATGTCCGGTACCAGCCGTCGTGAGATCGGTCACGGTAACCTGGCTGAGCGCGCGATCAAAGCGGTTCTTCCAGACTTCGAAAAATTCCCTTACACAATCCGTATCGTGTCTGAAGTTTTGGAATCCAATGGTTCCTCTTCCATGGGTACTGTTTGCTCCGGTATCATGGCATTGCTTGACGCCGGTGTTCCTTTGAAAGGCAACGTTGCCGGTGTGGCAATGGGGCTGATCAAGGAAGGTGACCGCGTTGCGGTTCTGACGGACATCCTTGGTGACGAAGATCACCTGGGTGACATGGACTTCAAAGTGGCGGGTTCTCCTGCGGGTATCACTGCTTTGCAGATGGATATCAAAATTGACTCTGTTTCCTTCGAAGTGATGGAGCAGGCTTTGGCGCAAGCTAAAGAAGGCCGCGCTCACATCCTGAACGAAATGGAAAAAGTGATGAAGGTTCCTCGTGGTCAGATCTCTGAATTTGCACCTCGTATCGAAACCATCAAAATCAAGCCAGACAAGATCCGTGAAGTGATCGGCTCCGGTGGTAAAGTGATCCGTGGTATCACTGAAGCTACTGGCGTTAAGATCGAGATCCAGGACGACGGTACTATCAACATCGCGTCTGCTGATCCGGAAGCAACCAAGAAAGCAATTGCAATGATCAACGACATCATCGCTGAAGCTGAAGTGGGCAAGACCTACAAAGGCCGCATCGTGAAAATCGCTGAGTTCGGTGCTTTCGTTGAAATCCTTCCGAACACACAAGGTCTTTTGCACATCTCTGAAATCTCCAACGAACGTGTACGCGCAGTTTCTGACGTACTAAAAGAAGGTGAAATCATCGATGTGAAAGTTCTTGAAGTGGACCGTTCTGGTCGCGTCAAGCTTTCCCGCAAGGCTTTGCTACAGTAATAGATGAATACAAAGTTCAAAAAATCTGAACTTTCTAACGGGATCCGGGTGGTGAGTGAACTCCATCCAGGGTCCCGTGCCGTTTCTATGGGTATTTGGGTTTTGACGGGCACTCGGGATGAAACTCCTGACGTGGCCGGGATCTCTCACTTGCTTGAGCACCTTGTGTTCAAGGGCACCAAAACCCGTTCAGCCTATCAAATTGCCAAATCCTTGGAAGCTCTGGGCGGAGAGCTGAATGCTTACACCACCCGCGAGTACACTTGTTATCATGCTCTGGTTCTGAAGGATCACTGGGAAAAAGCCCTGGATGTTCTGGCAGACCTGGTTTCGAACATGAAGCTGACCCAGAAGGAGTTCGACCTTGAAAAAGGCGTGATCCTTCAGGAAATCGCCATGTCCGAAGACAGCCATGAAGACATGGTCTATGACGTGTTCTATGAACAGGTCTATGGCGCACATCCATTGGGTCGTCCTATTCTGGGTACGCCGGTATCGGTGGCGCGCATGAAGCAGACCCAAGTGATGAACTATTATAAAAAAACCTACACCGGCAAAAATATCATCGTCAGCGCCTCCGGGTGCATTGATCATGATGATCTGATGGCCGGGATCCAAAAGCGCCTGGGCGCAAAAAAGAAAAGCGAACTGAAGAACACCCGTCGCGTGCCACGCTGGTTGAACCGTCGTCACGTCGTTGAAAAACAGGCGGAGCAGGTTCACATGCTGTTGGGTCTTCCGACAGCCAGCTTCCAGGACAAACACCGTTTTGAGGCGGTGGTCACCAACACTTTGCTGGGCGGGGGGATGACCTCGAAGCTGTATCAAAGTGTGCGTGAAAAAAGAGGTCTGGTTTATTCCATTCACTCCAGTCTGAACACCAACATTGATTCCGGCATGCTGACAATTTATGCCGGCACCGAGGCGAAAAACGCGCGCAAGGTGGGGGATCTGATTTCGAAAGAGTTCGCCAAGATCCGCAAAGCGGGTGTGACCAAGGCGGATGTTGAGATGTGTAAAACTCAAGTCATCGGCAGTATCCTGCTGGGATCTGACGACATTGAAAACCGCATGACCTCACTGGCCGTGAACGAGATGGTCTTTGGCCGTTATCGCGCGGTAGAGTCCGTCATTGATGAAATCAAAGCAGTGACAGTGGATTCAGTGAATGAGTATATTCGCAACGTCCTGGATCTGGACAAAGCCGCAGGCGTTCTGCTGGGACCTGAAGTGACCAAGCTTCAGGACTGGTGGCAAGATCTAAAACTGTAAATTTTGGGAAGGGCATCATATGCAAAAACTGGCTGTAAAAATCAAAAAACTCGAAAACTTCCATGGCGATCTGCCTCAGTATCAGTCTTTGGGCGCCAGTGGTTTCGACGTGCGTGCCCAGCTTGCAGGTCCAGTGGTTTTGAACCCGGGCGAAAGAGCGATGATCCCAACCGGCCTCAGTTTCGAAATCCCACTGGGTTACGAAATCCAGGCGCGCCCCCGCAGCGGCTGGGCAGCAAAAAGCGGCCTGACTGTCCTGAACACTCCGGGCACCATCGATGCTGACTATCGCGGCGAAGTAAAAATCATCGTGATCAACCTGGGCAACGAAGCGGTCACCATCAACGATCAAGAGCGTTGTGCTCAACTGGTGCTAGCACCCGTAATCCAAGCACAATTCGAACTGGTTAACGAACTAAGCGACACCGAGCGTGGCGCAGGCGGGTTCGGCTCCACTGGAAGAGCTTAAGCGCGACCGTTGAAAAAGGCCCATCTGACTTCGTTGTCGGGCCTTTCGCTTCACTTCGACGTGCAGGAGCACGCCTCCGTTGCGCGAAAAACCCTCCGCGTGGCAATCGGACCTCCTGTCCGATTCCCTTCGGGCAAGGCTCGAATGGCCTTCATGGCCATTCGATGCATCTGGACCTTTTTGAACGGTCGCTTGTTTTGGTGGTAGAGGGGAAAATTATGAAGCAACGTCAAAAAGAGCACCTTTAGGTGCTCTTTTTTTGTTTCAAGATAAGCCCGTTGTTAAATTTAACCCGAGAAAGAGGGGCTGTCTTGGCTCTGGCAGACTGATGCCAGAAACGGAAGCGACCTCCGTGGGCGCCACGATGGCGCGCACCCGCGCGCAGCGCGGGCCACGGCAGAGCCCGGACGGCGTGTCGCGGAGTTGCAGGCAGCAGACTGACGGAGCCAAGACAGGCCCGTCGTATCTACCCCAGGCGTTCAAGACGGGAGATGTCGATTCTGTTCCAGAGCCAGATGATGAAGACGATGGCGAACAGGATTGTGACTAATCTGAGGGCGCGGCGTTTTTCCATCTGGAAGTTTTCAGTCAGGCCCACCGCCATCAGCAGTGCGGTGAAGGCAAAGCCCAACAGGGTGATCGGTGGCAGCAGTTCAGATCCCACTTGGAAAATAAAGAACGGGATGTTCGCAAAGAGCACCAGCGTGAAGATCTTGCGCAGGGAACAGGTGCGTTTTTCAAAGACCTGGAAGTAATAGTAAATGAACAAAGAACCGATGAAGGTCGTCACGGCAGCGACCATCGGGGATACAATGATGCCACCCATGATGCGGAAGAAGTTTGGTGGGACAAGGCCGGTTAAAACTCCGGATAAGATCGACAGGGCCACCAACGTCATGATCAACAATGGCCAATTCCAGTCGGGAAGAGTTTTGATTTTTTCAACCGGGTGGCGAAGATAGTTGATGATATAGCGGATGACCTCTTTGGTCATTTCAAAAGAGGGCTGCTGCTTGTTCGGGGTGACGTCACGATAGTCGCTCATTCCATTATCTCACCACCACGATTTAGGTCTGGCAAGGTGTATTTAGGATTCCCGAAGATCCATCTCCGCCAAAGTTTGCGCGCGCTCAAGCAAACGGCCGGAGTTTTCAAGGGCTGTGGCGGGCAATGCCCCCAGTGAACTTAAGCTGTTCAAGTCCTTGCGACGGACCCACTGTTTGTGCAGATGATACCCCAGATGTAAGAACAGACTGCCTTTGGGAGTGTCCCTCATCTCGATCTCAGCGACCGGCAAAGGGAAGGCCCGCAAATCTCCGGGGCCGGTGTCTTTGCCGCTGTCGCAGATGCGTGTAATGCTCATCACGGACGGGGATCTTTTGCGTAAGACATCCTGGAATTCAGTGAACGTAGGTGTATCAAGTACCAGGTGGAATTTTCTATTCTGGGACTCCTGCTGATTCAGGAAATATTCAAATCTCTCCTGGCGCAGCCGGGGATTGTTCCAGGGCAGATGCAGAGTGAAGACCTCGTAGCCGTGTTCTGCCAAATAAGGTGTGTACAGATTCCAGTACGAACTGAAGTAAAACATCGAACGGGGGCCGGTCAGAAAAAGCACTGGCCAGCGAGTTAATAGACAATTGGGCTTTAGTTCAAACGCAAAGTCTTTGCGACGTCGGGCCCGGTTGGTCAACAAAGCCAAGCCCAGAAAGAAAACAGCCAGGGAAAGGGTCAATATAATTACGTCCACGTTTGATTATAGAAATTCTTCCGCAGAAAAATCAAGGCCTCTAGAACCGGCGCATCCATTCCAGCAAGGTTTGTACAACATCGGCGCGGCTGTCTTCCTGGCTCAGTTCCGTGCGCACGGACCAGTTGCCTCCAAGTCGGCGGCGCAAAGTGAACTGGCGTTGTTCGGTCATGTTCGACTGCATGCTAAAGGTGGTGTTGTCATCCAGACGCATTCGCGCGGTGTAGGACTGGCTGTTGGGATCATAGCTGATGGATTGAATCGGGGTCGAAGATAAAAACATCAGCGAGAACAAACCCAGGGCTCCGTCAGAAACGGCCCGGCTCATGTTCGATGTCGAGTTGACTTCGTCTTCATTCAGTTCATCCAAAGATTTGTCGAAGAGCAGCACCGAAAGGATCTGCTGCTGATTCAGCTGCGGGTCGCTTTCCAGATTCACGATTGGGCGTTGGGTGTTTCCCAGTAACAATATACGGATGTTCACTTCCGGATTGGAATAAGAGATCTTCCCGGAAAGTTCCGGAGCTACGGTGTCCGGGTGGAAGATTAAGTCCACATTGTTGACTGTGGCTTTTTTGCGGAAGAATTCAAACGGAAAGCTTTGCACCATGACTTTACCTTGGGGCTTACGATCACTTTGTACCTGCATGTCCAAGGCGACCGGCACCGGGCTTTGCAACAGGTTTGAAGAAATCAGCACGGGCTTTTCGGTTTTGATATTCACCGACCACAGCAGTTCAAACGGAATCCTGGATGTGGGGGCGGGTTTTTCCTCTTCAATAATATCCAGGTCTTTGCGCATAACAAAGCGCTTGTCGGGCAGAACTTGAGGAGGGACCGCCAGGCGCAGAGGCGGGGCCTGCAAATGCACGTCTTGCAAAACGACATCGGCATGAACCTTCAATCCCCGGGGTTTTAAAATCTTACCCAGTGTTTCCAGATCAGCAGTGGCCTTCACGAAGAGCTTTTGATTTTTGGAGCTTAAGCGGCTCTGCGCAGTGGCATCGGCCTGCAGGGGTGAATCCAGATCCGTTAGCTGCGCGTGCACATCAAGTTCGATGTCGCCGGTCAGCACATGCAGGGGAGCGGGCACGGCAAACGGGGTCGATTCGAACAGATCCTTCCAAACCACAAAGTCAGGGATGCGCAGGTGGATCTCGGTCGCGGCTTTGGCGGCGGTGAGTTGCAATGGCTTCTGCAGTTTGATTTCCACTTCGCCGGTAAGTTGAACTTGCGCTTGCAGGAAAGTGTTTGCGCCGCTCAGTTCAGCCTGCCCGTTAATTCTAAGACGCTCAGATGCGCCCTTGCCTTGCGTGTGCGCAGTCAGCGTGGCCGTCAAAATGGTGTCGACGCTTTTGATTCCCGCACGGTTCTTGTCAGGGGTGACCCGCAATCCGCATTGCAGGCCGGCTTTGGCAGGATACCCCTTTTCGGAATCAAGTGTCGCCTTCACTGCGCAGCTTTGCAGGCGCAGGGAAGTTTTGCGCCAGATGTTTTTTAGCTGAATGTCACCCAAAGTGACATTCAGTTCTTTATTCGACCAGTGCAGGTCCACGGCGGGGTTCAGTTTGATCTTTCCATAGCGGATCAATGGCTTTGCTTGGGCACGAAGATCGCGGCCCCAGTTCACACTCAGGGGCGTTTCGAGGCTCATGGACGGCAGCGATACGTGAGCTTTTCCATTCACCGAAAGCTTTTGTGAATCGAAAAGAATATTGGACTGGACCTTGGCGGCAAAAGTGCCTTCTTGCTCTGCCTGAGCGGCAAGATTGAAATTCAATTCGGATGTTTGATCACTTGGCAGACGAACCAGCTCGGCTTGCGCTAACAGAGGGGCGCCTTCCGGGAAATTGATCCGGACATTCTTGGCCGACAGGTGCAACGCCCCAATCAGATTAAAATCCAGCCCTTGTGGCATCACCTCGGAAAACGCGGGCAGTTTTAAGTCAGGCAGCAGGGACTTGGGCTCTTCCGGGGCTGCTTCTTTGGCTGGCAGGTTCAGGGTCAATTCGGAAACTTCCATGGTGACTTCACGCAACTGTTCAAGCTTTGGACGCCAGTTGGTGAAGGCCATCGCCACATCCACAGAAATGGCGGGCGCACAGGTGTGCAGTCGTGGCGCGTAGGACACGCATAGATTTTTTGCCGACACCTGAATGCGTTTGTGTGTCCAGTCCGGGCTTTCAAATTTAAAGCTCAGTTGATCCCAGGAAATCTTCAAGTTGTCAGGGGCATATTGCAAAGCCCAGCGTGCGTTTTTTTCGTTGATCACCAGCTCGGGTTTCATCCACACATACGCCAGGCCCGCAATCAGCAGTACGAAAATCAGCAAAACCAAGGCTACAAAAATCTTCAGGGACTTCATGAGCAACGCCATTAGAACTCCCTTCCGAAACTGAAGAAGAACTGATAGCCGGGGTCGACATCGTTCGGTACGGGATCAATGACAAAGCCCCTTCCAAGGGTTGCCCGCATGGAACCAATCGGGGAGCCCCAGCGCAGTCCGGCTCCGGGGGAATAGTATAGCGCAGAGCTCAGCTTCATGGAGGACTCGCCCCCTTTGGCGGCATCAAAAAAGATCAACGGCTGTAAGTTGTATGGAAGGACATCGCCCGCTCGTAACTCGAGGCCCTGATAGATGTAAGTCAAATAACCTTGTCCGTCCTGAGGCAACTGCTTACGGGCAAACCCGCGCAAGTCCGCATCACCCCCCATGAAGAAGCGCCAGTTGACCGGAATCTGATCGCTTTGGGTAAAACCATCCGGCAGAATGAAGGCCCCCATGGATCCACGCCAGCCCAAAATCAAAAACGGAGGGTCCCAATCCTGTAAATTCCAAAGCACCTGATGGCGCAAAGTCAGACGGTGCAGATCTTCGTTGGCGACGGCACCATCCACCTGCGAAGCGGAATTAAACGTGATCGTCCAGCCTTTCTGGGGGTCTGCCAAATAGTATTCATACATGTGACTGGTCAGACTGACTTCGGTGCCCAGATACAAAGAATCAATACGATAAGGCCCCGGTCCCCGAATGACATCCGTGCGAGTCAGATACGGCCCCAGTTGAAAACTGCTCGTCGCGGTGGACCACTCTTTTCCGAATGAAACTCCGGTTCCCATCTCATAAGTCATGGCCTCGTAGTTGCTTTCTGATTCGTGGCGAATTTTTGCGCCGCTGATCAGGTGGGTGCGCGAACTTAAGTCATCCAGAAAATAATGATAGTGGTTGAAGATGATGTACTGTTCGATGAACGAGGCATAAAGAGACGTTTCCAAAGAATCCGCAGCGGGTGTCAGGCGCGCTTGTTTGAAAGTCGATTTGATCAGGGCTCCGCCCTCAGAGTCAAAGCCGACTCCAAAGCTGAGCAAGCGGGGTTTGGCGGGAATCATTCGGCGCACGATCGAATAACTTCCGTCCTTCTGGCAGGCGATGTCGTAATAGGTGCTAAGAAACAAATCTTCATTCAGCACTCGGGTGGAGCTTAGCTCCAGCAGGCGAATGTCAAAAGGCTCACCCGGAAGAAGCGCGGAAAAGCGCTCCAGAATGGCCGGATCCAAATCCTCTTCGCCCATGGTCGGATAAGTGCCAAAGACGGCCGGTGTTCCCGCATTCACATCCAGCAGGAAGGTTTCTTCGTCGATGATTCCGCGGGACTCAACTTGAGGACACACATAGCCGTTTTCCTGCAGACGGCGCAGGGCCCACTTGTTGATCTCATCCAGGATGTTCGGAGTGAAGGGGCGATTCAGAATATACCGGCGCTTCTTCCACTCCCAAACGGGCGGGGCGTGCAGGACGTTGAGCTTTTTGACGTGGGACTTGGGCCCGGTCTGCACCAGAAGCAGATCTTTTTCATAGGTGAACTGGGCTTGGTGATAAGCGCGGCTTTGCAGGAAACTTTTCAGGAAAAAAATACGCTGGTTGTCCGGAATGCTTTTCCACGCGTCATTTTTGGGGGTGCCGCACAGCCAGTCTTTTTCGGTGTCGGTGAATTTGATCTCTTCCGTGCCTTCGATGCGAATGCCACACAGGGATGTGGTGGCCGCCTTGGCAGAAACAGAGATCAGAAGTGTCAGCAACAGCAGGAAAAAGGGCATGCCTAGAGTTAGCAGTTCTTAGGCATGCGGGCAAGGTCAGGGAATGATTTACAGGGATGTGTTCAGGCGGAAAGCGAAGTCAAAAGAGTTTTTGTCAGATGTGCGGTTCACCATGGCGGTGTGGGCGCTGACTTCAGCCCCCAGGGACAGGTGTTTGTGCACCTGAGCCATAAAACCCGTGGAAACAATCAGGGACGGTGTTGTTTCATTAACGCTAATACCTTTGGACGAGTCGCTGAAGCGCAGGAAGCGGTTGGAAAGACCCGAGCTGATGGAATAAGACCAGATGCTTTCCAGACGGTTGGTGTAACCGATTTTCAGATCCAGTTCGCGCAAAGTGAACTCTTCGCTGCCGGAAGAAGACACGCCGTAGTTTTTAAACACACCTTCAGAGTACCAGTTCGGAGAAAACAGATCCATCCCCAGGGACAGCTGAATGCCATTGGTGTGGCGGTTGAAGTTCTGATTGTTGGCGGAAATGTTGGTGAAAGAGTTGGCATAGCCAATGCCCGCGTGCAGGCGCACATCATCAAACGAACTCGTAGAGCTTTGGGTCACTTTTTGTTTTTTTGCGCTTAATTCATTGAGCAGGTCCTCATAGCTGACCTCTTCATACTCAGAGTCGCCGGAAGCGGCCTGGACCAAGGTGGGAGCGGTAAAGAGGGAAGCGGCGATCAAAGCGAACTGAATTGTTTTAATGATTTGCATACCCCATTCTATCAAGGCTTTGTCATTTTTCAAAAATTGATCTTTCGTTCTGGACCTTGTCTTTGGCAAACTGATTGTATGTTGTCGTTCTTTAAGACTCGCCATAACTGTTACTGTGCCTTCTGTAAAAGCCCCCGCCGTATTTATCGTCGCAAGAATATTTCATTGATGAATATTCTGGGCAGTGCCTTGGCATCCGTGGTGATTATGTTCGCCTTGTGGCAGCAGTATGATCCGCGTGTGATGGTGGCCTTTGTGGTGTGTCTGGCGATTTCTGAAGTCTTCGTGAAAATCCGCTGGAGACTGTCCGTGGTCTGCCGTGTGTGCGGGTTTGATCCTGTTCTTTATCTGAAGGCGCCGGAGCAGGCGGCGAGTAAAGTGAAAGAGCAGCTGGATGTTCGCCGTCAGGATCCTAAATATCTGCTGGCAAAACCTCTGAATTTGCCCGCAATTCCCGCAGACAAAGCGAAGGCCCTCCAGGATAAGGGCAAAGGCCGCTTGGTATCGCGGTCAATTTGATCTAAAGATTGCAAGTCGGGGCTCTTTGTGACAGCTTAGAGCCATGAAAAATCTGGTCGTAATTCCTACCTACAACGAAAAAGAAAATATTCAGGCGATTGTGCCTGCGGTATTGGCGCAGAACCTGGGTGTTGAAATTCTGGTTGTTGATGACAACTCTCCGGATGGCACTGGGGCCATTGTTCGTGAAATGCAAAAAAGCTTGCCACAGCTTCATATTCTTTCCCGTCCCGGCAAGCAGGGTTTGGGCAAGGCCTATATCGCGGGTTTCCGCTGGGCCATGGATCATGGCTTTGAGGGCATCATCGAAATGGATGCAGATTTTTCTCACCGTCCCGAGGACCTGGGGCCTTTGATCAAGACGATGGAAGCCAATGATTTTGCTGTGGGTTCCCGCTATGTGGATGGTGGTCGCACGGTGAACTGGGGTTTGATCCGCAAGATCATCTCCCGGGGGGGCGGCATCTATTCCCGATTGATTCTGGGCTTCCCGCTGAATGACTGGACAGGGGGCTTCAACGCCTGGAAAAAAGAGGTTCTGCACGGGATTGATCTTTCCACGGTTGAATCCAACGGTTACAGCTTCCAGATCGAATTGAAATACAAAGCTTTGAAAAAGGGTTTCAAAGGGGCGGAGTCTCCGATTGTCTTTGAAGACCGTCGTGTGGGCCAAAGTAAAATGTCTCTGAAAATTGTGCTTGAGGCTTTCTATCGTGTTTGGCTTATGCGTTTTAAATAGGGCAGCGCTGCTGCTCTTGATGTTCTTTCTGTTTCCTGTCAGTTTGTGGGCGCAAGCCCAGCAGGCGACGGTGATTCTGGATGGCGCCCTGGTGTATCAGGACGCCGACTTTGATGCGCCGGTCATCACCACTTTGAAAATCGGTTCTGTTTTTAATATCTCCACAAACAAAAAAGGTCCGTTCTATAAGATCCGTCTGAAACCCGGTCATCTGGGGTGGATTTCCGACACGGATATCAAACCGGGCATTATCAAAATTCCCAAGCCGGAGCAGGTCAAGCTGAGCGAAGCCAAGGAAGAGAAAAAGAAAAGGCCTTTCTTTGCCACCCGTTATCGCGGCCCGGTTCTGCAGATGACGAATTTCACTGAAGACACGCTAAGAGAAGAGCGCACTGACAGCCTGTTGTTCTATGGAGTGAAGTTCAACGGCTTTAACACGCTTTTCAGCGGCGAGATCTACACGGACGCCAATATCTTGTTCCACTTCGGTGCGCCCTCGTACTACGAGGACTATACCAAAAAAGCCGCTGACGGTTTTATCTTCATGACGGACTTTACTTTCCAGACAGTCATCCCCCAGGGCAAAAATTTTATTTACTACTATGGTTTTGGTCCGATGTTTAGGTATTCACACTTCAATATCGATGTGCCCAGCAACGGCGAAACTTTAAGTTATTCCGCCGATGATATGACTCTCGGAGCGGTGATCGATCTGGGAATTGGCGCCCGCCTGGGCGGCATGTCCTTACGAACCAATGCGAAATACTACTGGGAACGAACCAAATACTTCGCTTTCGGCCTGAATCTGGGCTGGGATTTTTAACGCGCAGCTTCGGAAAAAGTAAGCTGGTACCTTTTGTGGAAGCGAGGTGTTATGAAGGCGCTTCTTAGAGGGGGCTCTTTGTGCGTTTGGCTGCATTGTTTTTTGTCATTCTTTTTAGTTCTGTTTCTTTTGCGGGTGGGGACATTGAGCCTTACTTCGAGGCTTTGAAAAATTCCGGTGCTAATTTTGAACCTGACGGCACTGTTTGTGAGGAAATTGCCCGTCTTGAAGTCACCAAAGAATTTGGTGATGCTTATGAAGTGACCACCGGGGTGGAATACAGCCTGGGGGAAGACACTTTAGGAGAGCTTGATGTGGTGGTGTTTGAGAAATCCACGCATAAAGTCGTTCTGGTGGCCGAGGTGAAGTGCTGGAAGAATCTGCAGCAGGCCATGGATAAGCTGAAAGCTCAGCGTGACCGTTTTACATGGAATTTGACCAAACACGCCAATCACATTCAGTTTCAGCCGGATACAGGTCTGAACTTCCGTGTGGAGGACTTCCAGGGGCCGTTTAAATTCCGCGCTATTTCTCAGTTTGGCGGTCTTAAAAAGGGCTTTGATCAAGAGATCCAACTGACCTTGACCGAGGTCAAACAACTGCGCTCCAAACTGCTGAAATGTCAGGCTTGGGGCGAGTGTCTGCGCCCACAATAGTCCTTTGACTTGAGGGGGGAGCTCATGCAAATTCCCCCTATGTCGATCCAGATTTTATCCCCTGAAGTTGTTGACCAAATCGCCGCGGGCGAGGTGGTGGAGCGTCCTGCTCATCTCGTCAAAGAACTTGTGGAAAACAGCATCGATGCCGGCGCCACCCGCGTGCACGTGGAATTCTACGACGGCGGCCGCATCGTCAAGGTGATCGACAACGGCAAGGGGATGTCCCCGGAAGATTTGCCCAAATCCCTGGAACGATTCGCAACCAGCAAAATCTCAAAAACCGATGACCTGTGGTCTTTGCGCACTTTCGGTTTCCGCGGCGAAGCTTTGGCCAGTATCGCCTCTGTCAGCAAGCTGACACTGACTTCGCGTCGTGCCGGGGATGAACAGGCCCATCAGCTGATCAGTGAATACGGAAAAAGAAAAGAGATCGACAAAGTCGGCGGCTCGCAAGGCACGACCATCCTGATTGAAAACCTTTTCGACAACACTCCGGCGCGTTTGAAATTCCTGAAGTCTGATTCGGCTGAAAACTCGGCGATCAAGACGACCTTGAAGGCGATGGCCTTGTCTCATTACGATGTCGAGTTCCGCATTCAGGAAAACGGCAAGCTTGTGGCGTTCTGGCCGGCGTGTAAATCCCGCAAGGACCGTGTTGAACAAATTCTTGAAATCAAACCTCTGTTCGAAGGCGAAGCTTCCCGCGAAAACGTGAAGGCCTATGCGGTGTTTGCCGATCCTCATAACGTCGCCAAGACTTCAAAAAATATCTGGCTGTTTGCGCAAAATCGCTGGATCCAGGATCGCAGTCTGCAGGCGGCCGTGAACGAAGCCTATCGCAGTCTTCTGATGCACGGAGAATATCCGATTGCCGCCGTGTGGGTGGAAGTGGATCCGGACTGTGTGGATGTGAACATTCACCCGACAAAATCCCAGGTGAAATTCCAGGATCCGTCCCTGGCATTCCGTGCTGTGGCGGCGGCTTTGCGTGGCACGCTGGAGCAGGCACCCTGGATCAAACGCTCGGATGTGGCAACGCAGAATGTGACCATGCCGCTTACGCAGAACTCTTCTGAGGAGTTTAAATCCACTGACGGGCTTCCGAACTTTGCTTCGCAACCCATGCCTCAGCAGAATCTGCGCTTCCAGGACAATTCTTTGGAAGTGACTCAGTTCCAGAAAAAAGAATTCAGCTTCCCGGCGTCCAGTTTTCCGGTCTCATCATTGCAGCAGCCGCAGACCACTTATCAGGCCCTGGCTGAGTCGGCGGCTCAGCGTGAATCCTTTGCTCCGAAAGCGGAGGAGGCTTCACTGGGTTACTGGTCTTCTTTGGAGGTTCTGGGGCAGGCGAATTTGACTTACATCGTGACTCAGTCCAGAGACAAGCTGGTGTTCGTGGATCAGCACGCCGCTCACGAGCGTGTGGTGTTTGAAAAACTGATGAATGCCTGGAAGGGTGGGAAGGTTGATATTCAAGACTTCCTGTTCCCCCTGGCGATTGATATGTCTCCGGAAAAAGTCGAAGGTCTTTTGACCATGGCCAAAGAAATGGAACGCCTGGGTGTTTTCATTGAAGCTTTGGGTCCGGGCACGGTTGGTGTTAAAGCCGCCCCGTTGATGATCAAAGAATCCAGCCTCAGCGGTGTTTTGGACAAGATGGCGACCGAGATCGTGGATCAGGGCGGCAGTTATTCTTTGGAAAGAACTGTGGGCGACATTTGTGCCACGATGGCGTGCCATTCCGTGGTGCGGGCAGGGCAGTCTTTAAGTCCGGATCAGATGCGCAGTCTGCTTCGTGACATGGACATGTTCCCGCTTTCAAGCTTCTGTCCTCACGGTCGCCCGGTCAGTGTGGAGTACCCGTACTACAAGCTGGAAAAAGATTTCGGACGAATAGTTTAATGGCGAAAAGGCATGTGATTTTTGTTGTCGGCTCCACGGCCACCGGGAAATCCGAGTGGGCGCTGAAGCTTGCGCAAGAATTCAACGGCGTCATCGTCAATTGTGATTCGGTTCAGCTGTATAAGAAACTGGATATCGGTTCGGCCAAACCCAGCAAGGCAGAGCAGGCCTTGGTGCCGCACTATCTGCTGGATTATGTAAATCCGCCGGAAGAAATGACGGCCGGGAATTACTGCCGTGATTTTTACGCCATTCTAGAAGAGATCCCCGCCGACAAGCCGGTGTTTGTGGTGGGCGGTACTGGTTTTTATTTTATGGCCATTGAAAAGGGCATGTATCCGGTGATCCCGGTCCCGGTAGAAATTCAGGCCCAGGTGGCCCTTGAGCTTGAAACTGAAGAAGGCGCCATCCGCCTGCACGCCGAAATGATGAAGGCCGATCCTGAATACGGCGCCAAGATTCATCTGGCAGATCGCTATCGTATCGGGCGGGCGATTGAACTGATTCGCAGCCAGGGAAAAAGTGTCACGCAGATTCAAGCCGAATTTGAGTCCCAGCGAAAGCCGTTCCCGTTTCCGCTGTTGAAGATCGGTCCGAGTTGGGATCGCGAAGTGCTGCGCGAACGCATCGGGCAGCGCGTGGAAAAGATGCTCGCTGCCGGATTGATTGAAGAGGTTCAGGGGCTTCTCGATGAAGGTCTGGCTTCATGGGCACCGATCAGCAGTGTGGGCTATAAAGAGACACTCGAATATCTGCGTGGGGGAATAAGTCTTTCGCAGCTGCAGGAAGAGATCACGACAAACACTCACCAGCTCGCCAAAAGACAGAGAACTTGGTTTCAGCGAGACAAAGACATTCAGTGGTTCGATGGGGCCTCGGGTTTTGCTGAGGTTCGAACCGTGGTCGAGAAATTTCTCAAACCTTGACCCTGATTCGGTGGAAAGCCGAGAATAGAGGTAATTATGAAAAGCATGACTGGGTACGGCACCGCAAGAGTTCAGACTAAAGACGTCACTGTGGAAGTGAGCATCCGTTCCGTGAACGGACGTTTCCTGGAGCCACGTTTTCACCTGCCTCGTGAATTTGTTTCTTATGAAGGGGAGTTGAAGAAGATTCTGAGTGGAACCCTTCATCGTGGCACGGTGGATGTTTTCGTTTCCCGCCGTGTGAAGAACACGGCCAGCAAGGCGCAGATGACCGTGAACGATGCCTTGGCCAAGAAATACATGTCCGCTTATAAGCATCTTTCCAAAGAGTTGGGCGTGCCCTTTAATGTTCACCTTGAGGTGGTGGCAAGACTGCCTGAAATCATCAAAGTTGAAGAAACCTATGAGCTTTTCACTGGTGAAGACAAGATTCTGAAAAAAGCATTCACCGAAGCTTGTTCCAACTGCGACAAGGAACGCGCCCGCGAAGGCAAATCCCTGCAAAAGGATCTGCAAAAACTGCTGGTGGCTCTGGAAAAACAAGTGAAGATTATCAGTGAGTTGCGTGGCGAAGCCAATGCGCAACTTCAGGACCGTTACGAGCAAAAAGTTCGTGCGCGCCTTAAAGGCAGTGAAATCGATTCCGCCCGTTTGTCCCAGGAAATCGTGATTCAGCTGGAAAAAGCCGACATCAACGAAGAGCTGAGCCGTCTTGCGGAACACATCAAGAACTACCGTCAGTTGGTGGGCTCGGTCACCGCTGAAGGTAAAAAGCTGGATTTCTATACCCAGGAATTGCTGCGTGAGGTGAATACCATTGGGTCAAAGTCTCAGGTAGCCAAGATCACTGCGGCTGTGGTAGAAGCAAAAACCCTTATTGAAAGACTTAGAGAACAGGTTCAAAACGTTCAGTAATTATGAAAACTCGCATGATTATCGTCGCCGCTCCAAGTGGCGCAGGAAAAAGCAGCTTTGTCGAAAGGATCACCCGGGAGGATTCCCGATTGGTGGATATCGTCACTTTCACAACGCGCTCTATCCGCCAGGGAGAGACGCCGGGTCTGCAGTACAATTTCATTGATCATGCTGATTTTGAACAGAAGATCAAAGAGGGCTTCTTTGTGGAGTGGGCGAAGGTTCACACCAATTTCTATGGAACCTCATATTCGTCCCTGGAAACAGCCTGGAATCAGGGTAAAACCGCCATTATGGACATCGACATCCAGGGTGTGGCGACCTTTAAGTCCAAGTTCCCGGACGCTAAAACCGTCTTTATCCATCCCCCGAGTATTGACGAGCTGCGTCGTCGCATTGAAAAGCGCGATGGCAAGGTCCCTGCGGACATTGAAGTTCGTATGGCCAATGCCGAAAAGGAGATCCGTGAGGCCTCCAAGTTCGATTATCAGATCGTCAACGACGTGTTTGAGAAATCCTATGGGGAATTTAAGAAAATCGTTGAAGATTTGCTAGCTTAGCTGTAATTTGGCCTGATCTATTTGCTGGAGGCGTAATGGCTCGTGTAACCGTTGAAGATTGCTTGGAAAAAGTACCTAACAGATTTGCCCTTGTTTTGATGGTTGCAAAACGTGCGAAGCAACTTCTGAAAGGTGCAGAAGCGACAGTTTCCACTCGTAGCAACAAGTACATCGTAAGCTCCCTGCGTGAAGTTGCGATGGGCAACGTGGGCTACCAGGACAGCCTGGATGCAAACGAAGCTATCCGTCAGATCGAAAAGGATCTGAACAAGTAATCACATTAAAGGCGCAAGCCCCATTTATGTGAACCCAATGAAGGGAGGCGGAAGTCTCCCTTTTTGCGTTTTCTGGACGCCTGTAATTCTTCGTTGGACACCCCTCTGGGGTCAGGTAAGCTATAGGGAATATGTTTAATTTCCTGAAAGAGGATGGCTTAACCAACAAGCCGGTCAAAACAGTCGACGATCTGCTGGCGCGCATTCGAGTCTATTATCCGAATGCAGATCTCAAAATTATTGAGAAGGCCTATTCATTCTCTGAGAAAATGCACGAAGGCCAAATCCGCCGCAGCGGTGAACCTTACATTTCTCATCCTCTTTCGGTTGCCGCAATCTTGGCGGACTTCCATTTGGATCTGGACACCATTGCCACCGGTCTTCTGCATGACACCGTTGAAGACACCGCGGCCACGCTGGAAGACATTCGCCGCGAGTTCGGTGATGTGATCGCGCACCTGGTGGACGGGGTGACCAAGATCGGTCAGATGAAGTTCAAGAACAGCCACGAAAAGCAGGGTGAAAACATCCGCAAAATGATCGTGGCCATGGGTAAAGACGTGCGCGTCGTTCTGGTGAAGCTGGCTGATCGCCTTCACAACATGCGAACTTTGAATTTCATGCCGTTTGAAAAACAAGAGCGCATCGCTCTTGAAACATTGGAAATCTATTGTCCGCTGGCAGGGCGCATGGGTATCAGTGCGCTGAAGATTGAGCTGGAAGACCTGTGCTTCCGTTACTATCGCCCGGACATGTACTATGAACTTGTCCAGCAGATTAAAAAGACCGAAGCCGAGCAGAATAGATATATCGAGGAAGTGAAGCATCTGATCGGAAAAGAACTGACCAAAGCCGGCTTCCGTTATGAAGTCTATGGGCGTTCCAAACACTTGTGGTCCATCTACCGAAAAATGCAATCCCGTAACATCGACTACGATCAGGTATACGATGTTCTGGCATTCCGTGTGCTGGTTGAATCCGTGGCGGAATGTTATGCCGCTCTGGGGCTGGTCCACTCGCTGTGGAAGCCGATCCCGGGTCGTTTTAAAGACTTCATCGCGATGCCCAAGGCCAATAACTATCAGTCCCTGCACACGACCGTCATGGGCCCGGGCGGGGAGCGCATCGAGATTCAAATCCGTACCAGTGAAATGCATCTGGTTGCGGAAAAAGGTATCGCCGCTCACTGGAAGTACAAAGAGCGCGGCAAGATGATGGACGACGGTGATTTGCAGCAGGCCAACTGGCTGCGTGATCTGGTGTCGTGGCATCAGAACGTGCGCAATCCTGACGAATTCCTGGACACCGTCAAAACGGATTTGTTCGAAACTGAAATTTACGTTTTCACTCCGACCGGAGATGTTCGTGAATTCCCTGAAGGGGCCACCCCGGTGGACTTTGCCTTCGCGGTTCACACGGAGCTTGGCAACCGCATTGTCGGGGCCCGCGTGAACGGCAAAATGGTGCCGCTGAAATATCAGCTGCAAAACGGGGACACAGTCGAAGTTGTCACTTCCAAAACCCAGGTGCCTTCCAAGGACTGGTTGAAATTTGTCGTTACCAATAAAGCCAAATCCAAAATCCGCGCCTTCGTCAAAGAAGAGCAGCGCCGTCGTGCGATCATGCTGGGTAAAGAACTGGTGGAAAAAGAATTCCGCAAGTTCGGCATGGCTGCCGTGAAGTATCTGAAAGGCCCGGCCTTTGAAGCCTATCTGAAGGACCACGGCCTGGCGGATCTGGATGAGTTGTACGTGACCGTGGGTTACGGAAAACTTGAAACGCGCATTCTGGTGGAAAGACTTTCCCCGGAAAATATCGCCAAAGAAGCGGCCAAAACCGAAGACACGACCTTTATGGAAAGAGTCATGCGTGCCGCGACTCAAAAAACACGCAAGACCAATTCCCTTATCAGTGTGGACGGCATGGATGACGTGCTGGTGCACTATGCAAAATGCTGTCATCCGATCCCGGGGGATCCGATCGTGGGCTTTATCAGCCGTGGCCGTGGTATCTCCATTCACCGCAGCGACTGCCGCAAGGCTTTTGAATTCGATCAGCTTCGCAAAGTCGATGTGACCTGGAATGTGAAACAAGCCGGAGAAGGCCAGGAGCGCATTGTGCGCCTGAAGATCATCTCCCAGGACGTGCCGGGATTGCTAAAACTGATGTCAGAAGCCTTTGCCCAGCAGGGGATCAATATTCAGTCAGCCCAGATCCGCACGACCAAGGATAAAAAAGCCGTGTGTAACTTCGAGGTCAGCGTTCAGAATGCGAGCCAGTTGAACCAGGCGGTGTTTGAAATCCAGAAGATCAAGGGGATCATTGGGGTCACCCGTGTTATTCACTAACATCAGGAAGAATCTGCATTTCCTGATGGCTCTGTCCGTGCTGGGCATCGCCTCCATCGTGATTTTCGGATGGATTCTGCGGGACCCGGCTCTGATTCAAATTCGACCTGACTTTGCCCCGATGGTGATCAACACGGCATTGGGGCTGGCCGCTCTGGCCATGGCTCTTCTTTTTTCGGAAGGGCGCTTTCTACGAATTTCCTTTTTCTCTTCGCTGTTTGCCTTTTTATTGGGGACGATCAACCTGCTTCAGTATCTGACCGGTATTGATCTGGGCATTGATCAGGCCTTGGTAGAGCCATTTTACAGTGTGGGGGTGGCGTCGCCGGGGCGCATGTCCATAAGCACATCGGTTTGTATGTTGCTGTTAGGCGTGATGGGTGTGGTGTCGGGTCGTTCTTATGCCCGCCGGATGGTGCGAATCACGATCAGTTCTTTGGTGCTTGGGTTTAGTATACTGGGTTTTCTGGGGTACTTCCTGAACTTCAGTTCAGAGTACGGGTGGGGGGCAATCTCCCGCATGGCGATTCATACCTCGCTGTCCTTCGTTCTGCTGTCATTGGCGCACATTTTACAGTTGCGCCGCTCGGTGCGTGATGAAGAATCCGGTCGATCTGCCGTTGTGCCTTTGTATGTGGTTATGATCGGAGTTCTGACGGCGGTGGGTATCTGGCAGCTGTTGTTGCTGAAGGATATCGAAAGAAACCGCAGCATCACTTTGATTCGTGCTGAAAGTTTCCGCAGCAAGCTGGATGGAACATTTATTCCCCTTGAAAAAGCCCTGCAGCACATGTCCCGTCGCATGGCCGTGGGGGCCTATCGTGATGAATCTGTGTGGCGTATGGATGCTCAGTTTTACTACGAGGAATTCAAAGGCATCCGTCGAATTGCGTGGGCGGATCAGAATCTGCTGTTGCGCTGGCTGTATCCAATGGACGACTTCAGCCGAAATATCCGCAACACCACCATGGGGCGTTCGGCTGAAATCAGACGCAGTTTGGATATGGCTCGCGAGTCCCATCAATCCCGCATTTCTCGCGTGATTGACATGAAATCCGGCGGGCGTGGTTTTGCGCTGCTGGTGCCGGTTTATAAGAACACAGAGTTTGCGGGAATTCTCAGTGCCGGGATCGAGATTCAGACTTTCCTGGATCGTTTTGCGCGCATTGAAAGTTATCATGTGGCCATTTATGAGGACGGGCAGGAGGTCTACCGCAGTTCAGACTGGGATCCTGTGTTGTCGCGGGACTGGCTGACGCGCATCCATTATACCAATATGGGTGTGGATTGGGCGATCGTCTTTGCACCTTCTACCAGAGCCATTCGCAGCAATACATCGGCGCTGCCTTCGGTGGTGCTGGTTTTTGCCGTGGGTATTTCCGTTTTGCTGGGGCTGTCGCTCAGCTTTTACAACCGCTCCGATGAAATGCGCAAACGGGCGCGGGCTGTGGCGGACTGGAAGTCGGCGGCGATGGATGCGACTCCGTTGATGATGATTTCCTTTGATGAACACGGTATTGTTCGGGAGATGAATCGCTCAGCGGAAGAAAAGACCGGCTGGAAGACCGAAGAGATCGCTGGAAAAGAGCACCCGTTCATCTTCCATGACCCACAGGACGTGGAGCTGATGCGGCTCAGACTTGAAAGCGCACTGAAGCGTCCGGTTGAGCTGGGCGTTGATTTCTTCGAAGCCATGTTTGAAGCCGGCTTTAACACCGCTTCAGAGTGGACGTACGTGAATCGCAATGGTTCCCGCTTCCTTGGGCAGTTGTTCGTCGGAAAAGTCTTTGGTGAAAACGGGGACACGACGGGCTATCTGGCGGTTGTTGAGGACGTCACCCAAAAGCGTCAGCGGGAAAAACAGATCAAGGAGCAGGAAGACAAGATCATCGCCAGCGCACGCCTGGCCTCGTTGGGTGAAATGGCAGCCGGCATCGCCCACGAGATCAACAATCCTTTGACCATCATCAATGGTCACGTCGGTGTTTTACGCCGCCTGCTGGGGGCCCGGGGGCTTGCCACGGACATTGAAGTGCAAAAGCGCGTTGAAGTCGTCGAAAACACCACCCAGCGCATCGCCAAGATCGTCAAAGGTTTGCGCTATTATTCCCGGGATTCTGATCCAGGTGATATGGAATGGGTGACAGTGGATGCCATCATTGATGACACACTGGCGTTTTGTTCAGACAAGTTCCGGCATGAAGGGGTGGACCTGATTGCACGTCTGGAGCCGAACTTGAAGGTGTATGTGCGGCCGTATCAGATTTCCCAGGTGCTGTTGAATCTATTGAATAATGCGGCGGATGCCGTTCAGTCGGTCAACACCCGTAAGGTGGTGGTTGAAGCCAAAGGCGTGAAGGACGGTGTCGAGATTTCAATTTCCGATTCCGGTCCGGGAGTGCCAGCGTTTCTGCGCGATAAAATCATGGAGCCCTTCTTCACGACCAAAGAGGTCGGCATGGGGGTCGGTCTGGGATTGAGCATTTCAGAGGGGATCGTGCGATCTCATGAAGGCAGATTTTATCTGGATACGGAAGCCAGCCAAACAAGATTTGTGGTCTGGCTTCCTGCTAAACACTAACTACCAGAAATAATTCAGGCGCAGACCCAGCTCTCGAGGTGAGTTGACCTGGTTGTAGCTGACGGACTGACCGCCAATGGAACTTGTGCGGTCATAGATCACATAACGGGTGTCAAGCACGTTGCGCACGTACAAATCCACATTCATGCTCCATGCAGCCAAAGAATACTGCCCCAGCAAATCCAGATAGAACTGTTCCGGTGAATCCATGGTGTTTTCCGCATTGCCATAGGACTTGCTCAAGTATCTGAAGATACCTGCGGCATTCCAGTCCTGGCTGATCTGATAGCCATAAGACAGGCGACCGGTCCAGTTGGGTGCAAACGGGAATTCATTGTCGGTGTAGTCCTTGGTGCCATTCACAAAATCTTTGAAGCGGGTTTTTACATAACCAGCCCCCAGATTGAACTCATGGCGGGACGCCGGTTTCCAGTTGATCTCGGCTTCCGCTCCGTACAGCTCCGAGCTGGCAGCATTGACCACTTGGGTGTCAAACGGGTCGTTTGAAAGTTGCACCATCACCTGCTGGTCTTTCCAGTCCGTATAGAATGCCGCCGAGCTGAAGTTCCAGTTGGAAGCGGCATATTTGTAAGACAGCTCATAGTTGCCGGTTTTTTCCGGATCGTAGGTGTCCACACGAACGCGCTTGCGGTTGATGGACAAACCACCCGTGCGATAGCCTTCGGTGTAAGAGATCCCGTAGCTGTGCTGATCTTGAGTCAGCATGTAAGCCACTTTTGGAAGCAGGATGGAGTTGTTGTCCTCGTCTTCGTAGCTGCCAGTCACGCTGTCCAGATAGGCATCCACTGCGGCGTTGGTGCCGGCCCCCAGATTCTGCTTGCGGGTGGCGGTGACGTCAGCTCCGTATTTGTTTTTCACGAACTCGTAGCGCAGCCCCAGATTGATGGACTGATTTTCAGTGAATTTCCACAGGTAAGAATCAAACAGGGCAAATACCGTGCGGTATTTGTCAGTCACCTGACTTGAAGCTACGGGCGTGAAAACAGAGACTGAAAGCGGGTACAGGATGTCGAAGCGGGCGTCGTCCTTCAGATAGTAGTCATGCGCATGGAAGCCCAGGACGTTCTTTAGTTTTTCGTTCTGGAACTTCAAAAGGTTTTCCACGCTGACAAAGCGGTCGTTGTGTTCTTCCGTACGAACACCCGCGGTTGGGTTGGCCGTGCCATCCGCATCGCTGGTTTCGTCGTTTTTCGCCTGGGAATAGGCGCCGATAACCTCATTGGTCCATTGGTCATTCAATTTGACGAAATAGCGCAGGCTTGTTTGCTGGTTGCCGGTTTTGCTTTCAAAGTCCACGTCCTCGTTAACTTCATAGTCAAACGGGTTGGCACTTTGAACGTAGTTTCCACCAGTTTCATTTTGCATGATCTTGGTGTTCCAGCGAACATAATCGGTTTCATTGATTTTGTAGGTCAGATCCAGACCCAGATGGTCTTTGGATTTTCCGCCCCATTTGTTGTTGTCAGTCTTGATATTTTTGATGAAACCATCATCCTGTTCGTGATTCACAGAAACACGGCTCAGCAGTTTTCCTTCCAGCCACACGTTGTTGGTCATCACACCCGCTTCAATGCGGTTGAAGCTGCCATAGCCAAGCTTGGCTGCTCCTTCGGTCTGATCCCCAGGTTTGTTATGGAAAAGCAAAATGCTGCCGGCCAAAGAGTTCACACCTTGTGTGGTGGACTGAGGGCCGCGGTACACTTCCACCTGCTGGGAATCCCACAGCTCAAAGCTGCCCGCTTTGATCGCAAGGTCGGTCTGGAAAACATCATCCACCAAGATAGAAGACAGATTGTCTTTCTGGAAGCCCGTCACGCCGGTGTTGTTCACACCACGGATACTGAAGCTGTCGTCGTTTTTGTTGATGGAAACGTTGGGAACCGCATTCAGGGCCTGGATGGAATCAGACTGAATTGGGGAGTCCAGCTCACGGCTGGGAACCACAGAAATACTTTCGGTGCTTTCCTGATAGGATTTGTTTTCCTTGGACCCTTGAACCTGCACGGCCTCCAGAGTGGAGGCTTCTTGAGCGGAAGCCTCTTCTGTGGCTGGAGTTTGAGCGTTCAGAATCAGCGGAAAGACGGTCAGAAGTGTGATGATGCGTTTCATGGGTTCTCACTAGATGTAGGTAATAAAGTTAGGCACAGCCTTGTCGATCGGGAAGATGCTCTTTTTTGTCAGGTTGTTGATGATGCGGGCCGAACGCCATGCCATCAGACTGGTCTGCGGTTCCGAGATCCCGTGACCATGACGGCTGAAGTTCAACGCAAAGATTTTGTTGTTCTCTGAACCGTTCCAGGAAACCTGGAAGTCCTGATTCATCTGGAAACGGCCATTTTCATCGAAATTGATCATCGGGCGCAAAGGCTCAATCAAAGACGGGATGTTCACGCGGAAGCCCGTACTTAGCACCACGGTGTCAGCCGTCGTGGTTTCGCTCTGGTTGCTAAAGCCATTGTGGATGTGCATTTTGTAGCGATCACCGATTTTCACCATTTCAGTCACACGACGGTACGGCAGAATTTCAATCTGACGTTTGTCGCCCCAAACGTGTTTTAGCTGGTAAAGATCGCGGTACAGGGTTTCCAGATATTCCGGAGTGTTTCCGTCGCTGGCCAGTTTTTGATATTTTACGATAGGATCTTTTTGATCCTGATCCAGCTGCAGGAACTCTTTCACGTAAGACGGTGTGAAGTATTCGTTCACGAACGGAGAGTTGTCCAGCGGCTCCAGATTCTGGCGGCTGGCAATCAGCTTCAGACTTTTCGGATGACCCCATTTGCCCTGCAGGCAGTTGCGGAAGATTTCAAGACCGGTCTGACCACCGCCGACCACGACAACGTCTTTGTTGGTGGCATCAAGCAGCTTCAGATAGCTGGACTTGGCGTGGAAGACTTCCGGACCTTCCAGGGCCTGTGCAAACTCTGGCAGGTGCGGGACAAGGCCCGTACCAATACAGATATTCTGCGCGGTGAAGATTTCACCATTGATGGTCAGGATGAATTTGCTGCCGTCGTAGGTGACAGATTCAATGTCGCTGTCAAAGCTCAGGTATTCAGGCAGATTCTGGCTGACCCACTGGCAGTACATTTCAAATTCACGACGGGTGATGGTCTGCCGTCCTGTGTTCAGGAACGCATAGAACAAACCCTTTTGAACCAGGAAGTTCATGAAGCTGAATGGGTTCGTCGGATCTGCCGCCGTGACCAGATCCTTCATGTAAGAAGTCTGCATTTCAGAATCCGCGAACATGATTTCAGAATGCCAGTCAAAGCGGTGTTTGCGATCAAAGAAGCGGAATTTCACATCCGGAGTCTTGCTTAGCAAAGCTGCCAGACTCAGGTTGAACAAACCAATGCCGATACCGATCAGATCATAGTGTTTGTTGTCGCTCATGCGCGCCCCTTTTTAAGGGCCAGGGCCACGGGGTTTTTCAGATCCTCACCCAGGATTGGCAGTGGGCGCTCGGCAGAATCTGCATAGCCGATTTTGAAACGGACTTTGTTCACCAATACGCGGTGGAAGGTGTCCTGAAGAAGGTCGATTTTGCCAAAATAGTTCAAAGCTTTGATCTCCGGATTTTCCGCCAGATAAGACTCAAGAGTCCTACCCAAAACGGCATAGAATTCAATCTCGGGATATTTATCGCATTCTTGCAAAGTTTCGGAGATAAAACGTAACACCGTTACTAAATGACCAGTCAAAAGATCATGAATCAGATAATGTCTCGGTAATCGGGTTAAATCGAAGCCGGAAAGGGAGCTGGAGTCATCACTCAGGCGCAAATCCCCCTGAAAATCTTTCAAGAAGACCCCGGAGGGTGTGGAGTTTTTCAGACGGATGACCACGTTCTGCCCATGGGCCACCAGGCCGATCCCGTAACGGGCCTGCAGGTGGTAAAGCGGGATAAAGACTTTTTCAAAGTACCGCGCAAGCCAGGAACCAAGATCCAGACCGGAGGCTTTCGCGTAAGCACCCAACAGCGAATGCCCCTTGGCATCGCGATGGAAAAGGCTTCCGGCGATAATGGCCGTTTCGCCTTCAGCAAGGTGGCAGTCTGAACTTTGGCGCCACAAAACACCCAATAACTCATTGTAGCGGTAAGGGGCCTGGGCAATCTGGTTGTACAAGCCGTGGCTGACGGACAGACCGGCTTTTTCTTCAAGCACTGTCACGCCTGACAGGACTTCATCCTTCTGGCAAAGTTCGCTCAGAGCGGTGCTGAGCGCCGGGCCTTGCTTCATGTACTTGCCCGGGATCCCGCGAATGGCCGAAGTGTTCAGGATCGTGATTGGCAGCTTGATGTCGAGTTTTCCCGGGCGGGTGATGTTGCTGAACGTGCGCAGGCTGATCTGCGGCAGGTACTGGTCACCAAAGGCTCCCAGGAAGTGAATGTGGCCACAGGCCAAATCCGTTCCGTATTGAATTTTGATATAGCGTTCCCACTGCCACGGATGAACCGGGACAAAGTGGTGATCGGACTTTGAGATGTTTTTAGCAGCCAGCTCTTTTTCAAAAGCTGTTTTGTCCGAAAGACACTCGTTCAATACATCGTCCCAGGAAAGACGGGCATCCAATCCCTCCAGGGTTTGAGTCTTGCGAACAGCCAGCCAGTAAAACTGAACGGGCTTGGCGTTTTCAGGTCCGTAAAGATCTTGATCTGCTGCACTCCAGCCGATACGGCCTTTATTCAGCAAGATTTTCGGATGCCCCTTCAAAAAGGTCTGAACCTTTTCCCCGCTGAAGGCAGTCATTTCTTCAGCAGTTACCTGACGATTCAGTTCCAGCACGCGCAAGTCCGCATACAGGGTGTTGTGCATCTCTTCCAAAAAATTGGCTAGGATGATGTCATCCATGCCGGTTTCTTTCTGGCAGTCGATAAAGAACTGTCCGGCACTTTCCGCGGTAACGCCGTTGCGGGTGATTGACGCCGGATCCACCTTCAGATCCGTCCAAAGGCCACGCCAGGCATTGAATTTATAAACGGTCTGATTTGCCAGCGTCAGTTCATAAGGGCCGACGACGGATTCATCCCGCGTGGTTGTGGCCACGGGGTTGATCACCTGTTCATAGGTGAGCTCCTGCAGACTTTTTGCGATCATCTGCAGATTGATGTTTTTCCAGTCGGCCAAAGAACTCATAGGTAGCGTCCCCCGAAGAAGGCTTCACGACGGCACTCCAGCAGCGCCGCACGTTTGTGAGGGAAGTCGAATTCTTTCAGTTTCTTCCACGCGGTGAAAGTTTCCAGGTACTTCAGGACGTTGACATTGTCCGAACGAGGCTCTGCCATGATTTTACGCGTGCGGGGTTCTTCCAGGAACAGGTAATGGCACACGGATTTCAAGATGGCGTCGGTGTTGGCAAAGCCCAGCACGCTGACATCCCCAATCAGGAAGTGGAAGCCACGGTCAAAGGCCTCTGAATCATAGTATGGACCCAGGCGGTCTTCTTTGGTCCAGTACATTTCAAAGTAACCCACCGGCACTCCGTCAAATTCCAGAATGGTCGGGAATTGGTGGCCGTCCTTCAGACCTTTTGCAAGGTAATCACGCAGTTCTTCTTTGGGTTTGTCCAGTTCCCAGAATTTCAGTACACGCGGCTGGTTGTGCCACTCGTGGAAGATATCCAGGTCTTTTTCGATATGCGCCACACGGAAAGTCAAAACTTTGCCGTCGCTCAAAGTGCGGCGGTAAAGGATCTGACCTTCTTGAATTGCGGGGCGCACCGGGTGAGCGACGTCTTTGGTCGTTGTCCATTTTTCCGGAGTCCATGTGTTCAAACCGTTGTGAACCCAAAGTGGACGAAGCTGGAAGAAATCATCACGATTCACAACCAACGGAGACGTATTGGCACCCACCAGGGCCTGAATTTCAGGGTGCGCGTCAGTGACAGTCACAGACTGCAAAGATTTGTTGGAGTTAAACAGAGCTTCCAGCATCGCCAGAATTTCAACAGCAGAGACGGCGCCGTTGGTGTTCAGGGTGGTGCTTTCGCCATCGACAGAAACTTTGAAAGGGACTTGAACTTTGTCCGTTTTCAGAAGGCCCGTTGTGCCTTCGATGTGCACGTTAAAAGCCTGACCAGTGGCGCAAACGTAAGTGGAGAATTGGATGTTCATGACAGGGCTCCAGAGAAAGAGATTGGGTTGTCGATCAAATTGTAAATAGCCAATGGGTTGGCCACAGTGTTTTCATTCAGACTTTGCAGGCTGCAGATGAAGTTGCCTTTTTGCCAGATGCGCGCATCGCGGGTCACGTAATCCAAAAAGCTTGTGTCCGGCAGATTCGGTTTATACAGGCCTTTGATGAACTCGTTCATATCCTGAATCAGCAGGGCTTCGCTGGCTCCTTCTGGATGCGACAGGGCTGCCAGAATATTCCAGGTTGAATTCACCAGCAGATAGTAGGCAAAAAGAATATTGCCTTTGTTATCCAGAATGTTGCCGTTATCACGGGTCAGACTTGCCACGTCATTGTGATAAAGACTGTAGCCTTGTTCGCTGTAACCCGTTCCCTGGCAATCACGGAAATAGGCCTTCACCGGCAGATTTTCAGAAATACGCAAAATCATGTTCTGCTGGTGCGCGCCCAGCAAAATGCCGTATTCACTTTGAGCCGTGATAAACGGCTGCAACGCCACCTGCATATAGTGCTTAAACCATTCGCGGCTGGCGTCTTTCAGATTTTTACCGGATGATTTCGCAAGCTTCTGCACCTGTTTCCAGATCAAGGTGTCGCCACCCAGGGGATTGTCCTGGGCCAGTGTGGAAACCACGATGTTTTCTTCACCTGGGACTTCGGTTTGGAACGGATTTTCCCGGCAGACCACGATGCTTTCGTTGATGACTTTCCCATCGATGGTTTTCAACGCGGCAAAAGCAGGTTCAAAGACCACTTCAAACTGCGGGTTGTCCTGCAGGAACTTTTTCCCGACGGTGGTCGCCATCACGTCATACACTTGCAGACCGCGCACAACTTCCACGTCAGTCAGGTGACGGATGGAATTGGTCAGTCGCACGGTCAAAGAAAACTTCAGCATATACGGGCTGTGGGCCCCGTAAATTGAGCGCAAGGAAGACGTTGGATGCCAGATTTTGGTTGATACCACGCCGCCGTCCACAATCAGACCTTTTTCGAGATAGGACTGGATCGAAGCGTTTTTCAAAAGATGCTGGCGCTGCCATGGGTGAACGGGGAATGCGACAAAGCCTTCCGGAATGCTGCCGGATCCTTCAGCCTGGAACAGGTGATCGGTCCAGTTCTTGGTGGCAAAGGCTGCCGCAGTTTGCACATGCAGGACTTCAGGTTTTACAAAGAACCAGTGCAAGGGGAAGCGTCCGCCCATTTCCGGAGAATAAATTTCAAAATCACGATCATCAAATCCCTCACGCATTTTGGGATACGGGTGAAAGTTGTGACCGACCATCAGGCCTTGTTCCGCCTCGATGAAGCTGACTTTGCCGGAATAGATGTGTTCAATGTCCTTTTCGCGAGCTTTCAGGGAAAGCTCCATATTGTGCAGGCTGTTTTCAAGGCGGCCCATGAACAGATCTTTTTTGCCAAGATCCTGTTCCCAGTGTTTGCACAGGAACGTCAGAAGCTCATTTGCGGCCTGGTTGAAATCAACGGATTGCAAAGCCGAGCCGTGGCGCAAATAGAAAGTGCCGGTGTATTCGTGGCGTCCCAGCAGGGACTTTTTGCTCAGGGGAATCAGCACTTCCTGGCCATTTTTAAGGTCCACAGAAATGACGTCAGTCTTTTCCGGAGTGGTTCCTGCTTCAAAAGTAAAATTTTGATATTCCCTGAACAGGGAATTCATAAAGCAAGAGACCGTGTGTTTCAGGGCCAGTTCTTTGAAATTATGCATAGACCGCCTCGCGACGTCTGTAAAGAAGGGCAATGTTCAATGCCATGACAACAACGAGCGCCGTCATCACACTTTCAATGCCGAAAAGATCCAATTTAAAAGTCAAAGCGGCCAGGCCCCCGCCAAAGGTGTAACCCAGTGTATTGGCGGCAGCCGCAAGCCCGGCACGACGGCCAAACTGCAGTTCAGGGCCGCGTGTCGCCATCAAGGCCATATAGCAAGGTGGAATCAGGGAAAGCCCCACTGACAAAAGAACAATCGCCAGCCAAAGCTGCGCCCAGCCGCCCAGATCACCCAGGATCAGGCTTGCGCCCAGCAGGGTGGCCACGCCTACGATCATGGCACCTTGCCACGGATTTTTGAAAAGAACTTTACCCAGAGCTTGAGTGAGCACAGCCAAAATTGCGCTGACCAAAAGCAGTTTTGCCATCAAGACGCTGGAATCGACCGAAGTCAGGTCGAAGGATTTTTTCAGGATGGAAGCCAATGAGAAATTCAAAATGCCGACAAAGCTTGTGAACAAGATCGCCAGTGAAAAGATGTCAGAAATGTGGCGCAGGGCGGACTTCCATTCCAAGATCGAAATGCGCTCGGTCTGTGTCGCCTTCGGAGCTTCCGACTGTGTGATGCCAAACAGGTTCAAGCCCAATACCACGAGCGCCCACACAACCGTGCTTTGCAAAATCAAAAGCATGTTGGAACCGCCCCCCAAAAGCAGATACAGCGGCCCCAATGCACGGCCCACATTCAGACTCATGGAGTTGGACAGCATGGACTTCAATGGCGTCTGTTCCGGGTGCTGATCAATTTGCAGGGCTTGGGATACTGGAACGATTGCAGCGGCCGTCAGGCCATAAAGCAGGCGGCTTCCCCACACGGCTAGTTCATTCATCCAATAAGTTCCCGGCGCCATCAATACCGCAGTCAGAATCCCGGTGGAAAGAAAAAGTCCCAGCATACCGACAGAAAGAACTTTCATGCGGCCCCAGCTGTCACTGCGGGATGCCCAGAAAGGGCTGGACCACAGGAACAGAAAACTTCCCACGCTGAAACTCAGCACCACGGATGACAAACTCAAAGTCGCTTTTTCCGCAATGAACGGAATCAGCGTGAAGGTCATCATCTGGATGGCACTGAAAGTGGTGGTGTTTAAATGTCCCAGGGCGCTCAGCTTCTTCATTGAGCTCCCTTTTTCAGCCACGCGACCACGAAGTAAACGACGATGTACACCGGCACGATCAGAGCCGCGACAAACAGGGTGTTCAGGGCCCCTTGAACCAGGAAGCTGCCGATCACGGCGGTTGTTGAAAAGACGGACAGGATCACCGGCACGGTGTAGATCTTTTTAAACAAAGCACCTTTCCAAGGCTGTATGGAAGTGGCTTTGGCAGCAGGGGCAGGAGCTTTTTTACGGCGACGGTTCCACCAGATGTAAATTCCTGAAACTGGCATCACCAGTGACGCCACAGACAGAATCACCCACAATATTTTCAGGAACAATCCGCCATAGTTTCCGAAATGCAGAGGTTCTGACAGCATGGCGACTTTCAGATACCATGGAAGCTCACGCACCTCCGTCAGTTCTCCCGTAACGCCATCAATGATAACCAGGTCCACAAGACGTTCGGTCATCGGTGTGTTTCCATGCATCAGGACCATGAAGTGGCCCGGAGGCGAGAACTGCGTGTCCGGAAACACCATGAAATCAAAAGTGGATTCTGGCAAAGCCTTCTGCGCAGACGCGATCACCTTGTCCAAAGGCGCCAGCGGGGCCTGGGGAGCTGTGGGATACTGCACATTCAGTTTTTGCAGTTCACTGTATTGAAAGACTTTGATCAGAGTGGAAGAGAACCCAAGGAACGAACCAGTCACGCCGATCATCAAACTCCAGGCAAAGGCGGTCATGCCGATAAAGCGGTGCAGGTCTCCCATGGTGGCGCGGGTGGAGCCTTTGCGAACTTCGCCAAAGTTCGTCTTGCGCGAAAAGTTGCCGTAAATGAAGAAGCCTGAAATCAGCGTAAAGGCGTAAAGCACGCCGATCAGGCCGACATAGATTTTGCCGTTGGAGCCCAGCAGGAACTCACGATGCAGGCGCAGGATGAAATCCATAACCCCGTCGGTTTTCTTTGGTGCCGAGACCTCTTCGCCCGTGTGAACGTTGAAATACACGCGGTGCGATTCACGGAAAAGTTTTGAACCCTTCGTGCCCATGCGAAGTTGCGCGACATTGTGATCAACTTCTTCGATGTTGAAGGACTGGGGGCGGTCCTCCGGGTATTTCTGCAGAATTTTTTCTATATGGGTGTCCATGGCCGGAATGACTTCGGCATGGTGCTCTTCCTGATGGCTGTCATGACCTTCGATCTCGTCCTTCAGGATCAAAATGGTTCCGGTCAGGATCAAAACAAACAGGTGCACGGCCACGAAAATGCCCACATATATGTGGAATTTATAGAGAATTTTAAAAAGCCGTCCGGTCACGATATGTTCCTGCGAATAAGAGTCATTTAGCGTTGGTTGGTTTTAATATGGGGCGCTAGAGGGGGCAAGTTCTCAGAGTGGATGTAAGCGTATTGAGAAAATAAGAGAGGGTCTTTGTGAGGGGGGCTTAGAAATAAAAACCCCCATCAGTTTAGTGATGGGGGTTTTTTGAAAGAAATCGGTCAAATTGGCAGTAAAATTACTTCACACGGCCAGTAACTTGGATGTGGATACCCACTTTGTCGGAATCACACAGGTCCGCGGCGTCAGAAACTGGAACGTAAACAGCCACACGGCCGTGAAGGTATTTGTAGTCGTTTTTAGCCAGCAATTGATCCAGGTAGGCTTTGCCTTCAGAGCAGTCAGAAGTGCCGGAAGTCGCGTAAGCTTTGGATTGAGTCAAAGATACCGTCCAAAGAGCGTTGTCTGCCAACATCAAAGTGCTGTAGTTGCAAGTGGAGTCACCTTCAGTGTAAGTCGCCTTCAGAAGGATGTTGTCCAAAGAGTAGTCTGCAGAAGCCGTTGTGAAGATGATGTTGCGGGAAGAAATATCAACCGGAGTTGCTGTCTGAGTGTTGCCATCGTCACAAACGTAAGCTGTGAATTTTGCCAACCATCTTTCGCCGTCAAGAACCAGGTCTTGGTTTGCTTGGGCAGAGAATGGAAGAACCAATAGAAGTGCCAGTGCAAATTTTTTCATGTTTTCTCCTAGATTGAGGTTTTAATGAACTGGCGTGATTTCTAAAATCAAAGAGGGCAGGGGTCAACTTTTGAAATCTAATGAGAATCTATTGATAAACGCGATTATCAAATGAGAATTACAGTGTCCGAATTAAAATGTGATTTTACAAATTCCAAGCCCATCCGGCTTTGATCACAATCATGCTGGCTTTCACAGTGTCGGAAGCCGGGAACATATTGTATTCGATGCTGACGGGAATGTAGTTTTTACGATCCATCTGCCAGTCCAAACCGCCGCCGAAAGTGAAGACCTGATTGGTGGAGATTTCTGATTCATTCAGTGCGGTGGAAGACTTGGAAAGTGCCAGCAGGTAACCCATGCCACCACCCAGCCACACGCGGTACTTGTCTTGAATCGGATACCATTTCAAAAGGCCATACAAAGACAGATAGGTGATTTTGGCGTCACAAGTGGTGCTGCTGTTGCAAGCGGCTTCGGTTGTGCTGCCTGTGACGTTGAACTGCTCCATCGCCGCATAACCACGGCCCACCAGGCTGTTGTTCAGGGCATAGTCATAAAAGCCGCCGAAACCAAATCCTGTGCCGGACATGCTGGCAGAAGCTTTCTGGCTGATGCCGAAGCTGTCACGATAGGTGATGTCCGCATCCATGGAGTTCATCAGATAGCCGCCCAAAACGCCCCAGGAGTCCTTCAGGACACGCAAATAGCCGGTGGCATTGGTTTGTCTAGGAGCAGCCTCTTCAGGCGTTTCTGGAGGGGCGTCAGCAGACATGGCAGACGGAGCTTTGGCTTGCAAAGTAAAACCATCTGCAGCTTTGCCACGAACGATTTCGCCCAGGGCCTTGTTGCCTTTGACTTGTTTGATGCGAATGATGGCCGAGCGCTTTTGTGTGGACGGGTTGATCAGGTAGAACTCTTCACCCACCTCGGTGGCATCGCCATCCAGGTTGATCAGAACTTTTTGCCCTTTGACTGCAGAAACCGATGCGGCAAGGCCTGTGGAGGAAAAACAAAGCAGAAGACTCAAAGCGCACAGCTGGTTTTTGAAATTCACTCGGGGGCCTCTATTCCAGTGTCATCAGGTTGTTTTCAAGTTCACGGATGAATTGATCTTTGTACAGAGTCCAGATGGTCTCATTGGCGAATTGATAGATGCAGGACTGAGTGGCCTTTTCGCTTTTTTGCAAAGCTTTGACTTCGACCACTTCGCCACGGAGCGTGCGCCAGATTTCCAGATCGGTTTCAGAGATGACAAGTTCGTAGGTGTGAGAGGGGAATTCCTCGTTGAACCAGGTTTCAAGTTTGCCCTCTTTTTTACAGCTGATCAGCTGAAAAGAGGCGGCGGCCACTTTGTCCGGAGCTTCGGATTCAAACTGCTTACGACCCTCCGAGCGGTAGATTGTACAACCGCTGAGCAAAACCACAAAAAGGGAGGAAAGTATGAAACTTTTCATAGCCCTTTAATTATAAGAACTTAAAAGGCAAAAAAAAAGCCCCGAATTACTTCAGGGCTTTAGGCTTAATTTAATGCTGCTTCAGCTTACGCGTCTCCGACGCTCCAGCTCTGCCGGCTGCCGCCGTTAGAATGGAATTTCATCGTTAGAGTTGAAGCTAGGCTCCGGACCGAAATCTTGGAAGTTGAAATCGTCGTTACCCATAGAGTTGCCAGAGGACTTTTCGCCACCAGCTGCACCCAGGAACTGAACTGTGGAAGCCACGATTTCAGTCGTGTAGCGTTTTTGACCTTGTTGGTCTTCCCACTGACGAGTTTGCAATTTGCCTTCTACGTAAACCTGACGGCCTTTGGAAAGGTGTTTGCCGCAGATCTCAGCCAATTTGCCCCATACAGTGATACGGTGCCATTCAGTGCGCTCTTGGCGTTGACCGTCTTTTACCCATGACTCACTTGTAGCCAGGTTCAAACGCGCCACAGTGCTGCCACTGCCGATCGCTTTAACTTCAGGATCAGCGCCCAAACGGCCTACAAGGATAACTTTATTTACTCCGGACATATTCCCTCCAAATATTAATTAACCAGTTCGTTTTTTGTCAGAACCGGATTGAAGTCAATAAGGACTTCGCTCTTGATTTGTATTGTGAAGAGGGTGAGCAATATTTAGGCAGAGCCCCGCATCAAGTTAATTTAAGCGGGGCTGGCAGGGGGGCTAAAAGTCGGACTAACGCACAGCGCCGATGCTTGGCGGCATCATAGGGTTGCTGGCGGAAACCTTGAATTTGTACTGAGAACCTTCCGAAGTCGGAGTTTTGTAACCATCGATGAACGTCAAAAACAAAGCCGCACGCTCTTGGAAGCTGCGTTTTGTTTTTAAATCCACTTCGATGTTATAGGCGCCGATCTGATGACCGAAAGAGTTTCCACGATTCACAATCGTCAGGCCGATCTTGCCCTTGATAGTGCCGTAAAGCTCATCACCCGGTTTACCAATGGTGCCGGTTTCAATCACGAACTGTCCGGCGGCTAGGCGGCCCTTCAGTTCCACCGTGCTCAGTTTCAGATCCGGCAACGTCAACGGCCCCATCGGGGTGTTCACGTTGGAAGGCGGAAGTTCAAACTGATTGATGGAAAGATTCATCTCGATATCAGGTTGCTCTTGGAATGTCAGATCAGCCAGTGCCGTGGATTCCAGATTCAGCTGACCTTTCAGTAGAATCGGTAAGTTCGCCATTTCGCGCAGGTCATGCAGGGAAATCTTTTTTGCGCTGACTTCGATCTTGTGGCGTTCGGCGCCGTTTTCGGTTTTGCTGCCTTTGCCAACATGAACATCGACGTCACCTTTCAACAAACCCTTTGCAGACACATGGCCGTAAGGTTTTTGCTGAATCAGACCACGAACAGACGGGGTGATCACCAGCTCGGTCGCCGAAATCGCCGGAGTTCTGATGGATTCAATATAGACTTGATCCATCTTCACGCCCGGTTGCGGGAACAGGCTCATTTTCAGTTTTTCAAACTGCACATAGACTGAATTATTGGACAGACGGGATACCTGGGAAGAAATCAAATCACTCAGGTCATCAAACGGGAACAGCATAAAAGCAAACACCAGGGCGGAAACCACCATGACAAAGATTTTGCCTTTGCTTTCGCGGATCAATTTCAGCAACTGACGAAACTGCTCCATTATTCGTCTCCGCTGTCATTGTTGTTGTTGCGTTTGAAGCGGTTGCCGCGGGAAGGAGGCTCTGGAGCTTCCGGTGCCGGAGCAGCAGGGACGGCCAGGGCCACCAGCTTGTAAACCACGTCAAAATAGCGGTTGTCCTCGCGGTTGGCGGTCATCACCATGTCTTTCATTTTCACGCTGGGGTTGATGCTCTGAAACTGATAACCCAGATCCAGCACCTGACGGATGTTCAATTTTGCAAGGCTGACCTGCAAAAGACCTTCCGTCAGATTTTTAGGAACCAGATTGGAATTATTCTCCTGAACCTCGGTGCCTTTGATTTGTTCCGGCAAAAGATTCGCCGCTTTGATTTGATTGTCGATATTGTTGCGAATCATGTCCATGCTTGGCGCCTGAGGAATCTGCGGCACATCCGAGGATTCACGGCTGACCTTCAGCAATTCACGAATGGTCATGCGTTTGCTTTCAAATTCGCCGACGTACTCAGTGGACTGAGTGTACTTGCCATAGGGAACGGAAAGAATGATCAAAGAAACCAGCGCCACGCCACCCACCAAAGTGAGCTTTTGCATGGCAGGGGTCATGTTTTCATAGCGGTCGCGCAGTTGGTTGTAAGCACCACTTTCCTGGATGCGTTCCCAGGTTACGCGGGCGTCGCTGACAAGTTTTTCTTTTAAATCGTCAAAACTGCTCATCTTGTCACCTTCTCAACATTGCGATCGACATTGAAGCTGAATGAAAAAGCGGTGCGGCCGGGCAGAGCACCCAAAGTGCTTTGGCCGCTTTTCACCTGACCATCCGTGGAAACATTGGTCAGCGCTTGCTGCAACAGACTCATTTCGCGCGGGGAGTTCACATACCCTTGCAAAGTCACCTGTGCGTCCTGAATCGCCATCTGGTGAATGTCCAAAGTGATCGAGGACTTTGGCGGAGCCGCATCGTTGATCTTTTTGGCGATATCCAGGGCGGAATTCATGTTGGCCACGCTCGCCAGAGTTTTTAGGTCAGCGGCGCGTTTTTTATTGTCGCGGATGTACTTGCGAATGCCGTTTTCAGAAGCGGCACGGCCTTTCAGGCCGGCCACAGTCTTGGCCTGGGACTTCAGCACTTCCTGAGTGCGGTCCGCAAGACTTAAAGCGAAGCTTTCACGCAAAGAAGAGTACACAAACAAAACCACCAAAGCCGCCGTCGCCACTTTGATTGTCGAGCCCCATTTTTCCCAGAACATTTTCAGCTGGTGATTTTCTTTGGCGAACTCACCGCGCAGGAAGTTCAAAGGTGGGTTTCTTGGTTTTTTGAAGCCTTCAATCGCCAGACCCAAAGCCACACCGCAAACAGCACCGTGATAGGCCGAGCGTTCGAAATTCACATTCGGGATCTGATCCAGAACAGACACGCGGTTCACCGGCACTTCCAGAACTTGCGTCAGGAACGGGCCTAGATTCTGAATTTGGGAAACGCCGCCGGTCAGGTGGATGCTGTTGATTTGGGCGTTGAATTCACTCTTCAGTTCCAGAATGGCCAGCTGCAGGTCCCGCGCCATTTCGCGCACACATTTGGCGATCGTGTCCGAGAACGTGACTTGATCAAAAGTGGCACCTTGTTTGTTGGTCAGGATGAACGCTTTGGTCTGAAGTTCCTTGATCGCTTCGATGTACGGAATTTCGTATTTCTTGGCGATGGCGTCAGCGATATTTTTGCCACCCCAAAGGATCGAGCCCACCTGAATCAGAGAGCTGCCTTCAAATGCGCACACCAAAGTGCGGCTGTGACCAATATTCAGAGTGATGGTGATTTGACGAACGGGTCTGACTTCTTCATTCAGATTCAGAGCCGGAGCTGCCAACGCGGGTGGGGCCTCATTCCAGCGTTCGAACACGTTCGCAAAGGAAGTGCCCTCGGAAGAAATGATGAACGGATCCATGTTGGAATCCTGCGCGCGTTGAATCAGGTTCTGCACGTGAATTTTTGGAGCTGCACACGCCAGAACTTCCGCTCCGGAACCTACCGTGCGAATGATTTTGGCGTCAAAGATGGCATTGTCAGATGAAAATGGCAGATCTTCTTCAAGCTCAAAGGCCAGAGATTTTGAGATCTTGATGCGGTCATTGAACGGGAAGAATTTGTTTCGCATCGCCACACGATTTTGTGGCAATGCAAAGTTAAACCGCGTTTGTGCCGGGTCATAAAGACTGGAGAGGTCACGCAAATACTCAAGGATTTCAAGCTCCTGATCAGCGCCTGGAGAAATTCCGAGTGGATGCTCCATGAACTGAGTTACTTGAAAGCCCTTTGAAGTGGACTGCACTTCAACAACCTTGATGCTGCTGGATCCGATGTCAATGCCGAGAGATTTCAAAGCAATTCCTCCATGAACTGGCTTTGGTCTAAGTTTATGCGACGTTTGGCTCTGTGTATAGCTATTATTGTCGCCACGCCATCCGGGCTCAGTCGGTGCCACAGCTTCGCTGTGGTTCGCGCATCCATGCGCCACCGAAGGGCGACAATAATAGCTATACACAGAGCCAATGGCATAAAAGACCTGCATCTTGGCGCGGGGGATGTAGGCTGTTCCCCTTTGGGGAAGGCGCGTTTTTTGGGGAGGGGCGGAGGTTGGAGGAGTGGGCTGGATTTTGGTCGAGGCGATGGCGGTGGAGTAACGCAATTCGCCGCCGTAGCGAGGGCGGATTGCGTTAATTGGTTGAGTTGTGGGGGTGTTCAGATATTAGACGGTCCTTGGAAATTTTGCTGGTTTCTTCGATGTAATCATACAGAAACGTATTTAGTGATAGAAACGCGGATCAAATTCAATTTTTTGAGGTTTTCATGCGTTCTTTTGGCGTTTTTGTGTTGGTCTGTCTGGTTTCGCTTAATTCACATGCTTTGTTTGGGATTGGGAAGAAGAAGAAAGCTACTCCTGTTTCAGAGTATTCAAAAGGACATACGATTAAAACAACTGACGGGTGCAGCTTGAATTTGTCAGATCTTTATATCAACCCTAAAAACAAACATTCTTGGAGCGGAGCCTGCCCTGGCGGTTATGCGGAGGGGATTGGCTGGGTATCTGTTCAAGCGAATGGAATTTCATATAAAGCCTTTGCAGTTCAAATGCAGCGTGGATGGGTTCTGCCGGGGAGCTACTGGTATATTTCCGGTCAAACAGATTTCTACCAAAGCACACTTGGGGCTCATGATTGTAAAGATAGAAAGAGCAATATGCAGCAATGTGCTCGGATTGAGTCGTTCGTGGCTGCGAACCCTCCTTATGAGCAAATTCTGACTTCTGATGGGTGTAAACTTCAGCAACCTAGCTTGCTGGTCCATGGATCGCAGGTGACCTGGAGTGGGAAGTGTGAGAATGGCTTGGCCGAAGGGTATGGATATGTAAGGCACCCTTCTAGGGATGGGAACAATGTCATTATTGGAAAATCAGCCTATTTGTTGCGTTATCATCAAGGCAAGAGAGTTGTCGGCAGTTACTATCAGTGGGACTCTGAGCTCAATGGATCCAAAAACTCGTTCATCTTCAAGATTGATCACGTTCTAACTCCTATGCATATTGAAACATTAAAGCCCTGCGCGTCCATCAAGCCTTGTAAAGAGTTGATGGCGGCGAAGGCTTTGGGTGGGAAGAATCCTGAAGGAATGGCTCCGGTGTCGGACTTCATGCCTCCCGTTACTAATACTCGTGGGGGTGGGGATCGTCCTCCGACATTTGATCCCAATCCTCGTCCGAATCCGGGTGTTCCGGCGCAGCCTCCGGTGAATGGTGGGAATGGTTCTTCTGCTGGTGGCGGATATGGTAGCGGCAAGTACAAAGCTCCGAAAGTGGCTTGTGATGACTATGCTTTGGGTCTAGAAATGGACAAACACTCTGCAACTATTAATGAGGGCGTTGGGATCTGTGACAATGCCAAGGCGACGGCAAAACTTTATGAGTTCTATGCCAACTTGCTAGAGGCGAGTTGCCCGTACAAAACTGCTGAAGTGGCACAGGTGCGTGAGGCTGTCGAATCTGCCAAACAAACAATTCGTGGCAGTTGCACAGACTATAATTACTAATTAAGAAAATCTTAGGTTCTAAAAACTAAAAACCCCGGTACATCGCCGGGGTTTCTTTTTTTATCTTTCGTTCCAGTACACAACTCGTGGGGGGCCTTTCGGGATCTGAGTGGCGTTGGCGTTGTTGCCCCCGGCACCAGCACCGCTTCCTCCGGCGGCGCCGGATCCGGAACCACCAGAGCCAGAGGATCCGCCGCCTCCAGTGGTGTCGCCGCCCGCTGCGGCTTTTTTGTCTTTATCGACGTAGGATTTCACTTTGCTTGCGGTTTTTTGCAGGTCCATTACCACCGCAACAATTTCGCGTGTGGCGCCGGCGAATTCACCAGTGCTGCGGATCTTGAAGTTCATCACGCTGTCGCAGATCAAGGGCACGTCTTCAGGATTTCCTTCGATGCGCACGCCTTTGCCTTGAACAAACTGCCAGAAGTCGCTGCTGCCGCCGCCTTGATCACACTTAAATGGACCGCCTTCTTCTTCGGAATCGCGGCGTTTGATGATCTCGGTCACCACTTCATCGGTCATCGCCGGGTCCAGGGACTTTAGAACTTCGCGGGTCGCAATGTTCGGGTTGATCCCTTTCATGCCATAGATGGTGACCCGCGGGGCCATCAAGTCATAGAAATCATCGTTCATGCCCGGGACCATGTGCAGTTCGGCAACAGAGCGGAACGGGCGGTTGGGTGGATAGTAATCGCTTTGCGAAGCCTGGTTCAGCTCTGCATAGTTGGCGCGTTTGTCGCCGCCGTTTAAAGAGGCAGATTTCGGGCTCATCCAGTCGGCGATGTTGTTCACCAGCTCGTCAAATCGGACGTTGCTGTATTCACGCTGGAAGTTTTCATCTTCCTTCATTTTTTGTGTAAAGATCGTGACCAGTTGTTTTTTCGTCAGCTCTTGCAGCGATTTTGACGGGGAGGCCAAGTCATTGATATCGATCTTGGACCCTTCATCCTCGATCGTCACAATGTAGCTTGTGTCCATGGACGAATCCGCGACAGCTTTTTTGAAGGCATCCTTGTCGATGGCACTGAGTTCATCCGGCACCGGCAGGGGCCATGCAAACGGGAACTGCCAGATTTGATCCAGCATCTTGGTGTCACCCAGTTTGTCGCCCAATTTGCTTTGGGCCTGTTGGTAAATCTTAATACGCAGCAGGCTCAGCTGCATGCCGGACTTCGCGGCATAGTAAGCCTTCACGCGGTTTAAACCCTGTGAATTCACCAGGTATTCAACGTTGGAATCGTAAGACACTTCCATCGCAATCCACATCATCAGCATGATACAGGCAATCGCGATCATCAGCGCGATGCCCCGGGCATTATTGATTGGGCGCTTGAGTTCGCGGCCAAGAGCTTTGATTGCCTTGAGCATTTGCACCCTCCTCTGAATTGTTGGGGAAGTGAATAGGGACGATCAGTTGCATTGAATACTTTTTGCTTTTGCCGGCGGTTTTCTTTTCCACGGTCAAAGAGATCTCAACCGCTTGCGGGAACTTTCCTTTGGTCGCCGCATCGCCTTGAGCATCTGTGCGCCAGTCGTTGGCCCAATCCTGTTTGCCTTTACCCATATAGCGCAGTTTGAATTCGCTGACGTTTTCAAGCAATGCGACCTCGTCGCCACCTTTGGTGACATCCAGATCCACATACGGAGAGCTTCGGCGCCATAGGCACTTGGAGCTGCCGCCGCCTTCGCGCAACGATTTACAATCGCGCAGGGCATAGCCGACTTCGATAAAGTCCGCCTGCTTGGTGTTTCTGACGGTGCGGGCATTGTTCATGGTCACAAAATTGATGGACTCGTTGTTGCCTACGAAGTGAGTCTCGGGATCGCGACGGGGAACTTCTCGTTGCTCAGGTTGTTCCGGTGGGTCGTTCGTGATTGGGCCGGCGCCTCCGCCTGGGAATCCGCTGCCAGAGCCGTCAGAATTTCCACCGGCACCACCGGCGCCCGTGTTTTTCTTCTTCATCAGCTGCTCAAGTTCTTTTTCAACGTCGCGATAGTGGTAAGCCAGATTGATGTCTCTTTCCAGCAGGCGCAAACCATCACGCATGCGGGACACATCATCGATCTGATCTTGCAGTTTGACCTTGGCTTTCACAGCCTGCTGAATGGCCTGCGCCGTCAGCATCGTGAGTGTCCCCAGGATGGTGATCGTGATCATAAGCTCAATCATGGTAAAGCCGCGGTTGTGTTTCATCATCACATCCCCGGCATCGAAGGCAGTGGCAGTTCCTTGTCATAGTCGACAAAGTACTGAGTGGCAGAAAACTCCAAAGGTTTTTTGGCACCTTTATAGATCACAGTCACTTTGACTTCTTTCACGGACTTGGAAAGATGCTCCGTCAAAGTCTTCATCACGGTCAAAGCCATTTCATCGGCACCACCAGCCTGGGCGGTGAGGGTCGCTGAAATATCCGGGACTTCAAATTCTTTGGAGGTCATTTTCCAGGTGTATTGCGGGTACTCAGAACCAAAGTCGTCTTCGGTTTCTTCCGGGATGGAGTCCAGAGGCTTTCCGGCGTACTCCATTTCGACTTCGACCATTTTTCGTTCAAGCAAAGCGGTGACTTCGGTGGACAGTTGGGTCTTGCGGACACGCATGAAAGAACCGCTCCAGGAATTTGCCAAAAGCATAATTCCTGAGGACAGGATCACCATCGCCATGATGGTTTCAATCAATGTGAATCCGTTTTTTTTCACCGCTGGACTTCCTTTAACGAAGAAGCTTTCTCAATGATATCAGCTTGACCCGTTAAAGGATTAAAAACAAGAGTCCAAGTTAAATTATTTCCATTCGTGATCTGCACAGCAGAGGCTTCCACAAAGCCCTCTGGGAAGAAATGGATGTAGGCCACCCCGGAAGTCATAGGGGATTTCATATTCACAGTCTCCACCGAGGCAAAACGCAGGCCCTCGGGAAGCTCTTTTTCTTTTTTCAGCAGGGACTTGTCCATCTGAAACAGTGGCGGAGGAGCGCCCTCTTCATCCCGGTCTTTTTCTTTTTCCGCAGCTTCAGGATCCACAGCTTGGGGGCCACTGGCGCGTTCCAGCCAATACTTTTCCTCTCCCGGTTCCATGCTGATGGCCAGGCGGTAAGTGGAGTTGGTCAAACGGGCTTTGTTGCGGATTTCTTTGGAAAGAACGATGAAGTTGCGGGCGACGGACTTGATGTTGCCGTCTTTTTTGAGAAGTCGGGGGGCTCCCACTGTGATCAGGGCGGCCATAATGGCCAGCACGATCATGATCTCAATGAGAGTGAAACCCCGCTGATTACCAGGCATCTGAATTAGTTCAGATCATCCAGTGTGATGTCTTTGTCAAAGCCAGAACCACCTTCGCGGCCGTCTTTACCCAAAGATTTCAAAGAGTATTCGCCACCTTCCAGTTCGTAAACCAGATCGTGACCGAATGGATCTTGAAGTTTCTTGGTGTAGTAAGGCTGAGGACCCCAGTTAGAGCAGTTTGGATCAGCAGTTGTCAGGCCTTCCAAAGTCTGAGGATATTTACCGCAATCCGTGTAGTACATGGAAAGGGCATTCACGATTTGTGTCAGTTGGATCTTAGCCTCTTTGGCTTTGGATTTATCCAATTGTCCCGTGATGTTAGGAAGAAGAAGAGCTGCGATACCACCGATGATGGCAAGGACGATCATGATTTCAATCAGAGTCATACCCTTGCGGTTTTTGAGAAGAGACATACTTACTCCTTTTTACAGACATTGAGGATAACAAAACCTAGCCCAAAATCAAAGGACAGAGCGGCAGCCGGACTAATGTCACATAATAATTCTTCGCTTGGGATTTCGGTTTTGCGACGCCTGAAGAGGAGACTGAGGCCTGCGTCTCGCCTTCGGACAGTCCTCGCTCGTGTTGGCTTTTTCTGTTTCGCCTTGTTGGGTGGCTCGGCTGCGGAACTCGGCGTGACTCAGGCCTCAGTCTCCTCTTCAGGCTCGAATTGGATATCACAGTGAGATTGTATGGGACATTGGTCGGGACTGCCTTTGCTGGGTTGTGAAGGTGTGTGGATGGTTTGGGGTGGGGAGTTTATGGGTTACTTTAGGTTTTTGGTTGGACGTTTGTCTGTCTTATTTTGAGTGAGGGAACTGCCGATAAGTTTGGGATGAGAAGTGTTTTTGGTGTCGTGTTCTTGTTTTTGATGCAGGCGCAGGCTTTTGAAATTTCGAAGCAATCGGGCAAGCTTATTTTGTCGGGGGCGTGTGAAGAAGGGAAAAGTATTTACTCTTCTTTGGCGCGGTGGAGCACGAATGCTAAGACGGGGAAGACTTGTGATCCTGTGGCTGTGGCTGGGGAGTCCGGTGGTTCCTGTAATTTGGATATCACGGATTGTGTGCCCGAACATGTGGTCAAATATCATGGGGCCAGGCCGGAAGTGGATGGGCCAAACTGTTGGAATCTGTCTTTGGTGATGAGTAAAATTTTGCCAGCCATGCGTTATTCTACGCCGGAAGAAATGAATTTTTATATGCGTCCGCCTCTTTGCCGCGCTTTAAAAGACGGTGAAAAGAAAGAGCCGGGGGATGTCGGTGCCATTCGTCAGATCGCGGGTTTTAATAAGACCGAGGAATATCACGGGTTCATCTATATCGATGAAAAAATCGCCTACTCTAAAAACGGTTTTAGCAACATGGCGCCTTATGAATTGCAGACATTGGATAAGGTTTACAGGACCTACGAAGTCCCGGATAAACCGGGATGTCGCCAAAATGTGATCAACTCCAAGAGCTCCCAGTGTGGTCAGGCGGTGGCCTTCTATCGCTGTGATTCCATGGATGAATACTTGGAAAAAAACAAAAATGTTCCGGATCAGGTTCGTGAATCCTTTAAGAATATGGATGCGGCTGAAAACTGCGTGCAGGAAGCTCTGTTTAAAGGGGATACTTTAAGTGTTGAAGCCCGCAAGAACCTGCGTGATACAGGCCTTGCGCTTGTCGAGTACCTGCAAAGCGCGAAGAGCAAACCTGAAGTTGCCAAAATGAAAGCTGAAGAGCGTGACTTCCTTTTGGGAAGTCTGCAACTGCGTCTGGCGGCTCTGGGTGATCAATTGGAGTTCGTCGCGATGGAAAGGCAGGATGGCGAGGCCTTTAAAGCCTCCGGCGAATTGAAATACGTGGCCGAGATGTTACAGGCCTCGGCAAAGCAGCTGAAAAAAGGAGCTCGCAAATGAGGAATGCATTGTTGATGTTGTTGGCAGGATTTGTTTTGGCGGGCTGTGGCTCTGTGTGGAAGGGGCCCGAGGCGGCACCGGTGCGCAAGCCTGATAATGCCTTAGTGACTGGGCAGGAATTGAAAGCCTGGGGGCCTGTGAACCTACTGCAAGGACTGAAAAGCCATTGCTGCAATGGCGTGATGATCGAAAAGACGGCTGTGACATTCTGGGGCGAAGCCGAGATCGCGGAACTGCAAAAGTATGTGGATGACACAACTCCATCCGCTCCGGTGTATCGTCCGTCCAGCGCGGTGATGTGCCATGGACCAAAATACGTTTCTTCCGTGGGCCGCGAAGCCCGCCATCTGATCGAGGGGATTAAGAAGGGGACGTATCCAGTCTCGCAATGCTCCACCTACGATCTGCAATTCTCCGAATAAAAAAAGGAGCCTCAAGGGCTCCTTTTTTATTTCTACTTTTGCTCTAAATTCTATCCCGCAACGTTCGCCATTTCGAACATTGGGACCATGACGGCCATAACGATCATGCCGATCGCGGCACCCATGATAACGATGACGATCGGACCCATGATGCTGGTCAGGCCTTCCAATTTGGTTTTTACCTGGAAGTCATAGGCATCCGAAACCTGGCTTAGCATGTTTTCCAGCTCGCCGGTTTTTTCGCCGATGTTCACCATGTGGATCACGATAGGGGGGAACTGGCCGGATTTTTTCAATGGACCGGCAATAGATTCACCCTCAGAGATATTGCTACGGGCTTCATCAATCGCTTTGGCCAGAACGTGGTTGTCGACAACGTTTCTGACGATATCCATCGCCGCCAGCATCGGAACACCACCATTTAGAAGTGTCGCCAGGGTGCGGGTGAAGCGGGAAACCGCAACCATGCGAACCGTCGGGCCAATCAGCGGCAATTTCAAAGAAATCGCATCCCATTGGTTTTTGCCGGCCGGGGTGTTTCTCCAGTTGCGGAAGAGCAGATACACGATCAGCATGCTTCCCAAAATCAGATACCAATAGTTCACCGCAAACTGGGACGCATCAATCAAAGCCACTGTGTACCACGGAAGCTGCAACTGCGGAGCGGACTCAAACACGGTCACCATTTTTGGAATCAGGAAGATGAACAAGAAGCCCATCAAACCAAAGGTCACAACCAGCATGATCACCGGATAAGTCATCGCACTGCTGACTTTGGCGCGCAAATCGGCCTGAGCCTCGGTGAATTCTGCCAGACGCATCAAGATGACATCCAGGCTTCCTGACATTTCACCGGCTTCCACCATCGAAACATAGATCGTGGTGAAGACGTTCGGGTATTTCAGCATGGCTTTATGCAGGGTGGAACCTTCGTTGACCATGTTCTTACAGTCAGCCAAAGCTTCCGCCAGAGTCGGGTTTTCGACCTGTTCAGAAACGGCTGTCAGTGCATCCACCAATGGGATGTTGGCTTTGATCAATGTCGCCAGCTGACGGGTCATCAAAGAAAGGTCTTTCACGCCCACGTTTTTAGTGGCGCGGGGACCGGATTTCTTTTTTGGATCGATCTTCTTTTTGTCTTTAATGTCGATGACAAAGATATTGTCTTTTTTGAGCTTGGTGCGGGCCGCACGCTGGTTCTCAGCGTCGATGGTCCCTTTTACGTTTCTTCCGTCTTTCGACAGGCCTTTGTACTCAAAAATAGGCATTGTGGTTACCTTATAAGTCGTTTCTAAGCTGGTTCAGCTGCAGGGGCGAAGCCCCTGCGCTCTCCGCGGCTGCCGCCGCCCTAAATATCCAGCTGCGTATTGGAAGTCAGTTCTTCAATCGTCGTGATACCCGCAAGGACTTTTTGGATCCCGTGGTCACGGAAGGTCTTCATTCCGTTGGCAACTGCTTGTCTTTTAATTGTATTACCGTCTTTTCGCTGCATGATCAATGAACGGATGTCATCCGTTACGATCAGCAGTTCCCCGATATTGGTACGACCGGAGTAGCCTTTCTGCGAGCAGTGGTTGCAACCCATGGCTTTGCAGATGTTGGCTTTGTTAGCTTCTTCGCGAGTGATACCCAGAAGCTGAATTTCAAAATCCGTGGCTTCATGCGGAGCTTTGCAGTGAGGGCAAAGAACACGCACCAAACGCTGGGCGATAACACCTGTGATAGAGGTCGCAATCAGGAATGGCTCCACCCCGAAGTCGATCAGACGGGGGAAGGCCCCGGCAGAGTCATTCGTATGCAGTGTGGATAGAACCAAGTGACCCGTCAAAGAAGCCTGGATCGCAAGTTCGGCGGTTTCCAAGTCACGAATCTCACCGACCATGATGATGTCAGGGTCTTGACGAAGGAAGGAACGAAGGCCGGCGGCGAAAGTCAGGCCGATCTTCGAGTTCACTTGCACCTGACCGATCCCGTGGATACGTTGCTCCACCGGATCTTCAACTGTCAGGATGTTCACGTCAGGCTGATTCAGCTTGGAAAGGGCCCCGTAAAGAGTCGTGGACTTACCAGAACCCGTTGGACCCGTGACCAGAAAGATCCCGTAAGAACGAGTCAGGATGTCTTCTTCCATGCGGGACAGGTTGTCTTGAGAGAAGCCCAAGGCCGCCAGTTCGCGCACCACAGAGGATCTGTCCTGAATACGCATAACCAGACGCTCACCGAACGTGGTCGGGACGCAAGACAGACGGATATCGATATCTTTACCACCGACTTTCAAAGGAATACGACCGTCCTGAGGCAAACGCTTTTCGGCGATGTTCAGGTTGGCCATAACTTTGATACGGGACGTGATGGCGTTTTGCAGCTTTTTAGGTGGTTTGAACACGTCGAACAAAATACCGTCCGTACGGAAGCGCACGGCCATGTCTTTTTCATAAGGTTCGATGTGGATATCAGACGCTTTTTCTTTCACCGCACGGAACAGAAGGCTGTTCACCATCTTGATCACCGGAGCGTCATCTTCGCCGGCCTCAAGCAAATCCACGATAGGATCATCTAAATCGTAATCTTCTTCGGCGATTTCATCCAAACCGGAAAGATTCGCGGTGCTTTTTTCGTAAACTTTATTGATCGCATCCTGAACACGGCTGGAAGTGGTGATCAAAGGGCGCACGCGCTTTCCGAACAGCACCTTCATGTCATCCAGGGCTTTAAGATTCACCGGATTGCTGGTCAGAACAATCAGCAGGTCCGCATCTTCCTTGTAGGGAAGGACATTGTGCTGTTTTGCGTAGTTGATCGGAAGGTCACGGATCAAGTCGACGGCGATCTCGCTGACCGGGATGTCGCGGATAAAATCCAAGCCCAGTTCTTTGCACAGATCGGAGACCACTTCATCCGCCGTGGAAAATTCCTTCGCAGCCAAAGCCTCGCCCACGGTGACGGGTCTCACCACCGAAGGGTTGTTTAACACAGAACGGATTTGGTCCTGTGTTAAAGAGGTTGATTTGGCAAGTATCGTTGAAACATCCACGGAGGCCATCAGAATTACTCCTCAATAATAGGTTCAGCAGTCGCAGGCACATCAGCAGCGGAAGGTGCCTCTGCTTTGCGGCGGATTTCATCCAGTTTTGCACCGTATGGATCCACGCCGCCCTGAGCTTTTACGAAGTCCACGCGCTCATCCAGTTTTTTGGAAACGATGGCATTGGCTTCGATGTTGTTGCGCACGATTTTCGGAGTCAGGAACACAACCATGTTCGTTTTGTCTTTTACGATCGTGCGGGACTTGAACAACCATCCAATAATTGGAATATCGCCCAGCAGAGGCACTTTCGTGACGGACTCCTGGTCTTGTTCTTTCATCAAACCACCCAGAACCACTGTGTCGCCGTTGTTCACGTTGATCACGGTTTTCAGGGAACGTTTTGCCAGAGGCTGCGTGGAATCCTGGAACGCTTTCGGTGTGGAAGCTGTAGAAAGCTGCGCCACCTGTTGTTTGATTTCCATGCGGATCTGATTGGAAGCCGGGCTGATGAATGGTTTGATCGCAAGTTTGATCGTCGCGTCTTCAAACTGTGGTGTTCTGACCGTCGTGCCGCTGGTTCCAACGTTCTGTACGTTTTCACCGACAACAACCTTGTCACCCACTTCCAATTCGCCCTCTTGATTGTCCAAAGTCATCAACTGAGGAGTGGACAGGATGTTGGCTTTTTTCGCGGTTTTCAGGAAGTTGATGAAACCAAGCAGGCTTGGGATCTTCAAAGTCGTTTTGGAAACCGGATCTGTCACTTCCACTGTTTTACCCTGGCCGAAACCGATCACGGCACCAGAACCACCTGTCGGGGACAGGAAGTCATTGATATTGGAAAGGCCGTTGAAACCGACTTTGCCGTAACCGCTGTCGCCGTACTGGTAGTAACCAATACCCCAGGAATTCCCGTCATTCACAGACATTTCCATGATGATGGCTTCAACAAACACCTGGTCGCGAGGAGTATCAATTTTAGAAAGGATATTCAGAACTACATCGTAATCCTGCTTGCTGGCAGTCACGATCAGGCTGTTGGTGGTTTTATCAGCTGTGATCTTAACATCGCCACCGAAGATTTCCTGAGGAGCTTGCATCCCTTGAGAACCCAGCGGGGACAGCAGACTGCCACCAGTTGCCGGTTTTGGAGCGGCATCCTTGGTCACACCTTGAAGTGTTTGAGCGATTTTTTCAGCATCACCATGGCGAACATTGTAAACGTAAACGCCGCCGGATTCTTCAGCGCGGATTTTGAAGTCCAGCTGAGAGATCAGCTTTTTAATGCGCACGATACCGGACTTGTTACCCACAACGATGATAGAGTTTGTACGGTCATCAGGAATCGCCATAAAGAAGCTGGCGCCCTGTTGGGACGTCGCCCCCGCAGAACGGGAGAATCTTGGAACGCCGGCAGTGAAGGTGCCCGGAGCAGAACCCTGAGTTTTATTGCCTTTATTGACGATTTTATCAACGAGGTCCGCAAGATCTTTGGATTTAGCGTACTTAACCGGAATCACTTCAAGTTGTTCTTCAAATCCTGGAACGTCCAACTGGCTGATAATTTTCATCACGCGGTCGATATTGGAACCGTAATCCGAGATGATGATGGAGTTTGTTGGCTCGTAGATGTTCATTTCACCGTCTTTGGACGGCAAGATACGCAGGTCACGGTTCACTTGAGAAGCCGAGATGTGCTTCAAGTGGATGATACGTGTGATCATCTGATCAGCATTTGGGTAGTAAGCGCCGGAGAAAGTTTCGATGTTATCACGCTGGGCATTTCTTGCGGATTTTACTTTCAGGAAGCTTCCGGAAGGAACCACGGTGAAACCATTGATCGCCAAAGCTGACAAGAACGCTTTGTAAGCTTCAGAAACGGTGATCTTGGTCGGAGCGATGATCGTGATTTTGCCACGAACGCCCGGATCGATGATGAAGTTCTTGCCGGTCAATTCGCTGATCGCGCGAATGATGTCAGAAATCTCAACGTTCGGGAAGTCGAAGGATTCGATGGTTTCCGGGAAGTTCTTGTTGTTGATGTCTTCGATTGGAGCTTTGGCAAACTTGTCTTTTTCCGCCTTGCTCAAAGGTGAGGATCCTGTCGCAGCTTCAGATCCGCCACGTGGAGCCATGCCTGTCGGACCGCCGGAATTGCTGTCGCCAAAATCAGAAGGAGCGGAATCACCACCACCCATATCGCCGAAGTCCGGTGGCGGTGGTGGAGGCGGGAAGTCCTCAAACTGAGCCTTTGCTGCCGGGCCCACAAGCTGGGCCGTCATCAATGAAGCAAGTCCTATGCTGACGTTCTTTTTCATGTTGCTTCTCCTCCTGAGGAGTTGTCTTAAAATCCTTTTAAGTTCTTCTAAAGCTGCTTCAGCCTACGCGCCTCCGGCGCTGCGGCTCTGCCGGCCAGGCCGACTACTGAATGTTATAAGTCATGGTTTCGTTTTTACCGTTACGCTCCACTTGAAGAGTCACTTTGGGTGAGTTCTTCAGTGTGTTGTAAAGTTCCATGGCTTTGGCAGGGCTGTCGACAGGGGTGCCGTCGACAGACTTAATGACATCCATTCTTTGGATGCCAAGTTGTTCGTAAATACTGCCAGGTTGCATGTCCAAAATACGGAAACCATTGATGTTGCCGGTGCCGGGTTCGCGATTAGGAACCGCACGGGCTTGCATCAGAATGCTCGACAGATCATTGGTGTATTTCAATAGATCTGCACGTTTGATCACGAAGTTGTTGTCGCCAACTTTTTGCACTTCTTTACTGCCATCGCCAGCTGGTTTGCCGGCGCCGAAAGCGACTTTGCCGCCTTCTTTTTTCATTTCGATGTATTCAAGACGGTTGGAGTTCAGATTGCGGAAAACCACCTTTTGGCGCTCCACTTTCATGATCTCGGCCATGCCTTCGATCTGCTTGCCAGGACTGTAAGAAACCACGCCTTGCTTGCCGCGAATTTCAATGGCGGCCAGGGATTTTTCAGGGTTGGAGTGCACCAAAGTTCCGATCAAGTTCAAAGGCAACTGAGACGGGACTGGATCCGCTTCACGCTGGGCTTCTGCGCCTTTGGATTTATCCACCAAAGCATCAGGAATCACCCCGCTGGAGGCAAAGATGTTACGGCTGGTGATCGAATTGTAAGCGCCCCGGCTGACACCGGCTTCAAACTGACTGGATTTCGGATGGGAGGGGGGAGCGGATTGCGGCAGCATTTTGTCGCGATAGGCGAGAATGCCCAGATCGGCCACGCAGTAACCAATAAATGCAAAGAGAATATAGGGATACCACTTTTCAAGTGGTGGTCTTTGATTCTTCGAGTTGCGTGAAGTCACGGTTGTACAATCCTTTGTAATTAACCAGCATTACTGCTGTCAGCTCCTAGTCCTTGGGCCTCTTGATAGCCTATCAAAAAGGCGAGGTGACTGCACTAAAAAATACATACTGGACCCTGGTCTGGGTCCAGCATTTTTCTGCACACATTTCGTAAAGATAGGTCATGATAGGGATATGAGAATTCTCTACTTCACGGATGGAGCAGGAATCGATCTCTTGGGTATTCGCGAGTCTTTACTGCGGATCCCGGAGGTGCTCACCTCTCTACGTCGAGGCCAGGAACAGGCACGATACGTAGACCTGATGCAGGTGATGGCATTGCCGGACGAAGATTTTCGTCTGGTCCCTTCTGTATTGAGAAACTACCTGATCAATTTGGTTCAACGGGGACTGCATCAGCGCTGGATTAATCGTGATCACCGTGCGGATTTGATCCTTCGTCGCATCAATCACCGTAACTTTGCTGAAATCAAAGCGGAAGTTTTGAACTTCATCCACGGCAAGTTGGAAGGCCGCCCTGTGGCGACCAAGGATCTGCACTTGTTGCACTTCTTAAGTTCAATTGAGATCACTATCATCGGCCCCGGCTACGACGAAATTGAAATGTGGCTGAGACGCGAAATCTCCACCCGCAGCGATGTGAAAGTGCTGATTAAAGACGTGATCGCATCGGATCCACAACTTGACTGGTTCTGGCCGCATGTCACAGAATCAGTGCTGCCGACAGAAGGCATTGCCAACTAAAAAAAAGCCCGGTTGCACCGGGCTTTTTTTATTTCTGAGCACACATACCATCAAATGAGTTCGTGCCCTTTGGGTAGGGCTTGCAGACACGGGCGGCAAAGCGTGCGCCCGCAGCATGTTGAGAAACGGTCCAGTCAAAATCAGTTTCCCAGGACTTCACCGTGCGAACAGCCTTGCGGCAGGAATCCATCGTAAGACCATTGCCACAGATGTTCAGGCTGACTTCCGTTTTGGCAATCAACCACTGCAGGAACGGATGTGGTCCCCACAGCTGATCACGCGAACAAGGCAGGCTGATGCCGGCAACTTCACCGCTGACATGCCAGGATGAATAAATCCCGCTGGCGATCATTTTGTCCATGTATTTTTCCAGCATCGTGCGGGCGCGGGCTTCGATCCGCGGCAGGGACAGGTCAAATGGGGCGCCGACAGTTTTAAGGTAATTGCAGAACGGATCCTTGGCCACTTTGTCATAGCCGCATTTTTTCTCGCGGCCACGCTTCAGGGTGGTCTCAATCACAACTTCTTCAAAGGTGCGGCCCATGCCGCGCAAGGCGACCTCTTTGGTGCGTTGTAAACTCCAGAAAAGATGTGCCGGAATTTCGATCTGCTGGCAAAGACGGATGCCCCGGTAAAGGTGGGCCGCCATGGATTCCACCTGAATCGCCAGAAGAGGGCTTAAGCCCGCTTCGATCATCTGGCAGGTCATAAATGCGGCACCCATGACATGATAGTTTTTTGAGGCAATTTGAATGTCTTTCTTGCCGGGATACTGAATGCTTAAAACTTTTTTCTTAAGGTCATCACTGATATCAGAGGCCTTGGAAAGACCGCCGGCCACATAGAAGTCTGCATATTGAGACGGGCAGACGGTGTTGATTTCCGAGTTCCCATCTGTCGGGGAATAAAGCTCGTCCGAGGAAATTCCGGAATTGCTCAGTTTGATTTCCACATCCTGATTGGTGAATTCGCCTTGATTCTTATCGTCGTGCCCACAAAGGCCAATAAGGCTCATCGCCACGTTGGGGTTTCCATCGGCGTATTTCAGAGCCTTTTCGTACAGCCAGCCCGGTTTGAGATCCTTGCGGTTTTTTCCGGCCACGTCCCCCAAAGAAGGACGGGCATGGCGGGATTTGTCGCCTTCGGCCGTTTGTCTTTGGCGGGTGTTTAATTTCAAATCGCGATAAAACAAATACGCTTTTTCTGCAAAGCAGGCATTTTGCTGGAATTGCTGTTCAAAGAACAAAGCCACGCCCGTGTTGGCGTTGGCCACCTGGTTGTCATAGGTGTAGGACTTCAGGGAAAGAATATTGTAATAGCGTTCAAGGCCGTCTTTGACGCCAGAGTTGGGAAGTTTGCTGATCAGGGAAAGTGCAATCTTGTTCGCCGAAGAGATATTGTTCACATCCGGCCCCAGCTCGCTGGCTTGAGCGTTCAAAGAAAGACCCAGGACCCCGGCAAGGAGGGTTTTAGAGAACTGTTTCATTTTGAGACGGCGCAATTGTGACTTTCCCATACGGGTAAACACAAGCAAAACCAGCGCCTGCACGGGATAAAGCAGGGCTGATTTAAGCCCCTAAGCACTGTCGAAAGTGCCCAAAATAGTTACCGCTTACAGGGCAAAGAAGGGCTCGATTTCCGCGGGTTTTTCGTTGTTCGGGTGCATGAAGGACGGCACCTCGGCATCCGGTGGAATCAGCAGGTAAACTCCAAATGGCATCTTCGCCGAAATCCAGTTGCGGGGGCGGCGATAGATAAATTCAGTGCGCGTTTGCGTGTACACCAGGAATTCATTTTCCTTGGCATCGTCAAAGGCCTTCCAAAGCAGGCTTTCAAAGATGTCGCCGTTGTCGGCAAACAGGAAATTCAAATATTTAAAGTTCAATCCCGCTTCAATTTTCAGACGGGAATAAGGCTTCGTCAAAGTGCGGGTCCAACCCAGCATCTTTCCGAACTTCAGGAACTGACGGAAGTTGTGCCCGCGCAAAGAATACTGCATCGGAATAAATTCCTGCATGCCTCCGGCAGACCACGGGGCCACACAGCCCACGATGTTTTCATTCTTGTCAAAAGCGATGATGAAATCTTCCAGTTTCAAACCCTTCCAGCGCTCGAGTTTTTCCATAAAGCTGGTTTCATCCCACGTCGTGGCCAGATCGCGCTGACGGGACTTTTGCGTGATATAGTAAATCAAAGCATCCACGTTCTGAGCACTTCCGCGGCGCAGGCGCAAATGGGGCAGCGGATTGGATGCCCACGGCAGTCGCCCGTGGACCGACACCATGTTAAAGCGGCGGAACAGATGATAGTTCGGCAAAGGACGCTTCATCGAACGGGGACGCACAAAGGCATTCAAGGCCTGCACATCCGCCATGCTCATCACCGAGAACAAATACTTGTTCCCCAGAGTTTGGGAAACTTCATTCATCACCGGTAAAAAGTGCTGAGACCATTCCAAAATCGCACGGCGATTGGAAGAAATACGCAAATCCCGGCCAAAGGCGACGGTGGAAACTTTCCCATCCAGCCACACATCACGAACCACGAAGCTGGCCATGCCCTCGATTTTGTTTTCATCGGTCTTAAGCTGGTAAGTCAGGTGCTGGTCGGATTGAACGGAGTAGGGCGCGAAAAAATCCCTTTCGCGATCAATGCGGATTTCAACCGGGCCGTTCAGGGGGAAGCTTTTGTAAAACTCAACAAGGGCTTTGGAGTCCTCAGGTTTTGCGATCTCTAATCTCATTAAGTTTTTTCCTAGGTTTTCTTCCAAAGAACGTCTGCGACTCCGTGTTTCATGTTGGCCCAGCGGGCTGCCACGAACAGATAGTCACTCAGTCGGTTCAAATACTGCAAAGTCATGGAATAGCGCTCGTCTTTAACCGCAATTTCGGCAGACCGACGCTCGCTGCGGCGGCACAGTGTGCGCGCCACATGCAGGTGCGCTGACGTCGGGTGACCGGCTGGCAGAATAAAGTTGCGCAGCTCCGGCAGGGTGGTGGTCAGTTCGTCAATTTGCAGCTCCAGATAGCGGATTTGTTCTTCCGTAATGGGCGGCAAAAGTTTGAAGACCTCATCTTTTTCGGTGGCCAGCAGGCTGCCGATGTTGAAAAGCTCGTTTTGCACCTTTTCCAGGGAATGATTGAGTTCTGACATCTCGGGGAAGGGGGCCAAAGTCGAACGCACCACACCCAGATAGCTGTTCAGTTCGTCCACGGTTCCGTAGGCCTCGACGCGTGGATTGAATTTTTCAACACAGGAGCCGTCCACAAGGCGGGTGCTGCCTTTGTCGCCAGTGCGCGTATAAATTTTGGCTTTGGGAGCATTCGTCATAGATTTGACCCTTCTTGTATTTAGTGTCACGGTTAAGGTCTATCAGGTCAAGAAGTGAGAGTGATATGGTTAATGCAAATGAAGTACCCTTGATTGTGACGATCCCCCATTCCGGTGAAAAAGTTCCGGATCAAACGCCGTGGTTGAAGTCTTTGCCCGAGGAAGTTTTGATGTGCGACGTGGATCGTTTTGTCGACTTTCTGTATGAACCGACTTTGCACAAGCTGCACATTCCCTATGTGAAAACCGAATGGCATCGTTATGCGGCCGACTTGAACCGGGTGCCTGAAGACGTGGACGCAACGTCCGTTATCGGCAACAGCAACCCGGCCGGCATGCACAACCGTGGCTTTCACTGGGTGATCACGACTTACAAACATCAGCTGATGAAAGAACCAATGTCGGTGGATGCGCACAACGAACTGGTGAAGCTGGTTTATGAGCCCTTCCATGCCGGCGTTCGCAAGCTGTATGCGGACCTGCATGAAAAAGGTTTCAAGAAAACTTATCACATTGATGCCCACAGCATGCCCTCTTTGGGGACCAGCGAGCACCGCGATCCGGGCGAATTGAGAGCCGATATCGTTGTCAGCGACAGCAAAGGCAAAAGCTGTGACCCGCGCTTTAAAGATCTGGTGATTGCGGCCTATGCCTCTGCCGGATTCAAAGTCGGTTACAACTGGCCGTATTTTGGCGGGCGCGTCACGGAGCAATACGGTGATCCTAAACGCGAGCAACATACACTTCAGGTGGAGCTGAACCGCTCATTGTATATGGATGAAAAGACCAAAAAGCTCAAACCTGAAGAAGCGAAAAAGGTTCAAGAGAAGCTGTTGTTCGCCGTCAGTTATGTCCGCAACAATTTGCTGCATATAATGTAGGGCGTCGTAAAGGCAAAAAGCGTGGTCATAAAAGCCGATCTAAACTATTGATAGCTATACCAAAATTAATAAGCTCTCAATAAGGATCGGCTTTGGATAAGACCTCTGCGCCCCAAAAATCCCTGTTTAAAAGAATCAACAAGCCATTGGCGTCCTTGAAGCTCGCGGTTTTCATCATCGTGGCTCTGGCTGTGATCACTGCGGTGGGGACATTTGTTGAAGCCCGCTATGATGCTTATGCGGCAAAAAAGCTGGTTTACGACACCTGGTACATGTACGGAATCATGGGTCTGTTGGTGATCAATCTGACCGCCGTGATGGCGGATCGTTGGCCTTGGAAAAAACGTCATGCCGCCTTCGTTCTGGCTCACATCGGGATTATCATTCTGCTGGCAGGCTCGCTTCTGACCTGGAAGTGGGGGTTGGATGGATCCATGCGTGTGGGCATCGGTGAAGCCAACAACTTCGTGCAAACCGCAGAAACTGACATCGTCGTGTACACGTCCTTTGACGGTGACCGCTACACAAAAACTCTGGAACAAGAAGTGGACTTCTTCAAGAATCCGCCGACTGTCGAAAAGCCCTTCATCATTCCTGCGTATGAAGGCGAAATCAGAATTGTTGATTACAAAAAATACGTTGTTCCTTCAAAGAAGGTGATCGAAGGCGAAGTGGGGAAGGCCGGTTCGGGCCTGCGCTTCCAGCTTCAGAATGACAACGTGAATGTGATCGAATGGCTGGTTCAGAAAAAACCAGGCAATCTGGTCAGTCACAATTTCGGTCCGGCACAAATCTTTATGGGTCCGGCTCCGGAAAAGCCTCGTGGTGCCAATGAAATCTTCCTGACTCCGGAAAAAGACGGTTTGAAATACGTTGTCTTCCAGAAAGACTCTGACAAGCCCTTGAAGAAAGGCTTTGTGAAAGAGGGCGACGTGTTTGATCCGGGCTTTAAAATGGCCCTGAATTTCCGTGTGCTGCGCTTCCTGCCGGCGGCGCGTGAAGATTGGGATCTGCAGGATTCCAGCCGTCCAACCCCGCTGACCACTTCCGCAGTGAAGATCATCTTTGATGGTAAAGAAAACTGGGTTCTGCTGAATGACATGGTGAAGCTGTTCACCACGAATTCAGTCTATCTGCTGACCTACGGCAACCGCCGTATCGATCTGGGTTTCAACCTGAAGCTTAAAAAATTCGAGGTGGCGCGCTATCAGGGAACCATGCGTGCGGCCGCCTACGAAAGTCTGGTGGAAGTTCCGGACTTTGGCGAATATCTGATTTCGATGAACGAGCCTTTGAAATATAAGGGTTTGACCATCTATCAGGCGAGCTTCCAGGAGGAAGACGGGCGTCCGGTGGCCTCCATCTTCTCCATCAATCATGACCCGGGAAGATTCCTGAAATATCTGGGCTCATTGGTGCTTTCATTGGGTATCGTGCTGTTAATGTGGTTTAAACATCTGGACTTCAAACTTGCCCGTAAAACGGGAGCAGGGACGAAAGAATCATGAAAAAAATATTTCTCATCATTGCTTCATTGTTGGTGACTTGTGCCGCTGTGGCCAAGCCCGGTGATCTGCTGAAATCCATGCCGGTTCAGGACGGCGGTCGTATCAAGCCTTACGACAGCTTTGCCAAAGAAATGCTGGAAATCGTCTATGGCAAAACCAAATTCGAGGGCCGCAATGCCACCGAAATCGTTTTGACCTGGATGCTGTCTCCGCAGGCGTGGGAAGGCAAAAAAATCTTTGAAGTGCGCAACCACCAGGTTCTGCAGGCGATGAATCTTCCGAAAGACCAGCGCTATTTCAACGGTGAAGAGCTTTTTGCCAACGAAAGATTCACCCTGCTTCGTCAGGAACTTCAGGCCAAGCGTGAAACCAAAGAAAAGCTGGATCCGTACTTCCAGGCTTTGCAGCGTTTGGAAAACCAGTTCTTTGTATTTCAGGAAATCGCAGCCGGCCGTATGCTGAAGGTCGCTCCTCCTAAAGAAGGGGACACGTGGCTGGCGGTGGCGGATTTGCCAGAGCATCTTCAGGCGAAATTCCTGGATGTGACCAAAGCCTTTGTGACTTATCTGGGTGTGATCGCGGAAAAAGGGGACTCTTCTGTTTCCGGCAAAGCTCTGGATGAAGCCGTGGCGGCCTTTGAAACGGCGGCGCAGGCGGAAAATCCGGCATTGTACAGCCTGGGTGGTAAAATCACGGCAGAGGTTCACTATAACTCCTTCCATCCGTTCCGTTGGGCGTATGTGTTCTATTTCCTGGCATTCCTTGTGTTGTTGCTGGTGTGGGCTTTGAGCAAAGAGTCCCTGATGACGGCGGCGTGGGTGCTGTTGGGCATTGGTTTTGCGCTGAACACTTATGGATTTGGTTTGCGCATGTACATCATGGACCGTGCGCCGGTATCCAATATGTATGAAACAGTTGTCTGGGTTGCCTGGGGAACTGTGTTGTTTGCGGCGATTTTGGAAATCATTTACAAGTACCGGTTGATTCTGGTGGCCGGGACTTTGGTGGCTGCCTTTGGTCTGGTGATCGCGGACTTTGCGCCGGCAGTTTTGGATCCTTCCTTGCAGCCGCTGGAGCCGGTTTTGCGCAGCAACTACTGGCTGACGATCCACGTGATGACAATCACTATCAGTTATGCGGCCTTCTTCCTGGCGTTCGGGTTGGGTGATTTGGGATTGATCTATTATCTGCGTGGGGAAGAAAAGCACCAGGCGCAGATCAAAGCCATCACCACCAGCATCTATCGCGCTATGCAGATTGGTGTCGCGTTCCTGGCTCCGGGGATCATCCTTGGTGGTATCTGGGCGGATTACTCTTGGGGCCGTTTCTGGGGTTGGGACCCAAAAGAAACTTGGGCTTTGATCGCGCTGCTGGGTTATCTGGCGGTGTTGCATGCGCGCTACGCAGGCATGTTGAAGCATTTCGGAATGGTAGTGACAGCGGTTATCACTTTCTCGTTGGTGATCATGGCGTGGTACGGAGTGAACTTCGTACTTGGCGCGGGGCTCCATTCCTACGGCTTCGGTGCTGGTGGGGTTGAGTATGTGTCTGCTTTCGTGGCAGCGCACATGCTGTTAGTGGTTTATGTGAGTGTGATTAGACAAGGCAGAGGGAAGAAGGCGACGAAAGAGTCTTAAATTTGGTGTGCACACTTTTTGAGCGGACGGGTCCGAGTTTCTCTCTTTTTCAATATGCTTGCAAAAAGAATATGGACAACTGGACTTTTCCACCATTAAATAGGAGCAAACTAAAATTAGGACAGCATTCGTTTGTCTTTGGCCCACATCGTAATGAGTTAGCGAAGGATGATTATGCATCGGGTATTCAAAAGAACAGCGGCGGGCGCAATGGCGTTTATTGGCGCGCTCATGGTTACAACACTTCTGACAGGCTGTAAATTCCAGCCGGGTTGGGGATATAATAAAGGATACGCTCCAGAACAGCCGATTCCTTTTGATCACTCTCTACATGTGGGTACGCACAAAATGCAGTGTCAGTACTGCCACAATCAAATCGAGAGAACAAAACACGCAAACATTCCTGCGCTTTCAACGTGCATGAACTGTCACTTGCAGGTTGCCACCGACAAGCCGGCAATCCAAAAGCTGCGTGAAGCTTATGATAACGGGGACTCCATTGAATGGACTCGCGTTCACATGCTTCCGGACTTCGTTCACTTCAACCACAACGCCCACATTGCCAAAGGCGTGAACTGTCAGACGTGCCACGGTCCAATCGAGACCATGAAAACCGTTCAACAGTTCTCTGATCTCTCTATGGGTTGGTGCGTGAACTGTCACCGTCAGCCAGAGAACAAAGCTCCACTTAACTGCTCAACTTGCCACTACTAAGGGTTTGGTAAAATGTCTGAACATCATGATCACGATCACGATTTAGAAATGAAAAAAGCGCTTCGCCCGAAAGTGGAGCGCGACACAAAATACTGGAACAGTCTTGAACAATGGAGCAACGATCCAGAGTTCAACAAAATTGCTTCCACTGAATTCCAGTCCTCTCCATTGCGTGAGAGTGACGATGAAGGCGGCTGGGCACGCCGTGAATTCCTGAAGCTGATGGGTGCATCCCTTGCGATGGCTTCTGCAGGTTGCATCCGTCGTCCGGTTCAGAAAATCGTTCCTTACAATAAACAACCAGAAGAAGTGACTCTGGGTATGGCGAACTACTATACCTCTGCTTACTTCGATGGTTCTGACGCTTTGGGTGTTTTGGTTAAAACACGTGAAGGCCGTCCTATTAAAATTGAAGCAAACCCTGGTCATCCATTCAGCATCAGCGGTTTGAGCATCCGTTCCCAGGCTTCTTTGTTGTCCATGTATGATCCTGAAAGACTGAAAGGTCCTCAGCGCAACCTGTTCAACGAAAAGAAATCCAACAGCCAGGTTATCGACGTTAAGTGGGAAGACCTGGATAAAAAAGTTGCTGAGCAGCTGAAAAAAGGTGACGTTGTCATCCTTTCCGGCAACGTGGCTTCTCCGGCAACCCGCGCGGTGATCGGTGATTTCGCTCAAGGTTTCAAAGCCAAACACGTGGTTTGGGAAGCTCTTTCCAATGACGACGTTCGTGAAGGTCAAAAAGCCTCTTACGGCGACGACGTGGTTCCGGCGTTCCGCTTCGATAAAGCGAAAATGATCGTTTCCATCGACGCTGACTTCCTGGGTACATGGATTTCTCCTACAGCGTTCACGAATCAGTTCGTTGAAGGCCGTAAAGACATCAAAAACATGAACCGTTTGGTGTCCTTCGATTCTAATTACTCTTTGACTGGCGCCAATGCGGACATCCGCATGAAAATCAAGCCTTCCCAGCAACTGGATGTTGTGATGGGTCTTCTTCACGAAATCATCGTGAAGAAAGGTGCTTCCTCTCACGCTGGCAACAGCGCGGTGAAAGCGGCTTTGGCTCCGTTTGCTGACGTGGCTAAAAAACTGAATGTGGAACCTGCTTTGTTCGCGAAAGTGGCGGCAGATCTTTGGGCTAATCAGGGCACTTCCCTGGTGGTTGCAGGTGGTATCACCACTCTGACTGAAAAATCCAAAGAACTTCAGGTGGCAGTGAACTTCCTGAACTCCATCCTGGGTAACGACGGCAAGACAGTTGACCACAACGGTGGAAACAAAGGTGACAAAGCTTCTCAGGCGGATATGGCTGCTTTGATCAAAGACATGAAAGATGGCAAAGTGAAAACTTTGATCATCCACCGTGTGAATCCAGGCTTCGTTCTGGGCGCGGACATGGGCTTTGCTGAGGCTATCAAAAAAGTCGACCTGGTTGTTTACACAGGTGACCGTATCGACGAAACAGGCGTCTTTGCTGACTACATCACTCCGGACAACCACGCGTTGGAATCCTGGAGCGATATGGAACTGGCTTCCGGTGTTTACAGCATCTGCCAGCCGTCCATCCGTCCAATGTACGACACTCGTTCCTTCCAGTTGTCATTGATGACTTGGGCGTACCTTGCGAACATGGGTCCATCCCGTCTTCGTGACTACGAGACCTTCTATGATTACCTGCGCGTCTTCTGGAAATCTGACATCTTCCCTAAATACGGAAAAGGTCAGTCCTTCGAGGACTTCTGGCAGACGGCTCTGCAAAAAGGTTATGTCGGGGAGATCAACTCTGGTTCTTCTTCTCGTTCCTTCAAAGTGGATGCATTCACATCCATCAAACCTGCAGCGGCAAAAGAAGGCTTTGAACTGGCTCTTTATTCCACTTCTCAACACGGTGATGGATCGCTTGCGAACGTTTCCTGGTTGCATGAGCTTCCAGATCCAGTGACCAAAGCAGTTTGGGACAACTATGTGATGGTTTCTTTGGCGACGGCTGAAAAGCACGGCCTGAAACAAGCGACTGTGGTTGAACTGACTGTGGGCGGTAAAACCCTGGAACTTCCAGTGTTGATCCAGCCGGGTCTGCATGATGACGTTTTGGCAGTGGCTGTCGGCTTCGGTCGCACGCGCGCTGGTAAAGTGGGTAATGGCATCGGTCAAAACGCCTTTGTCTTTGTGACTGCTAAAGACGGTAAAACTGTTGCCGCTGGTTCTTCAGCGACTTTCAAGAAAACTTCCAAAAAGTATGAACTTGCGATCACGCAAGGTCACCACACAATGGAAGGCCGTACGATCGCCGTTGAAGCGACATTGGCTGATTACAACAAAAAGAAATCCACAGGCATCCCGCACCCACACGTTTGGTCCATCTGGTCCGGCCACGAATACAGTGGTCACAAATGGGGCATGGCGGTTGATCTTCACTCCTGCACAGGCTGTTCTTCCTGCGTGATTGCATGTCAATCCGAGAACAACATCCCGGTTGTGGGTAAGCGCTATGTGATCGAAGGTCGTGAAATGCACTGGTTGCGTATCGACCGTTACTACATCGGCAATCCGGAAAACGCAGAAGCGGTCTTCCAGCCGGTGATGTGCCAACACTGTGACAATGCTCCGTGCGAAACGGTGTGTCCGGTTCTGGCGACGGTTCACTCTGACGAGGGTCTGAACGACATGGTTTACAACCGTTGCGTTGGTACTCGTTATTGCGCGAATAACTGCCCGTACAAAGTACGTCGTTTCAACTGGTTCAACTATGCGAAACTGATCGAGAAGCCGATGCACATGGCTCTGAATCCTTCTGTGGGTGTTCGTACCCGCGGGGTGATGGAGAAATGTACATTCTGCGTTCAAAGAATCCAGGATGCCAAAACAGTGGCTCGCAATGAAAAACGTCAGTTGAAAGACGGGGATGTTAAGGTTGCGTGTCAGACTGCATGTCCTGCAGGCGGTATCGTATTCGGCGACCTGAACGATCCAAACAGTGCGGTAGCCAAAATCTTCAAAACTGAAGAACGTGGTTACGCACTTCTTGAAGAGTGGCATGCGGCTCCGTCCGTTCGCTATCTTTCCAAGATCCGTAACAATGATAAAGAATCAACTGGTGATCAAAAAGGTCACGGTACTGCAAAACAAGGTGAGCACTCATGATGAAGCGTAGCCCATTAGTCCTTGGCAATAAAACTTTGAAAGATGTTACTGACGACATCTGCGCTCCGGTGGAACGCTTCCCATCCAAAGGTTGGGTGGGGATGTTCCTGGGTGCGAAGACGTTGCTTCTGTTCTATATCGGTATCCTGGCATCCGTGGTGGGTGTGGGTATCGGTCTTCTGGGTGTGAACAGCCCGGTGTTCTGGGGTACGATGATCGTTACATTCGTATTCTGGATCGGTATCGGTCACGCCGGTACTCTGATTTCCGCGGTTCTGTTCCTGTTCCGTCAAAAGTGGAGAACTTCCGTAGCTCGTACCGCAGAGGCGATGACCGTCTTCGCGGTTATGACCGCGGGTCTGTTCCCGCTGTTGCACACCGGTCGTCCTTGGTTGGATTACTGGTTGTTCCCGTACCCGAATCAACGTGGTCCATTGTGGGTGAACTTCCGTTCTCCGCTTCTTTGGGACGTTTTCGCGGTATCCACTTACGCGACAGTTTCCATGGTGTTCTGGTACATCGGTTTGGTTCCTGACTTTGCAACTATCAAAGACCGTGCGAAAAACAAACTTCGCCGTACCGTTTACGGTGCGTTGTCTTTGGGTTGGAGAGGTACTGCGAAGAACTGGTCTCACTACGAAATGGTTTACTTGCTTCTGGCAGGTCTTTCCACTCCGCTGGTTTTGTCCGTTCACACGATCGTATCCTTCGACTTCGCGGTTTCTAACTTGCCAGGTTGGCACACCACGATCTTCCCTCCATACTTCGTTGCCGGTGCGATCTTCTCCGGTTTCGCGATGGTTGTGACTCTGATGACTTTGGTTCGTATTGGATTCCCTGAGTTCAAGAACTACGTCACTTTGGATCATATGGAAGTGATGAATAAGATCATCATGACCACAGGTATGCTGGTTGGTTACGCTTATGCGTCTGAGTTCTTCATTGCATGGTACTCTGGCAACCAATACGAGCGCTTCGTGTTCATCAACCGTGCGTTCGGTCCTTACGGCTGGTCTTACTGGATCATGGTGTCTTGTAATACCATCTTCCCTCAGTTGTTCTGGTTCCGCAGATTCCGTCGTTCCATACCGGTGATGTTCGTAGTGTCCATCCTGGTGAACATCGGTATGTGGTTCGAGCGTTTCGTGATCACTGTGACTTCTTTGCACAGAGACTTCCTGCCTTCTTCCTGGGGCATGTATGCTTGGTCTTGGTTCGATACCGGGGTTCTGGTTGGATCCTTCGGTATGTTCCTGACGCTGTTCTTGTTGTATTTGCGTCTGTTCCCTGCGGTTTCTATCGCGGAAGTGAAGCCCGTATTGCATGTGGGTTACGATGATAAAGGAGGGCACCACTAATGGCGGCTAAATATACAAAAGGTATTGCTGGTATCTGGTTGGAAGAGGCTCAAATTCTGAAAGCGACCCGCAAAGTGCGTGAGTCCGGTTTCACGAAGTTTGAAGCGATCTCTGCTTATCCTATTCACGGAATGGAAGAAGCAGCGGGTATCAAACGCTCCTGGATTCCTTACGTGGCATTCACTATGGGTCTGGCTGGTTTGGCTGGTGGTCTTGCATTGACTTACTGGACATCTGCTGTGAACTGGGCGGTGAACGTGGGTGGTAAGCCGTTCTTCAGCTTGCCTGCGTTTGTACCTATCATGTTCGAATTGACGATTTTGTTGTCGGCGCTTTCTTCAGTAGGGGCTTTGTTCTATGCCTGCGGTATCCCGCGCATGGATCCACCGGTGATCGATCCGGATCTAAGCTGCCACAAGTTCGCTATCTTTATCCCGCACAATGACAACGGTTACGACGAAGCTAAAATTGAATCTATGTTCAAAGAGCTTGGCGCAACTGAAGTGAAGAAGACGGAGTACTAGTAAGATGAGAAACATCGTGAATATTTCAATGGGTGTTGCAGCAGCGGGATTGGCTGTTCTGGCGTTGTCCAGCTGCGGTCCTCGTGGCAACAAGCCGAATGTGGAATTGATCCAGGATATGATGGTGACTCCGGCCGTGAAGGCTCAGTCCTACGATGCGGATGCTCCTCATCACCGTGGTATGCGTGTTCCTCCGGAAGGGACAGCTCCGGTTGGTTTTGAACCGTACCAGTATGCTACCGACGTGGAAGCAGCTTCCAAGAATCTGAAAAATCCACTGGCTGGTAAAATGGACGAAGAGACTTTGATCGTAGGTCAGAAATTCTACGAGACCAACTGTGCTCTTTGTCATGGTTACAAAGGTGAAGGCGGTGAGGCTGCGAAGTCCACCATCTCTGCAAAAATGGCTTTGAAGCCGCCTGCAGTTGTGAGCGACAAGGTTAAAGGCTGGACCGATGGTCACCTTTATCATGTGATCACAGTGGGTCAGGGTGTGATGGGTCCTTATGCTTCCCACATTCCTCAGCAGTACCGCTGGCAGGTTGTTAACTATATCCGCTTCCTAGAGAAGCAAGAAGCTAAGTAGGTTGTAAATGGGCGCAAGCAATCATCATGTGAATCTGCATGTATCGAAATTTGAAGCTCCAGCGAAATTGAAAACGCTGAGCTTCGCCCTGATCGCGATCGGTCTTTTGACTTTCGTGATCGGTCTTATGAAAAATCAGGACAGATTGTGGACTTCTTATCTGGTGTCCTATTTCTACTTCTCTTGCCTGGCCTTGAGTGGTTTGTTCTGGATCGTTATCAACAACGTGGCTAAAGCCGGCTGGTCCGTGTCCATCCGTCGTTATGCTGAAGCAACTACGTCCTTCCTTCCGGCGATTCTAATCGGTGGTTTGGTTCTGTTGGTTGGTTTCAAGCACCTTTACCCTTGGGCGAACCCAGAGGTGGTGGCTGCAAATCCGGTGATCGCGGCGAAAACCGGCTACCTGAACATGGGTGGCTTCGTGATTCGTCTGTTCATCTTTGCGGTCGGCTGCATGATCTTCCGTCATGTGATCGTGGGCAACTCTTTGAAACAGGACAAGTCCGGTGACGAGTCTTTGACGACGAAGTCTGTGGCTCCGTCTGTTGGTTTCATCGTGTTCTACGCTTTGATGTTCTCTTTGTTCTGCGTGGATCTGTTGATGTCCTTGCTGCCAACTTGGTATTCCACCATCTTTGGTATCTATGGCTTCTCTGGTATGTTCCAGGCGGGCATGGCATTCCTGGCGATCGTTATCGTTTTGATGAGACGCTCTGGTTTGGTTAAAGGTTATGTGACTGAAGAGCACCAGCACGACGTGGTGAAATACCTTAAAGGTTTCTCCATTTTCTGGGCTTACATTGCGTTCTCTCAGTTCATGTTGATCTGGTACGCTAACATCCCTGAGGAAACTGAGTACTACATCGCGCGTGCTCAAGGCGGCTGGATGAGCATCTCCATGGCTCTTCTGATCTTCCGTTTCGTGGTTCCGTTCCTGGCACTTTTGCCTCGTGGAATGAAACGCAACGACAACAACGTGTTGTTGATCTCTGTCTTGGTATTGGTAATGCAATACGTGGACATCTACTGGATGGTTTACCCGAACTTCTTCGACGGTCACGTGACCTTCGGATTCTGGGAAATCGGCATCTTCGCTGGTTTCGCGGGTGCGTTCCTTCTGACAATCATGTCCTTCTGGTCTAAGCACTCTTTGGTTCCGTTGAAAGACCCAAGAATGCACGAAGCGCTGAACCACCACGTTGCTTACTAAGTAGCACGTGGTCGGCTGACGGAGTGGGGGCCATGGCCCTCAAAACGCTCAGACAGTCCTCGCACAAAGGGAGCCTATCTTGGCTCCCTTTTTTTATTCTATTTACTCTTCTGATTACTACGGCAGGTTTTTCGGGTGCTGCGGAACTCGGTTTTGAGGACCAAGGCCCCCACTCCGCCAGCCTCCTGGCTCTTATTCAGCACCGGGTGTTTCATCGCCGCCTCGAAGACGTTTGGCTGTTTCGCCTTTGGCGAAAGGCGCCCGGCCCGAATAGCTACAGCGTGCTGGCGCCGCTGGTCGCCCGTTGGCGGAGGGAGGGGTATCTTTAAAAGGTGCCTGGTGATTTTTTACGTCTACGGTGTGTCATTGGTGGGGTTCTGGACCTGTATTTTGGCCTTATTTGGCGTCTTTAGTTGTTTCTGTTTTCCATTGGCACATCCTTGGGCTGTGTGGAGGACGTATGAGAAACTTGCTCTCTGTGCTTGTGATCTTGTTGCTCTTAACGACGGTGGATTCGCTGGCGGTGCCGGTGAATGTTGCCGACAAAACTCAGCAGTTGGTGGATCAGTTTTATGCTGCCAAAGACCTTTGGGTCTCTATCTTGGGGAATCCTCCAAGGCCTTTGCCGCCTGAGGAATATCCGCCGGATTCTCCTAACAACCCTGGCAATCCGCCACCGAACCGGCCTCCGAATTGTCCTCCGGACGGTGGTGGTGGAGGGGGAGGTTTTCCCGGGCGTTGTGTAGAGGCTGTGTGCAAGCAGCTTAGCCGCTTTGAATGTGACGACAAGGACGATATGTATGAAGTCACCCGGGCTTGTCGCAATGTCAGTGGGCCTTGTGTGACCAGCTTGTGCAGTCGCATGTCGCGTTTTTCCTGTGATGAAAAGGTCGAGGTCTTTGAGGTGGCGGGGTTGTGCCGGGGGTTGGTGGATATTTCCTGCATCGACTATGTGTGCTCGCGGCTGTCGCGCTTTGACTGTGACGAGATGTCAGAGTTGAGGCAAGTCGCCCAGCAGTGCAGGTAAGTGCTGTTTTGAAGGATTTAAATTATAAAACGACCGATTTCAGGCCGGTCGTTTTGTTTTTTAGGGGTTTACGCTGAAGGGTTACTTTTTCATTGTGTCTGAAGCATCCTTTGCGGCATCGACGGCGGCATCTTTGCCTTCCTCCATGCGATTGCCGGCTTTTCTTGCGGCGCACTTCATATCACCTTCCATGCATGTGGCTTCCTCAATTCGATTCATGCCTTGCTTGGCTGTTCTTTTGGCTTTGCGGGCGGCTTTTTTGGTTCCGACTTCGGCGTCTTTATAGACTTCCTTGGTCTTGTCGCCGGCTTTTTCCATTTTTGTTGCGGCCTTGTCGGTCATGCTTTCTTCGGCGGTTGCCAGGGACGTCATAGCCAGAAATGCCACGCTTGCCATAAAAACTGATTTCATTGAGGTCTCCTTTAATAGATTGTTGAATTTCATGAGTATTGTTCAAAGATAGTTATTTGTATTTTAATTCAGGTAAATCAGTAATTTAACAATGTTGTTTAAAGCATTCTATACGACTGTCCACGTGCTATACGGTGATCTCAAATATAGACGCGTTTGATCCGCGGGCTTCCGTTTTGCAATGAAGTCCTTCATGCCCAATGAGCGTTTTAAGGACCTTATTTATCTCAGTTCGAGCCAGCATTTGCCTTTGTATCTGCAAAGACTGCGGGGCGTGCGCTGGTATCGGTCGCGAAGTGCGGCTGAACTTAAGGAAACACTTCAATCTTCTAAAGGGGATCTTCACGTGATCATTCGCACCGAAAACCTCAGTCTGCGCGCGGTTCAGGCCTTCTTGAGCTGGAGTCATTCCCAGGTAAAGGCGTCGTTTATTTTTATCGCTCAACATATTGAAAACTCTGTACATCAACTTATTCTGAATCGCCCGGACATCCTTGTTCTGCGGGAGTCTGAGCGCGAAAGAATAGAACAGCTCGTGACGCGTCGCCTAAATGGAGAGAGCTTAAAGAGCCGCAAACAGGATCGCATGGCTGTCAGTTCTCCGGTGATGTTAAAGAAGTCCGTGATGGCGGAAAGTTCGCCGACCGGGGCCTGGGTTCAGTTTCTGCGTGAAGGGCACATGGTGGACTTTTCCCAAGGCGGGGCACAGATCTCCCTGGGGCAGGAGCAGGTCCAGAAAAAGGACTTTATCAGCCTGATGTACAAGAACCAGCATGGCGTCTGGGTGTCAGTGGAATCTCAGGTCCGCTGGGTCGCCAGTTCCCCAGAAGGTGAGCAGATTATTGGTGTGCAATTTCTTGCGGTGAGTGCTTGACCCCTTGAGGGTGGGGGATTACTACTAATGTGATGCAAATGCATAATTATTCATCACATTTTCAAACCAGTACGGCGCATTCTGCGACGACCCTTTCTGACTCCGGCCAAGCCGGAGTGCAAGCATGCTAATGTCACAAATTACAATTATTTTGCCGGATAACTCTACGAAGGTTTTTGACCATGAACCGACAGCGCTGGAAGTGGCGATGTCCATTGGCCCTCGCTTGGCCAAAGAAACTCTGGGTGCAAAACTGAACGGATCAACTGAAATCTCTGATCTTCGCACCGTTTTGAAAGATCAAACGAAGGTGGCCCTGGTCACCACAAAATCTCCTGAATCAGTTGAGGTTGTTCGTCACTCCTGCGCGCATATCATGGCCCAGGCGATTCAGGACATCTGGCCTGAAGTGAAAGTGACTATCGGTCCGGTGATCGACAATGGTTTCTATTACGATTTTGATTCTCCGTTTGCCTTCACGGAAGAGCACTTCGAGAAAATCGAAAAGAAGATGTCTGAGATCGTATCCAAGGATCTGCCAATTCATCGTGAAGACTGGCCGATTCAAAAAGCGATCGAGACCTTCAAGGGCATGAACGAACGCTTTAAAGTTGAGTTGATCGAGGACCTGGCTAAAAAAGGCGAGACCACTGTTGGCATCTACTTTAACGGCACCAGCTGGTTTGATCTGTGCCGCGGTCCTCATATCCAATCCACAGGCCAGATCAAAGCGTTCAAACTTTTGAGCGTGGCGGGGGCTTACTGGAGAGGCGACGAGAAAAACGCCCAGCTTCAGCGCGTGTATGCGACAGCGTTCAACGACAAGAAAGATCTGGAAACATATCTTCACAATATCGAAGAAGCCAAAAAACGCGACCACCGTAAACTGGGTAAAGAACTGGGCATGTTCTATTTCAACGAACTGGCTCCGGGTTCTCCATTCTTCACGGGCAAGGGTGCGACGGTTTACAACTCTTTGCAGACTTATCTGCGTGAGCTGTACTTCGAAACAGGTTACCAGGAAGTGATCACGCCGCAGATCTTTGACGTGAACCTGTTCCATACGTCCGGTCACTATCAGAACTACAAAGAAAACATGTTCTTCACCAAAGTGGATGAGCGTGATTTTGCTTCCAAACCAATGAACTGTCCTTCTCACTGCTTGCTTTATAACTCTGAGAAGTATTCTTACCGTGATCTGCCTATCAAAATGGCGGACTTTGGTCGTTTGCACCGTTATGAAAAATCGGGTGCCATGCACGGTTTGACTCGTGTGCGTACGTTCTGTCAGGACGACGCGCACATCTTCTGCCGCATGGATCAGTTGCAGGAAGAAATCGCCAAGTTCATGAACCTGCTGAATCGTGTTTACGACAAGCTGGGCATGGGCAATTACAAGATCTTCCTTTCCACTCGTCCGGACAACCGTATGGGCAGTGAGGAATACTGGGATATGGCAGAGGGCGCCTTGGCGGAAGCCTTGAAATCCCTGAATTTGCCATTTGAGCTGAATCCAGGGGACGGGGCCTTCTATGGACCTAAGTTGGATATCATGTTCGTCGATGCATTGAATCGTCCTTGGCAGTTGGGTACACTTCAAGTGGATCCAAATCTTCCGCAGGCGTTTGATTTGAAATACACGGGCGAGGACAACAAGGAGCACCGTCCAGTGATGCTTCATCGTGCGATCCTGGGCTCTTTGGAGCGCTTTATCGGCGTTTACCTGGAGCACACGGCAGGTCACCTGCCACCGTGGATGATGCCAGTGCAAGTGGCGATCCTGAATGTGACGGACCGTGTGAACTCGTTCTGCGAAGAGTTGCAAAACTCTTTGAAAGGACACAGTGTTCGCGTTGAGTTTGACCGCCGTAACGAGAAGTTGAATTATAAAATCCGTGAGGCGCAGCTTCAGAAGATTCCATACATGATTATTGTGGGGGATAAAGAGGCTGAATCCAGAACGGTTTCATTGCGTTTGAGAGACGGTTCAGAACACAAAGGTCTGACTGTGGATCAGGTGATGAATTTGATTACGACAGATATTAAAACAAGAAGTTTGCAGAGCTCTCTTGCGAAGTCTGCAACGACAAACTAGACGGCGCACTTAAGCGACGCTAGAATTTAACTTAAATTACTCCGGCGAAGCCGGAGTGTAAGCCAGTGGAGGTTTACCATTAGCAAGTTTGAAGGTAATTTTAGAGGTGGCGGTCGCTTTGATCGCAACAAAAAAGACTCTAAAGACTCATTGAGAGTCAACCGCGAGATTCGCGCGCAACAGATCCGTGTTATCGATGATGAAGGTAACATGCTGGGCGTGATGACAGTTCCTGAGGCGTTACGCATTGCTGAAGATAGAGGCCTCGATCTTCTTGAGATTGCTCCAACAGCAACTCCTCCCACTTGTAAAATCATGGATTACGGCAAGTGGAAGTACGAGAATAAGAAAAAAGCCACTGCGGCTCGTAAAAAACAGACTGTTGTGACAATCAAAGAAATCCAGATGCGTCCTCGCACGGATCAGCATGACTTTGAAACCAAGATGAACCACGCCCGCCGCTTCCTTCTGGAAGGCGACAAGGTGAAGGTTTCCTTGCGTTTCATGGGTCGTGAAATGGCCCACCAGGAATTGGGTATGGACGTGATGAAAAAGTGCATCGCTTTCGTTGATGATCTGGCGCTGGTTGAATCTCAGCCGAAGATGGAAGGTAAGAACATGTTCCTGATGCTGGGTCCAGACCCGCTCAAGATCAAAGAATACCAGAAACTTCACCCGAACAAGTCCAAGCAAGACACCAAAGAACTTGCTGAGCTTGAAGAGGTCGAAGAAGACGACGAAGAGTAAAAGGTACCTCTGCCGTACCCTCCGCAGGAGGGCCCCCGGCAGTTTTTCCGAAGCGCTGCGTCGAACCAGTAAGCTGATACAATTTGTTCAATAAAACCCACGTTGAAGAATGTGGGTTTTGTTTTTTTAGAATCTGATTTATCAGGAGCCCCTATGAAAGCCGTAGTGCAAAGAGTTCAGAATGCCTCCGTTGTTGTGGATGGAAAGTTGGTTTCCTCCATCGATAAAGGCTATTTGACGTTGTTGGGGGTTGCCAAGGGCGACAGTGAAGAACAACTGCAAAAGCTGATGACCAAGATCCTTGCTTTAAGAATATTCCCGGATGAAACCGGGAAGATGAACCTGTCCCTGAAAGACGTGGGCGGGCAGCACCTGATCGTGTCGCAGTTCACTTTGCTGGGGGATGCCTCCAAAGGCAATCGTCCCAGCTTCATCGGAGCAGAACTTCCGGATCGCGCCAAAGAACTTTATGAAAAGGCTCTGGTGCTCAGCGAATCTCAAGGCGTAAAAACCCAAGGCGGTATATTCGGGGCCGACATGAAGGTCAGTCTGCTGAATGACGGCCCGGTGACGTTGTTGCTGGAAGTATAGTTTATTTCATGCTGCCTGTGTCCTGCAGCTTCTGATGCCAGGACAGGGCTTTGCTTAGCACGTGAGGGGTCTGACCGCCACGAGCCAGGGCTTCTTGATAGTACTCATTCAAAGCATCCCGGAACTCGGGATGACAGCAGTTTTGAATGATGACCTTGGCGCGCTCACGCGGCGCCAGTCCACGCAAATCCGCCAATCCCTGATCTGTGACAAGAATGTCGACGTCGTGCTCATTGCTGTCCACGTGCGAAGCCATCGGCACCACGTGTGAAATGGTGTTGTTCTTGGAAGCCGCCTGAGTCACAAAAATACTCATGTAAGAGTTTCGGGCAAAGTCCCCGGAACCACCAATCCCATTCATCATTTTTGATCCGGCAATATGGGTCGAGTTGACGTTGCCATAGATATCAAATTCGATGGCGGTGTTGATTGCGATCAGCCCCAGACGGCGGATGACTTCGGCCGCGTTACTGATGTTCTGTGGTCTGAGCAGAATTTTGCCACGGTACTTTTCCAGATTGGCAAAAAACTTTTCATAGCAGCTTTGCGAAACCGCCAAAGAGCAGGCTGAAGCAAAAGTCATTTTGCCAGAATCAATCAGTTCAAAGGTGCTGTCTTGCAGGACTTCCGAATACATCGTCAGATTTTCAAACTGCCCGTGAACAAAGCCGCTTAAAACCGCGTTGGCCACTTTGCCGATGCCGGCCTGAAGCGGGTGCAGGGACGGAGTCATGCGGCCCATTTTGATTTCGTGATTGAAGAAATCCATGAGGTGACCGGCAATGGCGCTGGTTTTTGTGTCGGGTGCGACCAGTTCTGCCGGGCTGTCTTTGGCATCAGAAAAGACAATGCCGATCACTTTTTCAGGATCCATTGGCATGGTATCAGTGCCGATGATCGATCCGGCATCCGTCACCGGAATGATCGAGCGGTGCGGGGAAAGGCCGGTATAGAAAATGTCGTGGAAGCCACGAATTTCAAGTGGGATCGTGACGTTGACTTCCAGTATGATGTGTTTGGCGTGCTGGGCATAAGCCAGATTGTTGCCAACGGAGGTTGTGGGCAGGACGTGACCATTTTCCAGAACCTGCGCCACCTCCAGCACGGCAATATCCACCGGAGGCAGGAAGCCGTTTGCCAGTAAGTCGGCAGTTTCACCCAAGTGCTGATCGACGAACATAACCTCGCCGGAGTTAATGCTGTTTCTGAGAATGGGATCGGCCTGAAAAGGCAGTCGGCGCGAAAGCGCTTTGGCTTCGGCCAGGCGGCCGTCAATGCCGTGGCCCAGGGAAGCTCCGGTCATCAGTGTGATTTTCAGTGGATCTACAGAGGCTCGCTGTGCCAGAGCTTTCAGCACGACTTTGCTGTCGCCACCTTTGGTGAAGCCGCTGGCGCCGACGACCATTCCATCTTTGATGAAGGCGGCCGCCTCTTGGGCGGTCATGATTTTTTTGCTTAGTTCGCTGTGTTTAACTCTTTCAGGGTGCATAATATCACTCACTTCCAACATCATCTCTTAAAGTACAACGTTGGAAGAGGAGAGACTAAAAATCAAGGGCTCCGATGAATTGACACTCAGTGCTTTTCTTATCTCCGCCATTGGGTGGAGAGCCAGCGCCAAACTTCAATTCGTCTTTCACCAATATCAAAATGGTTCCCATCGAATTCAATATAATCGTGAGTGATGCTATTTTTTTTGAACAGTTCAGAAATCTGCCGACATCCATACTGCAGATGGAAGTTGTCTTTGTTGCCGACATCCAGATAGACCGCAGAGTTTTTCAAAGCACTCAAGCGCTGCGGCAAAAAGTGCAGCGGATCTTTTTCCAGAATCGTTTTCCACACGGCAGAGTTTTTTGTGCCGTCTTTTTCTAGCGGGAAGTGGAAGTCGCCATGCTCGCCCTTCGGTGCATAACAAGCCGCCATGCCGAAAGCATTTAAAAGTGTGTGCCAGTTGCGCATCTTTGTCAGTCTGCCATTGCGCAGTTCTTCCAGGGCTTTCAGTCCTGACTGATATTTTTCCCACAGAGGGGCCGTCTGGTAGAATTCTGAAAGCAGGCTGGCTTCAAAGAAAGAGTCCGGAGCAATCGCCGCAATCACACCAAAGACCTCGGGATACTTAGATCCCAGGTGAAGGGCACCATAGCCGCCGCTGGATCCACCAGTCACACACCAGTCTGACTTTTGGTCAGAAACCGTGAAGTGCTTTTTCACTGCCGGGATCAGCTCCTGCATAATATAATCTTCGTAATTTCCCACCGCGCTGGAATTGATGAACTGGGATCCGCCCCAAGTGGTCAGGGCATCGACAAAGACATAGAGCGCCTGCGGAGCTTCACCACGGGCCGCAGCTTCATTGATGATTTGCACCGGGTTCTTTTCGTTGAATTTGCCATTGAAGTTAAAAGGGGCGTTGCTGGTAAAGCCGCTTAAAATCACCACCACTGGCCACGGACCTGGCACATGTGGGACCAGCACCGGGTTGAAGCGGGTGGCTGGATCCTGCAGCGGGTTTGATCTCAGAATCGAGCTTTCGATTTTTAAAGTCTCGATTTTGAATTGTGGGGTTTCATAGGAACGGTAATTGGGCAGAACTTCATGGTTAATCATGTATGAAATTCTGCCACGTTCACAAGTCAGGTCAATAGCCTTGCCACTTGTGTATGAATGTTGGCGTGTAGATGATCTTGGTAATTCCGCTGCCGATAGTCATCAAAACGGCAGAATCTACATAGCCGAAGTTTCCGCCGTAAGCGCGACCCACGCAGCGCACTTCGCCAGACGTGGCTTTAGCGCACGTGGACGAGTTCGCAGCCCACACTTTGGTGTATGTGTTGGCGCCATCCACCACCATTGGGCTCATATAGACCGTGTGGCCTCCCGTATATTGGGGCGCTGCCAGTCCGGAATAGGTCGCATTACCCCAGCATTTGATTTGTCCGGCGGTGATGCCGCAAGTATGGCCCGACGCCATGGAAATATCCGAATAATCAGCCGAAGCATCAATCGCAGTCGGGGTGTAACGGCTTGCGCTTGTTCCATCCCCCAGTTGCCCAAGGAAGTTGGCTCCCCAGCATTTCAGCTTGTTGGCAGAGGTGATGCCGCAGCTGTTGAAAGACCCCGTGGCGATCTTCGTATAAGTGACGCCAGAATCCACCACATCTGGAAGATAATAGGCAGAGGTGCCGCTGGCTTTGGCGATCTGGCCCTGAGTGTTACTACCCCAGCACTTCAATACGCCCGCGGTTGTTCGACCACAGGTGTGAGACATACCCATTTCGACGTCGCTATAGCTGACGCCACTGTCGACGACAGTGAATCCGGTGCGGGCCGTGGTGTCTCCCAGTCCCAGGCGGCCGTTGTCATTGTTGCCGGCGCATTTCAGGACTCCAGTGGTGGTGATGCCGCAGGTCGCATGATTAAATGAAACCACTTTCGTATAGGTGGTGGTGCTGTCTGCCACGGTCGGAGTATGAACAGTTGCACTGACGGCTGAGGCTTCGCCCAGTTCGCCGTAGTTGTTGATACCCCAGCACTTCATCTGTCCCGCACTGGTGATGGCGCAGAAGTCATGAGATCTGCGGGTGTGGATGTAGCTGTAATTCGTGCTTGGATCAATCATCACCGGGGCTGGGCGACGTGCATCGGTTTGAGAGCCGTCACCAAAAGGACCTTCCGTCGCTTTCATCGAGCCCCAGCAGTAAAGTTTGTTGGAGGATATTCCACAAGTTCCTGAATAGTGGTCGTCAATGGCATCAGCGCCAAAGACGGAAAGCGTGTCAAAGGTCCACTCGGACGCTTTGGTCATTTTCTCTGCATACTGATGGCGGGCATTACCACTTCCATAGCTGTAGGAACTTTGTGGGGAGGTGTCGCCCAGCAGATTCCCCCAGCACTTCAAGGCGCCGGTCAGTGTGATGCCGCAGGCACGGGACCCAGAGGTCTGAATTGCTGCATAGGTTGTACCCGCATCCGATGTGGCCGGGACGTACTGCATGTTGGAAGTTCCGTTCCCCAGCTGTATCAGTGAATTGACGCCCCAGCATTGCAAAACATCATTGGATGTGATGGCACAGGTGAAACCACGGGCTGTTGCGATATTACCGTCATCATTCACGGAAACAGTTTTGTAAACCTCTGAGCCCGAGACGGAAACCGGAGTTGTCCTTGTTGTGACACCATTGTCACCAACCTGACCATAGTTGTTCGTACCCCAGCACTTCAGATTGTTGGTCAGAGTGATACCGCAGGCATGTTTTGATCCGATAGCCACGGACTTGTAGGATTCGGCGGCGTCAATGGCCGTCGGAACTCCACGGGCTGTTGCTGACCCATCACCCAGTTGATAGTTAACGTTGCTGCCCCAGCAGAACAGCTTGTCGTCACTGCGAATAGCGCAGGTGGAGCGGGAGCCGGCATGGACAAATTTGTAAGAGTTGGCATTGTCCACGTCAGTCGGTGACGTGCGTAGGGTGGTATCATTCACACCCAACTGGCCATAGTCGTTTTTGCCCCAGCACTTCAGCTTGTTGGCCGTCGTGATGGCGCAAGAGTGATAGTCTCCGGATGTGACGGAAAGATACGTCGTCGTGTTGTCCACGTGCAGTGGCGACCATTGATTCCCCGTGGTTCCGCCGCCAGCTTGACCGTCGCTGCTGTTACCCCAGCAGAACAGGCGGTTGTCCAGAGTGACGGTGCAAGTGTGGAATTCACCGGTTGAAACACTTCGGTAGCCAGTCACACCTGCAATGTTGATGACGAACGGAGAAGCCTTGAAGTCGCTCACCGAACCATCAATCTGGCGGTACATGTTTGTACCCCAGCATCGAAGGGACGAGTCTTCCATGATCGCGCACTGGTGGCCGCGGGCCATGGAAAGCTGGGAGGCTTTCAGATTCTTTTCATCATCCGCAATAAAGTACTGTGTCTGATAGTTGTCGCCCATTGTCGCCAGTGGCGAATCGGTGTGGGTGAAGTGCAGATTCAATAATTTTTCGCCTTCCACCAGGCTGTTGTCCGGGAAGTTGACAGTGATTGTGGCGGTCGTGGAGCCCGCCGGGAAAGTGATAAAACCTGAGCTCAGGTCATGGTGGTCCGGATTCACGGCATCCCCGGTGACCTTGTAATAGGTGGTCACATCATAGCTTTTTGCCGGAGTCAGGCTGACATTGATTGTTCGGGGGCCCGAACCCTCCTGAACCCGATTCATTCTTGTGCTGGTGATGTTAACAGCAGAAATGGAATCCTTAGTCCACGTGACAGAAACCGCATCGGCCGCCGCCTGGAATAAGTTTGTGGCATCACCACCAAGCACACACAACGTCACCGGTCCATTTGGCAAAGCCGAAATATTGTCGGTGATGTTGGTGGAAGTGTTGTAAGCCGCCGAGTATGTTGCAGCAGCACAAGTGCCGGAAGTGATGATCGCCTTTTTATACTGAGTCACACGGAACCCAGAGACAGTCACATTCAAAGTCGACGTTGTTGAAGTGCCGACCGGATATCCTGTCAGCGTTGGAGTCGGAGGTGGATAAGGCGTGCTGATTTCCCACGTACTGACCGCGTTACCGATGGTGACAGTGGCTGTGTTGGTTTGGGCGTTGGCGGCAGGGGAGGTCATGCGCAACTGGATGACTTGACCGCTAGAAACTGCAACAGACCCACCCCAGTAGCTTCCCGTGGTGATATTGCGAATCTGCGCATCTGCTCCCGTGACTGTGGCGATGGCGGTTTGATTCAGGGAACTGATGGTTGTATTGGCTGTGGCGTAGCGGGTGTTCAAAGCCGCATTATGAATTTTCGCAAAAGTCGGTGGAGTTGTCAGGATGGGGCCTGGATTTCCCCAATAGGCAACCCAGCCGTCACGAATGGCGCTTCCGTCACTGGTGAACTTGATTGTCATTTTACCGGAGTTGGCAGTTTGTGTTGCTGGAATGTTGGTTCCGCTCACCTGATTCAGCAGCAGAGTTCCAGCTGTTGTCCCGTCATAGACACTCAGTTTGTCCCAGGAGGCTTCAGTGTTAAAGGCCATGAAGGTCAGGCTGATCGGAGCGCCCGTGTTGATTTCAAACTGACAGTTTTCATTGTTCTGGTACTGGCCGCTGGCGCCGCCGGAGTCATAAATGAAGCCGGTGGTGGCGGTCGTGGCGGTCGCTGAACACATTGAAGAGAAGTTTTGTACGTTGAAGCGATCCCATTGATATTCCGTTGGGTGCCAGAGGGCCTGCCAGGTTCCATTGGTGTGTTTACCCAGGATACAGAGTTTCAGTCTTTCGTTTGCAAAGGCGCTAAGATCAGCAGTGATATTGGATGAAATGGCTGTTTCAGATCCATATCCGGTTGCAACAGTACAGTCCGTGGTTGCGGATGTTCCAAGTTTGTATTTGTAAGATACGACATTGGTGCCCCCCACCGTGGCATCCAGAGTGGTCGTGCTGTTGTTGGAAGCCGGCACATTGCTGGCCGTGGCGACTACAAATGGGTAACCTTCGATAACCAGATTTTTTCTTCCGGCCAGGGAATTTGCCGAACCAATAGCTGGTAGCGTGGCGGTGGCATTGCTGCCCATGGCATCCTTAATGGAAGCGGCATTGGTTAATGTGGTTGATGAATAGTCCAGGTCCGCAGCACTGTGTTCATAGGCCACGGTGTAACGGAAGATCAGCTCTGTGGATCCACTGCCGCTCAGATATGTGGCTGTCACGCCGGAACCGGCAGCCAAGGTCATGACCGGGTTCGTACCCAGAACCGTGACTGGTTTTGTGAAAACAACCTGAATGTCGATGTTGTCGCCCGGCTTATAAGTGCCATCAGGATTTGTGGCAGTAACATGAGTCACGGTTGTTGGCAGCAGTGGAGTCGCCACCATCCAGTAATAACTGGCATCGCCGGCGCGAACATGGGCCAGTCGGTATTGGTCTGTCGCATTTGGTGAAGTCATGCGGACTTCAACCGCATCTCCAGGATTCACAAGCACAGAACTTGAGAAGTCGGAAGAGGTTGTGACATTGCGAATTTCCGAGTCATAACCTGAAACCGAGATCACAGTGGCTGTGCTAAGGCCATAGGCAGCTGCAACACGGCTGTAAACGGTATTCACGGTCGCATTTGTTACGTTAGTAAGGGTCATGGTGGGCGTCAGATTAGGGGCTCCTCCCCATACCAGAATCACACCAGCACCCACCACGGAGCCGTCACTTTTGAATTCAGCATAAAGAGTGCCGGAGGTTGAGTTGACAGCCGTGTTGGTGACGGTGCCGGCCACTGGGCCCAAAATCACGGATCCAGCAGCTCCCGTTTCACGCAGTCTCAGGAAATCATAGCTGATGTTGTTTTCAGTGTCGTAGCTAACAGTGGCGGAAATCGCCGCACCTGTATTGATCGAGAAATAGCAGTTGGCAATAGTTTCATTGTCGCTGTAGTTGGCGGTCGGCCCGCCGGAGTCATACAGACGCCCTTTGGGAGCCGTCGAGGACTTGACGGTTCCGCACAGATTGAAGGATGGCAGATTTTCAACATAGTGCCATTGCGCCTGTGTGACGGCGAAAGCCTTTTGCCATTTTCCTGTGCTGTCTTTACCCAGAACGCAGATTTTCAGGAACGAATATTTCGGATGCGCACTGATGGTGTCCGTAATAGGGGTCGCCACCGGAATTTCAGCTGAATAATCCGTGTATGTGGAGCAGTCGACAGATCCGGACAATCCCAGTTTGTATTTATAAGAAACGACATCCAAACCCGACACAGTGATGTTAAGAGTGTCGCTGGAGTCCGCTCCCATCGGTGTGTTGCTTAAAATGGCTTTGGCCAGAGGACTTGAGTAAGCTTCCACGGCGATATTTTTGGTTCCTGCCAAAGAATTCGCCGTTCCCGGGGCCGGAAGTGTCAGGGTGGCGTTATTGCTAAGTGCATCCCTCATTGTTCCGCCGTTCAAGGCAAGGGCGGTCGTGCTGGTGTAATCTAGATCCGGGGTTTCATCACCGGTCTGAACGACATAGGTGAACAGAAGCTGGGTTGTGCCGGAGCCGCTGGAATAGTTGACCACTCGGTCGGTCGTGCCAGTTTCAAGGGTCAGTTGCGGAGTTCCGGTGACGGTTACATTTTCATCAAACGTCACACGAACCTGCACGGACTGACCCGGACCATACACGCCATCAGCGGTGGTGGCATCCACAGTCAGGATGACTGGGCCTTGAGTATCCCTTGTCCAAGTCGCCTGGGATGTTGCCGTGGACCAGTTGCCTGCAGTGTCGCGACCAAAGACGCAGAGCTTATAGGCCCCTTGCTCCGTCAGTGTGTCGGTGATTTTTGTGGCTACGGGAATATCGCTTCCGGTGTAAGCGGTACTGTTTGTGCAGACCTCGGTGCCGCCCGGAACAACTATAAAGTAACGATAGTGAGTGATATCCGTGCCGCCGACAGTGATGTTTAGTGTGCTGGTGGAGTTGGTTCCTGTCGGAGCCCCCGTGATTGTCGCAGCTCCCGGGGATTGGGTGTCTTTCGGATAAGTTGATGATGCTGTGGCATTGTTGCCGCTGACTCGGCTGTGAGAGGCGACCACTGTGAATGGAGTGCCAGAAGTATCGGCCAAAGAACTGAAGTCCAAAGAAGCTGTCCACGAACCCGTGGTGCAAGTTGCAGATCCGGTCACTCCGGCGTGACCAGTGACGGTCAGGTTGACCAAACGACCGTTTTCAGAACAGGCGCCGGAAAGGTTCAATGCTGTCTGATTCAATGAATTGATAAAGGTCCCGGCCACCGGAGAAGTCAGCGTGACCGTCGGTGAAACGGAATCATGAATGATGGAATCAAACGCGCAGTCAGATTCATTCCCGGCCACATCGCGGACTTTGAAATAAATCGTATTGGTATTGTTGGCTGTCGGCAGTGTCCAGGACTTGCTGGCATTGTAGGTTTCCCAGGTGCCGCCATTCAGGCACAGAGCCGTGTTTGTGGCATACATCTGAACGCCGTCAGTGGTGGTGCTTGCAAGTGTGGCGCTGAGACTGGTGGCGTAGGCATCATTATTGTTAATGACAAAGCTGTCCACTGTCGGAACCACTGTGTCTTTGGCAAAGACTTTCGTGACCGTCGGGGCCGTCGCGCCGCTGGCGCGTGAGTGATTCAGAGTGAACGTCAGATCCCCTTGGGCTGAAGTGCTAAGATCCAAAGTTTTAGTCCAGGCGCCACTGGAACATGTTGCTGTTGTGGCAGACTGACCGGTCACAGAAATTTCAACCGGGCGGCCATCCTCAGAACAGGCGCCGGAAATCACAAAGGCTGAAACATTGGCAAGATTCACAAAGCTGCCATCGGCCGGGGAGGCCAAAGACAGTGACGGCACCGTGCTGTTGTGAGTGATGCTGTCATCGTAACAAACAGAAGAGTTGCCTGCGGCATCTCTGAATTTAACGGAAACAGTGTTCAGGGCGTCAGCCGTTGGCAGCGTCCATGATTTTCCTGTGGCAAAGGATTCCCAAGTACCACCCGTAGCGCAACCTGCGGTGTTGGTGACATACATTTCCGCCGCATCCGCACTTGTCAGTCCCAGGGAAACAGCAAGGTCATTCGTTGTGGCTGATCCTGAATTAATGCTCAGGGTTCCCGTCGGAGCCTGTGTATCTTTGTTGTAGGTTGGCGAGTTTGCGGTGTTGGAGTTTCCAGCAACGTCATTCAAGGAAGCCGTCAGCTGGAATGTTCCCTGTGGAAGGGCGCTCAGATCCAGGATCGCGGAAAAGGCTGAGCCTGTACAGATTGTCGTTCCGGTGAATCCACCCGGACCAGAAAAGTTCACAGATCGGTTGTTTTCAGAACAGGTGCCACTGACCGTGAACGCGTTCACATTGTCGGAATTGATGATAGTGCCGGAAACAGGAAGTGTGAAAGCCAGAGTCGGAGCGACATTGTCATGAAGAATATCATCGCTGACACACGGGGATTCGTTACCCAGGCTGTCGCGGAATTTCGCATACACCGTGTTTGTGGCATTGCTGTTTGTCAGAGTCCAAGGGGCTGCTGCATTGTAGGCGACCCAGCTTCCTCCGGTACAAGCAGCCACCGAACTCAGATACATCTCTGCGGCATCAGTGACCGAGCTGTTCAGAGTTGCACTCAGCGTATTCGTTGCCGCATCGCCGTTATTCAGAGCCAAAGAGTTCACCGCAGGCCCCGTGACATCGCGGCTGACGGTGGATGTGGCTGTGCGCGTATTTGCGACGGGGTCCGTGTGAGTTGCTGATACCACAACCGACGTACCTGATAGCGAGCTAAGGTTCATTGACGTTGAATAGGTTCCGCCAGAACAGACGACTTCGGCGCTCACGGCTCCTGCGGTGACGGAAACATTATGGCCTGTTTCAGAACAGGTGCCGCTGACTGTGTAAGCATTTTGATTCACAGAGGTGATGGTGGACAGGGCATTCAGAGTGATCGTCGGAGGCACCACGTCTTTGGTGATAGCCAGACGGTACTCCTTCGGTGTGCCGCCAGGGGCAGTGACAGTGGCGATCAAGTCGCCGCTGTACAAGTTTGGCAAAGAGCTGAAATCCAGATTCTGTGTCCACTGACGGTCACTGCAGGTGAAGGTCAGCAAAGGTGTCGCCGCTGCGGAAAACTCGATCGAGGATCCCAGCAGGCAGGTTCCTTTGAAGGGGGCAGCCGTCACGTTGCCTTCATTGATAATGGACTGAGAAAGGCTTTCGATGGAAAAGGCGCCAAAATAGGTGATGGGGTTCGAACAAGATGAAGAAGCAACGCTGCCGTCTTTAGACAGGACGAAGACCTTGAAAGTGTACTCGACGCCATCTTCGGGAGTGAAGGTCGGAAGGTGAGATGTTTCAGCGGGACCGACGTTGGCTACCGGCAGAATCGGGGTGGCGCAAGAGTCACCTCGGAAATAGAGAACCTGCTGTTCTTTGATGTCGGCTTTTTCAGGAAGAATCCACTCGGCCTTTAGCAGACCCTGCTGCCCCAGGGAATCGCTGCTCCATTTCAGGGTGGTGGGGGTGGAGTTTTCAGCAGCGATTTGCAGTTCCAGAGAACACCCGGCCAAAACCATCAGGGAAAAGGAAAGAAGAAGCCTTTTCGCCTGTTGGGTTAGGTAGATGGTGTTAAGAAACGTACAATTCATAGAAGGTTCTTCGGGTTTCCGTGAATGAAACTAAATCCCCAGTTTGGGGGAAAATGTTCAATAAACTCTTGGAAACACCAGCCTTTCCACTGGGTCCTCGCGGAAATAGGGCTGTTTTCGGGGGCAATTAAAATGCGGTAATGACCGCGATTTCGCGAGTATAATATGAGAATATCTCTTAAATGGAGCTAAAACCACTAAGTCCTCAAAAAGCTTGATTTCCCCCACCTTTCACCCTAAAACAGTGAGTCCGTATTTACGACTGTCTAAGGCAATGGTTAAGAGTCCTCCCTTTCGGGAAGAACGCCTTATCGGTGGAAGGTATCTCATATGAAAATGCGCACTCACTCTGGCGCGAAGAAGCGTTTGAAAGTTCTTTCAAGCGGTAAAGTTAAGAAAAAAAGCACTCGCATGCGTCACTTGAACTCTCACATGAGCTCTAAGACGAAAAGACAACTAGGCAAAACATCATACGTTGAAGACGCGAACATGCTTCAAGTTCGTCGTTGTTTGGTATTCTAGTTTTTTAAATTTTAAAATTAATGTCTTTCGGTGCCCGGCTAAGTCCGTGGCGTAATAGAGGTTCAAAATGGCTCGTGTAAAATCTGGTAAAACAAATCGTGCTCGTCACAAAAAAGTTCTTAAAAGAGCAAAAGGTTACTACTCTGCGGGTTCTCGCGCGTACATCCACGCGGTAGAGAAAAATGACCGTGGTATGGCTTTCGCTTACCGCGATCGCAAAGTTAACAAACGTAACTTCCGCACTTTGTGGAATCAACGTATCAATGCAGCAGCTCGTTTGAACGGGACTACATACTCTCGTTTGATCGGTGGCTTGATTAAAGCTGGCATCCAAGTTGACCGTAAAATCTTGGCTGACCTTGCAATCAACGACGCAGCAGCATTCACTGCACTTTGCAAACACGCTTTGGCATAAGCCAAAGCTAAAAAGTACAGCAAAGCTCTGTTAAAGGAGCCTTAGCCCCATGGACGAGTCCAATAGTCAGTTTGAAAAAAGAAAGCGCGATCATATCAGGATTGCGCTGGATCCAAGGTCCCAGACCGATGGACAAAACGGATTGGACTCGATCACTTTGATTCATGAGGCTTTGCCTGATCTGAACTTTAAAGAGGTCGACATTTCGACCTCTTTCTTTTTTTCCGGGGAGTCCATCCCACTTTCTTCTCCGATCTTTATCTCTTCAATGACTGCGGGCCACGAAAAGGGCCGGGAGATCAATGAAGCTTTGGCGCGTCTGAGCGATCGTCGTCAGATTCTGATGGGAGTTGGCTCTCAACGTCGTGAACTGGAAGATTCCAATGCTGCCGAAGAATGGGCTCGCGTGCGCAAACAAGCACCGAAGGCCCGCTTGCTTGGCAATATTGGAATCGCTCAGCTCATCAAGTCGCCGATTGATAAGATCCGCCGACTGATTGATTCCACGGAAGCCGTGGCTTTGTTCGTCCACCTGAATCCTTTGCAAGAGGCTTTGCAGCCCGAAGGCACGACAGATTTCAAAAACGGCCTGGCGGCGATTGAAAATCTGGTAAAACTGGCCGGCGTGCCAGTGATTGTGAAGGAAACCGGCTGTGGTTTTTCTGTCGACACCCTGAAGCGACTTTCCAGCACCGGCATTTACGGTGTGGATGTTAGCGGCAAGGGTGGCACGCACTGGGGCCGCGTGGAAGGTTATCGTTCGGAGGAATCCGACATGCTTTATCACGTAGCCCAAACTTTCGCCAACTGGGGCATCAGCACGAAGCAAAGCATGCTGAATGCCATCGACGCCCGGGTAGAGTATCAGCTCTGGGCATCGGGCGGCGTGAGAAATGGATTGGAAATTGGTAAACTTATGGCGTTGGGAGCTTCAAAGGTGGGGGTTGCAAAACCTTTCCTGGAAGCGGCTCTTCAGGGCGATGAGGCTCTTGAGAAACTGCTGACCCAGTTGGAAACAGAGTTGAAAGTAACTATGTTCTGCACGGGCAGCCGCAATCTGAAAGACCTCCAAAGCAAGAAGGTGATTCAATGACAAAACAACTTCAGGATATCTTTAAAGGTTTCTCCAAACTGTCTCGTGAAGAACGTCTGAAAGCACTTAAAGAAGTCGGTGCATTGAACGAAGCCGAAGCTGACTATCTTGCCAAGGGTGGGTTGAAAGACACTTCTTTGGGTGAAAAGTTTATTGAAAACGTGATTGGGTACTTCCAGCTTCCGCTGGGGGTTGTCACCAACATGCGCGTGGACGGCAAGGACTTTGTCGTTCCTATGGCGGTGGAAGAAACCTCTATCGTGGCCGCGTGTTCTAAAACGGCCAAATGGATCCGTGAATCCGGTTCTATCACCACCGAAGTGATCGGAAACGAAATCATCGGTCAGATCCAATTGGCAAAAATCCGCAGCTTTGCGGATTTCGAAAAACAAATCCTGGCTCAGAAAAATTACCTGATCGAAGCGGCCAACCGTGAAGTGGCCTTCGGCTTGGTTCGTCGTGGTGGTGGAGTGCGTGACCTGCAAGTGCGCCGTGTGCCTCGCGGTGATGGCTCAGATATGGCCGTGATCCACATCCTGATGGACCCGTGCGATGCCATGGGGGCTAACATCATCAATCAGGTGTGCGAATACCTGAAAGAGCCGATTGAGCAGTTCAGCGGTGAAAAAGTCACCATGTGCATCCTGTCCAATCTGGTGGATTCCAAAGTCACTCGCGCTGTTGTGCGCATTGATGACATCGAGCCTGAGTTGGCTGAAAAAATTGAAGAAGCTTCTTTGTTCGCGCAAATGGACCCGTACCGTGCAGCCACCAACAACAAAGGTGTTCTAAACGGCATTGATCCGATTCTGATTGCAACCGGCAACGACTGGCGCGCGGTGGAAGCGGGTATTCATGCTTATGCTTGCCGTGATGGTCAGTACCGTTCGATCACTCGCTGGTACCGTGAAGGCAAAAGCCTGGTGGGCGTGTTTGAAGCACCACTGGTTGTGGGCACCGTAGGTGGTGTGACGACTTTGCATCCAACAGCGATGCTTTCCATGAAAATGCTGGACACCAAATCTGCCAATGAATTGTCCCGTATTGTTGCGGCGGTGGGATTGGTGCAGAACCTGGGTGCTTTGAAGGCTTTGACCACGGTGGGTATCATCGAAGGTCACATGAAGCTTCACACAAAAAACCTGGCTTTGGGCGCAGGAGCCGAGGAAAAAGAAATTCCTCTGGTTCAGAAGAAGCTGGAAGAAATTCTGGCGATTCGCAAGCGTATATCCCTGAGCAATGCCATCGACGTTCTGAAAGAACTTCGTGCGGCTCAGAAAACCCCAGCCTCCACGACTCAACATCATTCCTAGGAGCGGACCTTGTCGCTGGTCTTCTCCGTTCCCGGAAAAACATTTATTGCTGGTGAATATCTGGCGCTGGCGGAAGGTCCGACACTGTTCTTCCTTTCGCAGCCTTGCTTTGAAACGGAAATCTCCCGTGGCAAAGGCGATGTTCTGGGCATTCATCCGGAAAGCCCTGCCGGGGTTTTCATGAGCAAACACCGGGGTTATTTCAGAAATTTCGATATCACTTTCCGTGATGCTTATTCCGGCAAAGGCGGCTTTGGGGCCTCGACGGCTCAGTTCCTTTCCGTCTATGCGATGTGGCTTTATAAAGAAGCCCACCAAATGGACATGGAAAAGTATCTCGACTTCAAACACATGCTTGAAGTGTACTATCACGTGGCCTGGAACGGGCAGGGTCAGCGACCCAGTGGCGCGGATCTGGTAGCACAATTGAAGGGGTCGATGACCTTCTTTGAGAAGCGCAGTGGGATGATCTCTGTGACCAACTGGCCGTTTGAGGATCTGGAATTGTTGCTGGTTCATACCGGCAACAAGCTTGCGACCCACGAACATCTGCGCACGCTGCCGGTGTTCCCGACCGCAGGGCTTGAAAGCGCCATGCTGACGATCCGTGAAGCTTTCGACAAAATCGACAGCGCTCGCTTTGTCGAAGGTGTCAAAGCCTATGCCCAAGAACTGTTAAAACTGAATTTCACCTGTGAACCGACGCTAAAACTTTTGTCTGACATCCGTCAAATTCCAGGAGTCAAAGCCGCCAAAGGTTGTGGCGCTTTGGGGGTGGATGTGATGGCGATTGTGACGGCCAAAGGTGAAACTGCAGGTGTTAAAGCCTACTGTGAAAGCAAGGGCCTGTCCGTGCTTTCTTCCTCTGATAAAATCTCGTCCGGACTTCAGGTCCGAGGTAGCCTATGAAACAAGTGACTGTATCTGCTCCATCCAATATCGCCCTTATCAAGTACATGGGTAAAATTGAGGGCTCTGGCAATAAACCGACCAACGGTTCGTTGTCCTATACTTTGGAAAACCTGCGCACCTATGTTCGCCTGACTGAAGTCGACGGCGCACAAGATCAGTGGAAACCCTTGGTTCGTGAAGACCTGCAAAAAATCGAATTGTCTGAAAAAGGCCAGCAGCGCTTTATCAAGCACCTGCAAAATCTAAAGGACAAGTGGGGCATAAAACAAAGTTTCCTGATTGAGTCCGCGAACAATTTCCCATCAGACTGCGGTCTGGCCAGCTCGGCTTCCAGTTTTGCGGCCCTGACTTTGGCGGCGGCAGAAATGTTCCAGCAGATCAACCCACAGCCGTGGGGCACGGATAAAAAATATCTTTCCGAGCTTTCCCGCCAGGGTTCGGGTTCTTCCTGCCGTTCCTTGTTCACACCGTGGGCGTTGTGGCAGCATGAGTACGCCGAGCCGATGGCGTTTGAAGTCAAAAACCTGCACCACATGGTGGTGATTGTCGAAGACTCTAAAAAAGAGGTTTCCAGTTCTGAGGCGCACAAACTTGTGACCACAAGCCCGCGTTTCACCGGTCGTCCAGAGCGTGCGGAATTGCGCCTGAAAGACCTAAGCATGGCCTTGCAGTTCAATGACTGGCATATCGCGCGTCAGATCGTCTGGGATGAGTTCATCGATATGCACCGTTTGTTTGAAACCAGCACGCCGTCTTTCACTTATATGAACGATGGATCCAAAAAGGTTCTGGAAGATTGCCAGGCGTTTTGGAACAAATGGCAAGATGGCCCTTTGGTGACCATGGATGCGGGTGCCAACGTGCACTTGTTGTTCCGTCATGATCAGAAAAAACAGTTCGCGCAGTATCGTGAGCATTTTGAAAAGGACTTCAAGGTCATGGCCTTTGAAGGTGTGAAAGACAATGTCCATTGATTTCACCTGCAAAGCCTTTGGTAAATGTATCATAGCTGGTGAGCACGCGGTTTTGCGTGGTGTACCGGCGGTGGTATTTCCCATCCAGTCCCGCAATCTGGATTTAAGTTATTCCCGCGGCGAGCAGCCGTTGGAACTGCGTCTGGTCGGGGATCACGGCAAAGAATTGCAATTGCTGGTGTGGGGCGTGCTTGAAAAGGCGTGCGAGCTTAAAGGCATTAAACGCTCCGATTTAAAAGGCACCTTGTTGCTGGAATCCTCCATTCCTGTGGGGGCGGGCATGGGCGCTTCCGCCGCGCTTTGTGTGGCCCTGACCCGTTGGTTGGGATATCTGGGGTATGTTGTTGAAGAGGACTACTATGAATTCGCCCGCAATTTGGAAAACCTGTTCCATGGTGAATCCAGCGGCGTTGATATTGCCGTTGCCTTAAGTGGTGAAGGTCTGCGTTTTGTACGTAATGGCGAAAAGAAGCCTCTGACCCCGGCGTGGAAACCGCACTGGTACATCTCTTATTCTGGCAAACGCGGTGTCACCGTGGATGCTGTGAACAAGGTGAAAGACCTGCTTCTGAAAAATCCCACAGTGGGTGAAAAGATCGATCAGCAGATGGCTGAAGCCGTGGGCATCTTGGAAACAGCCCTGAAGATGGATGAAAAAACAGGCCTGCCAGTTTTGGCAAAAGCCCTGACCCTGGCAGGTGACTGCTTTGAAAAGTGGGACCTGAACGAAGGCGAACCCGCAAAACACATCGCCTGGCTCAAAGAACAAGGCGCCCTGGCCGTAAAACCAACCGGTTCTGGCGGTGGCGGCTACGTCTTGTCCCTGTGGACCTCACTGCCCCCGGCAGAAATCCAATCTCAATTAATCCCCTGCTAAAAGGTGCCTGGTTGAAGGCGGCGAGCATGAAGAAAAAGTCAGGCATTTCGCAAGCATTGTCAGCGGTATCGCAGCTGCAAAAGGACGTTCAAAGTCATGCGGATGCCAGTCGCGCCGTCGTCTTGCAAAGATTCTTCAAAACCGGAAAAGGCGAGTATGCTGAGGGCGATGTCTTTTTAGGTCTGACCGTTCCGCAAAGCCGTAAAATCGCCAAAAAGTATGCTTCCGCTCTTAGTTTGAAAGAGCTTGATAGTCTGGTGAAGTCCGCGAATCACGAAGAGCGTCTGATAGCTCTGCTGATTTTGGTGTCGCAGTTTCAAGAGGCCACTGAAAAAGAACAAGCCCGTATCTTTAAGCTTTATATCAAGAATTCAAAGTACGTGAACAACTGGGACCTGGTGGACACCTCCGCACCAGCCATTGTTGGTGGCTATCTGCTGAGTCGAGATCGTTCTGTTTTGCAGAAACTTGCGACATCCAAGAACCTGTGGCAGCGCCGGATTGCCATGCTGGCGACTTTTCATTTTATCTATAATGGCGAGTCCGCCGACACACTTAAGATCGCAAAGCTTCTGTTGAAGGACGAGCACGACCTGATTCACAAGGCGGTGGGTTGGATGTTGCGGGAAATGGGTAAAAGAGTCAGCGAAGAAAAACTGCTGAAGTTTCTGGATCAATATGCGGCCAAGATGCCAAGAACGATGCTGCGCTATTCTTTGGAAAAGCTGCCTGCCGAAACACGCAGGCATTACATGAATAAATAAACAGGCGCAGTTCACGCCTGCGCCATGACTGAACGGGTTAGCGGTGCTGACAAGAATAGCTGTACAGTGCAATACTGCCAGCGACGGTGGCATTCAGGGATTCCACACTCTGTGTAGCTACAGACAGGCGCTGCAGGTTCTTAATCCCACTGAAGCCAGGACCTTCTTCGCCCAAGGCAATACGCACATTTTTAGGCCATTTGAAATTCGCGACACTTTCGCCCTTCATGTCCAAAGCATAGATCTGATCATTGTTGGAAACAAAGTCTGCAAATTTACCGATCTTAAACAACGGCAGTTTCAGCAAAGCCCCCGCGGAAGCCTTGATCGCTTTGGGATGGTACGGGGAACAGCTTTCTTCGGTCAGAATCATTTTGCTCGCACCAAATGCCAAAGAGGAACGCGCCAAAGCGCCCAGGTTGGAAGGATCGCCCAAGGGGGAGATCACTTCCAGGCCTTCAGCTTTTGCAGTTGTAAGCGGAGCGATCTCTTTCGGTTCCAGAACCAGAAGATTGTAGTGCGTGCCCACGACGTCAATTTCGTTAAACAGTGCTTTGGGCAGTTTGAAAACCGGGATGCGCTGGCCTTTAAGCTTAGGCGCGGTCATCGTCACGGACTTCAGGTCCTCGTGCACGATTTCACCCTTGATGCGGAAATTCGGGTTTTCCAAAAACTCTTCGATCAGCTTTTCGCCCATCAGAATAAATTCAGAATGCTTTTTAATTCCGCGCGCAGAGCTGAGGTCGCTCCAGCGGCGGAAATGGTCGTTGGTTTTAGAGCTGATTTCAATCACGGCTGTTCCTACTCGCGGCGGTAAAGTTTCAGGTCGAAGTATTTCTGCGGACCTTTGATGATACGAATCTTGGTTCCGTCCAGGTCTCTGAAGACAATCACGTCATAGAAGTGGGTCGGATCCATGGCGATCTTACCATAGAACAACGGACCGTCCGCCTCCAGCCAACCGGTGGCTTTGTGTGTGAACAGGGCATGGGACTTGATGCGCAATGTGGACAGAGCGTCGCCTTCACGCATTTCCAGATTCACAAACCAGATGGAGTTGTGATCATAAGCCACCCAGTCGCCCTGGAGCTGTTCGCAAGTGACCGGAGTCAGTGAAACAAACGTTGGCCATGGAATGACGGGGTCACCACCCGGGCCGCGGGCATGGGCTGAAATACTGAAAACAGCGAGAATTACTAACAGGAGTGTTTTCATAAAGTAGCTTCCTCCGATTGTCTGAAGTGCACAGATGATTGCGGATTAAAGTAATAACCTTTGCGGTCGCGCAAGATGTATCTTGGGCTTTCCATGTCAGGCTCAAGCAGGGCGCGCAGACGTTTGATCGAAACGTAAATCAGATTGTCATGCAGTTCAGGGTCATAAGCCTGCTGCCAGATGATTTCTATCAGATCTTCCTTGGAATAACGGGTGCCGGCTTTTTTGATGAACAATAAAGCCAGGTCAAAAAGAATATGCTGATTGCGGAAGTCAATCAGGCCCTTGGTGCGCTCCTGAACACTGCGTGCTGCCTCGTCGATCTGGAAATCAAACTGAGGTGCATTGCGAACAATATCTTCAGGGCACATTTGACGGATGAATTTATAAACGCGTGGCAGACGGGCTTTGTCCGTTCCACGCAGCGCCAACTCTGCATAAATGCGATAAGCTTCTTTGTTACCCAGTTCGCGGTTCACATGGGCCATTTGCGCCAGGATACGGGAAATCAGCAGGTGGAAGCCATGCAGTTTGGCTTGTTCATAGCAGTCCCACAAAAGATCATTCGCCGCTTCCAGTTTGCCGGTTTGCGTGAAGATGTGTGTGCGCAACAGACGGGACGTCAGCTGCATTTCGGCGTTATCCATTTCAGCCAAAATGGTGTCGAGCTTGTTCAGCTGCAGCAGGCTTTGCGGGAAGTGGGCTGGTTCAAAAGCGCGGGTCATTGCATTGGTGAACAGGGCGCGCACCAGTGTGTCCAGGTCGCCAGTTTGCGTGGCTTTGGCGATGGCCGAGTTGATGTAGTCTTCGGACTCTTGAATTTTACCGTTGGCCAAAAGCCAGGAGCCGATCAGGTTTTCGGCCATGGCCTGAAGGCCCTCGTCAGAAGAGTTGCGGCTTAATTTCAGAGTTTGATCAATCACGGATTGAGCTTCAGAAAGCTCTTCCAGTTCATGGCAGCATTGGAAGTACAGGCGGGCGGACTCGATCCAGTCTTGGGAAAGTCCGCGGGCCGAAGCCTCCACCATGGCTTCTTCACTCAATAAACGGGCCTCGTGCAGCGCCCCTTTACGGTGCTGCAAACGTGCCAGTTGCAATGAAGTGTTCTGGGTGGAGTTTGACATCAGTACTTAGCCCAGCGTCTTTTTTCTTCGTTGGACAGCTCGTCCATCAAAAGCTCTTCGCCTTCGTCTTCTTCCGGCAAAGGCATGTTTTTGATTTTTTCATAAACGACCAGACGGCGTTCGTGCGGAGTTTGCGGCAGGGAATACGCCACGTCCTGAACCAGTTTGTAGTACTCGCCCCAGTCTTTTTTGGCGGCTTCAATTTCAGGACCCACGCCGGGGCCTTTCATGAAGTAAACGCGGCCGCCGATTTCAAGGCAGCTCATCACGTTCCCCAGGGTGTTGCCGATATCTTCAACCGCGCGGGTGATGGCGCCGCGAACCGGATAAACGCAATGTTTGTTGATGTTGCGGCCCAGAATGTCGAGGTTTTTAAGATTCATCTCGCTGCGGACATGCTTGAGGAATTCCACACGGCGCTGAACGCCTTCACCCAACAGGATCTGTTGATCCGGGTACATGATTTTAAGTGGAATTCCCGGGAAGCCAGGGCCCGTGCCCACGTCCAGCAATGGGAACTGCAGGTCGGTGTATTTCATGATGATGATGCTGTCGATGAAGTGTTTGATGGCCACATCACGAAGTTTCAGAAGTCTTGTGAAGTTCTCTTTTTCCTGATTCAGCATCAAAAGGCGGTAAAAGTGCGCCAGTTGCTGTCTTTGGCTGTGGCTGACCAGATCAAATCCGTGATTGCGGAAGACATCAGCAAGGCGGTCATTGGCCTCATGGATGTCATAGATCGTCTCTGGTTTCTTATGGCGGCCCATGTTGGAGGTCGCAGGAGGTGCGCCAGCGCCTTTGGACCCATGACGGGCTTCTTGGCGGGCTTTATACGGGCTGTAGTTGGTCTTGTTCTTATGGGCCATAGCAGTCGGGGGAACATAGGTCTAAAGGCCTTAAACCTCAAGTCTTTTCTGCGCCGTGTGTAAAAGCTAAATGCTTGAAAATACGGGCCTCCGGAGGGATATTGAGAACCTATGTCGACGACCAAACTTGATTCCATCAAAGATAACGCCCTGGCGGCCTTTAAAGCGGCCCCCAGCTCCAAAGACCTCTATGATCTGAAAGTTCAGTACCTGGGTAAAAGCGGGTCCCTGACTGAAATCATGAAAGAAATGGCTTCTTTGCCGAAAGAGGAAAAGCCTCTGTTTGGTAAAAAAGTAAATGAAGTGAAGCAGCTTCTGGAGGCCGCTTACACCGAAGCAGAAGACGCTCTGAAAAAGAAAGAGATCTCTGCCAAAATGGCGGCGGAGGAAATCGACATGACTCTGCCGGCGTTCTCCCAGCCAAAGGGGACCGCGCACCCGGTGAATATCGTAGTGGAAGAAATCTTCACCGTGATGTCCCGTCTGGGTTACAGCATCCGCACAGGTCCGATGATCGAGAAGGATTATTATAACTTTGAAGCCCTGAACATTCCGGCGGATCACCCCGCACGTGACATGGCCGACACCTTCTTCGTCGACAAAACCCACGTTTTAAGAACACACACGTCTCCGATTCAAATCCATTCTTTGGAAAATGAAGAGCTTCCATTGCGTGTGATCGGGACGGGCCCGGTGTTCCGTTGTGACAGCGATATTTCTCACTTGCCGAACTTCCATCAGATTGAAGCTTTGTGCGTGGATGAGAAAATCTCCATGGCGGACCTGAAGGGCACCATCAGCTTCTTCGTGCGTGAGTTCTTCGGTCCGGGTCTGAAAACTCGTTTCCGTCCAAGTTACTTCCCGTTCACCGAGCCTTCTGCGGAAGTGGATTGCTCGTGCCCGATCTGTAAAGGCAAAGGCTGTTCTTTGTGCAAACAAAGCGGCTGGATTGAAATCGGCGGTTGCGGTCTGGTGAATCCGAAAGTGTTCCAGGCGGCAAAAATTGAATATCCTAAGTGGCAGGGCTTTGCCTTCGGATTTGGTGTTGAGCGTATGGCCATCATCAAGTACGGCATCGAAGACATCCGCTTGTTCCCTGAAAACGACGTAAGATTCTTAAGGCAGTTTGTAAAATGAAGATCAGTTTAAAATGGCTCCATGATTATGTTGATGTGACCGAATTCTTCCAAAAGCCGGAAGTGCTGGCGGAAGCTTTGACCCGTGGCGGTTTGGAGGTTGAAGAAATCACCAATCGCGCGAAAGACTTCAATCACGTGGTGATTGGTCACATCCTTGAAAAAGACAAGCATCCGAATGCGGATAAACTTTCCCTGTGTCGTGTTTCCACGGGCGAAGGTGTGGTTCACCAGATCGTGTGTGGCGCACAAAACCACAAAGCGGGTGACCGTGTGATCGTGGCGTTGCCGGGGGCTGTATTGCCGGGCAATTTTGCGATTAAAAAATCAGCGGTTCGTGGTGTGGATTCTGCCGGCATGCTGTGCTCTTTGAAAGAGCTGGGCTTGGCGACGGAATCGGAAGGCATTGCGATTTTGCCTGCGGATGCTCCGGTGGGTAAAGCTTATGCGGAATACGGCGGTTATGACGACGTGACTTTCGAACTGAAAGTGACGGCGAATCGTGCAGACTGTCTGTCGCACTTCGGTTTGGCGCGTGAGGTTTCCACTTTGTTCGGTAAAGAGCTGAAAGTGCCTTCCTCTGAGCTTAAAACCAATGGCAAATCCAGCAAGTCTGAAATTGCATTGGACGTCAAAGCCTTCGATCTGTGCCCTCGTTACGCGGGTCGTTTCTTGAAGGGTGTGAAAGTGGGACCAAGTCCTGCCTGGTTGAAAGCGCGCCTTGAAAGCGTGGGCATGAACTCCATCAACAACATCGTGGACGTGACAAACTACGTGATGTTGGAGCTGGGTCAGCCATTGCACGCCTTTGATGCGGCTTTCATCAACGGAAAAAAAATCATCGTGGACCGTGCCGTCGCTGGTGAAAAATTCATCACTCTGGACGGAACTGAAATCGCTCTGAACGGCGCTGAACTGACTATTCGTGATGTGAACCATCCGGTGTGTCTGGCGGGTGTTGTGGGTGGCAAAAACTCGGGCGTTTCTGATTCCACGACCGAAGTCTTCCTGGAAGCGGCTTACTTCCTGCCGATGAGTGCGCGTAAAACTTCACGTTCGCACGGTATCGACACGGATTCTTCTTACCGCTTTGCCCGTGGTGTGGATCCAGATGGAACTTTGCGCGGCTTGAACCGTGCCGCGGCTTTGATTTTGGAAGTGGCGGGTGGCGAAGCTTATGCTGATCATCATGACTTCTATCCAAATCCGGTGAAAAAAGCGCCGGTGGATATCACCATCAAAACGGTTTCTGACCGTTTGGGTTATGAAGCTGAAGAGCACAAATTCGTCGACTTCATGAAACGTCTGGGTTGTGAAATCAACAAAAAGGGCGAGACCTTCACGGTGCTTCCTCCGACCTTCCGTTTCGACATCGAACAGGACATGGACCTGGTTGAAGAGTACGCTCGCCTGAACGGGTATGAGCATATTCCAGAGGCATTGCCGGCTTTGGCGGCAGCTCCAAGCTTCCAGGACAAGACTTTCATGTTGAACCGTACCACCAGCGAACTTTTGCGTGGTGAGGGCTTCCAGCAAGCGGTGAACTTTGCCTTTGTTGGTTCCAAAGCTCAAAAAGCATTCTTGGGTTCTTTGGAGGCCTTGAAAGCGACGGGTCTGGCAGCCACGGAAAAGGAAATCCGCATCTTGAATCCTCTGAATGAGGAAATGGATGTGATGAGAAGCTCCTTGAGCTTTGGTCTGTTCAAAAACCTGAACCATAACTTCCACTCCGGCAACATGCAGGGTCGTCTGTTTGAGATCGGCAGCACGTTCTTTGTTAAGGATGACGGAAGTTTTGCGGAAGGCAGCCGTGCCGGGATGGCTATCTGGGGTCGCGCAAGCAACCTTTGGAACAAATCCCTGGATTATCCGGTTGTTTATGAACTTAAAGCGGCAGTTGAAGTTCTTTTGAAGTCTTTGAATATCTCTTCTTACACCTGGGTGACTCCGGCGAATAAGTCCGAGGTTCCGGAGTTCCTGCATCAAGGGCAGTTTGCACAGCTTTTGGTGGAAGGTAAGAAAGTGGGCTTCATCGGCACACTTCATCCGCTTCTGCTTGAAGACAATAAGATCCGCGTTCCTGCGGCTTTGGCCGAATTGGATCTGGATCAGCTTTATAAAGGTCAGCCTCGTCCATACCGCATCCAAAGCGTGTCCAAGTTCCCGATCGTGGAGCGTGACTTCGCCTTTGTGATGCCAAAAGCCCTGAAAGTCGGCGATGTCCTGAAAGACATCCGCAAGGCCGGAGCAGGTTTGCTTCTGAACGTGGACGTCTTTGACCTGTACGAAGGCGAGAAGATGGAAGCAGGCAAAAAATCCGTAGCGATTCGTATTTGGCTGCAGGATAAAAATGCCACACTGCAAGAAACCCAGATTAACGAGACAACAACCAAGATTCTAGAGAGTCTGAAGAAGAATTTTGACCTTTCTGTGAGATAAATTCTTGATTGTTTTCAGTTAGTTGTTACGATTTTATGTAGCACTTGAAGAATTTTAATGGAGTGAATGACTATTATGGCAGGCCAGAACTTAGGTAAATCAACTGTGACTAAGGCCGATATCGTCGAGAACGTATATCAGAAGATCGGTTTCTCCAAGAAAGAGGCTTCTGAATTGGTGGAACTTGTTTTCGACACCTTGAAGACTGTTCTTCAAGATGGCGAAAAAGTTAAGATTTCTGGTTTCGGTAATTTCGTTGTTCGTGGCAAGAACGAGCGTATTGGTCGCAACCCGCAAACCGGGGAGCAGATCAAGATCTCTGCACGCCGTGTTCTTACTTTCCGTCCGTCTCAGGTTTTGAAGGCGATGTTGAACGGTGAAGAGTACGCTCACTTAAAAGATGAGGACGATGATGATGACTACGACGACAATGAGTAATCCGTCCCTGGAAGCTGACAGCTCCGAGCTGTCGCTAGGGGATCATCATATTGATTTTGTCGAAGAGACCGAAAAAGCCACTTCCGTTCCTGTGACGGCGGCGACTCCGATTTCCATCCCGGCGATGCTGTGTGATGAGAAGCTTCTGGAAGAAATCAATGCCATTCCGGACAAAATGGGTTTCAAGATCGGCGACGTGGCTGAGATCCTGGGCATCAAACAATACGTTCTTCGTTACTGGGAAACAGAGTTTGAAGTTCTTCGTCCGAAAAAAGCCTCTAACAACCAGCGCATGTACACTCGTAAAGATGTTGAAAACGCGCTGTTGATCAGAAAGCTTCTGCACCGTGACCGCTTCTCTATCGAAGGCGCAAGAAACGCGATGAAAGAGCTGAAAGCTCACGTTAGAAAAGAAAAAGATATGACCCAAGTTTACCACAAGCTTGAGGGTATCAACGAAGCGGTGGAGGATCTGATCCTCGACATCCGCAGAGTCCGTCAGATTTTCAAATAGTTTTAAAAGAAAAAGGCCTCTTACGAGGCCTTTTTTGTTTTAGACGGTTCCTGTTTGTTATGCATGGAAGGTCCAAAAAGCTGCTTGCCGTAAAGTTAAATGGCTTTGTACGATATTGGGGTCGTCTGCGCGTGGCTCAGCTTGGTAGAGCACTTGCTTGGGGTGCAAGAGGTCGCTGGTTCAAATCCAGTCGCGCAGACCACTCTGAGTTACTGGCAGAACTCTGCATTCGGGTCCTGTTGACAGGCCCATTTTTGCAGGGAATTCACTTGTTGCCTAAGTGCTGCATTCTCAGCTTTCAAAGCTTCATTCTCTGAATTCCATTTTGCATGGAACTCTTTCATCGCCTCTATCAGCGGCGCCACTAAATTCGCGTATTGCACTGCTAAAAATCCTTCGTTGTCTTTCGTGACCACATCCGGGAATACGGATTGAACCTCTTGGGCGATCAGACCCACTTGCTGGCCATTTTCAAAGTTCTTTTGCGGGAATTCGTCGGTTCTCCAGTCATAGGTCACCCCGCGCAGCTGCAGCACTTTTTCAAGGCTTGAGTCAATCGTTGCGATATTGCGCTTAAAGCGGCGATCCGAAGTGTTGGCCCAGGATGTGCCACCAGCCGTGCCATTCACGTGCAGCATGTAAGCCGGCGTCAGGGTGCCGATGCCGACTGAGCCGGCGTTGGCTTCTGTCAGCATCGCATATTTATTGGTGATCGTGCCCGTACCAGTTGGAGAGCGAATCACAATCCCGGTGAATTGATTTAAAGTGTCGAACGAGGAAATGCTGGATCTGATTTCCAAACCGGCTCCTTGATCCACCGTAATTCCTTTGCCAGCAGCGCCATCTAACAGAAAGTCCGAGGTGATGGCGTTGACCTTAAGCGCGGCGGGAAGGTTTTCAATGTTGCCCATTTTAACCAGTCCCCAAAGACCTGTTTGCAGTCCCGCAACAGTCGTCGCAGGGACAGAGCTGGGAGTGCTGAGTGTGACTGTGCCGCGAACGCCATAAGCTGATCCGGTAAAGCCTCCCGAGACGTTCATAAAACTGGTCCCGTCCAACGCGCCCTGATCACCACCCACAGCGACAGTGCCCGAGACGGAATTTGTGATGCCGGCCGCAGGCCCTGTGATGCTGGAGTTGGCGGTGAAAGTGTTGCTGCCACTGACTGTAAAGCGTCCGGTGTGATAGCTGCTGCTGCCGCCGTAATAGCGTGAATCAAAAGCAAAGCCCGAGGGGCTGTTTGTTCCAGAGCCCATGTCGCCCAGACGATGACTTTTGTTTGTGATGGTATAGCGGGCTGTGCCCCCGGTGCCAATTGAAATGGAGTCATTGCCTGTGCTGAAAACTCCAGTGTCCGTATCTGAGGTGAAGGAATAGCTCGGTTGGGCCGCCGTGCCCCCGGAGCCACGTAAAGGGAAAGCAGGAGAAGGCAAGCGGGCGGCATCAATAGTTCCTGTCGTGATCACCCCGGCATCCAGGCCTGTGATGTTTGAACAGGCAAAGGCATCGGTCACCGCGGACCAAGTTAGCGTCTGAGAGGCCGTACAAGATGTTGTAAACTGTGCAAGCCCCGCAGAGGTGCGCAGATCATCAACGCCAAAAAACACGGGTTCAAGCTCGGTCGTGCCATAGCGATAAACTTGTCCTGCCTGGGGCGCGGTGGCAGCCACACTCACACTCTGGATCTTGGCCACGGTGGGGTTGGGAAGGGTGCCACTCAGATCACCGCCCAGGTTGGTGGAGGTCTGGAAAGCACCCGTGATGCGGCTGTCGTTGCCTTGTGCGGCGGTTCCGGCGGTGGTGCCGTAGTTCACGGCCACCGTTTTTGTGGTTGTTCCAGTGACAGAAACACCCGTGCCGGCAAGAACATCTGAAACAACTCCGGTTCCCCCCGCATCCGTGACGCAGGTGAAGTTGGTGCCGTCAAAAAAGACGACCTGTCCGGCAGAGCAAGCCGCACCCGGAAGCGTGTTGGTGCGAACAAAGTCCGTGGCAGAATAATTTCCCAGTTTCAAGGCAGACGATGCAAAGTGCGCATAAGGCACAGAGCGGATCTCATTGTCCGGACTGATTTGCATCCAGCCTGTGCCGTCATGGAATTGCACGCTCAAACGGCGGGACTGGTTGGCCACGGGGCCTTTTTGGCTGGCTACATTGTTACCCGCGTCGGCGCAATCCAAAGTGGTGGAGTTGTCGAAAACTTCCTTCAGTCCCACGCTGCCCGAGGTAGGGAAAAGTTTTGTGCCGGTTCCCAATGGCACGTCAAAGACCCCTTTGGAGTTCGTCATGTTGACGCCATTTTTTTGTTCACGATAGTAAACGCACAGGCCGTCTTCGGATTTGATCTCGAACAGGAAGCTGACGTTGTTGTGTTCCAGCGGAGTTCCGTCGGACTTAAGAATCCGTCCCTGATAAGTCAGGGTGTTTGGCGCAGCCTGCGCAAAAAATGAAAACAACAAAATGGGCAACGTGGCAACAGTGGTTCTAAACATGCGAAACTTGTCGGTTCGCCTGTTGAATCTTTTAAATGTTTATTGTCGAATTACCCAGCTTTGAGTGAAACCCAGTCCTCGGAATTGGGTAAGAAGAGGGATCCTCAAGAGGGCAAAAATGAAAAACATGAGAACATTTTTTTCAGAAGGAAATTGCCCTGCACCAAACGGGTGATTCTGGCTATTTGTTGCTGCCATTTTTTGGGGAGGAATTCCCGGAACCGCCGGCCGAGCCACCACCACGGGCAGCGCCCTGTGAGGCGGCTAAAATGATCAGTAGAAGTAGGCTGATAAAGTGCTTCATGAGGGCTCCTGAAGAGTGTCGATCACATTAAACATAAATATGGGCAAAGATCCCCGCGAAGAAGGATCTTCCAGCAGGCGCATTTTGTCCTGGAATGCCTGCACATCGATATCGAGCCACTTGCGATAGGTGGCTTCGTTGATGGATTCAAAAAACAGATTCATATAATTTGCATAGTTCTCGTCGGTGCGCGCGGGTTTGGAATACTTCTCCGTCAGGCGCAGTCCCACCGCTTTGATGGCCTCGGCAGAAAAGGTCGACCGGTTGCTGCCCAGAGCGTAGCGTCCGTTTTCCAGCAGGCGCAGCACATTGAGCTGTAACATCTTCTGCAGGACATCCAGGCCGTACTCGCCAAAACGGCTTTTGACGAACTTGAGGTCAAAAGGCCTTGTGTCTGCAAGGACATAAAGCTCAGAAAAACACGGGTCCTTGATCAGTTCCTGCTCGATAATGACATTGTACTTGTGCAGCGGGGAGGACTTCAGTTGGGGGTCGGTGCGTCTGAGCTTTTCCTGAATCAAGGCGGGTGCTGCATTCAGCATTTGCCCCAGATCCGCGGTTCCCATCAGGCAGGAATACAGCTTGTACAGGGTTTGATAGGTGGGGTTGTGCTCTTTTAAAACCAGACGTCTCAGTGTTTTTGTATGGATGCGGGTCTTGGCTGACAACTGCAGCAGCCCCTTGCGGGGATCTTTATGACGTTGCAAAAATCGGCCAATGTCCTGGCTGACTTGATCCTGAATCGATGCGGTGGATTCCTGCATGCACGACCTCGCTTGTTTCCAGATGACGTATTGGGGGCGTCGGCGTTTGGCAAGTTTCAAAAATGAAACCCGAGGCTCGTTGAGGAGCCCCGGGTTAAAAATGCAGACTAGTGGCAGGAAGGGACAGTCAAAGCCTTGTTGAATAAGAATTTGTAAGTGTCATTGCGAGAGCTCATTTTTTTGGAAACTTTCACGTTCACAGTCAGTGGGTAAGTGCCAGAGACAACTTTGTCTGTGCAAACTTCACGGTTTTTACCGATGTATTTGCAGTCAGAAACTGTGCGAGTGTAGTTGATCGGAGTGTAAAGGTATTTGTAACCAGTGATCACTTCTTTAGAGCGGTTTTTGCCGATGAAGATGGTTTCTCTTTGAGCAACGGCTTTTTTAGTTCTTAGCATTTTTCCGTCAACGCACACGAAAGTGTAGTCAACTGCGTGGCCCATGAAAACAACAGGTGCGTCGATCTTCAGGTTGGTGTCAGCCATAAGAACTTCCCAGGAAGTGTCAGCTGTGTGAGCGGATGCCACGGAAGCAGAAATCAACAAAGCGATCATAGCGAATACGTTTTTCATAAAGTCTCCTTTTGGTTTGTTTGATGGACCCTGATTCCACCAGATTCCGCGGCGATTCAATCAGAATTGCGGGGCGGATTGAAGATTCCCGGACAAGTTTCTTTGTGTCCGGCGCAAGGTTTGGACAAGAGATGGTTTGTCCTTGTTTGGTATATTTTTTCCATCATGTCAGAGGACATACTAAAGCAGAGGGCCGTCTGATTTTTATCACTTCCGCCGACAAATCAGGGGTTGAGCTACGCGGGTGTCTGATGACTTTGTTATCCTAGAAGGGAACTTTTGAACCAAGGAGGCTAGCATGTCTGGTCATCATAAAAACAAAGGTTTTAGTCAAACAAGCAAGCGCTTTGACGGGGCTTTGAAGGCTCAACATCAGCGCAGTCGCAGCAAACAGATGGATCACTCTGCCGACCACCGCGAGGAAGAATCCGAAAATCGCGAGTCTCAGAACGTTTCATCATCCACCAAGAAAAACCCACGAGCTTAGGAGGCTTTCATGAGAACGAACCCTTTGCAGGACAGTGATACAGCCAAGGGTATCAACTTCTGCTTTACGACTTACCGTGTGTGTCTGGAGACGCTCAATCACGTCCAGGAGCAGGGCATGCGCTTTGCGCAGACCGAGTTGGCGTCGCTGTTGCAGCTTTGTGCCGACACCTGTGACTTGCACGCCCGGATGGAAATGGTGGAAGCAGATTTTGCGTCTCAGGCCGCCGAGCTGTGCTTTCAGATCTGTGCGCGCACGACCCTGGAGTGTGAAAAGTTCCCGGAAGATCCGATCGTCCTCAAGTGCGCTGACATTTGTCGCAAGTGTGCAGAACACTGTCGTGGAATGGCGGGTATGACGGTTCGGGTGAAATCATCACAGATGTCCGCGGCAAGATTTTAAACTGCGGGGCAGAGTTTCGCCGCCGGAGCTAGTGGTTGATCTCCGGCGGTAAAGTGGGGGCGGGGGCTCTTTCAATAGCTCGCTTGAAAACGGTGGGTTCGGAGTTGTCCGTCATCCAGGCGCTTAACAGTCTTAAGGTGACGGCCAGAACAACCGGTCCTATGAAAAGGCCCACGATCCCAAAAGAAATCATTCCCCCCAGAACGCCCACAGTGATGAGGACGGCGGGTAGATCTGCTCCGCGCTTAATGAGAATCGGGCGAACAAAGCCATCCATCAGGCCCACCGCCACGGCCCAGCCCAAAAGAATTGTTCCCGCGGTGTTCTGTTCTTGTGAATAGAGCCAGGCCACGGCGCCAAGCAAAGGGAGCAATGGCCCCAGTTGCACAACACAGAAAATCAGTATCACCGCTGTCAGAAGTCCCGCATGGGGAACTCCGGCAAGCCCGGCTCCCAAGCCGCCAAGTGCTGTCTGGATCAGGGCGGTGCCGACAATCCCCATGGCCACGGCCCTCACGGATTGGGCGGCCAGCTGCAGGGCCTCTTCGCCGCGAGTTCCGGCAAGACGACGGGTCAAGGTGCGGCAGGCTTGGGCGATCTTTTCTCCATTGGAATAGAAGATCGAAGCGATGATGATCGTCAGAATACAGTGTACCACCAGCATGGTGATGCTGCCGACACTGGCGACAATCCATTCAAAAGCCTGATGGATATAGGGCTTGGCTCTTTCAATCAGATCCTGGGGGGCGGTGGCCGCAAGTTCATTCCAGCGGGCCGCAATGCGCGGGCCAAGCAGGGGTGCATCTTCAAGCCAGTCCGGTGCGGGTGGCAGTTGAGTGTTGGCCAGATCCTGCAGGCCTGAAACAATCACATGCCGATTTGAGATCAGCGAAAACAACGCCGCAGTCAGCGGAATAATCACCAGGGCCGTCATAAGAAGCGCCATCGTCAGGACTGCGGGAAAGCGTTTGTTGTTGAATCTGTGCTGCAGTTTAAGCAGTGTGGACCAGGTGGCGATGAAAATCATGGCGGCCCAGATCATCGCGGGCAGAAAAGGCAGCAGCACCCACAGGGAAATCGCCGCCAATAGCCCCATAAACAGAACGCTTAAAAGTGTTTTGGTCAGATCAGTTGTTGGTGCCATGACGGATCCTCCTGAATTCCTTCATGGCAACCCCGAAGGGCAGGAAAATCAAATATCACCGCCGGGTTTGGCATATTACATTTGGATATTTGTTAGAACCGCTTCCGGGACAGTGATGGATTTTGCAAAAGCACGGAAGTAATCGTCATACATGTGGTAGTGGCCTTCATCACCTTTGTGGGTGCCCCAGCTGTTGCGAATCTTCCATTTGACCACGCGGCCGGTGCGGGGATCCAGTTCGTAGCCCACGATCTGCACAGCATGGCCGCCGCGGTTGGTGTCAAAGGCCTCGCGCATCTGGCGAGTGGCGGGGCGGGCATAAGCCGGTATGTGGAAGGCCCGAATGGACATGATTCCGGTGGCCGCATCCACGTACTCGGCGTGATGGTCGTAGGAAAGGTACACGGATTGGCCGTTATCCAAAAGCTCCCGTGCGGTGCTTTCAACCAGGTCGACAGAGGTGGTCAGCTTGTCGCCTTGTTTGGTGCTGGTGAACTCGGTGGCGGCCTTGCGGTTGTTGTTGATCACCATCTGCAGCATCGGACCTTCAAAGGATTCGAAGTAGGCTTTGGCAAATTCTTTCGGTGTCCAGGTTTTTCCCTGGAATTCAAACTGTGCCGGCATTTCTCCCACCATCTGGCGGAAAAGATCTTTGATTTGATTTCGGCCTTGTTCAAGAAGGGCCTCGCGGGCCGGGCCTTCCTGTATTTTGTCAGCCTGCCACTGGGTGCGCACCAGAATGTTTTCAAGGAACTCTGACATTTTCTTTGCCTGCGGATTCAGCATAAAATCGGATTTCGGTTTCCAGGCGCCTTCTGGCAAAAGACCGTATTCCAAAATGCTTTCCCGTGAAAACAGCGGTCCCGCTCCCAGTTTGATATCGACTTCTTTGGATGGCTTTTCCAGGCGCTGCAGACTGCGCTCCAGCCAGTGGCGGGCGCTGAGGTATTCGTTTGAAAGTGTCAGTGTTTGTCCGGTTTTTTGTTCATAGTTTCGCTCCAGGTGTGACATCCACGAGTGCAGGTGGCAGGTCCCCAGATTGCATTGATTTTTGATCGGAGTGTTTTGTTTCAGTTCCACCGTGTAGCGGGTGTGGTGTTTGAACTCTGTGCGAAGACTTCCCCAGATGATCTCTTTGGGTGCCTGTATTTGGAAGACCTCGGCGCACAAAGGGGCACCGCCAGCCTGAAAAGGCAGGCTCCACAAACTGAAAACAAATAGCAACGGGAAGAGAAGCTTCATGCCGCTTAAGAGTGCAAGCGGCAAGCCAAAAAAAAGGCGTCTCAGAGTGAGACGCCTTGGGAATTCAAAGCCAATTGAAAGTTCTAGTGGCGGATCATTTCCGGGGCCGTTTCGTTGGCCAGGTCATTCAGACAATCCACGAAGAACTTGCACACGATGAACAGGTGAACCTGCTCATTGGCTTCCAAAGCCGGCTCCAGTTCCGGAGACATGAACAGCTCTTCGATGATGTAGTTCAGAATTTCTGGCTGACCGGCTTGAGCGGCTTTGTCCTGAAGGTCCGCGATCATGTCGTCGTTGATCTGCAGATATTTTTCAAACTCAGCTTCGTTCTTTTCAAAGCGCTCAATCACTTCATCTTCGTTCATGGCGCGCAGATTTTGATACTGCTCTTCAAAAGAACGGTTCAGAATCAACGCCATCATGAAGCCCAGATCCTGAGCGCCTTCGCTCATGTCTTCAATGAACTCCATAAAGAAGCCGGCAAGATCCGGCTGAACTTCAAAAAGGTGCTGGGACGCCTTTTCCAGGTCGCTTTCTTCCGTGATGCTGCAGATTTTATCGATAGAATTTTGCACTGTTTGGAACGGAATTTTTTGCATAAGCGACCTCGTCTTTATCTTTCCTTTAAGCAAGAAAGAGTTTTATATTTGCAGAATACACAGGGAGTCCCATTTTATGCAATTCATTCTGATGCTGGTAGTTTGTTTTTCGGCGGCAGCGGGCAGTGCCTCGGCCCCCGCCGGCAGTGCTGGAGTGCCGGCAGGCACGCAAGCTGAAGCTCCGGCTCTGCCGGGCAGAGCGCAGGCGCCATCTGGCGCCGTAGCTGAAGCAACTCTTTATTCCCGCAAAATCCAACCGCTTTTTGACAATCGCTGTCTGGCCTGCCACAGCTGTTTTAATGCTCCCTGCCAGCTGAATCTGCAGAATTTTGAGGGTTTTCAGAGGGGTGCGAACAAATTAAACGTCTATGATGGCACTCGCTTAAAAAGTGTTGAGCCCTCACGTCTTTGGATTGATGCCCATGCAGACGAGTGGCGAAAACGTGGTTTCTATGAGGTCAGCACCAGTAAAGATCCTGACCAAAACCTGTTTTTCCAGATCACACAGCTACGCGCCACAGCGAAAGATGCCGTGATCACCAAGCAGGTCGCGGATACTCACGTCTGCGCGCAGACGATGACGGACTATCAGCTTTTGGCCAAAAACTCCCCGGAACTGGGCATGCCCTACGGATTTCCGGCCCTGAGCCCGTCAGAGCTGGCAACCCTGAAGGACTGGGTGAAAGCCGGCAGTCCCGGTCCGGATGCAGAAGAGTTCAAGCGCCAGAATACTCCCTCTGTCGAATTGCAGACTCAGGTGCACGAATGGGAAGAGTTCCTGAACCAGGAAAGTCTTCGTCACCAGTTGGTCAGCCGCTATCTTTACGAGCATCTTTTCCTGGCGCATATTTATTTCCCGGAAAAGCCGGAAGAATTTTTCCGTCTGGTGCGCTCAAAGCAGTCCTGCGCCCAGGGTATTCAAGAGATCGCCACTCGTCGTCCCAATGACAACCCGGGAATGAAAAAGTTCTGGTACTGTCTTAAGAAGTTCCCCGGCACGGTGGTGAAAAAGACCCACATCCCATACCAATGGAGTCCGGCAAAGATGGCCCGCTATAAAGAGCTTTTCCTGGCCGAGGGCTGGAAAGTTTCAGCGCTGCCAAGTTATGAGTCGGGTGTGGCTGAAAATCCATTTGTGGCGTTCAAAGACATTCCGGTGAAGGCCCGCTATCAGTTTCTGCTCGACGATGCCCAGTACCAGGTGAGCACCTTTATTAAAGGTCCGGTGTGTAACGGGAGCATGGCGGTGAACTCCATTCAGGAGCAGTTCTATGTGTTCTTCCTGAATCCGTCTTCAGACAACATGGTGCTGTCGCAAAAGTACGCCGACAAGGCCGCCGGGCTTTTGATGATGCCGGGGGTTTGGGGCAGTGATGTTGATATTAAAGAAACGCCGCTGTTTTATAAAAAACTGGTCGATCACCGGGAAAACTATCGCAAGCTTCGCATCGAAGAACTCGCGAAGCTTCGTCCTGAAGGTTACACCCTGAAAGACGTCTGGGATGGCGGGGGCTTTAACCCCAATGCCACTCTGACCGTGCTTCGCCATGATGACAATGCCGTGGTGATGAAAGGCGCTGTGGGGGATTTGTCGAAGACCGTCTTCATGCTGGATTACCCGCTGTTTGAACGCCTGGTCTACAACCTGGTGGTGAACTTTGATGTCTTTGGCAATGTGTCTCATCAACTGCTGACTCGGGTGTACATGGACATGATCCGCATGGAGGCTGAAGAGCTGTTCCTGACCTTCCTGCCATCGGAAGAGCGTCTGAGCTATCGCCGGTCCTGGTATCGTGGTTTGTTGACCCAGGCTAAAATGTCCTATGTTTACCCCACAGTGGGTTCCGCAGTTCCCACCGGGATTAAATTCAACGAGGACAACAACACCAAAAAGCAGTTTGTGCAGAAGGTGTTGTTCTTCCATCAGAACGAAACCGTGCGTGGTGGCTGGGACCTTATCAACTGGAAGAGTCTGGAAATCCCGGACAGCATGCAGGGGCAGTGGAAAGTGAAGGGACTGGATAAAGAACTTCGCAAGATCGCGGCAGTGAAAGCCGAAGCGGCCACACCGTTTTCCCGGTTCTTCCCGGACCTGGCACTGCTCAATATCAAAACACCCAAGGGGCTGAAGATCTACTCGCTCATTCACAATAAAGAGCACGAAAATATTTCCTGGATCCTGGGGGAGTCGCTGCGCATGGACCCTGAAAGCGACACTCTGACCGTGCGTGAAGGGGTGTGGGGTTCTTATCCGAATATGATCTTTAATGTGAAAGAAAATGAGCTGGCGGCGTTTGTGACCCAGGTGCGCGCAATGAAATCCGCGGCAGACTATCAGAATCTGGTCACTCGCTACGGCCTTCGCCGCAGCAATGCCAAGTTCTGGTCTTTCTATGATGACATGCACGTCGCGATGAGAAAATCAGACCCGGTGAGTTTCGGATACCTGGATCTGACCCGTTATGAATTAAAATAGAATTTTTTCAGTTCGCAGTCCCACTCCACCGTGTAAACCACGCAGTTCGGAGTGGGCAGGCTTTCGGTGATGTCCGGTCGCAACGAATGCAGGAACCGGCGCATCGCCAGTCCATGGGTGCAAAGGCCGATTCTGTCAAAGTCATGTTCTTCGCACAAGGCGGCTAAAGCCGTGGAAAAGCGCTCTACGGTGGCCCAGGTGTTTTCGGCTTCCGGGAATGCGAAATCAAAATGTTTGCGGTCCACGGAGACCCATTTTTCCCAGGCTTGCGGCCCGTATTCCTTAGCCACGGCTTCGCGGGTCATGCCTTCAATTTTCCCCATATTGACTTCACGAAAGCCCGGCTGCAGCAGCAGTGGTTTTGCCAGATGGTGATTGGCAATGTCGGCTGTTTGCTGGGCACGCTGCAAGTCACTGCTGACAAAGAATTCAACCGGATTGTCGCGGAAGAACAATTGCAGACTCAGGGCCTGCTGGCGGCCCTCTTCGTTCAAAGGAATGTCTGTGTGTCCCTGCAAGCGAAGCTGCAAGTTCCAGTCGGTGAGTCCGTGGCGGAAAAGATGGATGGTTTTTCGCATAATGGCTCTATTGAAGCACTTGCCAGTGGCATCGGAAAGAGAAAAAATCAGGATATGAAAAACATTTTTCGCTCTCTGAAACAGGCCTTTGAATCTCTTCTGCGACTCAGGATGTTTCTTTTGATTCTGGGACCGCCGCTAGCCACGGTGCTGGCGCTGCTTGTGTTGTTCATTGTTTACTGGAGTGCCTGGACTGTGGGGATTGCCGGCGTTATCGGAAATCTTTGGGGCTTTCAGTGGGTGCAGCAAGCCACCGGTTTGACCGACCTTTCCCTGTGGCTTGCGATGCTGTTTTTGGTGATGGCCTTTATTCCCTTGGCCTATGTGATTTCGGTGCTGATTGTATCGATTTTTGTGATGCCGGTCGTGCTGAAGTGGGTCGGCGATCAGGATTTCCGCAGTCTTGAAAAGCGCCGGGGAGGCACTCTGGCGGGAAGTGTCTGGAACACGGTGATGGCCACGCTCTTGTTTGTGGTGGCCTTTATGCTGACATTGCCTCTGTGGCTGATTCCGGGATTTCAGCTGGTGGTGCCGCTGGTACTGACAGCGTGGCTGAACAAAAAGGTCTTTTTGTACGATGTGCTTCAGGATTATGCCTCCAAAGAAGAGCGCAAAAGCATTGAATCCGAGGAGTCCGGCTCTCTGTACCTGATGGGGCTTTTATTAGGGCTCCTCTCATATATCCCCCTGGCTTTTTTCTTCGTCCCCATTATATCGGCTTTGAGCTACACCTATTACGGCTTAAACGCCCTGGAAGACCGCCGAAAGTGAATTTTCCTGCCCGGGAAGTGGATTTTGGCCGGCATTTGGTGTATCTCCTAGGGTATGACAAAGTGCAGCCATGATCGGAAGAACATTGATATCGACTCTCTGAACGAGAGGGTGCGTAAGGCCGGGATGAAACTGACCCAGCAGCGCAGTCAATTGCTGAAGATCCTGCTGCATCACCCAGAGCCTATTTCTGCCGATGAGATCTTTAAAAAGATCGACGATAAATCCGACGGCATGGATCTGGTGACCATCTATCGTATTCTGAAAAAGTTCGAAGAAGGTGGCCTTGTTTCCCGTTTGGAGTTCGGGGACGGTGTTGCGCGTTTTGAGCTGACGCTGGAATCCGGTCACCATCACCATCACGTGATCTGCCGCCACTGCCAGCGTGTGGAGCCTTTGCATATCTGCGATCTGGATCAGCACATCAAAATGGTCGAAGCCATGGGATACAAACAAGTGGCCCATCGCCTGGATTTCTTTGGTGTGTGCTCGCGCTGTCAATAGCTGAGGGCTTCTTCTTCCTGCCAGCGCGGCAGACGAATCACAAAAGTCGTGTTCGGGGCCTGGCGGTCCAAAATAAGTTCCCCCTTGTGACTCTTCACAATCCCTGCCGAAATGCTTAAACCCAGGCCGGTGCCTTTGCCGACTTCCTTGGTTGTAAAGAAGGGCAGCATGATCTGTTCTGCGATGGCTTCCGGAATTCCGTTGCCGGAATCAATCACTCGGATTTCGATGCTGTCGACTTGCTCTGTCACCTTGATGCGAATCCATTTGTCTTGTAAATCGCTGATGGCATCAAAAGAATTATTCAGCAGATTCAGCAGCACCTGTTCAAGCTGAATCAGGCGGCATTCCACTTCCAGTTCCGGATCAATTTCACCGACCTCAATTTCCACGCCGTGGTTGTAAAAACGGGTGCGGCAGAACTCCAGGGTTTCTTCGATGATCTGTTTTAAGGGGACAACTTCAAACGGATCGTAAGTTCCTTCCCGTGCAAACGAGCGCAGGGACTTGATGATGCGGGCAATTTTGTCAGCGGTGCGGCTGATGCTTTCGGCGGCCTGTTTGATTTTTGCGGGATCCATTTTGCCGGCATCCACCATTTGCTGCAGCTGAAAGGCGCGGGCCTGGATGACGGTCAGGGGATTGTTGATCTCATGCGCGATTCCGCCGGACATTTCCCCCAACGCAGCCATCTTGGTCGAAGAGATCAGCTTGGCTCTTGCTTCGGCCATCTCGCGTTCGGTCTGGATTTCTTCCGTGGAATCCCAGGCCACACCGTACATGCGCGGGGCTCCGGTGTTGCTCATGAACTTGCCATAACATTTGATGTGGTGAATCTGCTGGTTGGAATGAGTCACCCGGTAAGTGACATAAAAATCCTGGCGGTTGTCGACCGCTTCCTGGATGCGGCGATTGACGTTTTCCATGTCCTCGCGAATGGCGCGCTTCCAGACTTCATCCAAAGGGTTCAAGCCCGGCAGCACCGGCACGTCATGCATCTCGTACATTTTCGTGTCCCACTGCAGGCGGTTTCTTTCAATGTCCCACTCCCAGGTGCCCATATTGGCGGCAGACAGGGACATGTTCATCTTTTCGATGGTCTTTTTTAAAGTCTCTTCATAACTTTTGCGGTCGTCGACATCGGTGGCAATTCCCAAAATGGTGGCGACATTGCCGTCGTCGTCGCGGGAAAACGGCGTGATGCGATCGTTGATCCAATGGTACTGGCCGTTGTGATCTTTGAAGCGGTATTCAATGGAAATAACCTCGCCCTCTTTCAGAGTGCGGGACTTTTCTATGGCGGCGTTTAAGACCGGGATGTCGTCCGGATGCATGGATCTTGCGTAGTACTCAGGTCCCAGGGCGCGAAGCTCGGCCAGGGTGTAGCCATACAGATCCTTCACCCGGTCGTTGAACCACACCATATTGACCTCGTTCAGGTCGAAAATATAGACGCTGTTGGGGATCGTCTTATTGATCTTTTCTAGCAGAGTGTTTTGGTCTTTCAGAAGATCTGTAATCATAGATTTATTTAGTCTATCCTAGGTTTTGGTAACGCGAAACGGCTAAAATCATAATAAAACCTTAACAATACAGCGCAATATCATAGTGCTAGAGTTTGTCTCATAAATCCATAGGGAGATTTTATGTTGACCAACTTTGTAGTGTCTTTGTCTGTTGTTATGGGCGCGGCTTTGGCGCACGCACAAGCTCCAGTTATCAAAATCGATGGTTCCTCGACTGTGTTCCCAATCACCGAAGCGATGGCGGAAGAGTTCCAAACTTCCCAGCGTGGTAAAGTGCGTGTGACCGTGGGTATCTCCGGAACAGGCGGGGGCTTCAAAAAGTTCTGCCGTGGTGAAACAGACGTTCAAAATGCATCCCGTCCAATTCAGGCCTCTGAAATCGAAGCTTGCCGTAAAGCGGGCATCAAGTTCCTGGAATTGCCAGTGGCTTATGACGCTACTGCTGTGGTGGTAAATCCTAAGAACACATGGTTGAAGTCCATCACCGTGGCTGACCTTAAAAAAATGTGGGAGCCAGGCGCTCAAGGCAAAATCAACACCTGGGCTGACGTGAATCCAGCTTGGCCTAAAGAAAAACTGAAGCTTTACGGTGCAGGTTCAGACTCTGGCACCTTTGACTACTTCACTGAAGCCGTTGTTGGTAAATCCAAATCCTCTCGCGGTGACTATACAGCTTCTGAAGATGACAACACTTTGGTGACAGGTGTTTCCAATGATCTTTACGCTTTGGGTTATGTTCCGCTGGCGTACTATGAAGAGAACAAAGGTAAGCTGAAAGTCGTAGCTATCGTGGGTGGCGACAAAGCCCCTAAGAAAAACGAAGCGGTGCTTCCAGGTCGTGAAACCGTTGAGAACGGTTCTTACTTCCCACTGTCTCGCCCCATCTTTATCTATGTGAGCGAAAAGTCCATGGCGAAGCCGGAAGTAAAGGAGTTCATCAACTTCTATATCGGCAAGTCCTTTGAAATCGTTCCTCAGGTGAAATACGTTCCACTTCCAGCCAAGGCTTATGACATGGTTAAAGAGAACGTTAAAAAGAACAAGCTTGGAACCGTCTTTGGCGGCCACTCTGAAGTGGGTTTGAAAATTGAAGAGTTGATGAAACGTGAAGGTTCGTTGTAGTTTAGCCACGTGAGTAAAAGCCAACTTAGAAAACTTTCTGAATTCACATCCGCCGACCACCCGGTCCGGCGGATGCGTCGTTTAAGGGAGAGAGCCATCGAAACGGTTCTGTTCCTGGCGGCAGCTTCCTCGGTTCTGGTCACTATCGGCATTGTCGGTATTTTGGTGACGGAAAGCATGCCGTTCTTTGCGCATGTGTCCCTGAAAGACTTTTTAACCGACACGCAGTGGACTCCGCTTTTTGAAAATGCCCGTTATGGCATCTTGCCTCTGCTCAGTGGAACTTTGCTTTCCACCGTGATCGCCTTGTCGGTGGCGATTCCATTAGGCACAGTGGCAGCCGCTTTCTTAAGTGAGTACGTTCGTCCTTCGGCGCGCGAAATTTTAAAGCCTGTCTTAGAGCTTCTCGCCGCTGTGCCGACCGTCGTGTACGGTTATTTTGCTTTGTTGTTTGTGACGCCTCTTTTGCAAAAGATCATTCCGAATTTGGGTGGCTTCAATGTCCTGAGTGCGGGGATTGTGATAGGGGTGATGATCGTCCCTTATGTTTCCAGTCTGAGTGAAGATGCCATGCGCTCGGTGCCTAATCACCTGCGTGAGGCCTCCTTTGCCGTGGGGGCGTCGCGTATGCAGACGGCCTTCCGGGTGGTGATTCCGGCAGCGTTTTCGGGGATCACTTCTGCCTACATTCTGGGCATTTCCCGTGCTTTGGGTGAAACCATGGTTGTGGCGATTGCCGCTGGTATGCAGCCGAATCTGACCATCAATCCCACCGAACCTGCGGCGACCATCACGGCCTTTATCGTTCAGGTCAGCTTGGGCGATTTACCTCACGGTTCGATCGGGTATCAGAGTATCTACGTGGCGGGCTTGAGCCTTTTGGTGCTGACCTTGTGTTTCAATATCGTGGGCCTGTGGCTGCGCAAAAAGTTCCAGGAGAAAGAGTAAATGGAATCACGTCAGGAACTATTGGCGAATATCAAGCGCCGTCAGATGTGGGATTTTGCTTTTGCCCTGATGGGTTTGTTGTCTCTGCTTTTTGCGTTGGTGACTTTGCTGACCCTGATTGTGGATCTGGGAATGACCGGGGTTCCGCGTATCAATGCCGAATTCTTTGTGAACTTCCCGTCGCGCTTTGCTGAAAAAGCGGGGATCTTGTCCGCTTGGGTGGGGTCTTTCCTGATCATGCTGACCACGGCTTTTTGTGCCATTCCCTTGGGGATCGCCGCCGGGGTGTATCTGGAAGAGTACTCCAAGAAAAACTGGGTGTCTCAGATCATTGAACTGAACATCATCAACTTGGCGGGGATTCCTTCGATCACTTACGGTCTGATGGCGCTGGGTCTTTTCGTTTACAAGTTAAAACTGGGTCAGAGCATTCTGACGGCGGGTTTGACCTTGGGTTTGTTGGTTCTTCCCATCATCATCGTCACCACCCGTGAAGCCATCCGCTCCATCCCGAACACGATTCGTGAGGCGAGCTATGCCATGGGGGCCAGCAAGTGGCAGACCATTCGTTATCATATTCTGCCTTACTCTTCCGGCGGAATTCTGACGGGAGTGATCATCTCGTTGTCCCGGGCCATCGGTGAAACGGCACCGTTAATTACAATCGGCGCTTTGACGTTCATCGCGTTCCTGCCGACACCGCCGATTGACGGGCAGTTCCCTTACGTGAACTTTACATGGCTCATGGATCCTTTCACCGTGATGCCGATTCAGATGTTTAACTGGTTGTCACGACCTCAGCCGGAGTTCCATGTGAATGCGGCCGCCACGGGTGTGGTGTTGCTTGTGATGACTTTGATTATGAACGGTGGGGCGATTTACCTGCGCTCTCGTTTCCGTAAAAAGATGAAGTGGTAATTTATGCAGTTGAATTTGCGCGCTGAAGTTAAAAATCTGGTTTTCTCTTACGGTGATAAAAAGGTTCTGAACGGCATCACTTTGCCGATCTATGAAAACCGCGTGACGGCTTTGATTGGTCCTTCCGGTTGCGGTAAGACCACGCTGCTTCGTTGTTTCAACCGCATGCACGATCTGTATGCCAATGCCCAATACCAGGGCGAGATTCTGCTTTATCCAAATCAAAGTAACATCCTGGGTAAAGACATTGACCCGATGGAAGTGCGCATGCGTATCGGAATGGTTTTCCAAAAGCCAAATCCGTTCCCGAAAAGCATCTATGACAACGTCGCCTACGGTCTGACTGTTCGCGGAGTGAAAAAGAAAAGCTTCATCGAAGAGCAGGTTGAAAAGTCCCTGCAGCAGGCGAGCCTTTGGAATGAAGTCAAAGACCGTTTGCATTCATCGGCGACAGCGCTTTCCGGCGGTCAACAGCAGCGTCTGTGCATCGCACGCGCCCTTGCGACCGAACCTGAAATCCTGCTGCTCGATGAACCAACCTCCGCACTGGATCCGATCTCCACTCGTCACATCGAAGAACTGATTCAAGAGCTTCGTAAAGACGTGACCATCGCGATCGTCACCCACAGCTTGCATCAAGCAGCCCGCGTGTCTGATTTCACCGCCTTCATGTATCTGGGCGACCTGATCGAATTCGGCGCCAGCGACCAGATCTTCACGAACCCCAAAGATCAAAGAACAGAAAACTACATCACCGGCCGCTTCGGGTAAAACCGTTGAAAAAGGCCCCATCGACTGCGTTGTCGGGCCTTTCGCTTCACTCCGACGTGCTAGGAGCACGCCTCCGCTACGCGAAAAACCCTCCGCCTTGCGCTGCGACCTTTTTGAACGGTTTTTCTAAAAGGTGCCTGGTTAAAAGGTACCTGCTTACTTTTGCATAAGCGTTGCGTTGTTTATTGGAAGGCGACTCTGAGGGCTAGTTTGGCGTAGTAGGCGTTGCCGATGTCGACTTGGTTGCCTGGGTTGATTTCGTAGTTTTCGGCGATGAAGAAGCGGCGGTCAAAGGCGTGGCCCACTTCGAAGTCAGCAAAGACGGATTTCGACAATGGCGACTTGATCCCCATCAGGAATTTCTTTTCATCGTAGAATAAACGATCTTCGCGGTTTTCGCGGCCGTACGGCAAATAAGTCACCTGGCTGAAATCCATTCCCGCATACACCTGGGCGAAATCGTTCAGTTTATAATAGACCGTGCTTTTGATCACCCATGGAACCAGCGTGAAAAAGGTCAGTCCGAACTTGTCGGCAAACTGCCAGTTGATGGAAGCAAACGGGGCACCCAGCACCAGATTCAGTTCGCGGGACGGGTAATAGAACCAGGCAAAGCCCGGCAGGGGAATGTTGTTCAGAATCGGGCGGTTGTTGGAATAGTTCGCCAGAAGCAGCCAGCTGCTTTTTTCATCGCTCGGGTAAGAGTAAAAGGCGGTGATCCCCAAAGTGGAAACCGTCGGGTCATAGAAGGGTTTGTCGCTGGCAGAACCGTAATTGACCATCACGGACCACATGCGTTTTTCACCAAGCACTTTTGTGTAGCTTGCGCCGAATTTGATGTCGTAAAGCTCGGAATACCCATTCTGAGCAGGATCCACGCTCATCTGGCTTCCGGAAAAACTCAAACCCACGGACTGTGTTTCAGTTTTGTAAACCGGGGAGCTAAGGTCCATCAGTTGATAGCGCATGTTGGCGCGCTCTTGTGGGAACTCGGCCTTGTCATAGAAAAAGCCCACATAGTTCAATGTCGTGCGCTGACGGCCCGGCGGAGTCAGTCCTTGAGCCAATTCAAAGGCCATTGCAGAGGTGGAAATGCCGAAAACCGCCATTACTGTAATCAATAACTTTGTCATATCCCACAGCATAGAAGCCTCTTTGCTCGCGGACAACAGCTATTCTGTCAGGGGTTCGAAGTATTTAGTTCTGACGATCTTTACATCAACTTAACTCGAGTTTTCAAAAAGACCTCGTTAGCCTTGGTTATCCCTTTCAAGTAGGTGAAGAATGAGACGTCAAAGAGACTTGTTGGTTCTCTTGGGGTTGGTGGCAATCGGCAGTCTTGGCATCGCCGCTTTTCGCGGATTGTCGACGCCGGAGAAGGCTAACTGCGTTCAGATTTATTTCGATGCGGAATCCCGGGACCAATTGGCCTCTGGGAAAGCCTTTGCCGATCAGTTGCGTGGATTGTTGGCCCCGTATGTGGGGTATTCTGTTCACGCTTCGGGGATTGCGAACTATCAAAGCGGAGAAGTGCATCGCTGTGATAAGAATATTTATATTGGAACTCATTTTGACCATCGCGTTCCCCGGGTGTTTGTTGAAGACTTTATGAGCGCCAAGGGGAGCGTGGCTTGGTTTGGATATAATGTGTGGCAGATGGGCCCGCGCCTGGAAAACGAGATGGGTCTGCGTTTTTTAAGAATGGCTCGGCAGGAGTTCACCGGCTTTTTTGATGAGGTTTTGTATGAGGGCGGCTTCTTTAAAAAGAACAGTAAGACCCTGACTGAACAGGTCGAGCTTCTGCCTTCGGACATGAGCAAATTTTCCATGTTGGCGGAGTCGCGAAACTCCATCACCCGCGAAATCGTACCCTATATCGTTCAATCAAAAAATCGCTTCTATGTGGCTGACGTGCCAGAGCTTGAGGCCGGTCACATGAACCTGATGATGGCCGAGATTCTGGCCCGGTTTATGGAATCCAAAGTGCAGCACCGCGGGGTTATCGCCTTTGGGCTAGGTCATTAAATGACCGTTCCTGCTTTGCGATTGCTTCACCCGAACGGAGTGGTTAGGCTAGTGGGATGACATCACTTCAGACTGATAAGTACTTTATTCGTGAAAGCATGTTCAACCTAGTTGAGCTTTCTTTGTTAGCCCGTCTTTATGAGGCGCACTGCACGCCCTCAGCATCCAGCGGGAAAATCAGCCCTGAATCCCTGGCGCAGACCCTTTTGAAAATGAAAGCGACGGAAAAGAACGGCCAACTGCGTGTGGCGATCTTTGAAACCGACCCTGTGGGCTTTTACTGGAACTATGAAGGCAAGGTTCTGGCGCACTGGGTGCACCCGGATCATCGCGGTCATGGGGTAGAACAAAATCTTCTGGGCGGCGCTTAAGCCGTGACTAATTTCTGGAACGGCAAAAGAGTTTTCGTCACCTGCCCCACGGGTTTTCTGGGGGCGTGGGTGGTGCAGACTTTGCTTGATTCCCAAGCTCAGGTGTTTGGTTTTGGTGAAACAGCCACCACATCTCCGAATCTTTTTGATCTGAAAAACCTGGGCCAGAAAATCTCGATGACCTACGGGGACCTGCGGGATGAGTCCGCATTGCGCGAGGCTTTGCAATTTACCGAAGCTGATGTGGTTCTGCATCTGGGCGAAAGTGGCCTGATTTCAGATCTTGGCAAAAGACCTCTGGAAACCTTTGCCAAAGCGGCGTTGGGAACGGCGACTTTGATGGAGCTGATGCGGGAAACGGCCTCGGTTCGTTCGTTGGTGGTTGTTAGTTCTGACAAGGTCTATGCACGAAAAACATCCGGCGAAGAGCTGGTTGAAACAGATGCGGTGGCGCCATCAGCGATTTTGCCCACGGCCAAGCTGTGTGCCGAGATGATCGCACTATCTTATCGTCAGAGCTTCTTTGCTCCTGAAAAATACAACAAGCATAAAATTGCCATTGCCACGGCCCGGATGGGTTCTGCCATCGGAGGCGGGGACTTCACCGAACACGCATTGATTCCGCAGGCTGTGCAGGCCTTTGTTGCGGGGAATAGTTTTGAATTGAAGAACCCTCAGTCCGTGCGCCCGTGGATTCACGTGCTGGATCAGGTGGCGGGTCTTTTGAGTCTTGCCGAAGCTTTGTTTGAGCGCGGGCCGAAGCTGGCGCCGACCTATAATTTTGCGGCGAAAGAGACTAACACAGTCGGCGAAGTTGCGCAAGCTTTGGCTCGTTATTGGGGAGAAAATGCCCGGGTGAATTTGGGCGAGGGGTCGAAGTCCTCTTTGTCTGTTCATGCGAATTTGGATTCAAAGCTCGCTCAGAGCGATCTGAACTGGAAAGTTCAAAGAAACCTCACAGATGCTCTGAAAGAAACACTTCAGTGGTATAAAGAATTTTATTCTTCAAGGACTTCTGCTACCTTGTAGGGATGGCCTTTTCCGGATTAAGTCTTCAAAAAATTTCTCATTTAGTCAGCCCCAAGGATCTTGCGACCCTGGAGCAAATGCCTGTTGCTGAAAACGCATTCCGCATTCTTAAAAAAATGTCCTTGGACAGCCACAACATCCAAAAAAAGGAAGACGGCGGACTGGAAATCCAGTTTGTTTACGCGGAAGAATCCTCTTTGCGTAAATCCTATGTGCAGGTTGAAGAAGACGGTGAGGGCGGGGAGCTGACCTTCCACTGTGCCCAGTGCGCAGTAAGCCGCAAGGACAAAGAAGACATTTGCGTTCATGAGTGGGCGTCGTTGATCCTGATTTGGTGGGCGCTGTCGGTGGATCGTGGATTCCTGCGCAATCACAGCTTCCAGGTCAGCAATTTCTGTGAAGACTTCTGGGATCTGACCGAAACCAAAAAAGCCCATCGCGGTGAAGGCGATGGCAAAGGTCTGCCTGATAACTTAAAACTTGAATCCATCAGTCTGGTCACTGAAACTCTGTCTTTGGATGAAGACCGCGCCCTGGAAGAATACCTGCCAGAGTGGAACAAGGTCTATGAGCTGAATCGCGTTCCCGAAGGGGATGATGCCAGCACCGGGGCAGTGTGGGGGCTTCCTCAGGCCTTCCGCGGGTCTTTGCAAAAAGAAACCGTGTACTGGGCCGATGTGCGCCATCAAGACCAGTTGGCGGGGCTTTTAAGGTATAACTTCAATGACGGTGTGCAAATCAGCAGCCGGGATATTCTTCGTCATGCTTATCGTTCCGTGGTGCCACGGGATCTTTTGCCGGGTCCGGCGCGCAAAGAGACCTTTGAAGTCTATTGGCCGCTGTTGCCAAGTGACCCGCATCGTTTTTTCAGCCGTGACCTGCTGGATATTGAAGCGGTCATGCAAGAGCTTCTTTCCCGTATCACCCGCCGGGTGAACAAGGGGGATCTGAAATTCTATCTGCAGGATCAAAAAGATCTTGGTAAGGCCTTCCAGGTCGGCAACATCAGCGTGGAAGCTGAAGACGCCTTTGAATGGAAGGTTGAGTTCAGCGGTTCTGACGAAGTCAAAACCTCGGCGCTGCTGACGGCGCAAAAAGATCAGCAGAAATACATCTTCTTTGATAATTTCGCGGTGGATTTTACCACCGGTGCGGTTGTCGCTTTTGCGTGGAAGAAAGAAAGCGAAGCTTTAGATCAGTTTTATTCCCGCCAGTTGAAGACGGATCGCCCCAGAGCGTTTTCGCACCTGCATGTGGAGGGTAAAGGCGAAACAGCGGCCTTTATGAAATTCCTGCGCGGACGTTCGCTTCCGGTGCGTGTTCAGGGTGGCAGCCATGATATGGGTGCGATTGCGAGTGTCTTGAATCTGCACCATCAGGATGACGCGGGCTTTGTTCCGGAAAAAGTGTTTACGCTGAATGAAAAAGAAACCGTCAGCAAAATGGGTTTCAGCACTCCGGTGGTGCTGATCATGCGCACTTTGCAAGAGGGCTTGGGCTTTTTGCTGCAAACCGAAGTCAAAACTCTGGCCTCCAGCAGTTTCAAAAAGCGCGAGTGGGATTTGAAGATCCTAAAACACCTGGGCGTCTTGCAGTATCTGACTTTAGAAGCCCTGACTTATCACTTTGAAGGTCAGCTGACTGATGGAACGACTTGTGATCCGGCGAATATCTTCCCGGCCTTGCGCAGTCGTGTTCACAGCCTGCTTGTCACCGGGGACGGCACCAGCTTGACTAAAACACTGGATTTGGACGAGCTTTGCTCCAAAGGCGTGCTGGGGATCTTTGCCGACTATGTCGCCAAAGTTCTGAAATCAGTGGGTGAGCGTGAAGCCATCTACAGTTCCAAGGGCGAGTACCTGTTCTCGGGCTCCGTTGAGCGGGAGTTCCGTGTTCTTTATGAAATTCTGAAATACATGGCTCTTTCCACTCAAGGCAGTGCCTTTAAGCGTGCGCGCACAGGTTTTTTGACCAAGACCTGGGATGGAAAGCTCGAAGAAGACCCGATGTTGGAGCAAGGGCATTTCTTTATGCCTTCCTGGGGTAAAGAAGACGTCACGCCGACTCAGTCCTTGGGATTGCTGCAACCTTTGGTGGATCATGGTATTCGCCTGTACGTGCGCGGTCAGCTGCTGCAAGAACTTGGTCAGAATGAATTCGTTGTCGACTTCCAGATTGTCAGCAAGCTGGATGAAGGCATGCTGAACTGGTTTGAGCTGAATCCTCGTTTCTTCCTGCAAGGAAAAGAAATCGATGCCACGCAGTTAAAAAGTATGGGAAGCGGGGGTGTGGTTGAGTACGACGGAAAGTTCTTCCTTGTGCCGCGCAAAGAAATCCCTTCGCTGCGCCGTTTGGAAGGTTTCTGGCAAAAGCTTCAGGCGGGTAAAAAAGACTCATCCAAAAAAGCCTGGACGGACAAATACTATCAACTGCCCAAGCACCAGGCGCTTGAATTACTTGCCTTGCGGGCGTCGGGTTATGCCTTCCGCGGGGATGAGGAATGGAAGCGCATCTGTGCTTTCTATGATGGTTTGGGTACACGCACGGATTTGGTGAAGCTGCCGGGTTCTGTGAAAGCGGAACTAAAAACCTATCAGCACGAAGGTGTGCAGTGGTTGCTGGATCTATTCACTCTGCGCATGGGCGCACTGCTGGCGGATGACATGGGTCTGGGTAAGACCCTGCAAGCGCTGTCGTTCCTGGATCTGCTTCGCACGCGCGAACAGCTGGGGCAGGTGCTGGTCGTAGTGCCATCCAGCTTGGTCTACAACTGGGAAAGCGAAGTCGCGAAGTTCACTCCAGAGCTGCCATTTGAGATCTTTACCAGCAAGGACCATGATCGCCTTGGCAAACGCCTTGAAGCCAAAGAGCCGTTGGTGGTTGTGACTACTTACGGTCTTTTGATGGAAAATGACGAGTTCCTGAGTCAGTACAACTGGAATGTCCTGATCTTTGATGAAGCTCAGAATCTGAAAAATATCACCGCGAAAAGAACCAGTTCGGCGCGCATGTTAAATGCCCGGTTTAAAATGTGCCTGACGGGTACGCCGATGGAAAATCACTTTGGTGAGTTCTATTCGTTGTTGGATCTGGTGGTGCCGGGTTGCCTTGGCAAGTACGATGATTTCCGCCGTCACTTTGTGAACACCGAAGTGGTGTTGCTGGAAGACGTCGAGGATCTGAAGCTTAAAACCAGACCGTTGATTATGCGACGAACTAAAAAAGAGATCCTGGATCAGCTTCCTGAGAAACAGGAAACCAAGGTCAGCATCGCCTTTGAAGACAAGCAAAAGCAGATCTACCGCGATATTGCGATTGCGTATAATCAGCGCATTCAAGACACCATCCGCGAAGCCGGGGAGTCTCAGTCCCAGCTGCAGATGTTGACGGCTTTGTTGCGACTTCGTCAGGCGTGCTCCGATCCTGGGGCTTTGCCGGAAGTAAAGTATGAAAAGACGCCGCCGAAACTGGAGGCTTTGATGGACTCACTTCAAGAGATCATCGAGTCCGGTGAAAGTGCGCTGGTCTTTACCCAGTTCCTGCAGACCTTGGAACGCACCGAAAAGCTTTTGAAGGCTGTCGGTATTCCAGTCTTTGTCCTGCACGGGGCGATTCCGACCAAACAACGTCAGAAGATCTTAAAGGACTTCAACGAAACCAAAGGCGGAGCCGTTCTAGTGATGACCCTGAAAACGGGCGGGGTGGGTTTGAATTTGACCAAGGCCAGCTATGTGTTCCATCTGGAACCATGGTGGAATCCTTCGGTCGAAAATCAGGCCACAGACCGTGCGCACCGTTTGGGGCAGCGTAAGGCCGTTCAGGTCTTCCGCTATATCATGCACGAATCCCTGGAAGAAAAGATGGAGCTTCTAAAAGAGCGCAAAAACCGCAAGTTCCAAAGCCTGTTCTCGGAAACCGAAGCCAGCACGGACCTGACCGGTGCCGGTGGGGCTCTGACCAAAGAGGACTTCGACTTCCTGCTAGGGTTGAAATAAAAAGGTTCCTGGTTCTTTTTCGGGCCCATGTTGCGTTAGACGCACTGTGGCCCAAAACGGTGCCAGAACCTTTTTTCTGAGCCATTTATTGGGTACTGTGTGCCCATGCTTTTTAACTCCTACGCCTTTTTATTCCTGTTCCTGCCGTTCACGTTGCTGGGCTATTACTGGATCACGAAAAAGAACCTGCAACTATGGTTCTTGTTCCTTTCAAGTGTGTTTTTCTATTGTTACTGGAGCACAGTGTATGTGTTCCTGCTGTTGTTCACGGTGGTTCTGGATTTTTATTTAGCCAAAGCCATATCGATGACGACCTCACAGGCGCGCCGAAAGACCTTCCTGCTGATTTCGGTGATCGCCAATCTTGGGATTCTTGGATTCTTTAAATACTACAACTTCTTTGCGGACTCTTTGAATGGAGCCCTGCAGGTGACGGGGCTTGCGCCGCCGCTGCCGATTTTGAATCTCGTACTGCCCATTGGTATTTCCTTTTACACGTTCCAGTCCCTGTCTTACGTGATTGACGTTTACCGCAGGACATCCAATGCGCATGCGCACCTATTGGAGTTTGCGGGCTATGTGACTTTGTTCCCGCACCAGATCTCGGGCCCACTGGTTCGTCACAACTATATCGTTCCCCAGCTGGAAGACTCCAAAACCTACTTCTTCAATCCAGAGAACTTCTGGAAGGGGTGTTATTTCTTCGTTTTCGGTCTGGCCAAAAAGATGATGATCGCCGATCGTATCGCGGCGGTGGTGGATCCGCTGGTGATGAATATGGCCGGGGCTTCTACGGCTGAGGCTTGGATTGCCATGATTGGTTACACCATGCAGTTGTATTTTGATTTCAGCGGCTATTCCGACATGGCCGTGGGGTTGGGACTGATGATGAACATTCAGTTCCCGCAGAACTTTAATTCTCCGTACAAGTCGCTTTCAATCACTGAGTTCTGGCAGCGCTGGCACATCACGCTGTCTTCCTGGTTGAAGGATTATCTGTATATCTCCCTGGGGGGAAATCGCGCCGGGGTTTTGAAAACCTACCGCAATCTGTTTTTAACCATGGCCATCGGGGGCCTGTGGCACGGGGCGAACTGGACATATCTGGTCTGGGGTTGCTTCCACGGTGGGATTCTGGCGATTGAAAGACTGTTTAAGGACCGTGGCTGGAAGGGTGTTGGCAACAAATACGTGAAGTGGACTTTCACCTTCTTCCTGGTCTGTGTGGGCTGGGTGTTCTTCCGTGCGCATTCAGTTGATCAGGCGCTGTTCTGGTTGCAGAAGGTGTTTATGTTAAATGGTGACATCAACTGGGACATCACGTTGATTCCGCTGAAACACAAGGACCGTTTCTTTGCAGCTTTGGGTGTCGGGATCTTGGTGGCCTTCTTGGCCAAGAACACCTGGGAGCGTGAGTTTAAGCCCACGCTATGGCGAGCGGCTTTGATGGCATTCATGTTCGTGGTGTGTCTGATGTACATGGGTGAGGAATCTCCATTCCTTTACTTCCAATTCTAGGTGGGGCGTATGAAAAGTAATACTTTGAAAATGATTCTTTTCCTTGCGGCTTTCATCCTCGGACTAATGGCGCTGGTGGCGGGTTTTAACTTTGCTGTGGACCCGATGTGCTACTATCGCTGTGGCGTTATTGATACCAACAGACAAAGTCAGAACGTCTATTATCAGGCAGCCCAGATTGTCGGGGCCAATCCTGAAGCCCAGATTGTGATTTTGGGCTCTTCCCGGGGGGAAACGACCTCCGCATTGTGGGTGGAAGAAGTCACCGGGCTAAAAACGATCAATCTTTCTAAGGGCGGCGCAGGGTTGCTGTTGAAAGTGGCTTTGTTGAGAACCGCTTTGGATCAAAAACTGCCTTTGAAAAAAGTCATCTGGATTGCCGACTATTTCGAACTTGCCGGTGAAGTGACGGACGTAAAGGTTCGTCAGACGCCGGTGCTGCGTGAAAAGCTGTTGGCTGACGTCGAAGGTCTTGATGGGGTGAAGTACTATCTAGAGCACTTGCAAAGTCTGATCAGTCACAACACGTTGGAAGCGGCCATTCATCAGTTGAATCAGAAAAAGTCCGACGGCATGTTTGCGCCCAAAGGCAGCGGCAGTGGCATTGATTATCAAAAGTGCGCGGCGGCTGATTATGCCGGAAAAACCACGGCCGATGTTTTGGCCAAAGAAATTGACGTCAGCTATTCGACTTTCGGTGGCCCGATGAGGGCACCACTAAATCCAAACTTTGTAGAGCTGTTTAAAAAGCAGATCAAAGCCACGGCCGAGCAGGGTGTGGAAGTGCTGATCCTGGTTCCACCATTCCATCCGGAGTTTGCACGCAGACACGCGAAAGATCACCCCGAGGCTGTGAAGTCTCATCAAGAGTGGTTAGAGATGATCAGGGCTCTACAGTCCGACAAGGTTCACGTGCAGTCGTACTGGGACGGAGTGCCCGGGGATGATGCCGGACCTTCTTTCTGGGATGATGGATCTCACGCGACGTGCAAGGCGATGATGTTAATGCTGAAGCCGGTGCTTGTTGGAAATGCAGGGATGGGCAAGTAAGAGCTGGGTGGAGGTCCAGGTGTGGTGGTGAGCTAAAGCTCGCAATTCTTTTAAAAAACCAACAGTTGTTTGTTTTATTGTGATGATGTAATGTTTGTTTACATTACAATGAGGCGACAACATGCGTGGGACTAGTGTCCTTTGGATTGGACTTTCTTTTGTTTTTTTTGTCTTTGCTAACAGCTGGGAACCTGGGGTTGGATTAGACACGGCCACCTATGGCGCAATAGCGCGTGGACTGTTAGAGAGCGGGGATTGGTTTCGCCCCAAGCTGGCCCCTGGTATCTTTGATCCCTTTGTAGAGCATCCTTATTTGGGCCTCTGGCTTAATGCGATTTCCATCAAGTTGCTCGGTGCGACTGCCCAAGGAATACATTTCTCAGCATCCATTTTGGGAATTGTAGGGGTGCTGGCATTCTTCTCGGCTATCCGCCGTTTGGTTGATGAAAATACGGCCTTGGTGGCGACGCTGTGTCTTTTGTCTATCAATGTCTATATGAATTTTATGTCCAGCGGTTGGCTCGATATGCCGATGGTTTCCTTTATGCTGGTGGCGTTTTACTTTTCCAGCAGGGTTGTTCCTGATGGCTCGGCCCTGGATAGTTTGGCGACAGGATTCTTTCTAAGCTTGGCAGTGCTTGTTAAAGGAGCTGCAGCTGTCGGGATATTTCCGGTGGCGATTTTTTTCCTGATGAGAAGTGGCTGGAAACTCAGAGCGGTGAGCCTCGCGTTGATTGGTTTCTTGGCTCCGCTGGGGCTGTTTACCTGGGGTCACTATTCTTCACAAGGATTTCTTTTCTGGAAGTCGTACTGGTATCGCCAGTTCGTAGTTCATAACGATATTCAGGAGGCGGCGACTGATCCGGTGGGGGCTATTTGGTTTATTAGGGATGCATTGACGCATGCTCATGTGGTGGCTCTTCTCTTTATTCCCGGACTGGTGTTGATGTGGAAACGAAACCATCGCTTGCTCGCCTGTGCAGTGGCCCTTGAATTTATTATCCACTTTGCGGTGTATGGTTTCAGTCATCGCCACAATCGGCAGTATTTGGTTCCCATTTTCCCTTGGATCGCTCTGGGGGCCGCTTTTCTGATTTCTCAAAGAGTCAAAGTGAACACATTAAACTGGAGTCGCGGGCTTTTCTATGTTGGGGTGGCCTATTTCTTTTTGGTCAGCTTTTTGCCCATCACGGTTCACAATGTGGGGAGTGCTGGAATTTTCGCTCTTTCTGACGATGTGAAGCGGACTCCGATCAAGAATATTTATTTTGAAGCGACGGAAGAAGACCGGGTTCGCGGTGAAATGACCAGTTCGTATGTGGCTTGGTACTGGGGCCGGGTGCCTGTGATGTTTGATTCTGAAGATCTGCCAAAGGTTCTTTCAAATTTGACTCATGAGGATGGCATCCTGTTATTTCGTAATCTGAAGAATGATTCTGTCTTTCAGATTGCCGAGCACATTTGTGCATGGAACGACCTTTGGATTTTGCTGTCTACGGCAGAGAATTGCAGTACGTTGGAAAGAAAACGTCGAGATCCGATGATCAAAAGAGTCCCCAAGCCCCTGGCATCTAGGACTCTTTGATAACATGCGGATTGTCACTTAAACAAAAGCTCCTGCGACTCTTTGATATAGCTTAAACCTTCTTCGTGCATTTTCTTGCCGTTGGCAGGACATGGGGATTCTTTGGTGAAGCTCATGTCCTCTTTCCACTTAAAGCATCTTTCTTCACCCGGGTTGCGGATGTTAAAGACGACGGCCCAATCACCATCAAACCAAGCCGACTGGCCCAGATGGAAGATGCTGGCGCCGGGGCTGAAGGCTTCCGGGCGCGCCAAGGATCTTCCCAGGAACGTTGGAGCCTTTACGCCTGTGATATCGGCCAAGGTGGCCGCGATGTCGGACTGAGAGAAAGCTCCCGGTAAAAGTTTGTTCGGAAGCACGCGGCTTTCTTTGCCGTCTTTGGTGTAGTGTTTCATCAGGAACGGAATCGCATAGTGATCGAAGATGCTGGATCCACCATAAGTGGTGTGATCAGCAACCAAGACCAGCAGCCAGTCTTTTTCCCACTTGCGACTGGCTAGCAGCTTATGGAAATCTTGAAGTTCCGTATCAGCCCACTGGCGGATGGTTTTATACTTCTGGCGATCGGCTCTGGCCGGGAACAAGTTGTCATGAGTGGTGTTGGTATTGATTCCAACCAAGAACGGCTCACGCAGGCCGTTCATCTTGTCCAGGGCAAATTTATACAAATCCGTGTCGTAAACACCCCAGGCGTTTTGCTCAAGCTTCTCGTAATCAGGAATGTCGCGTTTTCCATACGAGCTTTGGAAGCCGGTCTTTAGCACCAACAATCCCGTGCCGCTGGTGTATTGATCAGATCCTTGGAAGAAGGCCGAGCTATAGCCTTTTTCGCTGAGCAAACGGGGAAGGCAGACGAAGTCTTTGTTTTCAATTTCCGAGTACATGATGCTTTTTCCCAGTGGGTTGGGAAGGCTGCACATGCTTGAGAAAATCCCTTCGGTGGTGCGATGACCGCCGGCCAGGAACAGATCTGTGTGCAGGGACTCGCGGCGAAGTTTGTTGAAGAACGGCAGGATCTCAACTCCGTCTTGTATGCGGTCGACCTCGGACCCCCACCAGCTTTCCAGGAAGACAATCACGATGTTACCATCAAAGCCGCCGATGGGTGCATGGATGCCACGCTGGGCCTTCCAGGCGGCAAAAACTTTCTCGGTGTTGATGTCTTTGGGGAGGGCGATGTTTTCTTTGCTGGATTTCTTTTCACCCACCGCGGCCCAGAAGATTCCATAGGCTCCGTTCAGGGCCAAGAAGGCTCCTTGAGGTCCGCCGCCAGCGCGATAAGCCCAGGACGGGTCTTGGGGGATGCCTTCAAAGCCTCGGAAACTCATGACGGCCAGAACTGCCGCAAGCAGCATCGCAAATGTGCGGCCGATGGGACCAGAAGAAGGTTTATAGTTTGGAGCTAGCCACAGATTCAGGCTTGCAGCGGCGACCAATGACACCAACACCGCCACCCAATAACGCCCAAACAGGGCCAGCATCGAGCCTTCGATGGTGAACATCGAATAGATTTCGTAAGAAAGGTGACGACCGGTTTCCTTGGCGTACAGGGAATCAGTCACCACCATGACGATATAAACCCACAGGAACAGGAAGTTCCATCGTCTGGCCGCTTTCGGCGAAAGGTTGAAAATCAGAATCAGCCAGTACAGAAGTAAATAAGCTACGGCTCCGATCGCCAGATCAAAGTGCCAGCCGTGAATGAAGGCCGGGAACGTGCTTTTGATAGAGTTAAAATCCATCAAATCCCAGATTTGCAGGTAAATGGCCACGATAGCGCGAAACACGGCGCCGATGATGGTGATGCGAAGAAGAAAGCCAATGGAAGAAGACAGGAATCTCATGGTTTTTTCATACTACGGGGACTTGGGGGTGTACATTGATTTCGACAAGCCGTGTCTTTATGGGGTGATGCAAGATTTTGACGACTTACTGGTACATTTTTTTCAACAGATTCGGTATTTTAGGTTCCTTGGCTGAAAAAGACGGGTGGGTTCTATGGTCTATGATTGCTTTGTTTTTTATGATGAGTTGGATCTTCTGGAGATCCGCCTGAATGTTTTGGACAAGGTTGTCGACAAATTCGTGATCATTGAATCCAAAAAGACCTTCCGTGGTACCGACAAGCCGCTTTTTTATATCGAAAACAAACAACGTTATGCCCAGTTTGAATCTAAAATCATCCACGTTGTGGTTGAGGACTTCCCGAAAATCAACTGGAAGAAACTCCGTCCCTTCAGTAACTGGGACCGCGAGGACTATCAAAGAAACGCCCTGGCGAAAGCTTTGGCAAACTGCGCGCCTGAGGACGTGATCATCTTCTCGGACGTGGACGAAATTCCGACTCCGGAAAAGGTCACTGAATACCTACACAAGCCGGGGATTAAGACCTTTTATCAGGAGCTTTACTACTATTACCTGAACAATTTGGCGTATGAGCACACCGAGCCCAACGAAATGTACAAGGACTATATCCCTTGGCATGGAACAGTGATGGCCAACTATTCCTATTTCAAGAAATACGGCTGTAACAACATGCGCACCTATCGCAGTAAAAAAGACAGCGAACACACCATGGTGATGGACGGGGGATGGCATTTCTCGTTCATGGGTGGGACTGAAATGATTCTTAAAAAAATGCGCGCCTACAGTCATACCGAATACATGACGGAAGATATGTTCAATCCCCAATGGGTGGAAACCCAAGTTCGCTCTGGAAAAGACATCTTCAATCGTCCGATGAAGTTTAAGCCTACTGGGGTGGAGCGCTTGCCAAAGTACGTGCAGGAAAATCAGGCAAAGTACTCCAAATTGCTTTTGTTGTAAGGTTCAACGATGCGAATCAGATGGCCGGAAAAAAATCAGGTGCTATGGGGTTTGTTGCTGCTAAGTGTGCTTAGCGTACTTCTGCAGGTATTTGCCTTTAAGTATCTTCTGATTGTTAAACTCTTGATGCCCTGGCTGCTGTATTTCTCGGTCTTGGTCTTTTTAAGGCCCTATCCAGCCGCATTTTTCGTTTTCCTGCTTGAATGTCTTGGGGCGCGTATTCATCTGATGAAGTTAGCCTTAACGAATTCGCCGTTTGAGGCATCAGATCTTTTTGCTTGGAAGCAGGCCTTCTTTTTAAAAAGCTACGTTGACTATATGGTCCCAGCGATCATTATAGGGATCCTGATTTCCCTATGGAAAGGACTGTCTTTTAAGAAAAAGCAATTGCTATTCTTGCCGGTCTTTTTCATGGTTGCGATGTCCTTTGTGCAGGAGCGCCATCCCACAGAGGCTACGGCAAATCCGGTCAGTTCCTTATTTAAGCTTGCCCGTGTGGTTTATGTGGATTGGAACTTTGCCACCAACGTCAAAGAAAACGGAATTCTGAATCATATTTTTTTAACCATGTCGACGGGGCAGGTGCCGACCAAGGGGAAGCTTCCCTACGACAGTCTTAAGACGATGATCGATCCCAAGAAAGTAAAGAATCAGCCCGACGTGTTTTTAGTGTTGTGCGAATCCTGTTATACCAGCAGCAACGACAGCTTTGTGACGCCGATTGTGGATCTTGAAAAGGACGGTTTTGCACATGCGACTGTCATTTCGCCAGTGTATGGGGGGATGACGGCCGAGGCGGAGTTTGAGGTCCTGACCGGCCTTCCAAGTCGTCGTTACAAGGGGATCGACTATATGTACTTTGCGGAAAGGTACTCCGAAAAGCCCGATGCGATTCCTCGTATTTTTGCAGACAATGGTTACGACACCTTTTCGTCACACCCTCTGCCGGGTTTTTTCTGGAAAAGGGAAATCGTCCACCCGAAATTTGGATTTAACAGGACTTTTTTCTCTGATTCGATGAATCTGGAAGGGAAAAAAGGCACTTATCCCGAAGACAAGATTCTTTTTGATCTGGCACTTTCAGAATATAAAGAAAACCTCAAGGCGGGGAAAAAGACTTTTGCATTCCTTCTGTCCCTTTACACACACGGTCCCTATACAGAAACTGACGGTGATGGTGGTGAGGCCGACTACAAGCAAAGGCTTGCAATCACCGTACGTCAGTACTTGGAATTTAAGAACGAAGCGGTAAGATTAGCTCGGGAAAATAACCGCCCAGTGATGTTCGTGATATTTGGGGACCACAAACCTGCCATGACGATCTCTTTCTATAAACGTCATGAATTCAATGAAGACTTTTTTAGCGCTAAAGGTGCTAAAAACGAGTCTTTTCAGTTTTCGACCTTGAATCCTGCGCAACAGATCGTGTTCGGCAAGGTGCCATTGTACGTGAAAAGCTATGGGTTGGATGATTCAGCGGTGGCGGCGGAAATTACTAAAGCCAACAGCAATCGGCCTTTGTTTTGTCTGCCGGGCCTTATGTTTGAGCAACTGGGTGTCCACACGGCATATTTCACCTATCTGGTGGACACCTGCCGCAAAGATCCGGAAGAGTTGGTCGATCCGGATATCTTAAAGAATTACTTTACAGATGAGATTTATGGGGATCGGTTGTTTGATTAGTGCCCGCGCCGCGAGACAGGTATCCATAGGAAAAGCCCAGGATTATAAGCACGTAATTGCGGGTTTCCTGCTGGATGATCGGGGTTTCTGTAAAGGAGCAGCCGAACAAGGCAACGATGCAAAGTAAGGAACCTAAGGAAAGCTGTTTTGATAGGATGTCTGTCGCGGATTTGAATTTTTTGTGGAAGAAGACAAAGCCCGCCCCAAATACACCCAGGTATCCGATCAAGCCGACAATCCCAGCTCCGGATAAAACGTCCAAGAATTGGTTGTGAGCGTGGCCAGGGATGTAGGCCGTAGATTGGCCTAACTTGATGTAATATTCTTTGTATAGCTTTACAGCATACTCAAAGCCAACGCCAAAGATGGGGTGATCCAGGAAGATGTGCCATGTAGCGTTCCAGATCTCGATGCGAGCTCCCTGAGAAACCCCGGAAAAATCAAAAGTTTGTAAAATGCGGTCCTTCATTTGGAACAGATTAAATAGAACTGCTGCTGCCGCTGCCGACAGTGCAAAGCCAGCAACTAAAATGGCCTTTTTGTTTTTGGTGTAGAACAAAGTAAAAATCAAAACAGCAACCATAGCAATCCATGATGATCTTGTATAGGTCGCGATCAGAATGACAGTAAGGCAGGTGAGAAGAGCTGCCGCCCCAAGTCCGGATGCTTTGGAATGGTTGTAAATTAAGTAAGGTATCAAGGATGCCCACAGTGCCACTGCGGCCATGGCAAAAAAGGCGGGATTGCTATAAAAACCCTGAAGTCTGACTCCAGGGCTGAAGAAGGCTCCTGACGTTAGGTTCAGATGGCTGACAATTATCGCAAGCAGAACCGTAAGCAGTACTATAAAGTGCCTGTGATCAAACCTTTTCTTGCCCTGGGCAGCAAGAATGTGTCCGACGGAGTAGCATGCAAAGAATCCCCAGATCCAGCGTAAGTTTGAGATTTTAACCCACTCATTGGTCTGCATGGGGCTATGCAGGACATATCCAGTAATTCCAGAAAAGAAGTAAATAAGAAGTAGTATAATCAAAGTCTTATTTTTTAAACCGAAAACCTCTTTAAGGTCCGAATGGCTCCTTTTTGCCCAAACCAATGCTCCGATGGTGCTCAAAATAAAGACAGTATCCATCCAGAAAAAGTTCACAAGATTGATGGCAAGCGACAGAGGAAAAAAAGCTAAAATCAAGGTGGAAGTAAACTTGGATGTATTGATGGACATTGAAGAACTCTATTTTTTGGACGCTAATCTGTCACTGAGTTTTTGCGCTCACACGCGTTAATGCTGGTGTGGGGGGAAGAAATTTATGTAGGATATCCAACTGATGCGTTTGAAAGTGCCAAATAGAAATCTAGTCTTATGGGGTTTGTTGCTCCTAAGTCTGCTAAGTATATCGTTGCAAGTTGCTGTTTTTAAGATCAGCTTGCCCGGCAAACTTTTGATGCCCTGGTTGCTGTATTTCTCTTGTTTGTTGTTTTTAAGGCCTTTCTCTGCAGCTTTGATGGTGTTTTTCGTCGAGTGTTTTTTTCTGCGAATCCATCTAATGAAGATGGCATTGACGAACTCTCCGTTTGAGGCTTCAGACATCTTTGCTTGGAAGCAGGCGTTGTTCCTAAAAAGTTATGCAGACTATGTTCTGCCAGCGATTGTGATCGGAATTCTGGTAAGTCTATGGAGGGGGTTGTCCTTCTCGAAGAAGCAGCTCTTGTTCTTGCCGGTGTTTTTTGTTGTTGCGACATCTTTTGTGCAGGAGCGGCAGCCAACTGAAACTCAAGACAGTTTGGTGGGTACCTTGTTTAAGGTGACCCGGGTGAACTATGTGGATTGGAGTTTCACCACCAACGTCAAAGAAAATGGCATTTTGAATCATATTTTCCTGACTTTACCAACGGGCCAGATCCCGGCCAAAGGCAAGCTTCCATATGACGATGTAAAGTCTTTGGTGGATGTAAAAAGGCCGAAGGAAGAACCCGATGTGTTCCTGGTGCTTTGCGAATCCTGTTACACCAGCAGTAATGATAGCTTTGTGACCCCGATTGCAGACCTTGAAAAAGAGGGCTTTGCTCATTCGACGGTGATTTCTCCGGTGTATGGTGGGATGACGGCCGAGGCCGAGTTCGAGGTTTTGACGGGTTTGCCAAGCCGTCGCTATAAGGGCATTGATTTTCAGTACTTTGCTGAGCGTTACTCCAAGACAGCCATGGCGGTTCCTCGAATATTTTCTGAAAATGGTTATGACACATGGTCTGCACACGCCAATGACGGCTTTTTCTGGAAGCGTGATATCGTTCACCCGAAATTCGGATTTCAAAGATCTTTCTTTGCAGAGGATATGAATTTGCCTGAAAAAGGTAAGTATCCAGAAGATAAAGTGCTTTTTGATCTGGCTCTTGCAAAGTACCAAGAAAGTCTTGAGGCTGGAAAAAAGACTTTTGCTTTTCTTATCACTGTTTATACCCACGGACCCTATGCTGACACAGATGGTGACGGTGGCGAGGCGGTTTATAAAGAAAAACTTGATAAAACTGTAAAACAGTTTTTAGAGTTCCAGTCTGCGGCCGCAGAGTTGGCGAAGAAAAACAAACGTCCTGTGATGTTTGTGATTTTCGGTGATCATAAGCCTGCAATGACGCTGTCTTTTTATCGCCGACATGAGTTTACAGAGGACTATTTCAGCACGACCGGGTCAAGAAACCAGTCCTTTCTGTTTTCGACTTTGAGTCCCTCGCAGCAGATTGTGTATGGCAAGGTGCCGATGTATGTGAAGGGGTATGGTCTGAAAGCAGATGGTGTGTCTGAGGCTATTGCTAGAGCGAATGAAGAGCGTCCGATATTCTGTCTGCCTGGTGTTTTGTCTGAAAAGATAGGAATTCATAATTCATTCTATAGTTATCTGGTAGATGCTTGTCGCAAGAATCCTGAGTACCTAGTAGATCCTGAATTCCTCAGAAAATACTTTGCTGAGGGGATTTATGGCGGGCGATTGTTTGATTAGTTAGAATATATTAGAAATTTCGGAAGCTATTTGTTGTGTGTTCCAAGCTACCGAGGTTCAGTTTATTTTGAAGAAGTAGTATTGGGTGTTGTAAACCTCGCTGGCGCCCCGCGGCGGGATTTTCGATCAAAGAAGTGACTACTTCAGAGTATTCTGGTTGGTCTTATATAGAGAGATGGAGTTGAGTCAGTGAAGTATTTTTGGATGTTGGAGTATCTGGTTTGCAAAGCTTTGAAAAAGTTGAGACCAAGAGCGATTAGAGGAAGTTCTGTCCATAAGGGCTCCAGCATTGGGCCGGGGTCTGAGTTTTTGAGTTCAGAAATGGATCGAAATTCGTATCTCGGAGTGTCATGTAGAGTGGTGGATACTAAAATTGGCAGTTTCTGCTCAATTGCAAATGATTGTTGCATAGGTTTAGATACGCACTCAATAGATTGGGTTTCCACCTCCCCAGTGTTCAATAAGAATAGGGAACAAATTAAAACAAAATATTCGAAGCATGAGTTTAAGACGCGGACTGTTGTCTCTATAGGCAACGATGTATGGATTGGGGAGAAGGTGGTCATTAAGTCGGGTGTTACTATCGGCACCGGCGCAATAATTGGTGCAGGTAGTGTCGTGACCAAAGATGTACCCCCCTATGAGATTTGGGGTGGGGTACCTGCTAAGTGTATTCGACAGCGATTTCCGGCCGAGCTGGCGGAGGGACTCCTTAAGAGTAGATGGTGGGAGTTAAGTGATGAAGAATTGACCCGTGTTGCTCCATTTGTTAAGGATCCAGCTGTTTTTCTGAGGAAATTGAATGAGTAGGCAGAGGCTAAAGAGTTTCTTAGATAATTTTGTCTTAATAATTCACAATGCTTTGCTTGACATGATTTTTGTTTTGTCGCCAGCACGAGCAGTTGTGAGGAAAAATAGAGTCTATAGGGGGAAGCATAGAGGGCAGAGCTGTATTATTTTTGGCAATGGCCCTTCCTTGAAAAGTTTCGATGTTGGTCAAGTTAAGGATAACGTCGTTTTTGTCGTCAATTATTTTTATAAGAATACTATTTTGCCAGATATCCGCCCGGATTATTATGCGCTTGTTGATGAGTTGTTTTATGGGGGTGAGATTGGTGCGACACAAAAAGCAATTGCTAAATATCCGAATTGTGTTTTTTTATTCAAAAGTAAGTGTTTGAGGAACCCTTATTTGCGCAAGTTTGTTGGGGGGGCGGGCAGATCGATCGTTACTTTCAATCAAAAAGCACTTATTGGTGGCGATGTACGCTACGATATGACTAAGAATTTCACAGCTTCTATCAATGTGGTTAATCATTGTATTCAAGTGGCTCTGGATATGGGGTTTGATAGAATCTATCTGGTGGGCTGTGATTTTAATTCGTTCACGTCAAGTAAAATGCAACACTTTTATGATAATGAAAGTGATGAAAAAAGCTTATCGCTGGGGGATGAGTTGAAATTTTACGCAGAGGTTTGTTATCACCATTATGCTTTGAATAAAATTGCACAGGAAAAGGGCATTCAAATTATTAACGCGACTCCCGGCAGTCTTTTGGATGCTTACAAACGAAGCAATTTGCCTTAATTTTTGGTTTCAACTTGTAGATTGCGTACTTCGATCGTTGCCTTAAGGTACGCAATCATTCCTACGCTAATGTGTTTTTTTTGCTTTAAGTCAAATCTGCTTTGGATAGACTCGTTTATTCATGGGGGATACTATCTTGCGCTTAAGTAGGAGTGTCCCTTGTCGAAAAAAGTTCTTGTTACTGGCGCTGACGGATTTATTGGGTCTCATTTAACGGAGTTATTGGTTAGTGAAGGGTACAGTGTTAGGGCTCTTGTTAACTATAATTCGTTTAATTCCTGGGGCTGGCTGGATTCATCGGCGGTGAGAAGCGATATTGAGGTCGTATCCGGAGACATTCGTGATCCGTTTTTGTGTCGAGATATTACGAAAGGTATGGATGCGATTTTTCATTTGGCTGCCTTGATAGCGATTCCTTACTCATACGTTGCCCCACAGAGTTACGTTGAGACAAATGTCACGGGTACTTTAAATATTTGCAAAGCTGCCTTGGACAATGGGGTTGCCAAAGTTGTGCATACTTCTACGAGTGAAGTATACGGAACTGCGCAGTATGTTCCAATAGATGAGAAGCATCCTTTGCAACCACAGTCCCCGTATAGTGCATCCAAGATAGCCTCTGATGCTATGGCAATGAGTTTCTTCAATTCATTTGGATTGCCGTTGACTATAGCGCGTCCATTCAACACGTACGGTCCTCGCCAATCCGCTAGGGCAGTGATTCCTACAATCATCGCTCAAATTGCTTCGGGAAAAAAAGAAATTAGCATAGGGGATATGACACCCACTAGGGATTTCAATTACGTTACCGACACATGTAGGGGATTTTTGGCTTTGGCGGCTAACTCCAATTGTATTGGAAAGACAGTGAACATTGGATCGAATTATGAAATTTCCATCAAGGATACATTGGAGTTAATTAAGGGGATCATGGGATCAAATATCTCGATTCAATATGATAGCCATAGAGTTAGACCTAAAAATTCCGAAGTTCATAGATTATGGTGTGATAATACTTTGATTAATTCTCTTACTGGATTTAGCCCATTAGTTAACATCGAGCAGGGACTGAGAATGACGGTGGATTGGTTTAGTCAACGAGAGAATCTGGCAAAATATAAGGCAGATGTCTATAATGTTTAGTGATGTAATCGCTTTTATTCAGGATCTGTACGGTAGTAAGAGTTTTATTCCCTTACATGCTCCTATTTTTACGGGGAATGAAAAAAAATATGTAATTGAAGCAATTGACTCCACATATGTCTCATCAGTTGGAGCATTTGTAGATCGCTTTGAGGTGGATTTTGCGAAATATGTTGGTGCGAAGAAAGCTGTCGTTACTGGAAATGGAACCTCTGCTCTTCATGCTGCTCTACATTTATTGGGTGTATCTCGCGGAGATGAAGTCATTACCCAAGCTCTAACATTTGTAGCAACTCCGAATGCGATTTCATATTGTGGAGCTAGTCCTGTATTTCTCGATAGTGATGAGTTGACATTAGGGCTTTCAGTAACGTCATTGGCAGAATTTTTATTCCAGAATGCCGAGGTAAGAGGGGACTTTTGTTATAACAAAAGAACTGGAAATCGTATAATGGCCTGCATGCCTATGCATGTTTTTGGCCATCCGGTTCAAATCAAGGAAATAGTCAAGCTATGTGATGAATATTCAATTCCGGTGATTGAAGATGCTGCAGAGTCATTAGGTAGTGAGTTCGAAGGACGGCATACGGGGTTATACGGCCGAATTGGGGTGTTTAGTTTTAACGGTAATAAAATAATTACCTCCGGTGGTGGAGGAATGCTTGTTACTAATGATGTGGATCTAGGTATTCGCGCAAAGCATTTAACTACTACAGCAAAAGTGCCGCATGCTTGGGAGTTCTTTCATGATGAAATCGGATTTAATTATAGAATGCCGAACTTAAATGCTGCATTGATTGTGGGTCAGTTGGAGCAGCTGCCTAGATTCGTAAGGGATAAACGAGAAACAGCTCAGATTTATAATTCTTATTTTTCTCATAAGGGTATTGAATTTGTGTGTGAACCTTTTGGGGCGAAGTCCAACTATTGGCTTAATGCCATTCTTTTGAGTAGTAGATCTGAACGCGATTCGTTTCTGAATGAGACGAATAGAAGTGGTGTTATGACGAGGCCAGTATGGAATTTAATGCCCGATCTTCCTATGTATCGCACTAATTTGTGCGGTGACATATCTGTGGCACGAATGCTGTCTGATCGGCTCGTAAACATTCCAAGCAGTGTAAGGCTTCCTCGAGGTTAATGGACCTTGGTGAGTTGTTGATTTTACGGGGGATTTGGTGAAAAGACGAATTTGTGTGTTAAGTGGAACGAGGGCAGACTACGGCCTGCTCTACTGGCTTATGAAAGAGCTTCAGACTTACTCGTCAGTAGACCTGCAAATCATTGCGACCGGTATGCACTTAAGTCCTGAATTTGGTATGACATATAAATTCATCGAGGCTGACGGTTTTCTAATTAATGAAAAAGTTGAGATGCTACTGTCGGGAGATTCTGTAACAGCCCTGTGTAAATCAATGGGTTTAGGGGTCATGGGTATTTCGGAGGCATTGGCAAGACTTTCCCCGGACCTGCTAGTTGTTCTGGGTGATAGATTTGAAGCCCTTGCTGGAGCTCAGGCTGCGATGATTCACCGTATACCGATTGCTCATCTTCATGGCGGTGAAGCTACCGAAGGCTTGATTGATGAAGCCATTCGGCATTCGATCACTAAGATGTCGCACTTGCATTTTGTTGCAGCCGAAGCATATCGAAATAAAGTTATTCAGTTGGGGGAGTCTCCAGATAGGGTTTTCAACTTTGGAGCTACGGGAATCGACAACATTAAGAGACTTCCTCTTTTTAATCGTGAGGAAGTGGAAGAAAGGATTCCTGTGCTGAAAGGTGCAAAGGGGCCTGTTTTTCTTGTCACTTATCACCCAGTGACACTTTTAAATAGTTCTCCAGAGCAGGCGATGGCTGATTTGCTGTCAGCGATCGAGGAGTTCTCGGATGCTTGTGTAATATTGACGAAATCAAACGCTGATACAGCAGGCCGCGTAATTAATGAAATGATTGATCAGTTTTGTCTGAAGCATCCTGAAAGAGCAATGTCTAGTGTTTCCCTGGGGCAGAAGCTGTACCTGAGTGTGATGTCCATAGCTAATGTGGTCGTTGGAAACTCATCGAGTGGTATTATTGAGGCTCCGGCTATGAATATTCCAACAGTTAACATTGGTCCTCGTCAGCAGGGGCGAGCCAAAGCCCCATCCGTTTTGGACTGTAACGAGACAAAATCTGAGATTGTAAGTGGTATTCAAACCGTTCTCGAAAATAGCTTTATGGCATCCCGCAAAGATAAACATGTATATGGCGATGGAAATACGGCTGTTAAGGTTGCTGAAGTCCTTGCCTCTTATGATCTTGACGGAATCATTTTCAAAAAATTTTATAGTATTGATGGCGTGAAATGAAGATTGCGTTTATTGGCTGCGTGGATTTTAGTGAAGCTATGCTCAGAACGGTACTTAACGTTCCAAAAGCTGAAGTTTGCTGTATTATCACCCGTAAGGCTTCATCATTTAACAGCGACTTTCGAGACCTGACTCCCATTGCTGAAGAAAGGAAGATCCCAGTGTTTCATGCGACGGGGAATATGCAGTCGTCCATGGAATCTTTCCTTCAAGAGCACTCTCCAGATGTAATTTTTTGCTTTGGTTGGTCTTATTTGCTTCAGCCCGCAATATTGAACTTATCACGTTTGGGAGTTGTTGGTTTCCATCCGGCAGAGCTACCTGAAAATCGCGGACGCCATCCTATTATTTGGGCTTTAGCATTGGGGTTGAAGCAGACAGCTTCAACATTCTTTTGGATGGATGACGGAGCTGATAGTGGAGATATCCTCAGTCAACAACCTATTCAGATCTCAGACGACGATGATGCAGCCTCTCTTTATCATAAAGTTATTGAGACAGCTCAGAATCAAGTTGCCGTATTTGTGACTGACTTGCTGGTGGGTAGAGTAATTAGACTTCCTCAGGATGCCACTCGGGCAACATATTGGAGAAAACGAGGTAAGTCAGATGGGCGAATTGACTTTAGGATGAGTTCTTCCGGAATTCATAATTTGGTACGTGCTCTAGCAAGGCCCTATGTAGGTGCCCATGTCGAGAAGGATGGTCAAGACTACAAGGTTTGGAAAACTCGATTAAGTTCTGTTGTCTTTCCAGTGAATATTGAGCCGGGCAAAGTTGTGGCTGTGAATGGTTCAGTTCTTACAATTAAGACTTCAGATTCTGCTATCGATATTCTTGAACATGAATTTACAAATCTACCTACCATAGGGGAATACTTGTAATGTCTAAAAATGTAGTGGTTATTGCGCCTCATCCTGACGATGAGACTCTAGGTTGTGGCGGTACAATTTTGAAGCACATAAAGTCGGGTGATTCAGTTCACTGGATCATTGTGACCAGAATGAGTACTGAAAGATTTACCGAGACCCAGCGATCACGCAGAAGTAGTGAAATATCGGAGGTTGCCAATAGATATGGCTTCTCATCAACGACGATTTTGAATTTTAATGCTGCTGAGCTAAACAGTGTTAATCTTGGTGACCTGATTGATGAATTATCTCAAGTCTTTCAAAGAATTAGGCCGGAGGTTGTGTATTCTCCATTCTATGGGGATGTACATACTGATCACGGGTGGACCTTTAAGGCGGTTCTTGCTTGTACCAAGTCGTTTCGTTATTCGTTTATTAAACGGGTACTTTGCTACGAAACTATTTCTGAAACAGAGTTTGGTTCAGTCAATGGGGCAGCGCAGTTTCTTCCGCAAGTGTTTGTGGACGTTACGGATACATTCGAAAAGAAAATGGAAATTATGAAAATCTACGCTTCGGAAATGGGGGAGTTTCCATATCCACGTAGTGCTGAAGCAATTAAGTCTCTCGCTCAGCTTCGTGGCTCGACTGCGGGAGTAAAGAATGCAGAAAGCTTTCAGTTAATTAGGGAGATACTATGACATATATCATTGCAGAAGCTGGCGTAAATCATAATGGTTCGTTGGAGATGGCCAAAAAACTTGTTGATGTTGCGAAAGAATCTGGTGCAGATGCCGTAAAGTTTCAAACGTTTAAAGCAGAGAATATTGTCAGCAAAAAAGCTCCAAAAGCAGACTACCAAGTTGAAACGACAGGTAATAATGAGACTCAGCTTCAGATGATTCAAAAGCTAGAGCTCGACGAGGAAGCGCATGCCGTTTTGGTCGAGTATTGCAAAAAGAAGGGAATTGATTTTCTTTCAACACCATTTGATATCCCGAGCGTAGGACTATTGGCGAAGAAAATGGGTGTGCCTCGTTTAAAAGTGCCTTCTGGTGAGATTATCAATGCTCCGCTGCTTTTGAAGGTGGCGCAAACAAATCTCCCAGTAATTGTTTCCACGGGAATGGCTACTTTGGGAGAAATTGAAGCAGCTTTGGGTGTATTGGCTTTCGGTTATCTGGGATCAAAAGAGCAACCATCAGTTCGTCAATTCCAAAATGCATTTATCAGTGAAGAGGGGCGTAGGAAGCTATCTGAAAAGGTCACGATTTTACATTGCACCACTGACTATCCAGCAAAGCTTGAAGAAGTAAATCTGAATGCAATGTTGACGATCAAAAATGCTTTTGGTCTGCCAATTGGTTACTCGGATCATACTGTTGGAATTTCTGTGGCGATTGCAGCCGTAGCAATGGGGGCCACGTTAATTGAAAAGCACTTCACTTTAGATAGAAATCTGCCGGGGCCGGATCATAGAGCCTCGTTGGAGCCTCAGGAATTGAAAAATATGGTTGATGGCATCAGAGCTGTTGAGAAAGCCAAAGGCTCCTTTGTCAAAGGTCCAACACCCGCTGAAGTTTTGAATCGTGCGGTTGTTAGAAGAAGTCTTGTCGCAAAAGCAGAGATTCAGGTAAATGAAAGGTTTAGTGAGAATAATCTTGATGCGAAAAGGCCGGGTACTGGGGTTTCACCAATGTTGTTTTGGGAGTATTTGAGTAAGTCTTCTTCCAAGGCTTACGCCGTGGACGATTTGATTGAGGATTAATATATATGTCTGTTGCGGGAACAATTGTTTTGGGTGCAGGCGGGCATTCAAAAGTTGTGGTTGACACCTTAATTGCCAGTTCTGTTGTTGTTGTTGGTCTGACTGATATAGATCTGGCGAGGCAAGGTACTCTTGTATTAAATATTCCAGTTATTGGTACCGATAATGAGATTTTGAAGTATGCGACGGATGGTATTGTCCTTGCGTTGGGTATTGGATCTGTCCGGGCAAGCACTTTGAGAGAGAAGGTCTTTCAAAAGTATACAAGTTTGGGTTATTCATTTCCCAAAATAGTTCACCCTTCAGCGATTCTCAGCTCCGTGGTACATATTGGTGAAGGTGTTCAAATTATGGCAGGCTGTATTGTCCAGGCTGGAGTCGAAATTGGAGACAACTCTATTTTGAATACTGGCGCTCAGTTGGACCATGACTGTATTATTGGCAAAAATGTTCATATATCACCTGGAGCTAATTTGTCGGGTGGTGTCGTTGTTGAGGACGGAGCTCACGTCGGTGTCGGTGCTACTATCATTCAGGGGGTACGTGTTGGGGCGAGGTCTACAGTTGGCGCTGGGGCTGTCGTTGTTAAAGATGTACCTCCCGATACAATTGTTTTTGGGGTTCCGGCAAGGGAAGTTAAGTCACAAGTGCGGTCGTCACTTTAGGGTTATTTATGATGGTGAATTCTGATTTTTTCGTTTCTTTGGATGATACTTTAAGGCATGCAATGGAAGTTCTCGAGAGAAATTCTATTCAAATCTGCTTTGTCTTGGATGACAACAAAAAGCTAGTAGGTGCACTTACCGATGGGGATATTCGACGAGCCCTCTTAAAGTGTTCCGATTTGGATCAATTGGTTAAAGGAGTAATGAATAAGAACCCTAAAAGTATATCGGAGGGATTGTCGAGGAACGAGATTGTTGCGAAAATGCGCCAATGGAGAGTTAGGCATTTACCTGTGTTAAACAGTGCTGGCTGTGTAGTTCGAATCGAAGGTACTGATAGTATTCTTGGTTTGTTAAGGCGAGAAAATAAAGTTGTCCTAATGGCTGGTGGCTTTGGGAAGAGGCTGAGTCCACTAACAGACAGCGTTCCCAAACCACTCTTGAGGGTTGGTGGCCGTCCGATTTTGGAAACAATATTGATGCGTTTCTGTGAATTGGGGTTCTATAATTTTATTTTTGTTGTTAATTATCGTGCGGAGATGATTAAGGAGTATTTTCAAAACGGTGAAAAGTGGGGCGCAACGATAGAGTATTTGCATGAGGAGATACCGCTGGGTACATGTGGAGGCCTATCGTTGCTATCCGAAAAACCGTCATCTCCAATTTTTGTGATGAACGGTGATATTTTAACTAGAGCAAACTTTGCAGAAATGTTGGATTTTCACGCATCCAGTATGGCCACGGCCACAATGGTCGTTCGAGAGCATATTATTGAAATTCCTTACGGTGTGGTAAAAGTAAATGGTGATGAAATAGTCTCAATTGAGGAGAAACCGAAAGAAAAAACCTTTGTCAATGCTGGGATTTACATATTATCCCCTGAGGCCCTTGAGTATATTCCTAGAGATCAATTTTATGATATGCCTAGTTTATTTATGTCCCTTAAGGACAAAGAAAAATTGATACAGAGTTTTAAACTTAAAGATTACTGGGTCGACATCGGTAGGCTGGAAGATTTTCATAAAGCTCAGTCTGATTTTGAAGGGTACTTCGGTGGGTAGCTTAGCTATAATACCAGCACGAGCTGGATCGAGAAGATTGCCAGGGAAGAACAAGAGGAATTTTGCTGGAAAACCTTTGGTTCAATGGACGATAGAAGCGGCTTTAGATTCTTCTGAATTTAGTTGTATTGTTGTTTCAAGTGACGATTTGGATGTGTTGTCATTGGTTGAGAAGTTTCCTTCTGTGCTTTTTTTGGAGCGTGATCCACGACTATCAAGCGATAGTGCAACAAGTGTTGATGTAATGTTGGATGTTATTGATAGGGTTGGTGCAAAATTTCAGACTGTAACACTTTTGCAGCCGACCTCGCCTCTGCGTGATAGTGATTGTATTCGAAATGCATTTTCATTTTATCGGAGTTGTGGTTTTAAACAGGTAGTTAGCGCAAGGGATTTAAAAGAAAATGTTAACCACTTGGCGGTGGTAACAGATGGCAAATTAAATAGAATCGCGAGTGATAAACTATTTATGACTGAAGGAAGTAGTTTAGTTGCTCTTAATGGTGCGATTTATATATCGGAGTTCGATTATTTTAGGGCAATGAAGTCTTTGTTTACTGAAAGCACGACTGCTTTTTTGATGGAGGCGCTTATCTCAATTGATATTGACTACGAAGATGACTGGCAAAAAGCAGAATCGGTTGCGCTAGCACTTGGTAAGGCGAAGTAGGTGGACGAGGCATTAGTATCCTTTTTTTTGAGTGGCAGTCTCAACGGATTCGCATATTTTATTGAAAGGCAGCTTTTATGAATGATAATTGGGGTAAAATAAGTTCCAAAAAATGGATAATAATTGTCGTTTCTTTTTCTGTTGCGCTAGTGGGGTACGTCTTTGCATTCAGGTATCTGTCTGAAAATGAAACCGAGAGGGTTAGTTTCGCTATCCGATCGGCGGTAGAGGATGAGCGAGATATTATTCTTTTGAATTCTTTTGATATTAAGTTTTTGTCTTCTTCTGCTTCGATAATGTCTGGTGAAATGTTGCGCAGGCAGGTCGGGGAGGTAGTTGGTAACACCGATGAAATGAAACTCCTAAGAGTTGCATTGGCAAATAAGGGTTTGGTTGATGTGCGCGGATATTATGATCCTTATAAAAGAAGATACAACTTATTTGTCACTCGTTCGAAGGATTCTCAACGTCAAATAGGAGATGAGATCTTTTTGTTGTTAGAGAAACGAGTGAACGTTTTGTTTCAAGATAGGGCCAATATTGAAATTGATACAAAACTTGCGAAATTACGTGCTCAAGAGAAGAGGTTAGAGAGGGAGAACGTTATTTTGGATGAGTTGGCACGATTTAATAGTAATCAGCGAGAGCGGCTGGATATTAAAAAGAATATTTTACTTATAAGGTCTGAAATTAAAGAACTTCTTGAATTTAAGGATAGGACGCTGAGTATTCCAATTTTTGATAAAGTTGAATATGTCGGTGGCGTTATAGATTATTATAGGAAAAGTTTTATTTTCTTCTTGTTGTGTTTTTTTGCCTCCTCAGTGATTTGCATAATTTATGTATGTATTCCCATGTCAGAGTTACGTTTGAAGCCTTCAAATATTAAGAGCTAATGGCATGAGTTCCATATCAATTAGATCTTTAGGAATTAGCTCTTTGACATATCTTTTTTCTGGCGTATTAAGCGCAGTTGTGCCGTTTCTTGCGCTCCCATTTTTTACGAAATATCTGTCTGCTGATGAATATGGTTTAGTGGGGTTATTCCAGGGTGTATTTACGATTTTTCTCGCAGTTGTCGGTCTTGGCGTGGCGGGATCAGTTGTCAAAAAGAGAGGTGATCTGAACGACCATGAGTTTGGTGTGTATAATTTCAACCTACTCCTGATTTGGTTGGCGAGTGGGGTAGTGATTGCGTTTCTAGTTGCATTGCTGAATCCGTATTTAACTGGGTACTTTGTTGTTTCTTCTTTTGTGATATGGGCCGGATTTTTTTATGCGTTCTTTACTTTCGCAACTAACATTCAGTTGGCCATCCTTCAATCGGAAAACAAAAGTTATACTTATAGCTTTATTCAGGTGATGAGTGTAGTTCTGAATGTTTTGTTGGGTGTGATTGCTGTTCGATACTTTATGGCTAGCGGAGAGAGTCGAGTTCTGTCGATGGTTATTGCATCAGTTGTTATGGCTTTTTGTTCAATAATTTTTATTGTTAAAAGCAAGAGAGTTATATTTTTCTATAATGTGGAGCATATTAAGATGGCAATGCGCTTCGGTGTTCCGCTTATGCCTCACGGTCTTACAATATTTTTGAGTAATTGGGCTTCGCTGTTTGTGTTAAAGATGTTTGTTGATGCAGATTCTGTGGGCATATATCTTTTTGCTTTCCAACTTTCAATGGTACTCGGGGTTGCCTGTGATGCCTTTAATCGCGCATATGTACCATGGCTTTTTTCGCATCTAAAGGTCAATCTTTTTAAAGATAAGGTGCGAATAGTTAAAGTCACATATGTTCATTTTGTCGTTACTCTAGGTGTTGCAATATCATCTTTTTATTTGGGGCCGACTTTTATTAAGTTTGTGTTCAGTAGAGAATATTGGGAATCTGCCGAGATTGTCGGCATTCTGGTGTTAGGTCAGGCATTTGGTGGGATGTATTTGATGGTGACAAATTATTTATTCTTTATGGAGCGCACGACTATTTTGTCCGCTGTGACAATATCTACGAATATTTTAGGTCTTGGGTTGTGCTTTTTGCTCGTACAAGACTTTGGCTTAGTTGGCGCTGCGTACGCTTTTTTATTCACAAGAGTTATCTCGTTCGTTTTTGTGTGGATAGCGTCTAGCCGAATTTATAATATGCCATGGTTTTTACGGACTACAGCATGAATATGTTTGCACGGTTTTTAGGTTTTTCTACTTTTTGTCGAGATGAGAAGTTCGAAGTTGTTTCTGTCTCATTATTTCTTTTTTTGACGTTTTTTTTGTTTGCGGCGCAGGCTGTTGGTTTTATGGTTGTCTGGACTTGTTTTGGTGTTTTGTTTTTTTGTCAGTATGTACGGCTCGATCCGGTTGCGCGGAACAATGTTGGCGAGCGCATTGCAATAACCTACTTTCTTTTTGTAGTTATGTCGTGTCTATTCGTTTTGCCATTTTCGGGGGCTCGCGGTTTAAGTAGTGTATACTATGCACTGAATGTAGCGCTTGTGTTTGGAATTGCACATTTTATCTCAAAGCGAGCATTGGTGTTTTATTCTGGTTTTACAGTAGCTTTGTATTTGATTCAGTTTGTCCTTTTGTCGATTATTTTGTTGAGTCCATATTTAGATCCGCTTGGATCTATTGTCGAGGGGTCTAGTTCTAACGGAATAACATCTTACTTAATTCTAGTTCAGGCTTGTTATAACGGAATCACTTATGTGCTAAAACGTAATGTGCCTCCTTGGGGGATGAACGTTATTACCTTTTACATTTGCTTTGTTGGTCAGGGAAGAGGATCGATAGCTGCGGGCTTTTTGTTACTAGGTATAAATATTTTATATGTACTCGTGTCCGGTGGTTCACGAAAGAGGTTTGGGTACGCAGTAGTAATTATTGTCGCTTTGCTATTTGCTGTATTGAAGTTCGATTTATTGTTTAGCTTTGCAATGAAAACTAACTTAGCTAGGGGGTTCTATGACCAACCTAGAATCGAAATGTGGATTGATTATTTTCGAAGCCTTTCGTTTGTTGAGAGTGTCGTTGGTGGAGATTTAAATGGAACTATTATTGGTGATTTTTACCTTGGCAATCCGCATAACTCCTTTTTAAGGGCGCATAATAAGTTTGGTGTTCTTTATATGCTGCTTATGGTTGTTAGTCCCTTCGGATTATTTTTGAAAGGTAATTTTGGGAAAGAGCAGATTTTTATGTTTCTAACACTTGCCGTGGTGTTTTTTCGTGCCATGACAGAACCTATACTTTTTCCTACTTTTTTGGATTTGTTCTACTTTTCGTCAATTTACTGTGCGGTTAGGGCTTCTTACTTAGGGACTGAAAGTGTGGTGGATGGGAGGGGGGCATGGTCGCGGCGCGACATCCTCGATTAAATTTTAGAGTTTCTCTCTTTGTGATGAATGGCTTATGCTATCGGTTCTTTCGTTAATTAAATATTCGGGATGCTATATGGATGATACAAATTATAAAATTTGCCGTAAATGTATTATGGACACTAGTGATCCAAATATCGTTTTTGACGGTAGCGGGCAATGCGACTATTGCAATAACTTCGAAAATAATATCAAGCCGAATTGGCACACAGATTCGCGCGGCCGTGAAGAACTCATGAGGCTTGCTGCGAAAATCAAGAAAGACGGCGAAAAGCGTGAGTTCGACTGCATTATTGGGTTGAGTGGAGGTCTTGATAGTTCCTATGCCGCATACGTAGCTAAAGAGATTATGGGATTGCGTCCTCTGTTATTCCATGTCGACGCTGGTTGGAATACTGATCAGGCTGTTGGTAATATCGAACGCTTGGTAGATGGACTGGGCCTTGATCTTTATACTGAGGTTATTAACTGGGAAGAAATGAAGGATATGCAAACGGCATTCTTGAAGGCACAGGTTGCGGATCAAGATATTCCTCAAGATACGGCATTCTTTTCCGCGTTATATAAATTCGCAAAGTCACATAAAATCAAATACGTCCTGACCGGGGGCAATTATTCAACTGAGTGTTGTAGAGAACCCGAGGAGTGGGGGGCATATCCCGGAATTGATCGTATGCTCATTCAGGATATTCATTCGAAATTTGGGAAAAGAAAATTGAAGTCCTTTCCGATAGTCGATGTTTTATCCTATAAGATCTTCTATCGTTATGTCCTTGGCATGCAGGTTGTAAGACCTTTAAATTTGGTGCCTTATGTGAAGAAGGATGCAGAAGATACACTTGAGCGTCTCTTTGGTTGGAAGCGTTTCCAGCACAAGCACCACGAATCGCGTTTTACACGTTTTTATGAAGACTATTGGATGCCGCGCAAATTTGGTTACGAAAAGAGAAGAGCGCATTTTTCAAGCCTCATCATGACAGGGCAGATGACGCGCGAGCAGGCGTTGGAGCGTATATCTAAGCCGGAAATGGATGCGAACTTCTTAAAGACTGAATTCGAATACGTAGCGAACAAGCTAGATATGACAGTTGATGAGCTCCAGCAAATTTTCGATGGCAAGAATAGAACGTGTCTTGACTATAAGAATAAACGGTTTGTCATTGGGCTTGGGTCCAGAGTTATGAGTGCTTTGGGGTTGGAAAGAAGACTATTCCGATGATCAAAATTGTCGATTATGGTCTTGGTAATATTCAGGCCTTTGCCAATTTGTATAAAAGACTCCATATTCCGGTTGTCGTTGCCAGAACCGCTGATGAGCTTGCTGGCGCCACAAAGATTATTCTTCCGGGGGTTGGGGCTTTTGATCATGCAATGGCAAGATTAAATGAATCAGGAATGCGTGAAATACTGGAAAGCTTGGTTCAAAAAGACAAAGTACCGGTGTTAGGAATTTGCGTCGGAATGCAAATGCTTGCTAACTCCAGCGACGAGGGTGTCTTGCCGGGTTTAGGTTGGGTCCCAGGTCGTGTTAGAGAATTTCGGAATATTCCAGGTTTAGAGGGGATCGCCCAACCTCATATGGGTTGGAACGATGTTAAGCCTGTTGTTAGCTCGGGTCTTTTTAAGGGACTGGAGACTGATGCTCGTTTCTATTTTCTTCATTCGTTCTTTTTTGAATGCCAAAATCCGGATTACTCTCTAGCTAGCGCAAACTATGGTTTGGAATTCAGCTGTGCAGTGGCTAATCGCAACGTCTATGGTGTTCAATTTCACCCTGAAAAAAGTCACGACTTCGGAATGACGCTGTTGAAGAACTTTTCGGAGATTTAGTATGTTAAGACCACGTATAATTCCGTGCCTCCTAGTTAAGGATGGCGGTCTAGTTAAAACGGTAAAATTCAAGGATCCTAAATATGTGGGCGATCCGATTAATGCTGTTAAAATATTTAATGAAAAGCGTGCTGATGAGCTGATTGTTGTGGACATTGATGCAACAGTTAATGGCGTCGAGCCAAATTATAAAATGATCAGTAATCTGGCTATGGAATGCCGTATGCCGCTATGTTATGGCGGTGGAGTTCGAACAGCCGCTCAAGCGAAGAAGATTGTGTCATTGGGAGTAGAGAAGGTCGCAATCAGTGCGGCGGCTCTTGAAAATATGAGTCTTATCACTCAGATGGCCGAGGAAATCGGACGCCAGAGTGTTGTTGTCGTCTTAGACGTAAAAAAGCGGTTGTTAGGGCGTACATTTGATGTTTGGACTCACAATGGCACTAAGAATACAAAGCGCGAGTTTATTGAGGTAGCTAAAGAGGCAGAGCAGCTTGGAGCGGGAGAGATAGTCGTTAACTCAATTGACGACGATGGTAAAATGTCTGGCTACGATGTCGCTCTTATTAAAAAGCTGCGTGAGTCGGTGAAAATTCCGGTTACAGTTCTTGGGGGGGCGGGTTCCCTCGATGATATTTCTAAAGTTATTGAGGAATGCGGTACTGTTGGCGTGGCTGCAGGAAGTTTGTTTGTCTTCAAGGGGCCCTATAAGGCTGTTCTGATCAATTACCCGGATTTGCGTCAGAAGGATGAAATGATCAAAAGCGCATTGCGCAGGTAATGAGAGATTAATATGGCTTCGTATTTTAACGGTAAAACATTGTTGATCACTGGCGGAACAGGCTCTTTTGGGAATGCTGTTCTTAATAGATTCTTAAAGACTGACATTAAGGAAATTCGCATTTTTAGCCGGGACGAGAAGAAACAGGATGATCTTCGTAAAAAGTATCGCAGTGAAAAATTGAAATTTTATATCGGTGATGTTCGTGATTCTCGCAGTATTGAGAATGCTTGTCGTGGAGTAGATTTCATCTTTCACGCGGCCGCTTTAAAGCAGGTGCCGTCTTGTGAGTTTCACCCTATGGAAGCGGTTAAAACCAACGTCAATGGGACGGAAAACGTTCTTGAGGCTGCCATTCATGCCAAAGTGAAGAAGGTCGTGTGCTTGAGTACCGACAAAGCAGTGTATCCCATTAACGCCATGGGCATCTCCAAAGCCATGATGGAAAAAGTGATGGTTGCGAAATCCCGTGGATTGAATGATTCTGAAATTGTGATCTCCGGGACCCGCTATGGGAATGTGATGGCTTCACGTGGATCAGTGATTCCGTTGTTTGTGGATCAGATTCGCGCTGGTAAATCGATCACGGTGACAGATCCTAACATGACTCGATTCATGATGACTCTGGAAGATGCTGTTGATTTGGTTTTATACGCTTTCGAAAATGCAAAGAACGGGGATATTTTTGTTCAAAAGGCTCCGGCGGCTACTGTTGAAGTGTTGGCTAGGGCATTGATGGACTTGTTGGGATCCGGTGGTCATAAGATTGATGTGATCGGAACTCGTCATGGCGAAAAGCTCTATGAAACTTTGTTAAGTAGAGAGGAAATGGCTTCAGCGGAAGACCTGGGGGGATACTACCGCGTTCCACCTGATCTCCGTGATTTGAATTATGGAAAGTATGTTGATCAAGGTGAAGTCGCTATCACTAAATCCGAGGATTACAATTCGCATAATACAGAACGTCTTGATGTCGCTGGGATGAAAGAGCTTTTGCTTAAGCTTGAATTCATTCGTGCTATTAAAGATGGACGCTCGGTAAATCCGGAGGATTAGCCATGAAGGTTCTGATCACGGGTTCCCAAGGATTTCTGGGCAAGAATCTGATCGTTCGACTTCGGGAGCTTAAAAAGTACGAGATTGTTGAGTTTAATCGTGAAAATACGGTTGCTGATCTTCCGAAGCTTGTTGGCGGGGCAGATTTTGTATTCCATTTGGCAGGAGTAAATCGCCCTCAGAATGATTTGGAATTCAAGGCAGGGAACGCGGACCTTACTCAAGAGTTATGCAGGGTTTTGAAGGAAACTGGAAAATCAATTCCTGTGGTTTATGCCTCTTCCATTCAAGCAGAGCTAGAGAATGCTTATGGGCAGTCAAAAAAGGCGGCAGAAGATTTTCTGCTTGAACTGACAGGCAAGCTTCCTGTTTCAATCTATAGATTGCCGAATATTTTCGGAAAGTGGAGTCGGCCTAATTATAATTCAGCTGTAGCCACTTTTTGCCATAATATTTCCCAAGGTTTGCCGATTGCAATTAACAATCCAGACGCGGCTGTGACACTTGTCTACGTCGATGATGTGGTATCTCAGTTTTTGACTCACTTGGAAGGTCCCGATGCCAAGGAGTTGTTCCCGGCCATTGCTCCTACCTACAAAGTGACAGTTGGGGAGCTCGCGAGGCAGATCGAAGCATTTAAGGAAAGCCGAAGTAGTCTGGTAACAGAGGCTGTTGGGGCTGGGCTGGTTCGGGCTCTTCATGCTACTTATCTTAGCTTTTTGAAGCCGGATCAGTTTGCCTACTCTGTGCCTCGGTACGGTGATAATCGCGGTGTGTTTGTTGAAATGCTTAAAACAAAAGATTCTGGTCAGTTTTCCTTCTTTACTGCGCATCCTGGTATTACGCGTGGTGGACACTATCATCACAGTAAGACTGAGAAGTTTTTGGTTTTGAAAGGGAAAGCTCGTTATCGTTTCCGTCACATTGTCACTAAAGAGTTCTACGAGCTTGATGTGGATGCTGTGGATTCGAAGATTGTGGAGACTATTCCTGGCTGGTCTCATGACATTACCAATATTGGCAACGAAGAGTTGGTAGTTATGTTATGGGCCAATGAGATTTTTGATCGCGCAAAACCTGATACGGTAGCGCACGAGGTTTAGTTTGAAGAAAATGAAAGTAATGACAGTTTTAGGTACCAGACCTGAGATTATTCGGTTGTCCCGGGTTTTGGCTAAATTAGATCAACACTGTGAACATAAAATAGTCCACACAGGTCAAAATTATGATTTTGAATTGAACGAGATTTTCTTTCAGGACCTCGGTGTGCGAAAGCCGGATTTCTTCTTGAATGCAGCGGGAGAATCTGCGACCGAAACAATTGGTAATATCATCAAAACCGTAGATAAAGTTATGGGTGAATTTCTGCCCGAGGCAGTGCTAGTTTTGGGCGATACTAACAGTTGTCTATCTGTGATCGCGGCAAAACGTCGGAAAGTTCCTATTTTTCATATGGAAGCAGGCAATCGATGTTTTGATCAAAGAGTTCCTGAAGAGACCAATAGAAAGATCGTAGATCATACGGCCGATATCAATCTGACTTATAGCTCGATTGCGCGAGAATACCTCTTGCGCGAAGGACTGCCGCCTGATCGTGTGATTAAGACTGGCAGCCCCATGTTTGAAGTGCTTACTCATTATCGAAAACAGATTGACTCCTCAGATGTACTATCCCGACTTGGATTGAAGTCTGGGCAGTACTTTGTGGTCAGCGCTCACCGTGAAGAGAATATTGAGTCCGATGTAAACTTTGATAAATTGGTGGAATCTCTCAATCTTGTAGCTGAAACATTCGATATCCCTGTGGTAGTGAGCACTCATCCGAGAACTCAGAACCGCATCGACAAAAGGGGAAGTAAGTTCCATTCCAATGTCAGATTGCTGAAGCCTCTTGGATTTAGTGATTACAATCATCTTCAGCTTCATGCGCGAGCAGTTCTTTCTGATAGTGGTACTATCACTGAAGAATCTTCTATCATGAATTTCCCTGCGCTGAATATCCGGGAAGCGCATGAACGTCCTGAAGGATTTGAAGAGGCTTCGGTGATGATGGTGGGGTTGGATAAAATCCGCATTATGCAGGCATTGCGGATTCTTGAAACACAACCTCGCGCGGATGATCGATTGTTGCGACAGGTGGCGGATTATTCGATGCCAAACGTATCAGACAAGGTGGTTCGAATTATTCAGAGCTATACAGATTATGTGAATAGGGTTGTTTGGCGTAAATAATGAATATTCTGATTGTTACACAGTACTTTTTTCCGGAGACCTTCATTATCAATGACTTGGTTGTTGAGATGGAAAAGCAAGGTCACAATGTGACAGTCTTGACCGGGAAGCCAAATTATCCAGATGGTAAGATATTCTCTGGTTATAAAGCGTCTGGTGTGGTTCGCGAAAAGTATGCTGAGGATGTTGAGATTGTTCGTGTTCCCCTGAGACCAAGGGGGGCGGGGGGCGCAAAGAATCTTATTCTAAATTATTTGTCCTTCGTCTTGTTTGGATGTTTGTTGGGGCCGTGGTTGCTCCGTAAGAAGAAGTTTGATGTGTCATTTGTATTCGTACCTTCGCCAATTACCGGCGCTTTTCCTGCGATGGTACTAAAAGGGCTGACAGGGACGCCAATTGCTTTGTGGGTTTTGGATTTATGGCCGCAAAGTCTGGTTGTTACTAAGTTTGTAAAGAATCCCGTTCTGCTGAAGGCCGTGGAGGCAATGGTTTGGTTTATTTACCGCTGCTGCGACTCGGTTCTTGTTCAATCTAAATCTTTCATTGAACCGGTTAAGAAAATAGACAGTAAATGTACTCCAATTTATTATCCTAATTCTTTTAAGAAGATGTCCATTGATCCTACTTTGACTCTGCCTTTGGATGCGGAGAATGCTTTGAAGAAGCACTTTTCTGTGGTCTTTGCCGGCAATATCGGTAAAGCACAATCCGTCGAAACTATTGTTGCGGCAGCCAAATTGCTCCAGGATCTGCCTGATTTGAAAATTGTTTTCGTGGGCAGCGGTAGCATGTTGTCTTGGATTCAAGATAAGATCAAGATTGACGGTCTTTCAAATATTCAGTGCTTGGGACGGTTCGATATTTCTTACATTCCCCTTATCTACGCTCAGTCCAGTGCGCTATTGTTGACTCTTAATGCGGATGAAATTTTGAAATACACTCTTCCTTGGAAGACTCAATCATATATGGCAGCGGGAAAGCCCATTATTGGTGCAATCGATGGTGAAGGTGCTAGGACTATATTAGAGGCAGAATGCGGCCTGTGTGGGCCGGCTGAGGATGCTCAGGCGCTTGCCGACAATATTCGCAGAATGTATGTAATGGATCCATTAGAGCTAGAGGCCATGGGAAATCGCGGCAAAAAGTACTACGAGGATAACTTTGAAATGACGACGCAAACCACTCGGTTGATAAATATTTTAAGAACAACTAAGTAAGTCATCTCAGTTCTGAATCATCTCAGCCAGTCCCTCCTGGGTAGACAAAGGTGCATTGTATCCAATGATTTTGTCGCCTTCTGCGCTGTTCATGGCAAGAGTTCCAAAAAGACGTAGTGAGATTTTAGGTGTTAAAAGGAAAAGAATTTTCAGCAGTATCTGGGGTGGTGTGAAGATAATACGTTTCACTCCCAAAGCAAGCGCAATAGATTCGACCAGGGCTCCAATGGAGATAGGTTCTCTATCTTGCGGAAGGAAGACTCCTGCGGCTCTTTTTTTGATAACTAGCGATAGGTAGTGGCAAAGATTTCCTACGGAAACAATGCTCCTGGCATTTTCCCTGTATCCTAAAGGAATAAAGGGGGCCTTTTTTACTAACTTGATAAGGCTGAGTATATTTCCTTTGGCGCCTCTACCATAAACCATTGGCGGCCTTACAATTGAAACTGTAAATGCTTCGCTGGAAATAGATTGTAGGTATTCTTCTGCCGCAAGTTTACTTTTGCCGTAAGGGTCATGAGGGTGACATGGTGACTTTTCATTGAGTCTTTTGTCGTGTTGGTACAAGTCTCCTGAGTCTCCAAACACGTGCGCCGTACTTATGTAAATAAAGTGATGAACTCCGGCTCTTTTGGCCGTGTCGGCCAGTTTTTTTGTCAATTCGTAATTGATTGTAAAATATTGTTCCTCTGGAGCACCTTGCATCTGGTGCACGAGAGCTGCGCAGTGAAGAATACAATCATAGGAGCTAAGGTTCAGCGCTTCAGGGGAAGATGATTTTAAGCTTACCGTGGTGATAGCGAACTCTTTGCCATGACGTTGCAGAAAATTGCTGCCAACAAAGCCAGATGCGCCAGTTAACAAGACCTTAATCATTAGTGGCTAACTCCGTCACTGCGCATTACCTTAAGAACTGTCATGAACAGAATTTTGATGTCTAAGGTAATGGATTTGTTGTCCAGATAGTATTTATCGAACTCAACTTTAACTGGAATAGGCAGCTCATCGCGTCCATTTACTTGGGCCCATCCAGTGATCCCTGGCTTTAGTTTTTCAACTCCATACTGGGTGCGCAGGGCAACCAAGTCATCCTGATTGAATAGGGCCGGTCTTGGCCCTACGAAGCTCATGTCGCCAGTAAGGACCGATAAAAGCTGGGGCAATTCGTCCAAGCTTGTTTTTCGGATCAGCCCACCAATGGGTGTCAGATACTTTTTAGGATCTGCTAACAGGTGCGTAGCTACTTGGGGGGTGTCCACCATCATGGAGCGAAATTTGGGCATAAGGAAAATCTTATTGTCACGCCCCACTCGTTTGGACCAGTGAAGGGCGGGGCCTTTTGAGGTTAATTTGACCGCTGCATAGACGAGCAGCAGTGGGATTCCAAAAATTGCGAAAGCAATAATACAAAGAGCAAGGTCGAAGATACGTTTGATCATAGATAGGCACTGATACTATAGTGAGATGAATTACGTTTCCATATAAAGCACTATTTGCGCGCCGTTTCAACTACAGTCGCCGATGGTAAGGCTGTGTTCCCGGGAACAACGGCGAGTTTTTCAATGATGCTACCGGGACCAACTAGAGAGTTTGAGCCAACTTGGGCTCCCCCGGCGATCACCACCCCTTGGCTCAAGTGAGTGAACCTTCCTACTGTCGAATCATGGTCAACGATTGCCCCACAATTGACGATGGTGCCGTCACCTACTTTGGCGGAGGGGCCAACGACAGCCATGGCGCACACTAAAACACCTTGAGACAGTTCGGCACTTGGAGAAACGGAGGCTGAAGGGTGAGTAAAGTGAGGAATTGTGTAGTCATTTTCAAGAAGAATACTGGACCAACGAGATCGAGCAACGTTGTCACCGATAGCAACAAATGCATGGCGTACGGTAGGGTGGGAGCTCTGGGTCAGTGCTAGGGTTTTAAAGACGGGCTTTCCTAGGAAAGTGGCGGAGGTGCTGCCTTCGTCAATATAGGCGATGATCTCCCAGCTGCTACTAGAGATGATTTCAGATGCTACTTTGGAGTGTCCGCCAGCCCCAATAACGATGATGGGTGTCTTAGTCATTAATATCCCTCAAGTCACAACGTTTCAAAATCTAGAGGTCTGTGTCAATGTTGATATCTGATTGTGAGTTCTTTGATGGGGGTGCGCCATAGCCTAGATTTGAAATATTGTAGATCAAAGTTCCTTATGTAATGATCCATCACTGGTTTTATAAGGAATCTCAGATGTTTGTGCGTATTGCGGGGCTGCCGCGAAGAATTAAGATTTTCATCATGCTTTTCTGCGACGTCATTCTTCTTCCGCTGGCGTTGTATTCAGCAATAGCTTTGCGGTTGGGTACAATTCGTCCCGAAGTTTCTCCGTTTTGGTGGCTGTTTCTTGCTATTCCATTTCTGACTGTTCCCATCTTTGTTCGTGTCGGTTTGTATCGCGCAGTTATCCGATACATGGATGATCGAATTATTGCTACTGTCTTTTATGGTGTGAGTCTTTCTGTGTTGCTGCTTACCGCGGCCGTAGTAATGGGAAATGTTACGGGTGTTCCGCGTTCATCCATAGTGATTTACTGGATTATTGCGATTGCTTATATTACTTCGAGTCGTTTTATCGCCCGAGGTGTGTTGCGCTCTTTAGAGCGAGAGCAAGATCGCAGGCAACCCGTAGCTATTTACGGTGCAGGCCGATCTGGTTTGCAAACGGCTTTGGCACTGATGTCCGGTCCTGAGTTCAGGCCGGTTGCATTCTTCGACGATAATAGACAGCTGCACGGGACTAGTGTTGCTGGTATCCGCGTTTACTCTCCTGACGAAGCTTTGAATATCATGGGTGCTGAGGACTGCAATCAGCTTCTCATCGCAATGCCTTCAGCAAGCAGATCCCGCCGCCGTGAAATCATCCAACGTTTCGAAAATGTCGACATTCGCTTAAAAACTCTTCCAGGCATTGGCGAACTTGTCGATGGTAAGGTCCGTATCGAAGACATCCGCGAGGTGGGCGTCGAGGATCTGTTGGGCCGCGATCCTGTTCCACCGTTTGAAGACCTGATTAAGTCATGCATTCGCGATAAGGTCGTATTGGTGACAGGGGCGGGCGGATCTATTGGCTCTGAGTTGTGTCGGCAGATCATCTTGAACACCCCGAAGAAGCTGATCATCTTTGAGCAGGCCGAGTACGCACTGTACAAGATCGAGCAAGATATCCTTAAGCACCGTATTAATTTTGAAGTTGTGCCGGTTCTGGGTGATGTTCTAAATACCGAACATTTAGAAAAAATTATCGCAAGCCACGGAGTTCAAACGATCTATCACGCGGCTGCCTATAAACACGTGCCCCTTGTTGAATCCAATGTCATTGCGGGCATTGTGAACAATGTCTTTGGAACCCTGTCGGCATCAAAAGCGGCTATCAAATGTAAGGTAGAAACCTTTGTTCTGATTTCCACCGACAAGGCGGTTCGACCAACAAACATTATGGGTGCTTCAAAACGTCTGGCCGAGCTGGTTTTGCAAGGGTTGTCTCAGGATAAGTCCCATTCTACGCGTTTTTGCATGGTTCGTTTCGGAAATGTACTAGGGTCCTCCGGCTCTGTCGTACCTTTGTTTAAAGAACAGATTCGTCACGGGGGCCCGGTTACTGTAACTCATCCCGATATCACTCGTTACTTCATGACCATCCCCGAAGCGGCTCAGCTTGTTTTGCAGGCCGGAGCCATGGGTAAGGGCGGGGATGTCTTCGTGCTTGATATGGGCGAATCAGTAAAGATCGTGGATCTTGCAAAAAAGATGATCGAGCTCAGTGGTCTTGAGGTTCGAAACCCAGATACCGGACAAGGTGATATCAGTATAGAATTCACCGGACTTCGCCCTGGCGAAAAGCTGTATGAAGAATTGCTTATCGGTGAAAACGTAAGCTGGACTGCTCACCCTCGAATCATGACAGCGGAAGAGGCTTCGATCGAATTGTCTAAGCTTATGCAGTCTTTAGATCAGATGCGCAGCGCATGCAGTACGGGTGATGAGCCTGCCGTGCGCGAGGTGCTAAAAAGATTGGTGCCGGAGTATAAGCCGACTTAAGTGCTTAAGTGGCAAGTGTGATCGGACGATTGCTGGCGAGCGCTAGCGTCACAGTCTTAAGTTGAAATCATATTTCAACTAAACAACAATATAGTTTCATCAACCTTCATGCGGCTGGAACTATGTATTTCTTCGGTTCAAAAGACATTAAGTTTTACGTACAAAATTGGATTGAGAATCGAAAGGATTTCTTTGCTGGCAAAGATGTCCTGGATTTGCCAGCCGGGAATGGTGTTTCAGCAAGGCAGCTTCATGCTCTGGGTGCCAACGTCGTTGCCGGCGACCTGATTCCAGAATTCTTCCGTGTTCCAGAGATCAACTGTGCCTATGTCGACCTCGCCGAAAAACTTCCATATGCAGATCAAACTTTCGCCTTTATCTTGTGTCAGGAGGGCATAGAACACGTAACCGATCAGCTCCGGGTTCTGGCCGAGTTCGCGCGAGTTCTTAAAAGCCAGGGCACATTATTGGTCACAACTCCCAATTATTCCAATTTGCGGGCTCGAATGTCGTACCTTTTTAATGAAAGTGAACTCATGGGTAAGATTATGCCACCCAATGAAATCGACAGCGTTTGGTTCAATCCCGATCGCCAAAACAAGATGTATTTTGGGCATGTGAATCTTATTGGTATCCAAAGACTTAGGCTCTTTGCAAAACTTGCCGGCTTGGAGCTGGTCAAAGTTCATGCGAATCGGGTGAATTATACAGCCCTGATGTTGTTTCCTTTGATTTATCCTTTTGTCTGCTATTTTTCATGGGCGTCGTATCGTCGAATGAAAAGAAAGCAGGGGGCTGATGCCGCAAACCAGGTCCGCGAAGTTTTTGCGTTAGCGCTTTCTCCTGCTATTTTGTTGCAGAATCATTTGCTCGTCGAGTTCGTCAAAACGGCGGAACCCCGCACAGCGGTTGGTAGAAAAACTAACTTGGCCCATGACTTTGTGACTTAGCGAAATTGTCCTGGTCGTATGTCGAAAAAATAGGTACCTCTTGAGTTTACAAAACAAATAAAGATATATTTATAAGCCATGATTGGTTTTAAGAATGTATTGATATGGGCGTTGTTATTTTGCTTGAGTGGTTTTTTGGTAGGCTGCGCCCAAGAGTGCGGCAGCAATGCTATTTACCCGGCCGATATTTCATATGAAGGCCATCGCATGGCAACTAAATCTTCAGGACATAGCTTCCCCCATAATTCGCTAGAGAGCTTGAAAGACCTAATTGCGTCGGAAGTCTCAACCGTCGAGTTTGACGTGCGATCCACCAGGGACAATGAGTTGATCATCATGCATGATTCAGATACCTGTAGCTATGGTGAAAAGAATGTTGTGATTTCTAAAACAATGCTGTCAGAAATGCCAAGAATGAAGGGTGGGTTTAAGGTGCCCACCATGCAAGAAGTCGTAAGTATGTTGACGGGGCGAAGATTCGCAACTGTTCTTATCGATATGAAAGCTGCCGGAAGTGATTCGATCAAACGTTTTGAGGATATGGTTAAAGAGTTGATCGTAGATCATGATAAAGTAGTTATTTTATATGACTATTCCGACAGGACATTAAGAAAATCAATGTGTGATATTGCTTATAGAAACGGTATTGAGGTCCAAAACTACAAGTTTCAGGTTATTTGCAGATAGCCGTTTTTATGCCCGGACGGGGGCTTAAAACCTCAACCGCACCCCAATCCCCACGTCCAAATCCACATCCGTCTCCGGCGTCAAATCCACCGCAACGGAAAGCTCCCCAAAGATCTCAATGTCCGGATTATTAATATTATAAAGCAACCCCAGCGGGGCACGCGGACCGATGGCCAGCTCGCCATCGTGCTCGCCCTTGTTGAAGTTAATCAACCGCACCCCAAGCCCATAATACATCTCAATCGGACCGCCACCTTGCACAGCAAAAGTCCGGGCGCGATCCCAAAGGTACGTGGCGTGAATATGAAGTCCGGAATGGTCCCCCGTGGCATAGGCCAGGGCGCCTTCGATGGAATGCTGTCCATCCAGGGAAGCTCGTCCTGAGATCCCCGATGGATCGCCCAGCACAATACCGATGGCATTGTCGGCAAGGGCGTTAGAAGTGGTAATCATCATTGATAGAGACAACGTCGCTGCTGCCATTAACTTCTTCATGAAGTCCTCCGCTGAAGTTCATTATCCGCAATCGAATAAAGAACTCCATATAAAAGAACAACCTGTTTCAAGCTGAGTGGCAACAGTCAAAAATTTCGACAGTTTATTAAACTTATACTGTCAGCGGGGCCTCAGATTGAAGTGCAACCTGTGCCGTGCCATCAAGGCCCAGCAGATAAGCCACAACATCCCTCGCACTGTAAGAGCTTTTTCCCTTCAACATACGAGCGACATTGTTCAAGTCATCACCCGCCGTCAACAAAGGCTGCTCTTCCACGCCGCCGGCCTGGATTTGCCCCATGCCAACGTCAGCCATCAAAGCATTGCACAGACATTTGCGTCCGACAGTGTCTTCTTCCAAGCCGCCTTTTTTAACATAATCATTCACCGGTTCAGCAGGGCATCTTTGACCCACACTGCCGTCTGGCTTTTGGTAAGCATGGCGCAAATAACCCAGATCGCAAATACGTTTGCGGGACAGGTACAAAGCTTCTTCAGAAATAGTTCCCGAAAGACGAGCGGCCTTAAACGGAAAACCCGTTGGTGAAGAGCGAGGATCGGTAAAGATCCAGCCACCTTCAGGGGCAGTTTCGGTCGTGATTTTCTTCAAAGCCTGGGCCTTGTGTTCTTCCTTCACGCCGGATTCTTCCGAGAAGGCAAACAAAGTTCCCACTTGAACGCCGTGTGCACCCTGAGCGCGAACTTCAGCCAGCTTTTCCGGAGTCGCATAATAACCCGCCATCCAGAACGGAAGCTCCAAAGCCGCCATTTCCTTCAAGCACACTTCATCGCGAGTTCCATAAACCGGCTCGCCGCGTTCATTCAACTTCATTGGACCGCGTGGAGGCGCATTGTGGCCGCCAGCCAAAGGACCTTCCACGATAAAGCCATCGACGCGACCTGTGGATTTCTTTTTCAGATTCGCTGCCAGAATTGCAGAGGAAACGATCGGGAAGAAGTAAGGGCGTTTCAGTGGGACAAGCTCAGTGCCCTCCATCACAGACTGCGGATCAAAAGATGTAATGCCATCTTCAGCCGCACCCGCGACCGGAACTTTCAAAGTCGCTTTTTGGTTCTGAGCAAGCAGATCCAAAGCCCCCGGGATTTCACGCGGAATACCCGCACCCATGATCACGTAATCCACACCCGCCAGCAGGCCGCCGTAAAGGCACGCCAGATTTGGCAGAACCACTTTTTCCAAAAGGTTCAAGCCGATCAAACCATTGTGACCTTCACGCGCCAGCCACACTTCAACAAAGCTTGCGGCCACAGTCAGCTGTAACAAGGCCTTTGGAGATTCCAGGTTGAACATCGGAGGACGTTTGTAAGGCTGGTTCGCTGGGCGACCACCTTCGATGAAATATGTGTCCAGAATCTTCTGAGCGATTTCCTGGGAAGGGAAGGCTTTCAAAGCACGGCGGCAGTCGCCGGCAGCATCACCATCTTGCAGACGACGAACTAGAACTGAATTGATCGCAGTTCCAGAAACAACGCCCAACTGGCCTGTTTGTGAAACTGTCTTTGCCAAACGCCAGTCAGAGACTGCGATCCCCATGCCACCTTGTATTACGATCGGATGATTAAATTGCATCCGAGCAATCTATCGGGGGGCGAAGTAGGCATCAAACATATAAAGCCACTCGGGTTAATTTTATGTTCGTTTCGGAGCGGCGACCCAAAAGGTCTAGTATTTACATATAATTTACATATACATTGACCAAAGCTAGACTGTGGAAATAGAGTTTCTAAGACAGATTCAGTTTGTTCCCTCTAAAAATACCAATTACGTCTACTTTTAAGTAGATAATTTATACCTATAGGTCTATCTAAAAATAGACGATATGTTGTATTATATCTATCTATAGATAGACGAATGGGGGACTTGTGAAATCCAAAACCGCAAAATTGAGAAGAGCTCAATTGGACCGGCAGTTTTATGCGGCGCAGGGAATTGGTGCCTTAAAGACGCCCAAAACGGGTTGGGTGCGCGAAATCCGCACCGCCCTGGGGATGTCGATGAATGATCTGGCCACTCGTTTGGGAGTCATCAAACAGCGAATCGAAGGGCTTGAAAAGAACGAGGCGGCAGGCACCGTCACGCTGGAGTCTTTAAGAAAGGCGGCAGAAGCCATGAACTGCGAATTCGTTTATTACTTTGTCCCTAAGCAGGGGCTGCAAAAGACCTTGGAGGCTCAGGCCCTTAAAGTTGCCGATGAAATCGTCAAATCCAGTGAACACTCGATGAGTCTTGAATTGCAAGCGACGTCCAAATCCGCACAAAAAGCGCTTACCGAAGAAATTGCCCAAGAGTTGTTGCGCAACGAAGATCGCCGTATCTGGAGCCGGAAAAAATGAAAATCCCAGACATCCCCGGAGCCACACCTTTGGATGATGAGACCTTGCGTGGTCTGATCCCGGGCTTGACCACTCACGGGGAGCTGGATGAATTTGAGGCGGCCAATATCGCGCGGGCCATTCTGTGGGCCGAATCCAGCAGGTCTTTGAAAAAGGATCTGCTAAGCCTGACCGGGCTGAAGCGGCTGCATCAGAAGATGTTTGAGGACACCTGGCGTTGGGCCGGGGACTTGAGAACTCGGCAAACCAACATAGGTGTGTCGCCGCTGTCGATTCAGAGTGATATGGCTATTCTTTTGGGTGATATCAGCTACTGGCTGCAGAATCAGACTTTCTCAGTCGAAGAAATTGCCATCCGTTTTCATCATCGTCTTGTGTATATTCATCCCTTCCCGAACGGCAACGGGCGTTGTGCACGATTGGCGACGGATCTATTTCTGAAGCAGCAAGGGTATTCTGGTTTTACCTGGGGGCGCGCCAGTCTGGCCTTGGCGGGGCACTTGCGCAAAGAATATATTCGTTGTCTAAAGTTGGCGGATAAAGCAGGGGAGTATGGCCCCCTGTTAAATTTTGCCAAGAGCTAAATCTAAAAATGACTCAAGCCAAATCCTTTACTGGGTTGTGGCTGGGCGAGATTCGGAATCTCTGTCCTGCCAGCCTCCATTGTTAAGTCGTTCGTTTCTGCATAATCATTGCTTATCCCTATGGAATTACACAGATATTAAAAGTATGGCTATTTGCCATACAAGTAGGTATAATCTATGAGGCGGATAAATCCCTCCGGAAAGATATATAACCATGTATAAGAGCCGCAAACTTAAGAAGGAGTATGGATTATGAAAAGAAAACGAATTCCCACCCAAAAAGAGTTGGAAGATAATTTTTCAAGCTGGAAGTCCGTCAGTAAAGAAAAAGTTGCCGCAATCAATGCTCGGAACGAAGTTTTAAGACGTGAAAAAGAAAAGAAAGAAGCAAAGTTTACGGCGCGATTAACACAAGCGGACTTTGAAGGTTTTAAGGCGGTTGCAGAAAGAAAAGGCATTCCTTATCAAACTCTTTTGGGGTTTGTGATTCATGCCTATGTGCAAGGAAGTCTCGTCGATGTCGAAGAAATTCGTAAAGTATTTCCAGCTCTAAAACTTAAAAAAGAGGCTTGAGTCAGCGTTTTTTAATCACCAGTTCTTTGTATTGGGTATGTCCATCCACTTCCCGGTGGAAAGTCAGATCATGATTTTCCAAAAGCACAATCTCGGCCGTCGTGTGAATCACCGAGCCATCCATCAAATGCCCTCCGATCACCTGACCTTCATAGTTGCTAATCGCCATATGCAAGTGAGCCCCATCGGGTCCCAGCGTTCCGGACAAGGACACAATCTCAAACGGCCCCTGGAACTCCACAACGTCCTTGCCGCCAGACATACGTAAATGCGCCTTATCGACGCTGCCGACGGCGCTCACGACGCAGGCCGCATGAAGGTGGTACTTTTGACAATAGAACAAGAGTTCCTTTTTTAAGTCCTGGCCCGGTCTCAAACGGAAACAATAGCTGGTGTTCGTGCTGGAAAAAGGTTCAGTTGCCATAGGATTTCCCCTTATTAACGAAATGAAAACAAAAAACCATAAACTTCATCTTTGTCCGGTCCCGCAACGGGAGTATCATGGAAGATACGGAGATCGGCATCTTATGAGAATATATTCTGATATCACGAAAACCATTGGTCAAACCCCCTTAATCGAAATGCAAAGAATCGGCAAAGGTTTGCCGGGGCGTCTTCTGCTAAAGCTTGAGTTCTTTAATCCCCTGGGATCCGTCAAAGACCGCATCGGTCTGGCGATGATCGAGGACGCCGAGCGCTCAGGTCAGCTAAAGCCTGGGATGAAAATTATCGAACCCACAAGCGGCAACACAGGCATTGCGCTGGCTTTTGTGGCCGCTGCCAAAGGTTATGATATCACTCTGACCATGCCAGAAACCATGTCTCAAGAGCGCCGCACGTTGCTGCTGATGCTGGGGGCGAAAATTATTCTGACTCCGGGGCCCTTGGGTATGAAGGGGGCCATTGCCAAAGCCATGGAGCTTCTGGAACAAACACCCAATGCCTGGATGCCTCGTCAGTTTGACAATCCGGCCAATCCGGCCATTCACAAAGAAACCACGGCTCTTGAAATCTGGAACGACACCGATGGCAAGGTCGATATGGTCGTTAGCGGCGTCGGGACTTCCGGCACCATCACTGGTGTGGGCACCGTGCTTAAAGCCAAAAACAAAAACATCAAAATCATCGCTGTCGAACCGGCTGAAAGCCCGGTGCTTTCCGGCGGTAAACCCGGGCCTCACAAGATCCAGGGCCTGGGGGCAGGTTTTGTTCCCAGCGTGATGGACAGATCTGTTGTCGATGGGGTGGAGCAGGTGTCTTCGGAAGAGTCCATAAAAGTGGCTCGGGAAGTGATCAAAAAAGAAGGCATCCCGGTGGGGATTTCCTCGGGGGCGGCGATCAGTGCCGGTCTTCGCCAAGCGGCGAAAGAGGAAAACCGCGGTAAGAATATCGTCGTGATTATTCCAAGCACCACCGAACGGTATCTGTCGACCTTGTTGGCCGAACAGGAACGGGCAGAGGCATTGAGTTTGCCTGTCGCTACGGTGGATGAAAATTACCTGAGTAAAGTGAAGTAAAAATGGTTCCTTTTATCGTTCCGGCCAAAGAAAAAGTGCTGCTGAAAATCGGAGAGGCCCCAAAGCTTCCTCTGGCATCTTCGCAGTTTGATATCTTTGTCTGGAACGTTTACAAGGGGCAGAAGGCTCATCTGTTTGAGCAGGACTTCAAGCGGCTGGGGGAAAACAAGGATTTTATTTTCCTGCAAGAGGCTTTGCTTGATCAGCGCATGCCCGCCATGTGGCGCTCGGATTTTTCCGCCTATGAATGGCATCTGGCGCAGAGTTTTCACTATAAAAAAGATCTTTCCAGCACCGGGGTCGCGATTGGTTCAAAGCTGACACCTTTGTCGGTGGACTTTATCCGGTCCAAAACCCGCGAGCTGTTCTGGCTGACGCCCAAGCTGACCCTGTTCAGTGAATACAGTTTCGGTGAAAAGAAAGCCCTGTTCGTCTGCACGCATGTGTTGAATTTTGTGACCTTAAAAGCGTTCACGTCTTCGCTGTACGAAATCGCAGAGAAGATCTCACACTTCGACGGCCCCGTGGTGTTGGCCGGGGACTTCAACACCTGGAACTTTAAACGCTACATGATCATGAAGTCCATCTTCCGTGAGTTGGGCCTGGAGCATCTGGATTTGGAAGATGACGGGCGCATCCTGAAGTTGGATCACGTCTTTGTCCGTGGCTTTGACGTGGTCAAAGCCAAAGTCCACCACACGATCGTAAGCTCCGATCATTTCCCCCTGGAAATCACCCTCAAACTCTAAAAGGTTCCCGGTTCTTTTTCGAGTCTACACTGCGTCAGCTTTACTTGCTGTTAAGTACAGCTTTTTCCAATCGATCCATCCGGGCTTTCAGTTCTGCCAGCTCTTTGTCTTTTTGGGCTTTGTCCTGCTCCAGAGCCAGAATACGCTGGTCTTTGTCGGCCAGTGAGTCTTTCAAGGCGCTGACTTCATCATACAGCGCCTTGATAGCTTCCACCAAAGGGGACACCAAGTGCGAGTAATTCACCGACTTCATGCCCTGGGGGTCGGTTTCGACAAGCTCGGGATAAATCTTTTCAAGCTCTTGCGCAATAAAGCCCAGTTGCGGGCGCTTGCCATATTCTGGATTTTTCCAGTTGTAACTGACACCTTGAATCTTCAGGATGCGTTGCAAGGCCTCTGAAGAAGACAGCGAGGCAATGTCACGTTTCAGACGGATATCTGAAGAATCGGTGATCCCAAACCCGCGAAGGGTTCCATTGACATCGAGTCTGTATCCCGGAGTCGTTGTTCCAATTCCGACATTTCCATTGATCGCAAAGTGCATGCGGGCGGCGTTGTTGGAATAAATCTGCAAAACCCCGTCAGTCACCCATTCAAGCCCCGTGTCCTGATCCCCGATGGCCAGAGCAATACCCGGAGTCACAGAGCCCCAGCCGGAGTTGTTATAAACGTACAGTCTGTCTTTGACGAAGGTGTTCCCCTCGACATGCAGTTTGGTGTTGGGCGAATTGGTGCCGATACCGGTATTACCGGTGAAGACGTTGGTTGAAGCCGTGTCATCCTGATAGATGCCGTACTTGGTCGTTCCGGCAATAGAGCCGATATGCAGACCGTAACCTGTGTCGATGGTTCCGCCCCCGGTGTTGGCGACAGTCAGATAGGCCGCTTTGGCCAGAGTCACTGTACCAGTGGAAGTGTTTTGCACATTGGCCTGCAGACCCGTTGCATTGGACATCGTGGAGGCGGACTTGTGATGAACGTCGTTAACCGAGCCAATAGCGTTACTGATGTTGCCTGTTTGCCCGGCTGAATCTTCGATACGATTTACGGCCCCGTAAAGCGCTCCGGTAAATGACTGCGCCGAGCCGACCAAAATTGTATTCCAAATCGCGTGCAAGTTCTGAGTGACCGTCGCCGTCGGAGCCGGAGACAAAGAGTTACGCACGAGCACTGCCGGAGGTGACGCGGCGGACGTGGTCACATGCAACAGTGAGCTCGGGGAGGCTGTGCCGATACCAACGTTGCCTGCATTATCAATGCGCATTCTCTCGTTCGCGCCACCGCTGGTGTTGGTTGCAAAGGTAATGGCTGTGTTGGAGTAAGTGTTGATTTTGAAATTCCAGTTGGAATTCGATTCGATGTAAGTCAGGGCACTTCCGCTGCCCTGGCCCCAAGTGCCGAGGCTGAGGCTGTTGGTTCCGGCTTTGGCGTTGATGTAAGCGCCCCCGGTGTTGTTTGTATTGTTGATCTGGATGCCTTTGCTGGTAGTTGCAGAAGCCTGAACTTCCAATGGGAATGTGGGGGTGGTTGTGCCAATACCCACTTCCCCTGTACTAAGCACCGTCATCCGCGTCGTACTATTGGTTTCAAGATTCAACGCCTGAGCATCGTTAGTTCCTAAAGTCGCAGCAGCACCAAAACTATTCCCGCCATTGGCAAAAAGGCCCGAAGAAGCGTAGCTTGTACAGCCCATCACCCCGCCAGCGTCAAAGGTCATCAGCTGGCCCACAGCGCACGTGAACGCGGTCACGGTGGCGCCAGTGCCATCACTTGCCAAAAGACGATTGGCGGTCAGTGAACTCACGCCCGTACCACCTTTTGAAACGGGAACCACTGGCAATTGAGACGTGGCAATTGAGCCACTGATATCTGCAAAGCCTAGCAGTGTATTCACCCAGTCGGTGCCGTTGTAGCGCAGAGTTTGGCCTGTTGCATACGCGGCTGGAGTCACAGCTTTGCCTTTGATCTTATCAACACTGGTCGTGCCGGACGTACCACTGACATCGCCAGAGAAAGTCGAGCCCGTTCCCAGCTTGTTGTTAAAGGTGTTCCAGTCTGTCGAGCTCAAATAACCATTGGTCGTGGTGTTGGCCTGAGTGAGGGTGATATTCGGAGAAGTGCCACCGCTGGAAGCCAGGGGAGCACTTGCCGTGACAGTTGTAACACCGTTAGAGCCCGCGCCATCGCCGACTTTGACCCACGCACTTCCGGTGTCGCGGTAAAGGGAGTTGTCATCAGTGCCAATATAAAGACGTCCTGCCGTAGCTGCCGCTGGGCGGCTGGCCACCGTTCCGGATTGCACGCTTGGCGTGCCGCCGGCATTTTGAACGGAATCTGTGATTCCATATCCTGACAAGGTGGTGGGTTTACCCGTGGTGATTTTTGTCCAATCCAAGGAAGGAACATCAGCCGCGGCCAGAGTCGTGCCCGAAGTCACGCGTCCTTGAGCATCTGTGGTGACTTTCGTGTAAGTTCCCGCGGTGCCGGTGTTCTTAAGAGTGACGACTCCCGTGGCGGACATCGTCGCGTCTCCACTTAAAGAAGAAGGCGTGTACTGAGTGCCGTTGTAAATCAGAATCTGCGCGGAAGTCGGCGCTGTTGCACTGACGGCCGTGCCTTTGATTTTATCAACACTTAATGCTGCGGAAGTGCCGCTGACATCACCAGCAAACGTCGATGCTGTGCTCAGTTTATTGTTAAACGTGTTCCAGTCTGTCGAAGTCAAAAGACCTGCCGTGGAGCCACTGGATGTCGGGATCGCCACGTTGCCAGCCGCCGTCAAGCGACCTTGTGCATCCACGGTGAAGCTGGGGACCTGCGTACCGGCCCCGTAAGATCCGGCAGTGACAGAAGTGTTCGCCAAGGAGATTGTTCCCGTGGAAGTAATCGGGCCTCCAGAAAGACCGGTGCCTGTGGCTATATTGGTCACGGTGCCGCCGCCATTGCTGTCGTTGGCGGGAGCCCACTTCGTCCCGTCGTATTTCAAGACCTGCCCAGTGGCAAGTCCCGTGATGTCCACATTCACGCCTTTGATTTTATTCACCGTCACTGCGCCAATGCTGCCACTCACGTCACCCGCGACAGATACATTGATCGCCTGACACTGGAACGAACCCGACACAGAACTCCAGTACGGAGTTTCATAAGCCGCGCAATTCGCACTGCCGACGGCTGCATTAAAGGCCGCCGTCGTGTGATAGCTGGCCAGGTTTGTGGAAAGATTGGTCACGTCTGTGATTTCAATAGAGGATGGAATCCACTGGGCGCCGTCATGTTTAAAGAACTTGCCACTGGTGGGGGCCGTGCTGGAGACGGCCACGCCCTGGATTTTCACAACGGAGGGGCTTGGGAACGTGCCCGCCAGGTCTCCTCCTGCTGAGCCCGTCGGCGTGCGGGAGTCAGACAAGCGGGGGTCATTGCCGGCAGCGACAGTGCCTGCGGCGGAGCCCACGTTCAGAGTCAGGGCTGGAGCCGAGGTGGAGTTCGCAACGGTGATATAGGAATTGCTTGAAGTCACTTCCGTGACTGTGCCACCAGCCGCCCCACTGACCGGAGCACACACCATCGCTGTGCCATTCCAGGAAAGGAACTCATTGGCCAAACAGGTTGGAACTGCGGCTTTCAGAACAAAGTCTGCTTCAACTTTGTTTCCCAGTTTCTCCGCCGACAGAGCGTAGGCAGAGTAGGGAACAGAGCGAATTTCATTGGCCGGCGAAATCACCTTCCAGCCGGAACCGTCGTGGAACTGAACTTTCAACAGACGCACATCACCAGTGCCCGCGGTGTAAGTGGCGCCGCCAAAGCAGTTGTGCACCAGCGAGTTGTTGAAAGAATCCAAAAGTGTGAACAGAGGATCCGCCGGGAAAAGTTTGGTGCCAGATCCGATCGGCACATCAAAGACGCCTTTGGAATTCAGCATACTCACGCCATCGCGTTGTTCGCGATAGATCACACAGTTGCCGTTGGGGCTGGTGATTTCAAATAAGAAGCTGGTGTTGCCGTACTCCAATGGAGTGCCATCGGCTTTAATAATTCGCCCTTGATAAGTCAGATTGGAAGGTGCTGCATAACCTAACTGGAGCCAGAAAGTACAGATGAACAGGGTCAAACAGAGCACCATTAACGTTCGTTTGCTCATGCCTGTCTTATCGGCTTCTTGACTGAAAACTACAGTGATTTCAGATTTTTAAGAATGACGTTCAGGTATGAGACGCGCTTTTCCCCCAGGTGGGGGAGCAAAAATAAGCTCCTGCCTCGTTAAATGAATTAAATATCGTGCAGGAGTCTTTTGAGGGCCTGCTTGCGTACGGTCATTAGTTCGGCCCCCAAGGCGGCGCCAAAGAACCATAACAGCGCACTTTCCCATGTGACTTCGTGACTAAGCGACGAGAACACTCCCAAAGATACCAAAGCCAGACTGGCAATACTCAACGTGCGGTTTTTCAAAAGCACCAGCCACTCTTCGCGATTCAATATCATTCGCGCCAGCAGGAAAGTGGCCGCCAGATAGTAGGCACCACACAAGCTGTGACAGAAAGTCTCGCTGATATTCATAAACGAATGCATCAGATCATGGCCGGTATTAAACAGGGTCACACCAAACTGCGAACAGGAGGCTAGCGTCACGGAGGTTGCCACGGTGTGGGCAATCCCCAGTTTGCCAGCCACTTTCCATGGGGATGGCAGTTCCGCTTGCAGAGTGCTGTTGATTTTATTCAAGACAAAAGAGGATCCAGCCGGGGAGCTGTCTTCAGCAAATGATTCAAAGTCTTTTTTGATATCTTTCATTTCGACACTCCTTTCGGTTTTTGGCCTCTTAAGAACTTCAGACTGCGCGAAACAATCTGGCGGATGTTGCTTTCGGACTCCTGCAAAAGAGCCGCGATTTCGTTGTATTCCATCTCGTCCAGATAGCGCAGGCGCAGGATTTCCTGCTCCCGGGGCTTCAGGTCCTGTAACAGGGCTTCGGCCTCGTCCTTCTGTTCTAGTATAGGAGAGGACTCTGATGTTTGTGACAGGGAATCGTCCCACTCGAGGAAATCTTTGATTTCGCGATTTCTATAGTCTTTTAGCTCACTTCGGGTGATGACATAAATCCAGGCCAGGGCCGAGTGTTTGGGGTCGTACAGGTGTTTTTTACGGTAAATCTGCAAAAACACGATCTGCAGCAAGTCTTCGGCGCGCTCTTGGGAAAGGCGTCTTTTTAAGGCATAACTGAGCACGCGGCCCGAATGTCTTAGATAGAGGATGTCCAGGGCTTTGCGTTCGCCCTCAGCAAGTTTTATTAATAGATCCTCGTCACTCAAGTCATTCATGTTCCCTGAAGGTACGCTGAGCTTTTTAGGAAAGCAACGCATCGTTAAAAGGGCGGCAGAAGTGAATTATGCCCAATCGTTGAGCATAATGCGGTGCAAATTCAGCTGCTACGGCCCCCTCCCAGATTGACTCGATGTAATGAGACGCGGTAACTCTAAGCCTTCGTAATTAAAACGAGAAATCATAAACGGAGTGCAACATGTTTAGTGAATCTTTGCTGATCTCTCCTGCAATTGCAGGGGTCGTTGGTTTGATCGTTGCTTTGGCTCTGTACCTTCGCGTGAAGGCACAACCAGCGGGCAATGAGACAATGAATCGTATCGCGTCCTACGTGCGCGAAGGTTCTATGGCGTTCCTTGTGCGTGAGTACAAGGTCCTTTTCGTCTACGCAATCGTCGTAGGCTTGGCTCTTTGGTTCGCCTTGGGCGGTATCGCAGCAGGATCCTTCATCCTGGGTGCGTTCCTGTCTTTGCTTGCGGGCTTCTTCGGTATGAAGGCGGCAACTTATGCCAACGTTCGTACCTCTCAAGCCGCAGCTGGCGGTTCTAAAGCGGCGGCATTGCTGGTTGCTTTGGACGGCGGCGCTGTAATGGGTCTTTCCGTTGCAGGTCTTGGTTTGATCGGTCTTGGTGGTTTGTATGTTGCCTTCCAGGGTGATGCTCACCTGGGCACAATCCTTCACTCCTTCGCAGTGGGTGCTTCCTCTATCGCTCTATTTGCGCGTATCGGTGGTGGTATCTACACTAAAGCGGCGGACGTGGGTGCCGACATCGCTGGTAAAGTTGTAGAAAACATCCCTGAAGACGACCCTCGTAACCCTGGTGTAATCGCCGACAACGTTGGTGACAACGTGGGTGACGTTGCTGGTATGGGCGCAGACATCTATGAGTCCATGGTTGCTGCGATCGTTTCTGCTATGGCGATTGCTTTGACAATCCCTGCAGAAGGTCTTTCTGCTTTGATGACGGGTGCGGATGCTGAGACGGTGCGTGTTGCCGGTGTTGCATTGCCAATCCTGTTGTCCACTTTGGGTCTGGTGATCTCTATCATCGTTATCTTTGCTGCTCGCGCGTTCAAAAACGGCAAGCCTGCAACTGTATTGCGTAATGCTTTGATCTTCCCTCCAATTCTTTTGACTATCGCTGCTTACATCATTCTTCCGATGTTCGGCATCAATCAGAGTGTGACTGTGGCTTTGGCTGCGGGTGCGTTCGGTGGTGCTTTGATCGGTTTGATCACTGAGTACTACACAGCGGCTCGTCCCATCCGTCTGGTTGCTGAAGCGGCTTTGACTGGTGCGGGCACTGGTGTGATCCGTGGTTTGGCAGTGGGTATGGAATCCACAGCGATCCCAATGTTGATCGTTGTTATCGCAGCTTACGTGGCTGACCAGGCTTTGGGTCTGTACGGTATCGCAATGGCGGCAGTGGGTATGTTGGCTGGTACTGCAGTTGTAATGACTGTAGATGCTTACGGTCCAATCGCTGACAACGCGGGTGGTATCTCTGAAATGTCCGGTCTGGGCAAAGACGTTCGTGCGATCACTGACGAATTGGATGCGGTTGGTAATACAACGGCAGCTATCGGTAAAGGTTTCGCGATCGGTTCTGCGATCCTGACAGTTGTGGCATTGTTCTCTGCATTCAACATGGAAGTAAACCACGTTCGTGAGGGCGCGGGTCTTGCTAAAATGTCTTTGGATCTGACTTCTTCCGGCGTTCTGATCGGTATCTTGTTGGGCTCTATCCTTCCATTCCTGGTGGGTGCGACAACAATGACTGCGGTTGGTAAAGCGGCTCAGAAAATCGTTCAAGAGATCGCTCGTCAATTCAAAGAAATCCCAGGTCTTCGTGAAGGTAAAGCGGAACCACAACCAGCTAAGATCGTGGACATTGCAACTCAGGCTGCATTGTTCGAAATGATCCTGCCAGGTATGATCGCGATCCTTGCTCCAGTGGCAGTTGGTTTCTTGTTGGGGCCTCAGGCTTTGGCAGGTCTACTTGCTGGTGGTTTGGCTGTCGGTGCAACTATGTCCCTGTTCATGGCGAACGCGGGTGGTGCATGGGATAACGCTAAGAAATACATCGAAAAAGGCGGCCTTCCAGGTCATCCAAAAGGTTCCGATGCTCACAAAGCAGCGGTTGTTGGTGACACTGTCGGTGACCCGTTCAAAGACACTTCCGGTCCTGGCGTTGCGATCCTTATCAAAGTTATGTCCGTCGTATCTTTGTTGATCGCTCAATTGATCGCTACTATCGGCGGCTAAGGCGCGGCAGCGCAGGAGGCCGTAGGGCCGCTACTCCGGCACTGCCGGAGTGTAAGCGGTCGCGAAGGCTGGACTTCGGCTCTGCCGAGGAGGCGTAGCTGGACTCCGGCTCTGCCGAGGAGGCGTAGCTGGACTTTCTTCCTGGTTACAATTCAAACCCCACAAGCTAACACTTGTGGGGTTTTCTTTTTTTTGTCCACAGGACCTCGGGCCATTCTGACACCAAACTTGTGACAAGTCTGTTTGGCAGGTCGTATAAACAAGTATGCGTAAACCACAACTTGCACTTTACGGAACACTCTTGGCTTTACTGCTTTCTTCCTGCGGCGGCATCGAATCGATGATTGGTCCGTCCGAAATTCTTTACGAAATTCCTTCTGAAATGTTTTATCAGACCAAGGGTGACTGCACCCAAGGTGATCTGTCTTTCAGTATTCTGGTGGCGGCAGGCACGCAAATGTGGACGGATCCCGCAGCCGTACTGCATTCGCAGCAAGAGCTTTATCTGCACTCCAATCAAACCTTTGATATGCGCTATCGTGAATTCACTTTGGATGATGTGGCCTTTGATACAAGGTTGCAATCGCGTTTCAGTATCGATGGCCACAGTGGGCGCGTGAAGCTCAACGGAGTCGGTGAAGGTTTTGTGATTCAGGACAACGGACGCCGCTATTTGCAATTGCAGTTCACTCAAGCCCTGAACTCGCCAGAGCTGGTTGGTAAAACGGCGCGCTTTCGTTTGATGAATTCAATGAACGGACTCGACACGGACCGTGCCGAGTATTGTGGATACACGCTGTATTAGGACTTCGCTGCCAGAACCCAGATACCGACCAGAATAAACAAACTGCCGGAAACGTACTTCATGACTTGGGGGCTTAACATGGTCCCCAGGAATTTTCCAAAGATCACTCCCAGGGCGCCAGCCAGACCCAGAGCCAACACAACGGCCAGTAATACCGTCATTGTCGACTTTGTTTGTGAAGATGCAGCCAACGCAGCAAATTGGGTCTTGTCTCCCATTTCAGCCAAAAATATAGTGATAAAGGTGCTGGCAAAAATCTTCCAATCCATCATGGGTCCTTTGTTCGAAAAATGAAAACCTAGTGATAAAAGGATAGGTGAGGGAAGGCAAGTTTGAAAAGTCGATTTATTACCGCCATGGATCTTTTGCAGGAAGAAGCTTCCAAAGGAGACCTCACTTTGCGAAGAGTCTTCCAACTATTGGGAGAAGAAGGCCACGCCATGCTGGTGTTGTTCTTCTGTCTGCCGTTCTTGCAGCCGATCCCTATTCCCGGACTTTCCACTCCGTTGGGAATCATGATTTCAGTGGTGGCGTTTTTCCTTTATCTGCAAAGGCCCCCGTGGCTTCCCAAACGATTTGAAAATGTGAAACTCTCCTCCGAGCTGGTGATCAAGGTCTCGGAAGTGGCGGAAAAGATCTGGACGTACGTTTCCCGCATCGTCAAAGAGCGCCTGACCTTCTTCCATGACCTGTGGTTTTTCCGCATGGTGAATCTGGTGGTGTTTGTGATAAATGCCGCCCTTCTTTCGCTGCCGTTGCCGATTCCCTTTTCCAACACGGTGCCGGCGGTGGGAATCATTCTGTGCGCCATCGGCCACATGGAAAAAGACGGTGTTTTTATCCTTTTTAGCTACCTGTGGTGTCTTATTGTTGCTTCGTTCTTTGCAACACTGGCCATGGGGGCGATCAACTTCGTTTAGCAATCCCAAGGTCCAGCCGTACAGAAAGGACCAACAAGACCTCAAGCTCTTTGTCGGACTTCCCGGGCTGCTCTAAGATGATTATCTAGAGGGGGTACTCATATGGGAAAATGGATTGCAGCAGTTTTGATTCTTTGTTTTGCCAATATATCAATCGCCAAGGGGCCGAATGACGTCTGCGCCCAGGATCGCGAAACACTGTGCGGAAAAGTCGAGCGTGGTGAGGGCCGTGTGCTGAAGTGCATGATGGAAAACAAGGACAAGCTGTCAGCCGACTGTAAGGCTAAGTTCGAGAAAATGAAAGATCACGCGATGGAGATGAAAGATGCCTGTCACGAGGATCATGAAAAGTTCTGCGCGAATGCCTCTGGAGGCAAGGGTCGCAAAATGAAATGCATGATGGAACATAAAGATGAACTGTCTGCAGACTGCAGGGCGCAAATGGAAAACATGAAGGACGCCCGCAAGAAAATGAGAAAGGGTAACTAAAGAACCTTATGCGCGAAAGAAGTCTTAGACTCAGTCTTTTCGACGCTTTTCTTTGTTCACTGATGATTGGAGCCGGCGAAACTTATTTGCCGGCTTATTCTTTATCCATCGGCATGGGCGAAATCTTTGCCGGTATTCTTTCAACGCTTCCGATTGTCAGCGGAGCGTTCCTGCAGCTGATCACCCCGCGCGGATTGCAGCGCATTCGGTCTCATAAAAACTGGGTGGTGGCGTCCGCCACGTTGCAGGCTCTGACCTTCATTCCATTGATTTATTTTTCGGCCACGAAAGCGCCGAATTTCTGGATGCTGTTTTTGATTTTGTCTTTGTACTGGGGCTCTGGCTTTGCTGCGGGACCGGCGTGGAACTACTGGATGGGCCGTCTGGTGCAAGTCGAAGAGGGCAGCCGCTATTTTGCCAAACGCGCCCGGGTTTCCCAGTTCGGAATTCTGCTGGGACTGATCGGGGGCGGTGTGGCCCTGCACAACAATGTTGAGATCGGACCTTTTTCGTCGGTCTTTACGATGCTCTTTGTGTTTGCTTTTGCCTGCCGTCTGATTTCATCGTTCATTCTTTCATCACAGTATTTTGACCCGGCCTGGAACAAGGAACCAAAACTTGGTTTCCGCGCCTCTTGGAAAGTCTTTTGGGCGAACAAATCCAAACGCCAGTTTTTCTTTTACCTGGCGCCGTTTCAGGCGGCGGTTTTTGTTTCGTCACCGTTTGTCACTCCGTACATGCTGGCGCAGGTGAAGATGGACTATGGCGCCTATATGACGGCGATCGGGGTTTTGTTCATCGGAAAAATTCTGACTCTGACCTTGATTGACCGGTTCCGCCAGAGTGCTTCCGGTTTCAACCTGCTGGTGTTCGGTGCGGGCGCCATTGTGCCGCTGCCGGCGATGTGGGCGGTTAGCAGTGACATGTATTTCATTTTCTTCCTGCAGTTCATCAGTGGCATGGCGTGGGCTTTTGTGGAAGTCGGCTTGTCTTTGATTTTCTTTAAAGACATCAAACACGACGAAAAAGTGCCGATGCTGACCGTGTACAATCTGTTGAATTCCCTGGCGATCATTCTGGGAACCTATATCGGCGGCAAAGTGCTGTGGGTCTTCGGTGAAAAAGTATCCAGCTATTATGCTGTTTTTATCTTGGGATCCCTTGTACGTGGCGCGGGGTTCTATCCACTTTATCGCTATGTGCGCAATCATCTGGGCAATTCCGAACGCCTTGGTGAAGGTCTTTCGACCGAAAAAGCCTCCTAATCTTTAAATGCCGCTGAACGTCTTGCCAGACGGGGCGCACTGGTGTTTCCAATATGGAAATAGGCGTGTTCCTATTTACAATAGGCAGGCCCGGGGATTCTGTCTATAACAGCTTCAGTAGAAAAGGAGCTTTTATGAAAAATCTGATTCTTTCTGTTTTTGTTCTGGGCTTTGTTTCAACGGGCTGGGCGGCACCGGCAACAGTTCCCTTTGTGGATCTGAACAAGTATCTGGGCAAGTGGCACGAGGTTGCCAGCATTCCGATGGTGTTTCAAAAACAGTGTGTTGGAAACACGACCGCCGAGTATTCTGTGGCGGAAGAGGGCATGATCCAGGTTTTGAATTCCTGTGACACCAAGAGCGGTGATCGCTCCGTCGCCGAAGGCCGGGCGAAAGTTGTTGATAGCGACAGCAACGCCAAGCTGAAGGTGACGTTTGTTAAAATCATCGACTGGGTCTTTGGCTTCGGTGGAGACTATTGGATCCTTGATCTGGCTCCTGATTATTCTTATGCGGTGGTTGGTGATCCGACGCTTCAGTATGCGTGGATTCTTTCACGTCAGCCGGCTTTAAGCCGGGAAGCATTCCTGGCGGCCGAACAAAAATTAAAAACTCTGGGCTACGACACGTGCTCCATTCTGACATCGGTTCAGGACGGCGGCTTAAGTCAGCGCACGCCTCTTTGTGAATTTGTGAAGTAGGGTGATGGATAAACGTCTTTCGAAAATTTCATTCTTTGATCTGATGCTTTTGGCGGAACTGCCGGACCATAAGTCCTTAAGGTCGCTGTCCCGTTCGCTGGGGGTTGAACCGCCGCGTTTGACCAAGGTTCTAAAGTCCGTCGGGCATCAGTTGCAGTTTGAGATAATCAAGACGTCTTCCCACGGCTATATCATGACGGCCGAAGGCTCTTATGTAAGCCTTCAGGCCAAAGAACTTTTGAAAAAATCCGAGGACTTTATCCCCCGAAAGTCCCAGTTTCTGGCGCCGTCGACCACTTACACAGTGGGTGGTCGCGGCTTTATGAATGTGTTTTTTTCCGGAGTAATGATTACAAGTCTGGAGTCCGCCGGAGTGAAAGCCTTGCTGCGGTTTATGGATTTGTCGCCGGAAGAGTTGCGCCAAACCGCCACGGAAGGGGTTTTGGATGTGGCCCTTCATTTGGAAGAAATCAAGTGGCCTCAGACTTGGAGCGCGGCGGAAGTGGGCGCGATGAGTTGGAATCTGTATGTCGGGAAAAACCATCAGTTGAAGGGCACGGTTTCGAAAGAGGAGCTTTTGAAGTTTCCCTTCGCCCGGTCTGCCTACTGGAATGGACGGGCGATTGCTCAGGCAGCCGACAACTTCCCCATTCCCCGCAATGAGCGGATCATGGGGCATGAAATGCAAACGGCCCTGACCGCCATTGAGATTGTTCAGCACTCTAACAACGTGGCGCTGATACCCAATATCATCGCCCGAAAGTATGAGGAAGCCGGTTTGATTCGAAGTCTGAAGGTGCGCGGGCTGGATTTGGTTGAATCCAAAATTTACCTGTCAGTTCGTTCTGACAAGATCAGCCAGCGACTTTTTAAACAGTGGCAAACACAGTTAAAAGGTCTGCTGAAAACATAGAAATGTCATTTGACATGATTTGCACAATAGAGATGCCCCAACAAAGGGTGCTTTATATTTTAATGACATCATCACGGAGTTACTTTAGTTACTCACTTTGGCCCCGGGGTAATAATTTGAGGAGTTATTCTAGTGAATTTGATTCTTTCTTCAGCTCTTCAAGTGAGCTCTGCATCGAGTGTTGAGCAGTTTTGGAGCACATTTTTGCACGATCCTGCCCGGGAATTCATGTCTCGTCCCAAAAAAGAGTTTCGGGCCGAGCTGGTTTCACTGGGTTGCAGGCTTTATTCAAAGGGAGCTCCGCTTACTGAAAAACAAAAGTCCGTCATCGCCGAGCTGTCCAGGGTCCTTGAATGGATCCATGCCGGTTCATTGATCGTTGATGACATTCAGGATGACAGTCTGGAGCGCCGAGGCGGGCCCACCGCCCATCGTTTGTACGGAGTGGGGCCGGCCCTGAATTTGGGTAACTGGATGTATTTCGAGGCCCTGAAGGGATTGCACGCTCTTCCGGTGGATGATTCTGTCAAATTGAAAATCATCAGCTGTGCCCACGAGGCCATGCATCAGGCCCACCTGGGCCAGGCGCTGGATCTGGGGGCGAACATGAAAACTCTGTCAGCTGAGCAGATTCAGGAAGTAGTTCATAAAAGTCATTCATTGAAAAGCGGCGCTTTGGTGGCGCTGGCCATGCAGGTGGGCGCCCTGATCGGAGATGCGCAGGCGGACCTTCAGCTTTTGCAGGAGCTGGGAATGCAGCTGGGATCGTCTCTGCAGCGCTTTGATGATCTTGGAAATTTAAAATTTAACTGTACTGACAGCAAGGCGCTGGAAGATCTGAAGCTGGGCCGTCCTTCCTGGATTTGGATGTTTTTGGCCTCGTGCGGGGACAGCGCTGAAATCCGGGCCTTCAAAGACTGCCTGGAGTTCTTGCCCGAGACTCACGCGTTGGAAAGTTTCGTGCAAAGTGCGGATTTGAAAAAACGCGCCCACGCAGAAGCCCTCAGGCTTCATCGTGAAATGGAAGAAAGACTGAAAGCGTCTTTTGCCGGTCTTGAGAACGCCCAGACACTAAACCTACTAAAAAACCTGACAGAGAGAATTGTCCATGCCTATGAATAAAAAAGTTGCAGTAATTGGAAGTGGATTCGGTGGATTGAGTGCCGCCATTCGTCTTCAGGCCGCGGGCTTTGAAGTTCGTATTTTTGAAAAGCGGGATATGCCTGGTGGCCGGGCCTATGTTTACCGGGACAAGGGATTCACCTTTGATGCCGGACCGACGGTGATCACCGCTCCGGAATGTCTGGAAGAACTTTTTGCCCTGAAAAACAAAAAGATGTCCGACTATGTTGAGATGATTCCTGTTTCGCCATTTTATCGCCTGCTGTGGGATGATGGTTACAAGTTTGATTACAGCAATAATACCGACGAACTTTATGCCCAGATTCAGAAAAAATCCCCGGACGATGCCAAGGGGTATGAGAAGTTCTTAAAATATTCTGAAGAGGTCTTTAACGAGGGCTACACCAAACTGGTGGCAACACCTTTCCTGCATCTTTGGAGCATGGTAAAGGTTTCCCCGCAGCTTCTTCGTCTGGGAGCCTATCGCAGTGTTTATTCAGTGGTTTCAAAGTACGTCAAAGACGATCATCTGCGCCAGGCCTTTTCTTTTCATTCCCTGCTGGTCGGGGGGAATCCTTACAGCACGTCGGCTATTTATACCCTGATTCATTTCCTGGAAAGAAACTGGGGCGTGTTCTTCCCACGCGGCGGGACCGGAGCTTTGGTGCAGGCGCTGGTGCGCTACTTTACTGAAATGGGTGGTGAGATCCGCTGCCAAAGTGAAATCTCCCGGATTCTGACCTCTGACGGTAAAGTCACAGGCATCAGAACTGTTCAAGGGGATGTCTGGGAATGTGATGCCGTGGTCAGCAATGGCGATATCGTGCACACCTACCGCGATCTGCTGGGGCAAGAACCCCTGGCGGCGAAAAAATCCAAAGAGATGCAGAACAAAGACTTCAGCATGAGTTTGTTCCTGATCTATTTTGGCACGAAGAAAAAGTATCCGCATCTGGCCCATCACAATGTTCTGTTCGGCCCCCGCTACAAAGGGCTGCTGGAGGATATTTTCAGCAACGGGACTTTGCCGGATGATTTTTCACTGTACTTGCATGTGCCCAGTTTGACCGATCCGAATCTGGCGCCGGAAGGGCATGAGTGCTTCTATGTTCTTGCTCCGGTCGCGCATCTGGGCAAGATGAACATCGACTGGAAAAAAGAAGGTCCGGTCTATGCGGAAAAGATCCTGAAATACATGGAAGAAAAATACATGCCGGGGCTGCGGGAAAATATCGTGACCCAAAGAATATTCACCCCCGAGGATTTCTCCACAGAGCTGAATTCGTTCCATGGCTCGGCGTTTTCGCTGGAACCAAAACTGACTCAAAGTGCTTACTTCCGTCAGCACAATAAGGATTCGCAGATTCAAGGACTGTACTTTGTGGGGGCGGGGACACACCCCGGTGCCGGGGTCCCAGGGGTTGTGAACTCTGGTAAAGCCACAGCCGGTTTGGTTGTTGAGGACCTTGTTTGATGACGCTGAACCAGGATCTGGAGCTGCATAAACAGAGCATCCAAAAAGGCTCAAAAAGTTTTGCCCTGGCTTCTTTGTTTTTTTCAAAGCAACAGAAGCTGGCGGCCTGGAAGCTTTATTCCTGGTGCCGGTACTGTGATGATCAAATCGACGGGGCCGCGGTGTCGACAGCCCCTCGAAGACTGCAGGAGCTGATTCAGTTGACCCGGTCTTTGCCGCAGGACCCAGCAGCGATGCCGTTTCAGTTCCGGGGCCTTAGGGATGTTCTTTCCGCGCATCATATTCCCGCACAGTATCCCCTGGATCTGCTTCGTGGGATGGAAATGGATGTGCAGAATCGTCGCTACCAGACTTTGCAGGATCTGGAAGAATACTGCTATTGTGTGGCTGGTGTTGTGGGATTGATGATGTGTCATATTATGGGTGTTCGGTCTGATCAGGCTTTAAGGCATGCCATTGCGATGGGGAATGCCATGCAGCTGACAAACATATGCCGGGACATACGTGAGGATGCAAATCTTGGGCGTTGTTATTTACCGCAAGAATGGTTGAAACAAGCCGGGATGACCGAGACCACGTTGTTTCTGCCTGAACATCGCGGGTCTTTGGTAACGATCCAGGAGCGCCTGCTGCAGAGAGCAGATGAACTTTATGCGGAAGGCTTCGCCGGGTTGCGGTTTTTGTCACTCCGTTCTTGCTGGGCGGTTTTGATTGCGGCTAAAGTGTATTCATACATTGGTGAGCTGATACGCCGGGATTCTGACCGTGGTTTGACCCGGCGGATTCATGTGAGCTTTTGGAAAAAGATAGTGTTGATCGGGTCCACGGCAAAGTACTTTGTGCCACAGGTGTGGTGGTCTTTGAAGTCGACAGAGGCTGTGCGTCCGCCAGCCAGGATTTGGAGTTTGAAGTGAGTACCAGTTTTGTTAAAGAGACATGGATATATGCCAGCCGGGTTCGCGAATTCAGTCTGAAGGACTGGATCGTGTATGTGCTTTGGGTCGGAATGATGTATGGGCTTTTCGCCGTGGTGACTCTGTTTATCGGCGTGGGGCACGTCAACGGCGTTAATTTCCCTGCATATGTTTACAATATTCCACTGGGGATCTTTATTTTCTCCACGGCTATTGCATTTGATACCATTGGACATCGCACGATCTATAAAGAGTTTTTGCAAAAGGCCGAAGCTCTGGTTCATCACATCACGATTTTTGCCGGTATCACCAGCGTTTTGGTTCTGTGTATGGCTTATCACTTCCCGGTGTTCTTAAGAATTCCGGCTTTGGTTTTGGTCTCGTTAAGTATTGTTTACTCTTTGATTGATGAAGGTTTGCACTGGTACCGCTATTTGGCCCAGCACTCGGACCGAGTCGAAATGTGGAGTCATTTTTTTATTTTCGTCGGCCATCTGATCATGATTCTGGCGTGGTGGCAGTGGTACAGCGAAGGCTATCAGGGAGTTAACGAAACTCTTGCTCTTGGGTTTTTCTAAATAGAAACAGCGACGCCGCCAGGAACAGGGCGGCGTATAGCGCCAGTCCCCAGATGTGCTTCGAGTTCGTGGACTGATCCAGCAAAGAAGCCCAGACCACTTCGCCCAGAAATCGTGTGGGCAGGTATTCCGATATCTTTTGAACAACCTTGGGAAGAGCCTGGGGTGGCATCCACAGTCCGCCCGCAAAAGACAGCGGCAGATAAACCAGATTTGCCAGGGGAACAATGGATTTGGCGCTGGCCGAATAACCCAGGCAGGCACCCAAAAGAGCAAACGGAACCGAGCCCAGCATCAGACTGGTAAGGAAGTTCATCCACGGAAGCTCTTGCCAGTTTAGTGGTGTCGTCATCATCGCCACAATCACCACCGCGGCAATCGACAGCAAAGAAACAAAAAGGGCATTTAGCACCTTTGGTAAAAACGTCAGGATTTTTGGCAAAGGCAGAATGTGCAGATAGTGAGACCAGGCGGTACCTTTTTCCTGGGCAATGCCGATGGCAAATTGAAACAGCACCACCCCCAGGACTCCAAAGCAGGCAAAGGATCCCGTCAGCATGGCGGCGGCGTCTTCCGTTTGTGCATTCGGCACACCGAAGAACCAGAAAAACATCGCGGGGAAAACCAGGGTTGAAAGCAGGTACATGGGTTGGCGGATAAGCTCCAGGAACTGATAGTAAGTGTGCTGCAGTGTCAGCTTAAGGTGCTTTTTCATGATGCTTCTTTCTTAAATGAATAAAAGCCTCTTCGAGAGTGGCCGAAGAAACCTCCAGATCCTCCAGGAAGTATTCATTGTTGATCAGTTCTTTCAGCAGTGCCTCAGTGTGCTGGGTCAGCACCCGGTGGCTATGTCCCTCGCTGAAGCAGTCGTCAATAAGTCCGGAAACCGGGGCTTCAGGTGCGCGGAACTTCAGTGTTTTGAATTTTAAACTGCGGGTGATGTCAGCGGTGGGGCCATCAAACAGGACAGTTCCATGATCAATGATGACCACTCGGTGGGCCACCTGGGAAACTTCATTCAGATCATGAGTGGACAGCAGGACCGCGCCGCCATCCTGGGCAAAATTGCGAATTTCCTGCCACAGATGAATGCGTGACTCAACATCAAGACCCGTGGTGGGTTCGTCCAGCACCAGAACCTGCGGGGCTCCAATAAGCGCGCAAGCCAGCGAGACCCGGCGTTTTTCGCCGCCGCTAAGTCCCCCCATCTGGCGGTGTAAAAAAGGATACAAATAAAAATGCTTTGCCATCTGGTCGATGGAGGGCCCGCGGTCATAGTGTGCCTTAACCAGACGAAGAACTTCGATGGTTTTCAAATGGGCCGGGAACGAAATTTCCTGTCCGGCATACCCAATCAGGGACTTGTCGGGTTTTTGGATGACCCCTTCGTCGGCGCTTCGTAAGCCCAGCAATATCTTCAGGGTCGTGCTTTTGCCCGCGCCATTGGGTCCTAACAGAGCCACAATTTGCGAAGGCTCCACCGAAAAGCCCACATTGTGCAAGGCGACCTTGGCACCGTAGCTTTTTTTAAGATTGGCGATAGAGATAAGCGGCGATCTCACGTGCTTTGATCCGTTTCGCCGGTGTTTTTCATAAACTGCGCCTCATAGGCGGGATGCTGGGTCCCCAGCAGATGGTCCCAGATCGTGTAGAACAGGCCGAAGTTGTATTTGTAATAGCGATGATGACCTGAATGATGGGTTCCTGAGATCAGCCATTTTCCCAGCGGATGTCTGGCCGATCCCCGCGGTAAAAGCTCAAAGCCCAAATGATTCACAATTGCCGATAGGGTCATCAAAGTCAGATAGACCAGCAGAACCAGCGGATGCAGGGGCAGGAACAACAAGATCAAAGGCAGTGGCAGGGCTTCGATAATGGATTCGACCGGATGAAAAGAAAAGGACGCCCACGGGGAAGGCTGAAGTGAAGCATGGTGAACCGCATGGAAGCGGCGGTACAGCCATGGAATATGCAAAGCCCGGTGAGTCACATAGAAATAAAAATCATGCAGCAGCGACAGCAAAAAACCACTCAGCAGTAAGTAGCCCCATCCGTATTCATCCAGGGGCAGGTAAAAACGCGCCCATCCGGTTTGCCACAAAATACCCAGCAGCACTCCGCCCAATCCAAATATTCCTGAACTGATGACCGACCATTTGATTTCGAAAAGCTGAATTTTTTTGTCAGGCAAAGTGGGGTAGATTTGTCGGCTTTTGGCCCAGGGCCAGCTTTTCCTGTAAAAGGCGACATAGAAGCAGGTCGTCAAAGCCAGATAGCGAATTAAAACCACCGAAGTCAGGGCTAATGTTGCAAGCAAAAAGTTCTGCGGCACCAATAGATCGAAGGGAATGTACGATTCATACTTCTCGAAGTGGTTCATAATTGATTGCTATCTTAAAGCACGATATTTGTAAAACATGTTTGTTCAGGCGGAAGATAATATTTGGGATTGCCTTATTGTTGGCGGTGGCTTGGCCGGGGGACTGCTGTTGCAGGCCTTGCGTACAGAGCAACCCGAATTGAAAGTCCTGCTGCTTGAGCGGGGAACACAGCTGGGTGGGAATCACACCTGGAGTTTTCATGGCTCTGACGTGCCTGGCGACGCCACATGGTTGCAGTCCTTGATCTCAAAAACATGGCCCGCCTATGAAGTTCGTTTCCCCAGATATCAAAGAAAAATTCAGAGCTCTTATTGCTCCATCAAAGCCCAGGATTTCCATCAAAAGCTTCTTGGTCAGCACGGCAGTCAAATTCTGCTTCAAGCTTCGGTGCAGGAAGTGCGCCGCGATTCAGTGACCCTGCTTGATGGCAGGATGTTTCGCGCCAAGTGTGTGATCGATGCCCGTGGCTGGGGGGCTGCTGCTGATGTGAAACGTGGGTATCAGAAATTTGTTGGTTTGGATGTGAAGCTGTCTCAGCCACACGGGTTGAACCATGTGATTCTGAAAGATGTTCTTGTCCCGCAGGTGGATGGTTATCGATTTGTCTATATTTTACCCTGGAGTGAAACAGAACTTCTGGTAGAAGACACTTATTACTCCAATACTCCGGATTTGGATGTGACAGCACTCAAGTCAGGCATTCTTGACTATATTGCCGGTAAAGGCTGGGTCACTGAATCCGTGATCAGGCAAGAGGTGGGCTGTCTGCCTCTGGATCTTTATGATGTGCCTGTGGAGGGTGGCCCATCGGGCGGGCCTTTAAATCTTGGCGCCGCCTCGGGTGTTTATCAACCGGTAACGGGCTATACGTTCCCACAGACCGTAGCCTGCGTTCAGGCATTAGCCAAAAGCTCTCTGGACACCTGGGGGGAAGTTCTGCCAGCGCTTCAGCTGAATTATAAAAAGCAAGCACGTTATCTGCGAATCCTGAATCGTATGATGTTCCTGGCAGCCGTCCCGGAAAAAAGATACGTGATACTTGAAAGATTTTATCTGCTGTCCGAGGCGTTGATTGAGCGCTTTTACCAAGGCCGTCTGACGGTTTTGGATCAAGTGCGCATTTTGTGTGGCAAGCCTCCGGTTTCAGTCTGGCGTGCCTTAAAGAGTTTGTTCTAAGCTGCTTCAGAAGTTCTTTTGAAAGTTTTTTTGAAAATTGCGATGCAAGGCCTTGTCCTGATAAGTGTCCTCGGGGGTGTTCAGGTCTTCTTCGGTGTACCCGGAGAAAATTCTGATCACACTGACGTGGTGGCCCTGAATTTCAAACCGAGCACGCCAGGTGCGATAGGCGATGACAAATCCTGAACCTTCGGGTTTCACGCGCTTCTTGCGGGAATTATCCGGTTCAAATTCCAGCTGATGCTGCAAGAATCCACGCAGTTGATGTACCTGGTGAAGCTCCAGCCATTCCAGTTCCTGTTTGGCTTCGACTGAATAATCTATGGTAAAGCGCTCAGCATTTTTCAGCCACGCAGGCTCCACACCGGGGAATGAATCCGCATAGGCCACATAAGGTTTGATGTCCAAAATCGGACTGCCATGCAAAAGGTCAGCACCTTCCACATGGATTTTAAGTTTGTCGATGGATTTAACTTTCACGCAGCTCATGCCCACGGGATTAGGGCGGTACGGGGATCTGGTCGCAAACACGCCTTGTTTGGTATTGCCACCGCGTGGGGGTAGCACCATCGGGCTCCAGTGGTCATTATGATGAAACAAGAACACCACCCAGATGCGCTCACAACCTTCAAGGCCTGTGAGGGCTTGTTCAAAATTGTGGCCGGGTTCAAGTTCAATCACGCCTTGCGAGTGAAACTCATCCGGCTGGCGTCCGGCCTCGTAAGGGTGCACCTGTGGGCTTTTGAAAGTGCCGATGGCGGTAAGCTTTATTTCAGTCGCCATTGTCTCATCCATTCAAAGCCTGCCACGGCCGCGGTAACGCCGACATTCAAGGAGTTTTTGCGCCCGCGCAAGGGGATGATGCGGACTTCGTCGATGATCTTTAAAACTTCCGGATCAAGGCCGAAGCGTTCATTCCCCAAAACAAAGGCGGTAGGTTCGGATTCAAATTTTTCAAACAGATCTGAAGCGCTGGCTGCGGTCTCTAAGGCGACAATACGGTAGCCTTCGTCCTTCAGCTCTTCCAGGCACTCTAAAAGTTTCGGAGCCTCTTCCCAAGCAAGGTATTCTTGAGTCCCCATGGCGGTCTTTTCGACTTTCCATTGGGTCGGAAGCGGGGTGTAGCCGCAAAGATAAATCTTTTCAGCCCCCAGGCACTCGGCGGTGCGGAAGATGGATCCTACATTGAAGGCAGAGCGGATGTTGTCCAGAACAAATACCAACGGCAATTTGCTTTCAGCTTGTTCGCGGTCGTTTTCAACCACCAAGAATTCATCGTCCTGCAGGTTTTTATGTAAAAGGCGCTCAAAAGGTATGGCATAGCTGACGAAATGTTTCAGCGTCATGCCCGGGGTCAGGTGTTTTTCCAAGGGCGCCAGACGGGAAACATCAGGATTCTCACAAACAGACAAAGCCGAAATTAGAGTTTTCAGTTTTTTTAGTTCTGCCTCGGAAAAAGAAAAATCCCCCGAGGATTTCTCCAGCTTCAGAAAAAGCTGATGGATTTCTTCGAGGGATTTTTTATCCTGAATGGAAAGATTCATTATTTTACTCTCTGGCCGACCTGGGCTCCGTCATCCGCCGAAAGCACGAACAGATCGCTGCCACCAGTTCCTGCCGCCAACACCATGCCTTCAGACATGCCGAACTTCATTTTGCGTGGTTTCAAGTTTACACAAACCAGCACTTTGCGACCCACCAGTTGTTCTGGTTTATAAGCCGCTTTGATGCCGGAAATGATCTGGCGGATCTGGCCTTCGCCGATGTCGATCTTAAGACGCAAAAGTTTGTCAGCTTCCTTGATTTCTTCAGCTTCAATGACCTGACCGATACGCAGATCCACTTTGTCAAAATCAGCAAATTCGATTTCAGCCGGGCGATCGCCCGCTGTCGCAGCTGCAGCAGGGGCCGGAGCCGCCGCTGGTTTTGCGGTGGAAGCCGCTTTTTTCGCCGCTTGAATCTCTTCGTTGATCTTACGACCTTCCTCGACCATGGCTTTGACTTTGTCAGCCTCAATACGGGTTGCCAGATGTTCATAGTCATTGATTTCACGGTTGGTAAGAACCGTGTTCAGATCAGACCACACATAGTCTTTTTCACCCAAAAGTTTTGCCACCTTTTGGCTATAGAATGGCAAGACCGGCTTCAGGTAAATCGCAAGCATTCGGAACATGTTCAGAGTGGTGGTGATAACCTGCTTGGTGCCTTCTGGATCAGCTTCCAGGGTTTTCCAAGGAGCTTTTTCGTCAAAGTACTTATTGGCGTCATCAGCCAGGCCACGGATTTCACCCAATGCTTTGGCAAAGTCGCGGGCTTCATAATGAGCGGCGATGGATTCAGCCGTTTTTTGAGCGTGCTCAATCAGTTTTTTGCCTTCAGCATCCGGCACGCTCATTTTGCCGTCCATTTTCTTTTTCAGCATCTGGCCACCACGGGAACCCAGATTTGTGATTTTACCCACAAGCTCGGAATTCACACGGTTGGTGAAGTCTTCCAGATTTAAATCGATATCGTCCACAGAGCTCGACAGCTTGGTGGAATAGTAATAACGAAGATATTCCGGGTTCAGATGGTTCAGATACGTTCTTGCGGCGATGAACGTCCCTTTGGACTTGGACATTTTCTCGCCATTAACCATCAAGTGACCGTGCACGAACACCTGATTAGGCGAGCGGAATTCCGCAGCCTTCAGGAATGCCGGCCAGAAGATGGTGTGGAAGCGGGCAATGTCTTTGCCAATGAAATGATAAATTTCACGGCTTGGGTCCTGCCAGATGTCTTTCAGGGTTTTGCCCTGGGATTTCGCCCATTGCTCGGTGGTGGACATGTAGCCCATGGGAGCATCCACCCACACATAGAAGAATTTTTTATTGTTGGTGCCCGGAATCGCGAAGCCGAAATAAGGCTCATCACGGGAAATATCCAGATCCTTCAGGTCCTCGTTGAACCATTCCAGCATCTTTTTGGAGATTTCAGGGGAGCAGTGTTTAGGGATCCATTCTTCCAGGTACTGTTTGAAGTCGTTCAGTTTGAAGAAGATGCTCTCGGAATCTTTCATCACCGGAGCTGTCCCGCAAAGCGAACAGTGAACGTCCTTCATGTCGCTCGGGGAGTAAGTCGAAGCACACACATCACAGGAATCACCGTACTGTTCCTTGGCGCCGCACTTAGGACAGGTGCCCTTTACGAAGCGGTCCGGCAGGAACATTTTGTCGTGATTACAGTACATCTGCTGAATCGGCTGGCTGCGGGTGTGGTTGCCTTCCTGCATTTTTTTGTAGAAGTACTCACAAAGCAGGCGGTTTTCTTCCGAATTGGTGGAACCAAAGTGCGAGAACTGAACCTGGAAATCAGCAAAGTCCTGGGTGTGTTCTTTATAGCTTTGTGCGATCAAAGCTTCCGGAGTGATGCCCAGTTCGCGGGCTTTCACCATGATCGGGGTGCCGTGAGTGTCATCTGCGCAAATGAAGACGCATTCGTTGCCACGCATATTCTGAAAACGGGCCCAGAAGTCGGCCTGAAGATATTCCACCAGGTGACCCAGGTGAATGTATCCGTTTGCGTAGGGAAGAGCACAGGTGATCAGAATCTTGCGTTTGTCGTTCATTTATCGAAACTCCACATTTCCAGCTTCCAGATGGTAGACAGCCTTCACTATCTTTACATCACCCGAGGTCACAGCGTCACGCAGGATTGCGGAGCGTTCTAGCAGTTCATTGGCAAGGCCTTCCGCAGCTGTCAGATCACCGCAAGAGTCCGAGCCCATGATCACCACCAGATTGGTGCCCAAAGTGCCTACAGAATACTCAAGACTTTCCTGAACATTTTTGTCCAGAATCAGCTCACCGGTGCGAACCACATAGATTTCACCCAATTTCTGGTCAAATACGATTTCAGGCGAAACACGGGAATCGCTGCAGGTGTAGATTGCCGAATGGGGGCGCTGCAAAGCGCTTACGCGGCGGCGGTCAGCAGCCGAGGCGCCGTCATTACGGAAGGTGCCGCGCACAAAACGGGTGTTGCCGTTTTTAAGCCAGCCAAATGCTTTTTCTGCAGGCACTGGTCCGGCTTCGCGGGGAGCTTTGCCATGAGTGTCTTGAATATGTTGAGCAGCAGCGGCAACGGCCTCTTTCACTTCCGTGGCGTGGGCTTGTGCTTCAGCATCGCTGCCAACCTCAACGCGGGTCATTTCTTTTTCGCCGCCGGTGCTGGTGGCTTGAGCCGGGGCTTCTTTAACACCGCCTTTGCCGTCTTTCAGGGTCACTTTCGTTTCCTGATTTGGTTCGCGATGGCTGGTGAAAGATGCGCAGGCTGTAAGGTTCAGAGCAAGAAGCCCGATAATGAGATTGGTTTGCATTGACGTCCTCCGTGATGTCTTATTGTCAGGACCTCCCTTGGGAATGGTCAAATTAAAAACAAAAAAAACTTCACGCCGAACCGACGTGAATCTAGAATGAAACGGTGATTTTTTAATAAGGACGTTTATGAATCTACCCATTCTTTCTTCTGCGGATGTTCAGGCCCAACTTTTAAAGCGACAATACCAGGCTCAAGGCAGCTATCTGGCGATGTACAGCAGCTGGTATGGCGGGGTGATTAAAGACCCGGGGCTGATGATGGTGCCGGTGGATGATCACCTTGTGCACCGCGGGGATGGTGTCTTTGAGGCGATCAAAGTCGTGGATGGTCAGGTGTTTTTGATGCAAGAGCATCTGGAGCGTCTGCAGTCTTCCGCCCAGCAGATCGGTATCAGTCTGCCGCACAGCCTGGAAGACATGAAAAAGATTATTCTCGAAACCACGCGCATTGCCGGCGCGCCTTATGCAGTTTTGCGCCTGTATATTTCCCGTGGTCCGGGGTATTTTACGACAAATCCTTACGATTCCATCAGCTCGCAGATGTATTTGATTGTGACTTCGTTTACGCCGTTAACAGATGAAAAGTACTTGAAGGGCGTGAAGGTCGGGCGCAGTCAGATTGTTCCCAAAGACCCGTGGCTGGCTCGGATTAAGACCTGCAATTATTTGCCGAACGTAATGATGAAAAAAGAAAGTGTGGACCGCAAGATCGACTTCACCATCGGCATTGATCCGCAAGGGTTCATCACGGAAGGCAGCACGGAAAACATCGTTCTGATTGATAAAGACAAAAACCTGCTTCGCCCAAAACTGCGCCAAATTCTGAAAGGCACAACCATGATGCGCACCTTTGATCTGGCTGAAAGCCTGTTGGCGTCGGGGGAGTTAAAGTCCATCCAGGAAAAGGATCTGACCGAGCAGGATATTCTCAGCGCATCTGAAGCCATGATGATCGGAACAACTTTGGATGTGTTGCCAGTGACCGAATACGAAGGTCAGCAGATTGGCGAGGGCAAACAAGGAGCGCTCGCGTTTAAGCTTTTGCAGCTGCTCCGCGAGGATATGAAAAAGGGGCCGAAAACGACCCCTGTAAAGTTCTAAACTTCCAACTGAATTTTATCGAGCAGTTCTGGATCACTCAGCACTGCTTCGCCGCCCTTGGCGATCGCCGTCAGCGGGTCATCCGCGATGCGAACCTGCAGGCGAACCTCATTCTGAATGCGCAGGTCAAAGTCGCGAATCAAAGCGCCACCGCCAGCAAGTGTGATACCTCTTTCGATAATATCAGACACCAATTCCGGCGGAGTGTGTTCCAGCGCGCGGTGAATCGCATTGATGACTTCCTGAATACACCCATTCATTGCCAGGCCCACGTCTTCGGAGCTGACTTCCATTGTGCGGTTCATGCCGGTGTCAGCATCGCGACCCGTAATGGAGACACTGCGAATGTCTTTTTTCGGAACAGCTGTTCCGATAGTGACCTTCAGGTATTCGGCCGTGGTGTCAGAGATGATCAGTTTTTTGTATTTTTTGAAGTAATCAATGATCGCATCGTCCAGACGGTGACCACCCACGCGGGCCGCTTCGCAGTAAACGATGTCAGCCAGAGCGATCACAGCCACTTCCGTGGTTCCGCCGCCGATGTCGATGATCATGTTGCCTTCTGCGGACTTCACATTCAGGCCGGATCCAATCGCAGCCGCCATCGGTTCGTCGATCAGATAAACTTCTTTTGCGCCAGCCGCTTTACAGGATTCAATCACGGCCTTCTTTTCAACCTCAGTCACGCCGTAGGGAAGTGACACCACCACGCGCGGGCGGGAAAAGGCTCCTTTGACTCCTGGTTGGCTGAGGAAGTGCTTCAGCATCACTTCAGAGGTTTCAAAGTCGGCAATCACGCCATCGCGAATTGGTTTTTGCGCGAAGATGCTGCCCGGGTTGTTCGCCAGCTTTTCTTTGGCGTCATTTCCCACGGCGATCACGCGCTTTTTGCCGGGGCTGGTCTGCTGGTAAGCAATCAGCGAGGGCTCATTCAGGATGATCCCTTTGCCACGAGCTGCGATGAGTGTATTGGCAGTCCCCAAATCTACGTATAGATCTGCAGCTGTTCCGGTTTCGTCCTTAAAGAACCATGAAAACATATTACTTCCCGAATCCTTTGTGGCTTTCAAATGGGAATGTCAGATAAAGGGAGATGTAGGAATAAGACTTGTTCAAGTCAATACCCACTTCCGCGCCCATATTTACTTCTTTCCAGTCAACATAGTGGAATTCGCTTCCCAACGCCAGGTTGGAAGCAACGAAGTTTTCGTCTTTGGTGTTCAGGAATGTAAACGGCACCGCCAGGTAAGGCACGGTCAATCCGTATTCTGTGTCAAAGCGTTTGCTGACCAGGGGGGCAAACTGGAATTGGATCAGGTTTTCGTCCTCATCGCGGGCAATCCCGGCGCCAGCACGAAGGCCCATCGCAGGCTGGTTGTCCACGTCAGGGATCGGGATCCATTTAACGCTGGCAAAAGTGTTAAAATCCACAGCTCCTGCGCCCATGCTGATGCGTGCGCTGGAAGAATCGCTCAGGGCCGTATCAAAGAACACGTTGAAGTTGGCACCATTACCTTTGTTGGTCAAAAGCTGAGGCTCAACACCCACTTGATATTTGCCAGGAGCCAAAAGCTCGCCGGATTCCGCGATGCTCAGGTAAGCATGCGCTTGAGAGGTTAGAAACAGTCCGAAAACGAAGTATTTAGCAAAATTCATGGATAAAAGCCTTTCGATTCAAAAAATGGTATCGAGTCGTGAATCGTTTGACAAGACCTTGATCCAAAGAGAATCTGATTCCGTGACGAAACTTCCCATTTCCCTCGTGATCATTACCTTGAACGAAGAGGCGCACATTGAGCGCTGCATTCGCTCCGCCCCCTTTGTTGACGATGTTGTCGTGGTCGACAGCTTTTCGACGGATCGCACCGTTGAGATTGCTGAAAAGTGCGGCGCCCGGGTGTTCCAGGAAAAATGGAAGGGTTTTGGTCCACAAAAGGCCTTTGCAACGGCTCAGGCAAAAAACGATTGGGTGTTGTCCTTGGATGCGGATGAGGCTCTCAGTCCAGAACTGGCTTCCGAGTTGTATGAAAGCTTTCAATCCCTGGATCCCGAAGCGGGCTATCTGTTCCCGCGAAAGTCCTTTCATTTGGGGCGCTGGATCGTGCACGGCGGGTGGTACCCTGACTATCAACTAAGGCTGTTTAATAAATCCCGTTCCCAGTGGAATTCCGCGGACGTACACGAAAAAGTGGAAGTCAAACGCATGATTAAAATGAAGCGGGATCTGCTGCACTGGGTGTTTGATGGTCTGAGTGACCAGGTTGTTACCAACGACCGTTATTCCACCCTGGGCGCCAAGCAGTTGGCGGCTTCAGGCAAGAAATTCTCTTACTTAAAGTTGATCTTTAAGCCTTGGGGCAAGTTTATAGAGACCTATTTTGTAAAGCGCGGCTTTATGGATGGGATGCCGGGCTTTGTGATCGCCGTCGGAGCAGCCTATTCGCTGTTCTTGAAGTTCGCCAAACAGTGGGAGATGGAACGTGTTCACAAAAAGCCTGAATAGTCTTCTTGCGGTTCTTTTGCTGGCGGGGGGCTCTTTGGTGGATTCCCATGCTTTTGCGACTCCTCCCAAATATCCCGCGGTTCGTGAGGTTCGTGGACAGGTGTGGGTGACGGGGAAAGACGGCAAACGTTTGTCTCTAAGGGGCGCCACCACTCTGCGTGAAAAGGCGACCCTGGAAACCTCTCTGGACGGGGAAGTTAAAGTACAACTTGATGAAAAACGCAGTTTCACCGTTTTGGGTGCAAGTGAGCTGGTTATTCCTGTGATCAGTTGGGAAGGCGGCGAGGCTCCGGTTTTGAACCTGAAGTCGGGCCATCTTCACTGGCGTCAGTCCCTCAAGGACAAGGGGGCTTACAATGTGGCCGTGCGTTCGGACATTTTCGAATTCATCGCCCCGGCCGGGGATTATGTCCTGAGTATGGATCCGGACAAAGCTTTTGCCGGCGTGAAGATGTTTGAAGGTTCCATGGAGTTTTCCGCCCTGAACGGCGAAGATTCGGCGAAGGTTCAAAGTGGGCAGCAGGTCGGGTTCCAGGGTGTGCTTGAGGGCGGTGAAATTGCCTATGACATCCTTTTGCAGGGCCGGAAGATCCCTCGCGGGCGACTGACCTCAGTCACGGCTATTGATTTGAAGGAATTGTCCAAGGCCAGTGAGGCGGAAAAAATGCGCCTGAAAAAACAGGCCTCGGAAAAAGAGCGTGCTGCCAAGGCGAGGGCTGAAAACAAGAGAGCGGGATCCATTTGTGAAAAGCCTGCCGGGCGCTTTAACGAATGCTCGTGGACCTGTTTAAACAATCCCAAGAAAGAAAAGAAGGTCTGTCGGGTGGAAATGGCAGGGGTGTCCTGCGTTCGTCACCGCTGTAACGCCAATGGCGAATGGGCCGAAGAAACGGTCCTTGATGCCGAAAAAGGGGGCAGCGCCTGTAAGGCGCAGGTGGTCGTAGGCCCTTGTGATTATTAGACCTTTTTAAAATCTGTCATCCGGGGCCATTTTCGTGCTTGCACTTTCTTTGGCAAGGCCCTATAAAAGATCTTCCTTTGTGGTGGGTATAGCTCAGTTGGTAGAGCATCGGATTGTGATTCCGAGTGTCGCGGGTTCAAGCCCCGTTACTCACCCCAATTTTTCTTCGAATTTCAAAAGGGAGCTGATTCAGCTCCCTTTTTTTATTTCTAAACTCCTGTAAAAGACAAAGTGCCGCGACTCTGAACCCGGCGTATGCTTTTTCTATGAAGTTACTTCTGTTGATCGCATTTTCGCTTCTGTTGGGGTGTCAAACCCGTCCGGGTCCTATTCAGATTGATCTGCCTCAGTTGAAGTCTTATTTGACTCAGAAAAATGAAGTCGCCCCGTGGAGCAGTAAAGCTCGCACGGCATCCTTGGGGGGACGTGCCCCCAGTCAGCAATTAGCACCGACCTTCGGAATGCCTTTCAGTCAGGCCAAACACAAGGCCCATGTTCTGGATGTGCGCAGCGAAGCGGATTTTGCGCAGTTTAATATGAGCATGGATCCCAGCACCCAAATGCCCGTCAGTAATATTCCGGCCTTCGTGTTAAAACCTTTGTCGCCGGAGGCGGCTGTAAAGGTGATCGGAGAAAAGGGCATGACGGCGGATTCGATCATTATCGTGGTTTGCAGTCAGGGGGCGGGGGCTCCGGATATCGCTCAGCAGATTTTCACTTGGGGCTTTCCCCGGGTGTTGAATTATTCCGGCGGTTATTCCGGACTGCCAGGCTGCCGGGGACAGTAATATTTTCCAACCAACTATAAACAAAAAGTCTTTTCTTTGTGTTCGATGAAAATGCCCGTATATGAATTGCACTCAATTAAATTCAACGGAGCCTTGGATGAACATGAAGGTACTGGTATCCCTTTTGGTGATCGCGTCTGTCGTAAATGCACAGGAGCAAAATCCCCCTCTGACCCTGGAAGAAGCCGCCAAGCTTTATAAGCCCACCTACAAGACCAACTTCAGTACCGATATGACGGCTTTCATGCAGAACTCGCCGATCTTTAATGGACTGGGTTTTGTATATGTCAATCCCAACGGGGTTTCTCCAAAGATCACTGAAACGGTGACCTTCAACACCAATACAATCAAAGTCCCGGTCACTACGACGACAATTGTGGATGTGCCATACACTTATACGGTGCCTGTGACCACCACCACCACGGTCACGGTGCCTTACACCTACACAGTCCCTGTAACGACCAGCTGGACAACGACTTCTGTGGTTCGCACCGAAGTTGTCACTCCGTACTCAGTTATTTCAAATTCGGGCAATTTCAACCTTACTGCTGGAGTGTCTCCGGTCATTCAATCCACCGTGGGTGATGTGGTCAATATGGCAATGGCCAGCCCCCACAGCCTGCCAAAGAGTGAAAACTACCAGCTCGTGGGAACTGATGCTCCGGGATACTGGGTGGTGAATGGCGCTCCGACGAGCGCTGCGGACGTTCGCGCCGCGATTGGGTCAAAGGGTTCTAATCAGCCCTTTGATCCCTGGGGTGCGGGGGCGGTGGATCTGTCGGGCTGGACGACTACGGGAACAAGCAGCTCGTCTGTCACAAATGTTGTCACCAATCCTGCAGACTATGTCGATGGCAACGGAGTTCTGCACCGTGGTCGCACTGTGACCGTTTCAACTTATTCTTCCGTTGAAGATCGTACCATTGTTCGTTTGTATTCTTGGAATGACTCCAACGGAAATGGCATCGTTGATGATACGGATCAGGTTCAGATCCTGCAAGGCGGGCGCTTCACTGGCGAGGCCACATCAGTGGACACCATTGAAAGTGGCGAACGCGTCACCTACCGAGAAGAAACGGTGACTGAACATCACACGGCCACCCATCAGGAAGAGCGCACAGGCACTCGTGAAGAAACCCGCACCGAAACTCACGATGAAGAGCGCACCGGTGTTCGTCAGGAAGAGCGCACTGAAACCCATGAAGAGGAACGCACCGAAACAACCAAACAGGTGACCCAGAACAAGAAAAACGTCTGGAAATTCAGTTTCTCTCCGATCCTGTCATTGGACGTGCAAACTCCGACCAAGATCACAAGTCTTGATTCCCAGTTTGTGGTTCCGACGGTGTCTGAAGGTGTCAGCAGAAAATTCATTGAGCCGGCATCTCAAAACAAGGGCTTCCTTGTTGAAAAGAAAATCGCCGTAACAGGTGTCGTGGGCGGGAATGTGGTGGCTCAGTATTCCTCTTGGAAACCGGGCACGGCGATCACCTTGGGGATGGCTCCCATTGCCGGGACAGAGAAAACTTACCGTACTGTTGTTAAAACCGGCTACGAGGCCGAAAACGTATCGGTGCCTTCTGTTCCGTCGAAGCTGGCGGATCTGAAAAAGCTTAAAGTCGGCGACTCCCTGAGTTTTGCTCAAACGGGTGGGGTTATGTTCTCTGCGGGTGTGGCTTACGTGGCCATGAACGTGGGTGTGAACTATGTGGCTTTCGGCCAGTGGAAAACCGAAGTTCAAAGAGTCGGCGACAGCATCTATTATGTGAATCGCACGGCACTGAAGCTGAATAACTTTGGTGCTTCTATCGGAACCACCCTGACAGTGGCCTATACGGCCAACCAGTTTAAATCCACAGATTCTCAGTTCTCGTGGTTGTTCAACGCCGCCGACCCACAAGGAGCCAAGGCCCTGGAGAACTTTGTTTTCAAAGGGATTGCCCTGGATGCCCAGAAAGTTGTGGACTCCAATGGTGAAGCTTCAGTGATGAAAGTCACCAAGCAGGAAAATATCGCCCGCGGCGCCATGCGCACGATCAGCATGGGGGTGCCTTATGTCACCGCCAGCTGGGGTAAAGGTCGTATCAACTCCACTCAGTTGACCCAGTACTTCCCTGACAACACGTTGGGGGATGCGAACTATTCTGTGTACTTGAAAGCGCGTGACAGTCGCATGTTCAACTGGATTGAAAACTCAACGACAGCATTCTCTGCTGGCCGCTACTTTGTTCGTGATGTGAATACCAATGATCTTCAGGACTCCGGCTATATGGGGCAGTTCATTGTGTCTTACACGGACACTCATACCAAGGGCTCAGAGCTACAGCGCGTGGTGAATCAACTGGTGGCATTGACGGGGATGCATAAAGAGCTTTATGTCAAAGTTCCGGATATGAAGAACATCGGTTATAGCACTCTGGCCTTCAGTTTGAATTTTGATAAGTCAGCCACGGATTTCCTGATGGCTTTGGCAACGGACCGCCAGGCTTCGCGCAAGCTTGAAAGAGACGCTCAGGTGTTCCTGAATGGTTATATCCGCTCCAACGGCTTCAACAGAGCGCAAAACTCTTCCGACCAGGATCCTATCAAAATGTGCGGGACGGTGTACAACCTTGATATCAGTGTTTGTATCCGCCAGGCGCAGGACGCCACTTTGCACGCCACCGGCGAGGCAATTGTTAATCTTCGTGATATGAAGCTGGCTTTGGATCGCGGTAATCGTAAGGCCTTCACTGTGGCTTATGCGGACTTCGGCAAGTCTTTGACTTCCAGCCCGTTCACATTCCAGGCGATCTTGTCTGCGGCGGTGGCGGGGACAGCGGGTAAAGGTGTGACCTCTTCTTACAGTGTCTCTGGGACACGCATTAAGAACTACTCTTTGACGCCAAGCTGGGACGCTGCTTTGGTGAATGAAGTAAAACCTTTGGTTCAATAGGCCCCCGACATTCAAAATTCTTAACGAAAGCCAGGTTTCAGGACCTGGCTTTTTTGTTTTTCATTGCTATAGTTCTGAATGGATTGCGAGGTGCTTATGCAGGCCGGTTCCGTTTCAGACGTTGTGGGTCACACACCGTTAATCAAACTTCAATCTCTTTCAAAAATCACCGGATGTGAGATCTTTGCCAAAGCCGAATATCTGAATCCAGGTGGCAGCGTGAAAGATCGCACAGCGCTGGGAATCATTCAAAGCGCCGAAAAACAAGGTCTGCTGAAGCCCGGGGACACGATTGTGGAAGGCACCGCAGGGAATACGGGGATTGGTCTTGCCACGCTGGCGGCGCAGCGGGGGTACCACTGTGTGATCGTGATGCCGGACAACCAGTCCAAAGAAAAATACCATGCGCTCGAAGCCCTGGGTGTGGAGCTTGTGAAGGTCGCTCCCTGTCCCTTTGCCAATCCCAACCACTTCTACCACACAGCACGCGCCCTGGCTGAATCTCGCCCCAATTCCTTTTGGGCCAACCAGTTTGAGAACACCGCCAATTTCGAGATTCACTACAAGACGACCGGCCCTGAGATCTGGGAGCAGATGGGTCAAAGGGTGGACGCCTTTGTTTCCTCTGTCGGAACCGGAGGAACGCTGGCGGGAGTGTCGGCCTATTTAAAAGAACAAGATCCCAAGGTATTCACGCTTCTGGCGGACCCCATGGGCTCGGGTCTTTATTCGTTTGTAAAAAGTGGAAAGTTCGAAGCGCAGGGCAGCTCGATCACTGAGGGGATCGGGATCATGCGCCTGACCGAAAACTTTAAAAAGGCCCGTGTTGATGAGGCCGTTCAAATCCACGACGAACAAATGCTTTCGATGCTTTATTACCTGGCTCAGCATGAAGGATTGCTGGTGGGGACATCGGCGGCCTTGAACATCTTTGCCTCATACCAGTATGCCTTGCAAAACCAGGGAAAGGGATTGCGGATTGCGACTGTGATGGGAGACTCGGCCCTTCGCTATCAATCCAAGGTGTTTAATCCACAGTTCCTGAATGAAAAGAACCTGAAAATTATGCCTTTGATTCATAGTTAACGGTGGATAAGAGTCCGGATTGTGATAGGTGTTTACTTATGAAGTACAAGATCCGCGATATCGAAAATTTTATCCATACCAGCACCTGCTCCACGATCATTCAGGCGGCGCAAAAGCTTGAAATCAGCCAGCCGGCACTTTCAGAAAGCCTGAAACGTCTTGAAGCAGACTTGGGCACAATTCTTTTCTATCGTTCCCGGTCTGGAATTCAGCTGACCCCGAGTGGTCGGGTGTTTTTGGGAAAAGCCCAAAGAGCGCTGCAGTCTTTGCAGGAACTGGATTTTTCTTCTGACCAAGTGCGTGTTTTTGCCGGGCGCACGGTGACCATTGGTTGTCATGGGACCGTCGCTCAGTACTCCATCCCCAAAGCTGTTGCTTATTTGAAGGAAAAAGCACCGGACTTTAAAATTGATCTTCGTCATGACCTTTCACGCAGTATTCAGACGGAAATTCAAAGGGGAAATATTGATATCGGCGTGGTGATCAATCCTGCCGAGGTCCCGGACCTGGTGATTCAAAAGATGGCCCAGGACACGGTCGGTGTTTGGGCGGCAAAGAATGAATCCTACGACACCATCATCTGCAACCTGAATTTGTTCCAGACGCAGTCCATCCTGAAAAAATGGAAGGGCCGCCCGGAAAAGGTGATTTCCACCGACAGCCTGGAGCTGATTTGTAAAATGGCGCATGAGCGCATTGGCTACGGAGTTGTTCCGGGGCGCGCCGTGGAGATGTCCGGACTTAACCTGAAACACCTTTCTCAGTTTCCAGTCTACAGGGATCAGATTTCTTTGGTGTACCGTCCCGAGTTTGGAAAAATTCCGGCAGAGAAAATGGTCATTGAGGCTTTGAAGCATTCCATCCTCGGGCTATAGGCCCGAAGGATAGGTTTCAGGTATTTCGCTCCGGTCGATTTCCTGTTTCAGCGGGCTCAGGGCGCGGGACTCATCAAAAAACAAAAAACTGTCATAGCGTTCTGCAATTTTGGTCGAAACATAATTGCCGCGCTCGTGGTGAGGATTATAGACGACGCCCACGGCGCGATGTCCCCGGGACTGGGCCCAGGGCTTTAAATGATCGTCGCTGCTGAAGTTCAAAGAAAAGTTTTTGAATCCCGAAGCAAAGGCCACCTGATGGAAGAGGTCCTCATAGCTTCCGCTCTGCGCCCGGGGAAGATTCATGACCCGCACAGGACCGGCCCAGGCCGGAGAGGCAATAACACTTCCCTGATAGCTTCCAAAACCCACCAAGGCCACATTGTTAGCGCCAAAGATCTCCCGGGCAAGTCCGCCAATGTTAACGCTTCCTTCAAGTACCATGTCGGTGGCGCGGTAATCGCCAACATGGGTGTTGTGTGCCCAGACGATGGCTTTGGAGTCCCGTCCATAGTGTTCCAGCAAGGCCTCCAAAGACTCCAGCATGTGCCGGTCCCGCACATTCCAAGAGCTGTCTTCAAAGGAAGTCATGGCTCTGTAATAGTTCTCCGCGTTTTTGATCACCCGGGCATTTTGGATGGCATCAAACAAGGCGCCATCAGGCCGGGTCATGTGCTTCTCAAGCAGGTCTTCCAGCGCGGCGACTGCTTCGTCTCTGCAGCCCTTAAAGTTCCGCAGCAGATCTTTCACGTACTTCTTTTCGTCATGCCGGTAAGAGGCAAAGCAGCTGTAGTATTCCTTAAGAGGTCCCGCCAGGTCGGGCTCAATCCCTCCCACGGTTTTGATGATGGCATCAATGGATTCAAACAACGAATAAACATCCAGTCCGTGAAAGCCAACGGGCTTTTCGTTTTTCAGGTGATTGTGTGAACGAAGCCAAGTGGTGAAGTCCCGGACTTCTTCATTGGCCCACATCCACGCTGGCCAGCGTACGAAATGAGAAAAAGGCAGTTTGTCCAAAGTGCTGGCACGGACATAGCGGTCCAGGTTCTGGCAAGATGGCCAGTCGCCTTCCACGGCGACGAAACTGAAGCCGTGTTTGCTGATCAGTTCCTGGGTGATTTGCGCGCGCCAGTGATAGTACTCATGTGTACCGTGTGAGGCTTCTCCCAGCATGACCACTTTGCGGTCTTTGATATTATAGATCACGTCCTGCAGATCTTCGTGACGCTGCAGGGGGGATTGGCGTTTTACAAGCTCTTCAATATTGGTGGGGATCATAAGTGCTCCGGCTACTTTTTGGAGCTGTGTGCGGAAGAGCTGCGGTTGCGGGTGAGACCGTCATGGCGGGTGTTGGTGTCTATTTGATCAGCACCCTGATGCCCTGAACGATAATTTTCACCTTTTTCCAGTGACGCTTCCATTTTCTTTCGCAACTCGGATCCCCGGACTGCATGAACTTTTTTGTCAGGCATAAGGCCTCCTGCAACTATTTTCCTTCTTTTAAGCCGGTCCGGGGATTTAAATCCCCGCGAACTGATTTAAAACAAGAGCATGATCTGTCAAAAGGCCTGTGGATCCTCAATTTTCCTTTTTAGAAGTTGGTGATCTCACCAAAGGTGGAGCTGATTTTTTTCAAGCCCTCATAATCATGTTTCAAAATCGTGTGGGCTGAAACAATCACTGCAGACATCAGCTCTTCGGGGGCTTTGGTTTTTTCCTCATAGGTCGCAAGCTTTTCAAAACTGCGCATGGACTTTTGCTGCTCTTCAATCCATGCCAGATAGCTGGCTTTAGAGACTTTGACCACCTGAGTGGAGAAGGTCGCCTGGTTGCGCTCTTCCTTTTTCTTCTGCGAATAAAGACCTTCACGTACCAGATCAATAAAGAAATACGCGATGCTTTTAATAAAGGATTCCGAATGGGCCCGGGCCAGGGCGCCGTTTCCCAGATTGGGAACCGTTTTAAAGGCCGGTTTAACCTTTTGTTTGCCGGTCACACGAATCAGATCATGTTTTTCCAGGCCAATAAGATATTTGTCGGTGGATCGGGCCGTTAGTTGATACTCGTCAGCAATCTGTTTGGGGGTCATTCCGTCAAAAAGCTTCATCAGGTATGCAAAGTAATTTTTGTTCTTGGCCAGGAAGGCATCCTGCTCTTCGGTGAACGAAGGACTTCCGGTTTCTTCTTCTGCAGTCAAAGTTTCGATCTCTGCAAGATTGGTATCTAAAATCTCACACAGGTGCAGAAGCCGATTCAGCGTAAGTTCTTCGGGCCCCAGAATTCTTTTGATTGTGGGAACGGAGCATTCCATCTGTTCGGCCAGGCTTTCATAAGTCAGACCTTTCTTTTTTAGAAGAACTTTAAGAACTGCTTTTATTTTCTGGGACTTAAACTCGTTCACGGGATCCTACCTTTTAAAGTGTTTGCGAAATTCGCGTTCCAGAATGTGACTGCTATCCACATCAAGACTGTCAAAACCAAGAAGCGAACACACAATGTAAAAAACTTTTTTCATTTGAGACCTGCCTCTTTCTGAAAGCCTCATCGCTTTCTGAAACCAGATTGCGGCATTTGGTTCGGAGTCTCAACCATCATCCCAAGGGTATCAATATTTGATCTTTAAATCCATAAAAAGGCTCAAAAACAGATTATAGTATCGTAAATAGATCCCTATGCTGGGACTGCTTCGCCCCTCGAATATCTCTCCAGTTGTCGGCATTCTTGCTTGCTGCTAATTTCCCGCCACTATGTCACCAGCTTTATTATCAGTACGCCAACCTGTTCTTATCATGTCTCTGGTCATTCTTATGCTGACTCTTGGAGGCATCTCTTTAAAAAACCTTCCCATCGATTTGTATCCGGATGTCACGCTTCCCACGGTGGTGGTTGTGACCTCTTATGCCGGTGCCGGTCCTCAGGAGGTAGAAACCGAAATCACCAAGGTACTGGAGGATCAGGTCTCGACCATCTCCGGAGTGCAAAAGGTCTCTTCCCAGAATATGGAAGGGGTGAGCATCCTTAGTATCGAGTTCTCTTTAAAGACCAATTTGAATTTCGCCGAACAGGAGGTCCGCGCCAAAGTACAAAACTCCATGCGTGAACTTCCTGATGATGTCGACGAACCGGTCATCAGAAAGGTCGGGCCATCAGATGCGCCGATCATGTATATTTCACTCCAGGCGGATATGGAGGACGGGAAGCTTTACGATCTCGCCAAAGAGATCATTTCCCCGCAATTCGAACAGGTCTATCAGGTCGGGCAGGTCGAAATCCTCGGGGGCCGCAAACGTGAAATTCATGTCAGCTTAAATCGAGATCGTCTGAACGGTACGGACATCTCGGCCAGCACTGTGGCTGAAGCCCTGCGCAGCGGGGGGCGAAACATTCCCGCTGGTAAAATTGATGTTGGTGAAACCCAGTTTTCTTTCCGCACCCTGGGGCAATATCAATCGGTGAATGAGATCGGTTCGACCGTGCTTCGCCTGGCTGACGTCTATCATCCAATCACCATCGGCACGGTGGCCAGGATCGAAGACACTTTGCAGGACGAAAGCTCGCGCAGCCGTCTGAATGGAAAAAAAGCCATTAACTTTAGCATCTATCGCCAGTCCGGAGCCAACTCGGTGAAGGTGGCCGACGACATCGCCAAGAAGGTCGCCAAGATCAACGAGGACTTCAAAGCTCAAGGTGTTGATGCTCAAATGAAGATCGTTCAGGACACCAGCAACAAGATTCGCGCGAATGTCTATGACGTTTATGAATCCATCATCTTTGGGGTGATCCTGACGATTCTGGTGGTTTATTTCTTCCTTGGCAGCATGAAGTCCACGCTGATTACGGGCTTTGCGCTGCCGAACTCGCTGTTGGGGGCGTGTATTATGATGGGGATCTTCGGGTTTTCCATCAATATCATGAGTCTGCTGGCAATGAGCCTGGTCGTGGGTCTTTTGGTGGATGACGCCATCGTGGTGCGGGAAAACATCTTCCGTAAACTTGAAATCGGCATGTCTCCGAAAAAAGCCGCGGTGGTCGGCACCAATGAAGTGACTCTGGCGGTTGTGGCCACCACGTTGACGATCCTTGCTGTGTTCGGTCCGATCGGAAATCTGCAGGGTATTGTCGGGCAGTTCTTTAAACAGTTTGGTCTGACAATCTGTTTTGCCATGATCGTCAGTTTGTTTGACGGCCTGTTTGTGGCGCCGACCCTGTCAGCTTATGTGGCGGGGGAACATTCACACAAACCTCCTACATCCAAGTTTGGCATCTGGAATCAAAGAGCTTTGAAAGCCTTTGACCGCTTCCAGACCCGTATGGAGCAATGGTATGTGAAAACTTTGGGCTGGGCCCTGGCGCATCCGGCGAAAACCATTCTGGCCTCGGTCGGGATCTTTGTCTTTTCCCTCTTTATTGCCACGCGCGTGCCGTTCACGTTCCTGCCGGCGCAGGACAACGGGGAATTCTATGTGCAGTTCGAGCTTGCCCCAGGGGCCAGCCTGGACGGCACGGACGTGATTGCCAAAGAAATCGAAAACCGCACCCGCAAGTTCCCAGAGATCGAGGATATTTTGACCTTTGTGGGGACCGGCAACGGTGAGCCTCACAAGGGAAGTCTGTATATCCGCCTGGTGCCGTCTAAAAAACGCAGCATGAACACCACAGAGACCAAAGCGGCTTTGCGTGAAGCCTATAAGGGGTTGGAGAAGTACAACATCATCGTGACTGACAATCCCGGGCAGCAGAACAGCCGTCAGTTCAACCTGAATATCGTGGGTCAGAACATGAACGATCTGATTCAGTACTCTGAAAAGGTGCTGGCAAAGCTGAAGGCCGAGCCAGGGCTGTCCCAGCCGGACACAAGCTATCGCGCCGGAAAGCCCGAGTTCCAGGTTCAGCTAAAGCGTGAAAATGCCCAAGCCTCCGGGGTTTCCCTGATCGGCGTGGGTATGGAGCTTCGTACTTTGATCGAAGGTCAGACTCCAGCCATCTATCGTGAAAATGGGGTGAACTATGATGTGCGTGTGCGCCTGCAGCCGGATCAGCGTGACTTGCGTGAACAGTATCCAAGCCTGAAGGTTCCAAACTTAAGCCAGCGCCTGGTGCCTTTGGTGAATGTGGCCCATTTGAAAGAGGCGCAAGGCCCGTCAGTGATCCTGCGTGAAAATCGCAACCGTTACATCCAGCTTTCCGCCGATATCACGCCGGGCGGTAAAGGTCTTGGGGGCGTGATCGCTGAAATCAACAGTCTTTCCAAGACAGAGTTGAAGCCACCTCCAGGTGTGACCTTTAGTTTCGTGGGTGAGGCCGAACGTTTTGCCGAGCTCATGACCAACATTCTGGTTTCTTTGGGGTTGGGTGTGATGTTCATTTATCTGGTGCTGGCAAGCTTGTATGGCTCGTTCATCACTCCGGTGACTATCATGTCGGTGATTCCGCTGGCAGCCTGCGGGGCCTTTTTGTCGTTGTTTATCACTCGCTCCAGCTTCGATTTGTTCTCGATGATTGGGTGTGTGATGTTGATGGGCCTTGCGACGAAGAACTCCATCTTGCTGATTGATTCTGCGGCCGAACAGCAAAAGCACGGCACATCTCCGACTGAGGCGCTGCTGAAAGCCGGTGAAACCCGTCTTCGTCCGATCATCATGACCAGTCTTGCCCTGATTGCCGGGATGGTTCCAGTGGCGATTGGGTTGAACGAAGCTTCCAAGTCCCGCACAAGCCTTGGGATTGTCGTGATCGGGGGAACAATCAGTTCGACGTTGCTGACACTATATGTGATTCCTGCTGTTCACCTGTATGTGGATCGGTTCCAGAACTGGTTCATGGCAAAGTACCGCAAGGTCTTCGGCCACGACGAAACAGTGATCTAAATATAGAAGCCGTCCCAAGGGGCGGCTTTTTTTATGCCCAAATTCACTCGGCCTCTGCACCAAGGTGAAGGGTTGTAAATGTAAGCTGGCACTATAGATGGATTCTTTCTTGAGCGACTCTTTTCAGTAATAGAATAGAACAAACGAACCAGGAGGTTCTTATGGCTTCAAAACAAGGTGAGAAAGAAAGCCTCTCCCATAAAGTGGGGGACAAAATCGAGAAGGTTGGTCAGAAGATCTCTGAGAAAGCCCCCAAAACAGGTAAGGCCATCCATGATCTGGGGGATAAGATTGAACACATGAATGACAATAAGAAGTCCCGCCGTACTTAATAAGCGGTTTCAGGGCCCCTTTTCTTATATAGAAGGGGCTTTTTTCGTTTTGCGATCTCTTTTAATGGGGCAAAAGACGGTTGTATCCAGAGATTTCCTCTGAAATGCGGGATAAATGGGCTCCTCTTTTCTAGGCATGAAGCGCTGCGGAGTCGTTTTGTGCCCATTAAGGCGGCATAAAGCGCAATTTTTGCCCTATTTTTCTACACTTTTATTTATTTAAAAAAGGCCTTGCCTGAAAAGGGCATTAGGCCTATAAATCAGGACCTCACCGACGTTATGTTTGATTCCAAACACAGACAGGGTTCTTAAGTAGTTGATTTGAATTCAATTATTTTCGGCGCGTTTGAACGTTGATTGAGGATCAAATATTTTTTCGAAAAAGTTCTTTTGAAAATTTTCGAAAAAATGTTTGAGAGGGTGTTGACAAGAGCTTAGCTCTTCGATAAAACCTCTACCTCGCCGCTAAGTTAAATTAACGGTGAGCAAGATTCGCTCTTTGAAAACTGAATAGCTAGATAAAATAGATTTTTGGGCTCTTTGAATACCGAGTAATTGGTATTCACAATTTCAAAAAATATTCGAACAAACAATAGCGTAAAAGCTAGCTGTTTGCTTCTAAACAGAATTTAAACTGGAGAGTTTGATTCTGGCTCAGAACAAACGCTGGCGGCGTGCCTAATACATGCAAGTCGAACGGGGAAAGCTTTCGGGTGAGTACTAGTGGCGCACGGGTGAGGAACGCGTGGATAATCTGCCTTAGAGTGGGGGATAACTAGTCGAAAGATTAGCTAATACCGCATAAGACCACAGGAGCTGCGGCTCTAGGGGTCAAAGGTTTTTCGCTCTAAGATGAGTCCGCGTAAGATTAGCTAGTTGGTGAGGTAACGGCTCACCAAGGCGACGATCTTTAACTGGTCTGAGAGGATGATCAGTCACACTGGAACTGAGACACGGTCCAGACTCCTACGGGAGGCAGCAGTAGGGAATATTGCACAATGGAGGAAACTCTGATGCAGCGACGCCGCGTGAGTGATGAAGGCCTTCGGGTCGTAAAGCTCTGTCGCAGGGGAATAACACAATGAATGTACCCTGTAAGAAAGGATCGGCTAACTTCGTGCCAGCAGCCGCGGTAAGACGAGGGATCCTAGCGTTGTTCGGAATTATTGGGCGTAAAGCGGATGTAGGTGGCTTTGTAAGTCAGATGTGAAAGCCCAGGGCTCAACCCTGGAAGTGCATTTGATACTGCGAAGCTTGAGTGTCGGAGAGGTTACTAGAATTGTTGGTGTAGTGGTGAAATACGTAGATATCAACAGGAATACCGGAGGCGAAGGCGGGTAACTGGCCGAACACTGACACTGAGATCCGAAAGCGTGGGGATCAAACAGGATTAGATACCCTGGTAGTCCACGCCGTAAACGATGGATACTTGTTGTTGGAGGTATTGACCCCTTCAGTGACGAAGCTAACGCGTTAAGTATCCCGCCTGGGGAGTACGGTCGCAAGATTAAAACTCAAAGAAATTGACGGGGGCCCGCACAAGCGGTGGAGCATGTGGTTTAATTCGATGCAACGCGAAGAACCTTACCTAGGCTTGACATGTACTGGAAGACTGGCAGAAATGTCGTCGCCCGCAAGGGTCGGTACACAGGTGCTGCATGGCTGTCGTCAGCTCGTGTCGTGAGATGTTGGGTTAAGTCCCGCAACGAGCGCAACCCCTGCATTTAGTTGCCAGCATTCAGTTGGGCACTCTAGATGGACTGCCGGTGTTAAACCGGAGGAAGGTGGGGATGACGTCAAGTCCTCATGGCCCTTATGCCTAGGGCTACACACGTGCTACAATGGTAGTCACAGAGCGAAGCTAAGCCGCGAGGTAGAGCAAATCGCTTAAAAGCTATCTAAGTTCAGATTGATCTCTGCAACTCGAGATCATGAAGTTGGAATCGCTAGTAATCGCGGATCAGAATGCCGCGGTGAATACGTTCCCGGGCCTTGTACACACCGCCCGTCACACCATGAAAGTTGGCTGTACCAGAAGTCGCTGCGCTAACCGCAAGGAGGCAGGCGCCCAAGGTATGGTCGATGATTGGGGTGAAGTCGTAACAAGGTAGCCGTAGGGGAACCTGCGGCTGGATCACCTCCTTTCTAAGGATTATCCGGTCAATCTTCATCAAGACTTGTTCTTGATAAGTTAAAATGACCCAATCTTAGGTCAACTTACTCTTCCCGAGTAAGTGAGTCCCAAAAATCTATCTAGCTGTTTAGTTTTGAGAGAGTGAAGCCTAATGGGCCTGTAGCTCAGTTGGTTAGAGCACACGCTTGATAAGCGTGGGGTCGGAAGTTCGAGTCTTCCCAGGCCCACCAAGTTCTACTGTACTGGAATGCGGTGTAAGTTAGCGTTTTACTTTGAACGATTTTCGTTCTTTGACAATTGAATAGATTGATTTAGTTGATTTTTAGCGAGGTTAGTTCCATTTTTTTAAGCTACAAAGGGCTTACGGTGGATGCCTTTGGCACTAAGAAGCGATGAAGGACGTGGTAAGCTGCGATAAGCTTCGGGGAGTGGCACACACACTTTGATCCGGAGATTTCCGAATGGGGAAACCCACCATTTATGGTATCACTCAATGAATACATAGTTGTTTGAAGCGAACGAGGGGAAGTGAAACATCTCAGTACCCTCAGGAAGAGAAATCAATTCCGAGATTCCCCCAGTAGTGGCGAGCGAACGGGGAACAGCCTAAACCTTATTCATTAATTTGAATGAGGGGTCGTGGGACCGCAATGTGGGACCGGAGAAGTTAGAGTAACAGTCTGGAAAGTCTGGCAAGATAGGGTGATAGCCCCGTACTCGAAAACTTCGAAGGCCCTAGCGGCATCCCGAGTACCACGAAACACGTGAAATTTCGTGGGAATCTGTGAGGACCACCTCATAAGGCTAAATATTCCTTAGTGACCGATAGTGAACAAGTACCGTGAGGGAAAGGTGAAAAGAACCCCGAGAGGGGAGTGAAATAGAACCTGAAACCGTAAGTCTACAAGCAGTTAGAGACCCTTAAGTGGTCGATAGCGTACCTTTTGCATAATGAGTCAGCGAGTTATGTTTGCATGCGAGGTTAAGCCGTTGCAGGTGGAGCCGTAGCGAAAGCGAGTCTGAATAGGGCGATTTAGTATGCAGGCATAGACCCGAAACCCGGTGATCTAATCATGGACAGGTTGAAGCGAGGGTAACACCTCGTGGAGGACCGAACAAGTTGAGGTTGAAAACTCTTTTGATGATCTGTGATTAGGGGTGAAAGGCCAATCAAACTGGGTGATAGCTGGTTCTCCCCGAAATATATTTAGGTATAGCGTCAGGTAAAAAATATCATGGAGGTAGAGCACTGAATGGGCTAGGGGTCTTTACCGGATTACCAAACCCAAATAAACTCCGAATGCCATTGATATGTTCCCTGGCAGGCAGACTCAGGGTGATAAGGTCATGAGTCGAGAGGGAAAGAGCCCAGACCAACAGCTAAGGTCCCTAAATGCACGCTCAGTGGAGAACGTTGTGGAGTTACTTTGACAACTAGGAGGTTGGCTTAGAAGCAGCAATCCTTTAAAGAAAGCGTAATAGCTCACTAGTCTAGTGACTCTGCGCGGAAGATACAACGGGGCTAAGCGTGTTACCGAAGCTTTGGATTAAGATATTTTATATTTTAGTGGTAGGGGAGCGTTCTAGTGTAGGATGAAGGTTGACCGGTAGGACAGCTGGACGAACTAGAAGTGATCATGCTGACATAAGTAGCGTTGAACTCGGGTGAAAAACCCGGGCGCCGAAAACTCAAGGATTCCTGGGTAAAGATAATCTTCCCAGGGTTAGTCGAGCCCTAAGACGAGGCCAAGTGGCGTAGTCGATGGCAAAACGGTTAATATTCCGTTACCTAGCAAAATGTGTTTAAGGAATGACGGTGTAGGATATCACAGCCTCTTATTGGATTGAGGTGTAAGCATGTAGGAGGATCAGTAGGCAAATCCGCTGGTCGTAACTCTGAGGTGTGAATGCGAGGGACTTGTCCCGGAAGTGTGAAAAGCCATGCATCCAAGAAAAGTTTCGTAAATTTAGTTTTGTTAGCTCGTACCGTAAACCGACTCAGGTGAGTGGGGTGAATATCCTAAGGCGATGGGGTGAATTTTGGTCAAGGAACTCGGCAACTTAACACCGTAACTTCGGGAAAAGGTGTGCCCGCGAGAGTGTAAGGATTTACTCCCCAAGCTTTTTCGGGTCGCAGAGAAATGGGAGTAGCGACTGTTTATCAAAAACACAGGTATGTGCAAAGTCTCAAGACGAAGTATACATACTGACGCCTGCCCGGTGCTGGAAGGTTAAGAGGATTAGTTAGCGTAAGCGAAGCTGAGAATCGAAGCCCCAGTAAACGGCGGCCGTAACTATAACGGTCCTAAGGTAGCGAAATTCCTTGTCGGGTAAGTTCCGACCTGCACGAATGGCGTAACGACTTCTCCGGTGTCTCGACCAAATGCCTCGCGAAATTGAATTCTCGGTGAAAATGCCGAGTACCCGCAGAAAGACGGAAAGACCCCGTGAACCTTTACTGTAGCTTGGCAGTGATTTTAGAGTTGGCATGTGTAGGATAGGTGGGAGACTTTGAAGCAGTGGCGCTAGCCATTGTGGAGTCAACCTTGAAATACCACCCTTGGCACCTTTGAAATCTAACCTGCTGCTCTTTACGAGCAGAGGGACACTGTCTGGTGGGCAGTTTGACTGGGGCGGTCGCCTCCCAAAAAGTAACGGAGGCGCGCGATGGTCCCCTCAGCCTGATTGGAAACCAGGCGTCGAGTGCATTGGCATAAGGGGGCTTGACTGCGAGACCTACAAGTCGAGCAGGTGCGAAAGCAGGCCAAAGTGATCCGGTGGTCCCGCGTGGAAGGGCCATCGCTCAACGGATAAAAGGTACTCCGGGGATAACAGGCTTATTCCATCCAAGAGTCCATATCGACGATGGAGTTTGGCACCTCGATGTCGGCTCATCACATCCTGGGGCTGGAGCAGGTCCCAAGGGTTTAGCTGTTCGCTAATTAAAGTGGTACGCGAGCTGGGTTCAGAACGTCGTGAGACAGTTTGGTCCTTATCTTCTGTGGGCGTATGAGATTTGAGTAGACCTGTCCTTAGTACGAGAGGACCGGGATGGACGAACCTCTGGTGTTCCTGTTGTTCTGCCAAGAGCAATGCAGGGTAGCTATGTTCGGAATTGATAACCGCTGAAAGCATCTAAGCGGGAAGCAAACTACAAGATTAGATCTCACTGGGGCTTCGGCCCCCTAAAGACCCCTTGGAGACTACGAGGTTGATAGGCTGAAGGTGTAAGTACAGCAATGTATTGAGCTGATCAGTACTAATAGGTCGTGAGGCTTTTTTAAAAAACATTCTTCTTAGATTTATCTAACGAAGATTTCGTCTCAGAGACTTCCTTAATTGGAACGAGAGACTAGCTCTCTGAATAAGTAAGAGAGTGAAATGTGGAACTAACAGCGACTCGCTAAAAATCAATTAAATCAATCATTCAGTTGTAATGATAAAAAAGAAAGTAACTTCTCCATTTGTATTGGAAGTAAGTTGCAAAGAACGAAAAGGTTAGTGTAAGAAGCTAACCACTTTGATTAATAAACGCTTTGCTGGTGTTTATAGCAGAGGGGCCACACCTGATCCCATTCCGAACTCAGAAGTTAAGTCCTCTTGCGGCGATGGTATTGCATTGGTGACAATGTGGGAGAGTAGCACGACGCCAGCTCTATTTTACTTGAACCCGGGTTACGAAAGTAATCCGGGTTTTTTTGTATCCAAAATCCTGCCCGAAACCTACTCCGTGGGCTTCGCGTTGAAGTGCCTTCCTGGCAGTTCAATAGGACCGACAACCTCTTTATCGCCTCAATCAGATGCAAAATTTTACTGGTGAAGGTGCTTACCAGGGTTGGTGAGTGCGACCGCTGGCGAAGAGGCTCGGATCTTTTCTGCCATTTTCACATCAATCAGAGACGTCGAGCTTGTCCTTTAGAGGTCCCTTTTTGTTTCAAAAGGGGAATATCTATAAACACAGAAATGTGTAATCAAACAAAATTTTGACTAAAAATATTCACTGTGTCTCATCACTAAAGCCATGAAATGACTGCATAATCTCATTGGAGTCGAGTCGCTAGAGCTTTTTTTGAAGGGCTGTGGTATTCTAGTTATATCAAATACAGGAGATTTCTCCTGTTCGCTTTTTAAGTCTTTTTTGTCGACTGGTTCAAAAAAAGATCTCTCGGAGATTCATCCGAGACACGGGGTAAACACAATTTAATACGATAGAAAGGGTCGAGATGCGACAGGGTGTCTTATGGCATACGTGTATCTTGCAGCAGCAATTATCTTTGAGGTTTTCGGTACGATCACAATGAAGTACTCAGAGGGGTTTACAAAGGTGCTCCCATCCGTGCTCACGGTAGCATGTCATGGGATCTGCTTTATAAGCCTCACTGTGGCGCTTAAATATCTTCCGGTCAGCAACGTCTATGCGATCTGGGCGGGAGTGGGAACGGCTTTGATGGCCTTCCTGGGACTGGTTATCTTCAATGAACCGCTGCCACTTCAAAAAGTGGTCGCCACAACATTGATTATCGCCGGTGTGGTCATCCTGAATCTGGGTGAAAGCAAAAAAACCGAAGAGCAGGTCGCTAAGGTGGAGGCTCCGCATATTGAGCCGATTCCTTCGGCCGTGGTTGTGCCGGTTCCAGCGGCTCCAACCGTGTCGGCGGCTCCACGCAACGCGGGTTGAGGCATTTCCTCAGCAGTAAAATTCAAAACAAAAGAGAGTGGTTCAATACCACTCTCTTTTTTTATTTTCTCTAGAAAGAATGTACGTTCAACTTCAACTACTACTATTACTACTTCTACTTTTATTACTTCTTCTTCTTCTTCTTCTTCTTCTTCTTCTTCTTCTTCTTCTTCTTCTTCTTCTTCTATTTCAATTTCAATTTCTATTTCTATTTTTGCCTCTGCCTTTTGAAGGAACAGCTACTAGTTGTGGCGCTCGTGGAGTTTTTCATCCACAAATTCTGTGAGCCTTTCAAAAGGTGTCTCTTTGCGAGAAGCATAATGAATAAAGTCTGTCAGCAGGGTCTGCAGCTTTTCAAACTGTTTTTCGTCCTTGATTTGATCGTTCTGATCAAATGCCTGGTCTGCCTTGGCCAGGCCAAAATATTCCGGATACACATAGGAACCTAAAATATGCAGCGGCACTCTTGCGTGCAGGTTGCCTCGCACTCCCCCCAGATGACCCGGTGAGGCTCCAATCAGCAGAATCTGTTTTTTACTCAGAGGCACCGGTTTGATTCTGGACAGCCAGTCGATGGCGTTTTTGAAAGTGCCGGGAATGCTGCCGTTATATTCAGGACTGGAGATGATCACCGCATCGGCATCGCTGATCATTTTTCCCAGAGAAAGGGCTCCGACAGGGATGCCTTCGGTGCTTTCCAGATCGGCATCATACATGGGAAGTGGGAATTCGTTGAATTCATGCAGTTCCACTTCGCAAAAAGGCAGGGCCATGACACTTTCTGCAGCTACGCGGATAAGTTTTTTATTGTAGGAACCATGACGTAAAGACGCCGCGAACATAAAGACTTTCATTTGGCACCTCGCTGACCAAGGTAGTGTCTCATTGCGACGCCAAAGGGCGGATGAAATTGCGAAGAATGTTCCAAAATACAGATTTTTACTTTTTCTTTATGCGATCCGGGGCCGAATTTACTCGGCCTTGAGGGGTAGAGTTCTAAATTGTTGTCATACAAAGGACAGTGATTATGGGTTTTAACTCTGCAGATCTTATTCAGATCATTTTGACGTTGGGCGTGGTTGTCGTGGCAACTCCGATCCTGGGCAGCTATATGGCCAAAGTCTTTCAAGGCGAAAAGACATGGCTTTCTTCTTTACTTCGCCCCCTGGAGTCGGGGACTTACCGTCTGACCGGGGTTCGGGAAAATGATGAGATGGACTGGAAGGAATACTTCCTGTCTCTGCTTTTCTTCAACCTGATCGGTATTGTCGTGGTGATGTTTCTGCAGATGTTGCAGGCGGCGCTGCCTCTGAATCCGCAAGCCTTGCCGAATACGAGCTGGCATCTGGCTTTTAATACAGCAGCGAGCTTTGTTACCAATACCAACTGGCAGGCTTACTCTGGTGAAAGCACCTTGAGTTATCTGACTCAGATGCTGGGGCTGGGAGTGTAGAACTTTGTCAGTGCGGCTACGGGGTTCTCTGTGTTCCTGGCATTCACTCGCGGGATTGCGCGCAAGCAGGTGACGGGGCTGGGGAATTTTTGGGTCGACCTGACTCGTTCCACGGTGCATGTGCTTTTGACGTTTTCTCTGGTGCTGGCTTTGTTCCTGGTGGGCGAAGGTGTCGTGCAAAACTTTTCCGCCTATGTTCCTGCCAAGACCATCGAGGGTGCGGAACAACTTCTTCCGCAAGGCCCGGCGGCTTCTCAGGTGGCGATCAAACAGCTGGGTTCCAATGGTGGGGGTTTCTTTGGAGTAAACAGTGCTCATCCTTATGAAAATCCGACTCCATGGAGCAACTTCCTGGAGATGATTTCTTTGATTCTTCTGGCCTCCGCCTGCACGTATGTATTTGGTGTGATGGTGGGATCAAAAAGACAGGGTTGGGGCTTGTTTGCCGCTATGATGTCTATGCTGGTGGTGATGCTCGCTCTGTCGTTGTGGTCGGAATACGAACTCCGCTGACGGCCATTATTGGCTCGGCATCGGCGGTGCTGGATGAAAAAGTTTCTGCCAATAAAGAAACCCGTGAGCAACTGGCTCAGGACATTGTGGATTCGTCTTTGCGCCTGAATCAGGTGGTGGAAAATCTTTTGGACATGTCCCGGTTGAATTCCGGGGCTTTGCGTTTGAAAAAAGAGTGGGTTGATCTGGAGGATGTTCTTTCCGGCCTGCCGGGTAAGCTGGGCCGTCTGGTGGCACGCCACAAGCTGTCAGTGGTGAACTATCTGGGGTCTTGTTATGCCCAGATTGATGAAAAGCTGTTTGAACACGTGCTGTTGAATCTTTTGAGCAATGCTGTTCGTTATGCGCCTGAAGGTACTGAAATCACATTACGCCTTGAAATGGAAAATCGCCGCATTCTTTTGCGGATATTGGATCAAGGGCCGGGGATTCCACAGGACAACCTGAAAAATATCTTTGAAGCCTTCTATCGCGTTCCTGGCAGTGCCACGGGCGGTGTTGGGTTGGGGCTGGCAATTGTGAAAGCTTTGATTGAAGCCCATGGCGGCAGGGTCTATGCTCAGAATCGCAAGGATAGGTCCGGAGCGGAGTTCGTCGTGGAACTTCCCTACGAGAGTCCTCCTGCGGATTTAGAGGACGGAAGATGAAAGAGAACTTGAAGAAAGTTTTGGTGATTGATGATGAAGCCTCCATCCGTAAGCTTTTGCGGGTGAGTCTGGAAGCCAACGCCTATCAGGTGGAAGAGGCTCCCAGCGGGCGAGACGGGTTGGCGGCGGCGGCGTCATTGCGACCGGATCTGGTTCTTTTGGATCTGGGCCTGCCGGATATGACAGGGCTGCATGTGCTGTCGGAGCTGCGCAGTTGGTCTAAAGTGCCGGTGATTGTTTTAACTGTGCAGGATTCCGACAATGATAAGATTGCCGCTTTGGATGGCGGCGCGGATGATTACATCACCAAACCTTTTAGTGTGCCGGAGCTGTTGGTGCGCATGCGTGTGGCTTTAAGGCATTCACCGCAGAACGCCGCTGAAAAAACCGAGATGGTCAGTGGGCCGTTGAAAGTGGATGTTCCCGGTCACACCGTGACGGTGGAAGGGGAGCTCGTTAAGCTGACCGCGACCGAGTTTAATATTTTAAAAGTGCTGATCAAAAACAAAGACAAAGTGGTCACCCATCGCATGCTTTTAAATGAAGTCTGGGGGCCTAATTCTGTGGAGCACACTCATTATTTGAGGGTGTATGTGGGCGGTTTGCGTAAGAAGCTTCACATCCGAGAGGAGTTGGCCGAGATCATCGTCACAGAAGCCGGCGTTGGATACCGGCTGCTGGATCTTTAGATTACTTTTTCAGGATGGATTTTTTAAGGGTGGCTACGCCATCGTCAGAAGGCTTGCCCAGCCAGATGGAGAAGATCTTTTCGATGAATCCCGCCGGACCTTTGATTTCAGACACGTTGCCGGAAGTTGTTTCGTAAAGAACAGCTTCGCTGCCATCTTTCAATTTTGCACCCAGAACAGTCAGCGCTTTGCCTTCTTTGGCTTCGCCGCCTTTTGCGACAGAGTCCAGGAACTGTTTCACGGACGCTTCGTCAGAGCTCACGCCGTTGGCTTTCAGAGCTTCTTTGAAGGACTTTTGCACGTTATCGGCATCCACGCCACGCAGGAAGTGCATCTGGATGGCAACGGCTTGCTGATCCTTCAGCGAAGTCAGGGCTTCAGCATCGGTTTTCTTGAAGGTTTCAGGGGAGCTGACGAAAAGCTGGCCCACGTAGACTTTCACGTTTACGAAAACCACTTTCTTGGCGCGAAGACCGGCCCCCACAGAGGTCAGCTTCAGCGATTCGTTTTCAACGTTGGCGGTGGCGGAAGTGGACAGAGTCACTTTTTCCACTTTTTCACCGGTTCCCTCCGGTGTCAGCAGGGCGGCCATGGAGTTTACAGACAAAAGAACGGTCGCAAGGGCTGCGATAAGACGTTTCATACAGGTCCTTTCTCGTATTGGTCCAGATAGGATTGGTTGAGGGGGATTAATTGTCAACCCGGAAAAGTTTTGTTGGCAGCTCCTGTGCGGAAGTTTAGAATTTTGAAAGCAATGACTGACACGCGGGCGCAGACCTTATTCAGGCAAAAATTGGAACTTCTAATCCTGTCCGAGGATGAGGCGATCTTAAACCGCGCCAGGGAAGTCATTTCCCGCCACTATCTGACCTTCAAACAAATGCCTTACTCTGAACTGGATTCAAGTTCGCGCTCGGAGCTGATGCGTGCGCAGATGGTTTTGATGGTGCAGGAGGAGAGTGAGGATCTGTCCGCATTTGCGGCGCGTGTGGATCAGGTCTTGAATCTGTTCCCGCGATCCCGGATTGTGACGGTCATGGCGGCCTCGTTGTCGCGCGAGAATCTGGAAGGAACCCAGAATCCGCGTGTCACACCACTTTCGCAAAGTGAATTCAACCGCACCTTGAAGTTTGAGTATATCTGCCTGTATCGTTGTCGGGCGCAGTACTTTGAGATTCAGATCGGTGATTTGTTCCCAATGACCACCATGGCCTTCCCGGTGTTTGTGCGCATGCCTCTGAATCAGCGTTATCTTGCGGTTGTGTATAGCAACTCAGTTCTGAGTGATGAGCGCTTCCAGCGGGTGGGAAAAGCTGAAAGCACCTTTATTCAAAATCGCGACAGTGAAAAGTATCTGGATTACATCACGACTTATTACGACACCTCCGGGCGCGGTCTGAGAAAACGCGCGCGTGCGCTGTTTTTGTCCCTGTGTCATGGGGCTTTGCACTTGAATGAAATTCTGCTTTTTGATTTTAAATCCCCGGGGCCTGAGGCTTTCCGCGCCCGTTATGAGGCGCTTCAGAAAACGGCAACAGATCTGCTGCATCTTTTGGGAACCGAAGAGGATCTGTGGGATCTTTTCCGTGAGGTCTTAAAGGGCGAGTTCTACGAATTGTGGCGCGCCCCTTGGATTGCTGTTTACGGCGCCATGATTGCGAAGAAAAGCGGTCAGGGGGATCCTCTGACTGTGTTAATGGCGGGCCTGCTGACGGACGTGGGGCTGTTTGATATTGACGATCAGATCAGCCGTGAGTTTTTAACTTCCGAAAGCAGGACTGTTTTGGAAGAGCAGCAGCGTGAATTCAACAATCATCCGATTCTGTCCTTGAACCGCAGCCTGATCAAAGGGCTTCCGTTGTCAGAAGAAATCAAGGCTGTGATGGTTTGCACGCATGAGCGCTTTGATGAAAAGGGCTTCCCGAATCAGGTCCCGGCGGACAAGATTCCGGTGGAGGCTTATATTCTGCAGTTTGCGGAAAAGATTGATCAGGGTGTGCTGACGACGATGAAAAAGAATGGTGTGGGGTTTCGCTTCTTGAAGGAAAAAATCTGGGAGGCTGAAAACAACGCTGGCACAACATTTTCGCCAGCGTTCCTCGCAGCCATTGCCGAGTCTTTGCTTTAAGGGCAGATCTCGATCATTCCACCCAGCTCCATGTTGGCGTAGATCTCTTCAATTTCATAATTACGAACGGCCATGCATCCCTTGGTCCAATCCCGCGGATGGCGGATGACTTTGCGTTTCACCCAGCTGTTGGGAAGACCGTGAATCAAAATACTGTCACCTGGATTTTTGATGCCGTTCTTTTTGGCTTCCGCAAGATCGCGGGCATTGGGATAGTTGATGCGAAGACCCAGATGGTATTCGCTTTTCGCTTTTTTGAGGTCAAAGAAATAGCGGCCTTCCGGCGTTCGCTGATCGCCTTCGTTTTTCTTGTGACCTTGCGGGTTTCCGCCCAGGGCGACGGCGTAGGTGGCCAGCACCTGCCCGTGGCGCATCACATGCAACATGCGGCGTTTCTTGTCGACCAGAACGAAATCCAATTTTTGAGAAATAGGAGCGTGATCCCAGCGCGCTTTTTCGGCGAATTCCTTGGCGCGGGGGCACAGACTGGGAAGCTCCGAGGACTCCAGCCCCACTTCCAGCATGCGGCTTTCTTCAGGGCTGAGCATTTCAAAGCCATCGCCCTTGATGATGGCAAAAGAAGTGATGGGGGCAAGAATCAGCAGAGCGAACCGAAGGGATTTCATGGACCTGATTTCCCACGAAGGCAGGTTTTGCGCAAGGGGGCTTTTGACCCCTTTGACACTGTCCGTAAGATGGAAAAACCTTTGCGCCCCTTCATCCTTTTGCCTTTAATAAGAGGGCTAAAAAATTCGATCACAAGGAGATCAAAGTGCTTAAAAAAGTGGCGTTGGCGCTATGCCTGGTAACAGTTATTTTTGCAGCTCAAGGGGAGGCCAAAGAGTTGACCAATCGTTTGGGTGTGGGTGTGAAAAGCCACTCTGCTCTGGATCTGGCTCAGTTGGCTGCAGTTTATTATATTGCTCCGGATGTTTCCATCTCTGGTGGTTTGGGTATTGACACTCAGGAAGACTATTCCAAGTTTGCCTTCAACGCCGGCATCCGCCGCATCGTTTTCAAAGAAGACAACATGAACTTCTACATGGGTGGTACTTTGGGTATCCTGAACAACGAAGTGGCTGGCGATAAAGAATCCGGCTTTGAACTGAACGCGTTGTTCGGTGGTGAGTTCTTCTTCACCGGCCTTGATTCCCTGGCATTCACCTTTGAGGGGGGCGTGGGTGTGATCTCTGGCGACAACGTGCGCTTCAGAACCATCGGCGACGGCCCTTTCAGCGCGGGAATCATCTTCTACTTCTAATCCTCAAACAAATTTCCAATCTCCAAAAAGGATATTTATGAAAAAAGTTATTCACACAGACAATGCGCCGAAAGCGGTGGGTCCTTATTCTCAGGCAATTCAGATCGGGGACATGTTGTTCTGTTCCGGTCAGATTTCCATCGACCCAAAAACCAATGAAGTTTTCACGGGCGATATCAAAACCCAGACTGAAATGGTTTTGAAAAACATCGAAGCGGTACTGGCCGCTGCCAACATGAAATACAGCAACATCGTGAAAACCACGATCTTTCTGACCAGCATGTCGGACTTTGCGACTGTAAACGAGATCTACTCCAAAGCTTTCACAGACGCTCCTCCGGCGCGTTCGACTGTGGCGGTTGCAGGTTTGCCTAAAGGTGTGAACGTGGAGATCGAAGTCATTGCGCATCGCTAAGTCCCTGTTGAAATCCCGTTCATTCTGGGCTCTGGCATTCCTGAGCGCGGTGGTGCTTTACCGCTTCGTCGATGAATTTCAGAAGGTGCAGAGTGAGCGGATTCAATCCTGGACGAAAACTCCTTCCGCGGACTGCGCCGTCGTACTTACTGGTGGCGCAGGAAGGGTGCGGGAGGGGTTTGACCTTCTGGTGAATCAGAACGTCAAGAAGCTGGTGATTTCGGGGGTGTACTCCAATGCGCGCCTGCGCGAGATCATGCCGGTGTGGCCCTTCTATGGGAATTTGAGCGAGAACGATGTGGTCTTGGACCGCCGTTCTGAGACGACCTATGGAAACGCCCAGCAAAGTCTGCCGATTGTTGAGGCCTTGAAGTGCCGGGACATCCTGCTGGTGACTTCCAGACTGCACATGTACCGATCTTACCGGACGTTCCGGGCCACCTTCCCGGAAAACATCTATATCGAAAAACATGCGATTATTGGCGGTCGCTTTGAGTCTTCCGTCTGGGAGTCGGGCTTTGAGGCCCTAAAATCGCTGTTTTACTCCTTCTGGGCCTATTAAAACCAGACCTTTGACCAAAACATCTTTTCCAGAATTGATCCGATAAATCCTTGAGAAATCGAGGGTGAATCATGACTTCTTTACTGGCGCAAATTGACTCGCTAGGAAGATCAGTAACAAAGAATTTGGAGTACACGGCACGTGTTCTCCTGATGGTTTACCTTTCTCTGCGCGCAACTATTTTGGACCGCGCTCAGGGCTTCCGCCAGATCGTGGGCGTTATTTCCGCACAGATCTATTTCACGGGGTGGCAGGCGCTGCCACTGATTTCGGTTCTGGCTTTGGGAACCGGCTCGATCATTCTGCTTCAATCCTTGTCCAATCTGTCACTTTTAGGCGGCACCCAGATGATCGGGAATTTCCTGATCGTCATGATCGTGCGTGAAGCGGGACCATTGCTGGTGGCATTGGTGGTGATCGCGCGTTCCGGAACGGCGGTGGCGTCGGAAGTCGGGAACATGCGGGCCAATCGCGAGATTGAGGCGCTGGAAAGCATGGGGATCAACCCTTTGAGTTTCATCGTCTTTCCGCGGGTGCTGGGGGGGATTATCAGTGTTCTGGGCCTGGCATTCTATTTCAACTTCATCGCATTGATTGGCGGCTTCCTGGTCACGAAGTTCGTGCAGGATTTGCCTTTGGCTTTTTATACAGATTCATTGATGCGCGCCTTTGCCAAAGAGGATGTGCTGATCTTCCTGCTGAAGAACGGGTTCAGTGGGATGATTATTTTTGTGGTGTGCTGCTATCAGGGGCTTTCCGTGAAACGCAGTCCGCATGAGGTTCCCCAGGTCACGACCCAGGCCGTGGTGAACAGTATTATATTTGTGGTCGTGTTTAATTTGATTGTGACAGCTTTGTTTTATCTGAATCAACTTCGCAGTTTAGGGGTGGTGTGATGAAAATCGAAAATCTAAAATTTGAAGGTGTGTCTTTCACTCATGAAGGGCAGGAACCAATTGTTCAGAATGTGGAGTTTGATTTTCCCATGAATGAAATCCTGTGGGTGAAAGCCGATGAAGGCGCCGGGAAAAGCTCCTTGCTGCAGATCTTGGCGGGCCTGCAGATTCCCCAGTCCGGGAAGTATCTGATCAACGGTGAAAACGTGGTGGATATGTCCTTTGAGGAGTTTTTGCCATTCCGACTGAAGATTGGCTATTCCTTCGATTATGGCGGTCTGATCAACAACCGCACTTTGTATGACAATCTGATGTTGCCGCTTTTGTATCATAAGGTTTTGACGCCCGAAGAGTGCAAGTCCCGGGTGGAGGCGATGATCAAGGAGTTCGGCATTGAGAAATTTGCCCATGAAAGACCGGCCCATGTTCCGGGTCGCATTCGCAAGCTGACGTGCCTGATGCGCGCGGTGGTGATGCAGCCGGAAATGCTGCTGTTGGATGATCCAAGCGTGGGTCTGGGGCAGGACAGTGTTTACATCTTTGCCGATCATATTCATCGTCTGCGCAAAGAGGGGCACTTGAAGCATATCTTTATCAGTTCCTATGATGAAAAGTTTATGAATCTTTTCAATTATCAGATCATTCATCTGGATGACGGGCAGATTTACCTTCAGACTGTGGATCCTGAGAAGCGAGTTGTTCATTTATGATGAAAGTGAAGTTCAACAAGTTTGAAAGAATTGCCGGCCTGTTTGTGGTTCTGGCCATCGTGGGTGTGATCCTCACGGCCATCAGTGCGGCAGTGAAGCAGGGTTGGTTTGAGCCGAAGGTGCGTTATACCACGACCTTTGAGAATGCCGATGGCATCCATCAGGGGACGCTGGTGCAGATGGCGGGTCTTCGTGCCGGGGCTGTTGAAACTGTCGAGCTGGAAAGTGACAACCGCATTCGAGTGGGCTTTTACGTCCTGGGAAAATTCCAGGACCGCATTCGTGAAAACAGCACGGTGCAGTTGATTCGCCCGTTCATCATTGGTGAGCGGGTGCTGGAACTGACTGTGGGTAATGAAGAGTTTGAAGTCATTCCTGGCCACAGTGCCGTGAAATCCATCGAGACCGTGGATTTGATGACATTGATGAGCGGTAAACATCTGAATTCCTACCTCAGTAAGTTGGGGGGGATTTTGGAGAGTGTGCAGGTTCTGGTGGATGCTTTTGCGGATAAAAGCCGCGCAGAAAGCCTGGTTCGTGTCATTGACCGCTTGGATCCCCTGGTGAAGAACTTAAACACGATGTCTATGGAAGTGATCAAGCTTTCCAAGCAGGCGACACATGATGATGGTGTGCAAAAACTGGTTGGGAATCTGGCGGTGACCACACGGGAGATCAACAAGATTCTGCCGGAGTTGAACGAGCAGAATCCGGAAATGGCCAAAGACCTGGCGGTGATGACTCAGAATCTGGCAGTGATGACCAAAGCGCTGGGGCCAGCAGTGAAACAGGTCGAAGGCGAGTTGCCGGGGGCCAGCGTGCGTTTGGTACAGGCACTGGACGAAACAGTTGTCGTATTGAAGGCCATGCAAAAAAGTTTCTTCATGAGAAGCAGTGTCAAAGAGGTCAAAGATGAGGAAACTCAAGACCGGCTGCCCGCCAACAAATAGTTGGAACCTAGTAATGTGTCCCGAATCGGGACACATTACATGATGTCAAAAATTCTTAATTACTCTTCAGTAATATTTCAAATCGCACGATAATACCTTTGCTCACAATGTTGAGCATGGGGATGGTTGATCATGCGAAATGTTTTTCGCTTCCTGACAATCTTACTTCTGAACGTCATACCGGTACAAATGGACGCTAAACCTTTGAAGGTTGCTTTTGGAAAGAGCAAGCCGCCTTATATCTATGAGGAGAGCGGCGCTGTTCACGGAATTGAAGTGGATCTTGTTCGGGAGATTTTAAAGTCCCTGAAAAAGCCCCACGATTTCAAAAGTCTTTCCTATCTGCGACTGGAAGCAGAAGCCAGTCATGGTGATGCCTATGACATCGTCGTGGGTGTGCGCAACCGTGAAGGCGGCCGCTATTATTCCCAGGCCTTTATGGATCACGAGGTCTGTGCCTTCAGTCTGAAATCGCGCAGTTTGAATATCAAAAGCGCCAGGGATCTTGAGCCCCTGAAGGTGGCCGTGTGGCGCGGGGCCTGGAAGGATCTGGGCGCGGATTTCAAAAGAATCTTTCAGCCCAGATTTAACGGCAAGGTTCCGGGGAATCTTGTTGAGTATGTTCAGATTCAGGATCGTTTTGCCAGTTTGTACAAGGGCGAGGTGGATGTTCTGGTCATGGATCGATTTATCTTTGAGTGGTATCGTCTGATGCCGCAAGAGGGCGCACACTTCCTGCAGGACGTGAAGGTGCATGAGATCTTTCCTGAAAACATTCCGGCCTTTGTTTCCTTCCGCGATGAAAAGACCCGCGACGCTTTCAATCGCGAGCTGAAACGTCTGCGGGACAGTGGGGAGTATGCGCGAATGGTGTGGGCCTACACTGGGGAACGTCTGGTGCGATTGGGTAAAAAATGAAACTGATTCTGGCGCTTTTGTTTTTCTGCTCATTTGCCGGCGCGGAAGAGTCCAAATCTCTGGCTGTGGCATTCGGTAAAGGTCGTCCCCCGTACTCTTTTTCAGAGCGTGGCAATTCCCGCGGCATTGAGGTGGATCTGGCTTTGGAGATTCTGAAACGCCTGGGGTACAAGGTGCGTTCACAGGTGATGTCGCCTTACCGTATTGAAGCGGAAGCCAAACATGGCAACACATTTGACGTGGTGGTCGGGGTTCCTCGTGGTGGTGATGGTGCCGGTCACTTTTATTCAAAGCCCTTTGTGGCTTATGAAAATTACCTGATAGCTCTGAGGTCCCGCAAGATCGGGGCTAAGAAAATCTCGGACCTGTCGGGATTGCGTGTGGGAGCCTGGCACAATGCCTGGAAAGATCTGGGGAAGGACTTTAACCGGGTGTTTTCGCCCAAGGCCAATGGACGCCTGCCTGACAACTATCGTGAGTTTGTCCGGCAGGAGGATCAGGTGCGGGCCCTGTGGGCCGGGGACGTTGATGCTCTGGTGATGGATCGTAATATTTTTGGTTGGTTTCGAATGACCTTGGCTTCCCAGGTCAACACCGCTGTGGACGTGGATGTCTTTGACTTGTTCCCGGTTGTGAATCACAGCTATGTCGCTTTTCGTGATGCGAAATTGCGATTGGCCTTCGATAAAGAGCTCGAACGCCTGCGCCAAAGTGGCGAATACGACAGTATCGTGCGGATATACGTGGGCGAGCGCCTTGCCGCCATGTTTAAAAGTGGTCCCAAATCCCATTGAGGCTTGAATCCGGGTCCCCAGGCTCTATGATGGGGGAATGTTAGTAGGCCACCTTTTCCGTCATTTTATTTTTTCTCCGCGAGCGGGTTCTTTGGTGAAACGCATCGCTTGGTTGTCCATGATTGGGATCACAATCAGCGTGACGGCATTCCTGGTGGTTTTGTTTGTCATGAACGGTATGAATGCCAGCATTCATAAGCGTATTCTGGGGCTGGAGCCACATCTGTATGTGCAGGTGGCCGGAGCTGACACCGCGCAAAGCCTGGAATCAAGCCCGGCGTTCCAACGCCTTCAGGAAGACCCTGCCAATCGGGCCTATGTCTATGAAACCATGGATGTCATCATTCGCAGTCAGGATGGGCAGTTCCGTGGTGGTATCGCGCGCGGTGTGACGCGCGAAAGTCTTGAGCACTTCATTGAGCAGCTTCAGCGCATCGACCGCAAACCCACGGACCGGGATTCTCAGGTCTATTTCTGGGACCCGCAGGATGTGCCTGGACGGGGGGAAGTCGTTGTTGGAGTGGATCTGGCTCAGTCCCTCGGAGTTTTTGAGGGTGACTTTCTGACGGTGGTGTCGCCATCGGGATTGTTGTTGCCTCCAGGGGAAACGCCGAAGTTTGAGCGTGTGCGTATCAAGCGTATTGTCACCACCAGTTTGCCGGATCTGGACGGACAATTTATTTTCTATCAGCGTGGTGAGGCCTTGAGTGCATTGGTCAGTGAAGGCCTGGGCAAGAACGGGATCGAAGTGTGGCTGCCGGATGAGGGGCGCATAGAGTCCGTTAAAGAAGATCTGATGAAATTCGAAGGCGTCAGTGTTGAGACCTGGATGGATCGAAATTCCGCTTTGCTGTATGCGCTGAAGCTTGAAAAGCTGACCATCGGGATTTTCCTGGGCCTTGCCGGTATGATCGCGGGAAGCTCCATTCTGACGGTGCTGGCTTTGTTGTTGTCGCAGAAAAAACGCGACATCGCGATCTTGCGCACGATTGGTTTTTCATCCCGTCAGACGGTTCGCACGTTCACGCAGATTGGCTTTTTCCTGGCCGGAATTGGTGTTGTGGGCGGAGTTGTGCTGGGTACAGGTTTGAGTCTTTACATTCAGGCCAATCCGATTCAGTTTTTGCCGTCGGATGTTTACTATGATTCTTCCATCCCGGCTTTGGTCAACTATGGCCTGGTCTTTGGGGTTTTGATTGTCAGTGGATTGATTGCCTTGCTCGGTTCTTATATTCCGGCGAGGACGGCTGCAGAGGTGCAGCCGTCTGATGCCTTAAGAATGAAATAATACTTAAAAACTAAACGCTCACCTGATGGTCGCGAAGGGCGTCGGTCAGGGAGGTTTTCAAGTCCGTGCTGGCCTTGCGTTTACCGATGATCAGCGCGCATGGAACCCCATAAGAGCCTGCCGCAAAGTCCTTCATCTGTGTGCCCGGAATCACCACGGAATTGGCCGGCACACGGCCTTTGTATTCCACAGGTGTTGAACCGGTCACATCGATGATTTTAGTGCTGGCTGTGATCGTCACGCCGGCGCCCAGAACCGCGCCTTCTTCAATCACGGCGCCTTCAACCACGATACAACGGCTGCCAATGAAGGCATTGTCTTCCACGATCACTGGGGAGGCTTGAATCGGTTCCAGTACGCCGCCGATACCCACGCCGCCAGACAAGTGCACATTTTTACCGATCTGGGCACAAGAACCCACTGTCGCCCAGGTGTCCACCATCGTGCCGGAACCCACATAGGCGCCGATGTTCACGTAAGATGGCATCAGGATTGCGCCTTTTTCAATAAAGCAGCCTTTGCGGGCCACTGCCGGTGGCACCACGCGCACGCCGTCTTCTTCAGACCAGCGCTTCAGTGGAATTTTGTCAAAGAAAGCAAGATCACCGGCGTTCATCGGTTCCATTTTTTGAATGCGGAAATAAAGCAGGATGGCTTTTTTGATCCATTCGTTGGTGATCCATTTGCCATCTTGTTTTTGGCAAACGCGCAAAGTGCCCGCATCCAGGCCTTCGATAGTTTCAAAAACGGATTTCAACTCTGCCGTTGAAAGTTGATCGATGGTTTTTCCGCCTTGAATTTCGGTCCATAGTTTTGAGACTTGTTCTTGCATGGTGTTCCTTCCTTATTCCAGTACTTTCAAAGATTCCAGGATTGCCGGGACGTGGATTTCGATGATTTTTTCAGCCGAAAGACCGCGTTCGATTTCGTAAGTCAGGGTCGGGCAGTTTCTTTCAAGGCCCGCATAGGTGCCCAGGCAGCCCGGGGTTGGGTAACCGATGTCATCGTCGATTTTGTAGCCGGTCAGGCGGGACAAAACTTCCGCCACCGGACGGCAGTCACCATTGACGTTCAAAACCGGATGCCAGGAGTGCAGTGACAGCACATAGACCGGTTTTTTTTCATCCAGATAGGTCATCAGCCCGTGGTTTTCTTTTTCGCTGCCGGCAAACGGTCCCGGGTGATAGCGCGGGGTTTTGACTTCCGGAGACCAGTCCTTGGTTGGCAGGTTGCGGTTCAAGTCCACACCGTTGCCGTTACCGCGGGTTTTAAAAATCACACCTTCAAGGTTGAACTGCGGAACCAGGGTGATATTCAGTTTGTAGGGATTGGAGTTCATGAAGTGTTTCAGCAGCTCTTGCGCGGCGATAACGCCTTCGACCTCGTCGCCATGAACGCCGCCCAGAATCAGAACTTCAGGGCCGTTGTTGTTGAAGTGCCAGGCCGGTACCGGCAAACCTTTGGAAGTGTAAGTAAAAATAGAAGTTTTCATGACAAATCATCCTTCATGGGCCATCATACTAGCACGAGGTTTTCGTGGAATACATCAATAATGAATTGTGTCTTGGTCCGTTAAAAAAACCACTTTTGCCCCTGGTGGCCAATTACATGCGCCCCATTTATGTCTACGATCTTGATTCTGTCGCGCAAAGGTATCAGGCGATGTCTCAGGCTTTGAAGGGGACTCGTCTTTTTTTCGCGGTGAAATCCAATCCCAATCCTGGTGTTCTGCAAAAACTTAAAAGCCTCGGCGCCGGGGCCGATGTGGTTTCTTTGGGCGAGATCAAACGCGCCCTGGAATGCGGCTTTTCTCCGCAGGACATTGTCTATAGCGGCGTGGGGAAAACCAAATTTGAACTGGCCGAGGCACTGAAGCTCGGCATTTATCAGATCAATGTGGAAAGTTTGCCGGAGCTTGAGCGGATTGGTGTGCTGGCTCGTGAATTAAATAAAAAAGCCCAGGTGGCTTTGCGCTTGAACCCGGATGTGGATATTAATACGCATCCCTATATTGCCACGGGTTTGAAGGACAATAAATTCGGTATGGAACGCTCGATGGTTCCGGCTTTGGTGAAATGTCTTAAAAGCTATTCGGATTCCATCGATCTGGTGGGCGTCAGTTTGCATCTGGGGTCCCAAATGCTGGAGTTCTCCGGTTACGATGAAGCGCTAAAAAGGCTTAAGACCGTGTATCTGGAGCTGCAGGCCCAGTTCCCGACATTGAAAAAGTTCGACTTTGGCGGGGGTCTGGGGATTTTCTATGATCGTGTTGACCTTCAATTGGAAGAATCCCTGCTGCAGAAGTACGCGCAAATCACTTTGGAAAACCTGTCGGATCTTAACTGTGAACTGCAGGCAGAACCCGGCCGCTGGCTGGTGGCGCATTGCGGGGCTTTGATCACGCAAGTGCAGTACATCAAAGAAACCAGTGCAAAAACATTTGTGATCGTCGATGCAGGTATGAATCACCTGATTCGTCCTTCGTTGTATGAGGCCACACACCGTATCGAGCCGCTGAAAAGAAAAGACGCGGCCTTTGTAGTGGATGTTGTGGGGCCGATCTGTGAGTCTTCGGATTTCTTCGCGAAAGAAATCTCTCTGACGAAGGTGCAAGAAGGCGACTTTGTGGCGATCATGGATTCCGGGGCCTATGGGTATTCCATGGCCAGCGTCTATAACCTGCAGGAACTGCCTTTGGAGATTTGCATCTAAACGTCGACGACCGCGTACTGATCGGCTTTGGCGGGTTTTAAAATCCGCTGGGCCATTTCAGTGAAGTGCGCGGAGGAATCCGTCGTCATGATGTCAATGCGGCGGGGTTCGCCGCTTTTGTTCGGGCCCAGTCGGCCGCTCTTGAAGTCGCGCGACAGCCACTGCGCAATCGCTTCGCCGGAATCCACCAGCTCAATCGAACTTCCGGTCACCCGGGCAATGGAATTTTTCAAAATCGGATAATGAGTGCAACCCAAAATCAGTGTGTCGATATGGTTCTGCAATAGCGGGCTTAAGTAACGGAACACAATCAGATTGGTGACGGGATCTGCGTCCCAGCCTTCTTCCGCCAGCGGAACAAACAACGGGCAGGCCTGGTCAAACACCTGCGCCTGCGGATCCAGGGCATGAATCTTGTGAGTGTAAGCCTGGCTGTTAACCGTCGCACGCGTGGCCAGGACGCCGATGCGTTTACCAGAGGAAAGCTCCAGCGCACGTTGAGAACCAGGCTCAATCACATTGTAAATCGGCAGGCCATCGATCTCGCGTTCGGGCACCTGGCTTGAAGCCGTGTTGCAGGCAATCACGATGGCTTTGACGTTTTGTTTTTCCAGGAACTGAATGATCTGTTCAGAGTACTTGCGAATGGTTTGCGGGGATTTCGAACCATAGGGAAGGCGAGCGGTGTCGCCTACATATAAGAAGCTTTCATGAGGAAACTGCAGAGCCAGCTCTTTTAGAACTGTCAATCCGCCGATACCTGAATCAAAGACACCTATGGGACGGGAATCCTGGTCTGCCATTCTTAGTTTTTCACTCCGTGTGCGCGAGACTCAGCAATACCATTGGAAGACATTTCCATAAAGAGGGCTTTGTCTTTAATTTCAGCAATGCTTGTCGCATTGATGTAGCTCATGCCGCTGCGGATACCGCCGGTGACTTCCAGGATCACGTCTTTAACGTGGCCTTTGACGGTCACTTGAGTGGATTCCCCTTCAGGAGCCATGCCCTCAGGCACGCCACCGCGCCACGAATCCTGAGCGGATCTGGAGGCCATACCGCGGTATTGTTTTTTACCGTTTTTGATTTCCCCGGGAGTTTCAATCGTGCCAGACAGCATGCTTCCAAGCATCACAGTGCTTGCGCCCGCAGCAAAGGCTTTCACCATGTCTCCGGAGGTGCGGATGCCACCATCAGCGATCACTGGAACGCCGTAAGATTCACCGATCTCGGCGCACAGGCCGATCGCAGTCAGTTGCGGGACCCCACAGCCCGTGATGATGCGCGTGGTGCACATGGAGCCAGGCCCGATGCCGACTTTAATCGCATCAGCGCCAGCTTCGATCAAATCACGAGCCGCATCCGGAGTCGCCAGGTTGCCGGCAATCAGATCCACTTGCGGGTATTGGTCTTTCAACCACTTCATAGTTTCCATCATCTGCACAGAGTGACCGTGAGCAATGTCGATCGTGATGATGTTCACGCCGGCTTCAACCAGGGCTTTTGCGCGGGTCTTGAATTCTTCACCCACACCCACGCTGCCAGAAATCACTTTCACGCCATTTTCTTTCAGGCGACGGGCCTGAGCGGCTTGTTCTTCAATATCCAGGAAGCGGTGAAGAATCCCCATGCCACCCAGTTGGTTCATCGCAAACGCCATGTCGTATTCAGTGACCATGTCCATGTTTGCACTGACGATCGGAGTTTCAATCGTGAAGTTTTTGGTCACTTTGGAAGTCAGACGCGGGTCGCGGCGGGAGCGCACATCAGATCTTGCCGGGATGATCAGCACGTCGTCGAAGGTCAGGCCTTTGCCGCGATTCTTGATATCTTTCCAGTTAAACATGAGCGTCATGACGTCTTACCTCGCTTCTAAATATATTGAACAGAATGTGAGTTGAAACCAAAAGCAAATAGGTGTCCAGGGCGGAAAGCAGCAGGCTTTGCAGCGGTGTCTTCCAGATCAGGCGATAAGCATCGAAAATGGTGGTGAGTATTCCTGGAATAAAGAGATGGAATAAAACCAGAATCGACAAAACCACAAACCAGCGACGGCGCACAATCTGGGCAGAACCTTTGAGTGCATCGACTTTGCCTTCGTCGTATTGCTGGCTGGAAGTCACAACAAAGGGCACCATGGAAAGCTCCACGTACTTCCAGATCCCCGGGATGATCAGCAGCAATGTCCATTGCAGGGTCTTACCCCAGGCGCGCAGGGTCTCAATGTACATTTGATTCAGATGCCTGTCCCAGAAGTCCTGCAGGGTTTTGGTGGTGGAATCCAAGCTGTTCAGGGCAAAAAGAGCAATGCTGGCCAGCAGGACCGGGAACAGGATGCTGCTTAAAATTGAGAGGAAGCCATAGTAAACAACCTGGGTTTGAACTCCCAAAGGGTCCCGAAGGGCGGTTTCCATTTTAAGATTTAGGTACTGGTCTATGTTGCTCGACAGAACGACCAGCGCGAACAGGGGCAAGAAAACTTTTTTAAAGACCTTCAGGTTCTCGGCAAAAAAATTCACTTAAGTATTTACATCCCTAAAGCCTGTTTGAGTCAAGCGGACTCTTGCTAAGAAACAGATCACCTTAAAGCCCAAGATTTTGTCATAATAAAGGCTCTGGGAGGCCTTATGGAACTGCGAATTATGGTGACGGGCGCCACCGGGACCATGGGGGCGGAACTGGTTCGCCAACTGCATTCTAAAAGCGCCGATGTCGTGGCTGTCAGCCGGGATCTGGAGCGCTTACCGAAGGATATCAAGGGGATGCAGGTTCCTCTGGAGAATCGTTATCTATTGGAGCAGGCCTTCCGCGATATTGATGTCCTGGTGTTTATCCAGCCTCTTTGTGAAAATATGATTCAGCAGGCCGAAAACGTGGTGGGGGCGGCTCGAGCCTCGGGCGTGCAGTTTGTCTTGAAGGTTTCGGGATTGGGGGCGTCACCAGTGTCTCGATATCTGTATCAGCGGGTTCAAGGCGAGGCCGATGAGATCCTGGTGCAAAGTGGTCTGCGTTATTGTCTGCTGAAACCCAATATCTATATGCAATGCTTTTTAAAGTCGCACTATGAGTCCCTGATGGCGGGGACTTTGTATTTGCCGCAAGGAGAGGGGCGGACGTCTTTTGTGGATGCCCGGGACGTGGCCGACGTGGCAGCGCTTCTGCTGCAGGACCCTTGGCGCCATCAAAAACGGGAATTCGTCTTGACCGGGGAAAGGGCCCTTTCCAATGCCGAGGCCGTATCGATTATCTCTCATTATGCCCGTCGAAGGGTGTCCTATGTGCCTGTGACCGAGGAGGCAGCCCGCAAGACGTTCAATCGCGAGGCATCACCTTGGATGATGGAGGCGCAGATGAGTCTGCACAGGGCAACCCGGGAAGGGGCCGCCGCCGAAGTGTCGGGAGTCATTAATAAGCTGCTGGGTCGGGATCCCCGCAGCTTTGAAGAGTTCTGCGAGGATATGAAAAAGGCCTGGGTTTTGCCCGAGCCCCAGGAAGGTTTACTCTGACCAAAGTTCGCGAACATCCAGAATTTCACATTTTGGACTGGTGGTCACCTCGGAAGCGGCGTCGCCACCCCAATAGTTCGTGCGCACGTGATAAACCTTGTCACCTGATTCCAGTTCTTTCTGGAATTGCACCAGACGAACCTGATAACCCTGTTGGCGGAAGTGGTTTTCAACTTGCCAAGAGCAGGACTTGGATTTTGCGAAAGAGACAGAGGAAAGCAAAAGCGTCGCGAGGATCGTGAGTGTCTTCATAAAAAGCCCCTTGTTACTGACTTGGTTTCGGGGCTTTTATAAAATTCCTTGCGGTCATTTGCCAGTTAGGATTTTGTTTGGAAAACGTTTCAAAAATTTCTTCAATCATCCAGATACGATTTAAGCTCTTTCAGGTGATAACCCCAGCCGACTTTGAAGTCCTTGATGGTTTTGGCGCGGATTTCTGCCGGCAGGGTGTCCCAGCCGCTGTGTTCCAGCGTCAGAACACGTTCCTTTCCAGTGTCTTCAATGGTGAAGGTGCATTCGGTGACCGCCGTTTTAGGCCAGCTTTTTTCCCTCCAGGTGAAGGTGATAAACTGTTCTTTTTTTAGTTTGACCACTTTACCAGAGGCCATTTGTTTGTCGCCTTCATCATCCATCCACGGCTCTTTAAAGGCGCCGCCGACTTTGGGTTCCAGCACCACAGATTCACTCCACCAGTTTTCAAGTTCCCCGCGATCAGTCAGGGCATTCCAGATCCAGCCACTGCTGGCTTTGAGATTGATGGAAAGTTCGATGCTGTCTTTCATGGGAACTCCTAAGGTGAGGAACTGCACTGATCTTGCGACAAATATTCCTGAGAGGCAAACACCTGTTTTTTCAGGAACTCGTATTTTTGCGGATGCAGTTTTTTCAGTCGGGGGGCGGTGAAACGATAGGCCACCACGGATTCGGCAAAGTCTTCTGATGGATTGATCTTGCCGTATTCAGAAACTGCTTTGGACGGATCAAGCAAAACATAGTCGCGGTAAAGGATGCCGTTGACGGTGCGGCGGTTCTCCTGCCAGCCCCCCAGACGCAGCCATTCTGACGAGGTATCAAGCTTTCCACGGTAAGCCAGAGTGTGTCCCAGTTCGTGCAGGAAGGTCTGCTGACGTTCCGGAGCGGAAAGTTCATTCCACAGGTCAAATACTTCCATGCTGGCGTTGGCCACGACATCCTGGCCGAATCCATAGCGCACGCCTCGCGGGAAGTGGATCAGGCGTTTGTTGTACTCTACCGGGTAAAGATGCAAAGGGTAGTCGGCCAAAGCCTGCAGGATCTCGTTCAGTTCATCGGCACGCCACGCGGAAGCCAGGTTGGTGCGCAGGTGCGAACCATTGAAGCCGAAGGTCTTTAGCAAATAGAGCAGTTGCACACCTTCTGTGTCACCATAGATCTTTTTAACGGCGCACAGGACTTTGTCGCAAGAAAGGGTGAAGCTCAGTTCCGGGCGGCCACGCAGGCTGATATCCAGTTTGTGCAGATCCGAGAAAAGCTCCAGCCGGCGGGGGCTTTCATTTTTAAAGCTGATGCCGTTCAGGGTTTTTGAAGCCCCGGATCCCGGTAAAGCCAGCAGGGTGGCTTCCATGGCTGTGATTGAAGGGGCACTTTGGGTTTTGCATGGTGCCTTTTCCACATCTTCAGCGGTGGCAGCCCACCAATTCAGCTCTTCGGCGCGGGCAGAGCCGACGACGGTCAAAACTAGAGCTGTCAGGAGGAAAAGGATCTTCATCGGACCTAGATCGCAGGAACCAACCTGTGAGTCAAGAAAGGCCGGAGCCAGGGGGCCTAATTGTAGGATTTGAGGATTTTTTCCAAGGTTCCGTTTTTTCTGATGGTGTCGATGGCCCTATTCAGCTCTTCCAGGCTGACGGGGGCCTTGGGGGACAGGGCGCACTTGGTGATTACTTCATCCATTCCCAGATCGGCGGATTCCAGGCTGGAATAGATTTTCTTGTAGTACTCAAATTCAAGGTTCGACATGATGATATAGTCGATGCGACCGTTCAGCAGTTTTTGAATGTTGCTTTCGTTGTTGGGCCCGTCTTCGCGCAGGATCAGGCCTTTTTTGAAATAGTCATTCATGTACTGGTAGATGAAATTCAAGACCCCGCCCACACGCTTACCATAGAGATCCTTGGCTTTGTGAATGGGCTTTCCGCCGATATACACAATCAGATTCGAACTGCGGTAAAGTTCGTGACTCCAGGAAACGGTGTCTCTGATTGAGGGTTGCCAGACCTCATTCAGGTGACAGACCAGATGCACGTTGCTGGAGGTGAGGTTCGAGGCGACCCGGCTTTTGGGCAAAAGGATCCACGTGGGGTCGAGATTCAATTCCTTAAAAAGGGCCAGTCCCAGGTCCTTCAGCAATCCCCCTTCCAGCTTGGGGGTGTTCTGAACACGTTCTACATTAATTAAAGGCATGGCGTAGTTGGAGTTGATGCCATAGCGAATGACCTTTGGCTCCGAAGATTTTGCCAAAGAACATAATGGGGTCAGAATGAGGGCCAAAGCCATCAACGCTTTCATGGAACTAAGGTCATACAGTGATCGACTGTTGTCACTGCCTTTTTCGGGGGAGACAGTATTACGAATTAGAAACTTTAAAGAGGACCTTCAGCGCAGGTGCATGAAGCGCAGCAAGCGTTCCAACAAAGTCACCGGAGGGGCGGATTTCACAAGAATGTCGATAATTTCCTGCCGCTTAAAGGCTTTGGCGGCCTGTAAAGGGGTCATGTTGTCGAATTCTGAAAGTAAATTGGGGTCGGCTCCATTTTCAAGCAGGAACTTGGCGATCGTCAGATGACCGTTGGTGATGCTGGCAACCAAAGCGCTGGAGAGGATCTCGGGGTGTTGATAGTTGGGATCCACACCATTTTTGATATGGTATTGCACCAGCTCCATGTTGCCGGTGGCAGCGGCATTGTACATTTCTTTCCAGTCCCCAGCTGACATTTATTCTCCGATACTGCCTGGTGGAAGACCCAGGGCATTTTCAATGCGGGTTTGCATCAGGGTGCGTTCAGCAGGCGTGGGTTCTTCACCCCACTTCGCTTCAAACCCTTTCAGGGCCTGGTGGAAGGCGGATCGAGCCTCTTGCACTTTGACCTGCGATACGTCCTTGTCCAAAGCTTCGCGTTGATTCTGAAGATTTTCAATCAACAATTCCACGCCGGTATCGATTTCGTGGCGGTACTCGTCGTAAGACTTATCAACGATAAAAATAAAGATCAGGGCAAAGACGACAGGTTTGTAAATTCGCGCAAAAGTATTGTAGGCATCGCGGGCGTTTTGGGACTTCAAAGCCACGGCGATTTCTTTTTGGTGGGTGTTGTAGCCATCACGCAGTACTTTGAACAGCAGGTCTTTGGAAATGGCCTTGTCTTTGATCTTTGGGAGCCAATAAGGAATGCCGGCAAACTCCATCACGCGGCTGTTTTGGAAGCGCCACACCCGGTCCAGAACTTTGGCAAGGGAGCTTAGGGATTGGGGATCGTGATGGTCGGCCCAGGTTTTTACCAAACCTTCTTTCAGCAGATTTTCTTTGATAATAAGAACGGCGGATTCCTCCATCCGTTCGACGCCATTTTTTTTGATCCAGCGGTTCAGCGAATCTTTTCGGCCAAATAAAAGTGTACCCAGTTCCACGGCCTGGCGTTCGAGAGTGGCTTGGGAGGGAACTTTGTCTATTTCCAGCTGGTTTAGGAGCTTTCGGATTTTGCGTTTGCGGTTCCAGGACAGGGAATGACTGTGTTCCGGGACGGATTTTCCGCCAAATAGATACTGAGAATTTTCGCGGTCGACAGTTTCCAGAACTTCTTTCAGGGAAGGAATGAAAACGGACTCGCAGCGCATGGCAGAACCTTGGGTCTTCAGCGGAAGTCCCAGGGTTAATGCCATTAAAAAGCAAAGAGTCCGTTTCAGCATCAGGGGTTACTCCAGGATCATGGCCGCCGTGCGCAGACTGGTGCGTGTGGATTTAATTTCTTTTAAAACCATCTCGGCCTGAGAGTCACTCATGCCGGCCACGATGCGAGTCAGATTGCCGGCACTAAGCAGCAGTCCGCCCACCAAAATGGTCTTGTTGCTGGCATTTCTTTGTGTCGCAGAATAAAAGAGCAGCGCGGTTCCAAGACCTTGTGAGATATGTGCCATCAACTTGGTGCGGTCGGTTCCATCTTCATCTTTTTGATAGGCCTGCAGAGAGCTGCGCATGCCGGAGACCGAGGCGGAAAGCTGGATCAACAGCGCCGAGGTCTCTTTGGATTGACCCTGGCTGTTGGCGGCGATTTCTTTTTCAAGGGCTTCGAGTTGCTTGTCGATGGCAGCGGTGTCAATGTCCTCTTTCAGTACGGCGCTTCCGGTACCGGTAACGATCGAAGTGATTGTTGCCACCAACGAAGTTGCAAGTCCCACCATCGCCCCAATCCCGGAGCCTTCACGGCCGGTATGAGCAGTAAAGTAAGTCAGCGCAGACAGGCCAAGGCCGACCGCCGCGCCTGCGATGGTAATACCGTTGGTGATCCCGCCCGAGTTGTCACGAGCTTCAATTGTGGCAGCTGTTTCAGCCAGAGCACTGTCCAGGCTCTGCAGGTTGACTCGCAAAGTGGAGATATTTTGCTGGGCTTGGGCAATGGCTTGATCCGCGACCTCGGCAGTGCGGTCGACTTGTGCTAAGGCAACGCTTTGGGAAATCATAACGGCGGTGACCGACAAAGTGATTGTTCTTTTCATGGGTTTCTCTCCTTTTTATGTTCTTTTTCTCTGTCTCAAAATGAGACTTACGAGGGCTCTCTCTGCCAATGAGATAAAGATTCAAGCTCTGGGCCAGCTGCTTTGCATTCAGTAACATCTGGAGAGGGGGCTTCTTGCTTGAAGGACAAAAAGTGCAACGGGCTGAAAACTTGCTTTCCAGCGATTATTGTAATGAGAGTTGTTGGCGGGGGGGGAAAGAAAAAGCCGCTGTTGAGGCGGCTTTTGTGTTTAAGGCAGTTTGTCGAAAGCCTCTTTCAGTTTTTGTGATTCCACCATCAGCTGATGTCCCAGTGGATAGTTTGCCGGAGCTCTTTCTCGGGCGAGCTGTTCCAAGCGCCCTTGAATGCTTGCGATGTTCTGGCGCCATTCGATCAGGGACTTTTTTACGGTTTCATGAGGCAGGCCGTATTCAACCAGAATGCGGGCGCTGTAGCACTGGCCGGGATTGCTGACGGTGTTTTCCCAGTGCATGACCGCGGGGGCTGGGATCGTCTTTTGCGGTTGCGCCTGGTACTGGGCTGCATAGACATCATAGTTGAAATAATCAGAGTTTACCGTGTAGGCCGAGCTAGGGTTGGCATTGATTGGCAAAGAGTATCCGCCCATCTGCAAAGTTCCAACACCTAAAGAGCTCATCTGACGGCAGATCTGCCATACGTTCACCCGGTTGATCACCAGTCCCACTTGCGAGCTGTCAGCACGCAGGGCCTGATTTTCTGTCAACGAGTCATAGCTGCGGGCTTCGGTCATGCCACGCAAAGGGATGATGGCCTTAAGTTCGTTCAGCTGGCGGTTTAGGAACTCCTGCTGGGTTGGAGCCAAAGTGCTTTCGCGGTCATGAGTGCGAATGGTGGAATCAAAAGAGGCCATGACGAATTCGTACTTTTGCTGGAATTCGGCCTTGATGGACGGGACTTCTTCTTCAACCTTGGTGCAAGCAGTTAGAGCCAGAGCCGCGATCAGCAGCAGGTGTTGTATCTTCATGTTGTTCCCCCTGTACAAAACTATAGGCAAAGGATGGGACGTGGAGCAACCGTTTATGTTGCCGGACTTGGCGCACTGCCAGCGTCATTTTTCGATGTTGGCAGTGTCTTTCACTTGTTTTCTGGGAAAACTCGGGCTTAAGATTTTGCTGAGGAAGCAGCTTCCATGAAATCCACTTTTCATACTTTTTCCCAAAGGACACAGACTGTGATTTTATTTATCTTTTCGTTACTGCTGGGAAGCACTTCGCTGGCCGCTGACGTTCCCGCAGGTTGTAAAGCTTCCCGTAATTTTTCCGCCGAAGCGTATAGAGTCTGGATCAGTGACGGAACAAAGGTGTCCGCGAGTGTTGAACAGGCGAGGGGGCCCATTGTTGCCACGGGCCAGCGGATCGAATTGTCGTTGATGTCGGGTGGGTCCGGCTCAAACGGTTTTGTGAAGTTCGACGTCGCGACACCCGGATCTTATGTGATTGTATCAGATGCCTATCCACGCATGGATGTGACTGAACTTGCTTCAGGCACTTCTTTTAATCCGGTGGATTTTGGTAAGATCCGTGACTGCGGTACCGTCAGCAAAGCCCTGCGCTTTGAGTTTGCCAAGACCGGAAGCTACAGTCTGGGTTTTGTAAGCAGTCACGGCGCCAGGTTGAATTTTATGATTTTCAAAATGCCTTAGATCAGATCGCAGTTTTGCCAAAGGATCTGCGGTACACCGACCACTCGATGAGCACAACCCCGAGCAAGACCAGGATTTCAGCCAACAGGAATGAATAGCCCCACGTGGTGATTCCCTGAACAGTCAGCATCACGGTCCCTGAAACAAGGGCATAAAGGACATTGGCAAAGATGATGGCCAAAAGCATCCAGGTTCTTCTGCTGGTCAGCTTGTAGCAGACAAACGAAAACACGCAGTAAAGAAGCGGGAACACCGCTAAGAAATACAGAACATTTGGCTGAAGTCCCGTCCAATTGGAAAGCAGTGGTAAAATCCCTGCCGTCAAAACCAGGCTTAAGAGGGCTCCGATTGCATCCACTAAAAAAATATTATGAGAGTTTAAAATCTTCTGATTCACTAAAGGCATCCTGTTTTGTTTTTCAGTTTACCTTGTGGCCCTATCTCTATTCCACTAATATGTGATTTTGCTTTTCGTTCTTACCAGGGGTAAATCAATTCGGGTGCAAAAAAGCAGGTAAATTTAGACGAGGCACCATTCCCTCTCCAAATTTCAAGTTCCGCAGGCCTTTGTAGCCAACACGAAGCCAACGAAAAATCATTGAACCCATCAATCAACAAAATGTAACCGAAGCAAAAAAGAACGAGGACTGTCCGAAGAAATTTGGAGAGGGAATGGTGCCCCGGGCCGGACTTGAACCGGCACGCCCGTTTAAACGAAGCTCAGGATTTTAAGTCCTGTGCGTCTACCGATTTCGCCACCGGGGCACAAGGGTCAACTCAATCATTTTTAGAATGAAACGTCAATGTCTTCATGAATTGCGCCATGTCTGCAGGAACTGCACATTCTATACGCACAAATTCTTTGGTGAATGGGTGAGTGAACTCCAGCGCATGGGCGTGGAGCATCAGTCGCGGAGCCACGGGATTTTTCGGTGCTTGATAGATGTCGTCACCATAGATGCCCATGCCTCTATCCGCGAGATGCACTCGGATCTGGTGCATCCGTCCGGTCAGGGGCTGGGCCTCGATCAGCAAGGCTTCGGGGAAAACCTCGAGCTTGCGGAACTTGGTGTAGGCGCGATCGCCCCCGGACTGGGTGCGAACCATCTTGGTTTTTTTAAGTTTGGTGTCTTTCATCTCGACAAGATGGTTGTCGACTTCCCAGGCATCGGCCGCCTTCTGGGTTCTTTTGGTCAGACAAAGATAGGTTTTTTGAATCTTGTGAGTTTTGAACAGATCCGCCAGGGGCTCGTTGGCCTCTTTGGTTTTGGCAAAGATCATCACGCCGGAGGTGTCGCGATCCAGGCGGTGGTGCAGAGCCAGATAAAAAGCGTCACCCCGTTCGTTGCGCAGTTGGTTTTTAAGGGCGGTGAAGAAGTCCTGGCGGCTTTTATCAACTGTGGCCTGGGAGGGCATGCCGGCCGGTTTGGCGGCGGCTAGAAAGAACTCATCTTCGAAAAGAATCTCGATCATCTTTTATTGATCATGCAGAAATCAAGATTGGCGTTGATGTATTCACGCTGGCTCTCAAGTTCGGCTTTGCTGAATTTGAAGTCAGAGGCTTTGCAGCCATAGTTGGTCACCACATCGTGGATCGCCTGAACTTCATCCATGGTCATGTTAAGCTTCCAGATCAGTTTTACCGCCAGCCAGTCACGGACGTACTGACAGCGGTATCCCAGATTGGAGGGAAGGTATTTGTCGGGGGCACGGTCGCCTTTGGACATGTTGGCGCTGGCATCGGCTGCAACCAGGTGGTTTTTGTAGCCCATGTAGTTTGCATACAGACAGCGAGTTTTATAGTCCCACTGCCACGCGCCGGACACATAGGCGTTTTTCAAAGGCACCATGTGGTCGATCTGAATTTCTTTGGCGACGACGACTTCTTTGCCAGCGTAAGGATCATTCCAGTGGCCGGAATCCACCACGCACTGTCTGTTGCCGCGGTAAGTGACTTCCTGATTGGAGTCGCGAACCAGCACTTTTGCACGAGTGTTCATGCAGGTGTCGTCCGTAGGATCATTGATCCAGCGTCCGAAGTGAAGTTTGCGCATGTATTTTTCTTCTGGCGTGGGAGGAGCTTCTTCGTGAAGAGTCCACTTCAGAAGGTTGATCACCACTTTTTTAAGACCCTGGATGAACTGGTGAGGTCCAAATTCAGGTGTGTACTCCATGAAAGAGTATTCTTTTCTGCGGGTGGTGTCTGATTCCAGGTTTTCCTCGTCCACAGTAAAGAATTCGTGGGCGGGAGCTGCGGTGGCGGGGGCTGCATACACAGGAGCTGCGGACATTGCGACCATAATAACGGTCACAAACTGCAAGCTGGCTGTCTTCAGTTTTAATTGTTTCATTCTCGGTTCCCCCTCCGCGAATCGGACCCATTAAGCCCCAGATCGGAGGCAGTTTCAAGAATTCATTTTGTCAGGATTCCGTTCAATTTAGCCACCTTGCATTAAGTTCCCGACGGAACGTGTGAATGCTGTAAGTTTGCGCATTTTTAAGGGAATTTCCGCCTGGATTGTCGGTAAAAAGGGAAAAGGATTGGCGCAAATTGTCACTGATTTCGCGGTTTGAGGACCAGAAGTCGGGCTGTTTGCTTGCCCCGTGGCAAGGGCTGTCGCTAAGCTTAAAGCTCACTATTTTGGAGGATTGGTTCCATGAAAATGCTTTTGCTGTCATCTGTTTTGGTTTTGGGTTTGGCTTCTTGTGCACACAAGGCACACAACCACGAAAATTGTGGCTGTGGTGGGGCGAAGGCTGAAAAGTCCGCTTGTTCCGGCACTGAGTGTGCTACGAAAAAAGGTGGATGCGCTGATTGTGCGAAGAAGGAAGAGGCTGCTGCAGCAAAATAGTGCAGCCCGGGTTGCGCTTGTCAGTCTTTTCAAAACCCCGCAGTCTGCGGGGTTTTTTCGTTTGGAGCAGATGGATTTACGCACCCCCGTCGGGATGAGTTCAAATCATTAAATGTTTTGATTTGGATAGTCTGCTAAATTACTTTTTCCTTCGAAAGTGCATTTCGGAAGGAAATTGAAAAATGAAAAAGGGCGCCCTTTTAGGACTTCTGCTCGGACTTCTGGTCGGCCTATGGCAACCGCAAGCGCTGGCGATGAATCTTCAGGAATATCTTCAGGCTGTCATCAACAAGAACAAATCCATTCAGGCTTTTGATGTTTCCAAAGAGGCGGCGGAAGACCGTCGTGTCTCCGGTGACATTGAACTGGTCCCGGTTTTCACTGCGGGAGTGGGCTATCTGAATGACAAAAGCCCGTTGGGTCAGTTTGCGCAACTGGGGGGAACTCAGACCACCGCCACGGATTTGAAGCTGGGACTTGCCAAAAGATTTTCCTCTGGCACCGATGTGGCTGTGACCGCCAACGCCACGGAAGTTGAGAATGAAGGGGCGCTATTAAATCCCAGTTTTCAAAAATTCTCCTATGGCACCCTGGGACTGGGTTTGAGTCAGTCCTTGTGGAAGAACTCTTTTGGTAATGCCACCAGGTTGCGCCAGGATCGTCAGGAAGCCGTGGCGACGGCCGAGGTCGGCAGATTCGACTTGCAGAAAAAAGTCCTGCTGGTCAGCGCGGAAGCCGCGTATTGGGATTATGTCTATCAGAATGAAAACCTGCGCATCGGCCGCGCTTCTTTGGAGCGGGCCCGTCGTATTGAATCCTGGACCCGCCGTCGTGTGAACGATGGCATCAGTGACCGTGCTGACTTGTTGTCGGCTCAGGCTTTGGTCGCCGCTCGCCAGTTGCAACTGGTTTCGGCGGAGGATGATCTGGCGGCGGCAAAAAGACAGATCCGCGACTATCTTGAGCTGCGCGATGATGAAGCGATGCCGGAAATTTCCGGGGATATTTCCCGCTCACGCGCTTTGAACTCGATGGTGGATGGCAATGGCGGCAAGGTTGTGGCACTGGAGGCTTATCTGTCTTCATTGAATGCCCGGGCCATGTCCTTGGTGGCTAAAGAAACAGAAGACGGCTATCGTCCGGATCTGGTGCTTTCAGGATCCTACAACACCAACAACTTCCAGCCGGACAAAAGCATTCCGGATGCGACCTCCAAATGGACGGACAGCAAACTTCCGACCTGGAAGGTGGGTCTGAATCTGATCTATTTGTTCGACACGGACGTCAAAGGATCTGCCCAGTCAGCGGCCCGCAAAGATGCTTTGGCCGCCCAGTTGCAAAGTGAAAGAAAGATCCTGGACAGCGAAAGCTCGTGGATCGAGCTGAATCGTCGTTATTCCGAGATGAACAAGCGGATTGAATCCGCCTCGCTCATTGCGCGTCTGCAGACTGATGCCGCCAAGGCTCAGACGGATTTGTTCAACAAGGGCCGTTCGATCACGGCCAATGTGATCAATGCGGAAGAAGATGCCGCGGATGCAGAGCTGACTTTGACCAGACTGAAATCAGAACAAAGAAAGATGGAGGCTCAGGCCCGCTTGTTCGTCACACTGGATGAAAACAACCGGGAGGAGAAATAATATGAATTTGCCTGGTCTTTCGATTAAACGACCTATTTTTATTTCCTGTATCGTTATTCTGATGCTGATCCTGGGGGCGTTCTCGCTGCGCAAAATGCCGGTGGACATGTTCCCGGATGTGACTTTCCCGATTCTGTTTGTGCAAGTGACCTATCCAGGGGCGTCACCTTTGGATCTGGAAAAACAGGTTTCAAAACTGATTGAAGATGAAGTGGGCAGTATCTCGGGTCTGAAGACCCTGCGATCCAACAACCTCGACAGTGTCGCCGTCATCATTCTGGAGTTCCAGCTGGGGACGGACATCAAAGAGGTCGAGCAGGAGGTGCGCAACCGCATCGGCAATATCCGCCGTGACCTGCCGTCTGAAATTTATGAGCCGGTCATTCGCCGGTTTGACCCGGCCGATCAACCGATCGTGACCCTGGCGGTGACGACGGAACTGGACGAGGGGGCGGCCTATGACCTTGCCAATGAAGTCATCAAGCCGCGCTTTGAACGGATCAAAGACGTGGGGCAGGTGGACATCTTTGGCGGTCGCAAACAGGAAATTCACGTTCTGGTCGACAAGAACAAGCTGCAGGATCGCAAGATTTCGATGCTGCAGGTTTCCCAGCGTGTGATTGACACCTCTAAAGACATTCCCATCGGTAAAATTGAAAACCCCATCGATGAAACGACTTTAAGAACCAACGGGGAGTTTGATTCCCTGAAACAAATTGAGGAAGTGAATGTCAATTTCGTGGGTTCGGACAAAGCCATCCTGGTGAAGGATGTCGGCAGAGTCGTTAAAAGTCTTGAAGACCAAAAAACCATGGGCCGTGTGAAAGGGAAGCGTGCCCTGCTGATGAACGTGTACAAACAGCGTGGTGCCAACACCGTGGCTGTGGCAGAGGCGGTGAAAAAGAACATCGAAACCGTCAATGCGATGCTGAAGGAAAAAGGCCTGAAAGGCTCTGTGACGATGGTGCGAGACACCTCTCGTCCGATTCAGATGAACGTGTATGACGTGAAGGAATCCATCATCATCGGTATCATCCTTTGTGTCATCGTCGTGTTCTTCTTCCTGGGCTCCGCGCGTTCAACCTTTATCACGGCCATGGCTTTGCCAAACTCCCTTTTGGGTGGATTTGTCATCATGTGGGCCATGGGTTTTTCCATCAACTTGATGACCTTGCTGGCGCTTTCCCTGGCGGTGGGACTTTTGATCGATGATGCGATCGTCGTGCGGGAAAATATCTTCCGACATCTGGAAATGGGTAAAAAACCCAAAGATGCCGCATTGGATGGAACCAAAGAGGTGGCGATGGCTGTTATCGCCACGACTCTCGTGGTGATCGCGGTGTTTGGTCCTATCTCGTTCCTGCAGGGGATCGTGGGGCAGTTCTTCAAACAATTCGGTCTGACCGTCGTCTTTACGATGTTGATTTCCCTGTTTGATGCCTTCACCGTGGCGCCGATGTTGTCAGCATATATGGCGCACCCGAACGAGCACGTCAAAGGCACCGGCATTGTCGGCCGCATGTTGACAGCGTTTGATAAGTTTCAGACCTGGCTGGAAGAATGGTATGAAAAAGCCCTGAAATACACCCTGGGGAATCCGAAAAAGATTCTGGCAGGTGGGGTTGTGATCTTCGTGGCTTCTTTGGGGACTTTGGCCTTTATTCCGGCGACATTCCTGCCGGCGGCGGATAATGGTGAATTTGTGGTGAATGTCGAGCTTCCAGTGGGAAGCTCCCTGATGGCGACCAGCAAGTTCACGGAAAAAGTTGAAAAGATCTTTGAAAATGATCCTGCCGTGGACATGGTCATGACGATTGTTGGAAACTCCAACAATGAGTCGAATAAATCGACGATGTTCATCCGCCTGGTGGAACGCAAAAACCGCAGCATGAACACCACGGACTATAAAGAGTCGGTGCGCAAAAAGTTCCCGCAGTTTGAAAAAGACGCCATTGTTTCCATTGGTGATATTGATGCCGTGAACTCGGGCGAAAAACCGCTGAACGTGAATATTCAGGGCGAGGATCTGGATCAGTTGAATGCTTATGCCACCAAGTTGGTGGAGCGCATGAAAAAGATCCCGGGTCTGGTGGATGTGGATACGAACTTCCGCTCTGGGAAACCGGAGTTCCACGTGGTGTTTGACCGTAAGAAATCCGAGGCTCTGGGTGTTTCCACTGTGACAGCGGGAGCCGAGCTGCGCAATCGTACTGAGGGTAACGAGCAGGCGATCTATCGCGAGAACGGCATCGACTATAAAATCCGCGTGCGCTTTGAGGAAATGTACCGCGATCTGCGCAGTCAGTTCAATACGACACTGGTGCCGAATGCGAACTACAACATGATTCCTCTTTCACGCATTGCTCAGGGGGAAAATGCCTCCGGGTTCTCGCAGATCAACCGCATGAACAAAGGTCGTTATATTCAGATTTCCGGGAACCTGGCCAAGGGTGGGGCTCTGGGGAATATTTCGGCCGAAGTTGAAAGAATCATCAAAAAGGAAATGCCGCCACCTCCGGGTGTGGACTTTGCCTTCAAGGGTCAGGCGGATGACTTTAAGGAACTGATTGAGAACATGCTCCTGGCAATTATTCTGGGAGTGACGTTCATCTATCTGGTGCTGGCGAGCTTGTACGAAAGCTTTATCACGCCGTTCACGATTTTGCTGGCACTGCCCCTGGCTATGACCGGGGCCTTCCTGGCGCTGTTGATGTTTGGCAAGACCATCGATATCTTCTCGCTGATAGGTATCGTCCTGCTGTTGGGGGTTGTGGCGAAGAACTCGATCCTGCTTGTGGATTATACCAATCATCTGATCCACGAGGGTGTCGAGCGCAATACGGCGATCATTAAAGCCTGCCGCACGCGTCTTCGTCCGATTTTGATGACGTCTTTGGCATTGATTGCCGGGATGATTCCAATTGCCATCGGACTGAATGAGGCCTCAGCAATGAGAACCTCCATGGGTGTCGCCATCATCGGCGGTCTGATCAGCTCGACTTTGCTGACGCTTTTGATCGTTCCTGCGGCCTTTGGTTTCGTGGAGGATTTCAAAGCGTGGTTCCGCGCAAAACTTGCGAAGATCACCGGTTATCAGCCGTAAAGTCCGCGGAAGCTGCGAATCTCAAGCAGCTTCCTTTCAAACGGTCCCCAGTCGTCCTGTTCGGCGATGGGGGCCCACAGAGCCTCCAGTTCATCAATGACCAGGGCGCAGGCTTTGCCGGTTTGCAGGTAACTGTGGCGGGCTTTGTCTTCGTCTTCGATTTCAAAGCAGGCCAGAGTCTCGCGTAAGTTGTTAAAAGATTCTTTTTGATAAAGGTCTTTTTGAACGGATCTGTGCAGTCGCTCTGGCGAGGCGCCGGAATGCAAGTCATACAGGGTTTGTTCAAAGGCGCCTTTTTCCGTGTCCATGAATTGGAAAATTCCTGAGACCAGTTCCGCATTCAGGTCATGAATGGCGGTGATTTCCTGCAGTGGATTTTTCAGGTTCAGGCGTTTCAGCAGGCGGTTTTGCACCTCCACGTTGAAGGTGTCGCCGAATTCCTCCAAAAGCTCGGGAACGGCAAGTTCGGGATAGGCCGTTTTCAGTGCGCCACCCAGTTGATGCAGATTCCACAGGACCGCCGAAGGCTGGCGGCCAAAACAGTAAAGGCCGCTCTGATCAAAGTACGCTGCGGTGAAGGCCGGGTCGTAAACCGGCAGGAAGCGGTAGGGGCCATAGTCAAAACTTTCACCCGTGATGTTCATGTTGTCGGTGTTCAAAACTCCGTGAACAAATCCCGCCATCATCCAGGCGGCGACGGTTTCGGCGGTTTTCTGGGAAACGGCACGCAGGAACTCGGCGGCCAGTTCAGCTTCGCTAAATCCGGTCAGGTGTGGATAGTAATGGCGCACGCAGTAGTGCAGCAGTTTCTTGATGTTGTCGGTCTGATTGAAAAATGCCAGTCGCTGGAAGGTTCCAAAGCGGATGTGACTGTGGCTTAGGCGTACTAAAACACCGGCGCGGGTGGGTGAGGGTTCATCGTGGCGTTCGAGGCTTTCGCCCGTTTCAAACACTGAAAATGTTTTGCTGGTGTTCACGCCATAAGATTGCAAAAGTTCTGTCGCCAGGATTTCGCGGAAGGCGCCTTTCAAAGTCAGGCGTCCGTCGCCGCGACGGGAATAGGGGGTGGTTCCGCTGCCTTTGGTGCCCAGGTCCAACAGACGGTCTTGGTCGCGGACTTGGGCGAACAAAAAGCCTCTTCCGTCACCTAGGTCTGGATTGTAGCTGCGGAACTGATGGCCATGGTAGCGCAAGGCCAAGGGTGTTTTGATATTCTGAGGAAGGCTCTCAAAGGCCCAGAAGTGTTTCTGCCACTCCTGCGGGGTCAGCAGCCCCAGCCCTACGCTTTCTGCGGCGTCCTGGTTGCGATATCGCAACAGGGCCTTGGGGAATACAGCAGGGCGGACTTCATCATAGAAATCAGGCCCCAGTTCGTAAATTGGTGGAATGAATGGAGTGCTCACTTGTTCCTTATCTTCTTTTCCAAGGGGAAACGCAAAAGGTAATCTAGTTGACAGTAACTTGCATTTAGGAGACAAAGGGGATTCCAAAGGCGGTATCCGTGGACGAAACAATCCTGAACCCAAGCTCTGTCAACACCGGCAAATCACATGATTCCTGCTGTGAGGTGGATCACACCCAGCACGAGGTCTTTGAAGAAAAGACGCTGACCTGGGATCGTATCGGGATTGTGCTTTCTTCGTTGTGTGCGATTCATTGTCTGGTCACGCCGCTGTTGATCCTGACTTTGCCGGTGATGGGAGAATTCTTCCACGCAGAATGGGTGCATATCCTGATGGCCGTGGTGATTATGCCAGTGGGCCTGTTTGCATTCTGGAGCGGTTACAAACACCACCGTCAGGCCGGAGTATTGTCTTTGGGAGTGCTGGGGCTTTCGATGATTGCGGCGGCTTCGGTGCTTCCGCATGAATGGGTGGAAGTGATGGAGCACGATATCGTGACCATCATTGGAAGTGTGCTTTTGATTGTGGCCCACATTCTGAATCGTCGCGCCTGTCTTTGTCACAAACACGCCTAGAGCTCAGGGGGGATGGTCTAAAGTCGCCCCCGTCAAGGCCACCTTTTGTGGTAGATGACGCAACATTTCGTTGCAATCTTCATAACTTAGGTCAGATTTTTTCGGTGCAAACCCGTCAAATTTCGTCTTTCCAATTGAAAACCAAGTGATTTCAGGTAGTGTCTAGTTGAAAACCAAATGATGGAGGCATCAATGATTGAGACTAAAATGAATCGCCGTGGTTTCTTCACGACTCTTGCGAAAATCACAGGTGTGGCCGTAGTTGCACCAACAGCTTTGAACGCTGTTTTCTCTTCTTCTGCACAGGCTCAGAAAAAACGCGGAGCTGCTCCGGCTGCTGGTGGCGCTGCTGCAGGTGGAATGCCGTTGGTTGATCCCAATGACTCCGTGGCAAAAGCTGTAAAGTACGTTGAGGACTACAAAAAAGCTCCTGAAGCCAAAGGCAACAACTGCACGACTTGCGGCTTCTATGCGAAAAAAGAATCCCGCAACGGCAAAGAGGCCGGCACTTGCACAATCTTCGCTGGCAAACTTGTCTACGGCGACGCTTGGTGCGCATCCTGGAATAAAAAGGCTTAATCCGGCCTCGCCGGGCAGAGCTGAGGTGCCGGCAGGCACTTCAGCTGAAGCAGCTCAAAAACAAAAAAAGCCTGATAAGTTTCCTTATCAGGCTTTTTCTTTTTTAACTTGGCGAAAAACTATTTCACATTGTCACGCAAAGCGCGACGCAGGATTTTTCCGACATTCGTTTTCGGAAGCTCAGTGCGGAATTCCACCAGACGCGGAACCTTATAGTTCGTCAAACTCTTGCGGGCATGAGCAATCACGTCTTCGGCTGTCAGATTTGGATCTTTTTTCACGACCACGGCCTTCACGATTTCGCCAGAGTGCTGGTCGACCACGCCGATAGCCGCCACTTCCAGGACACCTGGGTGGGACGCGATGGCCTCTTCCACTTCATTCGGGTAGACGTTGAAGCCGGAAACCAGGATCATGTCTTTTTTGCGATCCACGATTTTGAAGAAACCATCCGCATCAGCAACAGCCACGTCACCGGTTTTCAGCCAGCCGTCATTCAGAACCTGGGCGGTTTCATCAGGACGATTCCAATAGCCGGCCATCACCTGAGGACCACGGCAGACAAGTTCACCTGGCTCTCCCAGGGCAACTTCTTTGCCATCATCATCAATCAGCATGATGTCTGTGCTTGGGAAGGGCAGGCCGATCGTGCCCACGCGGTCAGTGCCGTCAATCGGGTTGCAGCACACAACTGGAGAAGCCTCGGTCAAGCCGTAACCTTCCACAATCACGGACTTGGTCAGTTCCATCCATTTTTCTGCCACAGGTTTTTGCAGTGTCATAGCGCCTGCCACGCTGACTTTCACACGAGTGAAATCAATGGTGGTGAAAGCCGGGTTGTTCATCAAAGCGTTGAACAGCGTGTTCACGCCCGCCATCACGGTGAATGGAGTGTTTTTAAGTTCTTTGATAAAGCCCGGGATGTCGCGCGGATTCAAGATCAGCACGTTTTCGCTGCCGTAACGAAGCAGGCCCAGACAGTTCAGGGTCAAAGCAAAGATGTGATACATTGGCAAAGCCGCAATTGCGACCTCTTCACCTTCGCGCAATTTTGGTTTCATCCAGTCGCAGATCTGCAGCATGTTCGCTGCGACATTTCTGTGGGTCAGCATCGCACCCTTTGCCACACCCGTCGTACCGCCGGTGTATTGCAGGAAGGCGACGTCTTCAAGACTTGTTGGAACTTTGGATGATGGTTTCATCGCGCCCAGTTCCAAAGCCTGACGGAAGGTGTAGGCCTGCGGCAGGTGATAGGCCGGAACCATTTTTTTGATGTACTTCACAACCGAGTTCACCAGGATTCTTTTCGGAGTCGGGAACAGGTCGGCGACTTCCGTGATCACAACACTTTCAATGTCCGTTTCTTTCAGGATTTCCTGAAGCAGATGGGCATAGTTTGCCAGAATCACAATGGCTTTGGCGCCAGAGTCCTTGAACTGGTGACGCATCTCTTTGGCTGTGTACAGCGGATTGGTGTTCACGATAGTCAGGCCTGAGCGCAGAGCCGCAAAAGCCACGATCGGGAACTGCAGCAGGTTTGGCATCTGAATGGCGATGCGGTCGCCTTTTTTCAGTTTCAGCTCGTTTTGCAGGAAAGAGGCAAACTGATCCACTTTGCGATCCAGTTCGCTGAAGGTGAGGCTGACTCCCATGCTGGTGAAAGCTTTTTTAGTCTTGAATTTGCCGATGGCTTCTTCGTAGACATCCACCAGTGATCCATATTTGGAAAGATCCACCTCGTGGGGAACGCCTTTCGGGTAATTCTTAAGCCAAATTCTTTCCATGAGAACCTCCTGCAAAAGTGCTTCAATTTGATTCTTAGAAAGTTTAGAGTAAAGATTCAAACGAGGTAAAGTAAATTCTTGTTTTCACAGGGCCTATTTGCAAGACTCTAGGTATGAAGCTTTGCTGCCTGATTATTCTTTCTTTGACTGCGCTGGGGCTTTCCTCCTGTTTCTGGAAGAAAGAAGACGGGCCCGTTGTGGAAGAAAAAGTCGTCAAAGTGCTCACTCCGAAGGCAGAAGATTCCGCCCCTAGAGATAAAAGTCTGGATGTGCTGGTGCGCTATCTGGCTGAAGCCGACGGTATTCATCGTGAGGCGTGGTGGGTTTTGACCGCAGCACGTCCCCCGATCAGCAAATCACCCTTTGGGAAAGTTCAAAGAGCATTGTTGGCCTCACAAAACATCAAACTGACCAACAAGTCGATGTTCCGCTGTGATCGTTATCTCGTGAAACGCGACGTGCTGGGGCTTTTGGGATACCCGCAAAAAGGCGAGGTCTTTGAAAAGTGCAGCGATAAAGCCGACGCCAAGCGCATTGCCAGTTTTGATGTTCCGAAAGAGGGCGAGCTGAATCTGATTTTTTACCCCGAGAATCTGCAGGAGGTCCTGGGTCTGGGGGCCGGCATATTGAACCGCCAGATTCACTGTTCACTGAAGGGGAAAGAAAAGCTTGAGAGCTTAAATTGCAAAGACTGGGCTCAAGATCGCACCAAAGAGCAAATGATCCGCCTGGATGTCTATGATTATCAAAAATCCGGTAAAAATCTGATTAAATTGCGCGGAAAAGTTTATGAGAATCTGACGGACATCCGCAAGATCGAAGCCGATGTTCCGATGGAAGGAAAGATCACCGTCACTGAAACGGAATTGTACGCGCCAGAAGAGCCACCTGTGGCTCCGGCACCGGCTCCTGGGGTAACACCTGCGCCGGGTGCGCCGAAGGCGGGTGGTCCTGTTTCGATGCCGTCAGGCCAGGCTCCTGCCAGCAATGAACCTCTGCACCCAAGGAATCCAGAGCTTGGAATGCCCGCGGGACGTGACGTGGATCCGGATGTGTTGTTGCAGCGTCAGCGCAGTCAGAACCCGGGAATGGACATGATTGAAGTGCCGCCTGAAAACGCGGACCCTTCGAATGAAGGTTTCCCGGAAGGCTATGATCCGAACAATCCGCCGGTGCCGGAGCCGCAAGACGAATCTCAGCAACAGCAATTGCCCCCTCAAGAACAACCACAAGGAATTCCCAATGGCCGCTAAAATTGAACTTGGTAAAAAAGTCCCTAACTTCAAAATCCCATCCTCCAGCGGAGAGACATTGAGTCTGTCTTCGTTGAAGGGGAAAAAGGTCGTGCTTTATTTTTACCCGAAGGACAGCACTCCGGGCTGCACGATAGAAGGCATTGAATTCAACGATCTTCTGGCGCAATTTAAAAAGCAAAATGCCGTGGTCTTTGGTGTTTCCCGCGACAGTCTGAAGTCCCATGACAAGTTCATCTGCAAGTATGATTTCAAGTTTGAACTTTTGTCCGACGAAGATGAAGAGCTGTGCCAGCTGTTTGATGTCATCAAAGAAAAGAACATGTACGGCAAGAAAGTGATGGGCATTGAGCGCAGCACGTTCGTGATCGACGAAGATCAGAAACTGGTCGGGGAGTTCCGTAAAATTAAAGCACAGGGCCATGCGGCCGAGATGCTGAAATTCATCAAAGATTTGTAAATGAAGAAATGAAAAAGGGCTCCGGAGGGAGCCCTTTTAGTTACTCCAGCACTGTCCGGGCAGGGCCGGATTAGTGTTTGGTACTATCCGCAGCCTGCACCATCAGTTCCGCGATCTGCTGAGAGAACTTCACTGGGTCGGGAAGGTTGGAGCCTTCGGTCAGCAAAGCCTGGGCATAAAGGATTTCCGCCCATTTGGTTTGCTGCTCTGGAGAAGCCTTCAGCATCTTTTCAAACACCGGGTGGTTCGGGTTGATCTCCATGATGCGTTTGACCTGCTGACCCGCGTACTCTTTCCCCATTTGCGCCATCAGTTTTTGCATGTGTGCGGAAGGGTCGGCAGAAGAAGCCACCAGACACGCTGGGGTGTTCGTTAAGCGGTCTGAAAGAACCACGTCTTTCACATCGCTTTCCAAAGTCTTCTTCATGGATTCCAATACAGGTTTCAAAGTGACTTCGGCCTGTTTCTTTTCCTGTTCCTTTTGCTGTTTTTCTTCAGCCGTGTCCAGGTCCAGACCTTCACGCATGATGGATTGCAGTTTTTTGCCTTTGAATTCACTCAAAGCATCGACAACCCATTCGTCCACCGGATCCACCAGCAACAGAACCTCAAAGCCTTTTTCTTTCAGCTTCTCAAGGTACGGGCTGTTTGAAACCTGGGAAAGGGAATCGCCCGTAATATAGTAAATATCCTTCTGGGTTTCTTTCATGCGCGCCACGTATTCATCCATAGTCGTCATCTTGTCAGAGGACGTGGAGTGGAACAGCAACAGATCCTGAAGCTTTTCTTTGTTAGCCGCGTCGGACGGCAGACCTTCTTTCAAAGTCGCACCAAATTCAGTCCAGAAGTCTTCATAAGCTGAGCGCTCTTTGGTCAAAAGATCTTTCAAAGTGGAAAGAGCCTTATTGGTCACGTTCTTGCGGATCTGCGTGACCTGACGGTCCTGCTGAAGCAATTCACGGGATACGTTCAAAGACAAATCACTGCTGTCCACCAGGCCTTTTACAAAACGCAGGTAAGGAGGCAGAAGGTCTTTGCAGTCAGCCATGATAAACACACGCTTGATGTAAAGGCTCAGGCCGTATTCCATGTCGCGCATGTTGTAGTTCCATGGCTTTTTGCCAGGAACATAAAGAAGGGCATTGAATTCCATCGTGCCTTCCGCGCGATAGTGAACCGTGCGCAGAGGCTCGTTCCAGTCATGGGTCAAATGCTGATAGAATTCCTTGTATTCTTCTTTGGTCACTTCGGATGGGGATTTCAACCAAAGAGCTTTTTGCGAGTTCAGTGTTTCTTCTTCCGTTTCGCCCATCATCTTGATTGGGTGAGCGATAAAGTCAGAATACTTTTTCACCAGGGATTTCAGGACCCACTTGTCGGTGAAATTCTGGACTTCGTCTTCTTCCTTGAAGTCCTTCATGTGCAAAGTGATGGTGGTGCCAGTGCCTTCCGGACGGGGAACGCTGTCCAGTGAATATGTTCCATCCCCCATGGATTCCCACACCGTGCCGTCATTGCTGCCAGCTTTTTGTGTGTGCAGGGTCACGCGGTCCGCGACCATAAAAGCAGAATAGAAGCCCACACCGAATTGACCGATCAGTTCCGGTTTGGTCTTCATTTCCGCATTCATCTGCATGAAGGCTTTGGCGCCGGAACGGGCGATGGTGCCGATGAACTCGACAACTTCTTCCTGGGTCATGCCGATACCGTTATCGATGATCTTCAGGGTCTTGGTCTCAGAGTTTGGCTCCAGGCGGATCGCCGGCTGCCAGTTTTCCGGAAGCAAAGACGGGTGAGTCAAAGAGTTGAATTTCAGTTTGTCGATCGCATCAGACGCGTTGGACAAAAGTTCGCGCAAAAAGATCTCTTTGTGCGAATAAAGGGAGTGGATCACGATATCCAGAAGTTGTTTGATTTCAGCGTTAAAGTTTTGAACCTGCTTGGCCATGGTTTCTCCTTAATGCAGTCAATTTGGGGCCGGGGGCCCGGTTTGGCAAGGTCAGGTGCCGGTATTTCTTATGGGAAATCTAAAAAAGTTCGATTGGTCCGGGCAGGAAGCTTTGTGTTATTGTCATTTTTATGAGCTTTGACCTGTCTTTCAGCCTCATTCTTGTTTTCGCCACCCCGGCGACCACCCCGTAGGGGTCTATAATCTATTGGCCGCCCAACTGGCGGCCCCGACGCATTTTTCCATATTTTTATAAAATTTTAAGATCCGCTGAAGCGGAGAGAGATTTATTTATGTCTTCCTTTAAAAAAGGACAGGCCGGGTCCTGTCATGTCCAAAAAGATCATCGTGAGTTGAATCAGTATCTTTCGTATTTCCATAGTGATGAATCCATCGGCGCAGGGCTGCCATTGTGGCTTCCTGCCGGGGTGGTGATTCGTGATGAGCTTGAAAAGCTGGCGCGGGAATTGGAATTCCTGGCCGGGTACCAGCGTGTGGTCAGCCCGCATCTGGCCAAAGAGGATCTTTATCATCAGTCCGGGCATCTGCCTTACTACGAAGATTCCATGTATCCATCGATGGATCTTGAAAACGTGCGCTATCGTTTAAGGCCCATGTGCTGCCCGCATCATCACAAAATTTTTTCAGCCAAATTGCACAGCTATCGCGAACTGCCGTTGCGGTTGGCGGAATACGGTCAGGTCTATCGTTACGAGGGCTCCGGGGCGCTTTCCGGGCTGATGCGGGTCCGCGGTCTTTGTCAGAACGATGCGCATCTTTACGTGCGACAAAATCAGGTGAAAGTCGAGATTCACAAGGTGCTTGAGATGTACCAGAAGGCTTACCGGATCTTGGGGATCTCCGATTACCGCCTGCGCCTGTCCCGCGGTGTGGAGGCTGAAGAGGCTTCGCAAAAGTATGTGGCGAATCCGCTGTGGGATTGGGCCGAGGGTATCTTGCGCGAGGTTTTGGTGGAAAGTGGTCTGCCATTTTTTGAAGCCCCTGGTGAAGCGGCCTTTTATGGTCCCAAGATTGATGTGCAAATCATGTCCGTGCATGGCAAAGAGGAAAGTGCCTCCACTGTGCAAGTGGACTTTATCAGTGCTGAGCGCTTTGATCTGTCGTTCATAAATGAAGAGGGTCATAAAGAGCGACCGGTGATTTTGCACCGGGCACCGCTGGGATCACATGAACGTATGGTGGCTTTGCTGATTGAGCTATATCAAGGAGCCTTCCCGTTGTGGTTGTCGCCGGAACAGGTGCGCATTGTGCCTTTGGCAGACCGGCACCAGGAAGCGGCTGAAGGTCTTCGTTTGCTGTTACATAATTCTTTCATCCGGGTCCGTGTCGATGATCGCGCAGAATCCCTGTCGCGCAAAATGGCCGAATGCTGGCAGGAGAAAGTGCATTCAGTTGTGGTGATCGGCGACAAGGAACTGCAGGCCGGGAAGTTCAGTCTGCAGCGAAGAGGTGCCTCTGCGCAAAGTGTGTCGGCGCAGGAACTGCTGTCTTTGCTTCAGAATGAAATACGCGACCGGAAGTAATGTCTTTCCTCAAAAACGGGGACAGATCCTTTTTCATTCTTTGGGGTGGGCTCATAATGGTGTTTTGGATCTGGCCCCGTGATTGGAGGTTCGCAATGAAATATTTCAATAAACTCGGAACAACGGGCAAAGTGATTTTGGGTGTGGTGTTGCTGCTGGTTGTGGCGCGGGCATTCCTGCCTGCGGGGATGAAGTACGGCATCAACTGGTATCTTGGCAATAAAATGGAAAACTATGAAGGCCGCATCGACGATTTTGATCTGACCCTGTATCGCGGGGCCTATCAGATCGAAGGTCTGAAGATCTGGAAGAAAGGAGCCAACCCCGAGCAGCCCTTGATCTCGGCCGAACAGCTGGATCTTTCCATCGCTTGGCGGGCCCTGCTGAAAAAAGAATTTCTGGGGGATCTTTCCGTTCAAAGAGCCAAAATTGTTTTAAGCGACAGCAAGGATGAAAAGAAAGAGGATCTGGGGCAGGGGCAGGACTGGCGTGCAGTTTTTAAGAAACTGATTCCCCTGCGACTTGAATCCGTGAAAGTTGCTGACAGTTCATTTAACTTTGTAAATCGGGATTTTAAAGTGCCGGTGGATGTGCGTCTGGATCGTATCGAAGGGCGTGTTGATAATATCCGCAATACTGATGAAAACAAAGATCCTCTGCCCACCCGGGCCTCGGTGGTTGCGCGGATGCAGGGGCATGCCGATGTAAAGGGTCAGGCTCGTTTGAATCTACTTTCGAAAGTGCCCACCTTCGATACTGATGCCCAGTTACAGAATTTGAAACTGGAAACACTGAATGAATTTTTTATCGCTTATGGCCCTTTTACCTTCAACAGGGGGCAATTCAGTTTGTATATGGAAAGTGTCAGTCGCGACGGACGCATCAAGGGTTACGCCAAACCGTTTATCAAGGATCTGGATGTCATTGATGACAAGGAGTCTTTTAAAAGCATGGGACAGGCGTTTAACGAAGTGGGTCTAGCCTTGGTGAATCTGATTTTGCGCGACGGGGACAGCAAGTCCCTGGGGGCCAGGATTGAATTTGAAGGAGCTTCCAAAGCACCCAGCATTGATAAATGGGGTGCTTTTTGGTCCTCAGTTCAAAACGGATTTTTTGAGTCGATCCACCAGAGCCTTGAGCACTCCATCTCTCCCAAAGACCTGAAGAAAGAGAAGTCGCCCTAATAGTGGAAGCTCATGCGGTCGGCAATAGCCTTCGGCAAAGGCGGCACCTGAGAACGCGGGATGAAGAACGTGGTCAGGTTGAAGAAGTCGCCAAAGATCTTGTGCTTCGCTGTCGCATCGGCCAGATACTTGTGGCCGCTGGATCCGCCCGTACCAATTTTTTGTCCTAGCATACGCATGGCCATCAAAGCGTGGCGGTAACGCCAAGTTGTCATTGTTTCGTCGATATCCAAAAGTGCACGGATGATGCGGAATGGAGTCTGCAAAATCGGCTGATCACGGTGCAATTGAATCAACAAGGCCGCGTGCATCGCTTTGTAGCTTAAACGGAACTGACCTTCGGCGCGCAACTTGTTGAAGGCCTCTTCATCAAACAATGCATCAAAGCTTTTCAAGGTCTGCTCAAGACCAGCGACTGTTTTTGCTTTTTCTTCATCCGGCAGGCGCGGGTTGTTTTTCACAGTGGTGATGTCATCCTGGAACATTTTGTTCACAGCTTCTTTGTAGGAATCCCAGAAGTTGAAGTTTTCACCCTGAAGGAACGGCGTGCGCTCCAGCCATTTTTCAACGGAATCATGCAAAGACGGCTGGTTCATGATGTTCAGCATTTCGCCCTGTTGGGATTCGCTTAAAGACTTATAAAACGGGGACTGGTTGTAAGCCAGACGATCGCCGATGCGAAGACCCAGTTTGGTCTCAATCAAACGCCATTGGTAACTCTGAAAGCCGGAAGCCGGGTAAAGCATGTCGCGGAAATCCAGGAAATCCAGCGGAGTCATGGTCTCAAGCACGTCCACCTGACCGATGATCAGTTTCAGGATGCTGACAATTCTTTCCAGTCGCGCACTGGCAATGCCCATTTCGGATTCCGCCACAGTGGGCTTTTGGAAAGTGGAAAGCACCGAATCCAATTCAAAAAGGATCTGCTTGAACCACAACTCGTAAGTCTGGTGCACGATAATGAACAGCAATTCGTCATGCGCCGGTTTTCCGTACTCGGTGCTTTTCGGGTGCTGGGCATTCAGAAGGGGATTTAAGCCCAGATAGTCGTGATAGTGGACCGGAGGGTATTTCATAGACGTTGCTCCTTTAGAAGTGCGACGAAACCATCGATATCCGATTTTTGCGTGTCCCAGGAGGTCATCCAGCGACATTCAAATGTGTTTTCGTCCCAGACATAGAAAAAATAATGTTCCCGCAAGGGTTTCACCCAGTGGCTGGGAATTGTCGCAAAGACCGCATTGCTTTGCGGGACTTCGCGCACGGTCACCCCGGCAAGTCCTTTGCACTGTTCATACAGATACAGGGCCATCTGGTGGGAATGTTCAGCAATCTGCTGCCATAGACCGTCTTTGAAGTAAGCTTCAAACTGACAGGCGATAAAGCGGGTCTTGGAAGGCAGCTGCGCGCTTTGTTTGCGGATGTATTTAAAATCCTGCGCCAGATCCTTATTCAGGATCACAACGGCTTCACCCATCATCAAACCATTTTTGGTGCCACCGAAAGAAACCACATCCACCCCCAGGTCGGTGGTGATTTCTTTCAAGGTCTTTTTCAAGTACAAGGCCGCGTTGCTCAGTCTGGCTCCGTCAATGTGCACCAGCAGTTTTTTGCTTTTGGCCCAAGCGATCAGGGCTTTGAGCTCATCCAAAGAATAGGTGGTTCCCAGTTCTGTAGGCTGAGTCAGGCTGAGCACCTGAGTCTGGGAAAAATGCTGGTCCCCCCGGCGGATGAAGGCCTTTTCAAGTTCTTCCACAGACAGTTTTCCGTTGTGGGAGGGCAGTGGCAGCAGTTTGCAACCACTTAAAAATTCCGGCGAGCCGCATTCATCCACATTGATGTGCGCCACGTCTGAACAGAACACCGATTGCCAGGGGCGGGCCATGGCTCTTAAGGCCGTGACGTTGGCGGCCGTGCCATTGAAGACGAAGAACACGTGGGCGTCTTTGCCGAATTGGTTTTTGAATTCCCCCACCGCGCGTTCGGTCCATTCATCGGTTCCGTAGGCGGGGGCGTGTTCGGTGTTGGCGTCCAGGATAGATTGCAGAATCCGTGGGTGGACACCGGCATGATTGTCGCTGCCAAAACCGCGTTTCATGCTTTAGCCTTTTTTAAGAGTGGCGAAGATAAAGTTGTGACAGATCAAAGCCGCCAGTTTGCTGGTGCGGTTGTCCTGATCCAGTGGCGGGGAAACTTCGTAGATTCCGATTCCGCGAACATCAAAGTGTTCAATCATCCACAGGAGGCTTGTCAGGAACTCTTTCGTGAACAGCCCCGTTGTCCAGGACTGACTGCAGCCCGGGGCTTCGCTGGAAGTGAAGGCATCAATGTCGATGCTGAGGAAAATCTTTTTCTTTTCTTTGCCTTTAAGATAGCCGGCAAGGACCGACTGAAGGCCACGCTCGTTGACGTCATCCAAAGTGAAAACATCGGCACCGTGGTCTTTCGCCCATTGAATGTGGGCTTTGCTGTTGCACTGGTTTTGAATGCCGACTTCAGCAAAATCCACCTGGCCTTTGAACTCTGACAAAACACGGTGGAAAGGAGTGCCGGAATTAAAGCCTTTGTCAGTCGGGCGCACGTCCATATGAGCATCAAAGTTGATCAGCACGGCATCGTTTTTAAAAACATCCAGGAAGCCTGCGCCATCGCAATAACCATAGTCGTGACCGCCCCCCAAAGAGATCCAGTGCTTTCCACTGGAAGCAAGGGTGCGGGTTGTCTGACGGGCCTTTTCATGGCGTTCAGCCAAAGGTTTTTCTTTATCAACCAGATCACCCAAATCCAGAATTTTTGGCAGGCGGGTGCTTTGCAGGTGCGGAGTCATTTTGTAAAGGTAAGTGCGAATCTCGCGCGGAGCGACCTGGGCGCCCACGCGGCCGCCGTTCAGGCCAATGCCTTCATCATCCGGGAAACCCAGAATAGCAAAATCGTAAGTGTGATCAGAAAGAGTGTTCAGGTCACCTTTATGAAGGAGCTGGACGCATTCTCCAAGACGCGGATCTTCTTTGTCGTTTTTGGTGAAAAGAAGATGTTTGTCGATGGAATGAAGCCAGCTCATTATTTCAGGTTGCCCCACTTATTAAGGTAAAGAGTGCGAGTCACGTTGCCCGTGTCAGAATCATAGATCTTCATGGTTGCGCGGGATTTGTTAAAACGAATCGTCGCGAACGTCGTGCTGGTGGAATCAGACAGGAAAAGCACCCAGTCTTTGCCATCAGAAGGAGTCATGCTGTAACGGTAAACGATCGGATCCACACCATTGTAAGACTGTCCATTTTGGAAGTCATTTAGAGTGATTGGATAGAAACTCAGTGAATTGAAATCACGAACGGTGATCAGGCCGTCAGCGCTGTGCCAGTAGCCCAGCATTTTTCTCAAGCCTACGTAATCAACACTTTCAATAACTGCGGTGCAGGTGCCGTAATCAAGCACACCGGAAGCAGTCAGGGTGTCACCTGTGGAAAGCTTGCGCACACTGATTTCTGCGTCAGGGGATTTGGTGTTGATCAAATATCTTACGCAAGAGGAATCAGCTATCAGATAAACGCCTGAAGCATCACGTTCCACCGTGCCGGAAATCGGACGAGCAGAATGCGCGGCGAAGCCTGAAATCAGAATGAGGACGAAAAGCAGAATTCTCATGCCCCACCTTTTTCCATGAGGTGAAATCCGGGTCAATAGTATTCCGACTCCATTTTTTGACCGAGCGAGTCAATTGCCAGAGAAATCAGCAATTTATGGCTGTCTCCAGAGTAATGCTCGGGATTTATAGGTCTCAAGCTTGCCCCCTCCAGACACCACCCGTAGGATGGGATGAAATGTCCGATACTACCAGAACCCCTCAGCTTGTATTTCCATGGAACGGAGTCCTTCCCGATGCGGACGCAATCACCTTGCGTGATATTGATATTGTGGGGGTGGGATCTTTCCGGCGGCATCAGCTTGAGATTCTGTCGAAGAGCAAAAGTCTGATCGTTCAGACCCATGGAATGCAGATTCCGGAGCAGGTCAGCGCGATTTATCAGGCAGAGCTTTTGCGCACCCTGGAGTGGCTTCGCCCCTTTCGCGTTGAAGAAGGGGAGCGTTTGAATCTGCGCGCCGAACAAGAGCGCCTGTTTGAAAGTCTTTTTCCGCGCACCCGTGAACATCTGGGCATGGCCGTGAATCGTCTGCGTGATGAGTATCTGGAAAACATGGAATGGAGCAGCTGGCTGCTGCAGGATCACTGGCGTTATTTTGTCGGGTATCTGCGCCAGAAGTTTCCGGGTCAGGCGGATATTCTGGAGCTTGCGCACTGGGAATGGGTGCAGGCGTGGATTGAAGTTCAGCCCTTTGATGGTGAAAGTGCGGAAGAGCCGGGTGTGCTTTCTTTGAACCCCAGTCTGCAAGTGGTGATTCTTTCCCGAGACAATCTCGTCTTGAATCGAGACAAAGGTATGTATGCTTTTGTTTATAGTGGTACGAAGAATACTGTGGTGGAAAGACCACTGGACGTGGTGGATTCGCTATTCATCGACTTGTTACAGGAAGATAGAAAGTATTCAAAAAAGCAACTGCTTGAAATGGCCGCTATCAGCTTAAAAGCCACACCCCAACCATCATCCGAGACACTGGAAAAAAAGTTTTTATCGCTGCTTAGTGACGATATAATCAAAGACGTTCCGACATAACCTCAAACAAGGAGTGTTGAATGAGTAAAAAGATTCTGGCTTTGGCCGTTTTCATGGCAGGCAGTGTGCTTTCTTTGCAGTCGCAGGCCGCGACATCCAATGGTGTGCTGGTGAATGCAAATATCTTCATGTATAACAACAGCACCGAAACAACGCCGGGTGGAGAAAGCAAATCCAACAGCAGTATTTATGATATTAAGCTGGGATATATCAGTGGCAACGGGTTGTATCTCGGGGGCCTTTACACTCTTCGCAAAGTTGAGACCGACTCAGGCTCTGTGGATGGCAATGCACTGGGTGCCTCTATCGGGTATGTGGGAGCCAGCGGCTTTTATGTGAAGGGTCACTATCTTCTTTCGGCCGAGTACGACACGCTGAAAGAGGGCACGGGGATTCAGGCAGACTTTGGTTACATGACCAATGTGACAAGCTCATTCTTTGTGGGTGTGGAGCTGACTTATCGAAGTATTGAATACAAGAAAAACGAAGCCAGTCCGGGGATGGACAGTTTGAAAATTTCAGAAACCTTCCCCATGCTGACGGTCGGATTTATTTTCTAAATAACAAGCAGCAGGTGATTTTAAAGGGCTTCCGTGTGGAAGCCCTTTTTTTTGTGCCGAAGACAATCCTACTTGGCAGTTTTTTTGTGCTGGTGCAGGAAGTCCTCTTTTACCAGGTCATAGAAAGATTTCTTGTGGAAGATCCGCGAGGTGCCCACGGCAATGGCCGAACTTAACATCATGGGGAAAAGTGCGGAATGTCGATCCGTCATTTCAAATATCAGAATGAATGCGGTGAATGGAGTTTGCATAAAACCAGACAGGAAGGAAATCATCGATGTCATGATCAGGAGATGATGGTTGTGTGGCCACACGATCTGAGCCATAAACGAACCCATCACCGCACCAATGGTTAAAGATGGCGCAAACAAGCCTCCTGCGGCTCCGGCGATGGCCATCAATAGCGGACCTCCGATGCGCACCAGAATATCCTGGGCCGTGGCAGAACCATCGCGGAAGAGCAGATCCAGAATTAGCATTTTACCGCCGCCGATACCGTGATTGCTGATGAATGTGATTCCCAGCCAGAACAAAAAACCACAGGCTAGGTTGAGCAGGCTTAAGCGGGTGAAGGACTGAATGCTTTTTCTTTTCTGATGCACCGAAAATAAGACCGAACCAAAGCTAGCCCCCAGGATTCCTGTGATGGCAGAAGTGACAATCACCCACATGTAAGTTTCCCAGCTGATGGATTCCAGGCTGGGAAAGCCGATGTAAAGGTAGCTGCCCTGCACGGTCTGCACTATGAGTCCAGTGGCAATCACGGACCAGATCACATAAGTCTTAAAATTGTTGAAGTAGTCTTTGGAAAGTTCCTCCAGTGCGTAGGCGATTCCACCAAGGGGGGTGTTGAATGCGGCCGCCAGGCCCGAAGCGCCTCCCGCTAGAATAAACGAGCGCATAGATACCTGTTGAATCCATTTTGTGGATTTTTCGCCGATGCGATAGAACAAACCGGAAGCAATCTGCAGAGTGGGGCCTTCCTGGCCGACAGCGCCGCCGCCCAGAACGCAGGCGATGGAGGCGATGATTTTCATGGTGATGGTGCGAATGCCGATCAAAGAGCGAATCAGAGGTTTGTCGGAAGCAGGGTCAAGCTCGTTGGCGATCAGCATCTGGGGGATTCCGCTGCCGCCGGCTTGTTTGGCAAAGCGGTAAGGGAGATACCAACTCAGATAAATCATGCTCAGCGTGATACTTAAGGACAGGGCCCAGTGGAAGTGCTCCACAGCATGCAACGCCACCTCTTCGCCGAAGAAAAATGCCTGGGAATACAGCAGGGATGTTCCTGCGGCAACAAGGCTGGCCAGCAGGTAAGGCACGACACGCAGAGTGTCCTGGTATTCAAGCTTGTGCAGAATTTGGCGCCCGTTTCGGCAAAAGTCTGTAAGGGTCATAGATAACCCTTACTCCTGTTGGCGGATGATGAAAACCCTTTTTTGAATAAAAGTCTAGAGCCCCTTCAGGATGTCGTTCAGATGCTGAATGTGCTGAAGAGGATGTTTACCCACGTGATCAATCATCAGTTTTTTTGCGGCCTCCGCTTTGGGAACTCCTTCAAAGGTGATCAGGCGGTCCATGGCATTGGCTGATGAAACCAGCACGGCTAAAGGGTCCATGTCCTTTTCGCGCAGTCCCTTGGGGCCGGTGCCGTTGATGGTTTCTTCGTGCTGACCGATGATGTTGATCACAGTCTGGTCAAAGTGCTTTTTGTCCTGCACCTTTTGTGCACCTTCGATGGGGTGCTTTTTCCACAGCGCCAGATCTTCGGGGCTCATGCTGTCCAGGGGCTGGTTCAGGTTCAGAGGGCTGTGGTGGTGACCATAATCATGCAGCAAAGCCCCCAAAGTCAGAAGCTGGGTCTTCTTCGGATCAGTGATACCCAGTTTCTGTGCCAGCGCAATGGACAGGGTGGACACCGTCACGCCGTGATGGGAGATGGTTTTGTCGGTGTTTTCAATGTTCATCACGGCCGACAGCGCCTGGGCGTTGCTCATGATAAAGTTCACGTACTTGCCGGCCGCGTCCTTGCAGTAATTGTAGCTTTCAACGTTCTCTGGGTTTTCAAAAACCTCTTCGGCGTTGTTCTGCTGGGAGCCTTGGATGATGTCAGCACGGGTTTGGATGTCTTTTCCAGTGGTGTCGTCATAGGCGGTTTCGATATTTTTCTGCAGATAGGTGCGGTAGCTGTTTTCTTCGTCCGTGAGGATGTACATTTTGCGCAGTTTTTTGTCCTTAAGACGCTTCAGGCGCTCGCCCTCAAAGCTGTCGCCGCGACGAAGGTAGAGTATCATCTTGTCGTTGATTTTAACGTAAGCGTTGAAGTCGATCTTTTGATCGCCACGCAGGGTGCTTACTCGTATAGAAACATAATCCATTGCCTCTGTATCCTTCGATTGGTATCTTTGAGTGGATGTCGATCGATAAAGAAATTGTAGAAGATTTTGTGAACGAGTCAAAGTCCTTGATTGAAGAGTTGTTGGACCTTCTCGAAGGTATTGAAGGTGACTTTTCTCAGGTTCGAAAACTGGCCGAATATGGCAACAACGTTGATCGCATTATGGGCGGGGCGAAGAGCCTGGCGCTGATGGCGCCACCGGACCATGCTTTGCACATGATTTCGGACTATGCGGCTTTGTGTAAGGCTGTTGGTTATAAAGCCTCACAAATTGTTGGCAATGAACAGTTTTTCAATGTTTGTGTGGCTCTGTTGCTGGATGCCACAGAAACCCTGGAAACGCTGCTGGCGAACATTCATAAAGACTCGGCGTTTTTGCGGGAAACTATTCCCCAGGCCTTTATCGACAGGCTTCGTTGGGTGTCGAATCAGTTCAATGAATCTTACAGCTCCAGTGTGGATACGGGGGCTGCTCCGTCAAAGATGAATCAGTTTGAAATTGATGATCTGCTGAAAAAACTGGGGCTCTAGTCCCTCAGTTTTTTTAAACTCCACTGAGCCAATTCTCCGAGTTTCTCATGTTCTGTCAGTGCCTGGATTTCCGGGCACAACACTTTCAAGCCCCGGTTGACCGCCACTATCATGGCATTGCGCTTCAGTCCAAACGATCCAGCCCGGGCCAGCGGCGTGCCCAGGAAGTCGCGACTGATCTTTTTGCCGGAAGCCGACAGGATATAGCGCAGATCCTCAATCAGCAGGGCTTCTTCGCCAGCATTTAAAGAAAGACTTTTTTCGATGGACAGCTGGCCCTTGAAGACCTTCTGATTCCAGGGGCAGACGGTCTGACAAAGATCACAGCCAAAGAACCAATCACCAATTTGCGGGCGCAATTCTTCGTCCGGAATCTGCCGGGATTCGATGGTCAGATAAGAGATGCATTTTCGGGCATCCATTTTGCGGGGCTCAATCAGGGCTCCGGTCGGGCAGATATCCAGACAGCGGGTGCAGGTGCCGCAAAAGTCCGGCAATGGCGAAAACTCGGTTTGAATCTTCAGGGAGGTGTAGATCTCACCAATAAAAAACAAACTGCCTTTTTTCGGATGGATCAGGCAGGTGTTTTTTCCCACCCAGCCAAGGCCGGCTTGTTTGGCCAGATCACGCTCCAGCACGGGGCTGCTGTCGGTGAAGGCTAAAAATTCCTCTTCCGGGAAGATCTTCTGCAGATCTGCGCACAAAGACTTCATGCGATCCTTGAACCAGAAATGATAGTCCATGCCTTGCGCGTACAGACTGACGCGGGCTTGTTTGAGCGGGAATTCGGATTTTTTCTCGGGATGGGGAAAGTAAGGCATGGCAAACACCAAAGCACTTTGGGCGCGGGGCCATTTGCTTTGCGGGTTTTCCTTGATCTGGGCGTGTTCGGCCAGATAAGTCATGTCTCCATGCAGTCCCTGGTCGATCCATTGCCGGTAGAAATCAAAACTTAACGGTTTGCTCAATGGCGCAAAACCGAAATGGGAAAATCCCAGATCGGTCAAGGCTTCATCGATAAGAGATTTCATCTCCTGTGGCGTCACGCGAACAAACTCTTTCTTTCAGGCCTGTCTTTTTCTACACTCTAGGGTGTGAATCAGGTGCAAAGTCTTCTTCAATCCCATCCTCACTGGCCGGCCGTGGAGTCAATCTACCACAGGCTGCAGGCCCATGGCTATATGGCCTTTTTGGCCGGCGGCTGTGTGCGCGACGCTTTGCTGGGGGTTCAGGCTCATGATTTGGATCTGGCGACCAATGCCACTCCGGAAAAAGTGGAGTCCTTGTTTAGTAAAACCGTCAATGTGGGTAAAAGCTTCGGGGTCATGCGGGTGCTGGTCGAGGGGGCGGATATCGAGGTCGCCACCTTCCGCAATGACGGCACTTACAGCGACGGTCGCCGGCCTGAGAATGTGGTTTTCTCAAGCCCCCAAGAGGACGCCCAGCGCCGGGATTTCACCGTGAATGCTCTTTTCTATGATCTGGCGACGGCCCAGGTGCTGGATTATGTCGAGGGCCAAAAAGATCTGAAAGCGCGTGTTCTGCGCACGGTGGGGGACGCCGAGCGCCGGTTTGAAGAGGATCATCTGCGCCTGCTCAGGGCGGCCCGTTTTTCCGCGCAGTTGAATTTTGAGCTGGAACCGGTCAGTTTTGCCGCCGTAAAAAAAATGGCTGAAAAAGTGAAGTCTGTCAGCGGCGAGCGCATCCGCGAGGAAATGACGAAGCTTCTGAAAACAGAGCACGCCGACCATGGACTTCAGGTCATGAAGGATTCTGGTTTGATGAAGGTGCTGTTCCCTTTTCGGCTGCGTAAAAACGACTGGGTGAAAAACAGTCTGGCCACCGAGGCCTGGCAGCGTCTGGCGATGTTCGTGCGCAGCGCTCAGGGCACCGAGCTTGTTGTGGTTCTGGATATGCTGAAGCTTTCCACCCGGGATCGTCGCGCGATCGAGGACGCCTGGAAAGTCTGGCAGGATCCTCAAACAGTTCTGAAGAACTCTTTGGGAAAACAGCTGCAGATGCTGGCTAAAGAGGGTGTTGTTTTTGCTTTAAGAATTTTACTGTCCGAAGCGGTTGAAAAGACCGCGATTGAATTCCTGCTGGCTGAATGGAAGAGCTGGCAGGAAGTGCTGCCTCGGCCGTTTTTAAATGGCGAGGATGTCAAGGGGCGTCTGACTGGGCCTGCTATTGGAGTCTGCCTGGACAAAGCCTTTGAACAGCAGCTGGAGCGTCAGTTGCAAAGCCGCGATGAAGCTTTGTTGTGGCTGAAAAAATATCTGGAAAGAGAGTCATCTTAAATGGAATCCGCATTTGTTCCCAGCACCTGGAGACGTTTATTTGCCCATGGCATCGATCAGATCATCAGTTTGCCATTTTATCTGCCGTTTGCCGGTGTGTTCTTAAAACTGATCTTCACTGAAGATGATGTCATCGTGACGCTGTTGCAGTTGTTTTTGATGTTTTTGATCCCTGCGGTTTATGAGTTTGTGTTTTTGGTGATGATGCAGGCCACGCCAGGGAAATGGTTTATGGGTCTGAAAGTGGTGCCGGCCAACAACTTTACAGAAAAACTGCATTGGTCCCAGTGCCTGATGCGTCCGTTGACGGGGCGTTTGAGTTTCTTTTTCTCCTGGGGGATTTATGCCCTGGCGTTTTTCCGTTATGATCGCACGCATCTGTGTGACTGGGCGGCGGAAACCCGCGTGGTGCAGGACAAACCCCGCACCACTCAGGCTCGCCTGCGCTGGTTGACGGGATTGTTGTTTGTGGTGCTTTATTCCTATGAAGGGCTGGTTTCGGCCCGGATGATCATGCAGTCCATTGATTGGTCGGAACGTCAGGCAAACCTGCGTGAGGTCTTTGATCTTCAGGACTATATGGATGTGACTTTCGAAGAGGATTAGGCCGCCGGTTTCCATTTTTTGAAAATGGTTGTGGTCAAAAGAAGATCCACATTACCGGATCCGGACAGGGCTTCGTCCCGCAGGTCCTGGATGGCCTGGGTGGCGGTGCGGGCCTGTTTTCCACCTTCGCTCAGAGCGGTCATTTCGTGGAAGCGATAGGCAAAGCCCAGCAGTTTTCCAAATTCAGAAATATCTGCATTTAAAAGTTTCTTCGGGAAGCCGGTGCCGGCTCCATTTTCGCGGTGCTGGCCGATGGCCTCCGCAATCTCCTGTGGCAGGGGCACCTTTTTGGCTTTGACCATCACCACCGAGCGCTCCGGGTACAGATGATACTGGGAAAGCTCTTCCGGGGTGTAGTCTTTTGCCGCCTTGACGCCGGCTGAAACCGGCATCTGGGAAAGTCCGATATTGTGCAACAGGCCCGCGATCGCCGCGGATTCCCGTTTTTCCGCGTTCCATCCCAGCAACTGGGCAAAGTAAGCGGCGTAAGCCGATAGGCAGATGCAGTCATGATACATGGTGCGCACGTTGCCAGAAAAGCGGAAGACCTCATCAAAAATCTCCTGCGAGGGAAGATCTTTGGTCAGCTCAAAGTCGGCAACGATGGATTTGCATTTGTCGAGGATCACCTTGCCCTCGGAATAGTCTGTAGAGGCGCCATTCAGGAAATGCGCCATGATTTCATAGATGACTTTTTTGGAGCGGTGGAATTTTTCCGTCATCGAGATGGGCATTGGCATGTTGCGCATGCTCATCACCGTGCGGGCGTACTCAAAGAACGGTTTCATCTGGGTTTTTTTGATGTACATCTGCTGTTTTAAGGCATTGAACTTGTCCAGATGTTTCTGGTCAACCACATCTCCGGATTTTCGCATCATCACAGAGCGGTGGTTGGCGGGCAGGTGGACAAAAACATCAAAGTTGATATTGGTGTCAGCATCCATGTCGCGCAGATCCACGGGCATCAGGGCCGTGATGGGAATCTGGTCGCCCTCCATTTCGATGGGGGCCAGCTGCAGAACCATGTCCGAGATGAATTCGCGGTCGAAGTTGATGTGCATGATCTCGTCAGCGCCGTTTTTCTTGACGATGTTGAAATCCAGCGGGGCGGCGGAAGAGTGCAGGACGATGACCGGGCAGTCAGGATAATTCATTTTGGTGGACTGCACCCATTCATTGGTCAGATTGGTGCCGTCCTGGCCATCAACCAGGGCTAAGATAGGTTTGAAACTTTCGGAAGTGCCGTGATCGAGGGCTTCGTCGATGGATTTGAAGTGCTTGAGCTGGTACGGATAGTAACCCTTCAGGATAGAGGTGATGGCTTCCCAGAAGGAGTCGCGGGGACTCCCGATGAGAACATCAACCGTCTTTCCTGATTGGGAACTCATTGCTGCACCGAAATCTCCACGTAGAAAGTGGATCCGTTCGTCAGGTTGAAGGGGATGACGAGCGTGGCACTTTTGTCAGCGTGAGTGATCTTGAAATCACCGGAGATCACGGTTGGAATGGCCATCTCGAAGTTGTATCCCAGTTGATTCAGAGTGGTCTTGGCGGAACCGTAAATCATGTTGGTCATTTCCCCAACGGCGTCAGACACTTCTCCGTTGATGGAGGTGTGTTTTTCACCCAGCATGTTTTCCAGAATATGGAAAATACTGTCTTTGCCGTAAGAGATCAGCAAAGTGCCTTTCAAAGGCGGAGCCACCATGCCGACCATACCGGCGATTTCCCCTTTAAGCACGAATTGTGGCTCAATGAAGGGTTTTCCAGGGGTGGCATCGGTCTGAGCAATGGTTTTCAGGGTCTTGATAACGCCTTCGACGAAAGCATTGATCAGGCGCTTATCAAAGAGGGGATTAATAGCTTCTTTTGGTGCTGCAGACATTTATTTCTCCAGACCCAAGTCTTAGGAAGCTTTTGCTTGTGTTGCAGGGTTGTGTTTGGCCCAAACACGTTCCATCTTGCCTTTCAGAGTGGCAGAGTTGAACGGTTTGACCACATAGTCAGAAACGCCGGCTTTGGCTGCTTCCAGGATGTGCTTTTGCTCGGACTCTGCAGTCACCAGCATAAACGGCACGGACTTAGTGCGAGGATCGGCTTTGCAGGCCTTCAAAAGGTCGATACCCTGCATTCCGGGCATATTCCAGTCCGAAATGACAAAGCCGTAAGGCTGGCCTGCATCATGAGCGGCCTGGATCATCGGCAGGGCGGTTTTACCATCATCGGCTTCCTCTACGTTGGTGTAGCCAAGCTCATTTAGCACTTTTTTAATGATTTTTCGCATAGTTGCGAAGTCATCAACGACCAAAAACTTCGTATTTGTGGGAAACATAATATCTCCTGAATATTGGAAACTGTGTAAAATCCTCATGCTTATCGGTCTAGTTTTTTAAAACTAGAGTCCAAAGCTATTGCGAATTTCAGTTTTTGTTGTCAGACTTTATTACAGGTGGTCGAGGCTACTTTTGGACATGAGTCCTGGGTGGCGTTGAAGGTTTAGACGGATTTAAAAACAAAAACAATTAGCGGGAGGGAGCAAGGATGCTCAGAGATGTCCTGATTCAAAAAGGTCTTTCAAATAGAGAGGCAGAAGTTGCTGAACTTGTGTCTAAAGGCTTGTCCAACAAGGAAGTTGCGAACCAGCTTTTTGTAACTGAGAAAACAGTTAAATTTCACCTCACAAACATCTACAAAAAAATGAATGTGAAGTCTCGTGCACAGTTGATCGTATGGTGCTTGCCTCACCTGGGCTTCGTTGAAACCGAAGTTCGCGCTGAGAACAACAACCAGGCGGCTGCTGCGACTGCATTCAACAACAATGCAACTCAAACGATCCCAGCTGGATCTGCGACTGTTGCAGGTACTACAACTCTACCAGGTAGCGGTTTGAACCGTGGCGGTAACTCCGATATTGGTATGGGCGGCATCTAATCTTTATTGATTAGATTGGTTCTAAGGCGCAGGATGTGGAGACACAGACCTGCGCTTTGTTTTTTAGAAAGGGGCTGCATCTTGGCTGCTTCAAAAACCGTCTCATCATCTCAAGTGGTAATGACTCAACTAGTACTTCCTTCCCATACCAATTCTTTGGGAAGTGTTTTCGGCGGAACGATCATGTCCTGGATCGACATCTGCGCCGCGATCTGCTCACAACGACATTGTAACAAAGAAACCGTCACGGCCAGCATCGACCGACTGGACTTTGTGGCGCCGGTTTACAAGGGCTGGGTGGTAAATCTGAAGGCCAGCGTGAACTACACCTCCAGAACGTCGATGGAAGTCGGAGTTCGTGTCGATGCCGAGAATCCAAAAACCGGCGAGACTTTCCATACGGCTTCAGCGTATCTGACTTTTGTGGCATTGGGCTCTATGGGAAAACCAACAGAAGTTCCGGGCTTGGTGCTGGAGTCTGACGACGACAAACGTCGCTTTGAACAGGCGAAAAAGCGTCGAGAGATTCGACTGCAAAATAAAACCCGATAATTTTCATATTTGTTTTTTAATTTCTACTAAGGCTCATGTTCGTTGTTGAATTACATTTGTGAAGCAGCGACGAACTGCTGAGTGTGTCTATCTAAAAAAGGCTTTGAAATGTTTTGACCCTGGGGTAGAAAATACCGTGGGTCTAGAAAATCAGGTTAATCCATTCGGGAAATTAGTACACACCAGTCTCATGGTTCAAGCCACGTTAGGCTTCGATTGGTCCCAAACAGAACTGGGCCCCATAGAAAATTGGGATTTCGGTTTAATCAATTCCTTGCGCATTGTTTTCAGTTGTCCGGTCGGGATGTACTGCACCTGGGGTCCCCAGCGGCGGGTTTTCTATAATGATGCCTATATTCCAATACTAAAACATCGTCATCCGCACGCCTTGGGTTCACCTCTTCATGAGGTTTGGCCCGAAGTGTGGGATCAGGTGCATGCCATTGCCAGCAAAGTGGAGTCCGGTGGATTCGTGCTGGAATCTGATGTGCAGTTTGATATCGAAGTCGATGGCAAGCCTCAGGGAAACTATTATACCTACGGGAATTCTCCGCTGTTTAATGCCGAGGGTAAAGTGTCGGGAATGCTGTGTACGATTCTGGACACGACGACGTCGGTGAAAAGAAATCAAGCCGCGGAAGAGAGTCTGGCCCGCTCCAATCAGGAAGTCCGGGCTGAGCGCAGAAAGTTGCGTTCTATTTTGGAGAAGGCCCCCATTGCCATGGCGGTGCTTGACGGGCCGGAGCACCGTTTTTCGATGACGAATGATTCTTACCGGGATCTTTTTCTGGGGGATTGTGATGTCACCGGACGAAGAGTGAAAGATGTTTTTCCCAAGACTGAAAAAATCGGGTTGATTGCGCTGCTTGATGAAGTCTATCGCACCGGAAAAGTCTTTGAAGCTAAAAATTACGAGATTCATGATCGACGTGCCGACGGGGTTGAGTTCTCAGTCTTTGTCGATGTTGTCTATCAGCCCATTTATGATTTTAACGATGAAATAGAAGGGCTTGTTCTTGCTGCGAACAACGTCACGGAGCAGGTGATGGCTGAACGGGCTTTGCAGGCGGCAAAAAGCGCCGCCGAAAATGCGAATCAGGCCAAGTCTGCGTTCCTGGCAAACATGTCCCACGAAATCCGCACTCCTTTAGGGGTCATTCTGGGGTTTGCAGAAATCATCGGGACTCAGGATCTTGATGAGTCAGAACGAAAGAATTATTTCGAAATCATTCATCGCAATGGTTTGTCCCTGACGCGTATTATTGATGACATTCTGGATCTGTCCAAAATCGAAGCGGGTAAGTTCGAAATCGAAAAGTCACCTGTGAAACTAAAAAAACTGCTTCAGGAAGTCCTGACCATGTTCTTTGACCAGGCCTCCAGAAAAAACATTTATCTGAATTACGAGTTGGGCGAGATTGCGCCCCTGATTATTCTTTCTGATGTCGTTCGCATCCGTCAGGTTTTGGTGAATCTGATTGGAAATGCGATCAAGTTCACAATGAAGGGGTCCGTCAAGGTGTCCTGCCGAGCAGAGCAGGTGACGGCAACACGCAAGAAAATAGTATTCAGCATTGAAGACACCGGCATTGGCATGACTCAGGAGCAGGCGGAGCGGTTGTTCCAGCCATTCACGCAAGCCGACGCCACCTCCACTCGCCAGTTTGGCGGCACGGGACTGGGCTTGGCGCTTTCCAGAAATCTGGCCCGAGCTCTTGGGGGAGATGTCAGTATTGTGCGTTGTGAGCCCCGGCAGGGTTGTACTTTCGAGTTTTCATTCCAGGCCGAGGATGTCAGTGAACTCTCGGTCGCGGGGCAAGCAGAGAGTGCCGGTGCCGTGGAACAAAAGCCACTGGCCGGTTTCAAGGTTTTGGCCGTTGATGATTCGCGGGACAACCGTGAACTGATCTCGACTGTGTTGAGCAGTTGGGGCCTGGATGTCACCGAAGCGGAAAGCGGCGAAGAGGCTCTGACTCAAGCTCTTAAGGAGCATTTTGATCTCGTTTTGATGGATATTCAGATGCCTGGTCTTGATGGTTTTGGGACTCTGGCGGGCCTTCGCAAGCAGGGGTTCCAGGGGCCGGTCATCGCCTTGACTGCTCATGCGATGAAAGAGGACAAAGACCGCTCTTTTGCGGCGGGATTCCTGGATCATCTGACGAAACCGATTAATTCAAAAGTCCTTCTTCAGGCAATTCAGTCGCATCTGAAGCATTCGTAAATGATTCTATTTGCAAAGAAGTTCGATCCAGCGAAGGGCTTCCTTCGCGTTGGGGCTGGCGGGGGCGTCCTCGGCCTGATTGTCGCCCGTCATGACGTCCTGCTTTTTGCGGGCGCAGTCTTTTTTGGTTTTGTCTTTTAATTTCGCCAGCTCAAAAGCCGGTTCCAGAGTATAGAACAGGCGGGCTACGTCCTGTTCTTTGTCGTCGCCTTCAGTGGGATTGGATTTTTCGTACTGATTTAAAGTCGCTTCAAATGATTTTTCCAAGGCCTTCAATGCAGTGCCTTTTTTCTCGAAGGTGGTTTCCTTAGAGGCTTTTTCGAAAGCGGCCTGTGACTCTTTAAAGAAGTCTTCAGCGGAGTTGAGTGGGGCTGCATGGGCGGCCAGTAAAGTCAGGGCTAATGCTATTTTAAACATGTGTCGCCCTTCTTGTCGGCCGGGGTGTGAGGTACACCGGGTTTGTATTCATCCAGCAGCTCGTTCATTTTGACTTCGGTCTGGCGAACATACGGGTTGTTTTTAATGATGCGTGAAACAGCATCACCCGGTGCCGTGGTGTTGGAAAGACGCAGTTTGCGAATCAGGGATTTGGCTTCGGATGGGCCTTGTGGTCCATAGGCCACCAGAGTCAGATAATTCAGGACATCCTGATTGGCGGCCAGTCTTCCGGCGCGGGCGGCAAGTGCGGGTCTTACAATGCTGTCGCGCACATGCACATAATAGCCAAGTGAATAGATCAGATTTCGTGCGACCCCTTTGCCGGGGCTGACCCAGGTGCAGTAGTTTTTCGGACTGCCCGGGCGAGGTGGGGGATTCACCAGATCATCTTTCATGATATCGCGGAAGGGTTTGCAGGCAGGGTTCTGGCTTTTCATCAAAGTCTCCAGAATGTTGCGACCATTCCCTTCGATGAATTCGCCGTCCTCTTTCCAGCCAGCCAGTTCTTTCACCGGATTGGATGTCAGCTGTCCCATTCCCACGCCGCCGTTATAGGCGATGTAAAAGTTGAAAGCCGTTTCGTTGTTGATTTTTTTTAGAATGAAGCGGGGATCAATGGGATTTCGGTCTGAAGACATGCAGTTCAGGGCCTGATTCAAAGAATATTCGATAAAGTCCACTGTTGATGAATCCAGACAAGGCGCTGATTTTCCCGCGTTTTCAAATTTCTTCGGGCGGTCTTTCAGGCAGCTGTATCCTTGATTGCCAACTTCGCGTTGCAGAGAGGCTTCGATGCATTCACGGCGGATGGCTTTGACATTGCTTTGAGCCTTGGTGACCTTGGCAATATCCTGAGAGGTTTTTTTGAGGGCTTTAAAGCGGTCTTCCAGTTCGCAGGCCACGACATAGCCCGCTTTTCGCGAAGCTTCAAAGTTGCTATAGGCAAAAGCTTGGGTCAGCGGATCGGTGGCCTGGATCAGGGACTGGTTGATTTCCTGGTTCGAGACACCTTTGCTGCCGGACTTGTCATTCACACATTGAGGGGCCGCAGTGGCGGGAAGGGCCACAAAGCTTGAAAGTGCTGCAATAAGAAGAGGAAGTTTAAGCTGTCTCACTTCAGGCTTATCGGCGGGATTATGGAATGGATGAGCTTTAAAAAGAAAAACCCCAAGACCTACGTCTCGGGGTTTTGTGAGTGAACTCAAATATGTGTTCCGGGGCTTACTTTACCAGATAGTCCTTCCAGCGGTTGATCAGTGTGGGAGTCAGCTGGGTGTAACAGACGGTGCCTTCAGTGGCGGTCTCTTTGCGCAGAATCTGGGCTTCGCGCCCCAGGTCGAAGATTTTGTATTCTTCGGCCCGTGGGAAGTAAAGCTGCACGTCCTGCTGCATTTCGCTCACTGTTTGTGCCATCAGTTTTTTCAGCTGCTCCATGCCTTGGCCGGTCAGGGCGCTGACAAAGACGCGAGGATAAGCTTTCACTCGGAATTGTCGCTCTAAAGGTGCGACATCACACTTGTTAAAGACGTGGATGATCTTTTTATCCTGCCAGTTGAATTCTTTAATCAAAGCTTCAACCACCTCGATTTGTCTTTCCATATTCGGCGAGGACAGGTCCACCACGTGCAAGAGCACGTCGGCTTCCGAGGATTCTTCAAGCGTTGCTTTAAAGGCCTCAATCAGTTGTGTTGGCAGTTTGCGGATGAATCCCACGGTGTCAGTGACGACAGCAGGGGGTGCATCCGGCAGAAAGATCTTGCGGGTTGTTGGATCCAACGTCGCAAAGACCTGATTTTTCGTCATCACCTGAGCGCCAGTCAGGCGGTTCAGGATCGAGCTTTTTCCGGAGTTGGTGTAACCCACCAGTGCAAAAGAGGGGATCTCGTGACGACGACGGGATTGTCTGTGTTGTGCGCGGTTTTGGCGCACACTTTCAAGTTTTTTCTTAATAAGGGCCACGCGCTCACGGATGCGACGACGGTCGTTTTCCAGAGCGGTTTCACCCGGGCCTCGGGTTCCGATACCACCCCCCTGGCGGGACAGGGAATCAAGCCAGGCGCCGACGTTGCGGGGCATTTGATCCAGAAGCTGTGCAAGTTCCACTTGAAGTTTTCCTTCAAAGGTTTGTGCACGCTGGGCAAAGATATCCAGAATCAGCTGATTGCGATCGATCACGCGGGCTTTCACGATCTGCTGCAAGTTTCGTTGCTGCACACCCGAAAGCTGGTGATCCATCACCACAATCGTGGCTCCGCTGTCGCGAACCATTTCAGCCACTTCCTCCACTTTTCCGGTTCCAATCAAGGTTGCCGGATTCCATTGCGGAAGAACCTGAATGATAGAGCCCACGACTTCGCCGCCAGCGGCAGAAACCAGCTCTTCAAGTTCCAACAGATTTTCTTTGATTTCAGTAAGGGGCTCGGTCTTGAGGCCGACACCAATGACGATCGCTCTATCCTGGTCTTTGACTTGGGCTTGATTATTCAATCAGGAAAACCCTCCCTTAGTCTTAATTTTAGCACGGTCAGGGAAGAGCACAAAGTTAAATTTGCAGAAGCAAAGTCAGGATTCCGCCAGCAAGAATCAAAGCCGCGCTGGGAAGGCGTCGGCGCAGCAAAACCAGACTAACCAAAAAGAGTCCCCACGACAGGGGGGTCACCAAAGCGTCCCGCCCCAGCTGCACCAGTGTGGAAAATAGCAACCCCACCGAAACCGCGACCACGCCTTGGAGGAACTGTTTGAGGGGCTCTGATTTTTTCATCCATTGATAGGCTGGGATGCTGAGGGCGACAAAAACAAAGGCCGGCAGGAAAATCCCCACGGTGGCAATCAGGGCCCCCGAGGGGCCTTGCAACAGATAGCCGATAAAACTGGCGGTGGTAAAAACCGGCCCCGGAGTGAATTGTCCAACGGCGATGGCATCCATCAACTGGGTTTCTGTCAGCCAGCCGCGTTTTTCAATCAATTCGGTTTTCAGAAAACTGAGCAGCACATATCCACTGCCAAACAGAACTGAGCCCACTTTGAAAAACACCCAGAACAGGGCGCCGGCATTCCAAAGACGGGTGTTGGTTTTTAAAAGTGGCAAAGCCAGAATGCCTCCGGCCAGAAGTAACGGGATTTCCGCCATGCCTGCCGAATGCAAAAGGGCCGAGATCACCACCAGTAGCAGCAAAGACACCGTGGATGGGGCGCGCAGGGAGCGAAGATTTTCTCTCAGATTGTTACTGGTGATTGAACTGACTTTTAAAAGGCTTAACAAAAACCTGGAAGAAGCCTGCAGGATCACCGCCAGCACCACGGCTTTGACGCCCGTTAAAAAACTTTCCATCTGCGGAAGTTTTGCAAAATGCACATAGAAAGCGGCAATCAGAGTGACAAGCAAAAATGCGGGAAGAATAAAACAGACACCGGCCACCACCAGACCGCTCCATCCGGCACGGCGATGTCCCAGGTGGATGGCTAGTTCAGTGGAGTTTGGTCCCGGGATCAGGTTTGTCAGAGCCAGCAGCTCCAAAAACTCCGCCCGCGTGACCCATTGGCGGCGATGGACGAATTCTTCTTCCATCAAAGAAATATGCGCAGCGGGGCCACCAAAGGAGGTGGCGCCCAGTTTTAAGAAAATCCAGGCAAGCTCCCTCAGGGACCCTTGAGAGCTTTCCGGATTACTTTTTGCCACGGCTTTTCAGAACTTCTTTGATGTATTGCGCTTCCAGGGCGGTGAAGACCACGGAGTTCACAATGCCATCAACCGTTGTGGTTCTTTGCAGAACGTTGGCAGAGCGGCGCACACCGGTCAGGAACGGACCAATCACCTCGGCCTTGCCGATTTGTTGAATCAGTTTGTAGGCGATGTTGGAGGATTCCAGATTCGGGAAGACCAGCACATTGGCGCCACCTTTAAGTCCCGAGAACGGGAACAAGCGTTCCATGATTTCAGGGTTCACCGCGGTGTCGGCTTGCATGTCGCCTTCGATCATCAGATCCGGGCGCAAAGAGCGGGCGATTTCCGCCGCTTTTTTCATCTTGCGAGGTGTGCCTTCAGCACCGCTGAAGTTGGAATAGCTCAGCATCGCCACACGAGGCTCAATGCCGAAGTACTCAACGATCTTTGCGGCTTGCAGGGCGATTTGTGCGCACTGCTCAGCGGTGGGGTTGAGATTCACGGTGGTGTCGGCCAAAACCAGGAACTTGTCTTCCAATAAAACAAAGTTCAGACCCGCCGGGATGCCTTCCTTGTAAACGCCGATGGTTTGCAGAATCGGACGAACCGCATCGGCATAGTTGATGGAGGATCCACTGACCATACCGTCAGCTTCACCTTGATTGACCATCATCGCCGCGAAGTAATTCGGGTCCGCCATCAAGCGCTCGGCTTCGCCCAGATTGATGCCTTTACGCTGGCGCAAAGAATACAGCTTTTCAACGAAGCTGAAATACTTCGGATGAGAGGACGGGTGAACGATGCTGACATCATTCAACAGCGGGATATCCAAAGCTTTGATTTTTTCCTTCACGCGTTCCGGGTAACCCAGCAGGATTGGCTGGCAGATTTTTTCTTCAACCAATGTCGCCAAGGCCTTCAAAACCTTGGTGCTGGTGCCTTCCGGGAACACGATGCGTGGAAGTTCGCCACCATTGGCCGCCGAATTTTGGTGTACACGGTTGATCGCAGAGCGGATGAAGACTTTGGATGGCCCTTGCAGAGCCTCCAAAGATTCGCGGTACTGATCCCAATCTTCGATAGCACGAGTGGCTACGCCGGATTTCATCGCCGCTTTTGCCACTTCCGGTGCCACCCACAGCAACACACGCGTGTCGAAGGGTTTCGGGATCAGGTAATCACGGCCGAATTTAAAGCTTTTGCCGCCATAGGTGGCAGAAACTTTATCCGGAACATCTTCACGCGCCAGTTTTGCCAGTGCATGAACTGCCGCCAGTTTCATTTCTTCGTTGATCTGAGTGGAGCGCGTATCCAAAGCCCCGCGGAAGATGGATGGGAAGCCCAGAACGTTGTTCACTTGGTTTGGATAGTCCGAGCGACCGGTTGCGATAATTGCATCCGGACGAGCCGCGCGGGCTTTGTCAGGAGTGATTTCCGGCTCCGGGTTTGCCATGGCAAAGATGATCGGATCTTTAGCCATGTCCTTCAGCATTTCAGGGGTCAGGGCGCCCGCCACGGAAAGGCCGACAAAGACATCCGCGCCACGCAGGGCTTCCGTCAGAGTGCGCGCTTCGGTTTCAGAAGCAAAGTACTCTTTGTATTTGTTCATGCCAGCCGTACGGCCTTTGTAGATAACACCTTGAGAATCGCACATGATGATGTTTTCACGGCGAGCACCCAACGCGATAAAGATCTTCGCGCAAGAGTTTGCAGACGCACCCGCACCGTTCACGACGATGCGCACCGTTTCCATTTTGCGGTTGGTGATCGAGCAGGCATTCAAAAGGGCTGCGCCAGAAACAATCGCGGTTCCGTGCTGGTCATCGTGGAAAACCGGGATGTTCATTTCTTTCTTCAGACGCTCTTCGATTTCAAAGCACTCGGGCGCTTTGATGTCTTCAAGGTTGATGCCTCCGAAAGTGGGCTCCAGAACGCGAACCGCATTGCAGAACACGTCGACATCTGTTGCTGCCACTTCAATGTCGGAAGACGTCGATACCGGCAAATTGTTTGAACAAGATGCCTTTACCTTCCATCACCGGCTTGCCGGCGGCAGGGCCGATGTTTCCCAAACCCAGTACCGCAGTACCGTTAGAGATCACCGCCACCAGATTGCCTTTGGCAGTGTAATCGTAAACTTTTGCTGGATCCTTGGCGATGGCCTTACAAGGTGCTGCCACGCCCGGAGAGTACGCCAGTGAAAGATCTTTTTCGGTGGCGCAGGGTTTGGAAGAGATGACTTCGATTTTGCCCGGTTTTCCTTGCTGGTGGTACAGCAGGGCTTCTTGGTCGAAGTTTGTTGTCCCGGTTTTCGGTTCAATTTTAGTTTCAGTTTTGTTGTCCAAGGATGCTCCTTTGGTGTTGCAGTTTTTGGGCTCCCGAAGCCAGGGATTTTACGACCCATTTCAATGGGTTAGGGGGAGTCCAGTTACAAGTGCCTTTACTCTACCGAGGGGGGTGGGGTGGGTCAATGAATGGGGAACTTGGCGCGCTGAGCCTTTAAGGCAAAAAATATTTCTCCGAGCGAAAACTGCTCACTTTTAGAGCAATATTTCTAGTAATTGCGGAAAATCCGCGATCTGTGGGCCTTTGCTGTTCCTAGACCAAAATCCTCGAGTGTTCGATACTTCGGGGGGAGATCCAGAACGGCCTTTTACTATTTGGTGGAACTGCCGAAAAGACATATCATTTTAATGGTTTATACAACTAAGGAGACTGTTCATGAAATCACCACGTGATGTTGTTCTTGTAGAAGGTGTTCGCACTCCCTTCGCGAAAGCAGGAACAAAACTTAAAAAAGTACACCCGGCAGAATTGGGTAAAGTCGCTTTGAAACAAGTTATCGCCCAGACAAATCTGGATGTGAACCTTGTGGATGAAGTGATCATCGGGAACACCGGAAATCCTCCGGACTCTGTGAACATCTCGCGCGTGGTGGCATTGAACGCTGGTATTCCTTTGAAAACCTCTGCATACACAGTTCACAGAAACTGCGCATCTGCACTTGAATCCATCTCCAACGGCTATGAGAAAATCAAATCCGGAACAATGGATGTGATCCTGGCGGGCGGGACCGAAAACATGTCCCAGATGCCGACGCTGCCACCAAAAAAATTCCAGGAAATCTACGAAAAACTTTTCGCTGCGAAAGGCCCGAAACAAGCGTTGCCATTGTTGTGGTCCCTGTTCAAAGCGGACGTGAAGCAGATCAAAGCTTTGTTGTCCGGGAACATGCGTGATGAATACTTCCCGGTGATTTCCGTGATGATGGGTCTGACGGATCCTTTCGTAGGCATCAACATGGGTCAAACAGCTGAGATCCTGGCAAAAGAGTGGGGTCTGTCTCGTGAGACTCAAGATAAATTTGCTTTGCGCTCTCACCAGCTGGCTTCCAAGGCCATGAAAGAGGGCCGCATGCGTGAAGAGATCGCTCCGGTTTATCTGGCTCCTGAATACAAGGAAGTGATCAGCGAAGACATCGGTCCTCGTGACACACAAACGATGGAAGCGCTGGCGAAGTTGAAGCCGTTCTTTGATAAAGCCACAGGCTCGATCACGGCGGGGAACTCCTGTCCGATCACCGATGGTGCGGCGATGGTGTTGATGATGTCCCGTGAAAAAGCAGAAGCTCTTGGTTATAAACCCCTGGCGACAATCCGTTCTTACGGTTTTGCAGGTCTTGAACCTGAGCGCATGGGCTTGGGCCCGGTTTACTCCACTCCGGTGGCGTTGAAGCGTGCGGGGCTTTCCATGAAAGATATCGGCCTGGTGGAATTGAATGAAGCTTTCGCGGCTCAGGTTCTTTCCTGCCAAAAAGCATTTGATTCTGACAAATTCGGTCAGGAAAAATTGGGATTGTCTTCCAAGATCGGTGAAATCCGTGATGATATTTTGAATGTCAACGGCGGAGCCATCGCACTTGGTCACCCAGTGGGAGCAACCGGCACCCGTATCGTTCTGACTTTGGCCAAAGAAATGAAACGCAGAAACACCCAGTTTGGTCTGGCGACTTTGTGTATCGGTGGGGGCCAAGGCGGATCCATGATCCTTGAGAACGAGGGCTAAAGCGAAGCTCTCGGGGCCGAAGCCCTTGGGGCAGAGCCCGGCTCTGCGCTCATAGGCTTCGGACAGTCCTCGCGGACGCCATCCCTTTGGGATGAGCTGCTGCGGAACTTGCCTCTGAGCACAGATCCAGGGCTCTGTCCCAAGGGCTTCGGGAGTGCTCCTTTCGCAAAGTTCGCAAGGGCTGATGGTTGGTGTTTTAGATTTAGAATGTTTTTAGATTTGCAACTTAGGAGTTTTCAGAATGTCTATTCAGGAAAGTATTAAAATTGTTCCTCAGGGTGAGGTTGCTGTAGTTGAGTTTGATCTGGTCGGGGAGAAAGTTAATAAGTTCTCTACGCCGGTGATGATGCGCCTTAAGGAAGTTGTTGAGGAGTTGAAGAAGTCCTCTTACAAGGCTGTTATTTTTAAATCCAACAAGCCCAAGATTTTTATTGCGGGTGCGGATATTGAAGAAATCAAGAGCATGACCAAGGCGGAGGAATTTGAAGCTGCTGTGAAGGGTGGTCAGGAAGTTATCAGCATGGTTGAAGACCTGCCGATGCCGACGATTGCGGCTGTGAATGGCGCTTGCATGGGTGGGGGTTGTGAATTCATCCTTGCTTGTGATTACCGTATTGCTTCTGAGGATTCTTCCACGAAAATTGGCCTGCCAGAGATTCAACTGGGGATCTTGCCTGGGTTTGGTGGCTGTATTCGTATGCCTCGCGTGATTGGTTTGCAGGCGGCTTTGGATATTATCCTGGCTGGTAAGTCTGTGAATTCCAAAAAGGCTCTTAAAATCGGTCTGGTGGACAAAGTCGTTCACCCGAACTTGCTGGAGTCCTTCTCTTTGAAATGGGCGAAAGAAATCATCGCTGATGGCGCTAAAAAACGCCGTAAAACATTCAAGCCACAAGGCGCAGTGAATGTGATTTTGGAAAGCGCATTGGGTCGCAGCATTGTCTTTAAGAAAGCCCGTGAGGGTGTTCTGAAAGCGACCAAAGGTCATTATCCAGCGCCGCTTCAGGCTTTGGAAGTGATTCAGAAAACTTATGGCATGTCTGATCGTGATGCGGCTTTGCGCATTGAACGTGAGGGCTTCTGTAAGTTGGGTGTGACGGATATTTCCAAGAACCTGATCCACGTGTTCTATCTAACTGAAATGGTGAAAAAACAAAACGGTGTGCCGGGTGTGGATGTGAAACCACGCGATGTGAAAGGTCTGGGTGTTTTGGGTGCTGGCACCATGGGTGGCGGTATCGCCTATGTGGCGGCCGACAAGGGCATTCAGGTTCGCATGAAGGACTTGAACACAGATGCGCTGGGTAAGGGTTTGAAACACGCCAGTGATCTTTGGATGAAACTGGTGAAAAGAAAATCCATCGACAAGTATCAGTTCCAGCAAAAAATGGATCTGGTGTCTGTTTCCACGGATTACGCAGGTTTCAAAAATCTGGATGTAGTTGTTGAAGCCATCGTTGAAGACATGGGCATCAAACAAAAAGTGATCGGCGAGTGCGCGGGTCAAATGCGTCCTGATGCAATTATCGCGACTAACACAAGCTCCCTTTCTGTGACTGAAATGGCCAAAGGTCATCCACGTCCAGAATATTTCGCGGGCATGCACTTCTTCAATCCGGTGAATAAAATGCCTCTTATCGAGGTCATCCGTGGTGAAAAGACTTCCGATGAAACCATTGCAACTATCTACGAGCTGTCCAAAAAAATGGGCAAAATGCCGGTGGTTGTGAAAGACGGCCCGGGTTTCCTGGTGAACCGTTTGCTTCTTCCTTACATGGGTGAAGCGGCGTTCTTGCTTCAGGAAGGCATGAGCATCGAATTTGTGGATAAAGTTTACGTGAAAGAATTCGGCATGCCGATGGGTCCATTTGAATTGATGGACGAAGTCGGTTTGGATGTTTGTTTGAAGGTTCTTAAAATCTTCAAAAAAGCCTTCGGCGAGCGTATTGAACTTGCGCCTTGTATGGAAGCTCTGGGTAACTCCGGTCGCCTGGGTCGTAAGAACGGCAAAGGTTTCTATACTTACAGCGAAGATGGCAAACGTGGTGCCGTAGACCAAACAGTTTACGCGGCATTGGGCCTGGGTCAGCCAACCAATCCGTATGATTCCAAAGAATGCATCGAGCGTGGTGTCTTTGCGATGATCAATGAGTGCTCTTTGGCGCTGGTTGAAGATCGTATCGTCGAAACTCCGCACGAAGTGGATCTGGCGATGATCATGGGTACAGGCTTCCCGCCGTTCCGTGGGGGTCTGATGAAGTACACGGACAGCATCGGCACTCAGTATGTGGCCGACCAGCTGGCGATGTACGCTTCCAGCCGCAAGGCAGCCCGCCTGAAACCAGCGACTCCGCTGACGAACATGGCGAAATCAAACAGCAAGTTCTATAAATAAATGCTTTGAGTTTTCGGCTCGACTGCTGAGCTGGTTCTTAAGGGAAGCCTCCAACTGAGTTGGGGGCTTTTTTGTGTTATTTCTTATTCTTAGTTCGCAATTTTCGCACTTCGCCATCGCTACGGCGGCGGAAAGCGTCAATTACCGTGTGATTTGATTTTGGAATCTAGATAACTGCAAATGCGCAGGAATCTCTTTTCCGGAAAGACTTTCCGCCAGTACGCGGGCGGCGTGGAAGCTCAACCCCATGCCGTGTCCGGAACAGCCCGCCATCACATGCAGTCCCTGACGATTTGGAATTTCGCCAATCATCATCTGGCCATCCGGGGAATAACCCATGATACCGGACCACTGATAGGCCACGCGTGCGTCTTTGCCGTGTTTAAAGTGACTGCGCACAAAATCAATCAAAGCCTGCTGAATCAATGGTGTGGTCGCATCAGTCCAGGTGTTTTCGGTTTCGACAGAAAGATTTCTGAATCCACCAATCAGCAAATGTCCCGTCGGCAGTTGGCGGAAATAACAAAGATGCTTCGTCAGATAACACGGCCCTTTGACGAACGCAGGCAATGGCTCAGTGACCAGAATCTGCCCGCGGCCGGGGCGAATCAGGTCTGAAAACTCAGGCGCCACCAAGGGCAAATACGCATTCAAAGTCAGAAGCACTTTCGGTGCGCTGAACAGGCCGCGATCGGTTTGCAGCACATGGCCTTGGGTCTGGTGAACCACTGAAAACACTTCCGTGCTTTCAAAGATCTCGGCCTTCAGACGGGCGCGCAGTTTTTCAAGCAGCTTCACCGGATGGACGTAACCATCCCCCGTGTACTGAATACCGCCTTCAAAGCCCGTGACGCCATAGTCACGTTCCATATCTTCCGGACCCACCTCCAGCACGTCGATCCCCACAGAGCGCATGGTCTGCGCAGCCTTTTGGTACTTTTCCCAATGTACAGAACTAGGTGCGACAGTGCAGGAGCCGGTGTGGCGGAAGTCCACCGCATCCAGGTCGTTGCCGATGATTTCATTCAGCAGCAGGTGGCGGTTTTCCTCTGAAAACTTCCAGATCTCGGCGGCTTTTTCCAGACCGAATTGTTCTTGCAGCTTCATGAAATGTTCCGTCGATCCGCAGGTCACAAAGCCTGCATTGCGGCCCGAGGCCCCGAAGGCAACACGGTGCTTTTCAAGGATCGCAATTTTTAATGACGGATTTTCTTTTTCCAGCCAGTAGGCGGTGGACAGTCCGGCAATGCCAGCCCCCACTATGACGACATCAAACTGTTTTCGTTTTTGGGAGGCAGATTGATCGAGCCACAACGAGATACTCATAAAAGTCCTTAAAGATACTTGATCATTTCTTCCGCCGTGCAACGGCAGGGTTTTCCATCACGGACGCAGGTGTAGTCGACGTCAATCCAATAATTCGGATGTGTCGCCACACTGGTGAATCCATATTTGGTCAGATAGCGAATCGAGGAATTGTTCGGGGATTCTTTCCACGCATGGGTGATGACGGCCTTGGCTCCCAGTTTGCGGAAGCATTCCAATGCTGCATCAGATAGTTTGGGGCCCCAGCCGCCACCTTGAACTTCCGGTGCGATAAAAAGACTTTGGAAATAAGCGGCCCTTTCCAGTGGCACCTTCCAAAGTTCCGGGTGCAGTTTGGAACCTTTGCCTTTGCTCCAGGCGCCGGGTGGATAAGCCAGGCGGAAGCCTTTGATATGGTTTTGATCATCGATCAGAACAAAGGAACACATGATGCCTTGGGATTGGGATTTCTGGTAACAGTCCTGCAGTTCGTTTTCGGAAAAATAACCCAGCCCGATTGTGGAATCGGTAAAAGCTTTCACCAGAGGCAGATCGGTCAGTTCCAGCGGGCGCAGTTTCATGTCCCCATAAACTCATATCCCGAAAACGGGGTCAAGTTATATGGGCATTTCGTCATAGCCTTCGCCGCGCCCGACGTTCAGGGAAAAGCGGTGGTGTGCAGAGTCCCAGTGCGCCTGAATGGCGATAGGGTGGCAGCACACCTCGCAGTCATAGATGAACTCCTGATCGTCGCCGTCTTCATGGTAAAGGGTCATCGCAAATTTTTCCCGGCAATGCGGGCAGATGACTTTATAGTCCATAGGGCCTTCTTTCTTCCCACATTGTCTGAAATGTGCGGGGAATATCCTAGAAGGCCTGCTAAAAAACAGACGCTAAATCTCTTCTCCCAGGGCTTGAGTCAGGAATTTATGGCAGGCAAAGAACATAATTCCCGGGATCAGACTTAAGCCTGCCAGCAGCAGCCAGAACTGATCTTTCCCCATGGTCTCATAGAACATACCTACATAACCTGCGACGTAGTTTCCAAAAAATGCCGCCAGGAACCACACACCCATCATCATCGACACAATCTTGGCCGGAGAAACTTTCGTCACCACCGAAAGACCAATCGGAGAAATGTAAAGCTCTGCCATTGTCAGCAGGAAGGTCGAACCCAAAAGCCACATCACCGAGCCTTGGCCGCCGCCCACGATTTTTGCCGCGAAGTACATGACCACCAAAGCCACCGCGCCCAGCACGCAGCCTAAGGCCATCTTGGTGACCGTGGAAGGTGCTTTGCCAAACTTGGCCTGCCATGCCCAGAGGCGGTCCAATAGTGGCGCAAAAAGAATAATCACAAGTGGATTGAAGCTTTGATACCAAGTGGAGGGGATCTCCCAACCGAAGAAGTTCCAATCGGTCTGCTGGTCCGCCCACAGCTGCATGGTGTTGCCTTGCTGTTCGTAGACACCCCAGAAGAAGATCGTCACCATACACAGGAAGGTCAACGCGATGGTGCGGGTCCATTCTTCTTTCGTCATCGGTTTGTGTGCGGTGGCTTCGACTTCCTTGATGGATTTTTTGTGCTCGGTTTCAGGCAGGTGTTTTCCGCCGAAGTGATAGATCGCCATGGACAGAAGCATGCCCACACCGGCAGCGCCAAAGCCCCAATGCCAGCCGACTTTTTGCCCCAGGGTCCCGCAGATCAGTGGCGACATAATCGCCCCCAGATTGATACCCATATAGAAAATCGTGTAGGCCCCGTCGCGGCGGTTGTCGCCTTGGGCGTAAAGGCCGCCCACTTGGGTGGAGATGTTGGGTTTAAAGAAGCCGTTCCCCACAATCAGGAAAAGCAAAGCCGGGAAGAACAGGCTTTCTGCCGCCATCAGGAAGTGGCCGATGGCCATCAAAAAGCCGCCGATATACACCGAGCGGCGCTGACCAAGGAAGCGATCGGCAATGATACCCCCAAAAAAGGGTGTAAAATAAACAAGGCCCGTGTACAGCCCGTAAATTTGTGAGGACATGGCCTGCACCGACATTTCGCCATAAAAGTATCCCAGGAAGGATTTAAGGGCGGAAAAACCCCAAATTTCTTTGCCGTGCTGAGCTTCCAGGAACAGGTACTGAGTCATGTAAAGCACCAGAAGCACTCTCATGCCGTAATATGAGAATCTCTCCCACATCTCAGTGAAGAAGAGTGTAAAAAGTCCTCGCGGATGACCCATGAAGGTGGAAGTTGCGGCCATGAAACCCCTGTCTATGTCATGAACATTGCAATTATCTTTTTTTCAGAACTCTTTTGATCTTCGCAAGACTTTGGCATAAATGCACTGAAATTACTGCAGCTGAAATCACAGAGGGGACCATTCATGGCATTTAATAAAAACATCCTGGTTGTGGGGGCATTGCTTTCTTCGACACTTCTTTCCGCCTGCACCCAGTTTGAGGCTAAGCCTCTGGATAAAATCATCCAGGCGAAACAGGCACCGGCAAACTCCCTGAGTTCTTTCAGCACTCCCGCCGAAATTCCTGCAAATGCCGCTTGTAAGCAGGCGTCCTGCATTACCATTCAAAAGGCTTCTTTGGGGAAGATCTTCCTGCTGATGGCTTCGGGTATCACGTCCGGGATGACGCCGCAGTGGTATGATCTGAAACCTCTGGTGGTGAGCTTTGAAAAATCCGGCAACCGCCTGGCTTTGATCGGTGAAAATTACAACAGCATCTATTCTGAAATCCGCACCGTGAATCTGATCCAGAGTTTCGAAGTGATTTCTGAAGACGCAACGTCCATCACGTTTGACTGGGGACAGGGTCTAAAAAGTTTTGTCCTTCAGCGTTCCTATGATGTTGATGCACCTCGTGGCAATGTGGATTTGACCGACAGCTCTTTGGCCTCCATTCCGGTGATTGATTCTTTTGTGACCGGAATCAAGTTTGATGAAAAAAACATTGAACTGAATCAGCTTTCAAAAATCCGCAGTGATGTGGTGAAGGCGGGTTCTGACAAGTCCCTGAATCATGAGCCGCGGGAAGAGACGCTGAACATGAACATTCAGATCCGTGCGTATGATCTGTCTAAGAACTTCAAGGCCAAAGAATACGACAGCTCCCGCCGTGTGGGTTTCTTCGTCACGAAGTATCGTAAGCTTGGCTACAGCAAGGAAATGACGAATCTGATCACCAAGTGGGATATTTCCCCAGAAAAGGGCCCAATCAAGGTGCGGGTTTCCGAGGCTGTTCCAGAGGACTATCTGGCGGCGGTGACCGAAGGGGCTCTTTATTGGAATAAAGTCTTTGGCCGTGATGTGATCCAAGTTGTGACCGGTGTTTCTGTGGATGCCAAACCTGAAGATCGCAGTATCATCGTGCGCTGGATCCCGTGGCTGGACTCCGGGGCGGCTTACGCCATCGGTCAGTCCGATCCGTTGACGGGCGAACTTTTGCGCGCTCAGGTGTTCATGCCGTCCGTATTCACGTCTGTCGGTTCTGCGGATCTGGTAAAACTTAACGGGGATGTTCCTGTCGTCGCTGCAGGTGCGATTGCCTGTGACCTCACCGAGTCTTTGCTGGCTCTGAACAAGATCGCCCGCGAGGCCGGCGACTCTCAACGTCTTAGACTGGCTCAGGACAGCGTGCGTGCCACTGTGGCGCATGAGTTGGGGCATGCCTTGGGTATGCGCCACAACTTTGCAGGGTCCTCTTCTGCGAAGGTTTCAACTCAGGAAATTTACGATTCTGCTAAAACGTACTTGCGTGATCCAAATCATCAGGGGCTGGAAACTTCCACCAGTATCATGGATTATGTCAGCGGTATCGATGACATTCTGATGTCCGGTCGTATTAAATATTCTGCGCTTTCCTATGACAAGATGGCGATGGACTGGGCTTATTCCGAAAACGACACGGCTTTGGATGAAAAAATCAGCCGCTACTGCACGGATGATGATATCGCTGTGGCGAATTCTCAAGGGTTGCAGATCTATGGTTGTGAGCGTTTTGATGCGGGCAACAACCCCTTGCTGCGCAAATACCTGGATGCGGTGGATGAACGTGATGACCTGGTGAAGGTTCTGTTTGCCTCCATCATTGGTCGTTTGTACCCAGCCGATCAGCCGGGTGTGGTTCGCAATCTGGATGCGGTTTTGGCGGACACAGTCAAATGGGGCCGTGCGAATATTGATCTGACTTTTGTTTCCCAGGTTCTGTTTGACAGCACCAAGAATGGACAGCCGGCAGCAAGCTTTGCATCTTTGACGGCGGTAAAAACCGGCAAGATCATGTATGCGCGTCTGGGACTGGATGAGCAGTTGATGAAAGAACGTGCCGCCTCCTTGAAGGAAGTCGGCGGTTATGCGGCTTTGTTGAACGGTTTGATGCGCGATAGTAAAGGCAACATCAACACGAAGTGGCTGGATCAACAGATTGAAGAGCTGAAAGCGGCTCCGTACCTGGCTCAAGGTAAAACTTTGGGTGGTCGTGAGTATGTTCTGACGGAAGCTCAGCAAAGAAAGATCCTGAAGTTCATGGACAGCATCCGTCCGGTGAATGACAAGGTTTTGCTGGCTGGTGGTGCGACCTTGTTACCGAAACTGAACGAAGCCGTGGAAGAGGCCAATGGTGCTAAAGCCATCGTGACGTCCTTGCTGGGTCAGAATTTGTTGGATGAATCCGAAGCAGAGTCCCTGACGGCCTTGTATCTGGATCTGGCTCAGGCGGCGACGGGGACTGTGGTTGTGAAAGTGGGCCCGGGTCTTACCAAAGAAGTGACATTGCCATACTCCTGGTTGAAGGCGGATGAAAAGGCTTACTTCGGGAAGCTGTTGTCTTCTCAAGGTCTGCGCTTTGATATGACTTTGCGTGTGGCGAAGGCCCGCTCTGAACAGCTGAAAAAAATCGCCGGCTTGTTGGCTGAGATTGATCCCTCTTTGGATCCGGTGACCGAGCCCAATCTGACCACGTTGCCTCAGCGTCTTTTGACGGGCGGTTTGGTGGATGCGGCAGCGGCGGCTTGGTTGAAAGCTGAGATCGAAGTTCTGGCGGCTTTAAGCAAGATACAATAGTAGTTATAGAGAGAGTGAGTTTGATGAAAAGGCCGGCTTTGTACCGGCCTTTTTTATTTGTCTCAAAGCGAGACGGGCATCGGGGACTGTCGAAAGTTTTTGCGCCTGCTTCCCTGAAATGGCGCCCTTGGGTTCTTCGTATCAGCACGAAACGAAAAAGGGGCGCCAGATCCAATATAGCATTGGCACGGCTGGTCCGCCTCTTGCCTTAGGGATATGTAGGAGGCGATTATGACAAACTCTATCTTTAAAAATAAAATGCTGGGTGTTCTGCTACTGGCGGTTCTTTCCCTCAGTGCATGTGCCAAAAAGGATAGCAGCTCTGTTCGCGTCGCAGGCCGCACGACCAGCACGGGAACAGCTTCCGGTGGTGGCGTCAGTCAGGGTGGAACTACAACAAGTGGTACTTGCGGTACTTCCTCTGCCGGTAAAATCTTTGATCAATATGCTTCCCCTCAATTTGAAACTCAGGTGAAGAACTTTGTTTCCGCTACTTTGGACCCACAATCATTGGGCTCTGTGAGCGGTAACATCAACGACAGAACCGGTGTGGATCTGTTTGCGACCTTCAAGTTTGACAGCGCGGGCAGCCTGATTCCGGCTGAATCCAATATGTTGATCAAGATCTTCGATTCTTATGCGAATCAGGTCTACAACGGTCAGGTGATCCAGCCTTACTCGGTGTCTTTCTCTCAGGCTTCTGAGGGCATGATTGATCGCAACACGCGTCAATTCCAGGTTAAGTTCAGAGACGGTTATGGTGAAATCATCTTCCAAGGTGCTTACGATAACAGCATCGCCGAAGGCACTGTTTACTACCAGAACTACACTGCGGTTGCCGGTTACCAGCCAACCAGCGGGACCCTGGGCACCTTCCGCTTGCATGCCTGCTCCTTGATCAAATAAGCGCCGCGTCTTGCTTCACCCCCTATCGAGTTTGAAGATAGGGGAATGCCTCAACGTTTCATTTTCGAATCATCCATTTTAGACTCCGTTGTCGGAGGACATTCAGCCATCGATATCCCCAGGCTGAATATTCATACCCTCGAGGCTGCCAGTTCCTTCCTTTTAAGCTATGGCTTTGATATCACCCGCGAAGACGAACTGGAAAGACTGTGGTATTTCCACCGTCGCGCTTTGGTGTTGATGCTGGAAAAACTGGGTTTTCAGGACACGGACCTGCCTGAAGTTTTCCGTGACCGTAAAAAACTGGGCGACATCCGCCAACTTCTGATTTTTGCCAGCTCCCAGAATCCGCAAGAACAACAGCTGCAGCGCTGGGCTTGTGCGATCATCCGCTGTATGCACGTCTTTGTGCATGCGGAAAATGATCTGTTCAGTTCGTTCTCGGAAGAAATTCAGTCCCAAATCCTGACCCCGTTCCAGAACTGCATTTTGCATGACGGAAACACCCATCGCACCTTTATGAAAAGCCCGACTGACCAGTTGGATCAGGTCGAACTGATGGGCTTTGAAGTAAAGCCCTTCAAAACGTCTTCCAGCACCGTGATCAAGCTTCTGGCGAAACCCGATGCCTTGGCGATGAAGATCTTTGACAAGCTGGGTGTGCGCTTTGTGACCCGCAATCTGTTTGATTCCTTCCAGGTCGTGCGCTTCCTGATCAAAGAGGACATCATCAGCTTCCCGCACATCATGCCGGATCAAAGCTCCAACAATCTTTATCCGGTGAATTTATTCATGAGTGTTTGTGATGATCTATCCCATCGTCTGGACACCTTGGATGAAAAAAGCATCCAAGAGGCCTTTGATCAGAAGCTGCTTGAGGAAGGCGACAACGCCAAGTTCCTGCGCAAAGAGAATTTCTTTTCGGGGCAGGATTATAAATTTATCAAATTCATTTCCCGTAAGCTGATCCATATCAAACCCCAGGGCGGCAAAGAGGCTTTCAGCTTCTTCTATCCCTTTGAGGTTCAGATCATGGACAAGTCCGCTCACGACCGTATTTTGTCCGGTCCCAGCGAACATCAGGCTTACAAGGAACGTCAACGAACGGCCGCCAGAAAGCGTCTGTTTCCGGATCCAGGTTAATTATGTTTTTAAAACTTCTTTCTTATCCTCGTTCTTTGCTGGGTGCGCTTCTGCTGCCGATTCACACGGTGCTGTGTTCTGCGGCGATGGTCATCTGCAATATTCTGTTTAACAACCGCAAGCTGGAAGACCACATCGTCGAGTTCTGGACCCGCAACTGCTGTCGCATGTTCAATGTGAAAGTGGAAGTCAAAGGCCTGGAAAACCGTCCCGAAGGCGGCTTCCTGTACGTCTTTAATCACACCAGTTTCTTCGACATCTTTGCCATGAACGGCTGGTTGGGGTCTTTCCGTTTCGGGGCAAAAATTGAACTTTTCAGCATTCCGGTGTTTGGCGCCGGGATGAGACGCGCCGGCATTCTGCCCATCGCCAGAAATCGTCGTGACGAGGTCTTTAAAGTCTATCAGGCCGCCGAAGCGCGCATCAAAGCCGGAGAGCGTTTTGCATTGGCGCCGGAAGGTACGCGCCAGAAAACCGAAACTCTGGGGCCCTTCAAGTCCGGTCCGTTCATCTTCGCCATCAGCGCCAAAGCACCAATCGTGCCGGTCGTTGTGAAGGGGGCCGCCGCGATCATGTCCAAAGGGCAGCTTGTTCCGAATTGGGGCGTGTGGAGTCGCACAATCACGCTGGAGGTTCTTCCTCCGGTCAGCACCGAAGGATACACTATTGAAGATCGTCCCGTGCTGCAGGAAAAGGTTCGCAAAATGATGGAGCCTTACTTCGCAGTGGACAACTTCTAACGTCCAATTTCGAATTTCCAAACGGGGGTTTGGGTGAAAAGCTTTCAGGAGTTCTGGCCTCTGTTCTGACGAAGCAATGGAACCTGCGGGGGGATTTTAAAATGTTCTATCAGATGTGTGCAGGAAAGCTTTGGTCATGAGTAAATTTCGTCTGGCGCTGGGGTCGGCCTCTTGTCGTGATAATAAAAGCAAAGATCCGCAAGTGCAGGAAGTCTGTCGCATTCTTTTGGAAAAGCTGGAGGCCTTGAAGTCCTCTGATCCTATTTTCTTGAAAAGCTTCCCTCTGGATCACAGTGAAATCATGGAAATCAACGGCCGCGAAGTGCTGATGACCGTGTTTCATGATCGTCTGCCAAAGGAAGAATCCCTGCTGGTGATTCAGGCCTATTATTCAACCTGGAAGTTTCCAAATTTTATTTCTTTAAGCGGGGTCGGGAAGGTCTTTGCTGAGGGCTTTTTGCTGAATAAGACCGGTGAAGTGAAAGAAGCCCCGGAATCCCTTTTGTGGGATTATCGTTAGGGGCTTTTTTTAGTTGCGAACCACATTCCAGGTCGTGCCTTCCAAGGAGCTTCGCAGTTTCACGCGCGAGCTTCCGGTGTCCACAGAAATTTGAATCTGGGAATTTGGCAGAGCTTCAATCTGCGTCAGGCGCAGGATCTTTGGATTGCGGTGATAGGCGGATTCAATGGCCTGGGCCAGTTTGTCCCAGCGAATGAAGGGCTCAAAGCTTTTACCCTGATTCGTGGATTTGAAAGATCCCACAAACCACACACCACTGGGGTGAATGCTCACCGGATAATTCTGTTTTCCAAACTGCGGAATAGCGGTCCAGGTCAGGCCATCATCGGTGCGATAAATACCTTCCGAAGACACCAGTCCACGCACGGACGTTTTGCTTTCAAAGGCGATGGAATAAATCTCACGCTTTAAAAGCGTGTCGGTCAGGATTTGTTTTGATGGTTCCACCACGGGGTTTTGCGGCAGCAGCAAATCTGTTTTTTTCCACCAGACTTCGCCGTGACCATCGACGCGGCTGATACCCCAGATGACGGCTTCGGGCTTTTGAATCTCCACGCGGGCGCGCAGGGGCGGGCCATAGCTGGTCGAATCCGGTCGGATCACAATCGCACGCAAAGGGCTGGTCACATAGCCCAGCACCTCGGACATGTCGACGTTTTCACCTTTTTTGGTCAGGATCTTGTTGTTGTTTCTAAAAGCCACTGTCAGCCAGCTTTTCTTCGGGTGATACGCCAGCGTTGCAAAGTCGGCGCGGTTCACAAAGTGCGTGATGTCGACAAAGCCCACCTTGCCGTTGTATTGAATTTTCAAAAAGCTCGTGGTCACTTCCAGCGGTATCACACGTTTTAAACGTGGCAAAGTGGTCAGAACTTTGCCAAAGCTGGAAGGCTCGGTGCGCACATAAGTGTCGATCAGATTCATGTACACGCCGGGATCGTCATGACGTGTGGTCAGCAGATGCAAAGGCAGCCAGCCTTGCGTGGTTGAATTTCGTTCTTTCACTCGCGCCCAGTAATCGTCACACTCCAGAAGTTCCAGTTGATGACCTCCCGGAACGGATTTCACCAGGGAAGAGTCACTGCGATTCAGGCTGAGCAAGGTCACCGGGCTGCGGGTTTCCACGAAGCGGGCTACTTGAATGTCGCGAATCAGGCGATCCCCCGAAAGAGAATAGCTCTTACGGTCCCAAGAGACGGTGAAAGAGGCCTCCATCTCGGTGCGAAGAAGAGAGTTTTCCAGAGATGTTCGACTCACCTGGCCAGAGGGAAAAGCGCTGGTTTTACTGCGATAAAACGACACGGCTTTCGATGCATCCGTGGCTAAAGCCGCAAAAGTGCTGGGAGAGCTGAAAATGAACGACAACGAGAGAAAAAAGGCTGACCGCATCGTTCTATTTTGAGGCTTTAGGCTCGGTGCTCTCAAGGCCAGAAGTTTTGACCTCTGGCCTAAAGTAAAGTATCTAAATCAGGCTGTTTTAAATACATATTAACGCGGAGTGATAAATGAATATCAAAACGATCGGCGTCGTAGGCGCAGGACAGATGGGTAATGGCATCGCACAAGTGGCGGCAAACTTTGGTTTTAACGTCATCATGATGGACGTGAGCGGTGCAGCTCTTGAAAAAGGGATCGCTACTATTGCTGGCAGCTGTGATCGTATTATCAAAAAAGGCGGCATGACTGAGGCTGACAAGGCCACTTTGTTGGGTCGTATCAAGACCGCTCAGGAAACGGCGGGTCTGAAAGATTGCGACATCGTGATCGAAGCCGCGACTGAAAACATCGACCTGAAACTCAAGATCTTCAAGGACCTGGACGCGACCGTAAAACCGGAAGCATTGTTGGTGTCCAATACATCTTCCATCTCCATCACTAAAATTGCCGGCGTGACCAAACGTCCAACAAAAGTGGCGGGCATGCACTTCATGAATCCTGTTCCGTTGATGAAACTTGTGGAAGGCATCCGTGGTCTTCAGACTTCCGATGAAACTTTCGCCATTGTTAAATCTCTGGCAGAAAAAATGGACAAAGTTTTCGTTGAGTCCGTAAAAGACATGCCAGGCTTCATCGTGAACCGCGTTCTTATGCCGATGATCAACGAAGCGGTTTACACTCTTCACGAGGGCATCGCTTCCGTGGATGCTATCGACAACGCGATGAAATTGGGAACGAATCAGCCCATGGGTCCTTTGACTTTGGCTGACTTCATCGGTCTGGATACTTGCCTTGCGATCATGAACGTTCTGCATGAAGGTCTGGGTGATTCCAAGTACCGTCCGTGTCCATTGCTGGTGAAATACGTTGAAGCCGGCTGGTTGGGTCGTAAAACAGGTCGTGGTTTCTACGACTACTCTGCAAAGTAATTGAGGTCTGATAATGGCAAGCAATTATAAAACAATTCTTCTTGAACAAAAAACACACGGGGTTTGGGTTCTGACGATCAACCGTCCAGAATCTTTGAACGCCCTGAACTCCACCGTGCTGAACGAAATGGGTGAAGCCCTTCGTCAGATCGGTGAAATGGACTATTCCGATGCGCGCGCTTTGATTATCACGGGTGCTGGTGAAAAAGCTTTCGTGGCGGGTGCCGACATCAAGGAAATCCATGATCTGGACGAAGAAAAGGCGCTGGTCTTTGCTCAGCGTGGCCAGAGCATCTTCCATGAACTGACGCTTTTGAAAATCCCGGTGATCGCTGCGGTGAACGGCTTTGCCCTGGGGGGCGGCTGTGAACTGGCGCTGGGTTGTGATTTCATCTATGCCGCTGAAAATGCGAAATTCGGTTTGCCGGAAGTTTCTTTGGGATTGATCCCAGGCTTCGGTGGCACGGTTCGTATGGCGCGCGCGGTGGGTTCCCGTCGTGCCCGTGAGTTGACTTATACCGGTGGCATGATCACCGCGGCAGAAGCTTTGTCTGCAGGTCTGGTGAACAAAGTCGTTCCTCAAGCGGAACTGATGAACACTGTGATGAAAACTGTTGAGGCTATTTTGGCCAAAGCGCCGATTGCCGTGGGTTCTGCGAAGTTCTCCATCAATCAGGCTTGGGACATGGACGTTGAAGAAGCGCAGAAAAATGAAGCAAGAATCTTTGCGGAACTTTTCACTTCTGAAGATGTTAAAGAAGGCACGGGTGCCTTCATCGAGAAACGCAAAGCTGAATTTAAAGGTCGATAAGACATATGGCATACACACCGAAGAATCCGATCCGAATTGTCACTGCAGCCGCTCTGTTTGACGGCCATGACGCCAGCATCAATATCATGCGCCGTATCCTTCAGGATATGGGTGCGGAAGTCATTCACCTGGGGCACAACCGCTCGGTGAGTGATGTGGTGAAGGCCGTGTTGCAGGAAGGCGCCCAGGGCGTCTGCATCAGCTCCTATCAAGGGGGCCACATGGAGTACTTCAAGTACATGAAGGATCTTCTGGATGAAGCCGGTGCCGGTTACGTGAAAATCTACGGCGGCGGCGGCGGTGTGATTGTCTTTGATGAGAAAAAAGAACTTGAGGCCTATGGCATCGCCCAGATCTTCCACCCGGAAGACGGTCGTCGCATGGGTCTTGAGGGCATGATTGAAATGATCATCAAGGGTTGTGATTTCGACCTGCTGGAAAAGCAAAAAGAATTCAAAACCAAAAAGAACATCTTTAACGGCGACACCGTTCCTTCTGTGGAACTGGGTGTGGCTTTGACCGCGATTGAAAACGGTCACAAGGATTTCTCTTTGAACGCCTTTGGTCTGGAGTCTTTCAAAGCCAACAAAGAACCTCTGGTTTTGGGTATCACCGGGACCGGTGGTGCGGGTAAGTCCTCTTTGATTGATGAAATGGTGCAAAGATACCTGAATGCGTATCCAGACAAGAAAATCGCCGTGGTGTGCGTGGATCCATCCAAGCGCAAAACTGGTGGTTCCCTGCTGGGGGATCGTATTCGTATGAACTCTTTGTCCCGCAACCGCGTGTTCATGCGCTCGGTGGCGTCCCGTGGTTCAGGTCGCGAGATCGCTTCTTCTTTGCCGGACATTCTGAAATTTATCCGTCAACTGGACTTTGATTTCGTTATCGCCGAAACCTCTGGTATCGGTCAGGGGAATATGGCGATCACGGAAGTCAGTGATATGTCCATGTACGTGATGACCTCTGATTTCGGTGCGCAATCACAGTTAGAGAAGATTGACATGATCGATTTCGCCGACCTGGTGGCGGTGAACAAAGCCGACCGTCGTGGGGCGCTGGATGCTCTTCGTGATGTGACCAAACAATATAAACGTTCTCGCAAGATCTTTGATGAAAAGGTCGAGGTTCCGGTCTTCCTGACTCAGGCCTCCCAGTTCAATGATGGTGGCGTGAATAAATTGTTCTTCCGTTTGGCTGATATCCTTGAAAGCAAGCAGCCAGGCAAATGGGTTGTCAATGCCCAGTACAAGAACAACATCCTGTCTGCGGAAGAGCATGTGATCATTCCGGCAGACCGTCAGAACTATTTGGCGGAAATCACTTCCACCATTCATAAATACAAAAAGCGCACTGAAACTCTGGCGGAAAAAGCGTCCCAGCTGGGTGGTTTGCAAAAAGTCGCGCCTTTGTTGAATGCAGATCCTGCGACCGTGAAAAAAGTGGAAGCGGACCTAAGCTCTGAGTTCACTGCGGAAGAACTGGATCAACTGAAAAACTTCGAAGGTCTGATCAAGACCTATTCCGGTGATGAACTGGTGTTCAAAGTCCGTGACAAAGAACTGCGTCAGCCAATGGTGCGCGAATCCCTGTCCGGCACTAAAATCCGCCGTGTGGTTGTTCCTAAGTTCAAAGACTGGGGCGATCGCTTCCGTTATTTGAAACTTGAAAACGTGCCGGGGGAATTCCCGTTCACGGCCGGCGTGTTCCAGTTAAAACGCGCCGATGAAGACCCTAAGCGTATGTTCGCGGGCGAAGGAACTCCAGAGCGCACGAATCGTCGTTTCCACTATCTTACAAAAGGCGAGACGGCACACCGTCTTTCCACGGCATTTGATTCCGTGACCTTGTACGGTCAGGATCCAGATCAGCGTCCGGATATCTTCGGTAAAGTCGGGGAGTCTGGTGTTAGCATCTGTACTTTGAACGACATGAAAAAGCTGTATGCGGGCTTTGATCTGATCAACCCGAATACTTCCGTGTCCATGACTATCAATGGTCCTGCACCAATGATTCTGGCCTTCTATTTCAATACTGCGATTGATCAGCAGGTTGAAAAGAAAGAAAAAGAACTGGGTCGCAAGCTGACTGAAAGCGAGTGGAATGATCTGGCCGTCTGGACCCTGCAACAGGTTCGTGGGACGGTTCAAGCTGACATCCTGAAAGAAGATCAGGGTCAGAACACCTGCATCTTCTCTATCAACTTCGCCTTGAAGATGATGGGCGACATTCAAGAGTACTTCGTTCGCAGCAAAATCCGTAACTTCTACTCTGTCAGTATCTCCGGATACCACATTGCGGAAGCGGGCGCGAATCCGATTTCTCAGTTGGCGTTCACGCTGTCCAATGGTTTCACGTTTGTTGAATACTATCTGGCGCGCGGTCTGAAGGTGGATGACTTCGCTCCGAACCTGTCCTTCTTCTTCTCCAACGGTCTGGATCCGGAATATTCCGTATTGGGCCGTGTGGCTCGTCGTATCTGGGCTGTGGCGATGCGTGACCTGTATAAGGGCAACGATCGTTCTCAGAAGTTGAAGTACCACATTCAGACGTCGGGTCGTTCCCTGCATGCGCAGGAAATTGACTTCAATGACATCCGCACGACTTTGCAGGCGTTGATTGCTCTTTATGACAACTGCAACAGCTTGCACACGAACGCGTACGATGAAGCCATCACCACACCGACGGAAGAATCTGTTCGTCGTGCGATGGCGATTCAGCTGATCATCAACCGTGAATTCGGCATGACCATGAATGAAAACCCAATGCAGGGTTCATTCTTCATCGACGAGCTGACGGACCTGGTAGAAGAAGCGGTCTTGAATGAATTTAAAAAAATCAACGAACGCGGTGGCGTTCTGGGTGCAATGGAAACGCAGTACCAGCGTTCCAAAATCCAGGAAGAGTCCCTGTACTATGAGCGCCTGAAACATGATGGCACTTTGCCGATCATTGGTGTGAACACCTTCATCGATCCAAAAACGATGGCGGCCGATTACGTTCCACCTAAGATTGAACTGGCGCGCGCGTCTTACGAAGAGAAAAACGCTCAGCTGGATAACGTCCACAAGTACCAGGAAGATCATGCCTCCGAAGGTGCCAAGTCGTTGCAGAATCTGAAAGACACCGTCCTCAGCGGCGGCAACATCTTCGCAGCCCTGATGACCGCAGCAAGATATTGCAGCTTGTACCAAATGACTCAAGCCCTGTACGAAGTCGGTGGCCAATACCGCCGTAACCTCTAAAAGGTGCCTGGTTGTTTTTTCTGGCAATAATGCGTTAGAAGCTCAAAGGGCTGCCATTCGGCGGCCCTTTTTTTATTTGGAAGTTGGCAGGGTGATCTTCAGGGTGGCCCCTTGGATTTCGTTGCCGCTAAGACGGTTTTCGATGTTCAGAGTGCCGTTGTGAAGGTCGGTGATGGCCTTCATGATCACGGAACCCAGGCCCAGCGAGAAATGTCCGTTCTTGGTGATCTTTCTGCCGCGGAATTCCCGACGCTGACCGAAGGTTTTCAAGGCTTCTGCATCCAGACCCTGGCCGTTATCGGAAATCTCGATGGTCAAAGAATCAGAACTTTCATGAATGCGCACGTCCACGGTGGACTCGGCATAGCGTTCGGCATTTTCAAGGCCATTGCGGATCAGACGCTGGATCAAGTGGCTGTCACCCAGAACCGGTGGCACGGTGCCACCTTCAAGGCTCCATTTGATTTTTGAGTCGCTGTGCTGGCGATGGCGGACTTCCTGGGTCAGCAGATTCATAACGTCTATGCGCTCGGTGCTGGCTTTGAAGTGTGGTTCATCCAACGAGGCGATGGTCATTAACTGCTCAATCAGATCCTTGAAATAGTCAATTTCGCGAATCAGGACATCAAACAGCTCTCCGCGTTTTTCCGCGGACAGTTTGTCATGGTGGATCTGCAGGGTCTCAAACGAAGTTTTTAAGCTGGTCAGCGGGGTGCGCAGATCATGTCCCATTTCCTGCAACAATTGTTTGCGGGTTCTTTCGGTGGCGTGGATACGACCCACCAGTTTTTCGATTTCTTCCGCCATCCGGTTGAAGTCCAGCATCAGACCTCCGAATTCGTCCAGGCGGTGAATTTCAAAACGCGCTTTAAGATCGCCTTCTTCCAAGCGATGAAGAACCGAACGGGCTTCCAGGGACTTCCTGCGCATATAGAAAAACAGCGACGCGATCGCCAGAATCAGCGCAATCACGATCATCGCGGAAGTCAGTATGGCTTGAGTGATGATCAAATTCCCCAGCATCGGGCGCGGGGGTTCTTTGATGATCAGGTAAAGCTCGGTCTCGGTGTTCAGGCGGATTACAATTGTAGGGTTGCCAATGCGGAAGAAGTTTTCCGTGGTGACAAATTCTTTGCTGGAGGTCGGGTGCGGCAGGTCTTCCCAAGCCTGCGCCAGAGCAGGTGAATGCTTATAGATCAACACCTGACCCTGACCATTTACGATCCAGGAATCCATATCCATGTGCGGAGGTCGAGGCCCCCGATGATCCGATCCGGGGCCTCCGGGTCCTTTAAAGGGCGGGTGAGGAGGCCGGCCTTCACGTGGAGGAGGTGGTGGTGGCATCATCCCAGCCAAAGGCGGCGGCGGGGGCCCCATCATCGGCGGGCGGAAATCGCGGTCCATGCGCAACAGGTCTTTGTGTTGCGAAACCTGGTCTGCGGGAACCTTCTGCAGTTTCTGTTCGATAGATGAAGCATAAAAGCGCAGGAATTCATCACGGAATCTGGCACCTTGAATGGACATGATACGATTCATGAACAACAAAGAAATCAGACTTAAAACCACCGCGATGGTGATGCTGAAAAGCGAAACTTTGATGAGAGCATTTTTGTTCATGGCTGAGACACCTTCATGAAGAGTATCGGATGAAAATTCATTCCACTCATCATAAATTTAAAGCCACAATTGTTGAGTGTTTGTGGAAAGCCCCCAACTTCAGCCGAAGACGGGCCTGAACCAGAGTCTTTGTCTTGTTTTGGGATGAAAAAGGTCTAGCGTTTGGTCAGCATGCGGGCCAGGAACAGCACAATCATCGCTCCCAGAACCGACGCGATAAAACCAGCCCCTTCACCCACTTCGTACCAGCCCAAAGCACTTCCAACATAGGTTCCCACCACCGAGCCTATGATTCCCAGAAGAGTGGTCATAATGAATCCGCCGCCATCTTTGCCCGGCATCAGGAATTTCGCAATTAAGCCCACGACAAAACCGATGATGATGGTCCAGATGATGCCCATGACTTCCTCCCTGGTGGAAGTTTGATTTTAGAAGTGGGCTTCGGGGAAGTCAGAAAGTCTTCAGCGCTTTTGTGGAAGAACAAGGCTCAAATAAAAACGGCCCCGTTCCCATAGGTGGAGGAACGGGGCCGTAACCTTCAGGACCGTTAGAAGGTTTTATTCACGATAAATTGAACTTTTTGAGAACCCAGGTACTGAGCGCTGTCACGACGAACCACAAGGTCCATGTAAAGCTTAGTGCCTGCCGCCGGATTTACCGGGATGGCTTTCAGGGCAATACCCAGCTCGCCATTAGCCAAAGTGATGGCCTCACGAGTGAAATTCTTTTCGGCCAGCCATTCGATTTTACCATTGGAAAGTTTTTTCCAGACAACCAATTTGTACTGGGACTGAACCTCTTCCAAAGCAGCGGTCTGATCGCGGATGATCACCACGCGTTCAGCGCCGGCACCATCAATACGAACCAGTTGAACCATGGCAGAGTTCTTCAAAGACTGAACCTCGTCCTGATCCAGCTCTTTTTTCTCGTAGCTGGCAGTCTGGTCAAAGCTCAAAGCACCTGAAGCGACATTGGCGCCGTGGCGTTCTACATGCAATTGCACCGTGTATTTGCCCTCACGAGCCAGACCCGGGACTGCCACTGCAAATGCTTTTGCTTCAGTGGATTGCAGGCGTTGTTCGAACAATACGGCCTGGCTTTGCTGATCGCGAACTTCCAAAGTATACACGGAAGTCACACGAGGAGCGGCCACGGTTTCTGTGAACAGAATCTGTCCCTGACCTTTATTGAACTGCAACTTCAGGCCAACAACGGATTTTGTTCCGGCGTTGGATTCGTTCCATTTCGGGGATGTTTTCAGGACGAAGACTTTTTCACGACCATCCTGACGAACTTCAGCAATCTCGTAGGCAAAGATCGAAGAGTTCACTTTAATCTGAACTTCCGGAGCCGCTTCAGTGCCACGCAGAACAACCTGAACGGTTTCTTTTTCGCCAGCCAGCAAAGCTGCTTCCTGAGGGAAGATTACAGCCACTGGTTGAGTGTACTGATGATCAAACACTTCACGGTAACGAGTCACGCAGCAACGAACTTCGTCACGGTATTTAGTGACAGTGCGGGTGCGGGCTTCAGAGCGGTACTTGGTCACAGTGCGAGTGCGCTGTTCCTGACGGTAGCGAACTTCATCACGCCATTTGGTCACCGTGCGAGTTTTGCGAACGCGCTCGTAACCGCATTCACGGTCGGTGTAGGGAACCTGACGGCAGGAAGGGATATCCCGGCAAACGCGAGGACCTTCGGTGCATTCGTTGCGGGTTTTACAGATGCGCTCACCGCGGGCGTTGGTGCCACACTCCGTGATCGGTTGGCAGGTGCGACCACCAGGCTCACACAGTCTTTCGTTGGAGCATTCTTGGCGATATTTAGTGACGTTGCGACACTGGTATTCAGAGTCCCAGTATTCCTCATAGTCGGTGTAGGAAACACGCTCGGTGTAAGGAACCTGTTCGTAGTAGGTCTCAGTGGTCTGATAAGGAACATCTACATAGTAGGTTTCTTCAGCCTGATAGGGAACTTTCTCGGTGTAATTGTCCTGATAAGGTTCCTGTCGATAAACGTTTTTGGAAAGTTCACCGCGAACAGTCAGTGCGGTGTCAGATGTGCGGGTCAGCAGGTCTTGGGTCTTCTCTGTCGGAGCAGCGATGGCTGAAGCTCCGATCATCAGAGTCACAATGACTCCGATTAGTGGTTTAAAGTGCATGTTTCCTCCTCCAATTTGGACAATCGAAGGAGTTTGCAATCATCAAGCCAACCCAAAAGGTACCTGCTTACTTTTGCTGAAGCAGCGCATAAGAAAAAGTCACCAGGCACCTTTTGGAGGAAGGCTTTTGAGGGGATTTCTTATAGTTGTGCGATGATCTTTTCGGCGATGCGGATGCCGTCGCAGGCAGCCGAGGTGATTCCTCCGGCGTAACCGGCGCCTTCACCTGCAGGGTACAGACCTTTGTGTGATACGCTTTCCAAGGTTTCATCGTCACGGGTCACGCGAACCGGGCAACTGGTACGGGACTCGATGCCGTACACTTGAGCCTCTTCAGTTAAGAAGCCCTTCATGCTGCCTTGGAATTTTTCAAAACCTTCGCGCAGGCGAGTCACCATGTGCTTTGGCAGCAGTTCATCCAGACGAATGTTCAATGCTCCCGATGGGGAAGACCCCGGGCGCAAGGCGCGTGGACCCGTCTTGGAGTTTGTCCCTTGCAGGAAGTCCATCAGGTTCTGAGCCGGAAGTTCCCGTGTGCCACCAGCAGCCACAACGGAATTAAAAGCGCGGGTTTCAAGTTCACGGCGCATCTTCATGCCACCAAAAACGTCATCCCCAAAGTTTTTGTCGTGGTCAATACTGATCACGATCGCCGCATTCGCATACGGAGAGTTGCGGTTGTAGTTACTCATCCCGTTGCAGACGATGCCGTCGGCTTCAGTGCCGGAAGAAAGAACGTAACCCCCCGGGCACATGCAGAAGGAATAGACCCCGATGCCGGTTTTGTTGTCGTGATGAGCCAGTTTATAGTTGGCTGCACCCAGCTTGGGGTGTTCAGAGAACTGGCGGTATTGAATTTTATTGATGGAAGCTTGTGAGTGCTCCACGCGAAGCCCCATGGCGAAGGACTTACCATCCAGTTTCACGCCAAGGTCACGCAGGTGATTGATCATGTCTTCGGCCGAGTGGCCGGTGGCCATCACAACGTGCGGGGATCTGAATTCAGTGCCGTGTTCAGTGCGAACACCGACAACTTGTGTGCCTTCGGTCAGAACCTCTGTGACCTGGGTGTTGAAATGAATTTCGCAACCATTGGCGCGCAGGAATTCACGCAGTTTTGGAATGACTCGGCGGATACGGTCTGAACCCACGTGCGGATTTGACAACCACTGGATTTCTTCAGGGGCACCGAACTGCACCAGGCGATTCATCACATAGGGAATGTGCGGGGACTTGATACGGGTGATCAGCTTGCCATCGGAATAAAGACCTGCACCACCTTCGCCGAAGCAAACGTTATTGCGCGGGTCGAGTTTGCCATAACGCCAGTACTGATTGATTCCTTTGATCCGCTCGCCGCTGTCAGAGCCGCGCTCAAACAACACGCAAGGCACGCCTCTTTCCACAAAGCGCAACGCCGCAAACAGACCCGCCGGGCCGGTGCCGACGATCAGGGGTTTTTCTTTGGGGTTTTCAATCTTTTCAAGTTTGAATTCCGGCAGTTCCAAAGTTTCGCCTTTTTCGGCGACCTCGACGGTATAAACGAAATGCGGGGAGTGGGAACGGCGAGCATCCACGGATTGGCGCAGAATGCGATAAGGACCATGTTCAGGGACAAGCCACTGCAATTTTTCTTCTAGGTCGTTATCAATAGGGATTTCAAGATTCTGAATAATCTTGGACATTCTGCCTCCGGGACCTTTTTAGGGTCCAAATTAGGGTCTGATTTCAATACACTGTACTAGAAAGTCCTTTAGGTGACAAAGGGGTCTATTGCAGATATAAAGATTTCTATGTCAGCAATTACCAGAATTCTACCAAAACGTCGTCTTAGCCGCTGGGTCGGTCACTTTATGCACTGGAAGGGCCCTTCTTTGTGGGCACGCCTGTCTATCCGGGGCTTTGCGTGGCTTTATAACATCGATCTGGCCGAGGCGGAAAAGTCCTATGACCAATATCCCTCCATTGGTGAATTCTTCGTTCGCCGCTTAAAAACCGGCATTCGCCCTGTGGGCACCGGTTGGGCGGTTCATCCGGCTGACAGTAAAATCACGCAGGCCGCTGCCATTGATAACGGCACTTTAATTCAGGCCAAGGGTCTGACTTACAAGCTGAAGGACTTCACGCAAGATCCGGACTGCGATAAGAAATGGGCCGGCGGCTTCTTTATGACCTACTATCTTTGCCCGACGGACTATCACCGTGTGCATTCTCCGGTGGATGGAAACATCACCGATGTTCGTTATATGCCAGGTGAATTGTGGCCGGTGAATGAGTGGAGCACAACGAACGTTCCGGATCTGTTCTCCGTGAACGAACGCGTTCTGGTGGAGATTGAAACGGATCTGGGGCCTGTGGGTGTGGTCTTTGTTGGCGCCACCAACGTGGGTCACATTGTGCTGAGCTTTGATGAAAAAATCCGCGGAAATCAAAAAGGCCCTCATATCTTTGAGCACAAACACTACAGCCCCGAGATCCCGGTACACAAAGGATCTGAGCTGGGTATGTTCCGCATGGGTTCCACCGTGGTGATGTTGTATCCTCCGAGCTTCCGTCAGAAGTTTGAAGGTCACATGAATCTGGGGCCATCCGTGCGCGTGAATGCCGATCTGATCAAAAATCCATAAATTGGATCACGGGCATTTTTGAAAATTACGACAGGTTTTAGAGGAGGTGTTTTGTACCTCCTCTTTTGTTAGAAGTCTGCGACGGTTGTCGAAATGATATTGAACGGTGTTTTTAAACACCTCGCGCGACCAGGGTAAAATCGGCTTTGCCGCATCAGGATGGCCGCGAACATCCCATTCCCGGTAGGGGCCACCGACCCAGTGGAACATTTTTTCCGGATCCCAGAAATTTAGAACAATGTGCTCTTCGTGCGTGGATGCCCAGGGACGGTCTTGGCCGCGCAGATATCCCAGGAAGCTGATGCGGGCCCGTTCTTGTTTCACGCTCAATAGCTCCAAGGGGATGCGCAGTTTTCGCTGCCAGGCTTTGCGCAGGTTTTCAGAATCCAGCCCCAGAATGCGCAGGAAGCTTACGGCAAAAGCCGAACATCCGGCACCTTGCCCCAGCAGTGGATCTGATCTTAATCCGCCGTAGATATTGATCAGCCCCGTGGTGTGATAAAGATCCACATAACGGCGCAAACGGGCGCATTGATCTGAAGTCAGAATCAGTCGGAATTGTCGGGCGTAACCTTTTTCAATCAGCGGTTTTAGCCAGGACAGAATTTCTTGTTCCGAGTAGCTGCGCCCGGTCTGATTGATCAGCATGGTGTCCAGGGAAACCCCCTTCACCAGAAAGTCCCACAGATAGGCACCGTTGGATTTAATCGACGTCATGCCCCGGTAAACAGGTCTTTCCCGGCCACATTGCAGTCGGATGTTCACGTGGGAAATCGGATGGGGATAATCTTTTCCGTCGACTTTGGCGTTGAGGTTTCTGGTCATGCTGCGCACCAGGCGTCCCGGACTTTGCCAGTTCAAAGGTTCTGGCGCGCGATAAATCAGCAGATCCAGATGATCCGCGAAGCTTTGGGGTGGAAAAAGGAGCAAAAGAAAAATCAGAAGTCCCTGCATGGGGCCCAGTATTTCATGGGGTTCATTTGCAGGGACAGAGGCGTGCTTAAATTACAGGGTAAGAGCACTCGGTGGCCGGGGTTTCAGCCACTGTGACTTTCACCAGCGTTGGCAGAAACGGGCGGGCTTTGTCATACAGCCATTTTGCCAAAAGTTCGGAAGTCGGGTTTTCAAGTCCTGGAACTTCGTTCAAAACGCGATGATCAATCTGGTCTAACAGGGGCTTCATCAGGGCCTGGATGTCGTTGTAATCGATCACCCAGCCAATTTTGGGATCAAGGTCACCCACCAGAGTCAGGATCAGTTTAAAGCTGTGCCCGTGCATACGAGAGCATGGATGGCTTGCCGGCAGGTGAGGCAGGAATCGCGCCGATTCAATTTGAAAATGCTGTTTCAGTTCGAATTTCATGCTAATACTATAGTCATTCCGAGGTGAGTATGTCCACGACCACATTGCATTTGGCAAAACAAAATTTCAAGTTCTCTGCCGCGCACTTTCTGATCTTTGATGAAACACACGCGGAGCGCCTGCACGGACATAACTATCAGGTGAAAGTCGACATCAAAACGCCTTCCGAAGAAGAACTGCATTCTGACGGTTACTTCCTTGATTTCAATGTATTTAAAAAATACATCAAGGCCCGTTTGGATCAATGGGACGAGATGGTGCTGTTGCCAGAAAAGCAAAAAGACATGAAATTCAAAAAAAACGGCCCGTCACTGGAAGTGACTTTCCGCGAGCGGTTTTATGCTTTCCCCGCCAATGAAGTCACCCTGCTGTCAGTGACCAACACCAGCGTGGAACAATTGTCCCGCCTGCTGGCAGAAGAATTCTTTGCTGAGTTCAAAAAGTATGGCGTGAAAAGTGTGCGCGTTTATGTTGCGGAAACCGCAGGGCAGGGCGCCTCCACGGTCGTGCCATCTAGGGCTTAAGTTTGCCGCTGGAAACTTCAGAGGCTGACAGTTCGCGCACCACGCGATAGCGCCAGAAGCAGATACGTCCGCCTTCATTAAGTTTTTGCTCCAGACGCTCTTCGGTCAATTCAGGACTGCCATCGCAATCGATATGCGCAAAGTCCGCAAAGGCATCCACACGGTTCACCGACCATGAATAAGGGGCCTTGTCGCGGGAAAGAAACGCACGGTTGAATCCGCCATTTCCCAGTTCAATTCCAGCCACCACGATTTTTTCCAAATTCGGGTTGCGAATCTGCTCACGAGCTGTGGCGATGGTTTCAGGTTTATCCAGAGCAATCACAAAGGCTTCATCAGCTTGCGGATCTTTGGTTGAAACCAGGAAGTAAGTTTTGGTGGTATCCGCCGGCAATGTCACAGGTTTTAACGCCACCGACGGGCTGACCTGTTCGCCCGAGCCGTTGTCATAACTAAGCACCGAATGCAGGCGTTCTGCTCCTTGGACTTCAATACGGGCCACGGTTTGATTCAAGTTCCACTTGAATGCTGATGTATCATAATACTTCTCAAGTGTGATTTCCTTTTCGCCAATTACGGCGCCCAGGCGGTTGAAGGCTTTCAGGCGAACAGAGTTTGGTTTCAAGTAAAGGTTCAACAAGTGAAGCTTCACACTTTGCACGGAAGACGGCAGCCAGTGTGTGACTTCCGGTGAAGTGGTGTCAGTTAAAGGAGTGCTAAAAGAATCATCGCAAACACTTGAAACTTGAACGACATTTTTATTCCAGGCTTTAAGGGAAAAAGCCTGGGCTTCCGGCAAGAAGCTGGTGCCGCGGATTTTGATCTGGGATTTGGCCTCCAGGTCGTGATGACGTTCATCGATTTCAGCGCCATAGCGCACCTGGGTCCACACGCGCTGGGGTTCGTTGGTTTTGTTGGTTACAAACAGGGTCAGGTGCTCTGGAGCGCACAGCGAGGGGCTGTAGAATACCTGCGAGGCTCCGGCCGTGAAGGAGGTTGTCAGGATCAAGCTGCCAATACCGATTGAAGTCTTAATACCAAAATCCATATAGACTTCGGATCGGTAGGCTGGTTTTGAACTTAACCAAAGGTCCTAAAAACCAGACTTAGGCCCCGATAAAGTGAGGTATTTTTAGACTCATTTTCAATTGGCTTTCAATGGTTCAAGGGGCCGTCAAAGGACTTCCCTTTAGCTCCTAGACCCCTTAACTAACCATATCGTCAGGGGAAAACATGAATTTACACGACATGACAATCAAGTCGGGACAGTCCGTAGAAATCACCGGTTTTGCTGGTGAGGATGTTTTGCGTGAACGTCTGCACGAAATGGGTTTAAGAGTCGGCTCTATCATCACTATTTTGGGGAAAGCTCCGTTTGGCGGTCCCTTGCTGATTCGTTTCAACACAAGTTTCCTGGCTTTGCGAAAAGAGGAGGCGTCATGCGCGCTGGTGATGCTGAAGTAAAAGTTGCTGATAAATGTGTGGCCCTTGTTGGCGCACCGAACTCTGGTAAGACTACGCTTTACAATTGGCTGACGGGGTCCCGTTTCAAGACTGTGAACTATCCGGGGGCCACCGTTGAGTTCTCTTTGGGGCATCTGGCGTCTCATCTGGGGGTGGGTCTTCAGGCTATGGATACGCCGGGGACTTACAGTCTGCATCCCAAAAGCGCGGACGAGTGGGTGACTCTTCGCTCGATTTACGAAAACCCGAAAGTGGATAAAATCGATGGCATCATTGTGGTGGTGGACGGCACTCAGTTGTCCCGTCACCTGCAACTGGTGATGCAGATGAAAGAAACCGGTTTCCCGATGATGGTGGTTGTGACCATGTCGGATCTTTTGCGCCGTGAAGGTGTTCATCTGGATGTGGCTTATCTGGAAAAAACCTTCGGCTGTCCGGTATTGAACTTTGATGGACTGCTGGCCGGTGGCTTGCTTGAGATTGTGGCGGAGGCAAAAAAACTGGGTTCTTCCCAAAAGCCTTCACGCCCCGTGCCGTGGAGTTTTGCCCAGCAGGAAGAAAAACTGAAAGAGTGCGAGCGCATTGCGCAGGAAGCTCTTCAGCATAAAACAGATCATGCGCAAGAGCGTCTGAATCGTATTGTGGCGACAACTGAAAAGCTGGATCGGGTTCTTCTGCATCCGTGGTTTGGAATTTTGTTCTTTATTCTGATCATGGGCGGTCTGTTTGCCAGTGTCTTCTGGTTGGCGACGCCGTTCATGGATTTGATCGACGGCTGGTTTACAAGTGTTGCGGAAACTGTGGCGAACTGGGGACCGGGCACACTGTGGGCGGATTTCCTGGCTAACGGCGTGGTGACCAGCTTTGCCGCATTCATGGTCTTTGTGCCGCAGATTTTCATTTTGTTTGTGGCTATTGGTTTGCTTGAAAGCACCGGGTATCTGGCGCGTGCGGCAACTTTGATTGATCGTCCGTTCTCGGCCCTGGGGATGAGTGGTCGTTCGTTTGTTCCTTTGCTGTCAGGCTTTGCCTGTGCGGTGCCGGCGATTATAGCCACCCGTAACATCCCATCCACCAAAGACCGCCTGATCACGGCCTTTGTGGTGCCTCTGATGAGCTGTTCGGCGCGTCTGCCGGTGTATGCTTTGTGTATTGCGTTCTTGTTCCATGGTGAATCGGCGCTGTATGCCGGTCTTGCGATGGCGGGACTTTATCTGGGTTCTATCGTGGTCGGAGCCCTGGCGGCAGGTATCATCAGTAAATTCATCCCGCGCACGGAACCGTCTTTCTTTATGATGGAACTGCCCATTTATCGCAGACCGAAGGTGCGAGTGATCTTGCGTCAGGCATGGACGCGCACTTTGTCATATGTGAAGCGTGCAGGTCCGATCATCTTTACCTTCGCAGTGATTATCTGGGTGGGGACAACCTTCCCGAATTACCAGACTGAAGACGCTCATCAAAAGCTGGAAGAAAGCTACGTGGGACGTGCTGGTAAGTTCATCGAACCCGTGGTGCAGCCGATGGGTGTGGACTGGCGCGTGGGTGTGGGCTTGATTTCAGCCTTTGCCGCACGAGAGGTGTTTGTGTCTTCTATGGCGGTGACATTCAATATTACCGACACCGATGAAGATTCCCAGCAGCAGGCTTTGTTGACCCAGATGAGCAGTGCCACCAATGCCGCCGGTGAAAAGATCTTCACGGTCAGTTCGGTTATTGGTCTTATGATCTTCTTCCTGATTGCCCTGCAGTGTATGTCCACGGTGGGTGTGCAGATTCGTGAATCCGGTTCCTGGAAGTTTGCGATGATGCAACTGGTGGTCTTTAACGTCGCAGCCTACGTTTTGGTTGTGGTGGTCGTACAGTCTCTGAGATTCCTGGGCGTTCCTTAACGGACGCCCTTCATCAAATCTTTGTACAATTTAAGTGTCTGCTCTTGGGTGCTTTGCCAGCGGTGCTGGTGCAGGGTCCAAACGCGGGCTTTTTTGCCCTGTTCACGGGCCATTTCTGGATTCTGTATATAAAACTTCAAAGCCTGAGCAAGACTCTTTGGATCTTTGGGTTGTACCAGATAGCCGCGTTCATTTTTGCCGACCTGTTCGGTTGTTCCGCCGGCATCAGTGCCAATCACAGGCTTTTCCATCAGCATGGCATCCAGAACGCTCAACGAGTATGTTTCGTTGTAGGAAGCCAGGATAAACACGTCCAGGGCATCAATGTACGGGATGTAGTCGCGTTGGAAAGGAATGCGATGCAGGTGTCCTTTCAGGCGCGGTTCCTGCTGTTTTTGCTCAATCCAGTTTTTTAATTCCAGTGATTGCGCCTCATAGGTCACCTGACCGTTGCTGTCGCGGCTTTCAATCGTGGGGTCACCCACGATCACCATATGAATCTTTTGAACTTCGTCATCAGTCAGGTGATCCAATGCTTCGACCAGTTCTCGAACGCCCTTGCCAGCGTCCAGGCGGCACAAAGTTCCAAAGGCAAGCTCGGCAGGTTTAAAACCCAGCTTTTCACGCAAGGCCAGTCGGCCTTCGGGGTGCGGGTTGAACTCTTCTGTTTTTCGCCCGTAGCGCATCAAGGTCAGTTTGGATGGTGCAATCGGGAAGTTCTTGCGAGCTTCGCTTAAAACAAATTCCGAAGACGAACACAAAGCATCGACTTTGGAAAACATCCAGCGATGGAACAAGTCATTCTTCGCCGGGGCGTTCATGTACAGATTATATACGTGCTTGGGTGTGGATGAATTCCAGCGCGCCAGTACGCAAGCCCACATGTCCAGACGGGTGTGGGACTGCAGGTGAGTGATTCCGTTTTCGCGCACAATCTTGCGAATCAAACGGGCTTCCTGCAGTTTGGAGATTTTTTTCTCGGGGAAAGTGATGACTTCCACCGAGGTTTTCTTTAGCTCTTCGGCCACACGTGAGTGGGCCGAGCACAGCACACGCTGATTCAGGCCGGTTTCAGCCAGCTTCTGAATCAGTTCGGTCGTGTAAATTTCAAGCCCGCCCCAGCTTAGGGACTGGATGCAATGAAGAACCTTTATTTCGCCCATAGGGATTTAAAGTGCTCAATGGTCTTGCCAAGGCCTTCTTCTTCAAAACGCACGGTCGGATTCCATCCCAGTTCTTTCTGTGCTTTGGAATAGTTGATCGCATAGCGGAAATCATGCCCCTTACGATCGGTCACAAAACTCAACAAAGACTCTGGCTTGCCCAGGTGTTTTAGAATTATCTTGGCAACATCCAGGTTCTGGCGTTCCGAGTTTCCACCCAGATTATAGACCTCGCCGGCTTTGCCTTTGGTGAAGGCCAGCCATACACCTTCGTTGTGGTCATCCACATAGATCCAGTCGCGGATGTTCATGCCCGTGCCATAGATAGGCAATTTTTCGTTGGCCAAAGCACGTTTGATCATCAGCGGGATGAATTTTTCTTCCACCTGGTAAGGACCATAGTTGTTGGAGCAGCGAGTGATTACGACTGGCATTTTATAGGTTTCAAAGAACGCACGGCACATCAGATCCGCACTGGCTTTGGAAGCGCTGTACGGGCTGTTCGGGGAAATTGGAGTTTCTTCCGTAAAGGCCGGATCTTCCATTTGCAAAGTGCCATAGACTTCGTCAGTGGAAACTTGCAGGTATTTGAAGGCCGGGTTCTCTTCAAAAAGATTCAAGCTTTCTTTAAGAAGATTCAAAGTGCCCAGAACATTCGTTTCAACGAAGATGTTCGGGTTTTCAATCGAGCGATCCACGTGGGATTCGGCCGCAAAATTCAAAACTCCGCTGAAGTTGTATTTCTGGAACAGTTCGTGAACCAGCTTGGTGTCACGGATGTCGCCTTTAACAAAAGTCAGGTGCTTGTGTGCATCCAGTTCGGGCTGAATGTTTTCCAGGCGGCCGGCATAAGTCAAAGCATCCAGAATGACAAAGTCATACTGAGCCTTGATGCTGTCGCGGCAGGTGATGGTCTTGATAAAGTTGGATCCGATAAAGCCGGCACAACCGGTCAGCAGAACAGTCTGTTTCATGAACTAGATTTCCTCAGTGATGATTTTTTCAAGGTAACTGCGGTAAGAGCATTTCGGCAGATCAGCCGTGATCTTTTGCAGTTGGTCCAGAGTGATGAATTTCATGCGGTAAGCGACCTCTTCCAGGCAGGCCACTTTCATGCCCTGACGTTCTTCGATGGCGCCAATGAATGAAGCCGCATCCAGAAGTGAACGTGGAGTGCCCGTGTCCAGCCATGCCAGGCCACGATACATCATTTCCACTCCCAGAGTGTCTTCATTGTGATAGCTCAGGATCAGGTCCACGATCTCAGTTTCACCACGCGGGGAGGGCTTCAGGGCTTTTGCACGTTTAGCCACAGTTTTGTCAAACAGGTACAGGCCCGGGATGGCGTACTGGGATTTTGGAGCTTTGGGCTTTTCTTCGATGGATTTAACTTTTTTGGTGTTCTTGTCGAACTCAACCACGCCATAAGCAGAAGGATCCGCCACATAGTAGGCAAACACACGGCCATTCAGGCCACCAGCTTTTTCTTTCTGGGCCTTGATTGCATCGCGGAAGAAGGTCAGGTCGCCATAGAACAGATTGTCCCCCAGCATCAGGCAGACATCGTCGTTCCCGATAAAGTCTTCACCCAGCACAAAGGCTTCCGGCAGACCATTGGGCTTTTCCTGAACCACATATGAAAGTTTGATGCCGAATTGGGAGCCATCACCCAAAAGTTTTTTAAACAAAGGCTGATCGTCCGGGGATGTGATAAGCAGAATGTCTTTGATTCCGCCCAACATCAGAATGCTCAGCGGATAATAGATCATCGGCTTGTCATAGATGGACTGAAGCTGTTTGGTCATGACCCGGGTCATTGGGTAAAGGCGAGAACCGGCTCCGCCGGCAAGAATGATACCCTTCATTTATTTCCCCTTAAAAAATTTATTAACTTCGTCCAGGACGAACTGAGCATCCGCCGCTGTCATGTCCGCCCACAAAGGCAGTCGCAGCAAACGGGCTGAGTGATCATCAGTGACAGCCATGCTGCCGCTGACTTTGCCGTATTTCAAACCCGCCGGAGCAGAATGCAAAGGCACATAATGGAATGTGGACTGGATTCCGGCTTCTTTCAGGTGGGTCCATAGCTCAATGCGCGTCTGCATAGTAGGTAGCAGGAAATAGAAGATATGCGCGTTGGCTTTGGCCTCCGCAGGCACGGTCATGCGCTGGACTTTGCCAGCAGCTTCCAGATCCGCCATGCCGGCATAGTACTGCTTCCAGATCGCCATACGGCGGGCCGTGATTTTTTCGCCCTCTTCCAGTTGGGACAAAAGAAAAGCAGCTGAAAGCTCGGACAGCAGATAGGAAGACCCTTTGTCCTGCCAGGTGTATTTGTCGACTTGGCCGTTCAGGAATTGCTGGCGATTGGTCCCCTTGTCGCGCACGATTTCAGCGCGCGCCACCAGACGGGGATCGTTGATGGTCAAGGCACCGCCTTCGCCGCAGACGATATTTTTGGTTTCATGGAAGCTGAAAGCGGCCATATGGCCCCAAGCTCCCAAGGCTTTGCCCTTGTAGGAAGCAAAGATGCCCTGAGCCGCGTCTTCAACCACCCAGATGTTGTTCTTGTTCGCAAGGTCCATGATTTTGTCCATCTCGCAGCCCACGCCGGCATAGTGAACCGGCATGATCACGCGTGTGCGGGCGGTGATGGCTTTGGCAATGGCATCGACATCGATGTTCATGGTCTTGGGGTCCACGTCGACAAAAACCGGGATGGCGCCATACAGGGCGACAACGTTGGCAGTGGAAGTGAAAGTGAAAGATGGCAGGATGACTTCATCGCCCGGACCGATATCGGCCAAAACCATGGCCATTTCCAGAGCCGAGGTGCAAGACGGGGTGATGACGGTCATCAAGGTTGGAAGGTTCTTGTTGAACCATTCCGTGCATTTTTTATTGAACTGACCTTCTCCACTGAGTTTTTTGTTGGAGATGGCTTGAGAAATGTACTTCTCTTCGTTCGAGCTTTTAGGCGGTAGATTGAATGGAATTTTCATGCTCCCCCATAGTAGCGCAAGCACCAAAGGGGAGCAAAGAATTAAAAGCCGTCGGTGGTGCCTACTTTGCCACGGGGCTCGTCATCATCAAACGGGATGACGGAGCTGCTCTGTGACTTTTTCTCCACGCGCGGAGTCGGGACAGCGGACTTGGTTGTTTTCTTCGCAAACGGAATGACCTTTTTGTCGGCAGAAGGGCGGGCCGGAGCCGCTGCTTTTGCGACAGGGACTTCGTGCTGGCCGGATCCTTGGATCACTTCATTCAGGCTGAAGACCATGCCCTGCATTTGCTGGGCTTGAGCACTGATTTCCTCCGAGGAGGCCGCGATTTCTTCCGAGGAGGCTGCGTTGGCCTGGGCCCCTTGATCCAGCTGGTTCATGGCTTTGCTGATCTGTTGGATGCCGGTGGTTTGCTCAGAGCTTGCCGCCGCAATTTCATTGTTCAGATCGGCCACCTTTTTCACCGAGGTGACGATGGTCTGCAAAACTTCTCCAGAGCGGTCGGCGATTTGCGAGCCACGATCGACTTTTTCAACGCTGTCTTTGATCAAAACGTTGATGTCTTTAGCGGCACTTGCGGAGCGTTGCGCCAGCGCGCGAACTGCCTCAGCTACCACAGCAAAGCCCTTGCCTTGTTCACCGGCGCGAGCGGCTTCGACAGCCGCGTTCAGCGCCAGAAGGTTGGTCTGGAAGGCGATATCGTCAATCACGCTGATGATTTCCTCGATCTTTTTTCGAGGACTGGGAAATATCGTTCATGGATGAAATCAGCATTGTGATTTCATTCTGACCTTGTTCTGCCGAGTCTTTGGAAGACTGTGACAGCGTTGCGGCTTGTTTTGCGTTGTCCGAATTCATTTTCACCATCGAGGACATTTCTTCCAAAGAGGCGACGGTTTCTTCCAGGGACGCTGCGGCCTCGGTCGAGGACTGGGACAGTGTTTGGCCTGCGGCCGTCAACTGGGTGATCGCGCCGGAAACCTGTTGACCAGCTTCAGAAAGACCTGTGGCAATCGCGCTGACGGTGTTGGAAACGCGATAAGCGATCCACATTAAAATACCGAACACCAAGGTGGCACAAAGAGCGGAGATCAGCATCAGCAATTGTGTCTGAAACTTGCGTTCCTCTTGTTGTAGCTTGTCATTCGCAATCGAGATCTCGCGGTAAAGCTTCATGTTGGCGGCGATGGCGTCCTGGTAGGCGATGGCCATCACATGCCATTCACCACCGTTCATTGCGGTGTGAACTTGTTTGTTGGCGACAGCATTATTTTGATCAAGCAGATAGATCATCTGTTCTGTTAACTTATAGAAGGAGTCTTTGATGGACTTGGGTTTTTCCCAGTTTTTGGCTTCTTCTGGAGTGAACTTGGTGGAAGCATAAACTTCTTCGAACTTTTTAAACTCATCAAAGGCACTGCGCGCGCGTTTAATGAAACTTTCGCGGGACTTCTGGTCTTCATCATTGGCCAGGGCGGCCCAGATAAAGTAGCCAATACGCGCTCGCTGCATACCCAACTGACCCAAGGCATCCATATTTGGAACGACTTCTGTGTAGGCGCCTGTCAGCATGGTCCCAAGGCTGTTCATGGAACGCCAAGAAATGGTAGTGAGGACAGCGAATGCTATCACTGGCAAGATTGCAGAGAACAACAAACGCCCGCGCAAACCGCGGAACCAAGATGAGGACGAATTCATGAACGACTCCTTAAATATGGAAAAACTATGCAGGATTCTGATCGTCAAATTCATTGCGGTTCTTTAATCAAAAGAGCTTGTTGTAATGCAGGACTAAGGTGCAGTGCTTCATAACTTATTTAAATGTTTGAGTTTGTCCGCATCATGTTGATACGCTTTTTGAACGTCTAGACTCAAGGAGGGGAAAGTCATGACAAAAACGACACTACGTCGTGCGTTAGCCGGTGTTGCATTGGTTGCAACTGTAGGCTTCACACACCAAACAGCGACTACGGAATCTGCGACACTATGCTCCGGATTCGTTCCAGAGAACAATTTGTACATCCCAGAAGGTGTTTTCACCGTGGGTGGTATCACAGAACAACAATTCAACCAGGTTTTGGACCGTCTTGAAAGATTGTTCGCCAAGGACGTTGAAGCGATGGGGGATCGCTTGAAAATCAACCGTCTGTGGAGCGACGGGACTGTTAATGCTTCTGCGCAAAGATCCGGCAACACGCAAGTGTTGAACATGTACGGTGGTTTGGCTCGTCACCCGGCGACAAACATCGAAGGCTTCGCTTTGGTGGCTTGTCATGAGTTCGGTCACCACAACGGTGGCGCTCCAAAAATGCAAAGCTGGTTCGGTGGCGCCTGGGCGACCAACGAAGGTGGCTCTGACTACTACGCTTCTTTGAAGTGTTTGCGTCGTTTCTTTGCTGAAGACGACAACGCCGCGATCCTGAAGGATCTGCAATTGGATCCAACAGCTGAAGCCGCTTGTACGGCTCAGTTCCCGGATGAACAAGATCGCCTGATCTGCCTAAGAACTTCTTTGGCTGGTCAATCTGTGGCGAACCTGTTCCAGGCTTTACGTAAAGAAACTTCCGCTCCAACATTCGGTACGCCGGATAAGAACGTGGTTTCCCGCACAGACGACAGACACCCAGCGACTCAGTGCCGTTTGGACACTTACTTCGCAGGTATGTTGTGTGTGGCTAAAGAAAGCGAAAAGCTAAGCAATTCTGATTATAAGTCAGGTTCTTGCTATGCTCCTCGCGATACAGCGGGTGTGCGTCCTCGTTGCTGGTTTGCTCCAACCAACTAGGATTTTCGACATTTCCTAAAAAACCAAAAAGGCCGGGGACTCCCGGCCTTTTTTTTATTGTGTGTCAGCACGAAGCCCTGGCCAGATTTGCGCCGTTGGTCCCTGAGGCGATAGGCTTCGTTCATGTCCCGAAAAAAGCTGGTCCCGCTTCTTATTATCTGCGTTCTTCTGTTACTGGCTTATCTCATCAAAGCTTTTGTTTTTTCCCGTGAGTTTGCGTATGCCGGCACCGTGGAGGTCACCAAGGTGGATATTCCGGCGCGGGTGTCCTCGGTGATCTCTGATTTTCCGGTGAAAGAGGGACAGATCGTGGCCCAAGGGCAGTCGGTAGTGACGCTGGACTGTGAAGAGATCCGTCTGGGTTATGATCTGGCCCGCAAAAACTATGACCGGGCTGTGGCACTTTATCGCAGTGGCAGTATCGCTCAGGACAGTTACGATCAGATTAAAAATAAAAAAGACGAAATTGAAACCCGTTTCAAGTGGTGTGAAGTGACTTCCCCCATTAAAGGGACGGTGCTGACCACTTACTTTGAACCCGGGGAAATGGTTTTGCCAGGGGCAAAACTTTTGACCGTGGGGGATTTGGATGAAGTTCATGCATACTTCTATCTGCCTCATGACCGCATCGCCCTTCTTAGAATGAATCAGAAAGTCACCGCACATCTTCCAGAAATGGATGACAAGGAATTTGAAGGAGTTGTGGCCTATATCAACCCCGAGGCCGAGTTCACTCCGAAGAATGTGCAAACCCGCGATGAACGGACGCGCCTGGTGTACGCCGTGAAGATTCGTTTTGCAAACAGCGAAGGCATTCTTAAGCCCGGAATGACCCTGGAGTGGATGGCGGAGGACTGATGTCTGGCTCCATCTCCATCGAGGTTCGGGATCTCGTTAAAAAGTTGCGCACGACAGAGGCCCTGAAGGGATTGAGCATGAATTTTTCTGCCGGGGTGATTCACGGGGTGATCGGACCGGAGGGGGCTGGAAAGACCACATTTTTGCGGCATCTTATGGGGCTTCTTAAAGCTGACGGGGGGGCGATCCGTTTCATCAGTGAAGGAAAGAAGACCGAGTTTTCCCAATTGCGTGAACGCATTGCCTATATGCCCCAGACTCAAAGCCTTTATCCAGAGCTGAGTGTTCATGAGCACCTGGAATTTTTCCGGACGCTATTTCGTTTGCCTGACCAGGAATACAAAACCCGCAGGGAAAAGCTTTTGCGAATGGCCCGGCTGGAAGAATTCACCGATCGCCTGGCCTCGCAGCTTTCCGGCGGGATGTACAAAAAGCTTGGCTTGATTTGTTCTTTGCTGGCTTCTCCGCAGGTTCTGCTGCTGGATGAACCCACCAACGGGGTTGACCCCTTAAGTCGCCGTGACTTCTGGGAGCTGTTGTATGAACTGGTCAAGGGCGAGGATGTTCTGATTCTGGTCACGACCTCGTACATGGATGAGGCGTTGAAGTGCGAAGTGGTTCATCTTTTGTTTGATGGGAAATCCCTGCTTGAAGGACCGCCGTCTGAAATACTGCGCCAGAAAAATTGCCGCACATTTGATGAGGTCTTTTTGCAATACGATGCCCAGAGTGATCTTCAGGAGGCTCTGTGAACAGCGTCGAGGTTCGGGATCTTTCCGTGAAGTTTGGAGACTACTATGCGGTGAAGAATATTTCCTTCACCGTCCGGCGCGGGGAGATCTTTGGATTTCTGGGGGCCAATGGGGCGGGTAAGACCACCACCATCCGGGTGCTGTGCGGCTTGTTGTTGCCCAGTCATGGTGAAACCAGGGTCTGTGGACTGGATGTGCAGCAAAACTCTTTCGCGGTGAAAAAGAAGGTTGGCTATATGTCGCAGAAATTCACCTTGTATGATGATATGACCGTGGCCGAAAACTTTTCATTCACCGGTTCTTTGCGCAAGATTGCAGATGCGCGGTTGAAGGAACAAAAAGACCGTCTGTTGCAGTTCATCCATTTTAGGGCTTCAGAAAACACCCTGGTAAAAGATCTGCCGGGTGGAATCAAACAGCAGGTCAGTCTGGTCTCGGCTCTCTTGCATGATCCCGAGATTGTTTTCCTGGATGAACCCACGGCGGGTGTCAGTCCCGCCTACCGCCAGCGCTTCTGGTCCCTGATTCAGGAGCTGGCCACCTCTGGAAAGACCGTGTTTGTGACCACTCACTATATGGACGAGGCGGAACGCTGTCAGCGCATTGCCTTGATGCGCTCCGGAGAGTTGATTGCCCTGGAAGCCCCGGAGGGTCTGAAAAGAAAGAACTTCCCGGATCGTGATCCCCGTGATGTCAGTCTGGAGGAGGTCTTTATCGCAGAGGTGGAGGGGCAATGAAACTTCGGGCGATAATGGCCATTGCACAAAAAGAGGTTTTTCACATTGTGCGCGACCCTTTCACATTGGCTTTGGCGCTGGGAATGCCGGTGATCATGGTTTTGTTTTTTGGATTTGCCATCGAATTCAATATGGAGCGGATTTCGCTGGCGGTGCATGATTCCAGCAAGACTCAGAACTCGTGGCTTTTGCAAAGGATCTTTACCAGTTCCGGGTACTTTCGTTCACACGCGGTGTTTAGTCCCGCTGAAGCCCAGCAGGCCTTGGATGAGGGGCGTGCGCATGCCGCCTTGTTGATTCCACCAGGCTATGCGCGGGATTTGAAACCGTTTCAGGAAAGTGCGGTGCAGATTCTGGTGGATGGAGCTGACAATTCATCGGCGGGCTCCATTCTGGGGTATCTGGGAGGCATTCAAAAAAGTGCGAACCGGGCCGAGTTTGGAGCCTTCCGTGAACCGATAGAACTTAAGACGCGTTTTTTGTTTAATCCGGAACTTAACAGCCGCTGGTTTGTGGTGCCGGGTCTGGCGGCGGCAATCATCGCGATTCTTTCCATTTTGCTGACGGCACTGACTGTGGCGCGGGAATGGGAAAATGGCTCGATGGAACTATTGCTTTCCACGCCGGTCAGTCCCGTGGAAATCATTCTGGGAAAACTTCTGCCTTATTCACTGATGGGCCTTGTGGCGGTGCTTTTTGTTTTCCTGATGTCGCAAGTGGTGTTTTCGGTGCCCTTTCGCGGGAATTTTCTGTTGTATCTGCTGGCGTGTTTGATTTTTCTTTCCACTTATCTGGCGCAGGGTTTGTTGATTTCAGTCATCACCCGCAAGCAGCAGATGAGCATGCAGTTTGCGATGCTTTCAGGGTTGCTGCCAACAATTCTGCTGTCGGGATTTATTTTTCCGGTCGAGCACATGCCGAAGTTTTTCTTTTATTTTACCATGCTTTTACCGGCCCGGTGGTTCATTGAAATCAGCCGGGCGTTGTTTTTACAAGGGGCCGGTTTCTTCAGCATCCTGCCATCATTTCTGGCCTTGTGCGGGTTGTTTGTTTTGATGATCACTCTGGCGACAAAAAAGTTTAAACGGGATGTGGAGCCTTGAAGACGCTGCTGGGTTTTATTAAAAAAGAATTTCGGCAAACCTTGCGTGACCCACGAATGCGCATTCTGCTTTTTCTGGCCCCTTGTGTGCAACTGACGATTTTTGGTGTGGCCTTATCCACAGAGGCCAATAACATCCGGCTGAGTCTGGTGGGGGCTCCGAACGATTCTTCGCTGCAGGAGTTGCATCGTAAAGCTCTGGCGTCGGGGTGGTTTGTTCCTGCAAAACCCAGCTTGAGTGATCCCTATGAACAGATTCAAAAAGGGCAGGCTGATGCTGTTTTGATTGCGCCCACAGGAGGTCTGGATCGGGCCTTGGGGCGTAAAGAGGGGGAAGTGCAGCTTTTGATCAACGCGACCAATGTCACCCGCGCGCAGGGCATTGAGCGCTATATGGGAAGTATTTTGCGATCGTTGCATCCACAGGATCCGCCGCTGCAGTTTGATGTGCGTGTGCTTTATAATCCCGCAATGCGCTCGGCGCTGTTTTTGGTGCCGGGGGTGATGAGCATGCTGGTGTGCCTGATCACAATTTTGCTGACCAGCATGTCTATCGCCAAGGAAAAGGAGCTGGGCACTTTTGAAACCTTGATTTCCGCCCCGGTGTCGCCTGAGGAAGTGATTCTGGGTAAGACGGTCCCTTTTGTGCTTTTGGGTTTAAGTAACATTCCGCTGATTGTGGGGGTGGCGGTGGTGTTGTTTGGTATGCCCATGCGCGGAAGTCTTTGGATGTTGCTGTTGGCGGCTGTCGCGTTTGTGTGTTGCACCGTGGGAATTGGGCTGTTCATATCGACCGTCGCAAAAAATCAGCAGCAGTCAATGATGGGCGGATTTTTGTATCTGTTTCCATCGGTGCTGCTGTCGGGAATGGTCTTTCCGGTTGAAAATATGCCCTGGGCGCTGCGGATTTTTTCTTATATCAATCCGCTGACTTATTTCATTGAACTCTTGCGAAACATAATGCTTAAGGGCGGGGACCTGCGCCTGATCGCGGTGAATGTTCTGATACTTGTGGCGATGGCTGTCCTGGCCATCACCGCAAGCTGGCGCCGGTTTAAAACGACGCTGTCATAGGATGTTGTCCAGCGCCCGGCTGTGGCCGTGACAGGGTCGACAGGCGCTCTAGATCCAACTCGATCACATCCAGCGTGCCGTAGCTGTCTGCGCGCAAGTGGATTGAAATGTGATAAAGATCATCCGAGGTGCGTTTCATGATCATGACTTCACCGTACCCATAAGAGTCGCGTTCGAATGCCGCGTAGACATCGCCTTTTTCGCAGTACCGGCTGTGGGGGTGGTTGCGGGTTGAAACAGGCAGGCCAAAGGATCGTACATATTCTTGTTGTCCCTCCCAGCGTGAGAAGTACAGGGCGGTGGCATCACTCATCGGATGCACGGTCATCTGCGAATATTCACACAGGGATTCGTGGGGTTTGGCCCCCAGGTTTTCGCAGGAAAGGACGCGGTAAGTTCCTTCCATGTTGGTGAAGAGAGACGCGCTTGCAGGCAGAGTTGCAACGAGGAAGGGCAGTGTCCAGATCCAAAGCTTGAGCATAGGGGGTCTCCTAAAATATGTTTAGGGCCCTTTTATGTGATTGAACGTCAGAGTCATCTTTTAAGCAGGCAACCTAGATGACGATTTCGACAGGTCTATTGAGGATTGCTCAACACTGGTGGTGGAGCCGGAGTCTTTTGTTTTTGATGCTGACCCCAAATATAGCCCGTAAAATAGGCAATGCAGCCTATGAGAGCAAAAATCATCCATTTTTTGATGCGACCAACCAATAAAGTTTTCATTTTTTTGATTTTTACCCGTTGACAATAGGGTCAGGCAACAGTAATTTTGTGTCTCTCGAAACGATGCGGGAGTAGCTCAGTTGATAGAGCGATGCCTTGCCAAGGCATAGGTCGCGGGTTTGAGCCCCGTCTCCCGCTCCAATTTTTCTTTAAATTGGAGTGACCGCATCCGAGACATTCAAAAAAAACTTTAAACCCCTGAAGAAAACTTCAGGGGTTTTTTTATTCCCAAAATCCCGTATTCTAAAAATCAACAAAGGAGCGTCCTGGTGGGGCTGTTGGAAATGATCTATGCAGTGATATTCAGTGTTGCGGTTGTGATCTATGTTGCATCCACTGTTCAGTATCGACGTCTGATGGGCGCAATGGAAAAGATCGCACAAAGATCCGGCCTGCGTCTGGAGGAGTCCCTGCAGGGGGTGAAAAGAGCTCGCGAGATTCACTCTGCCGTGGGGTCGGCTTCTTCCAAACAATTGCTGGATAAAATCGAAGCAATGATCCCGGCCTTCATGCTGCGTTTTCGCGTGGTCGTGGGGCTTGGGGTTGTCGGTTTGGTTCTGGTTCTATTTAAGATGTGAAAAATAAATCACGTATCAAGGAGAGTTCCATGACGGAGTTAGTAACTTGTGTTTGGTTCGATCACGGCGAGGCCAGCAAAGCCGCGGCTTTTTATGCAAAGACATTCCCGAATAGTGAAGTGGGGCGCGTAAATACAGCTCCCGGTGATTTTCCCGGCGGCAAGAAGGGCACGGAACTGACGGTGGAATTCACCGTGCTGGGCCGCAAGTTTGTGGGTCTGAATGGCGGCCCGGTTTTCAAGCCCAATGAGTCCGTCAGTTTTATGGTCATCACTGAAAGTCAGGAAGAGACCGATCGCTATTGGAACGCCATTCTGGAAAACGGCGGGATTGAAAGTGCCTGTGGATGGTGCAAGGATCGCTGGGGCTTTTCATGGCAGATCACGCCCCGGATTCTGCTGGAGCTGACAACGAGTTCTGACAGTGCAAAGGCCCAGCGGGCTTTCGAGTCCATGATGACAATGACCAAGATCGACATCGCCACTCTTGAGGCGGCTGTGCGAAAGTGAACCTTTAAGCTTGATAAAAAAAGGCGCAGTCTCCTGCGCCTTTTTTTTAGTGTGGTTGTACGTCGGTCATTTCAAAGAAGCTTGTTGAAAGTGCGAACAGAGAGTCTTTGTTTTCGCTGTTCTGAAGTTCCTGCATCACTTCCAGGCGGAACTGGCGAATTTTTCCAGCAATCTCTTTGGCCTTTTCGCGGCTGGTGGGAACCATGGTGCAGCCCATGTCCCAGCGGCGTTTGTTGTCAGCACTCATCGCCTCAGTGGCTTTGGTCTGCATCTGCATGAAATAGTTGCGGGCCGCCTCGGAAGATCCACCATAGCTGGAGGAATACTTGGCATCATTCGAAGTCCATTTTCCGTCAGCAGTCTTTTCAATCAGCTTCATGGCCTCAAGGCGCTCCAAAGCTTTTTCTGTGACATCGGTCAGAAGGCCCAGGCGCTGGGCAATATTTTGAATTGTCGGGTCAAAATCTTTCAATTTCAGGATTTGAGTGATGGCGGTATAGTACCAGTCAGAAATCACCGCAAATTGATCTTCACCAATTTTTTCAAAGACCTCTTCCCGGGCATTCACACGTTGTAACGCCATCTCGCGAAGCACGGCGCTGCGGGCGTGTTCAGACAAAGCCAGATCCACAAAGAATTCACGCTCGGAAGGGGATAAGTTCAGTTTTGTTGCAAGATTGACAGCGCGGCTTTCAGACAAGCCGACTTTTCCGTTTAAAATCTCAGACAGGCGAGAACAAGGAACTTCCAGATCACGAGAGAAAGCGCGAAGGGAGTAGGAGGGATTTTTGCGCTGGCGTCGTTCCAGTTCTTTCAGGATAAAGTCTCTGTAATGATGTTTTTTGGTCATGAGAGCTCCTCTTTAGTGAGGCTCTTTATATATATGAATTTTGCTGTGTCCACTAGGGGAGCGACTCTAGTTCTGCATTTTGTTCCAAAAGTTTCCACGAGATTCCGGTTTTGGAACCTGTCGTGAATCTAGACACTTAAGTAAGAATTGCATGGAGAGCTCGGTTGCGTGTTGAGGACGCTTTAAATGCGATACGAAGGTGCTTTCACATCGCAAGGGTGCCTTTTGAATTCATTGAAATCGACTGTTGCTGTTGCCGTGGTTTTGCTTTTGTCTTCGGTGGCTTTTGGTAAAGATTGCACAGTTTTGGTGTCGTCCCACTATCGCGATGAGCTTCGTGAAGTCATTCGCAGTGAACTTTCCGGTCAGGGTGTGACAGCGCTTTTTGCCGATGAGCTTCAGGTGCAATGTGGTGAAAAACTACTTCCTCTGAGGGGGGCTTAAAGCATATCCTGTTTGTAAATTCCAAACCGGGGATATGAATGAAGCTGCCTCATGTGAAGATTGTGCCGGCCGTTATCGCATTTTTTGTGACCTGTCTTTTTTGGTTCGTGATTTCCCCGCCGGAAGGGGTCGACCTCAACGCCTGGCGTTTGCTGGGGATCTTCGTCGGCACCATCACAGCTATCATTGGTAAAGCGCTTCCTATCGGTGGTGCTGCCATGATCGGGATCCTGCTGGTGGGTATCACTCAAGTGACCAGTCCCGGAAACCCGGGTAAAGCCATGGGCGATGCACTCAGTGGGTATTCAAACACTCTGATCTGGCTGATTGGTATTTCGTTCTTTATTTCCCGCGCTTTCATTAAGACCGGCCTGGGTTCCCGCGTGGCTTATTACTTTGTTCGCGCCATTGGGAAAAAGACTCTGGGGATCAGCTATGGGCTGTCTTTTGCCGAGTTGGTGCTGTCGCCAGTCATGCCAAGCAACACCGCTCGCGGCGGTGGCGTGCTTTACCCAATCAATCGCTCCATCTCAGAATCCATGGGATCACGTCCGGATGAGGCGACAAGGTTGAAGGTCGGCGCCTTCCTGACTTTGGTGGCCTATCAGATCAACGTGATCACGTCTGCGATGTTCATCACGGCGACCGCGCCCAATCCTTTGGTGACGGCGGGGATTCGTGACATTGCCAAGATCGATGTGTCGTGGGCGCAGTGGGCGATGGCGGCCTTTGTTCCGGGCTTGCTGGCGATTCTGATCATCCCGTGGGTGTTGTTTAAGCTTTATCCTCCTCAGATCAAAGAAACTCCGGATGCTGCTGGTTATGCCAATAAAAAATTGCAGGAACTGGGGCCGCTCAGACTGGATGAAAAGATACTGATTGGCGTCTTCTTCCTGCTGCTGTTTATCTGGGCTGGGGGCCCTGAGTTGTTGTCGTCAGATCCGCTGTTTAAGGTGGATGCAACCGCTGGAGCGTTTGTGGGGCTTGGGGTGCTTCTGTTTAGCGGGGTCCTGACTTGGGATGACCTGCTGAAAGAAAAAGGCGCCTGGGACACGGTGACTTGGTTCTCGTCCCTGGTGATGTTGGCGACGTTCCTGAACAAGTTGGGCGTGGTGGCCTGGTTCTCTAAAACTGTCGAATCCTCGATCGCGCACTGGGGCCTGGGGTGGATGGAGGCGGCCGCTATTTTGGTTCTGCTTTATGTGTTCATCCATTACTTCTTTGCCAGCAACACGGCTCATATTTCGGCGCTGTTTGCTTCGTTCTTTGGGGTCGGGGTGGCCTTGGGGGCTCCGCCATTGATGTTTGGTCTGTTTCTGGGCTTTGCTTCCTCGTTGTGTGCCTCTTTAACTCACTACGGGACGGGGTCGGCTCCAGTGCTGTTTGGGTCTGGGTATGTGACAATGGGAGAGTGGTGGAAGTGGGGCTTTGTGGTGACACTTCTTAATCTGCTGATTTTCGCTGGTGGTTGTGCTGTTTGGTGGAAGGTTTTGGGGTATTGGTGAGTCTAAAAGCCTAAAACTTGGGCAACTTGCAAATCCTTTTATGACCTTCTGCGAAAACTGTTTTCAAAGCGGGGGAAAGCGTACAAGATGGTTCTTCATTCCAGCGCGCGGGTGGTGGAATTGGTAGACACGCAGGTCTCAGAAGCCTGTGGGAGAAATCCTGTGGGGGTTCAAGTCCCCCCTCGCGCACCAAACAAAATAAGCCGACTTTGTCGGCTTTTTTTTGTTTTATCTGTCTGCACTCCAGCTTTGCTGGAGTAGGTTCTGAAGTTTCCCGCCTTCGATGTTTGTTTTGGGGTTTGTCGTTTGCTGCCGACGGCAGAAAACTCCGTATGAGTCCTCTCCTGCGATCATTATTTAAATATCGACAGTGAGGTTTCTGTTTTGCTAGGACTCCAATCGTTTTTTATGCAGTGGAGTCCGTGAACACTTGAGAAAGAGCAATTATTAAAATAAACGGGATTCGGCACCTCGGTCACAAATGTGGTCGATACTGGTGCTGAAGTGATATTTATTTTGCTGAAGGACATTAAGAAGTTCTCGTCTTCAGTTTCCGTGTAGTTAGCAGCAATAATGTTCTTACGGACTTCGTCGTAATAGAAATCGGCACTATGCCAGATTCTGTCTGTCAGATTTCCACCCGGGTGCACAAGGCCATCTTCTCCAAAACTCGTGTCCACCGCGCCTGTGTTCGTAAGCTTCACTAAAGCACTCACCCCAAAGTCTTCGTTTTGTTCATAGACCGAAACATAAAGATCGCCATTGAACAGATGCATTTTGTTGATCTCAACGAATTCTGTAAATTGTCCGGAAAATTCAGTTTCTGCAAGAGCTCCAGTTGAATTGAAGTCTGTGTCCGGAGAGAGGTCTAAATTATACCGTCGTATGATCATGGTCTCGCTTCCCGGTGCGTCGCCACTCATAAGGTAAACCTTGTTATGGATATCATCCACTATGATCGTGGGCTCGTTACTGCGCCCATTGTCCGCGGGGGCAAGGATCTTAATCGTATTTGATGTTTGGGGATCTTCCCAGGGCGCTCCGGTCTGCGAGTGGACTTTCCAAAGGGCGGTATGAGGTTCTCCGTTAGCAATATCAAAGATATATGCTGTCACATAGAGATGTAGATCAGGTCCCATCGCCATTTGACCGTTTCTGGTTGAGGTCTCGAAGTCCTCGTCCCAGGGCAATTCCATGATGCCTCCGACGCCAAAGTTCGAATCCGGACTGCCATCAAGTGAGTACTTGAAGATTCTGAGATTTAATTCGTAAGAATTGCTGTCAAAGTACTCAGCCAACAAATAGATTCCATCACTGATGATCATCTTTGCGGCGAGAACTCTTTTGACAACGAAGAATCCTGAGTCACCAAAATTAGTGTCTGAGTTTCCATTGGGAAGTGTTTTATGAATTACCAAAATGGGGCCGTCATTGCCGGTCTGTGCAGAATAAACGGCATAAAATGCGCCATCGTGGAATTGTGAGTGCGTTGGCTCCAAGTTGACTATTTGCAGATACTTTTCAGAGTTTTCTTTGAATCCGTTCTCTCCATAGGTGTTGTCCATGGTTCCTGAGGTTAAAAGCTTTGCAGAAACCAGATTGCCTTTTTGGCTCGTCGATGCATCTCTGATGACGAAATTATTGAAAACTGTAATGGATTCGTCACTGTTGAAGACGGCAGCACGGGGATAGTCCCAGGCATCTCTTTCGAAATCTATAAATGCGATTCCGGCGATTCCGTAAGATGCGTCAAGGCTTCCATTGGGTAAAAGCTTGGCGATAAAGGTGTAATTTGAATCGGCGGCATCCAGAGAGGTGCCGTGGATGAATATGTTTCCTGCAGAGTCGATAGCCAATATTCTCACATAGTCGGCTCCACCGCCAAATCCCGCGACGTCTTTTAACCTTTGTACGCCGTCGCCGTCAAAAGTGTTATCTAATGTGCCATTAAGATTGTATCGCAAGATAACTCCATCCAGATCTGGGAAATTGGGGCCTTCGCCTGCGATATAAATTTTATTGTCGTGAATTTTGATGTCGTGGAACGTGTCCCAGGCCTGGGCGGGGCTGTCATAGCGTACAAGGCCTGAATTACCCCAGGTACCGTCTATGGCACCCGTAGCTAGAACTTTATAGATTACGCCAGAGTATCCCGAAATGTCGCCATAGATCTGCCCGGTGATATAGAGTGAACTATCAGGAGCAATAGAGGCGGCACTCAAATGCATATCCCGAAAATTCTCCCCAACGACAACAGGAGGATTGAAAATCAGTCGGCCATTGTTAGCGTAGTTGGTGTCAAACGTACCGTCTTCTTTAATTTTAAAGATATACCCTAGGTATCCAGTGCCATTAAAGTTGCCGGGACCTATTATGAAGTATCCTGAGGCATCTGCCAGAATTCCTCTGACATAGATCGGCTCGGTTAGCTCAAAAACGAAAAGTCCGCTGTTGCCAAAAGTGAGGTCAAGGCTTCCAGATGAACTAAATCTGGCTATCGCAATGGCGTAGTTACGTCCGTTGGCATTCCAGTCACCTTCCAGACTCCAGCCCACAAGAATGTTTTGATTGGAATCCTCACTGACATAGATCGCATTGAATCCGTTGTATGTTGGAACGGTTGGTAGCGAGATGAGACCATTGTTACCAAACGCCGTGTTGACACTGCCGTCAGGGCGAATTCGCATCACGACGGGGCCACTATTCACTACAGCAGCGACAATTCTGTCGCCCGAGGCACTCAGGATGGCGCGTTCCACGGATTCAGTGGCGTCGAATTCATAACTCCAGTTTATTGCACTGGTTTTTGATAGTTGTCCTAAAAAGTTGCTTCCGGAGGGAGCGGAGGGGGCTTCGGCAGAACCTGTTAAATCGGTAAAGCTCGCGCTGAGAGTGCAGCCAGCAAAAACGAAGACTGTTACAAAAAATAACAGAAAAGCACGCAAATAGGTGTGCAAAGTTCCAGATACGTCCATGCTTGCTTTTCGGCTTTTTATTCGGCTTTCATTATTTATTAAGGATTTATTGAGTTTTTCTCATTGTACTGTCTCAGGTTGGGACGGAGGGGTTTGTGTACCTTTGGAGGCAAGTTTCTGGGTCGCAGAACATGACCCAGAAACTTGCTGAGGACCAAAACAATTTAATCAATTAGACCGGCGCGGACTTATTTTTTCTCGATGGCTAAGACCAATCCTAAGATTCTGCTTTCGTCGTTATAGCGAAGGATGATGTTCGACTTTGGAGACGAGAATTCATTCAGTAGATCTCCCATGGACATACCCAGGCGAAGAGCGCTTTCTTTGGTCAGGACTATTTTGCCTTTTTCAGTGACGACGACGATCGCAGGGGAAGCATTTATCAGATCCCCTGACTTGTTGTAAAAGTCGGCGTTGCTAACCAGCGTGGCGCTTTTGACTTTTCCGTTCAAATACCCAGAATTAGGTTTCTTTGCCTGCTCCAGACAAAAAACATCCGAAACGGAGGGTTCGCAATTAAACCCCAGATCCATGACCTTCACCGTAGAGGCCAGGGATGTAGAAGAAATAGCCAATAGACAAAAAGCGGCAATCGACGCTCTCATAAGACAACCTTTGTTTTAATTTAAACTCAATCAGTCGTCTAAAGTGCATGAACCGTGCTCATTACTTGGCCTCAAGAGCGGTCAGAAACTGCTTCTGTTTTTTGTAGGCTTTGAACAGTTCATAGTACTGCTTCAGCTTTCTTTCCTTGATGCTTTGTACGGTTTCTTCGTGGGCTTCCTGCCACAGGAATCTTAGTTCACGGTCCATGCGATCAAGTTGTTGGGGAACGTTGTCTTTGTTCATATTTAATCCTTTTGTTTGTTTCCAAAGTTTCATGAACTTAAGTTGCGAATCCCGGGCCTAAGCGTAAGGGCTTGAAAACTTTTAGGTCTTAAAATGGAACGCCCACAATCGGTGGCTTAAATGTGGAAAGTGTTGTTGGCAGCCTACTTTGGTTGGCAGGATCTGCCGATAACAAGAACATGTCAAAATCACATGAGCTTCTTAAGTTTATAGGGGACTCCGCGCAAATTTTCTTTGAACAACAGGCAGGGGAAAGTCTCATTTCGCGAATTTTGGATCTGTGTATTCAGGCCACCGGCGCCGATCGCGGGACGATCTTCTTTGACTCGCAAATAAACCTGGAACAGCACTTCAAATACCTGAATAGTTATATTGCCACCGGCATCCGCAATCAGACGATCGTGATCAACACAGATCAGGGTATTGCCGGGAAGGTGTTCCGTACGCGCAAAAGTTATTTCTCAAACTGTGTGGCCCAGGACAAGGATTTCTATCTTGGCGTCGACAGCAAGACCGGATATCAGACGGAAAAAGTTCTGGCGGTTCCGTTGCACTGGAAAGACGGGAAAGTCATCGGTGTGATCGAGGTTCTGAATAAGGCCGATGGTGACTTTGATGAAACCGACCAGCACGCCTTGGAAGCTTTATCCATGCTGGCGGCGGTGGCTTTTGAAAACTATGAAGTCCATCAGAAGAACGAAGAATCCGAATCGGCCATTGAACACCGCAAGAACATCTGGCGCAAAAGTATTTCTTCTGTCAGCTTGCACTCCAAAGCTCCCGAATTGCAAAAGATCTATGATCACATCGGGGACTTCGGTAAGTCGGACTCAAATATCCTGATCACCGGGGAAAGTGGTGTCGGTAAAGAGGTGATCGCAAGACTTGCGCATCACCATTCCAGTCGTCGGGACGGACCTTTTATCGCCATCAACTGCGCGGCGATCCCAGAGTCCCTGTTTGAGGCCGAACTTTTTGGTGTGGTCAAAGGGGCGGCGACGGGGACCGTGGCTCGCCAGGGGCAGATTGAGCTGGCGCACCGGGGAACTTTGTTCCTGGATGAAATCGGCGAAATGCCGGTGGAGATGCAGGCCAAGCTCTTGCGGGTTTTGCAGGAAAGAAAAGTGCAAAGGCTTGGTTCCACTGAGTCACCGAAGGCTGTGGACTTCCGTTTGATCTGCGCGACCAACAAACATATTGAAGCGCAAATTCAGCAGGAAAAATTCCGCGAGGATCTTTTCTATCGTATCAATGTGGTGAATCTGCAGATCCCGTCGTTGCGTGATCGCAAAGGCGATATTCCAGAGCTGGCTCAGGCCATTTTGGAACAGCTTCATAACAAGCGTGGTTGGAAGCTCAAAAGAATCAGTCCCGAAGCATTGGACCGCTTGATTGACTATCACTGGCCCGGAAACATCCGGGAGCTGGAAAATAAAATTGAAAGTGCCTGCCTGTCTGCGGGGGATCGCGCGGTTTTGTTGCCGGATGATTTCCAGTTTAAAGCCCGACCACAGTTAAGTGTGGTGCCGGACGCCCAAGAAGATTCACTGAAGCGGTTTGAGAATTTAAGCTTGCGTGAGGCCCGCGAGGCCTTCGAAGCTGAGTTTGTTCAGCGGGCTATTCAGGGTTCATTGGGAAATAAATCTGAAGCGGCCCGCCGCCTGGGTGTTTCCCGTGAAGGTCTCAGAAAGATACTTATTAAGAAACCCGCCTAGATTCCACCGGCAGTTGGCGCCAACCTGGCAACCACGGTGGGCGTCTTGATTTAAGATTGTAGTGAAATTGTGGACTTAGCCGTTGGCCGGATCCTTGCCTTAAGGAAAGTAGCGCAGACGAAATTGCGTGAAACTTTAAACAAGGAGAGAGTTCGTGTTATTCAATAAAGAAATCAGAAAAGTCCTGTCCGTAGCAGTTCTGTTCCACGTCGCAACCCTGGTGGCCTGCCAAGGTAAAGTCGATGAAGTCGTTGAATCCCCATCCATCACAGTTTCTTCGGACAAGCCCTCCACAGTTGTTGGCGCGGTCCAGGGAGTGATTGTTGAGGTCGGTAACGGTCTGGTCAGTGACGGGTCATCTCAAAGTGTGCAAGGTAAAATTCAAGCGCAGAATGTAAATGCCTTGTGTAACGAGCACGCCATGCCTTTGGATGAACAAGGTGGCTATATGGACAGTCAGGGGCCGGATTATCCTTCGCGTTTGTTTTACTGTAAACTTGCGCAAAACAGCGGATCTCCGGACTCCATTCCGGGTTCGTTCCAGCAGATCAAAGCCATTTCCTGTATGCTTGAAAAAGTGGGCATCGTTTACGACGATCAGGAACGTCAGGTCAGTGTGACTCCGGACACCTCCTGCTTCACGGCGCAGCAGCTGGAGAATATGCAGATCCAGGCCATGACTATCTCTGTGCGGGCTTCAAAGCCGGCCTTCTTTAATACCTACTATGACTCTGGGATTTCCATGACGATTCCGGGAATGGGTTTTTATCGAGTCGCAGCGAAGCTCAGTGGTACTAAGATGGAGTTCTTGACTCATGAAGATCAGACTTCTGTTCAACCGGATAAAACCGGGACTTTTGCTGCCAGCTTTGATTTGCTGACAGGTGAGTTGAAGTACGAAAGTCGCGGCGACCGTTTCCAGTGTACGGAACAAGGTGGTAATTGCGGTTGGTCCCGTCACGAGCGTTTGTTGGCTCAGGTGGGTATGACCAATGGTGAAATCACGTCTGTGTCTAAAATCGAAGCCATTGCCGGTGAAATCTATGGTGACGGCAACTGGTACTCGGCCCGCGTTTCCACGATCAAGGGCAGTCTTGCAAATGGTTTGAAGGCCCGTTATTTCATGGTGAACTCCAACACCAGTGCAGATCTGGGGGATGCGACGAAGTACTCTGAAGTTGTGAACAACCGTTGCTACACTCATTCTTCAGATCAGGCGGATTGCAGCGCGAATCCAGGTATTGAATTGCCACAGGAGGCCAGTTTCAAATTCAACCTGCATCCAAGCACGCAGTACACTTCGACTCAAGCCTGGGTTTCCCAGCTGACGGGCTTAAGCTTCACGGGTGTTAATTTCAATGATGTTCAGTAATTTACATTCCAAAGGGGGCTTCGGCCCCCTTTTTCTGGTCTTTTGGGTTCTTGGAAGGAGCTGATAGCATGGAGTCTATGAAAAATTCATTGATGCAGTTTTTTGTCTTTTGCAGTTTGCTTTCAGGATGTGGTCTTAAGGTGATCAATCCCGCCGATCAAAATCCCAACAAGGGAACTCTGGCTCTGGATATGTCTGGCGATGGACCCAAGCTGGTGGAAACATTCACGTGCAAACTGGTTTCGCAAGGCAGCCGATTCTTTGGCTTTGGCAAGAGCGAAGAAGAGGCCCGCAAGGATGCCATGGGCAAGTGTCAAGGCCGGACACTTTTGTCTTTCTGTGAGAAGGAAAAGATCACCTGCGAAAAGAACTAAAAGTGTTGCAGGCCGCTTAGTTTGCAACGACATTATTACCTGAACCTGCCGAATGGCAGGTTTTTTCTTTATTCGGGTCTGAAACGTGGTTATTCCTCCATTCACATTCTTGGAGGAAACTATGCGTGTTCTTGTATTGCCTTTCATCGCTTTGTTTGCTTTTGCGGCCCAGGCCCAGACAATGTCTTTGGATGCCCCTGAATATGCCAAGCACTTTTGTGTAAAGCAGGGCGATGTGCAGAATCTTGTGGTACCCTCTGTTCGCGCCGTCATCAGAAAGGCCTACACCACCCAAGTCCTTCTGGATGTGCTGGACGCGGATTGCAAAGGCCACAAAGTGATGCCAAAGTCCTCCAATCGTTTTTCCAAACCTTCTTTGATGGACTTCAGTGAGGTGCGCGCGATCGCAGCATCACCTCGTATCTTCCGGGCCAATGAGTTCTCTTATCAGGTAGTTTTGGAGTTCTATTCCGACGTTCTGGCCATGGGCGAGCGCAACTTTCTTTTGAAGCTGTACGCTCACGATGGCAGTGTTTATCAGATTACTGTGACGACCCGTGATGGGGGAACATTTCTTCAGGCTTACTAGGTACGGGGCCGCTGTACTCCGGGCTTTCAATAATCCCGGTGTGCAGTTGACCATCGGGGCAGAAGGTCACAGCCCCATTCAGATTGGACAGCAAGACTGTTTTGCCGTTCAGGATGAACGGGGTTTTGCTTTTTACAGAGCCTGACATAAGGTTTCCGTTGGGGTGGAACTTTAAAAGGAGCGTTCGTGACAAGGGGCCATCGTGGGATATCGGCAGGGACTGGCCATTGAAGGTGAAGACATAGTTGTCGACACTTGTATACAGGAAGGACTCAATCTTTCCATTGGGGTGGAAGTTCACATATTTGCCTTTGATATTCTGACCGTGCAGTTCGCCGCTCCAGACCATCGCCGTTTTTAGATTTCCATCTTCATGGTATTGAGCCGCTTCCAGTCCCACGGCATATCCGTGATAGTCGACGTGTTTCAGACCGGCCGTACGCACCAGATCCAGCATCATGCGGCTGTCGAAATTCTTCATCAGACTGGAACTGACCACCTGATTGAAATAGCGCACGCCCGGGGACGAGGTAAATCCTGACTCTATAGCTTCGCGATAAATCAGCTCATGCAGAATCAGTCCGGCTTTGTCAGCTTCGCTGAGTCTTTCAAAAAGACGCACATCAATCACATAGCGCTGGTCACCCGGCATGATCAAGGCGGTGGGACGCTGGATGGCGATTTGTTGAATATTGCACACCTCCGGGATGATCACCACACCGGAGTCCCGGATCGGCAGGAATTTGCCGATAAAGAACCACTGGGTTTCAGCATCAAAGGTGTGGAACCACTTTTTGTACATCTTGGCTCGGGTCGGGTTTACGTTTTCCAGGCGATGCAGGACGTAGTAAACCTTTTGCTGGAAGCTCATCGAATCATTGCCAAGATCCAGGGCAATGCCTCGTTGTTCTTCGGCTTCATAGTAGTCCAGCAGGCGCAGTGAATCCCCGCAGGAGATCACATTACCTCCATTGCCGACCCAGTCGCCGCCAGCCACGGACATCAAAGAATAAAAAAGAAGATGAATCAATGCCGCCATGATGAAACTCCTATTTTGCTTTCGGGGGAAGAAGAGGGAAACACTGCAGGTTCACGCGATAAAGCTCGCCCTTTCTGGATTGTTCGTCCAGTTCGAACACATCATCGCGAAATTTCAAAGTCAGTTTCTTAAGTTTTTTATAGCGCTTGTCATCCAGAGCCACAGTAAGAAAGGAGTAGTCCCGTTCCTGTACCGGCACCCGCGCAATCATCTGTCTGGCAAGCTCCAGAGAGTTCAAGTGCGCCTGCTGCAGCGAGCGGGAGGGGATGTCGTGCGGCGAATACAGGTTTTTGTGAGTGCGTTCCCACACGGGGCCCTTTCGGGTGATGACCTGAAGGTCTTGCAGTGTTTGCAGACACGCGTTCACGCGCTCTGCCGGGATTCCGGTTTTATTGGCAATCCATGTCGTGTTGCTTTTGAAGTCTGCCAGCCGAAACACCGCCAGAATCACAAAGTGCTCCCATTCGTCAAAGAGCACGGCATACTGGCTGGGATCCAGTTTGAACGAGGATTCGGCGGGTGGTTTGTTGACCCCGAGACTTAAGAGAAACTGTTCCTGATCTTTGGGGGTCAGCGAAAGTTTTTGCATGACTTTCGCAGCTTCCTGCAGCGGAACCAGGCGTTTTCCTTTGATGATTGAGGACAGGGTGCCGGGATTCATCTCCAGAAACTGCGCATAGGAGCGCAGGGAATAGCGTTTGTTTCTGGTTCTCTTGGCCAGAAACTGCTCCTGAAGTTTGAGTGCAAAATAAGGCAGATTCTCAAGTCCCGACATAAGGGTCGCAGAACTAACAGCCTCTTTAAGTTCGATCAAGATTACATTGGAACTCGGTCCAAATCACCATAGCTTTGGAATTATTTGCCACTCACTATTGAAAAGATGATGTGAAACTCAATATTTCGCAAATGTAAGGAACTAAGTTCAGCGAGGGAGGATGCTTTCAATCCATGGTTTTAAAGTGGCTGTGCTCAGGTAAAGCCCGCGATAAAAGCACGGGTCTATGTCAGGTTGATTTTTTGGGAATTGCACCAAAGAGGCAATTCCCACTTGAAGCCATTCGTTTTCACCGCCAATGAAAGCGGGCCCTCCGGAGTCTCCTGAGCAGATTCCTCCGGTTGTGGATTGGTCCACAGTGAAAGTGAGCTGATCCGAAGAGATTTCGTAGATGGACAGTCGGGACTTTCTTAAGGTGCCCATCTTGCCAAGGCTATTGTTGATTCCTTTGTGTAATCCAAAACCGACGGCCAGGACTTCGGTAAAATCCAAGGTTTGATCGGGAATTTTGGTGATTTTCACTTCCGTCGGCAATGCGTCTTCCAGAAGCAAGATTGCAGCATCCAAAGTGGGATGAAAAAGAACTTCCTTAACATAATGTTTCGAGGTCTTTGTTTCATCTTTATAGACCACCGTGCGTGTAATATCGAAGATGTTCATGCAGTGGGCCGCAGTTAAAACGGCCAGATGATTCAGGGCTGTCCCTGAGCATTTGAAGAGACTGACGCCTGTGTCGGTATTGCGAATAGTTTTGATCTGCACGAGATGTCTGTACAGCCCTTCGGTGCTGGCTACGGCTTCACCGTCTATAATGGCGCTTTCAGTAGAAGGGAGGGCGCGACTGGGGGTCGGTCTTTGGCAGCCCAGGACGACTAGGCAGACTGCAATTAAAACGATGTGATTCATAAGATCCCCTTTTTTTTCTTGAGGGGACATTACTGCAAACAATTTCTAATTTGAACGCCAAGTCGGCAAGTGTGCAAATTTTATTGGTCGTACAGGTTGTGCGTCCGATTTACCCGCCGAGAGTGAAGGTGAAAGTGGAGCCCATTCCTGGCGTCGAATCCGCCCGGATTTTGCCATGGTGTAGTTCTACGATTCTTTTGCAGGTGGCAAGTCCGATGCCGGAGCCCTGATACTCTGAAGGTGCGTGAAGTTTTTTGTAAAGATCAAATATTTCTTCCTTTTTGGCGGGATCGAAGCCAATCCCGTTGTCTTTGACGATGAATTCCCAGTTTCTTCCAGTGAAGTTGGCACTGATTCTGATGTCCGGTGGTTTGGGGCTTCGAAATTTCAGCGCATTAGCAATCAAGTTTTGAAACAGTTGTGTAACCAGCGGAGCATCACAGAGCAGGACCGGCAGCGGTTCTATTGTGATGCGGGCCTCAGTCGCCTCGATCTGGTCATGAAGGTTCTCGACGGCCGCTTTGGCCAGCTGATCTACGGGAATGGATTCAAACACGCGTTCTGACGACCCGAGACGGGCGTACTCAAGCATGGTATCAATCAGGGTGTTCATGCGATGGGCGGCGGCGCTGACTCGACTGAGCATTTGCCCCCCTTCCGGGCCCAGTTTTTCTTGGAATTCCTCGTCCTGAAGGGAATCCACAAAACCAATGATAGTCGCAAGAGGGGACTTTAGATCGTGAGCCGCGACAGCCGCAAAGTGGGTCAAAGCGACATTGCTGGATTCTGCGCTGGAGAGGGCATTGTTCATTTCTGCATTTTGTGCCAGTACAAACTCTTTGGCGGCGGCGGTGATGGCGGCGTCGATAGCCTGATCCAGCAGGGTGCGATCTTCGTGGGACAGTTGACCTGTGCTGAGCAGAACTTCCACGACCACCTCCCGCAAAACACTGAACTCCTTCAGCAGAGCGGCAAGATGGTAACCTTGCTGAGCGGCTCGCTCTTTATCCTGCTGGTGGGCGAGATGGGCGGCCTCCTTCGCTGCAATCGAGGGGTCTTTGCGGGCCAAGACGGCACTAAGGTGGTCCACGAAGTTTCCAAGCGACTGCTGCAGGATGGGGGCTGTTGTTGAGTCAGGAGCAGAAGAATCTGCCCAAACCCGGGCCGTCCATATTTTTTCGATGGATTGTTTGTTTTGTCGAAGCAGTTCAGCCGAGGATGCAGAGTGCGGCTCAATCATGGGCTCACCTATAGGCCAGATGTTTCCCTGAATAATCCGCTATTTTCCGAAGATTCCCAATGTGTTTGTTGGCATTGAGTTAGGGGCTTTCTGGGTGGCAGTCCTTGAAGCTCAGGTTGTGGTTTCGGGTTCCTGACTGATAGTAAGAGTTGACGATGTAGTAGCCATCTTTTTTCTCTTGATCATAGCGGAAGTCCACGGTCAGGTAGTCAAAGCCGTGAGCTTCTTTGTCCAGCTGGCAGGTGGTCAGAATCTGATGGATGCCTTTGAATTCAAAAACACTCTGGTCGCATCTGTCGGTTTTTGGATGGATGGTGATCCCGCCAGTCAGATTTTCTCCTTGCAGCTCCTCCGATTTGAAGATGTTGCCGCTTTCATCATAGATATCATGGCGGAGTTTCTGAAAATCTTCTGATAAAACGACTTTTTCGTTGTCCCAGTTTTCGGAAGTGCAGACGATGTTTGCGGCCCCGGTTGCAGGGCTCGCGGCTATTATCAATGCAAACAGTGTTATTTTCATGGGACCCGCCTATTTTGAAACGTGCCTCTATCGTTGTAGGGCGTGTGTTGAGAGTCAATGCTGAGATCTGGCGAGTGACATGGTGTCATGGGATATTACCAGCAATTTGCAATAAAAACTGTTTCTGCGTTTGATGTGAACATGTACTGTTCCGTGAATATCGTTGAATGAAAGTATTGTTCCCTGACCGGGAGGCGAGGAACTAAACGATCACATAAGACTTGCAACTGGTGCCAAAAAAGTTAAAAAAATCTCAAGGTATTTTTTGGAGTTGTATGTCGAATCCGTTCGGTAATTTTTTGAAAAGCAAGCTCGATGAAATTCAAAAACGAAATCCACGTTTTTCTTTCCGTTCCCTGGCAAAAAAAGTGGCGATATCTCCAGGATGTCTGAACGAACTTATGCATGGCAAAAGACCTTTGAGTGAGTTTTATGCCAGTAAAATTGTTCTGGGCCTGGAGCTGGGAGTGGAAGAGCGAAATCAGGTTTATGCAATGATAGCCACCCGTTCCCGTAAATTTGGAGTGCAGAAGCGCCTGACAGAGCAGCAGTTGGAGTTGATCTCCAGCTGGGAGCACTTTGCGATTTTAAACCTGATGCGTATTCGCCAGTTTCAATCCAATGAAAAATGGATCAGTCAACGGCTGGCCATCCCTCTGGAGAAAGTGCAGCACAGTCTGGATCTGTTGATGAATCTGGGATTTATCAAAATGCAAGGGACCACATTCGTGCGCACCGTGGCCAGTCTGGGGACGACGTCAGACATTCCCAGCCATGCGCTGGTGCAGGCGCACGTTTCAGATATGCAAAAAGCCATTGAGGTGCTCAAAGTCACCACGCCGGATCGCCGGGACTATTCTGCGATCACCATGGCTTTTAATCCTGACAAGATGACCGAAGTCAAAGCTCTGATTAAAAAATTTCGTCAGCGTCTTTCCCTGCTGGCGGAAGAAGGCGAGCCTTCGGAAGTCTATAATCTGAACATTCAGTTCTTTCCGTTGACCGTTCCTGTTCGCTAACCTGCGCTTGACTTGATGTTGGTGTCTTTTGGTGTCAGAATCATGTTCGAGGTGGGTGATGTGCGCCAGGTATGGATCTGCGGATGAATTCAATTTGTTGATACGGACTTATCATCTGAAGTTGCCAGAGGTGATGGTTCTGCCTCAGGAAATCATTTATCCCCACACTCCGGCCCCGGTCATAGTGAAAGGCCGGGAGGGGATGGGGGTAAGGATGATGAATTACTCCCTGATACCCTCGTGGTCTGACGTGCGAAAACCCAAATTTGCCACTTATAATGCCCGCATTGAAGAAGTCCTGAACAAGCCCTCCTGGCGTGAGCCATTCAAAAGCCGCCACTGCCTGGTGCCGGTGAAATTCTTTATTGAGTCTGTCTATGAAGGTCCCTACGCCGGTCATAATATTGCCATTGCCGCCAAAGATCAGCATCTGCTCAGTGCGGCTGGTATCTGGGATTCTTGGACGGATCGAAGAACCGGAGAAGTGGTCGAGTCTGTGGCCATACTGACGGGCCCTCCTCCAGAGGATGTGTTGGCTGCCGGCCATGACCGCTGTCCCATTTTTCTGGCTGACGCTCATTGGGAGGAGTGGCTTTCCGCGCACAAGACCGCTCAGCAATCCGTGGACTTTTTAAAGAACACCCGCGAAGTGATAGAGTTTTCTTTCACAGAGCGGGAGGTCCTGAAGAATCACTCCCGTCAGATGTCTCTGTTTGAGGATGGCGAGTAAAACGCTTATTCGCGCGGACGGGCCTCGATCAGCTCGACATGAAAAATAAGATTGGAATGGGGCTTGATGAATTTTCCGATCTGACGTTCGCCATAGGCCAGGTGGGCTGGCACATAGATGGTGCGTTTACCACCTTCTTTCATACCCAGAAATCCGAGGCTCCAGCCGGCGATGACTTTCTTGGAACCCACGACAAATTCAAAAGGACGTCCATGATCATAGCTGGAGTCAAACTTGGTTCCGTCCTCCAGAAATCCTTCATAGTGGCAAAACACCAGGGCGCCTTTGCTGGCGGTCTGGCCGGTTCCAATAACGGTGTCAGTGATTTTTACTTCAGGCAGTTCCGATGTCATGGGGGACATCCTACGAAAAGTGCGGGTCCGGGGCAATCGTGAAAATAAAAAAAGGCGCTGACTTTTCAGCCAGCGCCCAGCATAAGACCTTGTTTAAAAAGTCCTATTTGCAGGTTTCGATGTATTTGTTTACGGAAGAAACCGGACGCTCACGTCTCCAGTCAGCCTGCTCGTATTTGTACTGAGTGTAAGAAGTGGAGTACATGGTGTCTTTCATGACAGAGCTCACGCAGCGTGGGTAAGCAGAGTCATTGCGGTTCCATTTTTGGCAAACTTCTTTTTTGGTGAAAGCAGAAACAATTTTGGTCGTCGCAGGAACGGTAACCATTTTGCGGCCGACACATACTTTTTTAGGACGAGTGGAGTCAGAGTAGTCTGTTTTTACAGAGTCGCAAGTTTCAACAGTGTGCTGAGCCACGAAGATTTTGAAAGAATCCTTGTTTGCATTCAGGCAGATTTGCTGAGCTGTAACATAGCCACGAGCTGGGATGTAGGGGTTGGAAGAGCTGTTGTAAACGATTTCAGTGGCAGCAGTAGCCAAAGTCGGCAACATCATAAGCATAGCGATCATCAGTTTCATAAAAACTCCTTTTGTTTTGATGTCGAGATGTTTGACATAGATAAATTTCCCAGACAAGCCGTGCTCCATGAAAACCTTTCACTGCCCTTGTGAACGTTCACTAAACCTGTGAACGGTTGGTGGGACCTTGAGGTATAAGGGTCCCACGATGAACAAGTCTGATATTCTGAACTACAAGGATTATCGCGCCTTTCTGGCGGACTATAACAGCTGGCGCAGTGAAAACCGCGCAGGCTGGAGTCTGTCCGTGTGGACTCGTCATCTGGGTCTTTCCTATCCGTCCGCTCTGTCGATGATTCTGAATCGCAAGCGCCATATCGGCGACAAGCTGCTGGAAACCATGTGCCAGTACTTTGAGTTCACCGAGCTTGAAAAGAATCACTTCGCCAATCTGGTAAAGTACGAAAAATCCATCGAAAGCAGCACACTTCGTATCATGGTCCTGAATCATCTCGACGGGGATAAGAAAAACTCTCTCGCCCGCTATATCGTGCGCGAAGGTCTTCGTATGCCTCGCTTTGAGGACGCCGAAAGTCTGGCCGAGTTGCTGGGGCCGATTCTGGGGATGAAGACTTCGGAGGTTCTGGCTTTGGAGCCCGGTGTTCCGGAAAAGCCCGATCCCAAGTCTATGCACCAGGAAGTTCTGGGTCTGCTGGAACGATCCTTTGATTTGGTTCCCAAAGAGTCCCGCCAGTATTCGACCAACTTCATCCGCATGGAACGTTCGCGCCTGCCAGAGGCTATTGCACGCCTGCGGGCCTTCCAGCGCGAGTTCATCGCAGAGTTTGACTCGGAGGCGGGGGAGTCCCTGGTGTGCTTCCAGAACGCCGTTTTTGCAATGCTGAAAGAGTCTGCTCCGGGCGAAGAGACTTTGCCTTCTTCCAAGAAACTGACCTGATCGTTCCGCGAATTTCCGCCTATATTGCGCTTTTCAGAGCTGCGGCATCTATTGAGCCGGGCATCTATTGTTCGTATAGTTTTTGGCGTGAATAGAGAATTGGAAATTTTAACGAAAGGTTTTCCTGTGAAAATGCTTCTGACTGCTTTTGTTTCTTTGTTGTCTTTGTCTGTGACGGCGCAAGCCGCTGTTATGCAGGTGGACTGTGTTGGTGGTGACACCCAGATTACTGCCAACCTGATTGTTGAAGGTCGCAAGGTGACAGGTTTTGTGGCTGCGGCAGGTGCCGGCGTTGAAGCTTTCCAGGCAGATGCCCATGGCTCCTACATCTTCTACAAAGCGGGTGAGTACTACACAGATTTCGATCTTGAGATCATCGAGTTCTGGGGCATTTCCGGTGATCAGTCTGTAGGCTACAAGTCCTACACCGATAAAAACGGCAAATTTGTTCAAACTGTTCTTGTGAATAAAAAAGCCGTTAATGCCCAGTGCATGATCGGTAAGCAATAGTCCTTCGAATGCAAGGATGACTTTAATTAAGGCGTGGGGGACCCCTCTGCGCCTTTTTTATTGGTTTTCAGTCATGCAAAACACGCATATCTGGATTCCGACTATGCAGTCGCTAGGCGAGGCCCTTTTTGTTATCTTGCTTTCAAGAAGCAATTACAAAAAAAGGAGGCTTCCATGATGGGATTTATTGAATCTCTAAAAGTGAAACTGTTCGGACCATCCGTACTAGAATGCCTGGCACATTTAGACTAGGCCCACTTTGGCCGTAGACTGTGGCCGTGAACAAGCCCGCTAAAAACAGCGGGCTTTTTTATTTTCTGGATACTGGACCTTTGATATCGCTGCTTTTGTACACCGGTCCAGCACCATCTGACTCTCCGGGGCTTATCATAGGGTAGGTTTAAAGGGAGGTCTTTATGGCAACCAATAAAAACTTTAACGAAAGAAACGCGGAAAAAACCGGCAGCACAAAACAGCCTGCCAGCAAACCCGCAGAACGAACCGAAAGAACTGAAAGAACACAACAGCCTTCCCATAAAGAAGGCGATAACAGAAGTTCCCGCTCAACCACAGAAAGATACTCACGCGATGAGGAATCGGAAGAGTAGTGACTTTTAGTTTAAGGCAATAGAGAGGCACCCATAGCCTCTCTTTTGTTGTGGAGGTGTCTTATGAAAGAAGCAATGTCTGTGGCGCCAGCATCGCGCCGCCTGCCTCTGACCGCACTGTTGGGTATTTTTGGCGGAGCTGCGCTGGGGTATTATGCCTATCGCAAATACAAACCCTCGGGCCGGCAAGAGCAAGAGCATCCTCATGAAGAGCACGAGGTCGACACTTCTTCCGAGGATTCATTTCCGGCCAGTGATCCGCCATCGTGGAACAGTGGGCATGCGACCCGCTGGGAGGATTAGAGGGCTTGCGTCTTTTACGGTGAGATGAGAAGCTTTTGCTTTTGGAGGCGTTCTTATGCGGATCCGGCAAGTGGGTTTTTCATCACGTCTGAAGGCTCATCGCAAACTTCTGACTCTGGAAACTTTGAAATTTATTGTCGAGTTCTTCAAGGACCGCGATGCCCGGATGGCGGCGTTGCGGTCGGGTGTGCCTGAAAGCTACGCCTCCCGGCAGGGGCAGTGGCTTAAAAAGCATCCCATCGTACTTGCTGCGATGGAGGCGGATCTGGATGAACGTGACATGCTGAAGCTGGAAAAAGCCCTGGCAGAGATCGACCGCCAGATGGAAATCTGCAAAGAGATTCTGGGCCTGCAGGACTTTTAGTTGTTATTGTATTTTCCCCGACAGGCTACCGCCTGATTATAATGTCACTAAACTGAGGGCAAAAGAGGTGACCTATGGCGCACGGCTTTTTCTTTTCAACGACCCTCGGTGTTCTTCTTTTCAGTTTGCAACTTTTCGCCGCCACTCCCAAGGAAGCAGAGCTGGTTCTGGATCAGGCTCATCAAAAGATGATTCTGCTGGTAGAGGGCCTGTTTAATTCCGGGCAGATAACAGAGATCGACAAGCTGCTTCTGGTTTCGGATTTGAATGGCTATAAGACTGCTTACAAAACCTATTCCAGCGCAGCGGCGCAGGCTCACACCTATCTGAAAAACAAAAAACAGCGCGAGGACCATTACGCCAATAAGATTCTGTACATTGCCTCTAGGCTGGAGAATCTGGCTGCGAATCCCGCCGGAAATATCACAGACGTCACCGAAGAGGTGACTGACTTTGTGCCAGCGGACAGCAAGTGTGGCGTGCCGGTGGATCTTCCCTGCGTGGCCCACGAAGTGGAGCTGCGCATGGACACGATCTATTTGAATATCAACAAGCGGAATTCCAAGGTGCGGGCCAAATTTAAAAGTGTTGCAGATCGTGGATTGCATGCCGCTGAACTTTATGCGCGCATACTGGCTTCGCTGCGCACTGATGGCGGGGCTATGTATCCAACCGAGTATATCTACGGTAAAGACCGTCTGGTCATGAGCGTGAAGCAGGAAATTGAAGAGGGTTACTAGGTGAAAAGAACTCTGGGACTTGTGATGTTGGTTTTTTATGCCACGGGCATGATCCTTGGGGCGGGGGTGTATTCGGTGATCGGTAAGGCTGCCGGGGTAGCTCAAGAGGGATTGTGGCTGAGTTTTATTTTGGCGGCGCTGGCGGCTGTGTTGACGGCTCTGTCCTATGCTGAACTTGCGACACTTTTTCCCAAGGCGGGGGCGGAATATGTTTATATGAAAGAGATCTTTCCGCAAAGAAAGATCCTTTCTTTTCTTTGTGGTTGTCTGATGATCTTTGCCGCTATCATCACGGCTTCGACGGTGTCGCTGTCATTTGCCGCTTATACTCAGGACTTTTTCAAGGCCCCGGAAATGCTGGTCGCCATAGTCTTGCTGGGTTTTTTCACTCTGGTGAACATCTGGGGGGTGCGCGAATCCGGATGGGTGAACATTGTGTTCACCCTGGTTGAGCTATCGGGGCTGGTGATATTTATTTTTGTCGGTTTACGGCAGCCCGATTTCGGCAAAGTCCTGTCAGTTCCAGTTTCCTGGGGCGTGGTGACCGGAGCGTCTTTGATTTTTTTTGCTTACCTGGGGTTCGAGAGCATGGTGAATCTGGCTGAAGAGGCAAAAAAGCCTGATAAGAACATTCCCCGCGCGATTTTGCTCAGTCTTTCGCTGACCACGGTCGTCTATGTGGCGGTCAGTCTGGCGGCGCTGGCGATGATGAGCCCCGGGGATTTGCAAAAGTCGGATGCTGTCTTAAGTGCAGCCCTGCAAAAACATTCTCCAGAGGCGGCAAGGGCCTTGGCGGGGATTGCGTTGTTTGCCACAGCCAACACGGTGATGATCGCCTTGCTGGGGGCCAGTCGAATCAGTCTGGGGATGGCGCGGGGAAGGGATTTGCCGAAGGTTTTTTCCAAAATATTACCCCAACGGCAAAGTCCGTGGCTTTCTTCGTTGTTGGTTTTTTTGCTGGCATTGTTGTTCTTGCCATTAAAGAAAATCGAAGTGCTTGCCAGTGTTTCTTCGTTTGTGACGATCGTGGTTTTTATCATCATCAACGGAGCGGTGGTGTATCTGCGCCGGAAAGAGCCTCAGCGAAAGCGCCCTTTTCGGGTGCCAGGGGCCGTGGCTGGATGGCCGGTGCTTCCCATACTGGCGGCAGGTATGGCGTTATTCTTTTTGTTTAACTTTGAAGAGCAGGTGTACTACGTCGGGGTGGGGATTGTGATCTTTGTGCTTGTGGTTTATCAGGCGCTGCATTTTCGCCGCGCCTGAAGGGGGCCTTACTTGGCTTTTTCTTTTTTGCAGGTTGGATAAATCGCCTGGCCTGACCAAGTTCCATCTTTGCAGGTTAAAGTGTCAGAAATGCAGATTTCATCTGCTGGTACAGAAGGCTTAAGCCAGCCGGTGGCTTTTCCGCCGTCAGGAATCGTACCCAGTGGAGTGTCGCAGCTTCGTTTTTCGCTGATCACGGGGGCTGATTTTGAAGGTGACGCTTCAATGGCTGTGGGCGCCGCGCCCTCATACAAGCGTGTACCGCCGCCAGGAGGCGGTGAGGCTTTTGGCAGCTCTGTTTCAGATGCAGACGGGGCCTTGGGTTGGCTGGAGCAGCCGGCAACTAGAATCATTGTGGCAATCATGATGAGTGTTTTCATATTCTTAGTGTGCTTTCAATCATGGCAAATTAACAAGTTCCAATTTGTGTTTTCACGTTGTTCGCAGGTCCAAAGTTTGAGTCCGGCGCAGATGTTTGCGTGCGAGCTGACAAAGGGATTTCTTGGCTCTTGGTCTTCACTGGAAAATGACTTGTACTCAAGGGCATGCGCCATAGGTACTTTTTTAAAGCCCTTGTTATATTTTTGTTGGGAGTCCCGGTCCGGACTCAGGCTGCGGGACTCTATCTGCAGGATGCTGTGAATGAAGCCCTTTTAAATTCACCCAAAGTGCAAAAATCCGAATCTCAGTTCCGCGAATCCAGCTGGAAAAAGACCGAGTCCTATTCTGGCTTTTTGCCGACACTCTCGGCTCAGGCCAGTTACCTCTTTGACAAGAAATATGCGCTGATCGATGTGAATATGAACGGGGTCCCTTTGGAAATCCCCCAGGTGGTCCCGACCACGAATCTCTATTTGACTGCGCAGTGGTCCGTCTTTGATGGGTTTGCCAGCACCAACCGCTATCTCAGTGCCGAGGCGTTTCAGGAGTCGGCAAAAAATGAATTTGACTGGGTCCGCTTTCAGATCCAGCGCGAAGTGACGATGCTTTTCTATAAGGCTCTGGCTGCCAAAGAACTGCAAACCGTGGCCGAGCAGAACGTGCGGGCTTTGGAGGATCATTTGAAAGATGTGCGCCTGTTTAAGAAAGTGGGCTCATCCACCGACTATGATGTTTTGCGCGTTGAAGTTCAGATGAGTGAGGCGCAGTCCGAACTTTTGCATGCCACAGACAATGTTGAACTTTCCCGGGGACGCCTGAGTGAAGCTTTGGGCCGGGAGCAGGATGTCGCATGGGTGGAGGGCACTTTGCCGCGCTTAAGTCCGGAGTTGGTGGCGAAGCTGGATAAGGCCACGCTTGAAGACCGCAAAGACTTGCAGGCTTTGCGCCAGCGCGCCGAGGGCTTTAAGTACCAGGAAGATTCAGCGGAAAAGTTCTGGGTTCCGCGCATTGCTCTGATGGGGCAATACCAGTACTACAACAACCGCGATGAACGTTTTGATGACTATGACCAGTTTCGGGATGCCTATCAGGTTGGTGTGACTTTGAACTGGAATCTGTTTGATGGAATGACCTCGATTTCACGTTCAAAGCAGAGTATCGAGCAGAAGTATCAGGCTGAAAAGACCCTTCGTCAGGCGCAGTTAAAAAGCCAGCGGGATTTTGCTATGTGGAAGAAGCGGTTTCTGTATTTCTGTAAAGTGTATGAAGCCCGGCTGAATGACGTTTCCAAATCAGAGGAAAGTGTCCGTCTGGCGCGGGAAGGGCGCAAGGCGGGGGCCCGAACCAACACGGATGTGCTGGATGCAGAGGCGGAACTTTATCGGGCCCGGGCGGGGGCGGTGAATGCCCAGGTGGGCGCCATTGAGGCGATCGTCAGCCTGGAGCTTAGTACCGGTCAGCAACTGGTGAATTTTTAGCGAATGGCAGAAATAATTGTGGCGCTGGCGAATTGGATCGGGCTTTGCGGCTTACCGGAAGACAGCTTCACCCAGCTGCATAGAAGCAAAGCCAGGAAAATGAAGAACCAGTTACTTGGGGTTAGCTGCAAAAGCATATAAGTCCATTAGTCTTTACGACTTTTTAGATAGCCTAAATAGTACTCAACTCCGCTTGTTATACTCAAAATGACGCTCACCCACAAGACTCCGTACCCGATTTTGTCCAAATACGGGATATGGGGCTCTAGGTTTCCAATAATTACAATAGGGATGGCCACCATCTGCATGGCGGTCTTCCATTTGCCCGCGGGTTTGGCCGCAATAATGATTTGATCTGCCGCAGCAACGGAGCGGATGCCCCCGATAAAGTTGTCCCGGGCCAGGATGATGATCACCATCCAGGCGTCAATTTTGCCCTGAGCCAGTAACATGGCCAGAACGCTGGTGACCAGGATTTTGTCGGCAATTGGGTCCATGAATTTGCCGAAATTACTGACGGCGTTGTATTTGCGGGCATAGTAACCATCATAGTAATCGGTGATGGAGGCCAGAATGAAAAAGCAGGCAGCAGCGACATTCCATCCAAGAGTGTTGGGCCACATCAGTGCCACAATAACAGGCACAAAGAACACCCGGCTCAGGGTGATTCTTGTTGGAAGATTCTTCTGAAATTCTGTTACTGCCACAAACTCTCCAATCGCTTCGCGCTGGACTAAAGGTAGCAATTTAGACTAGAAAGAATCAATGTTTATTCATCGCCACAAAGTGCAGTTTTACGAAACCGATCTTATGGGTATTGTTCATCACAGCAATTACCTCAGATTTTATGAGGAAGCCCGCGTTGCCTGGGCCCATGCTCACGGTTTGTTGGATTACCAAAAGCCGGGTTCGGCGAGTCATTTTGCGGTCTATGAAACTCAGGTAAAACATATGAAACCCACTTTCTTTGGGGACGACCTGGAGATTGAAGTGCAGGCGCGCTGCGAAGGCAACCGACTGGTATTCCAGTACCGTCTGCATGGACGCGGTAATGAAGTGTGTTCTGTTGCAAAGACGGTTCACGTCCCCCTGGGGTTGGATTTAAAACTACTAAGATTCCCGGCAGATATGAAAGCCATTGTGAATAAAGAATTGGAGAAAGAAGCATGGATCGAAACCTGGCTTTAGAATTCGTACGTGTGACCGAAGCAGCTGCTCTGGCTTCCGCCCGCTGGGTGGGACGCGGCGAGGAAAAACCTGCGGACGCAGCAGCCGTGGACGCCATGAGAAAAGCTTTCGACATCATCAACATGGATGGCACCGTGGTGATCGGTGAAGGAGAGCGCGACGAAGCTCCCATGCTTTATATCGGCGAAAAAGTCGGCACCAATTCAGGGGACGCTCCGGCGTTGGACATTGCTTTGGATCCATTGGAAGGAACCACGATCTGTGCCACCGGTGGTGTGGGTTCTATTTCTGTGATCGCGGTCGCTGAAAAAGGAAAATTCCTGCACGCTCCGGACACCTACATGGATAAAATCGCCTGTGGTCCCGCCGCCAAGGGCGTGATCGACATTGATAAATCTGCGACTGAAAACATCCATGCTGTTGCCAAGGCTTTGGATAAAGCGGTGAATGACCTGACTGTTGTAATTCTGAACCGCCCTCGTCACGAGGCTTTGATTGCTGAAGTGCGCAGAACTGGAGCCCGTATTCATTTGATCGGGGACGGAGATGTTTCCGCGGCAGTGGGTGCGGCGTGGCCTGATTCCGGCATCGATCTTTTGATGGGTGTTGGTGGTGCGCCGGAAGGTGTGATCTCTGCGGCTGCCATGCAGTGCCTTGGGGGGGACTTCCAGGGCCGCCTGAAGTTCCGCAATGAAGAAGAACGTGCTCGTGCGACTCGCATGGGGTTGAAAGATCTGGACAAAAAATTCACCGTGGACGAACTGGCTTCCGGTTCTGTGATGTTTGTGGCGACTGGTGTGACAGACGGGCCTTTCCTGAAAGGTGTTCGCTTCCTTCCGGATGGTAAAGCCAAAAGCCATTCTGTGGTGATGCGTTCGCAGACCGGCACCATCCGCACCATTGAAGCCTTCCACGATCTGTCCCGCAAGCCGAGCAAATAGGCAGGGTTTTTAGAGATGGCGACGTCGCTTCACTGTTTTAACTGCAATAAAGAGCTGACATTCCCCGGGAATGTCGGCCGTCGCGATGAATGCCCTCATTGTCGTTCGGATGTTCATGTTTGCAAAAACTGCGAACACTACGACGTAAAAGTTTATAACGAATGCCGCGAAACTCAGGCTGACGTGGTCCGCGAAAAAGACCGCGCCAACTTCTGCGATTATTTCACGCCTCGCAAAGGGGCGAATTCTGCGGAAGATAAAAAAGCAGCCTTAAGAGCCGCGGCTGAAGCGTTGTTTAAGAAAAAGTAGCCGATTCAGGTTCCATTGAAAAACGTCTCAAAGTGATTCAGTTTTTTTATGGCCTGGAGCCCATGCAACAGTACTTCTGTCATTTAATGCTCCAGAAATCCAGTTTGTCGTTCAATATGCCGAAATGTGAGTATGGGCCTATTTTGTACGTGCAGGACTCACCTTTACGGCGCTATTCTTTTTTTCATCTCATTCTGGCTGATGGGTTGCACCCTCTCGGCGTCGTTGACCTCTGAAGGTGTATTTTCATCGCCCCAGGATATTCAAATCGTTGAACAGGCCGGCACCCAGTCCTTTTCCAAACTGGACAGTTTTAAGAAATTCAAACTGATTTCTCAGAAACCGATTGAGGCCTCGACCCTGGATGCCTCGGACCTCATTCAAAGTGGTACGGCCAAGGGGCTGGTGATTGTGGTGGAGCCTTCAGATTCTCCACTGGAGTATGATGTGTTTGTTTCAGTGTCTTCTCAGGAGGGCACTGTGGTTTTGGAGTTGCAGGAAGGGGCTGTTGATTTTCAGGATGGCACCCAAAACACCGCCACTCAGTCCGAAGTGTCGGTGAGCACCTTTGCTTCCAAACAGTCCCGCCTGGCTTTGGGTGAAGAGTACCTTTGTTATGTTGATAAAGATAAAAAGATCCGCTGCCAGGGAAGTTACTACGGTGGACAAACCGGCATCGGTGACAGCAGCTATGGTGAGATGTACACGGGCCAGTTGGTGAACACCTCTTTGATCACGGGCTCTGGGAATTTCGTCAAAGCTTCCGGGGCCAGTTATTCCAGTTGTGCGCTTTCGCAAGAAGGCCTGCTTTATTGCTGGGGGGATAATTACGCGGATGAGCTGGGGGTTGGTACCGGAACGATAGAGGTGCTGCAGCCGACACCTGCTTTGATGACGAATGTAACCGGAGAGGCGAAGTTTGTAGATTTTGCGATGGGATATGAATCCGTGTGTGCGATTTCTGCGGCGGGGGATTTGTATTGTTCAGGGGCTGTTTCCCCGGCCTTCCTGGGTCTTTTGACCAAAGTGGATCTGGCGGGGTTGGGAGCTTCCCTGGGCAAAGTGGTTCAGGTGGCCGTGGGTGAAGGTTTTGTCTGCGGTCTTTCAGAGTACGGCAAAGTCTTTTGCTGGGGAAAAAATGATTTGGGGCAATTGGGGAATGGGACCTTGGTGGACAGCGCACTTCCAGTGTCACCAGACTACTCGGGGCTTTCCGGTGTTCCTAAGTTTATCCATCTGGCTTCTGGCGGCAGTCATGTCTGTGCGGTGGCTGTCGAGGGGCAGATGTATTGCTGGGGAGCAAATGCTCATGGGCAGCTTGGAGATGGAACCAAGACCGATCGCTCCACCCCAGTCTTGGTGGCCAATGGCGCCTTGCCTGTAAATGAAAAGTTTCAGGCTGTGACAGCCAGTCATGAGGGGTCTTGTGGCACCTCTGCGCAAGGGCAGATTTACTGCTTCGGTCAGAATTGGCACTTCCTTTCCGGGAATGGCAGCTCTGCTGAAATCTTAACCCCCACGCTGGTAGACAATTCGAACCTTCCTGGAGGAGTGAACTTCCGGGAGGTCTTTATGCATGAAGGGCGCACCTGCGCTAGCTCCAGTGAAAATAAGCTTTACTGCTGGGGAAGTCCCTACAATGAGGCGTCGTTCCGGGATCACGAGGCCTTTGCTCCGGTTGAGATAAGTACGGAGGTGTTGCCGTCGGGTCAGTATTGGGCCGATGTCAGTTCCGCCGAACTGGAGTTGGGTTTGGTCCTGCGTTCTTCAGATGGGACCGCTTATGTGTGGGGACGCGGCCGTCCTGGCACTACAGATACGGACTTCGTTCCAAAACCGTTGGACACGTCCACGATGAGCGGCAGCACTAAATTTAAGAAACTGGCCATGGGTAATTGGGCAATCTGCGGTATTTCAAATGACGACATTCTTCATTGCATGGGCAATGGAACGAGTGTGGGGCAGGGCGGGACGGCGACCAGTCAGGCGACCCTGGATCCGGTGGACACGACTGGGATGACTGGGGCGACCACTTTTGCTGATGTTGATATGGGCAAGTACACCGCCTGTGGCGTGGCGACAGATGGTGTGGGCTATTGTTGGGGAGGCGCCGGTTTTTCTCCGTCCTTGTACAACTCGATCCTGGGGAATGGTTCTTCGACCATTAGATACCGACCTCATCCTGTCAATGTGACGGCGATTCCAGGCTCCAAACTTTTCACAAAGATTGTTGCCGGAGAATATCATGCCTGTGGTTTGATGACAGACCAAAAGGTGTATTGCTGGGGGAACTCGGTTTATAGCCGGTCCGGGCACAGCAGTGCGTTTTCCGTCTATACACCTCAGGCCTTGGATACGTCAGGAATGACGGGGTCGACTTTGTTTGCAGATATCCACGGGGACGATGAATCTTTTTGTGGTATTTCCACAGACGGAATCACTTATTGCTGGGGTGATTCCAGCGGTGGGCAGTTGGGAAATAACAGTCTGGTCACTTCAAACACACCGGTACCCGTTTCTGTCGCGGGGCTGGCTTCAGCACCGGCTCCTCTGATGGTGAAATCCTTCGCTCGTTTTAGTTGTGGAATTTTGGACTCGGCGATCAATATTTACTGCTGGGGCGAAAGTGTGCCGGCGGGTTTGTCGCCCGCGACCAGCGCTGTGCCCGTACTGATCAACAAGGGTTCGATGGCAGGCACTCCCGTCAGTATCACCGGAGGCAAAAATCTTTACGTGAAAACTTCAGCCAATAAAATTTACTGCATTGGCCGAGATTGCAATCAAGGCGTGGAAAGAATCATTCCCACCCGCCAGTATTTCGAAAACTACTAAAAAGGTTCCTGGTTCTTTTTTAGGCCCACACTGCGTTAACTATTTTTGGTTCTTTAGTCTGTTCGTTTTTTGGATATGCTTTAAGGCATGAAAAAACTGATCGCATCCATTTTTGTTTCTGTTCTGATGTTGGGTTCCACGGTCTTTGCATCGGCCTCCCAGTGGGAAAAACTAAATCAAATCATCAAAGACTCGGGCACGGTTTCAGAAACCCAGTTTGGGATTTATCTGACCTTGTCCAGCATTGTTCCTATCGGCAGTGAGGGCGCGCGCCAAGCAGATTATCTGAGTGCCGTGGGCGGATATGATGAGCAGGGTCAGTTTCATGCGGGTCATTTGGAAGGCGTTTCCGAACAATGGCTGATCAATGGTGATGGCAATTGGTCTATCGATCAATGGTTGTTCCGCGTTTCAGTGGATGGCGAGATTGACTGGATCGCGCATTATCACATGTTGCAAAAGCCCAACGGCACGATGATCAGCCATGATTCATTGATCGTGGACGATGGCCAGGGTGAATCCAAGTGGCATTCCTGGGTCGAGGATTGGTACGCACGCACAGGTGCGATGTAACATAATCGTTTTTGGTCTAGGCCTGCTGTTGACTCGATGCTTTGAAATCGACACACTAAAGGCCTATGGCAAAAGCATCCACAACCGAAGTTTTCAACTGCAGCGTCGAGCAATTCTTCAATATCATCTCTGATTACGGCAAGTATCATGAGTTTCTGCCGGAAGTGAAAAAGTGCACGGTTCTTAAAACCGAAGGCAATCGCAAATTGGTGGAATACAATGTTTCCGTCGTAAAAAGTTTCAAATATTCTTTGTGGATGACGGAGTCCGCGCCCAAAAGCATTTCCTGGGAATTTGCATCTGGCGATGTGTTCAAAACATCTGTAGGCTCATGGAAGCTGGAAGACGAAGCTGGTAAAACCCGTGCAACATACACAGTGGAAGCCACCTTCAGCATGTTTGTTCCGGGTCCGATTGCCAATGCCCTGGTCAGTGTGAATCTTCCGAATATGATCAGCAGCTATCACAAGCGAGTGAAACAACTTTATGGCAACTGATGGAAGCAAAAAAGACGACAAGGACAATTCGGGGGACCTGAAAGGTCTTCTGGGTGACACGGTAAAAAAGGTTTTCACCGCCGGTGTCAGCGCGGCGTTCATGACCGAAGAAAGCCTGCGGGCCTATGTCTCTGAGTTGAAGCTTCCCAAAGAAGCCTTGAATTTGCTGATTCAAGGGGCGCAAAAATCCAAGGACGAAGTCACTCAACGGGTGACCAAAGAGATCGTCGGGATCATACAGAAAATTGACTTTGTCAAAGAGGCCTCCAAATTCGCAGAGACCCACAAATTCAAAATCACTGCCGAAATCGATATCATCAAAAAGGATGCATCGTCCTCCAAAGACGAATCCGACGAAAAAGCCTAAAATACAAGCCCAAGGTCTGTCTCAAGTTGAGACGGACTTCTGCCGAAGAGTTCAGCATGGAACAACTTATTCTTAGTCTGATCTCTGTCGTTTTATTCTGCCTTTGCTGTCACCAGTTCATTCGCACGATGGTAAAGCCCATTCCCATGCTGGCGTCGGAAAGACCCTATGCCCGGGGTGCCATGCAGCTTGGCAAGTTCTATAAGTCAGTGGCCTGGGGGACGATGACCATGGCGTTTCTGGGCGGCCTTGTGGTTTCCTTCCAGCAGGTTTTTCTGACTTTGTAGTTTGCACCTTTGATGCGCCGAGAGAGGCGCATCTTTCACTCTTGTGGCAGCCTTGAATTTTCGGAGGTTGTCATGAGCGCTTTTAAAACCGTCAATCCCGCCACAGGCGATGTTCTTAAATCCTACAATCATCTTTCCTGGCCAGAGACAGAAAAAAATATCGAGCAAGCCGCCAAAGACTTTCAAATCTGGCGCAAGGTTTCGTTTAAAGATCGCGCGGAAGTGCTGCTGAAGCTGGCGCAATCCCTGCGCACTCATAAGTCTGAACTGGCGCAAATGATGAATCAGGAGATGGGAAAGCTCATCGCCGAAGGGAAAGCTGAAGTCGAAAAGTGCGCCGTGACTTGTGAATACTATGCCAAAGAGGCTGAATCCATGCTTAAAAATCAGCTGGCGGCCTCGTCCCCTTACAAACATGCCGAAGTCAGCTTTCAGCCGGTTGGGGTGGTTTTCAGTGTCATGCCGTGGAATTTTCCTCTGTGGCAGGTGATTCGTTTTGCCGCTCCCGCATTGATGGCCGGCAATGTGATTCTGCTGAAGCACGCGGATTTGACGGCGGGCACTTCAGAGTTGATTGGCAGAATCTTCAATGATCTGACTTCAGAATATAAACTATTGCGAAATATTCAGGTCAATCATGAGGTGGCCGCCCAGGTGATTGCTCATCCCGTTGTGCACGGGGTGACCTTTACCGGCAGCAGTCAGGGCGGCCGGTCTGTCGCTGTCGAAGCTGCCAAGAATTTGAAAAAAATAGTCCTGGAGCTGGGGGGCAGCGATGCTTATCTGGTTTTGGAAGACGCGGATGTTGAGGCCGCCGCCAAGGCGTGTGCGAAAGTGCGTCTGGTGAACTGCGGGCAAAGCTGCGTGGCGGGGAAAAGGTTTATCGTGAACGAAAAAGTTGCCAAAGACTTTATCCATCACTTCACTAAAGAGATGAAAGAGGCGGAACTGGCGCCGTTGGCTTCCGTGAAGTTTCAAAAATCCATCGTTGATCAGGTGGAAAAACTGAAAAAATGGGGCGGCAAAGTGGTTCTGGGTGGTTCTGCTCCGCAAGGGGCGGGGGCGTTTTATCCGGCCACGGTGGTGGTTTTTGAAAAAGATCATCCCGAAGTGCACCGGGAAGAAATCTTCGGTCCGGTGGCATCTGTGTTTATTGTGAAAAACACGGAAGAGGCTTTGGCAGTGGCCAACTCATCGCCTTACGGTCTGGGGGGTGGAGTCTTTACTCGAGACGTAAAAAAGGGCAAAGAGCTGATTGAAAAAGAGTTGCAGGCCGGTTTTGTCGTGGTGAATGATTATGTGAAGTCGGACCCGAGGATCCCGTTTGGCGGAATCAAAGAATCTGGCTACGGCCGCGAATTGGGTCATTTTGGAATCATGGAATTTGTGAATATCAAAACCGTCGCGGTAGCGGGGGAGTAGAGTGAAACTGTCAAAGGCCAAGCAGGATCTGGATCATCATGTATGGAAGCTGATCAAACTTCATTCGCTTCAGGATAAAAAGATTCTGGTGGCGCTTTCCGGTGGCACCGATTCGGTGGCTTTGCTTCGCAGTTTGACGAAGGTGCACAAAAAGAATCTGCTCGGGGCCTGTTATTTTCATCATGGAGAGGACTCGAACCAGGAATACCGCAAAGAAGCCCAAGAGTTTTGTGAAAAGCTTTGTAAGAAGCTCGAAATTGAATTCTACCCATTGCGCGCCTCGCAATTGGCTAAATCCGAAGCTGAATATCGCGAGCTGCGTTATGAGGCCTTGGATCGCCTGAAAAAGGAGCAAGGGTTCGAACTTGTGGCCACGGGGCACCATCGGGATGACCTGCTAGAGACGCGTCTGATTCGTTTGATTCGCGGCACAGGGGCTCAGGGGTTTGCGGCAATGCATGTTTTGCGGGATGGTCTGTTTCGTCCACTTTTGGAGATTTCCAAGAAAGAGCTTAAAAAGTATCTGCGCGAAGAGCGTCTGCGAAGCTTTGAGGACCCAACTAACAAGGCCCTGGACCCTTTGCGTAATTGGCTGCGGGAGGAGTGGCTGAAATCCCTTGAAAGGCGCGCCAGAGGCTCGACTGCGGCCTTAGCCCGGTCTTTGGAGACCATTGCTCAAGAGATTGAAAATCGCCCCTGGGGAGATTTGCTGGGGCAGAATGAGGCTTATAAGACACAGGGGTTGCGCAGGTCTTTTTACCTCACATTGAGTCCGTTTGAGCAAAAAAGATTGCTGGCTCAGTACCTGTTTTCCCTCGGGAAACGAGATTTTTCGCAATCTCACCTTGAAGAAATTCAAAAGCGCCTGGACAAGTCGCAAAAAGTGATCACATTCAAAGTCGCTGGGTGCCAATGGGAAGTTAACGCAGAGCAAATCAAGGTCCAGTCCTGATTTGAGAGGACTGGTTTCTCACTCTAAAGTTTCTTTTTTTGAGAGGGCATTCATGCTACCCTTTGGGGGTATTACCTTCGACTGAAAGGAACTGAAATGCGATCAACCCAGAAAACGCTGGCTCTATGGTTCTTCCTGATCATCATGGCTGTGTTTCTATTTCAAGCCTATGAGAGCAAGCAACAAAAAGCGATTGCTGACTTTAATTTTTCCAAATTCACTGAAGCCGTAAAGGCCGGTGAGGTGGCGACGGTCACCTTCCGTCAGGACACCAGCGAAGTTGTTGGTGAAATGAAGCCGGAGTTTGAAAAGAAATACAACGGCACTCACTTTTCCATCGTCGGGAACACCCAGGATGAGGGTTATAAATTCCTGCAACAACATGGCATTACGCCCAACTATGAGCGCGCTGACAATGGTGGCTTCTTCCAGTCATTGCTTGTGAACTGGCTTCCATTGATTCTGATCGTAGCGATGTTCCTGTTCATCATGCGCCAGATTCAGGCCGGTGGCGGCAAAGCCATGTCCTTTGGTAAATCCCGCGCCCGTCTTCTGACGGAGCATAAAAACCGTGTGACCTTCAAAGAGGTTGCCGGAGTGGATGAAGCCAAAGAAGACTTGCAAGAGATCGTGAGCTTCCTGAAAGACCCTAAAAAATACACCAAGCTGGGTGGCCGCATCCCTAAAGGGGTTTTGCTGGTGGGTTCTCCAGGGACTGGTAAGACCTTGCTGGCTCGCGCCGTTGCGGGTGAGGCGGGCGTTCCATTCTTCACAATTTCCGGTTCTGACTTCGTCGAAATGTTCGTCGGTGTCGGTGCCAGCCGTGTTCGTGATTTGTTCGAACAGGGTAAAAAGAATGCTCCATGTTTGATCTTTATTGATGAGATCGATGCTGTCGGTCGCCATCGTGGTGCTGGTATGGGTGGTGGTCACGATGAGCGTGAGCAGACTCTGAATCAGTTGCTGGTCGAGATGGATGGTTTTGAATCTTCTGAAGGTGTCATCATGATCGCGGCAACCAACCGTCCTGACGTTCTGGACCCTGCGTTGCTTCGTCCAGGTCGTTTCGACCGTCGTGTGATCGTGAACAAACCGGACCTTAAAGGCCGTGAGCAGATCCTTGCGGTTCACATGCGCAAGACTCCACTGGGGCCTGATGTGGATGCTTCCAAAATCGCACGTGGTACGCCGGGCTTCTCGGGTGCGGATCTTGAGAACCTTGTGAATGAAGCTGCTCTGGTGGCCGCTCGTTCTGACAAGAAGTATCTGGAAATGGAAGATTTCGAAAAAGCGAAAGACAAAGTCACAATGGGTGCGGAAAGACGCTCTATGGTGATTTCTGATGAAGATAAAAAAGTCACTGCGTACCATGAAGCCGGCCACACGCTGGTGGGTAAAAAGCTTGTTGGCTTGGATCCAATCCACAAAGTGACCATCATCCCTCGTGGTATGGCTCTGGGTGTGACTCAGACGTTGCCTGAAAAAGAAAGCGTGTCTTTGTCCAAATCCAAAGCTGAAAACATGATCGCCTTCCTGTTTGGTGGTCGTGCGGCTGAAGAACTGATCTTTAAGGACATCACCACTGGCGCCGGCAACGACATCGAACGTGCGACTGAAATCGCCCGTCGTATGGTGTGTGAATGGGGTATGAGCAAGCTGGGTCCTTTGGCTTATGAAACCCGCGACAATCCGGTGTTCATGGGTATGGGCTATGGCAACAAGTCCAAAGAGTACTCTGATGCAAAAGCGCAAGAGATCGACACTGAAGTCGAAAAGATCATCAAGCACGGTTACGATATTTCTATCCAGATTCTGCGTGACCACCAGGATGCTCTGGAGCGCCTGACTCAGGCTTTGCTGGAGTACGAAACCATCGATGGTCATGAAGTCGATATGCTTGTGAATGGCGCGGCAGTTGCGGAAATTGAAAAATACCGCAATGCCAAAAAAGATTCCAACGCGGCCATTATGAACGCGGCGGAAAAGAAAGGATCTGGAGATCCGGTGGGTAACACCGGCCCGGTGACGATCTAAAAATTCTGAAACCCAATCTGCCGACACTCCGTCGGCAGAGCCTTTTTGACGACAACATTTTTACAAAGGCATCTTGATGTTGCAGCAGTTTGTCGACAACCTCGTGTTTATAGTTCAGCACTTGCGGGTGCAGGATGCTATCGACATGCTCCTGGTTTGGATGGTTGTTTATCGCATTCTGGTTCTGATCAAACGAACCGGGACGATCCAAATGCTTTCCGGCCTGGGGGTTCTGGCGATCGGATACATCCTCAGTATCTGGCTGGAGCTTTTCACCTTTAATTGGATTCTTGAAAAATTCTTCTCCAATCTGTTTGTGATCGTGGTTGTCCTGTTCCAGGGCGAGATTCGTCGTGCGCTGGCTCATATCGGCAGCAACCCGTTCTTCAGTGATGCGTCTACAATCCAGGAAACTCAGGTGATTGAAGAGATCGCCAAGGGTATTATCCTGACTGCTCAAAAGGGCTTCGGCGCATTGGTGGTGGTGGAACGTGAAATCGTCATCGATTATCACATTGAATTCGGAACCGAGATGGATTCCAAGGTGTCCGCGGAATTGCTGGCTTCGATTTTCCACCCGGAAAGTCCGATGCACGACGGAGCTGTTTTAATTCGCAATGGTAAAATTCATTCTGCCGGTTGCTTCCTGCCACTCAGTAAAAATCCGGCTCTGGATAAAAACCTGGGGACCCGTCACCGCGCGGCTATTGGTTTGACTGAAGAAACTGATGCTTTGGTGTTCGTGGTTTCTGAAGAAAACAAATCCATTGGTATCGTTCAAGGGGGGCACTTGAGTCCCAACGTGGAATTGGGTGACATCCGTAAAGCTCTTTATGAAACCTTCGGTCTTAAGTACAAGGCCTTCTCTCAGCAAGGGGAGGTCTAATGAGACGTCGTTGGTCGAATGTTATCACCGAGAACTTCAGCTACAAAGTTGTGGCGTTGTTTATTTCGTTGATCCTGTGGCTGACCATTTTGGGTCGCCGTGATTTTGTTCTAAGTAAAAATATTGATATTGAGCTGATCACCGCTCCGGGCACCCATGTGGTGGCTCAGACAACGGATCATATCAAGGTGAAGGTTTCAGGTCCTCGTTCTTCATTGAAAAAGTTCCTGGAAAGTTCCCTGGCTCAAAGTATCACACTGGACATCTCGCAAAGAGGTGAAGGTGTGGTGAACGTGGACATCCCACTCAGCAAAATTGAAGTGCCGCTGGGTGTGCGAATTCTGGGTGTCCGTCCAAATCAAATTCAAGCTGAAGTGTTGCAGATAAAGGAAAAGCCCCGTGACGAACAAGAAAGCCGATAAAGTGGAAAAGAAAACAAGACTGTTTGGAACTGATGGTATTCGCGGGACTGCGAATCAGTATCCGATGACTCCGGATATGGTTGTGAAGATCGGTCAAGCCATTGGTTATCTTTTGCGTAAAGAAGCTGAAGAAAAATCCTCCAGCGTGCGCAAAGTGGTTATTGGAAAAGACACGCGTTTGTCCGGTTATATGATCGAGCAGGCCTTGGCTTCTGGTTTGAACTCCATGGGTGTGTTCGTGCAACTGGTGGGACCACTGCCGACTCCGGGTATCGGTTACTTGACCAGAACGATGCGTGCGGCGGCGGGGATCGTGATCTCGGCGTCTCACAATCCATTCCATGATAATGGGATCAAAGTGTTTGGTTCTGATGGTTTTAAAATCTCTGAAGAGATGGAGCGTGAAATCGAGCGTCTGGTGCTTGAAGAAGACCTGACGCCACTTCTGCCTCCAAGCAAAGAAATCGGCCGCACTCGCCGTATCGAAGACTCCCAGGGTCGTTATATCGTTTACGTGAAAGGCACATTCCCTCTGGAGTATACTCTGGATGGTATGCGTATCGTATTGGATACGGCCAACGGGGCTTCATACAAAGTTGCTCCATCCATCTTCCAGGAGCTGGGTGCGGAAGTCATCCAGCTGGGTGATGATCCCAATGGCACAAACATCAATGACAAAGTCGGTGCTTTGTATCCACAAAAGCTGGCTGAATCCGTTTTGCACTATCGTGCGGACGTGGGCATCAGTTTGGATGGGGATGCGGACCGTGTGATCATGGTGGATGAAAAGGGCGAGATCGTAAACGGAGACCGTATTTTGGCGATCTGTGCTTTGCACATGAAAGAGCGTGGCTTGCTGAAAGGTGACACTCTGGTGGCAACTCAGATGTCAAACTTCGGTCTTGAAAAGCGCATGAATGAAGCGGGCATCAAGCTTGTGAAAACCGGCGTAGGTGACAAGTACGTGGTCGAAGAAATGCGTAAACACGGTTACAACCTGGGTGGCGAGCAGTCTGGCCACATCATCTTCCTGGATCACACCACAACGGGGGATGGCTGTATCGCGGCGTTGAGTGTTCTGGCGGTGATGAAACAAACTGGCAAGAAGATGAGCGATCTGAATCACGTCTTTGAGGACGTTCCGCAAATCCTGATCAACTGCCGTGTAAAACGCCGTGCCGAGCTTTCTGAGCTTGCCGGCTACAATGACATGATTCGCAATATTGAAAAGAAACTGGCTGGCAATGGCCGCGTCTTCGTTCGTTTCTCTGGCACCGAGCCGGTGATTCGTGTGTTGGTCGAGGGAACTGAAAAAGCTCAGATCACTCAATTCGCGGAAGAAATCGCCTCTTTCCTGGAAAAAGAACTGTCTTAATTAAAGGGGGATGGCAGTTCTGCCATCCTAAAAATCTATGAAACATAAAATTCGTTTGGGTGTAAATGTGGACCACGTGGCGACGCTTCGTCAGGTGCGTGGTGGGACAACGGCTTATCCTAATTTGCTGGATATGGTGAAAAAGTCCGTCAAAGGTGGCGCGGAACAAATCACGATTCATCTTCGTGAAGACCGCCGTCATATTCAATTGGAAGATCTTAAAGTGCTTTCCAAGCATTGTTCAGTGCCGCTGAATCTGGAGATGGCAGCGACCTCTCAGATGGTGACTTACGCCAAGAAATACCGTCCAGACTGGGTGTGCTTCGTCCCGGAAAAGCGTGCTGAGCTGACAACTGAAGGCGGCCTGGATGTAAAGAAAGGCTTTAAGAAAATGTTCCCGATGGTTGAAAAGCTTCAGCGCATCGGTATTGAAATTTCCATGTTTATTGAGCCTTCCCTTGAGCAGGTTGAAGCTTCTTATGAGATTGGTGCGGATGCCGTTGAATTCCACACCGGCAAATGGGTGATGCTAAAAGGCGCTCGGAAAGCCGCTGAATGGAAGCGTCTTTGTGATGCCGCTGAATGGGCGCACTATCTGGGTTTGAATGTGCACGCAGGCCACGGGCTTGATTATGAGCACTCCAAGCTTATCAATAAGTTGCCGCATCTTCAGGAAGTGAATATTGGGCATTCTCTGGTGTGTTATGCACTAGAGCATGGTATGGAAGAATCTGTTCGTAAGATGAGAAAAATCCTGAAATAATATGACCATTCTGAATTCCCAACACATCCTAAAAAACCTCCAGGAGCTGAAAAGCTTCTGGCAGGATTTTTTGCCGCACCTGAATGACCGCTGTATTTTGCTGATGAGCGGGGATGTCGGTGCGGGTAAAACGACGTCGGTGCAAATGATTGCCGGCGAGTTGGGAATGCGCGATGTTCAGTCACCAAGCTTTGCCATTCATCTGCGCTATGAAAACGCGGAAGGCAAAGCCATGGATCACCTGGATCTGTATCGCCTGAAAGATGATGATGATCTGGAAAGTTCCGGTTTCTGGGACCTGTTTGCCCAGAAAAATTCACTGATTATTATCGAATGGGCGAACCGCCTGGATTTCGATTATCTGCCACTCAACTGGCAGCGCATCGAGGTGCGCTTCGAAAAACTCAGCGACACCGAAAGAAAAATCACCACCCGCCAAGTCTAATAGGTGATGCGTTAGTTGTAGCCGTTTTGATAGGCCATTTCATAGTTCGGGAAGAAGACTCGTTTCCAGACGGGGATCTTGTTGATCTCTTCTGGTGGGACGACCTTTTTTAGTTCCAGATCGCCGACTGGATTTCTGCCCACTTGCTTTTGCACACGCATGCGGAACTGATAAGGCTCTTGGGTGTCGCGATAGTCGTTCGAGAAGATGCCCAGACGGTTGTCGTAAGCTTCTTTGGAAGCTTTGCTGTAATCACTCACCACACGTTTTTCAAACGGGTAGATGAAGTAAATCATACCCCAGCCGTTTTTAAGCATTTCGATATTAAGTTCAGTTTTACCATTCAGCAAGCGACCCAGGATGCGCCCGTGTTTGTCGATCTGGCTGTCTTCGCTTAAGGTGATGATGCCGTCGGCCGGAATCAGGGATCGCAGGAAATCGCGCGCGGCCAGAGCTACATCGCCTTGGGTTTCTTTCATAAAGTCCACTTCCGGAGTGTCCACGCCCATCAAGCGCACTTTAACTCGGGTGTTGCTTGAAACATCCACCGCTGTCAGAGTGTCGCCGTCATGGACACTCAGAACTTTAATGCGTGTGCCTTGGGCCCAAAGAAGAGAAGGAAGAAGCAGGACAATGAAAAGAACTGAAAGGTTTTTCATGGCCCTGAAAAGTAGCGGATTTAAGGTGAAAACTCAATAGTGGCAGGGGGATAACGTATTAATTTCCCGGCCTATTTTGTGAGACGGGCTTATCTTGTTCCTGAGCCGTTTTTAGAGGCTGCCGCTGGAGGATGGAACTTATTTCCAATTCCGTGGCTCTTCAGGTTGTTGACGGTTTCTTTGCACTCTGAACGAGCCCCGCGGTGACGCCAGGACAGTTGGGCTGATCCTTTGGCATCTGGATGAGCATCAACAAACAGTTCTACGCGACGGCGCAGGTTGCGATGAAAAAGCTTTTCCTGAGGCGAGCATCCTGCCGGTGTCATGCTGAAGATGATCCTTGCGATGCGACTGCGAGAGGCATCCTGAACCGTTTCAACGGCCATCGGGCACACCACGGTTTCAGATTCAGACTTGATGGTGATTGTGGCGTGGTCCAGGTCCTCGATATTAATTCCTGCAGAAAGGTTTTTAGCTTGCAGCCACTCGTCCTGCAGCTGACAGGAATACATCAGTTTTTTGCTCTGAGCTTCAGCGGTAAAAATGAATCCGAAAACGAACGTGGCCATCAGAATGGAGCGGATCATTTGGTGCCTCCTTGAGGGCGGCAATAGCGCATGGTGTGGCTGGAACAGTGCAGATTTCCATTCATGGAATGGGCAAAATGCGTGTCGATATAGTCAGTTTTAAGACCGAGACCTTTGATCGACGAATCGATCTCCGCTTTAAATGCCGGGTTTACAGGTTCCGGCAAAATGAAGGTGTCTTCCACAATATCCCCATTGGTGGGGTTGGGGAAAATAGAGTCCGCGGATCCATTCACATATTTCGGCGTATTGCTGTCATAGTCCATCTCCCCAATGAAAAGATCGGGAAGCTCCACGGTTTTGGGGCTGCATTGCGGATAGGATTTTTTAACCTTTGCCAGCAGTTCTTTTTTGAATTTCTGAGTCGCTTCTTCAATGGAAGCATTGAATTCTTTAAATTCAAAATCCTCTTCGATCAGGTCGGCCAGGTCCTTGTTGGTCATATTATAGCAGTCCATGGCATCCTGGATGCTGGAAGAACTCTTGATCATCCCGGATTGGCGCATCAGCGCACGGCGACGGTTTAGGCGAGCGTATTTTTCTTCACGGCGGCTGCGCTCCAGGGCAGGATCGTCTATGCCACCTTCAGAAATTCTTTCCAGATATTCCTGCATACGACGGGATTCAGCATCTTTTAGTGGTTGAACCGTGGCACCAGCAGAAACGGGTGGCAGAATGATTTCAAACAAGAACTGACTGACTCCGCGGGAACGTTTTTCGCGGGATTTTTCCGGATTGCCACCATTGTTTTTCAGGGCTTTGCTGTAAGAAAATTCCTGACAAATATAGGTGTACGGGGTCTGACTCATTCGCGCCAGGGCTTCATCCGGAGTCAGGTGCGAAAAATCAAAGGCTCGGCCTTGCGGGTTTTTCTTAAGCAGGTCCAGTCCCTTTTTGGGGCTGGCAAAGGCCAGACTGAAATCGCAAGGGGCTTTTTGTGTTGGATCTTTCAGGGTTTTGAAGAACTCATCAGTGTGCCCGACACTTAAAAAATCAGACGGAGTCAGTACGGCCATGGCGGGGTTTTCGCAAGTGACTTTGGCGTATCTGTCCCATTCGTCACCCTCGAAGTGATCAGATCCAATCAGGCAAAGTCCATTGACGGCTTCGATATTGCCGCCACTGTGCCCGGATTTGTACGGGTTGTTGGTCAGCTTTTGCCCCTCCTGAAAAGAGCAATCCTTGCTGGATTGTTTTATCAAGTCAGCAAAGGCGTTGCCGTGGCGGCCATAGCCTTGGACTTCGCGCAAGACGGGCTTTCCGGTCTTGGCATCAAAGAAGCTTTCAAAGTAATCCTGCTGCCAGTTCCAGCGACTGTTGGTTTTCACGCGGCTCAGGCCGGAAATCCATTGCTGGGCGGTGGCCTGATTCGGAGCCTGTTTTTTGATCTCCCGCACGACTTCATCCCAGGTTTCATCAGTCACGGCCAGAAAGAATTGCGGTGGCTTTTGAGATTGGGCTTTTAAAACTTTGGTGACGTATTCTTTGACGTAGCGGGGGCCACCCATATCGTCAGACACGGTGGCGGCCATTATCGGAAAATTTTCAGAAAGCAGTTTGCTGCCGCCAGCAGGACACAGTGGAACATCGGCGGCCATCGGGTTGTGCTGGGAGCAGGAATTTGCAGAAGCCTCAGTCAGAAAGAAACTCAGGAGGATCTGCAGGAAAATGGTCATGATTATGCCGCCTGCAGACCTTTTGTGAATTCACCGGAAAGCTTTTCAGCCAGAGTCAAAGAGACCTTGTTGTAAGCCGCTTTTTCTGCAAAGCCCATCAGCATGCCCACCAGTTTCTCATTGATAATGATGGGAGTGACAGTCACGTGATCGGGGATGCGACCCTGATTCCAGCCATCAAAGAACTTCTCGTTGATCGCATTCAGGGAGATATAGCCGTGATACGGTTTTTGAGTTGTCGCCACGATATTGAAAATACTTGGAGTTTGCAGTGGGAAGCGCATGGAAGTGTCCTTCATGCCCTGGAAATTTTCATCCCAGGCAAAGGCGGTCATCTGCGTTTCCTGTTCGTCCAAAGTCAGGATCATGGACTTTTCAAAGTGCACTTTCATCTGGCTTAAGATCGTTTTGATTTTTTCATTCAGCAAAGCGGCATTTTTCTTTTTGATTTTTTCCAAAGCAAAATGACCACTGGCCACCGGATTGATGGTTGGCTTGGCCACACCCGCCGGACGTGGAGTGATTGCAATGGGTTTGTTGCTGAAGCTGTCCTCAAATGGCGGTGGCATTTCAGCTTTAGGCGGAGGCGGTGGAGGCGTTGCGCGTTTTGGCGCAGAGCTTTCCACGGCGGTCGCCGCAACGACTGGCGCTGATTCCGTCGGTACTGTCGCAGCAGGCGCCGGCGTTAGCGGAGTCAGCGGAGACAGAGGAGAGATCACAGTTTTAAGCTCAGTCTCGGGAGTTTCAGAGGAAACGGCCACCGGCTCAAGAACCGGAGCAACTTGCGCAGGTGCTTCCGCGGATGGACTCAAAGCCTCAAGACGAATCACGGTCGGACCGTCAAACAGGCCATCGAGTTTTTCGCCACCAGTTTCGCCCAATTGAAGCTCATCCTCACTTAGAGGCTGGAATTCCGGAGCTGCTTTGGAGTCGGTTTTTACGCCCAGATCCTCGAAAGAGAAGCTGTCGGAAGCTTGTTTGGTCGTGGTAACAACGGAAAGATCGATACCCTCTGGGGCTTCTTCGGCCACCGGGGTTGCCGCAGGGGCTTGGTGTCTTTCCGGGTGCAGCAGGTTCCAGGTGGCTTCCAGATTTTCATAGGTCGCCAGAACCAGAATACTGGAAGGCATGGAAGGAAAATCCTGCGGCGGCTGAAGACATGCTACGATGAGGGATCCATCCCACTCCGCCACAGGCAGACACTCCGCAGACCACGGATAATGGGTCGCCCACTTCGCGAACATTTCCTGGGACACGGGAGTTTCTGTAAAAAATCGTGACTGAAGCAAAGGCAGTTTATGGTGAGTCATTGCCCAACGAAGATAGTCTTCAGAGCTCAGGCGTTGCTCCTTGATTGCGTAAGCCAAGAGGCTCAGAGGCGTAGCGCTTTGTTCAAAGGCTTCGGTAAGTCCTTGAAGTTGCTCTTTAAAATGTTCAAACCATAAATGATGACTCATCCCTGTGTTTATCGGAATTCCTGTTAAAAACCTGAGTGAAAACTGAGGTCTAGTCCAGTTAAGCCCCGAAAAATCCTCGGTCGGCCCGGAAAACAGGCAGAATCGGGGTGTAGAAATTTCCCGATCTGTTAACGCAGTGGACACCCTAAAAGGGCAAATTATCTTAGAGGTTCTCAATACTTAAGAACTGTGATAGGTTCCGGCAGCTTATGATACAGACCAAGGTCCTTCATTATTTCGATCACAACGCCACGACTCCGGCGTGCAAAGAGGTTTTGGAATCTCTGCCCGAGTTCGCGCAAGCTTGGGGGAACCCAAGTTCCATCCATTGGGGTGGTCGGCAGCCGAAGAATATTCTGCGTGACGCGCGCAAGGCTGTGGCAGAAATGGTGAATGCAAGTCCGCTGGAAATCATTTTCACTTCCGGTGGCAGTGAAGCCAACAACACCGTTTTGAAAGGTCTGCTGGAATACTACCAGACAGCACAGTTCCTGACTCCGGAACAGCGCAAACGCACTCACTTCATGAGTTCTGAAGTGGAGCACCCAAGCATCATGAAAACCATGCAGCACCTGAAAGATCTGGGCGCACGCGTGGATTTCATTCCGGTGAATCGTCAGGGGCAGATCGATCTGAAATTCTATGAAGAACATCTGAGCGAAGAGACCGCCCTGGTGTCCGTGATGTTTGCCAATAACGAAACCGGCACATTGTTCCCGATCAAAGAGATGGCCGAGATGGCACATAAAAAAGGCGCGCTCTTCCACACGGATGCAGTTCAGGCCTTCGGTAAAGTGCCGGTGAACCTGAAAGAACTGAATGTCGACTTCGCTTCTTTCTCTGGTCATAAATTCTATTCCGTCAAAGGAACTGGGGTTTTGTATGCGAAGAAGGGTAACAACGTCACACCTTTGATTCACGGTGGAGCGCAGGAAAGACATCGTCGTGGTGGCACTGAAAACACACTGGGCATTGGTGCTCTGGGTGTGGTGGCCAAACGTGCGCCGATGATTGCGGAAAAAGCCAAAGCCTTGGCTGTTCTTCGCGATCACATGGAAGCGCGCATTCTTTCTGAAATTTCCGAAGTGACGGTGACTGCCGGGGAAACTCCGCGTTTGCCGAACACAAGTTCATTGGTACTGAAGGGGGCTGACGGGGAAACCATGTTGATGTCTTTGGATATCAAGGGCTATGCGGTTTCCACCGGGGCTGCTTGTTCTTCCGGGAATCCCGAGCCAAGCCCGGTGCTTCTGGCCATGGGTCTGACCCGCGATGAAGCGCAGAACAGCCTGCGTGTCAGTCTTGGCTGGGACAGCACTCTGGAGCAGGTGGATTCGTTTGTAGATACATTGAAAACAGTAGTGGATCGCTTGCGATCCTTGAACGACGACAAAGGAGAGACTTGTCATGTCTAAAGGGAGAGTCCTTGTTGCTATGAGCGGAGGCGTGGACAGTTCCGCCGCGGCTGCGCTCTTGGTCGAACAGGGTTATGAAGTTATTGGAGCCACGATGCAGGTCTGGGATTATTCCACCTGCGATATCGAGGAAGGAAACGGCACATGCTGTTCCAGTATCGACGTGGATGACGCTCGTGCCGTGGCCGACCGTCTGGGTATTCCGTTTTATGTGATCAACTGCGAAGCAAAATTCCGTGCCGCGGTTATTGATCCTTTCTTGAAAGCCTACCTGGAAGGGCAAACACCGCTTCCATGTGTGAACTGCAACACCTATTTGAAATTTGATCACTTGGTTAAAAAAATGCGTGAGCTAGAGTGCGACTATATCGCCACTGGCCACTATGCCAAAATCGTTTATGACGACAAAGGCAAAGCCTCTATCCACACATCCACGGATGACTGGAAAGATCAGACTTACTTCCTGTTCACGATTGATCCAGAGCTGGTGCCGAAACTTTTGTTCCCGGTGGGCGACATGAAAAAGCCGCAGGTGCGTGAGTATTCTGAAAGCCGTGGACTGGTGACTGCGCGCAAGAAAGATTCTCAAGGAATCTGCTTTGTCGGTAATCAAGGGTATCAGAACTTTATCAAAGACCACGTGAAGTCCGAAATTCTGGCCAGCAAAAAAGGTCTGATCAAGCGCTTCCCGGAAGGTCAGGTGATGGCTTCTCATGAAGGCATTCACAACTACACCTATGGTCAATCCAAAGGCCTGGGCATGGATTACCACGAAAAGCTGTTCGTGATTAAAATAGATGCCTCTGACAACACGGTCTGGGTGGGCGAAGAAAAACATCTTTTCGCCAACGAAGTCGATGTGGTGGATCCAAAGCTGCTGGATGAAATCCAGGACGGCGAAATCATGAATGTGAAGATTCGCTATCAGCACAAAGGGGCTCCGGCTCAGGTTATTAAAACGGCCAGCGGCTTCAAATTGAAATTCACAGAGCCTCAGCGTGCGGTGACTCCGGGTCAGGCTGCCGTGTTCTATCGTGACAGACAGCTCGTGGGGGGCGGATGGATCACTCTATGAAGTATCAGGTCCACACTTTCGGCTGTAAGGTGAACACTTATGACGCCGGCCTGATCCAGAAAAACCTGAACGCCAGTGGCTTCATGCCGGTGGTGTCCGGCCAGAAAGACGCGCGCATTCACGTGCTGAATACCTGTGCCGTGACTGCGGAAGCCACGAAAGAGGCCGTTCGCTACATCCGTCGTTTGAAAGTGAAAGATCCTTTCTGCACGATCGTGGTGACAGGCTGTGCGGCGCAAGTTGATACCGGGTCATTCTCGAGTCTTCCAGGGGCTGATCTTATTGTGGCCAATTCCCACAAAAGCAGTCTGCCGGATCTTTTGAACAAGCATTTCCGTGGTGAACTGACTGAAAAAGTCTTTAAATCCAACATCTTCAAAAAAGAAGATCTGGAAGCCGGCGGTGGTATTGAAAAACAACACACCCGCACCTTCCTGAAAATTCAGGATGGCTGTAACAGCTTCTGCACCTATTGCATTATCCCGTATGCTCGTGGGAAAAGCCGTTCTATCCCGGTGGCGGATCTGGTGAATCGTATCAATGATCTGTATGCGGAAGGCTCACGCGAAGTGGTGCTGACCGGTGTGCATATTGGGGATTACGAAGACCAGATCGGGGACCGCAAATACGTGATGGAAGATCTGCTGGAAAATCTTCTGGCAAAAACCAAAATGCCACGTTTCCGTCTTTCAAGCCTTGAGCCGGTGGAAGTGTCTGAGCGCCTGCTGGATCTTTATCAGGACTCACGTCTGTGTCCGCATTTCCACATGAGCATTCAAAGTGCCAACACGGATGTGCTTTTCCATATGAAGCGCAAATACACGCAAGAAGACGTGCAAAAATCTCTGCGCGCGATTGCGGACCGTGTTCCAGGCAGCTTTGTTGGGATGGACGTGATCACGGGTTTCCCAACTGAAACCGAAGAGCAATTCCAGGACACTTATAACTGCCTGAAGGATCTGCCGTGGACCAAGCTGCACGTATTCCCGTACAGCGAACGTCAGGGCACTCGTGCGGCGGCCATGGATGTTTCTGTGTATCCGCATGTGCGCGCGGAAAGAGCGGCCCGTCTGCGCGAACTGAGCATCGCCCGTTACACGGAGCAAGCCCAGAATCAGATCGGCAGCACCAAGCGTGTACTGGTCCTGAAAAATGCCGCCAAAGGCGGACAGGGTCTCAGTCATGATTACTGGCCAGTGGATATCGCAGGTGCGGAAAGCTTCCTGGATCACTGGGCAGGGCAGGAAGTTGATGTGAAAGTCACAGGCTATGATCATTCCAACAAACAACACATGGAAGGTCATCTGATCGGCGAGGTGCTCTCATGATCGATCAGGGGCGAAAGAGTCTGGAAGAGCGTGTAGGACATCAATTTAAAAACCCGGCACTGCTGGAAAGAGCGTTGACCCACAAGAGTTTTGCCAACGAGCTGAGAAACACCGTTGAGCACAATGAAAAGCTGGAATTTTTGGGTGACGCTGTTTTGGATCTGGTGGTGGGAGAGTTTTTGTATGAAAAATTCCCGACCGACACCGAAGGTGGTTTGTCAAAGAAACGAGCCAGTATTGTTAATGAAGAGGTTCTGTCCGAACTGGCATTGGAAATGGGTTTAAATAAACTCATGCAACTGGGAAAGGGTGAAGCCCTGACCGGGGGCGCGCAGAAGCCGCGCCTGATAGCCTCTTCGTTTGAAGCCATTGTCGGGGCGTTGTACCTGGATGGTGGGTTTGAAGTGGCTCGCAGCTTTATTCGCCAGGAGTTTGTTCCTTTGGCGGACCGGGTCTGCGGGCATGAGGACTTCGAGCGGGATTATAAAACCCGTCTGCAGGAACTGGTGCAGAAGTCCTCGAAAGAAACGCCACGCTATGAAGTGCTGGCGGAAGAAGGACCTCCGCATGATCGTGAGTTCCTGGTTTGTGTAAAAGTAAAAGAAGATGTCTGGGCTCAAGGGCGGGGCCGCAGTAAGAAAAACGCCGAACAAATGGCGGCAAAGAATGCCCTTGAGATGAAGTACAAGGAGACGAATTAAGATGAGTTACAAAGCTGGATTTTTAGGTCTGATCGGACAGCCGAACGCGGGGAAGAGCACATTGATGAACTTCCTTGTGGACGAAAAGGTCTCTATCGTCTCTTCAAAACCTCAGACAACCCGCCGCCGCATTCTGGGCATCTGGAGCACAGAAAAAGGTCAGGTGATCTTTGTTGATGCACCGGGTTTGATCAAAGCTGATGAAGGTTTGAATGGTTTCCTGGCACAGGAAGCCCATGATGTTATCAACAGCTCTGATGCTTTGCTGGCGATCATTGCCGTGGATGAGGAAAAACCGGAAAACGCAGAAAAGGTCATCGACCTGGTTTCCAAAAGCGGCAAACCATGGATCGCCGTGATCACCAAAACGGATATCGAGGAAAAAGCCCACCGTGTGATGATTCTTCGCAAGATGGTCGAGGACAAGGGCGGCAAAGCCTTCTCTGTGTCCGTGAAAGATTCCAAAAACGACCAGGAAGAGCGTGAAGCACTTCTGATTGAGTTCATGGAATTGCTGCCAGAATCTCCGGCGCCTTTGTATGACACTGAGTTGTTTACAAATGAAAACGTGCGTGAAATGGCCGCGGAAATCGTCCGTGAGCAGTGCTTTGAGGCCCTTCACCACGAAATCCCGTATTCTATCGCGGTTCGTATCGTGAAGTTTGAAGAGGACGCGAAGCCGGTTCCAAAGATCTATGCAGAGATCGTGGTGTCCAAAGACAGCCACAAGGCGATCGTGATCGGAAAAGGCGCCAGCGTGATCAAACAGATCGGTATGGAAGCCCGCAAGGAAATTGAAAAACTGATGGGAGAGAAAATCTTCCTGGACCTGAACGTGGCATCCAAGCCCGAGTGGTTCTCCAATAAACGCATGATGAAGGAGCTTGGATATGTCGTCGACTCTAAAGACTGATTTCTCGCCGAAAGTGGCGATCATCGGTCGCCCGAATGTCGGTAAATCAACACTGTTTAATATCATCACTGAAACCCGCAAAGCCGTGGTGAAAAACCAGGCGGGGGTTACTCGTGATATCATGATCGAACCTGTCGATATCTGGGGCAAACAATTTGACCTGATCGACACGGGCGGTATCACCGAAGCTGGCGACATTTTCTCCAAGCTGATCAAAGAACAGGTGACTGAGTTCCTGCACTCTGTGGATTTGATCGTGGCGGTGATGGATGGTCGTGTGGGCCTGGTGCCTGAAGACCGTGACATCATTCGCGTCGCCAAACAAACCGGCAAACCGTTCCTTCTGGTGATCAACAAGGTCGACAGTGACCAGGATCAGGACATGGCCAAAGCTGACTTCTATGAATTCGGTGTGGACGTGGTTGCCGCTTCTTTCGAGCAGCGTCGTGGTCTGGCTGAAATCCTTGAGTGGGTGGTAAAACAGATCCCTGAAAATCCAGGGACTGTGAAAGAGGGCATGAATATCGCCATCGTCGGTAAACCGAACGTGGGAAAAAGCTCTATCTGTAATGCGATCCTGGGCTACAACCGCATGATCGTTTCTGATATCGCGGGCACCACAATTGATTCTGTCGATTCCCCCTTCGTTTATAACGACAAAAAATACACCCTGGTTGATACCGCGGGTCTGCGTCGTTCGGCAAAGCGTGAAGAGGATCTGGAGATCATTTCCGCCTTCAAATCCCAGGAAGCCATTCGTCGCGCGGACATCGTGCTGTTGATGGTGGATGGAACTGTCGGCCCGACAGACCAGGATGCGCGCATCATGCAGGCGATTCTGGAGGATCACAAAGGTGTGATCGTCGTGGCGAATAAATCAGACTTGGGTGGGAAGGAAGTTCCTGAATACCGCAAGACTTTCCGTGAACAGGTGGAGCGTGTGTTCCACTTCTTCACTGACGTGCACATTGTCTTCACCAGCGCCAAAACCGGTTACGGTCTGGAAGACCTGTTTGAGATGATTGAAAAAGTCGCTCATCAGATGACCTTCCGTGTTCCAACGGCAGAGCTGAATGACTTCTTCTTCGAAACCATCCGTAAAGCTCCGGCTCCGGTTTGGGGTACGACGAACGTGAAGTTCTATTATCTGACTCAGACCTATCAGCAGCCTCCGGCATTTATCGCGTTTGCGAATCATCCGGATGGTGTGACGAACTCCTATCGCCGCTTCCTGATTAAGCACATTAAAACGAACTGGGACCTTCACGGGATGCCGATTCGTATCTTCTGTATGAAATCACGCCGTGGTGGATCGGATAATGGCTAGTAAACGCGGCTCATGGAAAACACGCTATGGATTCTATCTTCTGGCCATCGGCTCTGCCTGTGGTTTGGGGAATCTGTGGCGTTTTCCCTATGTCGTGGGCGAAAATGGGGGCGGTGCCTTCATTTTGCTTTATGGTCTGCTGGCTTTGGCCATCGGCGCTCCGCTGTTGATTGCCGAGCTGATGCTGGGTAAAGGCACGCGCCGTTCGGTGATCGTCGCTACCCAGCAGATGAGTGCCAAGACCGGCGTGAATTTCCGCTGGGTCGGGCGACTGGCCGTGATGGTCAGTATTGTCGTCTTGTCTTATTACTCAGTGATCAGTGGCTGGGTTTTGCACTTCTTAACCCAATTCCTGGTGTCTTTATTTTCCAGCCCCGAACAACTGACTGACAAAACCAATCTGGCAGCTTTGATGTCTAACGGCTGGCTGCAGTTGATGCTGGCCAGTGCGCACATCCTGATCACGGTGGTTGTGGTCGTCAAAGGGGTGCAGCAGGGGTTGGAGCGCTGGATCGGGTACACCATGCCGTTATTTGCGGTGCTGGTTATTATTCTGGTCATGCGTTCTTTCTCGCTGCCTTCAACTCCGGAAGTGTTGCGCTTCCTGTTTTATCCGGACTTTTCAAAGCTGAGCTGGGATTCCATCAATCACGCTCTGGGGCATGTGTTCTTCACGCTTTCAGTGGGCTTTGGCACGATGGTGACCTTTGGTTCTTACATGCGTGAAGAAGACCACGTTCCGACCGCGGGTTTCCGTGTGACGATCGTGGATACAGTGATTTCCTTGGTGGCCGTGGTGATGATTTTCCCGGTGGCGTTCCAGGCGTCCAATGTGCCGCTGACGGATCCGGCGTTGATGTTTGAGGTCTTGCCGAAGTATCTGTTGGGAATCCGTGGGGGCACGCTGTTTGGTCTGGCGTTCTTTGCGTGTCTTTATATGGCAGCGCTGAATGCCAGCATTGGTTTGCTGGAAGTTGTCGTGTCCAATTGGGTGGATGCCAAGAAAGAAATGGAGCGTGGCAAGGCGACCTGGTATTCCGGGGCGATTGCTTTGATGCTGACGGTTCTGCCGGCGCTTTCAAGTTCGATCTTTAAAGACATCCGCGTGGGTGGCCGTTCGTTGATCGAAAATCTGGATTCATTGCTGATCAACTGGCTGCTGCCGTTGGTGGCGCTGGGTATTTTGATCGCCTTCAATCGCGGGGTTTCAGACAAGGAAAAAGAGCTGGGCTTTGTCGACAAGGACAAGTTCGTCAGCTATTCAATGTATCCGCATTGGATGTTTGTTTTGAAGTGGGCAGGCCCGGTGGTGATTATCGTGGGCCTTTTGCTGCAAGTTATTGGGGTTTTTGTCAGTTAGACGGGGATGATTAGAAGTTCATCCCCAGGATCACCAGGAAGTTATAGAAGTCACCGGTCAGATTCTTATCCAGCTTTTCAGTTCCATCCACGTAGGACTTGTTCTCGTCGCTGAAGTTCACATAGTGATAAGTCCCTTGCAAGCCCAGGTAGGCTTTTTTGCGCATCAAAGGGATCTCCAGACCCGCACCGATATCAAAACCCATTGTTGAGTCACGGCTGAAGCCATCAAGGCCCGCAATCGTGTAAGTGCGATAGAACTGACCCAAACCGCCCAGGATGTACGGATTCAGATCCGCAAGGCCTCGGGTCACGTTCTGGGTGTTCATGTAGTATTTCAAATCAAAGTTCACGGCGGTGATGGACACGTTTCCTTCGTAAGTTTTGGATTGGTTATTTACGGAGAATTTCACCGCGTGATCACCCGTCTGGAAGCCCAGGCTCATCGCCAGACGCAGATCAAAGAAGTAAGTCAGGAAAATACCAAAAGTCGGAGCCGAGGAATACGCATCAGCAAAGTTGCCGGTAAAGCCGCGCATACCGCCGGCAAGACCAATTGTAAAGAAGCGGCCGTTACGGAAGAAATTGATGTCAGCTTCTTCGTCGGATTCTTCTTCAAATTCAGAATAATCAGTGAATGGATCGTAAGCTTCGTCCGCGTCAACTTGGGAAATCAGATAGGATTTGTGATCAGACTGGGCCAGGGATTTTGAGGGTAGGCTAAGCCCCAAAGCAAGTAAAATCAGAAGGCTGTATGTAAGTGATCGAGCTGTGGTTTTCACAAGGTCCCCCTCTTGATATTATCGAATCAAAAGGGGCAAAACTTCAAAGCAAAGTATCAAAACGGAGTCCAGAAATCTGCGGATTGTCTCGCTTTGGGACACCGGCCTTTTTAGAGGGGTTCGTTCAGGGCTTTTTCCACGGATTTTGTGATGGAGTCCGAGGATGGTTTGGTGATGGAACTCCAGCGTTCGACCACCTGACCTTTGCGGTTGATTAGGAACTTTTCAAAGTTCCAGGCCACGTCTTTAAAAATCAAACCCGGTTTTTGTGTCGTCAGGAATTGATAAACCGGCTGGATGTCTTTACCGCTGACCGGTGCTTTATCAAACAACGGGAAGGTCACGCCAAATTCCTTGGCGGCAAAAGTCTGAACTTCGTCGTTCGTTCCTTTTTCCTGTTTGAAATCGTTGGAAGGAAAACCCAGAACCACGAAACCGCGGTCTGCGTATTTTTTGTACATTTCTTCCAGCTCTTTCAGTTGGGGAGTGAACCCGCATTGTGAGGCGGTGTTGACCACCAAAACGACCTTGCCCCGGTACGTGGAGAAGTTGACCTTTTTGCCGGAAAGCGAGTTCGCGGAAAGATCAAAGAAGCTCGATGGTGTGTCCTTGGCCCAAGCAAAGGAAGTGCACAAAATTAGGGCGATAAGAGTAAAAATACGCATGGTTTCCCCCTGATGAGCGTATTCTAGAGGGGGCGGGGGTAAATCACAAGAAAAAGCCCTGGGAAAGCCTTTGGATGCAGTGCGCACCTTTGACTTTATCAATTCGTGATTTTCTAATCATTAAGAGCCTTTAGGATTCTAATTCAATTCAAAAACAGGAGATTATCTCGGCGATGGAACTGGGCAGTCCCGTTATCTTGATTTCAGCATTTGGTCGCGGTCATTGGCTGGCGGCGGCCTTGGCGAAAGAAGGTATCAAAACAACTCTTGTTGATGTGTCTTCAAAGCTGGGCGTGTGGCCCTCTGAAGATGTTGAAGGTCCTTTTGGATTTCTGCGCAACGAACGCGTTTCTGAGTCCCAGCTCGAGCGTCTGTATGCGGATGATCCTTACGATGAAGTTTCCAACGGTTTTACGTTGTGGCTGAAGGAGGGTCCTTTTGAATTTAAAGGTCCGGTCAGCAAGTACAAACTGGATCAGTCTTCATTGGCAGCACCAGTCAAAGAAATCATCGCCGGTAGCAGTGCGGATAAAGCTGCGAAAAATCTTTACAAGCATCTTGAAGCTTTGAGTTTTGATCAGAGCTGGATTTTGCATCTGGCACATCAGTGGGCGGGCACCACTTATGCCCCGAATGCGCGCGGCGCTTCTGTGGGGGCGGCAGTTCCATTGTCATCTTCGTTCCTGGTTCGTCAGGCGACTCGCAATGGTCTTGAAAAATCCCTGACCTGGCTTGCCAGCAAAGGGGTTGAAGTCATGCGCCCGCACCAGATCATGGACGTGTCCTTTGGGGGTGGCAAGTCCATCACCGGGCTTGAGCTGTCCGGTGAAAAGCAGGGCTTGTTCCGTCTGGAGCAGATCATCTGGATGCTCTCCAGTGAAGAGACTTACTTCCTGAATGAACGCCTGGGGAAATACTTCTTCCCGGAAGGGGCTTTAGAGCCTGAATGGTGCTGGGTTCGTTACCGCGTGGGTCTGCAACAATGCTTTGAGCGCGATCGCCTGCCACTGCACACACTGGTGGTGGATGATCTGTCTTCGCCATGGACTCATGAAAACATGATGGTCCTGCAAAGAACCTCTTTGGCAGACCAGTTTGATGTGTGGATGCGAATTCCGACCGTGCAGCGATTCAATAAAGAATATCTGACTGTGCGCAGTGACCGCATGAAGAAACTTCTGACAGCGCGCATGTCGTTGTCGGAACCGCAGATCCTGAGCTTCCCGCAGGAATATTATTATACCTATGCTCAGCTGGGGGCTTCCCGCTTCCCGGTGTTCGGTGAAAAGCAGACGTCCCGTCGTGGACGGGCGGGTTTTGGCAATCTTCATCTGGACGGGCCCGAAGTGTGGCCCCATTACAGTTGGGGCGCATACTTTGACAATCATGAGCGCATCCAGTTGCAAATTGTGAACTGGTGGAAAGAAAAACTTCTGAAAGAGCAAAAAGAGAAGAAGCGAAAGGAACAAAATCCGTGATTGAGAGATACACCCGCCCGGAAATGGGCCTTCTTTGGGACGCCGACCACAAGTTCGGAAAAATGATGGAAGTTGAAATTGCGGTGGCGCAGGTTCAATCCCAGCTTGGCATCATCCCCAAGAACGCAGCCAAGATCATCGCTCAAAAAGCTCGCTTCAACGTAAAAAGAATCTCTGAAATCGAACGCGAAACCAAACATGACGTGATCGCCTTTGTTTCAAATCTGGCAGAAAACGTCGGCCCGCAGGGAAAATTCATCCACTACGGCATGACGTCTTCGGATGTTCTGGATACGGCCTTCAGCTTGCAGGTGCGCGAAGCCGGAGTCGTTCTGATGAAATCCATCGTCGCTCTGGAAAAATCCCTGAAAACCCTGGTGACCAAGCATGCGGAAACCCTGTGTGCCGGACGCACCCACGGCATGTTTGCCGAGCCGACCACTTTCGGATTCAAGATGGCGGGCTTCCTGGCTGAAGCCCAGCGCAATAAAAAACGTGTGAAAGCCGCTCTTGATAATATGATGATTTGCAAACTCAGCGGTGCGGTGGGGACTTATTCTTCTCAAGCTCCAAAAATTGAGTCTTTGGTGGCTAAAAAGCTGAAATTGAAAACTGAAACCATCGCAACTCAAGTGATCCCGCGCGACCGTCATGCCGAGATGCTTTCAGCCCTGGCTTTGTTCGGAACAGGCCTTGAACGCCTGGCCGTAGAGCTTCGTCATCTGCAGCGCAGTGATGTGGCCGAAGTGACTGAAGGCTTTACCAAGGGCCAAAAGGGCTCTTCAGCGATGCCTCACAAGAAAAACCCAATCAGTGCGGAAAACATAACCGGCCTTTCCCGTTTGCTGCGTGGTTATGCCATTGCCGGATTTGAAAACGTGGCACTTTGGCACGAACGCGACATCAGTCATTCCTCAGTGGAGCGCGTGGTGTTCCCGGATGCCTTCATCGTGGCGGACTATGCCTGTAATCGTATGAGCATTCTGTTGGATGGTCTGGATGTGAACAAGAAGCGCATGATGGACAATATCGAAAGTTCGCAAGGACAGATTTTTAGCTCCCATGTGTTGCTGGCGCTGATTCAAAAAGGAATGATTCGTGAGGAAGCGTATGCTTTGGTGCAGCGTCTTTGTCATTCTCTGTCTTACGGAGAACATCTGAAAGACAAACTTTTGGTGGACGATCAGATCCAGAAGCTTTTGAAGCCCAAAGAGATCGACGAGATCTTTACCGGCAAAAAACACAAAAAAGCCATCAAAGACATCATCAAGAGAGTATAGACAATGAATTGGAAGTTTTTGAAAGAAAATGATGTGATTGATGTGGTGGCCCCGGGCTATCCTTCCAAACCTGAAGAGGTGGAAGGGGCGCGTGCGTTTCTGGAAAAATGGAATCTGCAGCCACGCATTCCCAAGGGCATCATCAAGCCGCACTTCCTGCACGCTCACGAAGACGAGGCGCGCTGGCAGTTTATGAAGGCCGCCATTGAATCCAAGGATTCCCGGGTGATCTGGTGCTTGCGAGGTGGCTATGGCAGCAATCGTCTGATTCCTTTCCTGGCTAAAATGAAGAAACCGAAAGAGCCGAAACTTCTGATTGGTATCAGCGACATTTCGTCTTTGCACACTTTTGTAAATCAGGAGTGGGGCTGGTCCAGTCTGCATGCACCATTGTTGGACCGCCTGGGACGAAATCTTGTTTCTGCCAAACATGAAAAAGAAATTCATGACATTCTGTTTGGAAAAACCCGCCAGGTTGAATTCAAAAAACTGAAACCTATGAATGAGGCTGCTCGTCAGGTGAAAACCCTGAAATCCAAAATCGTGGGTGGCAATCTGACGGTTTTGCAGTCCACACTGGGAACACCGTGGCAGGTCGATGCGGATCGCCGCTTGTTGTTTGTCGAGGACATCGGTGAGCGCGGCTATCGCATTGATCGTATGTTTGAACAGTTCCGTCAGGCCGGCATTCTGAAAAAATGTCACGGCATTGTGCTGGGTGATTTCATTGGGGGCAATGAGCCCAATGGCACCGAAGATAAAACTCAATTGGTCTTTAAACGCTGGGCTGCGGATTTGGAAATTCCGCTCTTTAAGGGTCTTGAAGCCGGACATGCTCCGGTGCAAAGACCTGTGCCCTTTAATACTCCCTGTGAACTGGTGATGGCGAATAACCGCACCGTTTTGACAATCGATACCGGAGGACGTCCATAATGAAATTTTCTGTATTGGAAAAAAATCTGATCACTCAACTTGAAGACCGCATTCGTGACACCACTCCGGGTGTGATGGTGCGTGCTTATCAGGGCGGCCGTATCATCTGTGATGTGGCGGTGGGTAACACTTATGCCTATTATGATCTGGCAAGTTTGACGAAAGTGATTTTCACGACTCAGGCCATGGTTCAGGCTTTTGAGGCGGGCAAGTGGAACTTTGAAACCAAAGTGGCGGACCTTCTGCCGTGGTTTGCGCACAAAGAAACCCGCATCACCGAGCTTTTGACCCACAGTTCAGGTCTGGCTTGGTGGTTGCCGTTGTATCAGGAGATCAACACCTCTTTGCCGCGTGATAAACGCCGTGAACAGCTGCAAGGCATGCTGCAAAATCTGAAAATTGAAAAGCAAGACACGGCGGTTTATTCCGATGTGGGCTTTTTGGTTTTGGGCTTTATCATTGAAAAGATTTACGACAAATCTTTGGATGATGTTTGGACTGATATCAAAAACAAATTCTATCTGGGCACAACATTGGAGTTCCATCCGGATAACAAGGCCGCTCACAAGGCTTCTTTGTATGCGCCGACCGAGGAATGCCCGGTTCGTCGCAAGCTGGTCCAGGGTGAAGTGCATGATCTGAATGCGTGGGCGCTGGGTGGGGTTTCCACTCATGCGGGTCTGTTTGGCAGTATTGATGATGCAGGCTGGTTCTCGTTGCACCTGCGTTCGCACTTGATGGGGATTGCCCGCTATTCCATCCGCCAGAAAACAGCTCAGCTGTTTGCCAAAAGAGCTTTGCCGGAAGGCAAAGGGGACTGGGCCATGGGTTACATGATGCCAACGCCGGGTTCTGCAAGCTGCGGGACTTATTTCTCTTTGGATTCTATTGGGCACACAGGCTTTACGGGAACTTCCGTTTGGTATGATCCAAAGATGGACTTGAGTGTGATCATTCTGTCCAATCGGGTCCTGTACGGATCTGATAACAAAGCCTTTGGCAAATTGCGTCCGGAAATTCATAATTGGATTGTTGAAAACTACAGAAGAAGTGGACTTTAAGATGAATATCAAACCAGGCAGTCACATTCACTTGATGGGTATTTGCGGGACGGCGATGGCCTCCATGGCAGGTCTTTTGAAAGACCGTGGCTTTAAAATCACCGGCAGTGATTCCAATCCGTATCCTCCGATGTCAACCCAGCTGGAAAGTCTGGGCATCAGTATCATGAAAGGCTACAAAGCCGAAAATCTGCATCCGAAGCCGGACTTCGTGATCGTGGGGAACGTGATTTCTGCGAGCAACGAGGAAGCTCAGGAGCTGATGAAGCTGGGCATCCCGTATACTTCTTTGCCAAAAGCGATGGGTGAATTCATCATCGAAAATCGTGAAAGCGTTGTGATCTCCGGTACACACGGGAAAACCACAACAACTTCCATGATGGCGTGGGTGGCAGAAAATGCCGGAGTAAAACCGGGTTTCCTGATCGGGGGGATTCCGAAGAACTTCTCTCAAAGTTTCAAAAATCCGGAAGACAATTACTTCATCATCGAAGGTGATGAATACGACACGGCCTTCTTCGATAAAGTTCCAAAGTTCATTCACTATCGTCCAAAACACGTGATCCTGACTTCGGTGGAGTTTGATCACGCGGATATCTATAAAGACCTGGATGACGTGAAAAAATCCTTCGCTCGTTTGATGGATCTTCTTCCTGAAAATGGAACGTTGCTGGCTTGCGCGGAAGACGCCAATGTGATGGAGCTTCGCAAGCTTACCAAGTGCAAAAACTCCTTCACTTACGGCTTTGGCGCTGAGGCGGATTTCCGTGCGAAGATCATGTTCCAAAACGCCAATGGTCTGGGCTTTGAAGTTCATCACCGTGGCGAGATCATGGGCCCTTATGCTATGCAGATCACGGGTGAATACAACGTCCTGAATGCCACAGCTGTTGTGGCGATGTCCAAGATGCTGGGCTTCTCTGAAAACCGCATTCAGATCGCATTGGAATCCTTCGAAGGTGTGAAGCGCCGTCAGGAAATTCTGGGTGAACCCAACGGTATTTTGGTGATTGAAGATTTCGCCCACCACCCAACAGCGGTGCGTGAAACAGTGAAAGGCATTCAAAAGAAATACCCGGGCCGCAAAGTGTTCTCGGTGTTTGAGCCAAGAAGTGCGACGTCCCGCCGTAAAGTCTTCCAGAAAGACTATGTGGAGGCGTTCAAGGGCTCTCACGAAGTTCTTCTGGCAAAAGCTTTTGATCAGACCAAAATCGACGAAGAAAACCGTTTCTCCACGCATGAGCTGGTCGATGACCTCAAGAAAACCCATGTGACCGCAGCGGACTTCGATACAGCTGACGACATCGTCGCAGCCTTGAAATCCAAAGCCCACAAAGGCGACGTCATCCTAATCATGAGCAACGGCGGCTTCGACGGCATCTACACCAAACTCCTAAAAGCCCTCGAATAAAAAAGGTACCTGCTTACTTTTGCATAAACGCCGCGTCGGTCTTCTCTCCTGATCTTAGTAAGGTAGAGAAGTGAGTCGATGCGGTCGCTGATTCTTTCTAATTGTAGGAATTTTAAATTCCGATTTTCGAAGAGCCTTTTGTACTATCTCCTTGTCTCGTGGATCCGGAGCTGCGTTTAGCCAGGACAAAATTGAATCTGGCGATTCAAAGAGTGTGTTGTCCGGATAAATCGGGAAATTCAGTCTGTGCATGCCCAGCGAAATAGACAGAGTTGAATGTGGGTAGTCCTGAACTTTACTGCATAGGCCTGCCTCGACGGGATTTCTATAAACGTACTTGTAGGCATGTAGATAGTGGAGCGGATTGCTGATCAAGGTCTTGTGATACCTGCTCCCGTAAATTTGGTTGATTATTCCTGCCTTGGTACTCATGTGTCGGCTGGTCTCTTTCATGAAGTAATTCATGGCTTCGCCAAGATTCTGCTGTGGATCCCGTACGATCATGTGAAAGTGATTGTCCATTAAGACAAACGATAGAATTTCAATTCCATAAGCATGAGAAATAAAGAAGAGATAGTCCTCCATTATGGACCAAACCTCTGAACGCGCTATAGGAAACCACTCGCGGTTTCGGGCGCGAGCAACTATGTGATATGGGTGATCGGCCGAGGCCGGAACTATCTTTCTAGGCATGGCAAGGTTGTTTTGCAAAAAAGAGGTTAAATCTGACGGCAAAATAGGCAAATTCTGGAGCGATAGAGTGTCTGGATTTCGGCGCAACGCTTCTGCAAAAGTAAGCAGGTACCTTTTGAGGGGCGCGGTGCGTTATTTGGGTTTTTTGGGTGAAAGTGGGGCGGGGTTTCGTTAGTTTTTTTGGCCTATGTCGAATCTTACGCCGCTCATGAAACAGTTCTGGGACATCAAGTCTGTCCACCAAGATAAAATCCTTCTTTTTCGTATGGGGGACTTCTTTGAGATGTTCTTTGATGATGCTGTGAAAGCAGCTCCGGTGCTGGGAATTGCGCTGACTCAAAGAAATAAAAAATCCCAGGACGAAACGCCGATGTGCGGAGTGCCTCATCACTCTATCGCAGGTCCGATCAATAAACTTCTGGCCGCGGGATTCAAGATCGCCATCTGTGATCAGTTGGAAGATCCGAAACTTGCCAAAGGTATCGTGAAGCGTGGTGTGACCCGCGTTTTGACGCCGGGGATGGTTTATGACTCTGACACTCTGGACGGCACAAAGCCGCACTATCTGGTCAGTCTTGATTCCGAATCTTTAAGCTTCCTGGATACAACAACGGGCGAGGCATTCTTCTTCCGCTCTAAAAAGACCACAGAGCTCTTGCGCTTCCTTCAGATTCTGCCGGTGGCGGAGATTGTGATCGCTAAAGAAGATGAATCCCTGCTGACGGGTGTGGATGGTGTGCTGATCAGTCACCACGAAGACATCGCAGATCTGCTGCATCCGCTTCTTAAAAACGAGGCGCCGATGTCGGCAGCTCGTTTGGTTTCTTATGTCGGCAATATGTCTGGCGAAGAATCCCTGGCGACCATTTCTCCGTTTGTGATGCGTGATCTTGAGCACCGTCTGGAAATCTCCAGCACGACACTTCGTCACCTGGAAGTTTTCTCGACCTACAAAGGTGAAGGTCTGGGCAGCTTGTTCCACGCCATCAACCGCACGCAGACCTCTGCGGGCAGCCGTTTGCTGCGTCAGTGGTTGAGCTTCCCTTTGCGTGACCTGAACGCAATTGAGCAACGACTGAATTCAGTCGAGTTCTGGCGCAATCATGTTCTGGAGCTTAAACGCGTTCGTCAGATCCTGGGTCAGATGGGTGATATCGAAAGACGTCTGGGTAAGATTTCCCAGCCTCAGTGCAATGGTCGTGATCTGCTGGCTTTGGCGGGCAGTGTGCACGCCGGAATCAGTGCTTTGGAAGTCCTGGTTCACGCCACCGGTGGCAAGGCGAACTTTGAGGGTCTGCGCGAGCTGGCTTATAAAATCGAGCGCACTCTGGTTGAAGATCCACCTTTGGCGACCAAGCAGGGTTATTTGATCCGTACTGGTGTGTCTCCGGAACTGGACGAGCTGATTGAGCTTTCCACCAATGCGCAGGCCATGGTGTCTCGCATGGAAGCTGAGGAAAAAGAAAAGACCGGTATTTCCAGTCTGAAGATCCGTTACAACAACGTCTTTGGCTATTACATCGAAATCACCAATTCCCATAAAGACAAAGCGCCGGCGCACTATCAGCGCAAGCAGACTTTGACCAATGCAGAACGCTATTGCACAGATGAACTGATCGAACTTGAAAGAAAAGTTCTTAGCGCCAACACCAAGCGTGCGGATCTGGAATTTGAATTCTTTGAAGCTCTTCGTAAAGAGATCCTGGCTCAGTGTCCGGGACTTTTGGCTTTGGCGCACGAGTGCAGCGAAGTCGACGTGGTGGCAAGCCTTGCATGGCTGAGCCTTGAGGAAAAATACGTCCGTCCGAAATTCTCGGCTGACGGTTCTTTGAAAATGAAAGCCAGCCGCCACCCGGTGGTTGAACAGACCGTGAAAAAGAACTTCGTTGCCAACGATCTGGAGCTTCGCCAGCATTCCTGCCTGTTGCTGACAGGTCCCAACATGGCCGGTAAATCGACATTCATGCGTCAGGTGGCTTTGAATGCCATCTTGGCACAGATGGGTTCTTTCGTTCCGTGTGATGAAGCTGAAATGCCGATCTTTGATGCGATCTTCACCCGTATCGGGGCGAGTGATCAGTTGTCTGAAGGTCTTTCCACATTCATGGTCGAGATGACTGAAACATCCGCGATGCTGAAAAATGCCACCAAAGATTCTTTGGTGATCCTGGATGAAGTGGGTCGTGGGACCAGCACCTTTGATGGTATGTGTCTGGCGCAATCCATCCTTGAGCATCTTTTGAGTGACGTGAAGGCTTTGACCTTCTTTGCAACTCACTATCACGAACTGACGTCTTTGGATCAAAGCTTTGGTCAGATCACCAATGCCCACATGACAGTGGCAGAAAGAAACGGCGAGATCCGCTTCCTTCATACCCTTGTAAAAGGCCCGGCGTTGAAATCCTACGGGGTTCAGGTGGCCGAGCTTGCGGGTTTGCCAGCAACCGTCACCAAGCGTGCCAAAAGCCTTCTGCGTGACATTGAATCCAAGCGTGTTCAGGCCAGCAGCCAGTTGTCGCTTTTGGATTCTTTGACCGCTGAAGATCCGTACATCGAGGCTGTTGAGGTTGTGGATCCGGAAACGGCCCGCCGTGGTGAGACCATGAAGTCCCTGATGGAAGAGCTGCAAAAGTTCCCACTGATGCAGACAAGTCCTCTGGATGTTATGAATCAGGTCGCTAAATGGAAAGAGATCGTCGAGCGCGTTTAGACTTGAGTCGGCTGGCAAATTCGGTGATCCTTTAAAGTCAGAGGACTTTATGGCCCACAAGACGTTTTTGACAGCCGAGCAGTTTCAACAGGCGCAGGAAATCCTGACTCCCCCTCTGATGACACCGGACGGGGATGTGCGCCAGGTGTTTTGTTTTTCCTCGGAAAGTCTGTCCCACTGGCTGGGCACCAAATTAGAAGAAATACTGAAAGAAAACCCACAGTGGCGCGACACCCATCCCATCATGCTGGGGTCCTGGGCCCGGGGGGAACTAAGTCCTAAATCCGATATCGACATCCTTTTTTGTGGCGATGAGGCGCAAGTCAAAGCCTTCACCGATCATCTGCATGAGCGTGGTTTAAAGCTTCGCTATCGCATGCCTTTGAATATGGAAGACTGGACCGAAGGGGTTGAGGCCTTCGACATTCTGGCGCTGTTAAAAGCAAAGCCTTTGACGGCCGAAGGGGCCCGAAAGCTGTTTGAACAGCAAAAGAACATCTGGGCCCGTAAAAAGCATTTTCGTCGCATTCTGCTGAAAGCTGTTAAGGACGAACGCAAGAACCGTGAAAAGCGTTTTGATTCCATCACCAACTATCTGGAGCCCAGTATCAAATTTGGCCCCGGAGGTTTGCGGGATCTGGAGCAGGGTCTGCAGATCTATGAACTGTTCGCGGAAAAGTTCAACAATCCCGGCCACGCCCTGAATGTGCTTCAGTACTATCGCAGTTATTTCCTGAGCTTGCGGCAGAAGCTTCATCTGGATGGTCACGGTGATATTTTATCCAGTGCCGTGCAGTTTGATCTGGGAAAATGGATGGGCTTTAAATCCCATAAGGACTTCATGCGCAGCCTGCAAAGAGGTCTGTCTCGTGTGAGCTTCTATTCAGACTGGATTGTTGAAGTTGCCGAAGCTTCGGAAAAAGACCTGCGCAAAATTGAAAGTGGCACTTTTAAAAAGTTCGAGGATTTTTTAACTGCGTTACATAAGAGTTCGCGCGTTCTGGTGCAAAAGAAAGTCCGCGAGAATCTGGATTCTCTCATCCCGGATAAGTTGGTGAAAACCATGGCCAAACGCCGCGGTAAAGCACTGGATGAAGTTTTGGATGTGAAAGAATCCGACGAGTTCCTGGTCAGCGTGTTTCGTTCCCGCCTGATCGACAAGCTGGTGCCAGAGGTCCGCCGTCTGGTGGGTTATGTTCAGCACGATCAGTATCACAGATTCACGGCAGATTCCCACATCATGCAGGCTTGTCGTGAAGTAAAACGTATCTATAAAAAGCCCTCTGAATTGGGGCCGATGAAATTCATCAGCAAGGATCTGACCAAAGAAGACTGGAAGATTCTGACCTGGTCCTGTTTGTATCACGATCTTGCCAAGGGTCTTGAAAGTGCCGAGCACCATTCAGACTTGGGCGTGATGATTGTTGAAAGAGATTTCAGAAGCTACGGATTTTCAAAAGCTTTCACCGATGAAGTGAAGTGGATGGTGCAAAACCATCTGGAGCTTTCGCAAGCCGCCTTCCGCAAAAACCCGAAGGACCCCAAGGTCTGGCAGGAGCTGCGTGAAAAAGGAATTTCTGATGCGCGTCTTCTTCGTTTGGCGCTGTTCACGGCGATCGACATTCGCGCCACCAATCCCGAAGCGTGGAATGACTGGAAAGCGAAACTTTTAAAGGACTTGGTCTTAAATCTTCAATCCAAACGTGCGCAGAACTATTTTGATTTCGAGTCGTTAAAGAAACGCAAGAAGTTGAATCTCAGTGCTGAAGTGGTGGAAGAGCTGGGCCTTCAGCTGCTTGAAAGTGTTTCTTTAACAGATCTGGTGGATGACTTGAAGAAAGCCGAAACCAGCGAGGTCTCGTTAAAACCACGCATGCTAAAAACCCGCAAAGGCGAGCTGTGGATCCGCTTCCACGAGAAAAAAGACCGTCGTGGTCTTTTGAGTGACTACGTAGGCCAGCTTTATTCTTTGGGTCTGGGGATTCGACACGCCTCCATTCATACGCTGCCCAAGGTCGGCGTCTATGACTGGTTCCAGGTGACCAGTTCCCGCAACCTTGCAGCTCTGTCCAAGATGATCGAAAATGCGTCGGTGCAAAGCAAGCCCGTGCCGGCGGTGAAGTTTGATACGATTCAGATTGTCAGTGCGGATGATAAGGAATGGGTGGTCAGCTTTAAGGGGGCCGATCAGCCGGGGTTGCTCGCATCTGCCGCCAAAGCCTTGAGTGATGCGGGGATGAGTATCAAGTCCGCCCGCGTGCACACGTGGGGTCGTCAGGTGGATGATATTTTTGTAGTGAAGCCATCAGGCGATGCCCAGGAACTGGTGAAGAGTCTTTCTGAAAAGCTCGGATCTTAGTAGCCCCTAAAAACAAAAAGAGCCCTCTGGGGGCTCTTTTAATTTCAACTACAGACTAGTTGTTTTTCTTTTTCGCCGCACCAGTGATACCGGTGTGGTTTCTCCAGTTGTACTCTGGATCTGTTTTGGTGCGGTTGTGCCAAGCTTCCCATTTTTTCTTAGGAAGTTTGTGAGAGACCTGACCCTTTTCATCAAAGATGTCTGGATCTTTACCTACCAAAAATTGACCGATGGACTTCAGAATACCCATTTATAACCTCATTGAATTGCTATCCCAATATAAGCGAGCAAGGGGGCTCGAGCAAGATAGCAAGGTTTATGAGTGCGGCGCGTCTTAGGAGCGTGGGTTGGCGCAAACGTCGATGATATCCAAACCACGGTCTTCGGAAACCTTGCCAGCACCTTTGTAGAAGCTGAAGCACTGTTGGGCGGCTTGTTCGTAAGCTTCTTCGTAGCTGCCTGCGGATTTTTTAAGTTCCAGAGTCTGGCCGGAAAGTTTGTATTTAAACGTGTATTCTTTAGAGGCGGCATCGCGGCTGCTCCATGCGAAGGAAGTGCAAGAGAAAGCCAGGATTGCGATAGTGATGAATGTTTTCATAAGTCCCCCTTGGTCAGGTTTCATGTTCTTGCTTTTACATAGAGCAAGGGGTGCGCCATATAACCGGCCCTCATGCCATAAAAATGCCTTATAACATACTGAAATAACTGATCTATTTCATCTCATAGTGAGGCGTCTCAAAGGGGTATAAAGGAAGTCGACAGGTGACATGTTAGGGAATGCGGTTGATAAACTTTTGGACACTGCTAAGCTTTGATAAAAACCAACAAGGACGTTTCTATGAGAGTTTTTCTTTTTGCGCTTTTGCTTCTGACAGCGACGACATCTCAGGCCGGAACCCGGGGTCAGTTTTTGGGAATGCAGCTGATCGTGAATATCGCGTCGGTCATGTATGACGGCTCCAATGACAGTTCTCCGCATGTGCTTTTCGAGGCGATGAACCGGCCCGAGCAGGACTCTATGGTGGGGCGTGGAAAGGTGCTGGAAGCTCCTCAGAAAGTGCTTAATTTCATCTGCGCCCGTAAAGGTGAAAACAACTATCATTGTGCCATCTATATCCACCAGTCGCCGCTGGCACGTATTGGACCGGGAATGGCGCATTTCGAGGCCCGTGGGGCTGAGGCTCGCGCCCTGTTTGAGCAGTTCCACACCCAGGACAATCGCTTTTCCTTCCGTGATGGCGATGGACTGTTCCTGATTGAGGCCACACCAGAGCGATTTGTGATGAAATTTAACGCGAACGGCGTTTAGTTTCGCACCATTTCCTGTAATTACTTTGCCCCCGAAAAAGGCCCTTTGAGTGAGGGCCTTTTCTGTTATAGAACCTTCGCTAGCCGGAGGTTTAACCAAATGAAAACATGGATTGCTTTTATTTTGCTGTTTGTGGGCTTGTCAGCCCAGGCGCGCACTCTTTTGGTCAGTGATGTCGATGACACGATCAAGCTGGCTCATATCAAAGATTTGTCCGAGGCCGCCAGATACGCTTTTGACTCCAAAAGCCGTTTTGCCGGTATGAGTGAGCTGTATCACCTGATCGCCAAAGATCAGCCGGATCTTGAGATCGTTTATCTGTCCCGCGCACCGGACTGGTTCATGGGGCGTACTCACAGAAAGTTCCTGGAAAACGGCAACTTCCCGGATGGCGAGTATATCAACCGCACCAACTATGATTCAGATGTTCATAAGATCTACACACTAAGAGAAGTCATGGCGAAAGTCCGCCCTGACAAAGTCATCTTTGTTGGTGACAACGGTGAGCAGGATCCAGAGATCTACAAACAGATTTCAGAAGAGTTCGCCGGTCGTGGTGTTGAGTTTCATCAGTTCATTCGCGTGGTCTATCCTAAAACCAACATTCTGCTGGTCCAGGCCGAAATGATGCTGGAAGGCCAGACGGCGTTTGTGACTCCGGTGGAAGTGGCGCTGGATCTTGAAAAAGCCGGCATCCTGAAATCTTCTTCCGTGCAAAATCTGATCAAGGCCGTATTGCCGAAAATTCTGGATGAGCCCAACTACACCGCGGAAGGCGAAGTGGCGTTCCCGTATTTTGTGAACTGCCGTGATATGGTGTGGAAGTGGGATGATGCGATCACCCGTTTTGATGGCGTGAAAAGCGTTAAAGACCGTATCGTGAACCGTTGCAAGCTTCGCCCTTAGGATAAAGATGTTATTAAAGTACCAGCTTCCCCGCATTTATGAAAACATCCTGCCGCGCGAGATTCTGAATTTCGCGCCGGAAGAAAAAAAGGCCACCTGTGATGCCTGTGCGATGTCGCGCCCGCAGAACAAGGCCAAGATTCATTATCGCGCGGATCTGAAGTGCTGCACCTTCCATCCTTTTTTGGCGAACTATATGGTCGGGGCGACCTTCCTGGACAGCAGCGCCACCGAAGCTCACCGCATCTTCCGCGACAAGATTGAGCGCCGTGAATACGCACTTCCGATTGGTTTGGTGGCGCCGGTAAAATACCAGGTCCAGTTCAACAACCGTGAAGAAGGTGACTTCGGTCAGCGTGAAGACTGGCTGTGCCCGTACTACAACAAGGAAAGCCAGAACTGCAATGTGTGGCGCAACCGAGGGGTTGTCTGCACGACGTTCTTCTGCAAAAGCTCTTACGGGAAGACGGGTCTGAAATTCTGGGAAAAGTTCAGTAATTATCTCTGGTATGTGGAGCTGGCCCTGTTGGAAGAGGCCCTGGCGATGCTGGATTTTTCCCCGCGCCAGGTGATGACTTTGTTGGACTATCACAATCGATTTGACGGCACAGCGGCCGAAAAAAAGTCCTGGGTGATCCCGGAAAAGCTCTCTCGCGAGCTGTGGAACGGGTATTATGATGATCAAGAGGGCTTTTACAAAAAGAGCTTTGAGATTGTGGCTAATTTGGATAAAAGTGCCTTCCATGAATTGATCGGCGAGCAGGGACAGTCTCTGGAAGAAGAGCTTTTCACCATACTTCCCAAGCTGAAAAGTGAATAAGCAGGGTTAGAGATATGACTATTCAAGAAAAACAAAACAAGGTTATCCAGGACTTCTCCGCTCTTGCGCAGTGGGAAGACCGCTACAAGAAGATCATCGACATGGGTAAGGCTTTGCCAGAAATGCCCGAGTCTTTGAAGACCGAGCAGAACGTGGTGAAGGGGTGCCAGTCCCAGGTCTGGTTGTCGGCGTCCTTGAATGATCAAGGGCAAGTTCACCTTCAGGGGGACAGCGATGCTTTGATCGTGAAGGGACTGGTGGGTTTGTTGTTGAATGTTTATTCCGGCGCCACACCTTCAGAGATTTTGGCGACGCCACCCGAGTTTTTAAAAGCTTTGGGGTTTGAAGGAAATTTGTCTCCAAGTCGCGCCAACGGTCTGCACTCGATGTTGAAGCAGATTAAGCTCTATGCGACGGCTTTCGATTATTTGTTAAAAACAAAAAAATAGTTGTTTTTCCCTGTCACATTACACAAACTTGTAATGGTGGATGTTCATGATGAGCGTCCAGAGGGGACAAAGTGAAAAGGAATTCATTGGTCGCGTCCATCAGTGTCGCGGTTGCAGCAACGTTCTCAGTCGGTTTTGTTAATATCACTCCAAAAGTTATTTATGGCGAAGACAACCGTGTGGACGTGTATCAGGTCCAGCGCGCTGACATTCGTGAAATCGCGGATTCCACTGTGGCTTTGATTCCATCCCGTGCTGTGGTTCGTGATGCTCAAGGCAACTTCAAAATCAACACCACAACTTACGGTCACGAATTGGATCTTTGTAAATCCGAGCCGTTCTTTGATCAGCCGACAGCGGCAAATTGTTCGGGCTCTTTGGTGGGTGATGATTTGATCGCAACAGCCGGTCACTGTATCAGCACCAAAGATTGCGGCACGTACAGTTTTGTTTTCGGCTTCCGCATGCTGGATGCGAAAACAGCTCCACAGACGATTTCTGCTGACGATGTTTACACTTGCAAAGAAATCGTGGCTCGTGAATACACATCCGCTCAGGATTACGCATTGGTTCGTTTGGACAGACCGGTTCGTGGTCACCGCGTATTGGCGATCCAATCGACTCCAGTACAACCAGGTGATGATATCTATGTTGTGGGTCACCCATCCGGTTTGCCAACCAAGATTGCTGATGGTGCGAAAGTTCGTTCCCAAAAGAACGGCTACTTCGTAACTAATCTGGACACTTATGGTGGCAACTCTGGTTCTGCTGTCTTCAATGCCCGCACGAATGAAATCGTGGGAATCCTTGTTCGTGGTGCACAGGACTTCGCCTATGACCGCGTAAATCAGTGCACAGTCAGCAACCGTTGCACTGATGATGGTTGCCGTGGTGAAGATGTGACAAACATCTCTTTCATCTCTCAGGCTTTGAAACAGTAATAGAATTTAAGACTTTAAAACGAAAAACCCACAGCTTCCTCCGAGTTGTGGGTTTTTTGTTTTTTCAGGCCGCTACTGATATCTCAGAGGTCGGCCTGGTTCAGCAGGATCCGCGGGTCTGATAGGCTGAGCTTTAATAGCTCCTTCAGCAGGGCAGTCGCGGGTGCTGCTTTCAAGTCGGGCCATATCACTCAGTTTGTCCCGATGAGCTTCTCCGGCACAAGGCAGAAGAGGGGATTCTTTCTGAGTGTTGGCAGGTTTTCGTTTCAGTTCCTCACTTGTCACTGTGGTGCTGGACGCGTTCTTATCAGAGGACATGCGCTCAGGAGCCCCTTTGACAAATTGAGGAATGATCATCAGAAGAGCCGTTAACCACAGGGCAAATTTCATAACGACCTCCTTTGCAGTTCCATTATAGCGCAAACAGGCCAGGGGAGTTTCTCAGGTGAAAATAGATGGATTTCGAGATGTGAGTTTGCCGAAAGGCAGACTTTAGGATAGCCCTTGGTCGGGTGAAAATAAAAGGGGAGGTTGTGAAACCTCCCCTTTGGGTATGCCCTGTTAGATTGTCGCGTGAACGCGGTGAGTGTCGTCCATATCATCAAGATAGTTCAGGAACTCTTCCACGTCTTTTCTTTGTTCGTCAGAAAGCTCGGTGATGTTCTTGGCTTTATAGGACAACTCCCCTTTGGTGACTTTCCAGCCACGGGAAGTCAGGGCCTCACGAACGGCATCAAGGTCGTCAGCCGCAGTGAAGAACTCGTAAGTGCCTTCGTCTGCGAAGACTTCGTTGGCGCCTGCTTCAATAGCCTCTTCATCTGGATCGAAAGAACCTTCTTTGGTGCCTTCAATCAGGCCCACGCGCTCAAACATCCACGCCACGGAACCCGACTCACCCATGTTCCCGTCGTGAGACTTGAAGGCGTGACGCATGTCCGGAGCCGTTCTGTGTTTGTTGTCCGTTTGGCATTCCACGATCACACCGACTCCGTGAGGGCCGTAGCCTTCATAAGTCAGCTCTTCGATCACCTTGCCGTCATCCAAAAGTCCCGCACCTTTTTTGATGGCGCGTTCAATAGTGTCATTCGGGCAGGAAACTTTCTTGGCAGCATCAATCGCCATACGAAGACGAGCATTGGCATTGGGATCAGGGCCACCAGCTTTTGCAGCAACAGCAATCTCGCGCGCAAGTTTGGTGAATATTTGGCCTTTTTGTTGAGCTTTCTCAACTTTACCGGCGGTTTTCCATGATTTACCCATATATCTCCTTCTTAGGCTTGGGACTTATTGCACCAAATCAGTAAATATTTGGCAAGAAAGGGAGCGGGATGTAAAAGGGGCTATGTTCAGTTTTTTGGTCCCGGATGTGTGGGAAAAAATAGACAATATTGAAAAGTCCTGTGAGGAAGCCTTTAAACTCACTCAACCCTGGACACAGATGCCTGAAGATCCGGCAAGGGACGTCCTTTTGCTGCACCCGAAGCTTCACCCCCCGAAAAAGGGCTTTTCTTCTGCCGAAGGGCAGGCTCGCATGCTGCATGACCTGGCCAATATCGAACTTCAGGCCATGGAGCTGGGTGTAAGAACCCTGACTGAATTCCCCGACGCCCCCCAGGGCTTCAAAGAAGAACTGGTGGCCATCACCGTGAATGAATCCGAGCATCTGCGCATGTGCCTGGAAGGCATTGAATCCCTGGGTTTCAAATGGGGGGACTGGCCGGTGCATTCAGCACTTTGGCGCGCCGTCAGTGTGGAAGACACTTTGCTGGATCGTATCCTGATTGTGCATCGCTATCTTGAAGGAAGTGGTCTGGATGCAGGGGATACATTGATCCGCCGTCTGGAAGGCCTGGGATCGAATGGTCCGATTCAAAAGATCGTAAAGCAGATCAACCACGATGAAATTGGGCATGTGAATTTTGGTTCGGAATGGTACCGCGAAATTTGCCGTCAGAAAAAAATGGATGCGGGCGAGGACTTTTTCACGCGCATGGCGGATTTGCGTCTGCGCCTGCCAAAGCGTATTGAGCCGGTGAATCGCGTTTTGCGCTCCAAAGCCGGTTTCACGGATGAAGAGATTCAGTATTTTGAAAACCTGCGCCTTGATTTCATGAACAAAGATAAAAAAGTCTAATCCAGATCCCGATAATACGACAGAGTCAGGGAGGCGAAGCTGTGGAAGTTTTCACGTTCCTCAAACTCTGGCGACACGGTGACGAATCTCCAGATAAAGCTGAAATTCATGTATTGTAAGCCGTAACCAAATTCGGTTTCCGCCACAAAAGGGATGCGTGTCACGTGCGGCCCATTGTGAAAAACACTGCCATCAATAAAAATATTGTGCCCGATCAGATTGCCGCGGGCGGCGCCGTAGACATAGGCTCGCCAGGGCAGCTCGGAATTGCTTTCCCGAGGATCTTTGATCATGTCACCATCAGAGGCTGAAGGTCGGGTGGGACCAAAATCATTGGGAATGTTCACCCCCAGGCGGCCAATTACGCCGGCATGAGCGGCGATCAGGGCATTTCCCAGCGAGGCCCCCGTATAGGGAATCACATCAAACATACGGCCTGTGGTTTTATCCAGGACGTCGACAAAGCGGACTTTTTGAAAATAGGAAAGTTGGATGATGGGTTCTGTCTCAAGCTGGTTGTCCCAGCCTTGAGCTCTGGGAACTCCGATCAGGTCATGGAAATCATTCTGCACCTGCTCACCCATGGCCGGCGGGCCGACGACTCCCAAATCCAGCTCTAGACTGTGGCTGTGGGTTTCTGTTCTGTAGTTGGCCGTGAAGCCCAAGTACAGCCAGGCGGCGTAAGGGCGGTCATCCAGGATGGGCTCTGTTTGGTCCGTGTCCTCTGGTGTGTAGATTTTCTGGTTCAGCGAAATGCCGAAATTCGTGGTGGATTGGGCCAGTTCTTTTTTTAGCGTTTTGGACCAGTCGGTGAGTGTCGGGGCCCAGCCAGGAATAGTGTCTTCGGCATAGACATAGGAAAAACGAAACCCGTTGGTGTAGCCATCATCAGAGTTCGGGCCCCCCAGTCTGCGGGTGTCATTTTCAATCGTGGCGGTGTAGGATTCACCTTTGCTGGCGGCGATAGCCAGCGGGCTGAATCCTGCTAAAACAAACACCGCCAGCAATAACACCCTAATCAAGATGCTCATCCTCTTCAAGGAAGCGCCATTGACCTTCAGGTAATTGGCCCAGACGGATTTTTCCGATGCGCACCCGCTTAAGACCGGTGACCTTCAGGCCCACCAGTTCGCACATGCGGCGGATCTGACGTTTTTTTCCTTCCTGCAGAATAAAGCGCAGCTGATCTTCATTCAGCCATTCGACTTTCGCAGGTTTGAGTTTTTTGCCGTCCAGAGACAGGCCGAAATTCAAAAGCTTCAGTTTGTCCGGCGGCAAGGTTCCCTGAACACGCACGATGTATTCTTTTTCGACTTTGGATTCTTCGCCGATGATTTTTTTGGCGATGCGTCCGTCCTGGGTGAACAGCAGCAGCCCTTGCGAATCAATATCCAGGCGGCCAGCCACAGCCAAGCCTTTGAAGTGCTCCTCTTTCAGGCGGGTTTTGGAATTTCCGAACTGATTTTGCGGAGTGATCAGTTTGATTGCCGGTTGATAAGGAGGTTCCGGCTGGGCGGAAACATAACCCACGGGTTTATTCAGTAAAATCGTCGCCAGTCTTTTTTGTTGTTTCAGCGCCTGGGCCTCCAGGGTGATCTTCACATCCGGGCTGACCTTGGTGCCCAGCTGACTGACAACCTCGCCATTGACCATGACAAGACCACGGGAAATATAATCATCAGCTTCGCGGCGGGAACAGATGCCTTTTTCAGCCATCAGTTTGGAAAGGCGTACTTTGTTGTCTTCGCTCATAGGCGGATCTCCGTCCAGATGTTGTCCATCTCGTAAAGGCGCAGATAAGAAATCTCTTCGGACTTCACCTGACTTTTTAGTTTTTCCAGAAAATAAAGACAGATGTTTTCTGTCGTCGGGATGTTTGTTTTAAATTCCGGAATCACAAAGTTTAAATGCTCGTGATCCAGAACAGCGGTCAGGTTGTTTAAAACAGACTGATAATGCTGCTGTTGTTGTTTCCAGCTGTCGTTCTGACAATGAAAGCCTGCTTCCAGCATATAGTTGTGCCCATGTCCGTACTGTGTGTAACAGCGGCCAAAGGTTTCGCGGTTTTTATGCTCGTCCCATTGGGGTTGAGCATAAAAGTGCGCAGCGCTGAAAGGGCTTTTCAGGGTGATAATCATGTCAGGTTGATCCCGCCATCCACGGACAGCACCGCTCCGGTGGTCCAGGATGAAAGATCCGAACCCAGGAAATAAACCGCACGGGCAATGTCTTCCGGTTTGCCGATGCGACCCAACGGTTGTAAACCGCCCATCTTGTCCAGCGTCGCTTTTTTCTGATCTTCCGGCAAAGCATGGAACTGGTGAATCGGGGTGTCGACCAGACCTGGACACACGCAGTTGGCGCGGATATTCAGTGGTCCGCCTTCCAGGGCCAGACTTTCTGTCCAGTTCACCAAGGCGGCCTTCACCGCCGAATAAGCAGACGTCGGGCCTTGAGGGCGCAGCCCCAGTGTCGAGGAGATATTCACGATGCTGCCGCCACCTTGTTCTTTGAAGTACGGGAAGAAAGCGCGAACAATGCGCAATGGTCCCAGCATGTTAACTTCAAACTGACGGCTCCACAGTTCATCACTTCCGGATTCAGTGGTGTTGCTTTCATAGATGCCGGCATTGTTCACCACGCACTCCACGCGGTGGATTTTAGCCCCCATAACCTCGCCCAGGCGTTTGTTCAAAGCCGCTTCATCAGACAGGTCACAGGAAACGATGGAAGCGCCACTTCGGCATTTCAAAGCCACGTCCTGCAGGCGCTCTTTGTTGCGACCCATAAGATAGACAAAGTATCCGTTTTTGGAAAATTCGATCGCGGTGGCAGCACCGATGCCGCTGCTGGCGCCGGTGATAAGGACGGCTTTTTTCAAGTTGGACCCCCGAACCCCCACTCCGACTTCGTCGGAGCGTAAATGGATTTGAACTGGACTTATGGTAGCAAAAGTAGGGGCCGAAGAGAAGTTATGTCCATGCGCGAAGCGACGTCTATCGGAATAAAGTTCTTCTTTGTCGGTCTTTTGATCTTCGGGGCCTTTTTCAGCCATTTTTAACCCCGGCCACGCCGAGGAGGCTGGAGTGCCGGCAGGCACGCAAGCTGGACTGGCGTCATACCAAACAAAAAAGCCGGGTGGGAGCCCGGCTTTTAACGGATGAATTCGAAATAGGAACGGCGTTAAGCCACTTTTTTGGCTGCCGTGTAGTGATAGAACTTCTTGTCGAAGTCTGGTGCCTTCATGCCTTCTTTAGTGATCAGGCCGGCTTTAAACCAGTCAAAGTGCTCGGCGCAGAAACCTGCTTTTTCAGATTTCTTTTTGCAGCCTTCGCCGCAGCAACGGGCAGATTCAAGGGAAACGACATTGTTTGGGATCTGTTTATCAAATTTTTTGTCAGCCATACGTGTGACCTCCAGATGAAATCTTAAGCTGGTTGATTGTCTTAAGACATAAGACTTATCGGCGAAGGTCTTGCGGACTTTAGGAAATCTTCTCAAGTTTAGAAGTCTCAGTTTGAGACACGTATTGGCGATTTTACGAAGGAATAAGGCCTCCTCTTCAGAGGCCTTGCGGTTAGATCAGCTTTAAGAAGCGGCCCAGATCAACGGGTTTAGAGAACAAATAACCCTGACCAAAACGAGCGCCCAAGGTTTCAAGCACCAGCGCTTCTTCGTGGTGTTCGATGCCTTCTGCGATGACTTCAATATCCATGGCGTGCGCCAAGTGGATGATCGAACTGACCACGGCTTTGGATTTTGGATCACTCAGGATCTTCATCACGAATGAACGGTCGATTTTCAGGAAGCTGATCGGCATCTGGGTCAGGTATTGCAGACCCGAGAAGCCGGTCCCGAAATCATCAATGGAAATTGCATAACCCAGGCTGCGGCACTGGTTCAGAGCATCAATGGCGATCGCGCCATCCATCATGATTCTTTCGGTCATCTCAAGTTTGATGTTCTGAGTGTGCAGGTCATGCTTTTCACGCAGATCCTCCAGGTTGTTCACGAAATCAGAATGCGTGAACTGACGGCCGGAGATATTGATGCTCATCATGAAATCATCAGCCATGCGCTCTTTTTTATTCAGACGCAACTGATCCTGAATGGTGCGCAGATCCTTCAGGGCCTGATTGATAATCCAGTGACCAATCGGAATCACCATCGATGAATTTTCGATGATATCGATGAAAAGATTCGGGGAAACCAACCCATGCTGCGGGGAGTTCCAGCGCAAGAGCGCCTCGCAACCCGTGATGGTTTTGTTTTTCAGATTCACGATCGGCTGATAGAACAGTTCAAATTCCTTGTTCTGGAAAGCCTGGAAGATCTGGTTTTCAAGTTTGATCTGATCAAGGGCACTCTGAGTTCCATCGTCGCCAGCGCCCGAATTGTCGAATTCAACCTCAGAGATGCGAGAACCACCAGGGCCGCCGATATTTTTTCGGCGCAGACGTTTGAGTAAAACACGCATCAGAAGCTGAACGACTTTGTCAGCGGTGGAGACGCGTTCCAATACCTGTTGTTTGGTGACGATGGCCAAGCGGACATCTTCCAAAGCGCGCACACTGGCAGAGCGGTTTTGATTGTCGATCAGGGCCATTTCACCAAAGATTTCGCCTTCCCCCAGGATGGTTAGGGGAATTTCCTCTTTGTCTTTGGTGAGATAAATCAGCACCCGTCCTTTTTCGATGATATAGGCGCAGTCACCTGCATCGCCTTCGCTGAAAATGATCTGATCTTTGTGGATGTCGACGGACTGAGCTGCTGCATTCATATGAGTTTTATTCTAGGGTCTTTGGTGCAGGTTGGACAAGTCCAGCTGATTCATTTGATTCAGTTTCCATCCCGTGAATTCGGGCTTGGCCAGCATCGAGAAATGAATGGCTCCCAGCGGAATCAGCAGGTGTCTTTGCATCAGGAAGTCCATGCCGGCCTGACACCATTTCTTTTGCTCCTGGGGTTTTTCCGCCTTCGCAAGTGAGGACAAAATGTTTTCATACTCTGTCGACTTTAAGCGGATGTAGTTTTCCGGGCTCAATGGCGCAAAGGTCTCTAAGGCCGCAAGGCAGGTCGGACGATCCGGAGCCACACCTTTACGGAACACCGCCGGAGGGTTCTGCTGCAGGATTTGCAGATAGACTTTGTTTTCGCGGGACTCCAGATGCGTTTTCAGGCCTGCGTTTTTCAGCCACTGGTTTTGCATCCATTCGGTGGCGCGTTTGTGATCTTCACCGCCAAGACTTGAGAACATCAAAGTAAAGGTTGAAGTGTTCTGAATCTTGGGAACTTTCTTTAAGTCAAAGTCGTAACAAGGCGCTTTTTCCGGAAACCAGGAATCCGGAACCCCCATGCAACCGGGGCGGCCTTCAGAAGAGAAAATCTTCTGAAGCTCCACGTAGTTCAAGGAATACGTGAAGGCTTTTCTTAGGTCTTCTTTGTCGGCCAACTCGGGTCCAAACCCCAGATAGTCCAGACGGGTGACCGGAATCCAGTGAAAGTCCGGGCGCTTTTTATGGCTGGGAATGAACAGCGTCGGAAGTCGGCGCAGGAACTGCAGTTCGTTCTTTTCATAAAGCTGCAAAGCCACGGTGTCTTCTTCGATGAACAAAAACTCCACATTCGGACGCTGCGGGTGTCCGCCCTGATAGGCCGTGTTTGCGGCCAGGATGATCTTTTGCCCTTTTTTCCATTCAGCCAGTTTGTACGGGCCGGAATACGCGCCAAGATCTGCCTTGGTGGGTGCCAGTAAGAAGCTTGAAAGATTGTATTCAAAATCAGGGTCTGGTTCCTGGAATTCAAAACGCAAAGTCAGGGCATCCGGCGCCGAAACTCCCAGTTCGCCGGCTTTGGCTTTGCCAGCATAAAAATCCTGAGCCTTTTTGATTTTGAAAAGCAAATCCGCGCGCGGAGCTGCGGATTTGGGATCGAGAATCTTTTTATAGGTGCGCAGGAAGTCTTCGGAAGTCAGAGGTGTTCCATCGCTCCAGCGCAGATCTTTTTTCAGGCGGCAGGTCAGGTTCTTTTTCTTGTCACGGGTGCAACCGCTGCCAAGATCCGGAACCAGGCCCTTTTGGTCATCAAAGGTGAAAATATTGCGATACAGATTTCCCAGCAGGTAACTGGAGGCTGAAGTCTTTTGTTTGTTTGGATCCAGGCTGCCTGGCTCATTGGCAAGATGCAGGCGAAATGCCTTGGGGTTGGCAGAGGCAAAAACGGGAAAAACCAGAAGAAGTGCTAGGATGATTTTCATGCTTTTAAGACTAACTTAAGGGCGGGATGATTAGAAGCACGAAAATGACCGGGAAAAATCATAAAAAAAACGGCAGGGGATGCCTGCCGTTTTTGGGTTTCAACTGAGGGATTGAACTATTTGTCCAATTCCATTTTTGCAATCGTTTGCAATTGCATGTTGGTTGTACCTTCGTAGATCTGACCGATCTTTGCGTCACGCCAGAATTTCTCAACTGGATATTCTTTGGTGAAGCCGTTACCGCCGAACAAGTCGATGGCTTTGGAAGTGATTTTCTCTGCCGCGCGGGAAGAGTAAAGTTTCGCCATAGCAGCGGCTTCGATGAAGTCCAGGCCCGCGTCTTTCAGGCGAGCGGCATTGTAAACCATCAAACGAGCTGCTTCCAGCTCTGTGCGCATTTCTGCCAACTGGAACTGAACGCCCTGGAAGTGAGCGATTGGTTTGCCGAACTGTTCACGACCTTTTACGTAACCCAAAGCCGCTTCGTAAGCGCCTTGAGCGATACCGATCATCTGAGCGCCGATACCGATGCGGCCTTCGTTCAGTGTTTCAATTGCGATTTTGTAGCCTTTGCCGACTTCGCCCAAAACGTTTTCTTTTGGAACTTCGCAGTTTTCAAACAGCAATTCGCAAGTGGAAGAAGCGCGGATACCCAGTTTGTCTTCTTTTTTACCAACTGAGAAGCCTTTGAAGCCACGCTCAACGATGAACGCCGTGATGCCTTTGTAGCCTTTTTCAGGCGCCATGTTGGCAAAAACGATAAAGATGTTAGCTTCGTTACCGTTGGTGATCCACAATTTGGAACCGTTCAGAACCCATTTGTCACCTTTGTCTTCTGCTTTCAATTTCAATGCGAAAGCATCAGAACCGGAAGAAGATTCAGACAAAGCGTAAGCGCCCACGTCTTTGGAAGCCATCTGGCCCAGGTATTTGGATTTCTGAGCTTCAGTACCCCATTTAAGGAAGGCATTTGTTGTCAGAGTGTTTTGAACGTCTACAAGAACGGAAACAGAACCGTCCACGCGGCCGATTTCTTCAACTGCCAGGCAGGCCATGAAGAATGTGGAGCCAGCGCCGCCCCATTTTTCAGGAGTCTCGATACCCATCAAACCCATTTCGAAAAGCTTCGTCAGGATTTCTGGTTTCATCTTGGCTTCTTCGTCCATGTGAGTCACATGAGGTTTGATTTCGGATTCTGCAAAAGATCTTACAGCATCGCGGAACGCCATTTCATCTTCAGAAAGTACAGTCAGCGCCGGACGCGCATGAGTCATATCAGACATCTTATTTCCCTTCGATCGGAAGCCCAGCCCTAGGAGCCTTACCGCCTCATTGGCTTCGGACAGTCCTCGCGGACGCCATTCCCTTTGGGAATGTGGCTGCTGCGGAACTCGCCACTGAGCCAGTAAGGCTCCTAGGGCTGGGCTTCAGTTCTTGTTAAAACGTGTTCAGAACCGTTTTAAATCTGTTTTAAAACTGTTTGTAAAAACGGGGGTCACGGTAACGTTTTTGGCAGATTTATTCAAGACCTTGGAATGATGGGAGCTTTTCTCTTAACAAGCTGTGTTAAGCTGAATTGCACTTTAAATGTGCAAGTGTTTTATCGCACTAGACATGAGTCTAGGTGTGTTTTAGCGTGAGGTTGTATGGATATGATGGAAATCGGCGCCAAGATTGGTGTCTACTTTATTCCTTTTCTTTTTGCACTTTGCTTCCACGAGTTTGCGCACGGTTGGGTGGCGCGTCTACGTGGGGACAACACTGCGGAGCAGATGGGTCGTTTGACTCTGAATCCGGTGGCACACATGGATTTGATCGGGACGTTGATTCTTCCGATCGCGGCCATTGTATTTTCTTCGCCGATCTTTTTTGGTTGGGCGAAACCGGTGCCGGTGAATTCCCGCAACCTTAAAAACCCTCGTGTGGATATGTTCTGGATCGCTTTGGCGGGTCCACTTTCGAACATCCTGCTGGCGTTTGTGGGCGCTTTTGCGATTGCTCTGGTGGCCAAGTACTACTCTTTCGGCATGTATGCCAAAGGGGCGGTGGCGATTCTTCAGACCTTTATTGTTACCAACATGTTCCTGGCTGTTTTCAATCTTTTGCCGATGCATCCGCTGGATGGTGGCAAGGTGCTGGCGCGCTTCCTGCCTGCCAGCTTGAATTATAAGCTTGAACAGAATGAACACATCACCAGCATGGTTTTGATGGTGCTGGTGTTGACGGGGATGTTGCGCTTCCTGGCTGAGCCGGTGATCTGGAGTTCTCAGCACCTGATCAATCTTGCATTGAATGGGGTGGGGGTTTAAGGCTTTGCTGCGGCGCAAACGCGTCGGGTGGGGCCTTTAAAGAGTTGTTGAATAATCCAAAGCCGCTTGATTCAATCTTCGGCGTTTGGACGGGGACTGCGAAGTGCGTTCCGGTTTTAGTGAAAGGGTAGAGGGGACCATCTTTCATGAGTATTACAGTACAGTTGCCTAAATTCGAAGGACCTCTTGGACTTCTTCTTTACCTTATCCGTAAAGAGGAAATGGACATCATGGATATCAAAGTCCATGAGATCACCAAACAATACCTTGAATATATCAAATTGATGAAAGAACTGGATCTGGAAGTTGCCGGAGAGTTCGTGGCCATGGCTGCGACTCTGATCCAGATCAAATCCCGCATGCTTTTGCCTCAGTACGACGAAAACGGCGAAGCTATCGAAGTTGAAGATCCGCGCAAAGAGCTGGTTCAGAAACTTCTTGAATACCAAAAGTACCAGGAAGCAGCGAAGCTTCTTTACGATCGCCCGCTGGTGGGTCGTGATGTGTGGTTGCGTGGAACCCGTGAAAAGCTGGATGAAAAAGAAGAGGAAATTGTTCTTGAGGACAACGCCCTGTTCTCTTTGATCGCCAGCTACCGTCGTATTTCCCGTGCAGTTAAAAAGAAAATTCACCAGGTGGCGGCGAAAGCCCAGTCCATCTCCAGCCGTATCCTTGAAATGAAGGATCGTCTGATTGTCGGTCAAAGAACCACAATGATGGAGATGGTGACGGCAACGGAAGACCGCGCCCGCCAGGCCCTGATCACCTTCCTGTCTTTGCTTGAACTGGGTAAAATGGGCTTTGTGGGTCTGTATCAGACCGAAGCTTATTCTGACATCTGGGTTGATACCAAAAAACCGATCGAAACTGACGTTTTGAGCCGGGTTGAAGAGTACGATTCCATGCGCGCTGATGAAGTTGCGGCAAAAATGATGGAAGAAACCAAAAAGATCGACGCTGACGAAGATCTTTTGGCGGAGAATGAAGAAACTGAAGAAGAAAACAACCAGCTGCAAATGGACTTGGGTGCTGGTCTCACAGACGACATCGCTTTTGTTGATACAAATGTCGATGATATCGCCACGGACGACGAAATCTTGGCTGCTGAGAGTGAATTGTTTAAAGATGACGTGACGGAAGTGTAGAGGGGACCATGTCTGAAGAAAAAGACGATTTGATCAACGAAGAAATGAATCACGCTGAAGAATCTGAAGGCTTCGAAACTGAAGCTGACGTTGAAACTGACGAGCTTTCCGCCGATGGCATTGAGTCCGACGCCTCTGTATTCCTGCAGGAAGAAGAGGAATCGGAAGGTTTCCTTCCGGAAGTGTCTGATGATGAAGTGGACGCCCTGGAGGCCACTGCAGAAGAAGACGAAGTGTCTGTCGACGGCACGGAGCTTGACGGTTTTGATTCCGCTGAAATTGAAGAAGTGGAATTCGTCGAGGAAGAGCGCCTTGAAAGCATCGTGGAAAGCGTGCTGTTTGCTTCAGACAGACCTGTAAGTCTGGCTTCTTTGAAACTACTGTTCAAAGGGACCAACATCCGTGGTGACAAGATCCGCCGCGCCCTGGATCAGCTGGCCGTTGAATACGCTGGCGGCCGTCGTGGTGTGACCCTGGAAGAAGTTCCGGGTGGATACCAGCTGCGCACTAAAATTGACAATATGGAATTCCTGAAGCGCACATTGAAAGCGCGTCAGTTCAAACTTTCCGGCCCGGCTTTGGAAGTTCTTTCCATCGTGGCCTATAAACAGCCGACCGTGAAAGCGGAAGTGGACGAAATCCGCGGCGTTGAATCCGGTCACTTGCTGCGTGCTTTGATGGAGAAAAATCTGGTTTGCTTCGAAGGTAAATCTGAACTTCCAGGCCGTCCTATGCAGTACGGCACCACCAGAAAGTTCCTGGAGATCTTTGGTCTGAGAAGCTTGAAAGAGCTTCCAACCCTGTCCCAGATTGATGAGCTTCTGCCGGATGGTATTGATGAACAGCAGGCGGAAGAAAAACCGACTCTTTCCACCATCACCGATAGCATGTCTGAAACTTACATTGGTTCTTACTCTCAAGGAGAGGAAGAGCTGATGAAGATCCAGGAACAGCTGGAGGACATCGCGACTTCTTCCAACTTCTTTGAGGAAGAAAAGCGCCGTCAGGCTGAAAAACGTGATCAGGAACGCGCTCAGAACATCCGTGATGCTTTGGCATTCGGCGAGCCGGTTTCCACTCGTGATCAAAACTGGCTGACGAAGTACGATGAGGCTTTGGCTGCGGGAACCACTTTGGTGGCCATGGCAGCTGAAAAGAAAGCCGCTGCTTTGGAAAACATGAAAAAGCCGGCAGTGACTGCTGAAAACGGCGAAGAAATCTCTGAGGAAGGATCTGAAGAGACTTTGGAAGCTTCCATGGACGAATCCGAGAGTGAATCTCTGGACGAATCCACCGACGGGGATGATTCCGAGCTGGAAGAAGCTGTCGTAGCATTTGATAACGACGAAGATCTGGATGAGGCTTCAGACGATCAATTATTCGCTGACTCTGATGATGAATCTTCCGAAGAAGAAGAGTTGCCATTCCTGGGTGAGGCGGACGACATTGATGAAGAAGGTGAAGCTTCTGTTTAAGACTCTTCTGAGTCTTTGGATCGTATATAATATCTTTGTGATGTTGGTGATGCCCAATGTGGGTGCCTATTTCGGGCGGGTGACTGCAAACGTGGTCACCCCCTACGCCAACACGGTGGGTTTGAATGCCGGGTGGAATTTCTTTTCCCCCGAGCCAGCCCATCCCATGTATCTGAAATACACAGTCAATTATCTGTACACCGAAGGTGAAAACGCCGGCGAAGAGGCCAAAGAGCCGGTTTATGGTTTTTTCCCTTTGGAAATCGCCAAGGATGACCGTCCTTTGCCGAACATCACCCGCAAGCGTGAGTGGGCTTTGATGCGCTATATGGTGCTGGATCCCAAGCGCCTGCGCGTGCTGATGGGGCCGTGGTTCTGCCGTCAGTATCCGGGTGCCACTTCGGTGGATATGGAGCACGTGATAGAGACCATTCCATTCCTGGATCAGGCCGTGCGTTTCCGTGAAGACAGCGTCAGTGATCTGTCCAAAGAGGTCCAGTACATTCGGGAATCCTATTCCTGCGCGGGTGGGGATGAGGAGAGTTTATGATTAAAAAGCTCTGGGCTCATTGGGATCAGTTCTGGTTTGCACCGCAAAGTCTGCTGGGGCTTGCCTCTATGCGGGTCATGTTGTGTGCGACTCTGCTGTATATGAATCTGACCCGTTTCTATAATTTGGAATTTTACACCGATTCCAGCTGGATTCCGCGCAGTCGTGCGCTGGAAGTGATGCCGGAACTGGGGCGGCCGTTGTTCTTGTGGACGTTCTGGCCGGACAGCATGAACTTTGTCATGAATCTGGTGTTGGTGGTGCTGTTGGCGCTGCTGACTGTGGGGATTGGCGGCCGCTGGTTGATGTGGATTGCCTGGATCATCAATGCCGGTTTCCTGCAAAGAAACTACGCTGTGAACTTTGGTGCGGATGTGATCGGGGCTTTGTTCCTGTTTTATATGTCCTTCACGCAAAGCTGCGAACGTTTGAGTGTCGTGAATCTGGTGCGCAGAAAAAAGACGTTCCAACTCAGCGACACGGTCAGCTCGATGATGATTCGCATGATGCAGGTTCAGATTTCTGTGATCTATGCTTACACCGGGTGGGAAAAACTCAAAGGTGGCAGCTGGTGGGACGGAACCGCTTTGTGGAGTGTTCTGGCAAATCCCCAGATGACCACGATGGACTTTTCCTTCCTGCGCCACTTCCCGTGGGTGATCCCGGTGATTGGTTATGTGACGATTCTGTTTGAGATTTATTTCCCGGCGATGGTGGCCTGGCCCAAGACTCGTTACCTGTGTTTGTTGTTGGGACTTTCGTTCCACGCGGGGATCGGTGTGTTTATGGGGTTGATCCCTTTTGCCACGGTGATGGTGTCCACGTACTTCCTGTTCCTGGATCCGCAGCTTCTGGAAAAGACGCTTGAGAAAACCCGCTCTGTGGTGCGCCTTTAAATGAACAAAGCCCTGATTGGAAAAATCGTAAATGGACTGCTGGTTGTGGCAGTCTTGTGGGTTCTGATCAATCGCCTTCCGGGTGTCATTGAAAACTTCAGAAAACAAAATCAGCCTGCGCCGTCCTTTGCCGTGCCTTTGCTGGATGGAACCTTGTTTGAATCAGAAGAAACGGGGAAGGCTCTGGTGGTGGTTTTTTGGGCCACATGGTGCGGCCCTTGTGAAGTGGAGCTTTCTCGTCTGCAGAAGCTGATTGATGATAAAGTTATCCCGGCGGACTCGGTCCTGGCCGTTTCCAGCCTGGAGGATCGCCATCTTGTTCAGAAAACCGTGGATCAGCGGCGTTATAGTTTCCTGGTTGGGGTGGATATCAGCGGTCAGGTGGCCGGTCTTTATGGAGTTCGCGCCACGCCGACGACGGCTTTGCTGGATAAGAATCATCAGTTAACCTGGATCACGACAGGGTTGAGTCCGTTGTTGGAAGTGAAAATCCGGGGGCTTTTTAAGTAAAACCGCCTTTATCGCAATTTGGGACGGGGAAAATGTCTCAAAACTGGACCTGATGAAAAAACTCGTTTAAGCGTCCCTGCACCTCATTTATTCTATAAAGGTGGGGGAGCTCATGAGATCAGTACGATATTTTGCAGGACTTTCAAGTCTTTGTCTTCTGTTGGCGGCCTGTCAGCCAGTTGAAGGCGATTCACTGTTGACTGATAAACAAAATGATTCCAGCACTCATACGCTGGATAAAACTCCCAAATCAGAAGAACTGACAGTTCAGCTTTTCTCTCCCACGATCAACATGAAAAACACAGACACCAAAGCCGAAATCACCGGCGAGTGCTATGTTTCGACTTATCCTTCCCACAGACTGATTGTGATGAATGGCTCCACACAAATGAGCCTGGTGGACACAAATCCGGCAACGGCAGCCAATGCCAACTATGCCACTTGTAAAAACGGGCGCTTTAATTTCTCGTTGAATATTGCATCTTTGGCTTCCGGCGTTTACAGCCTGCGAATCATCATGCAGGCCTTCGATGCGGATGGAAATGCCGTGATGAACGAAGCCCGGGCGGCTCCGACGTTCACTCTTACAAAATAAAATTGAAATCGTTTTTTAGTTTCAAAGGTGCTTCCTGATCCTTGGTTTCAAGAATCAGCGTGTCCTTCAGTTCCAGATCGCGGATGAAGTCGGCGCGTCTGTGCAGTGGAATTTCTTTTCCGGTCACTGTTGAGAAGGTCGAATTAAAGGGAGTGCCCAGCAGTCCCTTTTCCTGGTGCTCCACATTGGTCAGAACCTCAAGAATCTCCAACGCCAGTTCCTTCTGGGTGGAGTTTGCCGGGATGGCGGCTCCCCAGATTAAGAGGGCGCTTAAGAACGGGTGCGTGCCTCCGCGGAAGTCGCGATTCAGCGGCGTTTCAACAGCACCCTCATCACTGGTTTTGCTCAGTTGATCCAGTTGCAGGGTCAGGATTCGTTTGCTGTTAATTTGCTCCAACAAGCCCTGTTCTTTCCAGGTCTGAAAGTGTTTTAGCAGCAGATCTTCATCCGCCAGCAGAAACAAGAAGGTCTCTTTTTTGTTTTTCAGATAATCCAGGAAGGTTTCATCCAGTGGAGTATCGATCCCGGTCTTCATCCAGTAAATGGGCAAAAAAGTGAAGGTCTCGGGGTTGCGGCTTTTTACGAAATCCGTCGACACTCGTCGCAGCAGTTCCCCTTGAATGCCGGCCACATTGGCCAAAAGATTCTGGTGCGCCAGAGTGTTGGCCCAGTACGAAGGCAGAAAGATCAAATCGGCGGAAGGACTTGCCACCACGTTGGCCAGCATGGATTCCCAGTCACGGGTCACTGTGACGGAAAAACGCACATGAAGTTCTTCTTCCAGTTCCTGACGCAAGTTCATCGGGAACAGGACTTCATCCGTGGTCAGAACTGAAATTTTCCGGGGAGTGCTGAAGTAGCTTCGAGAAATGCCTTGGGGCAGGACTCCGTGCAGAAATCCCACCCCCATGCAGATTAGAAAAAAGAAGATCCAAAGAATGTTGCTTTTCAGATGAAGTCCAGTCTCCGCGCCTGCCGGCGCTACGACATCCTAGCCGTAGGCTAAAACGCTTCGTCGAAGGCAACTGCGCCGGATACGCCTGTTTGGTATGCGGAAACGCGTCTTTCGAAGAAGTTGGCAAGTTCTTGCATGTCCTGAAGTTCCATGAAGATGAACGGATTCTTCACGTTGTAGCGTGGAGCAATGTTCAGGCTTTCAAGGCGTTGATCAGCGCAGTACTCAAGATATTGTCTCATGTCTTTCGCAGACAGGCCGGCAACACCCAGGTTCAGTACGTCGTGAGCAAACTCCATCTCGCATTCGATGGCGTCTTCAAGCATTTGCACAACCATGTCTTCCATTTGCTGGTTGAACAATTCTGGCTCTTCTTTGCGAGCTGTTTTAACAACTTCGATCGCGAAGGCCATGTGCATGGACTCATCACGGAAGACCCAGTTGGTACCAGACGCCAAACCAGCCAAAAGACCTTTGGAGCGCAGGAAGTAAACGTAGGCGAAGGCTGCATAGAAGAACAGACCTTCAACGCAAGTTGCGAAGCAGATCAGATTCATCAGGAAGCGGCGACGATCTTCGATCGTGTTCAGCTCTGTCAGTTCGTTGATGGAATCAATCCACTTGTAGCAGAAGTCGGCTTTCTTTTTGATGGACGGAATGTTTTCAACAGCTGCGAAAGCTTCCGCGCGCTCATCTGGATTTGGAATGTAGTTATCCAAAAGTGTCAGATAGAACTGAACGTGCAAAGCTTCTTCATAAAGCTGACGGGACAAGTACATGCGACCCTCTGGAGAGTTCACGTGCTTGTAGAGGTTCAACACCAGGTTGTTACCCACGATAGAGTCACCCGTTGCGAAGAAAGCCACCAAACGACGGATCAGATGTTTTTCTGATTCAGTCATTTTGGAGTGCAGGTCCACAAGGTCTGTAGAGAAATCAACTTCGTCCACAGTCCAGGTGTTCTTGATCCCGTTTTTGTACATTTCGTAGAAAATCGGGTATTTCATCGGGCGCAAAGTCAGGTCAAAGCCAGGATCCAAAATCATAAAAAACTCCAAAAAAAGTACGCGCTAAAATGCGCTGGTTTAGCTTGTGGGACTGTCGTCCCGTCAGCTCTCCGCAGCTGCCGCTGCAGGTTCGGCTTCGGGGGCTTGTGCCCCCTTAGCACTCCGCGGGCAAGCCGCGATTACTGACAAGCTTCGCAGGCTTCTGGGTTTTCCAGGGAGCATGCGATGACTTCTGCGTCAGAGTAAGACTTCTTGGCTTCTTGAGCAGGAGCTGCGTCCATCATGCTTTCAGAAGCTGTTGGATTTGCAGAGTTGCTGGAAGCTTTCACAGTCGTTTTTGCGATTTTGGTCGCAGGACGAGAGCGAAGGTAATAAGTCGTCTTCACACCTTTTTTCCATGCATACATGTACATGGAGGAAAGTTTGCCGATAGTCGGGCTTTCCTGGAACAAGTTCAAAGATTGAGCCTGATCGATGTAGGCGCCACGGTCGGCAGCCATATCAACCAAGGACTTCATCGGGATTTCCCAAACAGTGCGGTACAATTCCTTGATTTGTGGAGGAATCATCGCCACGTCCTGGATAGAGCCGTCCTGAAGTTTGATTTCGTTACGAACTTCCTCAGTCCAGATGCCCATCGCTTTCAAGTCACTCACAAGGTACTTGTTGATCTGCATGAATTCTCCGGAAAGAGTCTCACGCTTGAACAAGTTGGAAACTTGCGGCTCGATCGCTTCGTAGCAACCCACGATGGAAGCAATAGTTGCTGTTGGAGCAATCGCGATCATCAAAGAGTTTCTCAGGCCGTGCTTTTTGATTTTCTCTTTCAACTTCTCGAAACGCTCTGGTTGAGAAGGTGTCACACCCCAAAGGTCGTATTGCAACAAACCTTTGGCTGCTTTTGTCTGCTCGAAGGCGCCGTGAGGGCCGTGTTTTTCAGACAATTCACAGGAAGTAACCAATGCATTGTAATAGATCTCTTCCTGAACTTTAGCAGAAAGATCACGAGCCGCTGCAGAGTCAAACGGAAGCTTCATAAGGAACAAAGCATCCTGCAGACCCATCACGCCCAGACCCACTGGACGCCATTTGTGGTTGGAGTCCTGAGCTGTTGGGATCGGGTAGAAGTTGATGTCCACAACGCGGTCCAGGTATTTCACAGCCGTGCGAACAGAACGAGCCAGTTTTTCGAAGTTGAACTGACCGTTTTCCACGTGGCGAGCCAGATTCACGGAACCTAGGTTGCACACTGCAGTTTCTTTGTCAGAGGTCACTTCAAGGATCTCTGTGCACAGGTTGGAAAGGTGGATCACATTTCCAGCTTCGCCAGTCTGGTTGGCTTTCAAATTCGCATGGTCTTTGAAAGTCATCCAGCCGTTACCAGTCTGAGCCAATGTTTTCATCATACGGCTGTACAGGTCGCGAGCTTTAAGTTGTTTAATGTAAAGTTTCTTTTCTTCGGCTTCAACGTAAGCTTTTTCGAACTCTTCACCGTAAGTGTCCACGAAATGAGGAACCACTTTCGGGTCGAACAAAGACCACATCGCATCAGCTTCAACGCGCTTCATGAACAAGTCTGGAACCCAGTTTGCCAAGTTCAGGTTGTGCGCACGTTTTGCTTCGTCACCCGTGTTGTCGCGAAGTTCAAGGAACTCCTCGATGTCACCGTGCCAAGTTTCAAGATAAACGCAGGCTGCCCCTTTACGTTTACCACCCTGATTGACCGCCGCAACGGAAGAATCCATTGTTTTCAGCCAAGGGATGATACCGTTGGAGTGACCGTTGGTTCCTTTGATCAAAGAACCACGGGAACGAACGCGGGAGTAAGCCACGCCGATACCGCCGGCGAATTTGGACAGAAGGGCGATGTCCGTGTATTTCTGATAGATGGCAGACAAGTCATCGCTTGGAGAATCCAAAAGATAACAAGAAGACATCTGCGGACGCATGGTTCCGGAGTTGAACAAAGTCGGGGTGGACGGCATGTAGTCGTGAGAGGAGATCAAGCGATAGAACTCGATAGCCTCTTCCACGGATTGCGCCAGACCGCAGGCAACACGCATGAAGAAGTATTGAGGAGTCTCAAACACCTGACGAGTTGTTGGGTTTTTCAACAGATAACGGTCGTAAACAGTTCTTAGACCGAAGTATTCGAAACGGTCTGTTCTGTACGGCTCGATAGCTGCGCAAAGAGCTGCCTTGTTGGTTTCAACGAATTTGTAAGTGTGCTCAGCAAGAAGACCTGCCTGATAGCCGAAGCTGACAGAGTCCGCGAAAGATTGGATCTTCTGAGAACGAACTTCTTCGTCAATATATGTGGAAAGAAGGCGGGCCGCCAGACGGGAATACTCTGGGTCTTCGCCGATCAGCAAAGAAGCTGTCTGGATGCAAAGGTTATCCAATTCCTTTGTGGAAGCGCCGTCGTAAAGACCGCTGATCGCCTTGGTGGCAACACGCAAAGGATCCACCTGAGTCAACCCCTGGCAGTTCTTGGTTACGCGCTCAACGATTTTTGTCACGTCCACTGGCTCCAGTGTGCCATCGCGCTTTTTAACTCTCATGATGTGAGCTGTTGTTTCCAACATGGCTGTATCCCCTCTGCCCAGTTCCGTTTGGGCAAAAAAATCCCGCCCCAAGATCTTCACCCCTCGCAAAGACTTAGGTCTGGTTAAATGCATATATAAAGTTGTATGGTAATTGGTGAGAACGAAGTTGCTAATCCTTAGCTGTTTCCCTTGAATCCCCCTTAGTTGCCTTTCGGCTTGCCACTATATCTAGTGGTCTCTAATTGGTGACATATCCATATGCCGGGTATCTCTCTCAATTCCGATCTTGTAATTCTTTCGGAGATGTTTCAAGAACAATTTTAAAAATAACGCCGATTTTTTTGTGACGTTGCCCATCAAATAAGCAGAAAAAGACTTCCCCTTGACTCATCTGTCGTGCAAACAAAACTGGCAAGAGCTTGTAATTTTACCTCGTAAAACTAAAGTCCAGTGCTGAAACCTTAAATTTGGGGGCTTAAAGCTGAAATTTCCCTGTACTGATCTTACACAATCTTAAATTGTGCAGAAACTAGGCACGGACTGCGTCTGTTCTTTGGGATTTTTCGAACAAACGTTTCTGCAAAAGCAGGTCGGACTCGTTCAAAGCGGCAAAGTTTTGGGACTGGTAAGAGCCATGGGAGCGCAAAACATCGATAATATGCTGATGTATTCCCATCTTGTTTCTTGTCCACTCGGGGGCCACAAGTTCATCCCAGCGCGAAGAGTACGCCGCCAGACGGTGCAAAGCCAAACGCGGGGAAAGATGCTGCAGGAACAGCTCCACACGGCGTGTGTAGGTGTCTTTGTCGATCGGTAGGAATTCACCCTTGTGATACATCTCTTCCAGAGGTGTGTTTTTCAGAACGTGCAGGTTGTGCAGTTTTACGTTGGTGATCGGCAGATCGTTGCAGATCTTCGCGGTTTCAATGATCTGTTCATCAGTTTCCGTGGGACTTCCAAAGATCAGATGAATGCCCAGATCCACGGTCGTGGAGGAAGCGATTTTGTTAATGGCCGCGATGGAATCTTCTGCCGTGTGCCCCCGGCGCATGAACTCCAGCTGATCATTATAGAAGCTCTGCACACCCAGTTCGACCGCCACAAACGATTTTTCGTGATACTCCTGCCACAAGTCCAAAACAGACTTGGAAAGGCAGTCCGGACGGGTGCCCACGGTGAAGCCTTTCACCCAGGGGTAAGACAAAGCCACATCGAAATTGTTTCTAAGAGCGGACACCTTGGTGAAGGTGTTGGTGTAGGCCTGGAAATAGATCAAAAACGCCTTGGCGTTGTACTTGTTGCTGATAATACCGTGGTACTTTTCGATCTGTGCACGAAGTTCCATGGAAAGGCTTTCGGCGTTGGCGGCAGAACCCCAAACATCGCAAAACACGCAAGTCTGCATGCCTTTCAGGCCACGGCGGTTCGGGCAGTCGTCAACAACAGCAACTGGCACCTTATAAACCTTTTCACCAAAGAGTTTATTGTAGTGCTCACTGATAGTATGATAGGGAACCCCTAACCAGCCTTTTTCCATAGGCACTTTTACAGGTTTTTTCTGCGGGAAGTCAATCAAATGAAGTCTTGGGCCGATATTGGATTTGAAATTGAGATCACAGGTGATGAAAGTCCCAGTTTACGTCTGTTGGAATCCATCGATGGCGCCACGGATCGCGGCGAAACCATGCATCACTCGGGCGGAGCCTGCTCTGAAACGCTGATGATCTATGGGCAGCCCGCAGCGCAGGTTCTGCAGAAAGTCCAGAAACCTCATTTTCTGGTAGTGGGCCTGGGGCTTGGTTACATTGAACTGGTGATCGCCCGTGAAGCTTTACTTATGGGAAAAACCGCGGCTGATGTGGGATTGATCACAAGTTATGAAAGCGTGCCAGAACTGCGCGAGTTTTTTGTTCAGTGGCTGCATGAGGATCGTGCGAATCTTCATCCGGAAGTGCTGCAGACCTATGATCAGGTTTTGCAAAGTATTTGCCGCCACACGGATCTGGATCCGCAGGATCTTAAGTTTTTCTTGAAAAATCACTTCTCTGACATCAGTAAAATCAGCGGAGCGCTTTCTGCCGACGTGGAGTTGGTGTCGAAATATCACTGCATATTATATGATGCCTTCAGCTCCAAGACGTCTCCGCATCTTTGGGAGGAAGAGTTCCTGAATAAGATTCTGCGCGAAGGGGCTGAAGAGAAAAGCCTTCTGACAACCTATGCTTGCAAGGGCAGTTTGAAGCGCGCTTTGAAATCCCAGGGCTTTGAAGTGGTCCTGCGTGAGGGGTTTCAAGGCAAACGCAACTCCACTTTGGGTCTTAAAAGCATCTAAATTTGTAACGTTACCCGGGTTGAAAAGACCTTGCTAAATACCATCAATAAATCTTTACTTAGTTATGTCTTTGTTTGCGCACGTAACAGCTTTGCTGATTTTGACGTCGGTGGCATCGGCCAAGCCGATAGTTCTGGCGACGTTCGCCATTCCCTTGATGGTGGAAAGTCCCGAGCGCGGACTTTTTGTGAATCTCACCCGCGAAATCGCGAAACGCAATTCCCGACAGATTGAGATCCTGGTTTATCCCACGGGGAAAACCCTTTTGGCATTTTCCAACAATAAAGTCGACGGTTTCTTCCCGGCTCTGGATGTGTATGTCCCCCAGGCCACGGCCAAATCCACCGCTTTCTATCGTAAGGTGGACTATGTCTTTTACAAAAAGGACAAACCCCTGAGAAGCCTCAAAGATCTTGAAGGCAAAAAGGTCGGTCTGACCTTCCGCTATCCTTATGTCAGAGAGCTCATCGGCAATAAAAAGATCCGCTTTGAAATGGCGGCCGACGATGTGCTGAATATGAAAAAGTTGGGCAAGGGACTGATTGATGCTTTTGTCGTGGAAGAGCGTTCAGGGTTGAAGGCACTGCAACTCAGCGGACAGAAGCAGATTGAGTTTGATCGAAACCAGCCTCTGTCAGAGCAGGTCGTGTACTATGCGTTTCAGGACAACGAAGACGGCAAACGTCTTGCCGATATTTTTTCTAGGACCATTGAGTCCATGAAAAAAGACGGCAGCCTCGATCGGGTCCTGACTGAGACCGCCACCACCCCACCTTAGCTATTCCACAGTTCCCAGACGGATCTCGGCATCAAGGACAATGTACAATTGTGCCTCTTCGCCCAAACTCCACTGCAAATCATAGAGTTCACTTTGGCGAGGGTATTTGGAAATCAAACCTTGTAACAATCCTTGCGCTTCCTGACGGAAAGCTCCTTGGGCAGCCCGGGATTGTTTTGCCTGAGGCTTCAGGGTTTCCGCGCGGAATCTCCACAGATCCAGCTGGAAGTTTTCATAGTCATGAAGACCTGAACCCAAACGCGCAGAGATCGTATTCAGACGCTCTTGTGCTTCCGTCAGATCGGTGTAGGCGATATCGCGCTGACCGCTCATGATGTTCTTCGCCGCGCGCAGAACCTTGATCCGGGCCCACATGAATTCATACGGGAATTCAAACACGCCATCTTGAGCGGCTGTGGCCGAAGCAGTTTCAAGCAACGCCAGGGTGCGATCCAGACCTGCGATAGAGCTGTGATCCTGTTCATTGGCGAGATAAGCCTGAATATAGTACTTCATGGAGTCATACCAGGCAGGCTTCGTTGGGTCTTCCCACGCTTTGGTGGTTCCCAGAATCTCGACCGGAGCCTTTTGTCCTGGACCCAGCAGGCGGAAGCCCACAAAGTGAGAACGGTTGGTCGGGTAAGTTTCAGCCACACTCATCCACCATTGCATGCGACCTGGTTGCATCACGTGCGTCGCTGCTGTGTACAGTTTTGTGGTGGTGCGACCAAAGGATCTGGCGCCCACCAGCTCGTCGGTGTGACCACTTAAACGATTGATCACCCATTGGGCATCAATTTTTCCGAAATCTTCATTCAGTGTGCGTTCGACATGGGCCAGACGCGCACGGGTTTCCAGGGTTTTATTCAGGCTGTATTCATAGCCTTCCTGGCTGGTTTTGCCACCCAGGAAATGATTGCTCTGGCCCAGGAATTTGTTCTGGGCACGACGAGCCACCACCACGGTATCTCCACTCAACTCTATGGAAGCGGATTCGTCGGTTTTGGCGTCTGAGATAAAGAACGTCCACGCCCCAAAGCCCTTGCGGGTCTGGATCATGGCAATAGCTTCATTCAGGTTGCGTGCTTTCAACAGAACGGAATGCAGCAGGTAAGGGGCGATGTCGGATTCACCACGATCATAGCGAATCTGGGTGCCCTCGGTTTGCAGCTCATGCAAGCTTACGGAAAGACCGTGGCTGTTGATGCCACTGATGCCGCCGGCATAGTGCAGGCCCGCAGAGCCCAGACCCACCGACGTGGTTCCGTTTTTCTGACGGTTGATCACGATGACCTGTTCAGGTTCATAGAAACCCAAAAGGCCTGTGTCGAAGTTGCGACCATGAAGAAGGGCTCCATCTCTGGAGCTGCTCGCAGATGCACTGATCCCTGTGCAGCCCATTTTAATGGATCTCAAACCCTGAGCCAGCAGCTTGAAGGGCTTCGCCAGAGTGTTCCCGATAAAATAAGGTGCACAAGAGGCAAAAACCTTCAGGGCTCCTTTGCGGGGGCTTTCATCCATCTGTCTTTGCATGGAATCAGCAAAGATAGAGAATTCCACCATGTAATTGCTTTCTTCAAACGCGCCCCAAGACACCTGGCTTCCGGCGTCTTTTAATCCGCGGTGCAGATTCTTCAAGCCCGTTTTGAATTCATCAGAAACGCTGGCGCGATAGTTGTCGATCACACATTTTTTAATCAACAGAAGTTGGTCCTGGGATTTTTTGTCCAAAGCTGAAAACGCGCGTTCGGTTCTGACCTGAACACCCTTCAAGACACCAGCCTCGATTTCTTTTTTCAGGAAATAGCCATGGAAATAGGCGGTCTCGGAAAAACCACCCTTCAGGTCCAGCACATGCACAGATTTAGAGGCTCCCGGAGCCTGACAGACAAAGTGTTTTTGACCTTGCAGTTCATTTTTAAGAACACAGTCCGCAAAAGCCGAACCGGGAAGTAAAAGAGCCAGAATAAGAAGACGCTTCATAGAATCCCCACAGAAAGGTAAATTGAAAAGCAGAAGAAACCGCAGGCAGCCACGATTTCGATTTTTCTTAAGAATTTTTTAATAGGTCCGTGCAGTCTTTTTAGCCCCCACAAAAGAGCCAGGAAGCTGACTACGAAGGTCAGAAGATACACGACAACTCCCAGCCACAGGGACTGCGCCTCACGCAAGTGAACGAACAAACCGGCATAGATCAGGACCAGATGGAAGTTGGAAAGTGTCAAAGCCAGACTCTTGGTGAATCCCTGATGGGGGATTTCAAGTGACGCTGGCTGCTCTTTGGAAAGCAGAACTTTCAAAGAGTAAGCTGACAGCACCAGGGCGGTCATTGCGGTCAGGGTGACCTTAAGCCATTCCTGGTGAAACAACGGGCTTTTTAGCAGGGCCATTGCCAGAAGGATGTAGGCCACATCCCCCAGTAAAAAGCCTGCAATCGAGGACCAGGGCCAGGTGCGGCGGGACACCAGGCTGCGAATGATACTGAAGCTTGCCGGCCCCAGCGCAAACGCAGATAAAAATCCCACCGAAATCATCCACAGAATCATTGGGCAAGTCCTGTCTGTTCCAGATTGGTGCGGATGAAGTTCAGATATTCTTCCGCGGTCTCGAATGTGGTTTTCATTTTGAACTGACCGCGGCTGCGGTTTTTTTCAAAATACGCCTGCAGATAGTCTGCATTCATGATCTGCACTTGTGCTGGGCCCAAAACACCCACTTCGCGGCAGTCATGGTAGTCGCCATTAAGCTTTTGCATCTGTTGATCCAAAGTGGCTGCCAAAGATTCCACGTTAATGTTCGCTTTTTCTGGAACGAACAGTGTCCAAAGATAAGCCGCTTTGCCGTTATTCAGAACCGGAGACAGGAAGAAGTGGCGCATATCCACATTAAGAGAGTTTTTGGTATTCAAATAACAATCCAGAATTTCATCATCGCTGACTTTCTCTGCGGCCAGGTTCATGCCAGTGGACTTGCGGCCGACAAACTCAAACACCAGATCGCCGTTGTTCAGGTCAAAGCTAACAACATCTTTCATGCAATAGTGAATCATTCCATTCGGAGTGCCGACGTTCAGATAGTAAGCCACGCCCATTTCGATCTGGTGCAGGCCCACGTTCTTTTTTGGTCCATTGACCGGAGTGAAAGAATAAATCAGGTCCGGGTTCAGGAAATAGCGCTGACGGCCGTTTTCATACTTTTCGTATGGCAAACCGATAGCAGCCTCTGTTGCCGCATATACGCCGTAATAGTTCAGTTCATGGCCCACCAGACGGTCAATACGCTCCTGGTATTGTTTGATCGGGGTGGCTGCATAAACGAAGACTTTCAGGTTCGGCCAGATTTCATTGATGTGAGTCTTGCCGGTTTTTTGCAAAACCGCCTCAAAGATAGAGATGATATAAGTAGGGATTCCGCTCACCACTTGAATGTCCTGCTGGATGGATTCGTTAACCAGCATTTCAATCTTTTTGTCCCAGTTGGAAATAGCCAGCACCTCCCGGCAAGGGAAGGTGTTTTTGGCCAAAGCCTTTGGAACACGGGTGGACAGAATCCCGGAAATGTAACCAAATTTAAAACCATTTTGCGAATACAGGTACGGATCAGATCCGAATGTCAGGCGTCCTGCTTGAAGCAGATTGATGTTGGGCTCCAGAGTCGACAACTTGCTGGCGATACGCTTCTGGGATTTGATGAACATGCGGATCATGCGTTCATTATAAGGTACTCGTTTGGAGTCCTTGCCAGAGGTGCCGGAAGAAAGACCGAAATAGTCCGCTTTGTCTTTAAATAGAATGTCTTTATGACCTGCGGCGATCATGTCCACATACGGCGCATATTCGTCGTAGCTCAACACGGGAACGTGGTTCACAAACTCTTCATAAGAGTGAATGTGGGACAGGCGCAGGTCCTTATAGATGCGGGTGCCGGTCATGGCGCGCTTCAGACTGGCAAAGTTCTTCTCTTGTTTAGAGAGCAGGTCTTGATGATTCACGGTCATTCTTTGACCGTATGTTTTCAGGTATTTTTGACCCAGGGACTGGACAACATGATTCACTGCGAACATAAAAAACTCCTTCGTTGGAATGGAGGCAATCTATTTCGATTTAGGGCCGTTGTCGCTTTAACGCGTTGACAGTAAATGAGGGTTTTTGTCGAATTCGCCACCTTCCATTGACAGAATTCGGGAGTTTTTGTCAAAATTGCAGGATGGCAACTCAATCGAAGGAAGAAATCTATTTTGCGGTCTGTAACGCTATCCTGAAGATGGAAGTGGCCAAAGGCCATTTGCAATGGACCTTGTCTGATATCTCCAGGGAATCCAACGTCACCCGGTCCTTGATTTACTACTATTTCGGGAAAGAGAAGGACAAGGTTCTTGAAGAGGCCTATAAATTCGTCATCTCTCATATCTTCAATATGGAGCGCACCAAGACCGTCGGCATCCGAGAGCGCCTGCGCGACGTCCTGCGGGACGTGAAAAACATGCCGTACCTGTTCGTGCTTTATTATCTGGAGAAAAATGCCGGGACCCAGTTCGGCAAAATGATCAACGAGGCCGAGGCTTTGTTGATGAAAGCGATGAAAATCGAGTTCCCGACTTTAAGTGAAATCCAGATCCTGGAGATTTATTTAAAGGAGCTTGGAGCCATCGCGTTCCAGCTGCCGCCGGAACGGGTCGATGATCTGTTTGCTGATTACATCAAAAAGAATTAGTCCTCTGCCAGCGCTTTCGGTGTAAAGCGCGCAGCCGTCAGGCCCTGGTCAATCTTCACCTGGGACAGGACGATGACGGTGGCTCTTTTATTCTGCACATTCTTGATACTGATTTTGGAGGCGCGCATCTTGCCGCCTGCGACTTTTTTGTATCCGGTAAAGTCCAGGGTTTTCAGAAGCTTTCCCTGTTTGTCGAAGCATTCCACCTTCACCGGCACATAGTCTGTGGCTGAAACATAGCTGATGATTTTGGAATAGGACGGGGAGGTTGTGTTTACATCTGACTCGACAATCAGGTATTTCTTTCCGCCAATCTCAGCTTCTTTTTTGATGACGTTTTGTGCGCCCTGATCACGGTTGAAATCAAAGTCTTCGGTTGAAAGCTCTGAACCCAAAATGCCCCCCTGGCCTGACTCTCCGGTCAGGCGGCGAGTTTGTTTGGTGGAGGGAAGGTATATCCACTTGTCTTCCTGCTCCCCCTTTAAGGTGGCCAGCAGGGCGGTGCCCTTGAGGTCCTGGGGTTTTTGCATGCGCACCAAAAGATAATGTTCTTTTTTCTGCGGGCTGAAGCGCCAGATCTTCATTTCGCGGTCTTTGCTTGAGCCATCCGCTTCGATGATCTTCATCTTCACCAGAAACTGTTCATCCCGGGAGCGCAGACGCTGACTCATTTCCTCTCCCAGTTTTTCCGTAGTCAGAGGTTGGGCGTGTGTCGGGATCGGGGCCAGTGCCACAAATATTGTCAAAAGGATCATTGCGGATGTTGCCATGACTTTCTCCTTTTTCCACGGTACGGGAGCCAGCAACCAAGGGCAACTTTTCAACAGCGTTGGAAGAAGAATCAAATCCCCCACCAGACCCGCGAGCATTGACAAGAGCATGTAAAAGCCAAAGATCCGGTTCATGGCAAAATACGAAGCCAGGAACACGGAGAAGCCGGCAAGCAGGGTCAAACTTGATATCAGACAAGGATTCCCTTCTCGCCACAGGGTCTTTTCGATTTCGAGTTCTTTGCTATTAGACTTTTTCTGCATATAACGAAGGCGTTCGAGCAGATACACTGTGTTGTTAAATGCCAATCCCAGGGCGATTGAAAAGATAATGGCAATACTGGGTTTGATGGGAGTTTCTGAGATCGCCAAAAACCCCAGCAGGGCCGCCGGCGGGACCAGATTGGGGATGCAGGCGACCAGAGCCCAGCGCACCGAGCGGAAGACAAAAACCAGCACCAGAGCAATCGCAATCATCGAGTGCCAGAAGCCAAAGATCAGTTCCTTGGAAAGCTCATTGTTCAGATGATGAATCGTCGAACCCATGCCGGACACTTCGACAGACATTTGCGGGAAGGCGTTGGTGGCCTTTTCGCGGATTCGCTCCACTACCTGGCTCAGTTGATTCGAGGGCAGATCAAAGGTGCGCACAGAAATACGGGTATTGGCCGAATCGGTGGTCAAAAAGTTTTTCAAGGGGCTGGCACTGCTTAAGGAATAAAGGAAGAAAATCTCTGCTGTCGAAGAGCGGCTGGCGGGCAGTCTGGAGTGGTGCAAATTGGCCGCCGCCACCAGGTCCGGCAGACCCACGACGCTTCCCACACCCTCAATCTCTCGGAGTTCCACTAAAAGCTGATCCAGCCTTGCCATCAGTTGTGGGTCGTTCCAGGAATCGGAAGGCCCTTTGACTTCAACATCCACTGGAATCATCCCACCCAGTTCGCGGTCGATGGTTTCAGTCGACAGGCGCACCTGATGATTGGCGGGAAGGTCGTCAAACAAACGCGCTGACCAGGACAGTCCTTGCCCTTTGATAGCCAGAGCAGAGCAGACCAGGACAATCAGGAAAGCCCATATGCCGGAACGACGGAATAAATACAGTCCCCAGCGCGCTTTGGCCCAGGCCCAGTCGCGGGCTTTGGGTCCCTGCATGAAATAGAGCATGGGGAACAGCATCAGCGTGGTGACCAGCCAGCCGATCACGATGGCAATTGCCGCCGTGACACCATAGTCGCGAATCAGAGGGACCTTGGTCATCAGCAGACTTAAAAAACCGATCATGGTGGTGGTCGAGGCAAAGAAATTGGGTCCCAACAGGACTTTGAAGGTGTAAATCACACGTTCCTGGTGAGTCAGGTGGGGCTGGTTCTTTTGTTCTTCGGCGTACCTTAATAAAGTATGAATGATCAGTGAGACCACATCCACCGTGGTCAAAATTGGAATCGTGCTGGAAAGAACAGAAAACGGAAAGCCAGCCAGAGCCATCACCGCAAGAACCACAATGTTCGCACAAAGAATAATGACAAAGGAGATAATCAGTGGGGACCAGTTGGCAAAGATCAGCCCCAGCACCAGAAAGCAGGCGATGAATCCCAAAACCACAAAGTTGCGTATCTCAGTCTGTAGCAGGACGCCGACATCCGTCTGTACGGCGGGGGTGCCGCCGATTTCAATGTGCGCAAATGGCACAGCTGCTGTGGCGGTGACTTCCAGGTTCTGGCGCAAATGCAGAAGGTCTTTGGTGTTCAGGGCTTTGATGTTTACAATGACCGACGCCGTGCGGGCATCCTGTGATATCAACGTTGGAGAGATCAGAGGGTTTGCCAGCGTCTCACGACGCCAGTTTTTTTCCGGAAGATTTTGCAGCAGGGGGCCGACGCTCAGGCCGTCACTGTTATTGACGGCGCCTTGGACGGTGGCCAGGCTCAGAGTGTTTTTCACCCCCGGAAAGTTGGCAAGAAGTTCTGTGAGTCTTTTCAGATTTTCAATTTTGTCTTTGGCGAACCAGTTTTCGCCCGGGTCTTTGATTTTGGCGGTCACGATGAAGGGTTGGGCCTCGGACAGCTGAAAGACCTGTTTGGTGTGTTCATCTCTTTGCAGAAGTGGATTATCCGTTGGAAGAAACTGCTTCAAACTGTACTGCGTTTGTAAACCGGGAAGCGCGAACAGACTAAGGATGGTGGTGAAAAAAACAAAAAGAAGAGTAGAAATGCAGAGTGTTTTGACGGAAACTTTTGAAAATAATTTGGCGATTGTCGTATTTATCATTGGAATGTCTTCTTTCGATTCTGCTTAAAAAAGTTCCTTTAGATTTTTCAGTTGAAGCCGTAACTTAGAAACAGATGCCTGACATGATGAGGAAACGAAGTTCTATGATGACAACAAAACTATCGGCCACGCTACTCACATTCTTAATAACTGTACCCGCACTTTCTAAAACAGTTGTTGAATCAGAGTTCGAATTGAAACTACCTAGACAATTTCAACAAAGTTTAATTGAAGAAAAGTGGAAAACACTCACGACTCGGGAGTTCTCCGCAAACTGGCAATTTCCTGATCAGCGGGTTGTAAGTCAGGCCATCCCGGTTGATATCAAAGGCATCGCCATCGATATCAAGACCCGCCTTGAAAAGCCCTCCCTGAGCGGATCCCAGAGCGCGCTGGAACTGTCCTCCAAAGGTCTGGCAGCGCAACTGAAGATTGCAGAAGTCGTGGTGGATCACGTGGTCGAGCGCAATGTGGGCGGCATTATCGGTCGCTTTCGTGTCCAGGCGCAATGCAAGGATATCGTTCTGAACATGAAGTCAGGCGAAGGTCAGTTTGCAATGAAAGTGACTCCGAATGTGGGCGGCACTCAGGCCGGTGCTAATGTGGATACGGTGTCCTTGTCCTGGAACCCGGGGGCCTGGGTGGTGGCCGGGAATGTGCAATGTTCCGGAGCGGAAGGTTTTTCCGACATCTTGATGAATGAGGTGACCAAGATCACCAATGACTCTGCCAGTTTCGTTGAGCCCCAGAAAGAGCTTATTAAAAGTTATGTGCAGAAATATCTGGAAGGTGCGACTTTTGATTTTTCAGGAATCCGGAAACTGGTGCTGGCTCGTCCGGATATTGAAGTTTCAATGAGGGTCCACGACTTCAAGGACCTCGGCACGGAAGGTTTGCTGGCTAAAGGAACTCTGGAGGTGATCTTCACTCGTGTCGCTGAAGACTCCCACAAGGTTTTGAAGCTGGACAAAGAGGCTGCGGCAACGGCAAGTTCGGCATCTTTGCGACTGCCCAAGGATTTTATCAATGTGGTGTTGGGAGAGGCTTATAAAGGAAATACGTGGATGCATCAGATCAGCTCCAACCGGCTTCCGGGTTTTTCCACCATCATGGGTTCGCGCTTTGTGCAGTTTTTTATCTGGCCAGAGTTGATGAATTATTCCAAGTCTGCGAAGTTCCTGTTTGATTTATATTCTGACAAGGACGTGCAGATCACGGGAACCGGCCTGCAGTATTCGGTGAAGGCTTCCATGTACGCCAGGATGCAGGCGCCAAAATCCGGGGCTTATATTCCGTTTATGAACTTCAGTTTGCCATTCACCTCCAAGGTGACTTTGAAGCTGGATGGCGGGAAGGTGCAGGCGAAGTTTGTGAATCCGACTCTGGGAATGACGGGGATGTATGATTCGACGTATGTCTCCCGTTACAGCCCATCCCGTCGTTTCAAGTCTTCAACAATCCGGGATCGGATAATTGATTCCCTGTGGGGGCAGACCGTCAGCATGACCTTGCCGGAGATTCCGGTGGCAGAAGGTTTGTCGTTGCAGGTGCAAAAAATGCTGACCACGGATTCGTCGGATCTGGTGCTGCAACTGACGCCATGAAACAGATTAGAAAGAACGACTGAGCGACACTGAATACGAGTCGTTCTTTCCATAAACCCCTAAAGGTGTTTCGGCGGCTCCCTGAATCAGGTCCGCCGTCACGCTCACAACCCAGGCATCAAGGAAGCGACGGCTCAGGCCGTACTGTTGATAGGTGCTGCCATGAATGCTGTCATAGAGTCCCAAAAGATTGAAACCCCAGACTTCCTTCCATGTTATACGTCCGCCGGCCATATAGGCGCTTCGAAAAATTTCTGTAATCGAAAGATTCGAGTCGTTTTTCTTTTCTGTATTCACAAATGAATATTGAAGAATTCCTATCAGCAGACCGCTTTCTCCCAGCGGGAAGGTTTTTTCAAGGCCCAGCACATTTTCATTGGTCCACTCCTGCAGGTTGGGATTGTCTTCAAGGCTTTGTGTGTAGCTGCCAACAGCCTTAAAAAGCATGTTCCACTGATTCATCACCAATGAAAGTCCCGTCTGGCGGATGCGATAGTTATAGGTGTTCAGCAGGACATCAGGATCCACGTCGATCACGGTTTTCGGTGAAACCTGCACAATCGTTCCGGTGACCACAGGTTCCACGAACGGAAAGCTGGCAGCCCCTTCATATCCGGAAAGGGCCACATCGACAAACTCCCCCCGGCGCTGCAGGCGGAAGGCATAGTTGTTATCCAGGGCATTCCCCAGGGTCTGCCGGGATGAGTAGTCATAACGAAGATTGTCGGGAAGATTCAGCAGCAGATCATTGTCGGCCGTCTGGGGGACGAAAATTTCACGGGGAAGCCAGCGGCTTTCAGTGCCCGGCAGGATCGAGCCGCGATTTTGAGGGATGTAAATCAGATCCAGCTCCCAGTTGCCCATGCTTTGTGAGTACAACAGCGACAAGGCTCCCAGCTTGCGGCTGCGCAAAGGATCAAAATATTGTCTTGAGTTCACGATATCCACCGGATTGTAGCCGTCGGTCACTCCCCAGGTGATAAGATTATATCCCGCCTGCAGGGACGTGCTTTCAGTTTGATAGCGGATGTGGGCTTCGGAAGGATCAAAGAAATAGCGTTCTTCTTCAGAGTTGTTGTTCGGAGTCGCGACAAAGACGGGTTTTGCGAAGAAGCGCCAGGACTCCAGATACTTCCAGTGATAAATCGGGATCAGCTCCAGATCGTAAAGCTCGGAATTGGTGTCTTCGCCATATTCTTCCGGATAGGCCGTGGCTTCAAGTTTTGAATCCAAATGCAGGCTCCACTCTGTTTTGCGGGCGGCAAAAACAGAGCCGGGCAGGAAGAGGATGACTAAAATGGGAAGCAGCCATGACATTCCTGATAGATCATCATAGCCCCGGACTTTTTTCCATTTAAAGAACTTTGATAGATGGCAGTTTAAACCATGGCAAACTTGCGCACGTATTCAATGATAGAGCTTTTGAATTCTTCCGGCAGGCCGACAAATCGGAGTCCCGCATAGCCGTCATTGCCGACATAGACCACTTCGCAAGTTGTGTTGATCGTCACAAACAGATTCGGGCTGGTCAGAGTGCCTTTGAATCGTTCCCCAATTTGCAGGTTTTGGGCATCATTGACTCCCAGGCCCCCTTCACTGATGGAAATCACCCGGCAGCTGAATTCGCCTTTGGGACTTTCGCAGGCCAGGGTGCCCACCATTGGCACGCGGGGGTGGGACCGGCGACTGATGCCGAGGTCATCCACGATACGGGGAATGGAATAGATTTCCTTCCACACATTGGAGTTGTCGGAGCAAACATCCACTGTGGAATAATCGGTCATGCCTTTGAGAAAAGAAATCAGGGCGGAGTATTTCATCGGTGGATGGTCTTTGCCTTCCACACGAACTTTCCAAAGTCCCTCGGGTTCATTGGCGGCCACCGCCACCTGGCTTGAGTCTTTCACGGCCTGGCGCCATTTTGTCGGCGTCATCCATTCGCTTTGGCCGCGCCCCCAGATCTGAGCTTCTTTGGCGGAGGCCACACGGGATTCCACTTCCTGAACATCGAAAGGGCCGTTGACCTGTCCATCTGTAAGCACGAACCAGTTTTTTGGATTCACGATGAAGCTCCTCGCAGTTGAGTCTTGTGTTTTATTACAGCGAAAGGTATATGACTTTGTCTAGGAGAATTACTCATGAAATATATCATCGCCGGTACAGACCGTCCCGATTCCAACACTCTTAAAGTTTCCAAAATCATCCAGGGAATCTACAAAGAGCTGGGCGAAGCTGTTGAGATCATCGATCTGAAAGAGCTGAAGCAGCATTTGCATGACGACATTCACTATGGCAAACCTTCGGAGGCTTTGCAGCCCTACATCAACAAAGTTCTGGGCAGTGATGGTCTGATTGTGGTGTGTCCAGAGTACAATGGCTCTATGCCAGGCATCTTGAAATATTTCATTGATCACTTGAAGTTCCCGGAGTCCTTTGAATACCGTCCTGTCTGTTTTGTCGGTTTGGGTGCGATGTTTGGAGCTCTTCGTCCGGTGGAGCATCTGCAGGGGGTTTTCGGATACCGCAATGCCTTTATCTTTCCAGAACGGGTCTTTATGATGAATGTCTTTAAGATCATCAATGCTGAAGGGCAGTTGACGGACGAGCTGATGAAGTCCCTGTTGGTCAAGCAAGCCAAGGGGTTCCAGAAGTTCGCAGAGGCCTTGAAGACCTACAAATTAGATGCGAACTCGTTTATTGAGAGTAAGAAGTCGACGTAGGTTGTCGGCTGGCGATCAGTCGGTCGTGAACGCGGCCCTCAAAGTAGATCAATCCCAGGATCAAGAGGGCTGCCAAAAACCATTTCGAGCGAAAAAGTGCATTCCGTGCCATAGATCTATGGTCTCAAAGAGCCTAAAATAAAGGCAACTGAACTTCGTGTAATGTGGGCAAGATGCGTCAATCTTGCATGGGGACTGCTGACATCACGGATGAACTTAACTAGACTAAAACCTTGTTTCGACAACTTAGACGGGGTTTTTGGTATCGAAAATTCAGGCCATCACAAAAATAGTTCCAATGTTTTAATGCTCGCATTAGGCGCCCTTGGTGTGGTGTTCGGCGATATCGGTACAAGTCCTCTGTATGCATTGAAAGAGTGTTTCGGTCACTATGGTTTGGCGCCCACGCCAGAAAACGTGATCGGAATATTGTCTTTGATCTTCTGGACGCTGGTTCTTGCCATCTGTATCAAGTACATGGCGTTTGTCTTAAGAGCAGACAATAAAGGTGAGGGGGGGATTCTTTCCCTGATGGCTCTGGCTGTGCGCAGTCAGCAGTCCAAGGATGTTTCGCGCCGGCGCTGGACCATGACGATCATCGGTCTGTTTGGAGCGGCCTTGCTTTATGGTGACGGTATTATCACTCCGGCGATCTCAGTGCTTTCGGCGATGGAAGGTCTCACCTTGGTCGCTCCACAGTTTAGTCCTTACATTATTCCTCTGACTATTTTTGTGATGAACGCCCTCTTTCTGATGCAAAAGTACGGCACGGCTCGTATCGGCGTTATCTTCGGTCCGATTCTTCTGATTTGGTTCACTGTTCTGGGCTTGTTGGGTATTCGCGGGATGGCGAAAAACCTGCATGTCTTTGAAGCTCTGCTGCCACATCATGGGATTGAGTTCCTGATGAACAATGGGATGGCGGGTTTCCTGGTGCTGGGGTCGGTGTTTCTGGTTGTGACCGGAGGCGAGGCCTTGTATGCGGACATGGGGCATTTTGGTAAACGACCAATTCGTCTGGCGTGGTTCTTTGTTGCTTTACCAGCCTTGGTATTAAACTACTTCGGTCAAGGGGCTTTGCTGCTGAACAATCCTGAGGCTGTATCCAATCCTTTCTATATGCTGGCGCCAAAATGGGCTCTGCTTCCGATGGTCATGCTTTCTACGATGGCCACGGTTATCGCATCCCAGGCGTTGATCACCGGGGTGTTTTCCATCACTCGTCAGGCAATCCAACTGGGTTTCTGTCCGCGCGTGAACATCATTCACACTTCCAGTCAGGAGATCGGTCAGATCTACATTCCAATTGTGAACTGGTCCATGTTCATCGGTGTGATCTGGCTGGTGTTGACATTTAAGACCTCCAGCAATCTGGCGGCAGCCTATGGAATTGCTGTGACTGGTGCGACGATGATCACCACAATCCTGGCGTTTGAAGTGGCTCGTCAAAAATGGAAATGGAGTCTGCTGAAGTCTTCGGCCATTTTTGGCAGCTTCCTGGTGATGGATCTGGCCTTCTTTGGTGCCAACGTTCATAAGATCCCGCATGGGGGCTGGGTGCCGTTGGTTATTGGGGCGATCATTTACCTGTTGATGACGACCTGGCAAAAGGGCCGTCAGATTTTGTTCCGACGTCTTAAAGAACGCTCCATGCCTATTGAAGACTTCTGCCAGAAGCTTCTGCGTGAGCCTCCACTGCGAGCTCCGGGCACGGCGATATATATGGCCGGTGACCCTTGGGGTGTTCCAGCACCGCTGCTGCATAATATGAAGCACAACAAGGTTCTGCATCAGCGCGTGGCGATCCTGACGATTCAGACCAAAGAAGTGCCGTTTGTTTCCAAGCGCGATCGCATTTCCATTCAGGAAGTGATTCCGAATATCTACCGCATTATCGCCAACTATGGCTTTATGGAAATCCCCAAGATGAAACATATTCTTGAGGCCTGCCGTCAGCGCGATATCAACTTTAACGTGAATGAAACCACGTTCGTGCTGGGACGCGAAACCATCATCGCGGAAAAAGGACCGAATCGTCCGGGCGAAGCAGGGATGGCACACTGGCGTGAACGTCTGTTTGCCATCATGTCCAAGAATGCCCAGCGACCGACGGCGTTCTTCCGCATCCCGCCGAATCAGGTGATCGAAGTGGGAATTCAGGTCGAGATCTAGTCATCATGGAGCAGGCGAACAACCTGCTCCCGGACATTGATGCCATCCTTGTATCCAATTTCTATCAGATCTGCCGAATAGGATTTTTCAAACAACAGAAAGCTGGCAATCTCGCTGGCTTCCTGCAAAGTGCCCAGGCCCCGCAGCAGATAGCGAATCATCGGGGGCAGGTTTTCTGTTTTCATCGAAGCGATTTCACCCAGGTCAATAGAGGGTGAAATCCACAAGTGTCTTATGGGCTTTACCGATACATGCTCCAGCTCGCTGGCAGAAATTTTTTGCAGATTTAAATTAATCCTTTCAAGGCGTTCAATGTCGGCCTCCAGACCATCCATCATGACAGTGTTCAGTATAACGCTGACGACCCGGGCGATGGAGGGGGGCTCATGGGTGTTCACATGCTTTGAGGCAAAACAGATGTCCTGTTTTTTTCGCACCCCAATGGCGATCAGTTTGCGCGCGCCCATGTAAATGGCCGGCGCACAAGGGGACTGGTTGCGAATACTGCCGTCACCAAAAAATCTGCCGTCCACGGTGGTGGGCGGAAACAACAGGGGAATCGACGCCGAGGCTATGACATGATCCGCGGTGATCTTTTCAGTGAGTCCGACTTTGCGCACGCGGGTCCAGGTGGGGATGTTGTCCTCGCCTTGAATGAAGGTGACGGTTGAGGTGGTGAAATAGTCCAGAGCCGAGATTGCCACCGCCCGGAATCTTTTGGCGTCGATATTTTTTTGAATATTGTTAAAGTCACAGTTTTTTCTGATGAGCTCGTGCAACGGTTTGGTCTCGAGCAGCGAGCGATGGGGTGAGGATTTTTTCATTCCTCCCATGGAAAGATCCATCAGCCACTGAAGGCCTCCTTTGGACAGCGAAAAAATATCGCTGACATAAACCTGTTCCGCACTGATGCCGGTCCAGAGCTCCGTGAGTTTGGCTGTCGCATTGCCAATATGGCAGTTGTCGGCCGTGGTTAAGAAGGCGGTGTTGATGGCTCCGGCGCTGACTCCGGTGTAATAAGAAAAAGGATAAGCAATACCTTCTTGCCGGCTGATTTCTGCCAGCGCGTTGATAACTCCGGCTTGATAGGCGCCGCGTGCGCCGCCACCGGATAGGACAAGACCGAGGGAAGACAAATGGGCCCCCTTTCATTCTTCATTGATTTTAAGAGACATCACGGGGCGCGGACAGACGTTTTCTGGACTTGCAGAAAAATACAGATAAGCGATACTGAGCGTGAACAAGGCCACAGTAATCTTAATTCGGTTGCTGGTCCCATTGAAGGGAAACCTGCCTTGTAAAAGGGAGTCAGTTCGACTCCCTTTCTATTTTCCCCGCCGCCGCGTGAAATTCCCAAAGACCTGAAGCAGCATCCTTAATTCGGATTGAATATTTAGGAGTGCATTGAATGCAATGTCCTGTGTATTGGATTTAGGGAGAGGTTTTCTTTTCTGTATTGATCTCTGTTACATTATGCGGGAAAGTTTTGATGGTTAACAGTGATGTTAAATAACGGGAATTGCGAAGGAGAAAATGCAATGCTTAAAACTGTTTTTGCTGCGTTCGTATTTGTAGTTGCTGCTCATGCACAAGCGGCTGATGTTTATAAAATTGATACCAAGGCCAGCACTGTGGCATGGAAAGGCACCAAGAAAGTGGGCGACTCCCACAATGGTGGTATCTCCGTGAAAGAAGGCCAAGTGACTGTCGATAAAGGTCAGTTGACTGGTGGTAGCGTGGTTGTTGACATGACTACAATCACAAACGAAGACGTGAAAGATGCGGGTTATAACAAAAAGCTGGTAGGTCACTTGTCCACTGAAGATTTCTTCAACGCCGGCAAGTTCCCCACGTCCACTTTCAAGATCACGTCCGTGGCTCCATCCAAAAACAAAGGTGAAGTTCTGGTGAAAGGTGATTTCACAATGATCGGTGGCACACACCCTATTGAGTTCCCTGCAAAAGTGACTGTTGATAAAGGTGTTGCAACGGGTGAAGCTGTTGTGAAAATCGACCGCACCAAATGGGGTCTGAAATACGGTTCTGGCAACTTCTTCAAAGAACTTGCGGGTGACAAAATCATCAACGACGAGTTCGAGCTGACATTGAAACTTGTTGCGAAGAAATAGTTTTTTCCAAAAAGAAAAACGAAAAAAAGGCATCACGAAAACCCGTGATGCCTTTTTTTATTAGTTGAACACGTACTGGCCCTCGTGATTGCGTGGCAGGGCTTTTTCACCGCGCATTTCCTGCACGCTGGACTCGATGGTCTCGCACATTTGATTCAATGCCAGGTCATTGTCTTCGGTCCCAAAGGGCTCTTCGATCTGGTTTACAATGGCATCCAAAGCCATAAACGTATAAGCCACAAAAGTGCAGATTGCCGGTGTCATCCAGCCAATACTGTCCATCAGGCCGAAAGGTAAAAGCACACAGTAAATGTATACAGTTCGATGCAGAAGGACCGCATAAGGATAAGGAATCGGGGTGTTGGAGATGCGTTCGCAGCCCCCCAGAATCTCGGACATGTCGTTCAGATTCTTGTCAAACATCCCAGCCGTGATGCTGTCGATGCGCCCGGCATTCTTCTGATCTGACACCCACTGGCCCAGATGGCGCAGCAGCACGGCCGGTTTATACTCGACCTGGGAAAGTTCAGAGGCCAAGTCCGGGGTCAGGCGTTTCAAGTCCGTCGTTGCATCGGTCTTTCGCAACTGGTGTTTGGTGCAATAGGCAAAGGCGATGAGCAGCTGCAGGAATCTGCGGCTTTCGCTGTCGTTGGCGGTAAGTCCGGTGAGTGTCAGTGCCTGGCGGGAAAGTGAGCGTGAAACATTCAGCAGCGAACCCCAAAGTTTTCGCCCTTCCCAGAAGCGATCATAGGCGGCCGAGTTGCGAAAACCCAGAAAGATCGCCAGTGCAATACCCATCAGCGTGAAAGGTGTGGGATTCAGGGAAACCTTCACTGAAAAAAACACGCCGTGGAAGTAAAGAACCAGAGCGGAAAGCAGAAAGATAAAAACAAGGCGCGGCAGGATCTCGGGCAGAACCGAGCCCTTCCACACCAGCAGCATTTTGAACCAGTTGTATTTGGGCCGAATGACCATTGTGAACACCTCGATCAAATAAGCGTAGGCCCCCAGAGTGTGTCTGTCAAAGAGCTGGGCGACAGGGGGCGCAAAGTGTTCAAACCGGGGTGGGGTGTTTTATCCTGAGACGTGTTTCAAGCTGAGAATAAGGAAGGATTTCCGCAAGTTCTGCGTTTGGGGCTTTTGGCTGAGGCTTTGCATTTTCAAAGTCTGAAGTCCCATCGAACAAGGAGTGGCCTATGAAGAAAACCAAAATGATCTTTGCAGCTTTGCTGGCAGGCAGTCTGATGACGGCGTGTGCGAAGAAAGACTCTGAGTTCGCCGCCCGCTATGCAAAAAACAAGATGGGTGCAAGCGTTGTTGATGGCGCAAAAACCCAGGAGGCGGGTGAGCAGGCCGCAGCCCAAGGGTTGGAAGCCGACATTGTTGGAGTCAAAAGATACTGGACACCGCAAGGGCAGCCCGGTCCCCGCGTGGTGATGGCAACCATCCTGATCAACAACACCGAGTTCCCGGTGACCAGTCATCACTACAGCACCGAAATCGTGGATGGCAGCGTGGATGTGAACGGGTACAATGTTCGCTATCATGCCATGTGCGGAAACGATGAATGCAATCCCTATTATGCGGCGATGGAAGTCTATCAGAACGGGCGCATTGTGATTCAGGAAGGCATCCGTATTTACTTTGATAAAACCAAACCCGAGCACCAGGATCTTTATCAGTGGCTTTCTCCGGGCAATGAACTGCCTTTAATGGGTTCAAGCCAGGCGGACCCTCGCGGGATGGTCGGGTACTTGAATCAGGCTGTCACAGGCGGCAGTTCTTCAGGCCTGATTAAGTAAGATTTTTTATAGAAGCTATTTTAAGGAAGAGTCTCTTGCGGCGCTCTTCCTTTTTTCGTTTTGGATTTGCTGATCCAACAGTTCGGACAGGAAGTTGTGGCGGCTCTTCACCTGGCTGTCGATCTTGGCCAGGCGGCTGGCGAGATTATTAAACAGCTTCTCGACCTCGGAATCGTTTTCCAGTCGTCCTTCCTCTTCTTTAATCTCTTCAATAAGGCGCTCCACAATGAACAGGGCGCCGTTGAGGTTGACTCCGACATCATGCAGAAAAGCCCGTTCGCGGCTGAGTTCTTGAGCATCGGCCATAAGAACCTCCTTCATATTAGTATTCAAAGGGCTGGCAGAATCGGCAACTTGTAGGTTTACATGGGCCAAAGTGGCACTGAATTTTCTTCATATGCTTCTGTCATTTGAACAGGTTGAAAGTGTAATGATACAAAAGGATACCACCTCAAATTGGCAAAAATGTCCTCAAATCAAATTTAAGTGGGGATGGCGCAACGATTTTTTAAAAATCCGTCAAGATTTGCTTTGCCGCTCGACCAAAGTCATGGCACCTTACTTGCTTATTGGCCTATGTGGCTCCAATTTGGGACCATTTTTGGCAAAAAGGATCTGGGGGATAATCCGGGGTCTGAACGAGATGATTGAAAATTAAACGTCGAAAGACGGAAAAGAAAAAAGAAACATAATTAACCATTATCGAAAGGGAAAACAGTGAAAACACAAATTTTGATGTCACTGATTTTGGCGGGGTCTTTGGTTTCTGTTGCTGCTCAGGCAGAAGAACAAAACCAAAATGCAAACACTAGCACTGTAAAAGTGTCTGATGTTCAAAAGTCTGAAGAGAAAAAAGAAGACATTGACCAGGAGATCACGAATGCTCGTATGCGTTCTGAGCTTGGTTCCAAGTCTCAATGGTCTTTCAAATCCAGCCTTGGTTACAACGGCGGCTCTTTGCAAAAACCTTTCGATTCTATCCGTCCTAACTACCGCGCTTCTGCGACAATCGAGTCTTTGACTGCTTTGTCCGGTAACGTAGGTGTGAACTACCGTGTATCCAAAGGTGGTAACCTTTCCTTCGGTACTGGTGTAGTTATCATGGCTCCACTTGAAGGCGACATCACTAAGGATTTCCAAGATCCTCGCGCTTCCAGAAAAGGTGCTGATGTAAAACGTACTCAAGTTTCCACTCCATACATGGACTACAGCCACGGTTACCGTGCAATGGACATGCAGATGATCTCCAGCGTGACTTACTCTCACTACACTGAAGAAGATCAAACTGATTACTACAACCTGATGGGCAACCTGTCTGTAAGCCAAACTGTGCTTGCTGACTTCGGTGATTCCAAATGGCAAGGTGGCGTGTCTTTGTCTCTTGATAAAGATATCGCTAAAGGTTCCTTCGACGTTGCTGGCGACTCTCGCTATGACTACGGTGTAGGTCTGTTCCCGTTCGCTGAATACGCTTTCAACGACGACTACTCTTTCAGAACAGTATTTGGTTATTTCCAATTTGCTAAGTACGAAGAGCAAGGTGACCTGATCCAAATGGAGCCATACCAGTCTATGGGTGTTGGTATCTCCGTTACTCGTGACATCTACGTTTATCCAAACGTACAGTTCACTCCAAAAGACATTCGTGCAGACAGAACAAACGTAGCAGTTTCTGCTAACTTGAACTTGTTCTAATTCCTGACGGAAATTTGGAAAACTAAAAAGGCTGCCCTCCGGGGTGGCCTTTTTTATTTCTTAAACATAAAGACGTTCATCTTGGACGTTTCGGAAAATAAAAAACCCGCTTTTATGAGCGGGTTTTGTTTTTAAGATTTACAACTGAGCGGTGACTGAAGGAAGCAGCGGAAGCGGGTCTATCGGTCCGCGGTCCTTCCTGACTTCAAAGTGCAGGTGAACCCCGGTGGCGCGTCCTGTGCGGCCCATGGCGCCAACAACTTCGCCCTGACGGACCTTCTGGCCCTCAGAGACCAGGATCTTGTCAAAGTGGGCATACAGTGTTGCCCAGCCGTTGCCAGATTCGATCAGGACCATCTTTCCATACCCACGGAACTCACGACCTGCATAGATCACTGTGCCGGCCTGGGAGGCCAAAATAGGCGTTCCTTTAGGTGCTGCCAGGTCAATGCCCAGATGCGGACGACGCTTGTTGGGTAAGAACCCACGGGTCATGCGCGCACGATCCACAGGCCAATCAAAGGTCAAAGACTGTTCGATACGGGGGCTGTGATCTGAAGCGGCCACGCGGGCGCTATTGCCGCCGTTGGGTGCCAGATATTCGCGTGAAAGGGGTGTGTGAAAAGTCGTACAGGAACCCAAAGTTCCCAACGTGACAATGCATCCTGCAATTTTAACGAGCTGATTCCATCCTGGTGTCATGGATTGAGTATACGACATAAGCCCTTGGATCCAAAGAATTTTTTGACCAAAGACCAGCTTAAAATAAAGGCATTTTCACTATTGAAAACACAAAAAAAGCCCCCAGATTTCTGAGGGCTTCGTAATACTTTGTCAGTTTGAGACTGCGATTAGTAAATCGGGAACTGCTTGCAAAGCTCTTTTACTTCTTCATGCACGCGGTTTTTCACACCAGCATCTTCAGCGTTATTCAGAACTTGGCCGATCCATTTCGCAATTTGCTTCATTTCCGCTGGACCCATTCCACGTGTGGTCAAAGCGGGAGTTCCGATGCGAACACCACTTGTGACAAATGGAGAGCGCTTTTCATTTGGCACAGTGTTTTTATTCACAGTGATGCCAGCTTCATCCAAAGAATTTTCTGCCAGCTTCCCCGTGATTTCTCGATCGCTCAGATCCACCAGGATCAAATGGTTGTCAGTGCCGCCGGTCACAAGCTTGAAGCCTGCAGACAAAAGCTCTTCTGCCAGAACTTTTGCGTTGCTAACCACTTTGCCGGAATAATCTTTAAACTCTGGTTTAAGAGCTTCGCCGAAGGCCACGGCTTTACCCGCAATCACGTGCTCCAACGGTCCACCCTGGATACCAGGGAAGATGCGGGAGTTCATGGTCTTGGCTTTTTCTTCTGAGTTCGTCAGGATCATGCCGCCACGAGGACCGCGCAAGGTTTTGTGTGTGGTCGTGGTGATGTAGTCAGCATAAGGAACCGGGGACGGGTGATGGCCTGTTGCCACAAGACCTGCAAAGTGAGCCATGTCCACCAGCAGTTGAGCGCCGACTTCGTCTGCGATCTCTTTGAATTTTGCAAAGTCCAAGGTGCGCGGATAAGCACTGTAACCCGCAATGATCAGTTTCGGCTGAACCTCTTTCGCTGTAGCGCGGATTGTATCATAATTCAAACGACCTGTTTCCGGATCCAGCTTGTACGAAGCTGCTTTGAACAGCATCCCGCTGAAATTCACCGGAGACCCGTGAGTCAGATGCCCGCCGTGAGAAAGATCCATGCCCAAGATAGTTTCACCCGCTTTGCAGGCCGCCAGGTAAACACCCATGTTGGCCTGGGATCCAGAGTGTGGCTGGACGTTGGCATACTGAACGCCGAAAAGTTTCTTTGCTCTTTCAATCGCCAGGGATTCAACTGTGTCCACGTTTACGCAGCCGCCATAGTAGCGTTTGCCTGGATAGCCTTCAGCGTACTTGTTGGTCAGGATAGAGCCCTGAGCTTCCATCACAGCTTTGGAGGTGTAGTTCTCAGAAGCGATCATTTCCAGTCCGAACTGCTGACGTTCAGATTCTTTGTTGATGGCGGCCAGAATTTCCGGATCCACTTGGGCTAAGCTGAGTGAAGTTGAATGCATAGACGGACTCCTTAACGCAGGTTCAAACCGCGCCTTGATTTTAGTCGTGATGTTAAATCAGATGATGAAAGTATCCCTTGAAAGACAGGAATTTAAAAGTCTCAACAACCAGTGTCGCTTGAAAGCTTGTCGACGCGCTGTTGGTGGCGTCCACCGGCGAAGGATGTCGACAGGAACGTTTGCAGCATCTTCACCGCATCATCAGGGGATGTGAAACGTTCGCTCAGGCAAAGAATGTTGGCGTTGTTATGTTCCCGGGACAGACGGGCGATGTCGGTATTCCAGCAAAGCGCCGCACGGATTTGTGGGAACTTGTTGGCGCGAATGGCCATACCCTGGCCGGAGCCACAGATCAAAAGACCCAAAGCCGGGCCTTTTTGAGAATCAATCAGGTTGTTTTTTTGATTTTGAAGCTCCACTTTAACAACTTCACGGCACACCTGATCGGCATAGTCCGGATAGTCGACAGAGTCAGCGGAGTGAGTGCCCATGTCCTTCCATTGGATATCTGGAAGAGCCGCCATCACTTTAAGTTTTAAATCCAACCCAGCGTGATCGCAACCAACATAGACAATCATTTCTTATCCTTCGTATTTAGAGAAGATCATGGAGGCGTTGGTTCCACCGAAACCAAAGCTGTTGTTGATGACATTGGTGATTTTACCTTTACGTGCCTCATTAGGAACGTAATCCAAATCACAGTCTTCACTTGGATTTTCCAAGTTGATCGTTGGAGGAGCCACCTGGTCGCGAATTGCCATCACACAGAAAGCAGATTCAATTGCGCCAGCTGCGCCCAACGCGTGACCCATCATGGACTTGGTGCTGGAAACCCAGACCTTTTTCGCATGATCACCCAGCAGGCGTTTGATTGCCGCGGTTTCAAGGCCGTCACCCACCGGCGTACTTGTGCCGTGAGCGTTGATATAGTTGATGTCTTCCGCTTTCAGACCGGAGTCTTTCAAAGCCATGGACATCGCCGCATAACCACCAGCGCCTTCCGGAGCCGGGGAAGTCATGTGGTAAGCATCGGAGGAAACTCCGTAGCCTGTGATTTCGCAAAGAATATTGGCGCCACGTTTGACCGCGTGCTCAAGGGATTCGATGCAAAGAACCGCCGCACCCTCTGCCAAAACAAATCCGTCACGGTCTTTATCCCAAGGACGGCTGGCTTTTTCAGGAGCATCGTTGCGGGTGGACAGGGCGCGCATGGAAGCAAAGCCTCCAACAGCCAGTCCGCAGATCGTGCTTTCTGCGCCACCTGCAAGCATCACATCAGTCACGCCGTCGCGAATATAGCGAACCGCATCTCCGATAGAGTGAACACCTGAAGCACACGCGGAAGTCACAGAATAGTTAGGACCTTTCAGTCCCAATGAGATCGTCACCTGACCCGCGGCCAGGTTCGTGATCACAGAAGGGATGAAGAACGGACTGATACGGCCCGGTCCTCTTTCCTTCATTTTTATGGCGGTTTCTTCGATGTTCGCAAGACCACCGATACCGACACCAATAATCACTCCCGCTTGATTCTTCACTTCTTCGGTCAGTTCCAGCTTGGCCATTTCCACGGCCATTTTGGAAGCTGCGATCGAGTAGTGAATGAACTCGTCCATTTTCTTTTGCTCTTTTTTCTCGACGTATTGGTCTGTGTTGAAACCTTTTACTTCGCCGGCAAAAGTCACATCGAAGCCTGTCGTGTCGAATTTGGTGATCTTGGCGATCCCAGATTGACCACGGATTGCGGCAGCCCAGCTGTCCTCAATGGTATTACCAAGGGGAGTGACTGCGCCTACTCCGGTGACGACAACTCTTCTTTGTGGTTTGGATGGACGTTCAAATCGGGAGTTCATAATGAATTAAGCTTTTCCTTTTTTCTCAAGGTAAGAAGCTACGTCTTGAACTGTCTTCAGCTTTTCAGCGTCTTCGTCAGGGATTTCAAGATCGAATTCTTCTTCCATTGCCATCACAAGTTCAACGATATCCAAGCTGTCTGCGCCCAGATCGTCGATGAAAGAAGCTTCCGCTTTAACTTTATCTGGATCTACGCCAAGTTGTTCAACGATGATATCTTTAACCTTTGGATGAATAGCCATTTATGCCTCCTAATAGTGCGTTCAATATTACTTAAATTACAAGTCTAGTCTAGTGTTAGAACTCTATCATGTCGCTCCTAGGCGATATGAAGTATTCGCGAGTTTATTCGCGAGCTTAGTTCATGTGCATTCCGCCGTTCACATCCAAGGTGTGACCGGTGATGTACTTGGATTCGTCGCTCAAAAGGAAGCGCACGGCTTGCGCCACGTCGGATCCTTCGCCGATTTTTGCCAAGGGAATTTTCTCCATCATTTTGGATTTCACATCTTCAGAAAGAACATCTGTCATTTCCGTTGCGATGTATCCAGGGGCCACGTTGTTCACGCGCACATTGCGGGAACCCAGCTCCAGCGCCACGGATTTGCTAAACGCAATCGTGCCGGCTTTGGAAGCGGCATAGTTTGCCTGACCGGCGTTGCCAGTCTCACCAATGATAGACACGATGTTCACGATGGAACCTTTGCGCGCTTTCATCATGGGTTTGGTAAAGGCTTTGGTCACCAGGAAGGTGCCGCGCAGGTTGGTGTTCACCACAGAATCGAAATCTTCTGATTTCATGCGCAGAAGCAACCCGTCTTTGGTGATGCCGGCATTGTTCACAACGCCGTCGATGTCGCTCCATTTTTCCAGAATGTGATCTACAGCAGAGTTCACAGATTCTTCGTTCGCGATGTCCATTTTGATGTAAAAGTGACCTTCGCCGGTCAAAGAGTGAGCCACCTGTTGAGCGGCCTCTTCGCGGGAAGAGTAAGTGAAGGCAACTTGAGCGCCTTCATCAGCAAGAAGCTTAACGATAGCAGCGCCAATTCCGCGGCTGCCACCAGTGACAACAATTTTCTTTCCTTGAAGCGACTTTCCGCTCATGTGCAAAATCCTTTTAAGCAATAACCTGTGTTGTTTTCAGCACACTTTGACCGAACTCCGAATAAAGCTCAAGAAATTTTAATGACTCGTAGCTTTCAGAAATTCTTCAATAATTTTCACATCTTCGATGGAAGTTGTGGTCATGACTTTGAAGAAATCTCCATCAATTTTTTTAAGCAGACCTTGAAGGACTTTACCAGCGCCACACTCGATAACTTGAGAGTGACCCATGCCTTTAAGAACTTCCATGCTCTGAGTCCAGCGCACAGGGGCTGACACCTGACGAATCAGATTTTCACGCAAGATGGAACCATCGGTTTCAGCTTTGGCGTGGAAGTTTTGAATGATCGGGAAGGCCGCCGTTTCAAATTTCATCGCGGTCAGGACTTCTCTCATCTTGTCTTCGGCCGGCTTCATCATTTCACAATGGAAAGGCGCTGAAACCGTCAGTGGGATGAGCTTTGCGCGTTTTGGCGCTTCCGCAAAAATCGCTTCTGGCTTGAAATTGTCCTTCAGCCAGTTGATGGCTTTTTGAGAACCAGAGATAACGATTTGTCCTGGAGAATTGAAGTTGGCAGCTGACAGAGGGCCCACGCCGGAGTTTTTCACAACGTAGTTACACAGTGTCTCGACCTGATCAGGCTCAAGGCCCAAGACAGCGACCATTCCGCCTTGACCCACAGGAACTGCAGACTGCATCGCCTGACCACGGGTTTTCACAGCACGCATGGATTCGTCAAAACGAGTCACACCGGCTGCAACAAGGGCCGCGTATTCACCGATAGAGTGACCGGCCGCCACAGAGGCTTTTACGCCGAACTCTTTCGTCAGCACACGTTGAGTGGCTGTGGAAACCAGCAGCAGTGCCGGCTGTGTGTTCTCGGTCAAAGCCAAGTCGGCTTCAGAGCCCTCGAAGCACAGTTTTTTCATGTCTTGTTTCAAAGCTTCAGAACCTTCTTCGAAAGTTTCTTGAGCGATCTTGAAGTTTTCAAACAAAAAGCGGCCCATGCCAGGTTGCTGGCTGCCTTGTCCTGGGAATACAAGTGTAAACATTTTTTAGTACCTCAATAGAATACTGCCGGAAGTAAGACCTGCACCGAAGGCGGTAAGCAAAATAGTCTGACCCCGTTTGATCTTGCCGTTTTTAACAGCCCAATCGAATGCAAGAGGGATGGAAGCAGCGGATGTGTTACCAGTTTCCTGAAGGTAGACAATCACGCGTTCCATTGGGAATTTAAATTGATCAGCAACCGCTTCAATAATGCGCTTGTTGGCCTGGTGAGGAACAATCCAGTCGACCTGTTCAGGTGCAACCTTGTTGTGCTCCAGAGCCTCCTGGCAACAGGACGCCATCGTGCGAACCGCGTTCTTGAAGATATCACGGCCCTTCATGGTCATGAAGTTCAGACCTTTGTCGATAGCCTCGTGAGATTGCGGGATTTTGCTGCCACCGGCTGGAAGGATCAGAAGATCCGCCAGAGTGCCGTCGGCACGCAGGTGAGAGCTTTCAATAACGTTTGTCTGGCCTTCGGCTGCACGGGACATGACCCACGCACCAGCACCGTCTCCGAAAAGAATGCAGGTTTCGCGGTCTTTGTAGTTCATGTAGCGGGAAAGGACTTCCGCACCGATAACCAGGATGTTTTTATACATGCCTGTGCGGATGAATTGGTCGGCAATGCTGACGCCGTAAAGGAAGCCGGAGCAAGCTGCGTTCAAATCCACAGCCATGATGTTTTTTGCTCCAAGTTTCGCTTGGACAAAGCACGCAGTGGACGGCATCTGATGGTCACCAGTGACGGTGCCCACCAGAATCATATCGATATCTTCGACTTTAAGATTAGCGTCTTCCAGAGCGCGCTTGGCGGCGATGACACAAAGATCAGAAGTGGCCTGATCTTCAGAGGCGATATGGCGGCGTTCGATCCCGGTTCTTTCAACGATCCACTGATCGTTGGTTTCTACCATTTTTTCCAGATCCTTATTTGAAAGAATCTTTTCCGGTAGATAGGAGCCTATCCCTGAAACTCGAGATCGATACATTCCTGCCATGGAGTCAACCTATTCTGTTATGAAGCGAGATTACTTCGCTGCGCTGATTTGTTTGCCTTTGTAGTACAAAGCACCGTCAGCACCTTTGTGTGCGCGGTGAGGGCGAACAAGTTCACCAGTCTTTTTTTCTACAGCGATAGCTGGAGCAGTAAGACCGTCGTGAGAGCGGCGCATGTCACGCTTGGAGCGGGATGTTTTCTTCTTAGGAGTTGGCATTTCAAACCTCGTTTTAAATCAGTATTTAGCAAAGCACGTTAATTTAACCAAAGAACAATAAAAATCAACAATTTAATTGAGTTTTAAATTCTTTAGAGCTGCAAATGGATTCTGCGGCTTTTCCACAGGCATTTGTTCGTTGTAGATAAGACCTTGTCCTGACTCGGGAATTCTGCAATCTGAGGGTTTCCCGTCTTCGCCAATTTCCGGACATGCCGGATTAAAAGGCGCAGCAAGAGCCACCACTTCATGCAGGAATTCGCTCATATCAAAGACCATGTTCTCGTATTCAGAAACCTCAGGACCGCCCTCTGGCAGATCGCTGACGTGGTTCACCTTGGAATACTTGCTGGCGCGGGGCTGTTCGCGCTTGGGGATCAGGATTTCGTGGAATCTTTCGTTGACCGGCAGATTGAAATCATTACCGCAGCGGGAGCAGACTTCCGGGGATTTGGTCTTGATTTTCCCGGTCAGCTCGAAGTCCTTGGAATTCAAAGGTTTAATGAAAAACTCAGCATCGTAGACGTTTTTGCCCACGATGTCGGCCAAAACCGCATTGGCTTCGCCAGTTTGAGTGGTCCAGTGATAGGCGCGGCCTTCTTCTGGGACTTCAGTCAATTTGATCTTCATAGAAACTCCTCGGGTTCCCCAAAAGGCCTCTCGGGGCCCACAGTGCATTGTAATAGGGGAACGGAAGTTTGTAGTTAATTTGAAGCGGTTGGTCAAGGACTGATTTCGTCCAGTGGGCCTTGCGGGCCCCCACGGTGGGAGTAGGCTTTAATTGGAAGCAAAAGGGGGTCTATATGGCTACTTTAAAACTGCATGGACATGAGTATTACTATGAAGATCATGGCCCCAAAGACGCCCCCTGCATCGTGCTGAGTCCTCTTGTTTATACAGACACCACTGTTTATGAGCCCATCGCCCGCATCCTGGCGGATGACTATCGTGTGATCACCTATGATCACCGCGGCTTGGGTCGCAGTGAACACACTGTCAGCCCCAGCCTGGAAAGCAGCGCCAAGGATGTGGCCGCGCTTATTGAGCAACTGGGTGTCGGACCCTGCCACTTTGTAGGGAACTGTCTGGGAGCCTATATCGGCCTTCGACTGGCCATCCATCGATCTGACCTGTTGAAAAGCTGCACTTTGATGGGTGCGGTCGCTGAAGGTGAAAGTGACGAAACAATCAAAGCCATGGAAGGCTTTGTCGCCAATATCAAGAAAGAAGGTATGAAAGCCGGAGTCAATGACTTCGCCAAAATGTGGTTCGGAGACACTTTCCGCGCCACGAAAGATCCTATTCAAGTCAGCCGTCGTGAAAAATGGCTGAGTCATATCAAACACATGAAACCAGACGAAATGGATTCGGCTTTGCAGATCTTCCGTCGCACCGACATGAGTGAAGACCTGAACAAAGTCCATTGTGCCGTTCTGGTTCTGGCCGGTGACGAGGATTCACCTTCCAATCTGGAAGCTTACCGCCGAATGGCGAAAGCTCTTCCGGCTGGTGAATACAAAACCATCCACCACGCGGGCTTTGCCCTTGTGATCGAACAACCTGAAGAGGTCGCCGAAAACATCCGCACCTTCGTGGGCAAAGTGGAACGTCATCTGCAACATCAATACAAACAAGCTCCACGGGACTTTGACGCCCGTATGATGTGATGAAGTTGAGCTCCAAAGCCCTCTCGAAAGAGAGGGCTTTCTTATCAGATATACTTGGTGATTTCCTTGATTTCGTCCAAATCAAGTTCCTCGTGGTTGCCATCCAGGCAGTGCTCAATGTGATCGTGAATATAAACGCTTTTTGCTGCTGACAAAGCCTTGGTGACGGCATGCAGTTGGCGGGCCACATCCACGCACGGGCGTTCGTCAGCAATCATTTTAATAACAGTTTCCAGGTGGCCTTTGGCGCGTTTCAGGCGTTTTGAGACATCCTCGTGACTTGCGTGTTGCTTTTTGTGTGACATGAATCTAGCATCCCCTCCCGGGGGATAGGATGTCAATGAAAGTCCAGAGCTTGTTGCGAATTGAAACCCAACTGTTGTTGGGAAGATTGTTAACCAGATCCGGGGATCAGGCCTGGGACTTTGTGGTGCCATTTGCTTTGTTGGTGATCTTTCCTGGGAAGCTGCAGGTCGCGGCGTTTTACTATCTTATAGTGAAGATCGGGACCTTTCTTTTGACCCCTTCCAGCGGGAAATGGATCGACACTCATCCGCGCATTCAGGTGGTGAAGTGGGGAGTCTGGCTGCAGTTCTTTGCCATTCTTGCCGGCATGGTGTTTTTTGGAATGCTGGATGGTCTTGTTCGTGCGGGCGGCCGTGAGTCGTGGCTGTTGTCTGTCCTTTTTATCGCTCTGGCTTTGTCGGGGGTGATGGCTTCATTGGGGTCGCAGATCACAGACATCTCAGTTGGGAATGATCTGGCGCCATCCCTGGTGGCCCCGGAAAAACTGACCCACTTCAACAGCTGGTTGCGCCGAATCGATCTGGCCACCGAGGTGGGGGCGCCCATCCTGGCCGGAGCTTTATTTGCATTTCACCCAGAACAACTTCCGCTGGCTGGTTTGTTCCTGATTGGTCTTTGGAATCTGGTTTCTTTTGTTCCTGAATACTTTCTTTTGCGGAATGTGATTCAAAGGTCGGGCTTGAAGATCAAGGTTCTGACGGAGGCGCAAAGCTGGAAAGACACTTTTCACATCAATCTGCGCGGCTCTTTCAGCGATCCTATTTTCTGGCTGATCTTAAGTTATGCGTTGTTGTGGCTTTCGGTGTTAAGTCCTCATGGGGTTTTGCTGGCAGCCTACCTGAAGGATGAGATGAGACTTCCCGAAACAGAGATTGGCCTTTTCCGTGGGTTGGGTGCCGTCTTTGGTTTGATCTCCACTGTGAGTTTTCCCTATCTGGTCCGTCGCCTGGGATTGATCAGCAGTTCAAGATGGCATCTGGGATTTCAGGGAGTGACACTGGGAATTGCAGTCACCGCTTTTGCGATGGGATCGACGGCCTCGGTCTATGTGTTTTTGGGATGTATTCTGCTTTCGCGGGTGGGTCTTTATGGGTTTTCCAACGGGGAGTTTGAACTTCGCCAAAGACTTATCCCTGAAGGGCGTCGCGGGGAATTGAACTCGCTAAGTTCTTTGACCACAACGTCTGCCACCTTGATTTTATTTTCGGCCGGCAGTTTGCTGCCACAAACGGAAGACTTTAAGTATCTGGTTTATGTCTCACTTGCCGCCGTGCTTTTGGCAAATGTGGTTTTTATCAAATGGTCCAGCAGGCAGGGCGTGGTGACATCAGGCGCTGCTGAACCCGTTGAATCCTGAAGTTTATTTTACGTAAAGGTCTGCGGCTTTTGGAGTGGACTTGATCAGTTTTAGTTTTTTCATCTGCTGAACCAGGGTGTCCCAGCGGTCATCGGTCATGGAGCCCACAGTAGTACCAGCTGTTTCAATCAAGGGCTTTTGAATATCGGCGGCCTTGTTAAAAGTCTCCAGATCAATGGCTTTGTTCAATTTGGCCATGTGTTCATTGGTGGCTTTGGGATCTTTCAGATAGTGCGCCCAGCCTTCGCGCGTGGCTGCCAGAACCTTTTGTACCAGCTCCGGTTTGTTTTTCAGGGTTTCTTCCGTGGTGGCTAGTACCACCAGGTAAGGATTAAAACCTTCATCCGCAATCAGGAAGTTTTTAACTTTGGCGCCGGCTTTTTCGGCGCTCAAAGGCTCAATGGTGATAAAGCCCTGCTGGGAAAAGGTCATGTCGTTGACAAAGTTGCTAACTCCACCCAAATAAGGCACGACACGGACTTTGGGCTTTCCGAATTTTTGCACCAAATACTGATAATATGGCAGCCCTGATTGCATGGACAGGAAGCCTTCGTTGGTGAAAACATCCTTCAGGCTTTTAAAGTTTCTTTCTGCGTGGGTCATCACGATGTAAGGGGATTTTTGATAAACCGCGAACAGGGCTTTGACCTTGTTCACTTTGTTTTTGTCCTGGGAAATGATCAGTTCATCGGCGCTGACGATGGCAAAATCAACTTTGTTGTTTGCAAGCATCTGCACGGTGGGTGTTCCAGACCCGCCCTCAAGCACTTTTACATCCAGACCTTGCGCTTTATAGAAGCCCTGCAAAGAGGCGGCGTAGAACCCACCAAACTCAGGCTCCGCTTTCCAGTTCAGTGCCAATGTCACAGGAGTGTTGGCAGCAAAGGCTGTCGATGTCATCAGCATAGAAAATAAAAGGGTGATAATGGTTTTCATAATTCTCCTTGTGTGGAAGAGGCCAGGGGGCGGCGGCTAAGTATAAATTTATGAAGCAAAGCCCAGGTGCCCATTAAAAGAAGTCCCATCAGTGATAACAACAAAAGGGCGCCAAAGACAATATCGACCCGCTGTTGGGTGCGCGCAGAATCAATCAGAGCACCCAAACCCCCGCCAGCCACAAACTCCCCGGCGATGGCACCGATAATCGACAGACCGGTCGAGATTTTAAGGCCGGAATAGATATAGCTGTAAGCATGGGGAAGTTTTAACTTCCACAGAGTCTGCATACGAGTGGCGCGGTAAATCCTGAATAAATCTTTTTGTGATTCACTGACACTTTCAAGACCCATCAGGGTGTTGGCGATAATCGGGAACAGTGAAACAATAAAACTTGAAGCAATGACGGTGGGGGCACCAAAGCCGAAATAGATCACCAACAAAGGGGCAATCGCAATGATTGGCACTGTCTGGAAAAACACCGCAAACGGCAAAATCGCCCGCTTCAAGGTTTCCGACATTGAAAACACAAATGAAATCAAGCCGCCCACAAGAACACTTAAACCCAATCCCGCAAGAACATTGATCAGGGTTTCTTTGAAGGCCACCGCAAAATCAGCGCGAAGCTCCTGCAAAGTTGCAACGATCATGGAAGGGGAGGGAAGCAGGGTCTCACTCACCCACCCGCCACGAACCAGAATTTCAAGACTTAAGGTCAACACAATAAAACTGATAAAGGCCGGCAGAAAACGTTTCATGCGCGCAGCCTTTCAGAAAGCCCTTCAACGATCTTATTGAAGCCTTCGGAGGTTCTTAAGTGTTCCTGCCGTCTTTCTGGCAGCGCCAGTTTTTGGTCAAAGACGATGGGCGCTCCCGGCCCTTTGAGCATCACCACTCGTTCAGACAAAAATGCGGATTCAAACAAAGAATGCGTCACAAACACGACCGTCATACGTTCGGAATGCCAAAGCTCGTGAAGCTGGTTTTGCATTTCAAAGCGGGTGCTTTCATCCAAAGCCGCAAAGGGTTCGTCCATCAACAAAAGCTTTGGGGAATTGACCAGCGCACGCGCCAAAGACACACGCATCTTCATCCCGCCGGACAATTGATGCGGGAAAAGATGCTGGGCCTCTGTCAGGTGGACTTTTTTCAGTGCCGCCTGGACTTTGTTTTTGCGTTCTTCATCCGGCAGGTTTTTAAAAGCATGATTCAGTTCAAAAGGCAGATGCACGTTTTCATTAACGGTTCGCCACGCCAGCAGGTTGGGTTCTTGAAAGACAAAACTGGAAGGGGCGTCAGGCAAGGTCAGTTTTACACTGCCAGAACTGGTGGCCTCAAGTCCTGCCATAAGTCTTAACAGTGTGGACTTGCCGCACCCTGAAGGTCCGACAATTGAAATGAACGAACCGGGTTCGACCATCAGGTCCATGTTTTCAATCACAGACCTTTTGCCGAAGCTTTTGTTCAATTTTTCAATTTGAATCCCCTGGGCTCCGCTCACTTTACACCCAGTCGTAGTTAAAGCTGATGCTGATGCGTTCTTTGTCCGAATCATTTTTGGGTACTTCATGGCGCAGCCAGGATTCAAACAGCACCACATGGCCTTCCTGAGGCTCTAGTGAGTGATAGCGCTGGTTGTGTACCTTGGCGTTGTGTTTGCGTGGTGGTGACGCCATAAACGAATCCAGACGCGGGTCCTCGAATTTGATCGCCGAGCAGTTTTTCGGCGTCTGAACATAATAAGTCCCGCTGATTACAGACAGTGGATGCAAGTGCATGGTGTGAATAACGTCGGTGGGCATAATGTTCACCCAGCACGAAGACATGCGCAGTTCTTTCGGGTCGATGTCCATTTCAAGATGTTTTACGAACTTGCGAACGTGCTTGTTGATTTCTTTTTCCAGATCCCCAAAGGTGGATGAAAACTGGTGCAATTGGCTCATGGAACCGTAAGAGGTGAAGCCGCCTTTGTAGTTCTTTTGCGACCAGACCTGACCTTCTTCATCGACTTCGGCAATTTTCAGGGACTCTTGCTTGAGGTCCTTGTTCAGGGATTTGTCTTTGCTCGCCAAAGGAGCATAGTAAACGAAGGTGGGGAAGAGTGTTTTTATCATTTTGAGACACCTAAATGCTTGTAATTGCGTGCTTTCAACATAGGTCTAAATCTGTGTCATTACAAGAATTGATAACTACTTCTTTGACAGTTGTAAGGGGCTTTTGCGGCGGAGCGACCTCTAAAGCAATAGAATCGCTGCCCGGGTGGCATCCCCCTTGCTTTATAAGTCTGTATCAGCAAGGAGCTAAGTATGAAGAAGCAAGTAGTTATCGCCGTAATGACCCTGATCCCAGCAATCAGTTTTGCCAAGATCTCGGATTTCAACGCTTTGATCAGCGAGAATTCCAAGGCGCAAAACGAGCTTCATAATACGGTTCAACACAACCTGGAAGCGTCCCGCGAACAAGCCGCAGCGGCGGAAGTGCGCGAGCGTATCGTGGTGGTGGAAAACTCCGGCTCTTCTTATAATGCTCCAACTAAAAAAGACCTTTTGGCCTTCAAAAAGGAAAAGATCAGCCACCGCGCTTCGGAAGAAAAGCAGTTTGACCGCTTGGCTTCTGAAATCCGCGGTATGGAAGAGTAATTAAAGAATCAACTTACGTAGCTCTTGCTGAGAATATACGTAATCTGCATAAACCATGGTGTTGGTGATGTTTCGATGTCCCAACGCCACCTGGACCAGTCGCAAATCCTTCGTTTTCTGATACAGCTCAATCGCAAACGTGTGCCTTAAAGCGTGAAACTTCTTTGGTACGGGGCGATACATTTCCCAGACCTGATAAAGCCGATTGTACGAAATAGGAAAAACCGACGTTCCGCCCTGACTTTCGGCGAAGCGATGAAGTCGGCTGAAAAGATCGGAATGAACCGGAATTTCGCGGTCATTCGACCCCTTTAGGCCTCTAATGAATATGCTTTCATCGTAGGGGTTCAAATCTGCCCGTTGGATATTGAGAACTTCCTGAGCCCGGGCCCCGGTCCGCAAAGCCGTCCAAATCATCAAACAATTGCGGGGATCCTTGTCCTGAAAATCCGTGAGGATTTTTCGCAAACGTTCTGATTCGGGTGCGAGAAGATACTTGTTCTTATTAAGTTGATACCGAGGTGCCGTGGCCATAACTCATCATTCAAAAGTCGAGATGGCTTTGACAAGGGGATAATCGCAACGCGTCGCATCCAAATTGTTGATAGGTAAATAATTTGTGTTTAGTTGCGATGCGCCGATCATATACACGGTGCGCCATGAGACAACACCCAAATATGCTGCGTAAAAATAATCAATAAAAACAGATACTTAATACTAATGCTTATAACTATAAGCTTTAGGCGGATTTGAAAAAGGGGTGCCCAGGGTACCCTTGGAAAGATTCTTTTGTGGTTTCAATGACTTAGCTTGACCCTGTAAAGACCCTTCTGGAAAGATATCTGTATTATACAACGCTATTTATTGTGAATAACAACACAAATATTGCGAAATACAACGGTCCAGAAGGGGTTTGTATGCAGGATGAGATCCAGGGTCCAGGTGAGGATCAGCTTCAAAAGGGGGCGTTTGACGAGGGGTTTATCGAGGATGATTTGAACCCCCGATCCAAGACGTCTTTGCGTATGAATTACGAAGCTCAGGTGGCAGTCATCCAAAGGCAGATCGGCAATCTGGAACAAATTCGGGGGGATTTAGGGCTTTCCCAACGCAAAATTTCGCAACTTTTAATGGTCGATCCATCCAGTTGGACCCGCTGGGTAAAACAAGGCGATGAAGCTCCCCCGCATATTTGGAGAGCTTTGCAGTGGTATTTGGCCCTGCGGGAAAAGATCCCCGGGCTCACGCCGAATTATTTCCTGGGTTCCAGCCCCCAGGTTCTGCATCAAAAAGCCCTTCAGGAAGTCGATTTGGAACGTCAGGCCCGCCGCGAAGAGATTGAAAAGCTGTCTTTAGAGCTTCGTGGAGTGTTTTCTGAGCGTGAAAAGCTGAAATCAGAGCTTCAGGAATTGAAAAAAGACCTGAAATTCCACAGAAATATCAGTATAGTTGTCCTTCTTATTGGTCTGGCTTGGGCTGGCGTATTTTTCTTCTGGAAAGGTCTATGATTAAACACGACTCCATTCGATTGCTTGCGACGAACTTACTTAAAGATGCGATTGGCCGCGCTTATCCGGATTTTTCTGCTTCTGAAGACGATATTTATAAGGCTTTGGTAAATCCCCCAAAATCAGATCTGGGTGACCTGGCTTTTGGTTGCTTCATTTTGGCGAAGGCATTGAAAACTGCTCCTCCACAAGTGGCCACGGCAGTTGCCGCTCAAATGAAAGGGGCCACCGCGGTAGCGGCGGGTCCTTATATTAATATCCGTTTTGACGAACAAACTCATGGTGAACAGGTGTTGGCGACGATCCTGGATGGCAGCTATTTCAAAAAGCCGCTGATGGAAAAATCCCCTAAAACCATGATCGAATATTCCCAGCCAAACACGCACAAAGAACTTCACGTGGGTCATATGCGCAACCTTTGTTTGGGCGACGCGATTGTTCGCATGCTTCGTTATAGCGGCCGTGAGATCGTTTCTTCGACCTTCCCGGGCGACATGGGTACGCACGTGGCGAAGTGTCTTTGGTACATGAAAAAACACAATCAAGAGCCAGTGCCTGAAACTGAAAAAGGCGAATGGCTGGGCCGCATGTATTCCAAGGCCAATTTGCTGTTGGAAGATCAAAACGGCACACCTCAGGAGGACATCAACCGCCAGGAGCTGACGGCAATCTTGCATCAGTTGGAAGGCAAAACCGGTCCTTATTATGACCTGTGGTTAGAAACCCGCGAATGGTCCATCGAATTGATGAAAAAGGTCTATGCCTGGGCGGATGTGACTTTTGATGAATGGTACTTTGAATCTGAAATGGATTCTCCGTCGGCGGCTTGGGTGAAGCAACTGTATGCTGAAGGCAAGCTTGAGATGTCTCAAGGGGCCATCGGTAAAGATCTGGAGTCTGAGAAATTAGGCTTCTGTATGCTTTTGAAATCCGACGGCACGGGTCTTTACGCGACGAAAGATTTGTTGTTGGCAAAACACAAGTTTGAAGATGTGAAGATTGAAAAAAGTGTTTATGTCGTCGACATGCGCCAGGCTTTGCACTTTAAACAGGTCTTCCGCGTTTTGGAAATCCTGGGCTTTGAGCAGGCGAAAAACTGCTTCCACCTTCAGTACAACTATGTCGAGCTTCCGGATGGTGCGATGAGTTCCCGTAAGGGCAATATCGTTCCGCTGCGTGAACTGGTTCACCGCATGGAAGATCACGTGAAGACCACGTACCTGAGTCGCTATAAAGGTGAATGGTCTGAAGAGGATGTTGAGAAGATCGCCGGCCAAGTGGCCAAAGGTGCTATTTTCTATGGCATGCTTCGTATGGATACGAACAAAAAGATCGTCTTTGATATGAACGAATGGTTGAAACTGGACGGAGAGTCCGGTCCGTTTGTGCAATATTCTTACGCACGTATTTCCAGTCTGGGGCGCAAGTTCCCGCGCACGGCCGGTGCAAAAATTGACTGGAGTCGCCTGAATCACGCTTCTGAAAGACAGCTGATGCAGTCTTTGGGGGGCTTTAACACGGCGGTCGCGGCGGCAGCGGAAAACTTCAAGCCTTCAGCGATTTGCACTTATTTGTATGATCTGGCGAAGAGCTTTAACGTCTTTTATCACGAGTGCCCGATCGGCACAGAAGCTGACGTGGCAACGCGCGAAGCTCGCCTGGCATTGAGCGAAGCAGTCGGTTTGACTCTGAAAAATGGTCTGGCGGTTTTGGGTATGCCTGCACCGGAAAAAATGTAGTTTTAGATGAGAAAACAGGCCTCCAAATGAAAATCTGGAGGCCTCCGCTTATACCCCGCATTAACGCTAGTCTTTTTACTCAATTGGACCCATGATCGTCCGGCAATTCAAAAATGAAGGAGCCTACATTGGGAACTTTTGAGATTATCTCTAAGCATGGTGATCATGAGCAGGTTGTTTTCTGTAACGACCCTCATGTTGGTTTGAAAGCGATCATCGCTATTCATAACACCTCTTTGGGGCCTGCACTTGGCGGCACCCGTATGTGGAACTACAAGAACGAAGACGAGGCTCTTGTTGACGTTCTTCGTTTGTCCAAAGGTATGACTTACAAAGCTGCTGCTTCCGGCCTGAATCTGGGTGGTGGTAAAGCAGTTATCATCGGCGATCCTAAGACTCAAAAGTCTGAAGGTTTGTTCCGCGCTTTCGGTCAGTTCGTGAACTCTCTGAATGGTAAATACATCACTGCTGAAGACGTTGGTACGTCTGTCCAGGACATGGAGCACATCTACATGGAGACTCCTTGGGTGACTGGTATCCCTAAGGATTTCGGTGGTTCCGGCGATCCATCTCCATACACTGCACACGGTGTATTGATGGGTATTAAAGCTTCCGCTAAAGAAAAATTCGGCACAGACTCTTTGAAAGGCATCCATATCGCCGTTCAAGGTCTGGGTAACGTGGGTTCCAACCTGGTGAAATACCTGGTTGAAGAAGGCGCTGTGATCACAGTGGCTGATATCGACATGAACCGCACCAAAAGCGTGGCTGACAAGTTCGGCGCAAAAGCGGTGAGCTCTGACGACATCCTTTTCACTGAGTGCGACATTTTGGCTCCTTGCGCCCTGGGCGCCATCGTGAACGATCAGACGATCACGAAGCTTAAAACCAAAGTTATCGCTGGTGGCGCGAACAACGTATTGGCTGAAGCCCGCCACGGTGACCAGTTGAAAGAACTGGGCATCTTGTATGCTCCAGACTATGTCATCAACGCTGGTGGTTTGATGAACGTCTTCGTTGAGCTTGAGGGCTACTCTCCAGAGCGCGCCTTCGAAAAGACAAAACGCGTTTACGACAACATCCTTAAAGTTTACGAAATCGCAAAACGTGACGGTATCGGTACCCACACTGCTGCGGACCGTCTGGCTGAAGAGCGTATCAACACAATTGGTCGCCTGAAACAGCGCCACCCGGGCAAATCTTCCCGCGCGTTCACCACACTGCGTGAAGTGCACAACAGATAGTTTTAAAGGGGTCGAAAGACCCCTTTTTTTATGCGCCGAGTGATAGCATTCATTACGGCCCGTTTTCTTGACATCCCCTCGGGACCAAAGAACAATCTTTCCTCGTAAGTATTTATTAACAGCGAGGAATTATCTTGAGCACTAAAATTTCTAAAGACGATTTGAAGTCCCCGGATCAGGTCACTCAAACTTTGAGAAAAGGTTTTGTCTGGACCACTGGTCACTCCAAAATTGTAATCGCAGCCGTTGCTGCCTTCATCGTGTTGGGTGTGGGTTATTCCATCGCCACTTACTTGTCTGACAAAAAAGAAATAGCTCAACAGGAAAAATACTTCCTGCTGGAAAAAGCCTATAGCGCGAAAAAGCAAGGCTTTGAAGAAGCCGCTCGTGCTGAGCAGATCAATGCTCAAAGCAAAGACAAAAAGAACGTTCCTGCCTTCGATCCGGCTAAAAAAGCTTCCGGCGACCTGCAGAAGGACTACGGCACGATCGTGGCGAACTTTGAATCCTTCATCAATGACGCTCCAAAGACCAAAGCGGCTCAAATGGCAGCTTTGAACCTGAGCGAAATCTATCTGACTTACAAAAAAAACGATGAAGCTTCGGCCGTATTGGCGAAAGTCGAGCCGGGCCTGAAAAGCGGTGATGTTCTGACAGCTTTGGTGCTGATGCAGACTGGTAATATTCAAGCGGACAAAGGTGACTGCAAAGCGGCTGTTGAAAAATGGCAGAAGCTGGCTGACACCAAGGCTTTGGCGTTTGCTCATGATGAAGCTAAATTGCGCATGGGTCTTTGCTTTGAATCCATGAACGATCTGGCAAAAGCCGAAGCGCTTTACACTGAGATCGCTAAAAAAGAAGACATGAACACAACTGACTTCGCGGCAGCCAAAGAAGCGCAGAAATACCTGCGTTTGCTTAAAGCCAAGAAGAACCTTTAATCCGGGGAATTCATGAAGATTGTCCTGTTCGGAACTCTATTGCTGACACTGGTTGGATGCACCACTTTAAACTCGGGTTTGGAGAAATGGAGCTCTTTAAACAACAGCAAGCGTGAGTACGAGGTCAAGGCCGCGTGGATCCGTCGCACCACTGAAAAAGACAATCTGGGCTTCCGCAAGATCAACCGTATGACGCCGGTTCTGGCCGGCGATCTGGTGATCCAGGGGAATGGTCTGGACGGTATCGTGGCCTACAGCCGCGACAACGGTCAGGAACGCTGGAGACTGCCGATTGAAAACGGTGCTGAACCCAGTGCAACCCTGATCCGGGATCGTCTGTTTGTGGGTGCCAGCGATGGAAACTTCTATTCCATCGAGGCCAGCACGGGCACCGTCCAGTGGACGTTCAACACCAAGTCTGAAAATCTGGCGGCACCGCTGCTGGAAGACGGCATCGTGTACTTCCTGGCGGGCAACAGCGTGTTTTATGCGCTGGATGCAGCGACCGGACGTCAAATCTGGTTGCACTCTCGCCAGGACACGTCCCAGTTCTCTATCCGCGGGGGCAGTCAGGCCGCTTTAAACAATGGTATTTTGTATGTGGGCTTCTCTGATGGCTCTGTGGTGGCGTTGAATGCGAAGACGGGTTCTTCCCTGTGGGAAGTTCAACTGAACCGCAATAAGCGTTTCCGTGACATTGATGCGACCCCGGTGGTTGAGGGCAATCAGCTTTATGTGGCGGGTTATGACGACAAGCTGTATTGCCTTTCTGTCGACAAAGGTGAAGTCCTTTGGCGCATCGAAGGTGGCGGCTATAGCGGTGTCACGGTGGTCGGCGACAAATTGATCTATCCAACGACCAACGGCGAAGTCCAGGCTTTGAACAAGGCTTCTGGCGACAAGTTGTGGTCTTATAAGCTGAAGGACGGCATTGCAACGCAGGTAAGAACCTACAAAGGGGTCCTTGTGTTCGGTGAATCCCAAGGCTCTTTGCGCTTCCTGGATGCCAATGCCGGCACCGAAGTGGGATCTTTTGAGCCGGGTCGTGGAATCCTTTCCTCCCCCCAAGTGGATGAAAAGGCGGGCCGAGTTTACTTTATTTCCGGCGAAGCGAATTTGTATGCGATCGACGCCGGATGGATCAGAACCCCTTACTTTTAGGAGTAAGTCATGAAAAAGCTTTTGTTGGTTTTGTCAGTTATGGGATCTTTGGCAGCGTGCAGTCACGGGAACTGCCGCGCCCAGAAGGAAGCTCAGAAAAACGCCCCTAAAAGCGAGGTTGTTGTGGAAAAATCCAAAGCCACGGATCGTGTGAAGGTGTTTAAGTACGACGGATCTTTGCAGTGCGGTCAGGGTAAAAAAATCGCCCCGGCTGAAATGCAAAAAGACCTCAAGGGTATTGAGGTCTTTTCTTCATCCAATCAGAATGACGGGATGATGCGTATTCAACTTTGCGGAAGCCCGACAGGCAACGCCAATGTCTACGAGATCGATCGTAAGGACCTGGACGCTGCCCTGAAGCTGGGCTTTAAAGAGTGGTTGGCTGAATAAGCAAACGCTCTTTGATTCTTTCTGTCGGGAGAGGACCTTCTCCCGGCACGTAGCGACCATCGATCACCATCACTTCATTTGGTTTCTCAACGTTTCTTAGAAGCGTTTCCATTACTTTACCAGCGGCATCCAGTCTTTGGATCAGCATCACCGCATCTGGATCTGTACCACCGATACCCATAACTTCTGCCTGACGGCCGTACGTGTAGGCGAATTCAGGGTCGAATGCTTTCAGACGGCCCAGATCCACGTCTTTCATCGCTCTGTAAGAAGCCACGTTGATACGGGACTTCAACTGGGACTGAAGAGCTGGATCCATGTGCTTGCCGTATTCACCAACAACCATCGCACCCATTGCGAAGGCTTTACCGACCACTTCACGTTTGGAAGTGGAGTAACCATAGGACACACCGTACTTCGGACCGCTTCTATGGTGGTCAATGGCCATTTCAACCATGTCACCATTCAGAGACTCTTTGTTATACAGAGCAAAGTCATTCTTGATCGCCTCGACCAGCGGAGTGCCGGAACGAAGTGCTCTTAATACACTGTTGGACACCAGGTGAGATGTTGGTTTTTTGAAGTAATCCAACAGCTCTTGACGAGTCGGCTCTTTGGTTCTGTTGGAAAGACCGCGCCATACCAGCAGCTCTTTGTCATACCAACGGTTCATTTTTGCATCCCAAAGGGCTTTGGAACCGGAACGATTTACACCGAACAGATCAATAAAGTCAGGATCCACCAGGCGCAGGCCGATCTGGCGTTCGCCATCTTTATCGTGGATGTAGCGCACTGTTTTTGATCTGTAGTATTCAACGAACAGGTCTGCAATACGGGACATGGCACGCAGACGGTTGTTCTGGATCTCAACTTTCAGTTCAGGGTGGGCCTGAACCAGGGTTTTGATGAAGGCGTTGAACTGCTCACTGTCAACTTTTGCTTGAGCGTAGTTTTCAACGACTTTGGTTTTGCCCTGTTGTTTCAGGGAGATGTTCACCATTTCTGGCAGGCCTGGATACAGCAACTCTGGAGAGTGCTCTACAGTCAGACCATTTTTCACACGGAACAGAACATCGGCTTGCAACTGGGCGTTGTTAACAACACCTTTGTGAACGTATTCGCGCCATTCTTTCTGGGAAACCTGAACATCCAGGAAAGGATCCACCAGGCGAACTGGAGGCAGGCCTTCTTTTGTCAGAAGATAGTTCATCAACAAACGAGTCGTACGGCCGTTGCCATTCAGAACCGGGTGGATTGCCACCAGGTCACGCTGAAGGTCCGCTACGATGTCGATATATCTGTGTTCATTAATACCGATTTTAACTTCGCCCAAAGCGGCGCGCTCAGCATTGAATCTTTCGAAACGCTGTTCGACCAGAGCTTTTGTGAAGGCTTGCTCCAGGGCTGCAGGACCTTGACCTTCATAGGAGGTGCCGTGCTGCTGGCGGTATTCCATGACCTGCTTGTAGACTTCCGGGTGGGAAGTTTTGATCAGATCAACAGTCTCCTGCTTTGGAGTTGTAACAAACGGATAGTGAATGCGACCGCTTACCAAAGTCGTGTCGCCATTTTCCACAACCATGTCACGTTTGGAACCCCAGATCTTCACTTTCTTCCATACGCCTTCGTTCAAAGTGCTGCCTTCGCGAGCGCTTTCGACAAAGTCCAGATATGGATTTTCTTTCACGATCTTGGCTTCATTCGGTGTCATTTTGAATGCGCCAGCAACGTTGCCCATCCAGTGGCCATTGCGCCATACACCCAGTTGATCTGGACGGATGCCTTCAACGCCGTTTTCCATAATGCGTCTATGGATCTCTGGCAGAAGTTCTGCTGTGATTGGAGGTTGTTCTTTTCTTAGGAAGTTGTCGCGAGCACTCAGGAAACCTTTAAAAGGAGCCGCTTCGCCTTCGTTCCAGCGATCATAAATCTTGGAGAAGTCCATCGCTTCGCGTTTGCCTTCAAGGAAGTTCGGCAAAAGCTTGTCAGCGGTGTGCGTGTAATCGAAGAACTCAACGGAAGCCAGCAGATGTTCGATCTGGGCTTTGCGCTGGGATGGAATCTTTTCCAGAGTGGCCCAGAGTTCAGACTTAATTGATTTGAATTGCAGGAGTTCGCGTGGTGTTTCCGGCTGTTTCGCTTCAGAACGCAGGCCGAAGTCCACACCGCGGGCTTTAACCTGAGGATCTGTAAAGACATATTCACACATCTGAGCGGCTTGCGCCGGGCTCATGAAGCTGATTGTCAGCAACAGGGACAGGATGAACTTAAACATGTTATGCACAGGCATAATAACTCCTCTTATTCAGAAGATTACTAAAGCAATGCCCGTGCTAGGTCATAAGCACTACAATGGACTTGAACGGGGAGGGGGAAAGGACTCCCCGTCTCATTCTGAGAAAGAAGCAATTTGCGTCGACAGCCGTCGATGGATTAGACGAACTTGGAAAGCGTTGAAATAGCGGAATCAAGTTCTTCCCTGGTGTTATGAATATGCGGGGTCAGTCTTAAAACAGGCCACCCGGGAACCCTTGGCAGGCCGACCTGCAGCTGTGGTTTCGAATGACGGACAAACAGGCCGTCAAACTCGATCCCGGGGAAACTTCCGACCTTGTAACATAATAGACTTGAAGCAATATCTGAATGCCGGCCTTTAAGTGATTTGATCTTGAATTGATTTAAGCCGTCTTCAAGATAGTTCATACGTTTTTGAATTTCAGTTCTGATGAATTCAGATCCAGCCTGATCCCAGAAATCAAAGCACGATTCCAAACCATACAGGCTTGCATAACTCATTGAATGCGACCACAGCATGCGTGCTGCAAACGGATGATCACAATAAGCACCCATACCAGGCAGAATCTTTTCTTCGGTGGTCCAAGATCCATAAGCCGGCTGCATCTGATCCTGAAACAAAGGATTCACCCAGCCAAATGCGGTGCCTTTGGGACCCATAAACCATTTGTGCAGATTCCCGGCATAATAATCGACGTTTTTAAGCTCGTTTGTGAAGTTTAAATCCAATAAACCTGGCGCATGAGCCCCATCAACCACCAATAAAACGTCTCTGGCTCTTAAAGCTGTCGCCAGTTTTTCCAAAGGCATGGTCAGACCGTTGCCAGTAAAGACATGGCTGACAACGAAGACGCGGGTTTTGTCCGAGATTTGCGAAACGATCTTTGAAACCGCTTCATCCGCCGAGATTTCATCATACATAAAATCCGCGTTGATAAAGCGCACAGAAAGACGGTCTTTGCGGGCCTTGAAATGCAGAATGTTAACAACCGCACCGTATTCAAAGCTGGTGGAAAGAATTTCGGAGTCTGCAGGCAGTTGCAAACCCATGATAATTTCATTTAATGCCAAAGTGACATTGGGGCGAAGAAACAGATCCTGAGGTCGGGCTTTGATGAAACGCCCCAGACGCTCTTGCAGGGCCCACAGACGAGCCCAGGCTGCACCATACCCAGTAGATGTGTTGTGTTCAAAAGTGCCCAGCTCGGCCTTTTGCTGATCAATAACAACCGAAGGACACAGCCCCAAAGTGCCGTTGTTGAGATTCACGAAAAACGTGTCTTTGTACTTCTCAAAAGCGGCGGAAAAATCCTGAAACATAATTACTTATTACGACCTTTGCAGGTTTTCAAAGACAGATCTTCGCCGGTCACCAAAGACAACTGATTGTTTTTCAGCTGTTCGCGGATATCCATCCACAGCAGATAGTAATGCCATTCGCGGGGGGATTTTTCCGAAACTCCATGGTCGGGGAGAAGTTTCAGATCATTTGTCTTCACCAGAACATCCAAAACTTCAGGATTCTGGCGCAGTTTTTCGATCAGAGCTTCGAAGATCAGATTGTAATGTTCGGCTGGTTCTTTGGTCGCAAATGGAAACACCTTGCCTTCAAAGGTCACCCAGTTGGCATCGTTTTTTTCCATCAGGAAGTTGGCATAACCACCGGCACTTTTCGCGGCATAGCCATTCATCTGGGAAACTTGTTCGCGCGTGTATTTCCAGTTCTTGGCCCACGCCCAGCGCGGATCATTTTCAGTCTCTGGATATTTCATCATCTGCCAGAAGGCTTCAACCGTTGGATAACAAACACCATGGAATACAAAAGAAGCTTCGGCAAAGTTTGAAAGCAGGCCCAGCTCGTTTCTTTTGCTTAAAACAACTTCCATGCGGCCGGCATCTTGCGGAAGGATTTCCCAGGATTTGGCTTCTTCACGCGGAACTTCTTTCCACCAGTGTGCAGGATACGGAGCTTTCCAGGAGTCGTCTGATTTTGCGGCAGGTTTTACACCTTGGGTGGGCTTTTTATTGCTGGAATCAGAACAAGAAACCAGAAATGCTGTCAGAAGCACAAACAAAGAAACAAATGTCGTTTTAGCCATAAATCCCCCTTACGCAAAAACGCCCGCAAAGACTAGCGGACCTTCCGCGTGAATACAATTCTGACCGCGCGCATAAAAGGTCAAAATACGGTCAGATTTAGGGCTATTCTAAAGAAAAGCAACAAAGGGGAGTCTATGGAGATCGGATTTTTAGGAGCTGCCGGCACTGTGACAGGGTCCAAGTTTCTGGTACATAATAACGACACCCGAATTTTGGTCGACTGTGGCATGTTCCAGGGCTTTAAGGAACTTCGAGAACTCAATTGGGAGGATTTCCCATTTGATCCACGCGATATTCAGGCTGTCGTGCTGACTCACGCCCATCTGGATCACTGCGGAGCTTTGCCTTTGTTGGTTAAAAAAGGTTTTAAAGGTCCGATTTATTGTACTGAACCGACACTGGAGCTGACGAAAATCATTCTGCTGGATTCAGCCAAGATCCAGGAAGAAGATGCGGACTACGCCAACAAAAAAGGCTTCTCAAAACACAGTCCGGCTCTGGCGTTGTATACAACGGAAGATGTCGAAAGAACTTTGCCGCTGCTGCGGCCCGTGAATCTGCATACTCAATTTGAAATCGGCTCCCTGAAGGTTTGTTTTTACAGCAGCGGCCATATCCTGGGGGCGGCTTCAGCAACGATTTCAAACGGCGAAAAAAGCATCCACTTTTCCGGTGATTTAGGCCGATATAATGATCCTTTGATGCCAGCTCCTGAACCACCGGCCAAAGCTGATTATCTCGTGATGGAATCAACCTATGGTGACCGCGATCATTCTCCGAAAACCTCCAAAGAAGTTCTTAAAGAATGCATCTTGGAAATCGTGAAATCACGGGGAGTCCTGCTGATTCCAAGTTTTGCTGTGGGTCGTGCACAGAATCTGCTGTTTGAAATAACGGAGCTAAAAAGAGACGGGGAGGTCCCCGCCCAAATCCCCGTTTATTTTAATTCTCCTATGGGCCATGAAGTCGCCCTCCTTTACGAAAAATACCACCCATTCCATCGTCTGGGTTCCGGTCAGTTCGCTGAGGTTATGTCAGAAGTTCATACGATTAAAACCGCTGAAGAATCCAGGGCCCTGAATGATGATAAATCCGGGCCCAAGATCATCATCGCAGCCAGCGGTATGTTGACTGGCGGCCGGGTTTTGCATCATTTAAAAGCTTTTGGACCTGATTCCAGGAACATTGTTTTACTGGCAGGATTCCAAAGCCCCGGAACCCGTGGATTCAGCTTGTTGAATGGCGCCAGAGAAATCAAAATCCATGGTCTATATGTGGAGATAAACTGCAAAGTGATTCCATCTGATTCATTTTCAGCTCATGCAGACAGAAGTGATTTGATGACCTGGTTAAAACAGGCTCCAGAGATCCCCAAAAGGATGTTTTTAGTGCATGGGGAACCGGTGGCGGCCGATGAGCTTCGAAAACGCATCGATAAAGAATTAAAATGGTACGTTACAGTGCCTAGAATGGGTCAGATTATAAGCACTTAGGGGTTTTAGCCCAAAAAGACCCCTCTACTTACCGTTACATAATATAACTTATCAGAAGATTATATATCCCACTTCAACCGTGGGTATTCCCATCGAATTGACCCATAACCAGTTCTGGAATTACATTCAAAAGCATCTCTTTAAAGGCTTAATTAATATGGAATCTTGTCCACTTTGTTCAAATCAATCTCAACTTCATTCCGAACCGTTGTTTCCGGCTTGGATGAATGCTTCTGAAAACCCGACTTTGAATATCTGTGGGACCTGCCAAACACGCTTTGAACGAAATGCCATCTTCACGCTGGAGATTTTCAAAGAGCGCGCATTCTTGAAGAAAACCAATGAGCCTGATTATTACGACACTTTCTATGGTTCAGAACTTCATCTTAAAAGATCCCGTATCGCTTTGTTGTATTTCCTGGTGGGATTGAATTTGAAACAACATTTGATTCTGGCAGCTCAGGGCGAAGACCTTTTAGGTGGCAGCTTTGAACGTTTATCCCATGATTTTAATGGCCGTTTTATCGAAGAAAACGACTATCACCTTTGGGCCGCATTCAATCCAGAACATGTTGAGACACTTTCAGCTCCGGTGCGCACCCGTATTGAAGGTTTAAACGCCACGGAATCCTGCATTTTGGGATATCATTTCTTCCTGATCACAGATCAGCGTCCATTGCCTGCAAAGTCTTTGATTCTGCAACTGGAACAAGAACAAGAACTGACCATTATGCATGCTGGAATCGAAAAAGACCTCTATGAGGACTTCGAAGCTTTCATGGAAGAGTTCATCAGCCGCAAAAAATAGTTTTGTATCAAACGGGGATAGTGAGCAACATCTCTCCCCGTCTTCCCCTGCTGATTTTATTCTTAAAAAGCTTCGGGATTCAGGAAGATTTCCTGTCCATCTGATGTGATCGCTTTTAAGTATTCATCGCCGGCATTCAACCCCAGACTGACTGTGGCGACTTCATATAAATTCCCGTGCTGGTCTTTCAGGATTAAATGCTCAATGGGACCAGAGCCTGAATCCAGGGTTTTAATTCCATGTTTTGTTACGGCGATCATTTTTACGATTTCAAAATCCAGATTTGAACCCGCATCCACGGTCTCGGTTTGCAGGTTTTCAATCTGATACCGGTAATGGCTAGCGTGTTTTGCTTCAACAATCTTGTTGGTGATCGCACCCATTTCAGCCAGGCACTGATATTCTTTGTCGATCCCGCGCAAAACAGCTGCCGGACGAATCAAACGGACTTTTGCACTGGAAAATTGGGCCGGGACCGCTTGAATTTCTTCAGTATAAACACAGGTTCCAAGCAGGGATCCATAGTAGCAATAGCGCAGACCCAACAACAGGCCGGCCACAATCACGATCCACAAGGCGATTTTCCATTTGAATTTCACTCTAACTCCCACGTCCCTGCCCAGTTGAACCTGGACCCAGCAACTTTCTTAGTTCTGAAAGATGAGTGATCTCCAATTGTGGAGCGACTTCATGAGGTTCAATTTTGGTCTTTGCTGGATTAAACCAGCAGGAATCAATACCGAAATGATGTGCTCCCAGGATGTCCGTTTCCAGCTTGTCTCCAACCATCAAGGTCGATTTTTTATCAAACTTGCGGGCCTGCTTGACGGTGTATTCAAAGAATCGGACATCGGGCTTGGCATAGCCAGCCTCTTCAGATACAGCCATAAAGCTGATAAACGGAGCCAGTTTGGAGCGACTGAGGCGCTGAACCTGGGTGGTTTGAATCCCATTGGTGATAATTCCAAGTTCTCCTTTGCCACTTAAAAAATCACACAGTTCCACGGCGTGATCGATCAGCACAACAGCTTCCGGCAACGCATCCAGATATCTGTTCGCGGTCAATACAGGATCGATTTCAATGGCGTGGATATCAAACAGCTTGCGGAAGCGTTCGACCTTTAAAAGATCCTTGGTGGTTTTTCCCTGTTCAAATTGCTTCCATAAAGCGGCATTTTCAATTTGATAGGTGCGAAAAAGGTTGTCCAGATCTGTTGTCAGCCCGACAGAATTCATCGCCGAAACAAAGGACAGTTTTTCAGACGCTTTAAAGTCCAGCAAGGTGTCGTCCAAATCAAAAAGAAACAAATCGTATTTCATACATTGATCTTAAATCACTCCGAGTTATCAGGCTACTCGTTTAAAAGGGATCCAGATCAATCTGCGTATCGATTGAAAACAAATTTGAGGTCTCCGTTTTCACGGATTCTTTTCAGGGATTTATTAAACAGATCCCTCATTTTTTTATCCCGAAAGGCCACTGAATACTGGGATTTTTCAAACAAGGCGTGTTTTTCAACTTCTGGCAAAGGTTGGTTGGAGGCTTTTCGAAGAATTTCCTGGTTCATGCGGAAGGTGCGCTCTTCACAGATGATTACATCCACCCGGTCCATCATGAGCATCTTTATCTGCCTTCTTTGCTCGGCATACTCCTGATAGTCTGAGCTTTTACTGATGGCCGCGCTAAACTCCGGGCCCAGAAAATAACGGGCATTTTGAAAAGCAATGACACTTCTTTTGCCCAGATCACTTAATGCATTCAACCGAAAGGATTTCGACTTCAGGGTCCAGGCGAAATTCTGAAATGTGATATAGGAATCCGACAAATGGAATTTAGGCATATTGGTGATGGTCGCCATGGCCGCAACACGTCCCAACTCCAGACTGCGCACCGAACGTGCCGGAGGCTGAAACACCGGGATCATCTCATAGCCCATATCCAGAAACACCTGGCGCAAAAGTTCCACTTCCAGACCACTGGATGTTTCATGAATGACATAAGGAGGTTTGTCGAGAGAAAAAGCCACCCGCAGCAGGGGAAGTGCCCAACCCCAGGATGACACAAGTAAAATTGCAACGAACAAAAGGGTCTTCAAGCAAGACCTCCAGAATTCCATTATCTCTCTGAAGGCCCGGACATTGAAGAAATAATCAGCTTTTAAACATTACAATTTGTCTGGCAACAAGGGATCTTAGATCTTTCGCGAAACTCGAATGGCCACCTGAAAATCTTCATGGTTTAAACCATTCACTTTGTTGGCGCTGTCAATGTAGTCTTCTGCCACCTGAATTTGCAGGATGATATTCTGGTTTTCCCGCACCAAAGCCAGACCAAAGCGACGGTCCGGACGGAACATGGCCATTCTGGCCTGACGGTCCACAAAGCGACCTTGAGTGTTCTGGGTGTAGTCGGCCTCATCAAGATAAGAGCTGTTCTGGGATCCAAAGGCCAGTAAGGAAGTCTTGCCTTTTAAATCAGAATCCACACGGGTCAACCCAATTGAAACATTCGAAGTCAGACTAAGATCCATAGCTCCATCATAGTGTTGATATCCGCGGCTGATATTTTTCTGAACATTCGCCCCCAGCCCGAGGGCGAAATGCATCAGCCACTGCCGGGCGACCTCACGGGTGAAAGACAAGTTGGCATAGGTGCCAGCGCCGGCCTGCTGAAATTGGGAGGCCACTGGCACCTGCCCCTGAACTCCGGCATTTAAAGTCAGCAGTTCTTTGTCGCTTTCATACAGCTTCTTAAAGTGGGAATAGTCCACCAGCAGGGGAAGGACATAGGTCTCCCCGTCTTGCATCTGAAACGACTCCCCGCCGGAATCCCGCATGTCCACAACCACCCGATCCAGTCCTTTTTCGTGACGGGCATAAGGATCATTCAGATTTCTTAAGGAATGGACTTTTTCGATAAAGCGGTCCGAGACCGGATACAGAGCCAGATTTCCGGAAGCACTGCCTGCAATGCTTAACAAACGCAGACTGAGTTTCAACTGCCGCACCTGATCGCCTTGAGTCAGGGAAATCTCTGTCGCTTTTCCCAGGTGATCCACATAGTGATAGCGGGCCCCACCGTCTTTGCCTTGCAAAGCTGCGGGGTGAATCATCGTGTTGGCGACCGAGGTCGTGACCGAAGTTTCAGACTGAGGGGCGGATTGAGTCCTGAACTGATTGGGCAGGCGGAACAATAGAAACACCGCCGCGTGGGAAGGATGCTGATAGTTGGGATGACTTAATCTCTGCAGAGTCTGATCACTGATTTTTTGCTTTTTAATGACCACCGGAACCTGAGCCGAGTCCGACTCATCCACAGAAATCTGTGCGCGAAGCTGGATGCGTTCCAGGGATTTTTTAACATCGCTGTCGAACAAGGCATTGTATTTTTGCTGCTGTTCAAATGCGATGTTTTCCGGTTGATTCGGATCAAGAATGTTTTGCGCCTGAAAGCCTTGGGCACCGCAGACCTCGGCACTGAGCAGACCGGCCACCAAAAGCATGATTTCTTTTTTTAACACAACAACTCCTGACGTTGGCAATCAAACAGATGCAAAGTCAGAACCGCCATCCCAAGTGATTTAAACAACCCCGAAGTGTCGGCGAGATAGACACAGACACATTTACGTCCCTGTGTCCCCATACCGAAGCCACAGTGGGAACAGACACAGTCCAACGTCCAGCAAACTTCATCTTTGTTGGTTTATTGCCGATGAATCATAAACAACCGGACTCAGCGGGAGGTTTATATGAAAATTCAAATCCTGACAGCCTTTTTGGCCTTGGCAGTAAGCTCTGTGGCATCCGCCCGTCAGTTCACTCTGGTGAAGGGCTCGGGCTATGCCATTGAACCTTTGTATGGGTATGAAACCGTCTATCGCAGCAGCCCAAGTCCACATATCGCCACACGCGCCATGTACGGGGTGCGTCTGTCTGCAGGCGTGGATTTGCTTTCAGGAGAAGCGGAATACTCCAGAGCTTCTGACACAGAAACCTTTTCTTCCGCCCCGGAAAAGATCTATCACGAGGATGAAAACTACAAACTGGGAATTCGCTCCACCTACAGATTCAATCAGTACTTCTTTTCTTCCGCGCGCCTGGGGGCTCAGGCCACCAAAGGTTTTGAAGAATCCACGTCCAGTGGCGTGACAACAAGAAAGGAAAAAGACCTGAAATACAATCCCTATGCCGGCGCCCAGGTCGGATTGAAACTTGGCGTATTTTCAGTGAATCTCAGCGCCACGATGGTTTTCAGGGACTATTCCGACCTGTCCAAAAATGATGTGCAGCACACGCTGTCTTTTGGTGTGGGCTACTAAAAGGATTCTTTAAAAGTGCTGGGCTGACTGAAGGCGAACTCCAGCAGGGCCCGGCCCGCGACGAAGCGATCCTGATTGCTGGGCGCCCCCAAAACAACCGCAATATAACGCTCGGACTTTTTATCCGGGCGTTTGTTTTTTCGCGCACTGACCATCACACACCAGCCTGCCGCTTTGATATGTCCCGTCTTCATGCCATCCACCGGCAGTTTCGAAAACAGCAAGTCATTGGTGTTTTTCTTGTGAAAATCGCGAAAGGTCAGCTCTTTACTGGACGAGTATTCAAAGTACTCGGGGAACTCTTGAGAAATCCGCACTGCCAACAACCCCAGATCTTTCGCGGTGGAATAATGTTTTTCCGTGTACAGCCCTGAAGAGTTGGCAAACAGACTTTGAGTCATCCCCAGTTTTTGCGCCGTCTTGTTCATTTGCTCTGTAAAAGCTTTCTGACTTCCTGAAACGACTTCGGCCAGAACAAGGGCCGCGTCGTTGGCGGAAGCCACAATAAGGCCGCGCAGAAGCTCTTCCACCGTCACGAACTCCCCGACCCTCAAATACATACTGGACTCTTCCGGGCGTCGAATGATCGCCTGCTCAGAAACCTTCACCCGATCCATGCGGGAAAGCCGTCCCTCGCGAATCTCGGAAAAGACCATATAAGCCGTCATCACTTTGGTTAAAGAAGCCGGGGGAAGTCTTTGATCTTTATTAAGTTCTGCCAGAATCTGCCCACTGGAGGCATCCAGCAAAACCCAGGACAGGGCCTTCACCGAAGGCAGGGCTTGCGCCTTCAAATACAAGAAACACACCAAAAGAAGAAGCAACCCCCTCAGGCATTCCATAAAGCCATCATACACCTTGCGGAATATTTTAAAGGGTCTTTGTCAGTTGTGCCCAGACTTCAGAGAAGGGTTTGTAAGGGGTGTCGGGAATAAACACGCGGGCGCGCTCATTGCCATGAAGATAGATTTCTTCCTGAGCCCAGACATAGTGATCACAATGACAGCCCCAGGCTTTCGCACCATCTTCAAGTTCTTCCTGAGGCAATGGATTTAAAGCCATATAAGCTTCCAGAAAGGCCATGGTCAGATCCCGCTTCAGATCAAACATGTAAGACGCCACACGAGCCACTTCAAAACCACGGGGCATATACACCGCTTGGTCCCAGTCGATCACGCCACAGACAGTTTCTTTTTGAAAAAACAAATTTCCCTGATGATAGTCTCCATGCAGAACTTGAGCTGAATACTTTGGAACATAAGAATGCAGACACGCAGGATTTCGCATCCACTCTCGCTGATCTTTAAGCCGGTACAGGACCCATTGATCCGCCTCGGACTGATGAGGTCTTTGCAAAAGGGCCGTTTCAATCTTATCCAAACGGGCAATCCATTCCCGGGCATCCCAGTTCAAGGAGTACTTGCGATAGCCGGCATCTGGCAATGGTTTTAAGATCTTATGAAGTTGAGCTAACATGGTTCCTGAGGCCCGGGCATGGACCTCCGTCAGATCCGTTTTTTTCACCTGGTGCCCCGGAGCTTCAAAATACAGGGCGCCATACTTTCCCTGATATTCAATCAATGAAGTTCCGAAACGCGATGGCAGGGTTTGCACAGCTGGCAGATTGTGAGCCGCCACATATTCGATCAATGCGTGCTCCCGCAATACCCGTCCACGATCTTCGGTCTTGTAAAGACGCAGATAAAAATTCCCCAGACTGGCTTCAATGCGGAAGACCTGGTTCACAGCACCATTTAAAATCTCCGTCACGGACCTCACGCCCCCCAGGGGCCAGAAATCCAGAACGGGTTGCAGTCTTTCAATTTCATTCTGTGAACTCATGGACCTCAGGATAAAGGGGATGGGGGCCAATTTCCAAGTGCTAAAAACACAGGATTTCGTTTTATTTGTTCAAGGGGATGTGGTTATTGGAAATCACCACACCCGTGATGGGATGGACAAGTTCCAGATGAACATGGGGTTTATGCGGGCTGTGATTGCCGATCAGCGAGCCATTGTCGATTCGAAAACGGCGACGACCATCAGCACTGACAAAGACACCACTGTTGTCCTTGCCGATCTGGCGGTAACCGGCTCCCAACCACCGCTCGCCCGCTGCCAAAGCCTCGGCCTGATTGATGCTGTAGCGGCTGGAGAAATTCCCGGCCCCCTCCAGGGTTTCCGTCAGAACTCCATCGACCTTACCCTGTGAAACCAATTCGCCACTGAAGGCAAAAAGATCCCCGCAACGAGGAGCTGCCTGCAAAGCTGCAGGCACCCCCATAACAAGAGCCGCACTCAGCAGCAGGGAAATCGATTTAAGCACCCAGGACAATTTCATCAACAAACCTCAAGACTTCTCAAGCTTTGCCAACTTCATGCCACGCTCCCGGCACCCATGACAGTCCTCACCTGCCATAAAATAGGCAGCGGGACAATTTGGGCCCAACCCCTAGAAGGAATTCAGCGTCAGATCCGCCAGAGAGTCAATTGTCCAGGTGAACGAGGTCCCCAGTGTCACGTTGCTGGGTGCTGCGATATTGCCACAGCCCGCACTCGTGTTGTTGGTGGCAAGACTGATGCACTCACTGCTGCCTGAGGCAATGGCCGTGGTGTTATCCAAGTTGGCGTCCCCCTGATCGAAGATATAGTGAACCTTGACCAGGCCTGTAGAGGCATTTCCCTGCAACCCAAAGGCAGAACCCTCGTCGTTGCCGGCGCTGTTGTCCTGATTTCTGAAAAGGAAAAGATCATAGTTGGTTTCATCGTTGGTCTTGAACTGGACTGCGGCTTTCTCGGTGTAAGAACTGCCAGCATAGCTCATATAGAAGTCAAGGAAGCCATCTTGCCCGGTCACATCCCGCAGGAAGTGCAGCTCCATGTCGCGGGCCCCATCATCCTCTGAGGCCGTCAAACGCACATAACCGGAACTGACGCCTGAGCTTTCACAATTGAACTCGGTTTTCAGCATCGGAACAGAGTTCACAGAAATACTCACGGATTTACTATAACTTCCGCCCCCATGCGAACCATAGTGGGCCGGGATGGTCTTGGCAGGAGTGCTGAAGCTGATGGTGAATGTCTCGGCGCCCTCTGTTGCCGAGGTGGAACCACTGCTGGGAATAGAGGCGCAATCCGTGTAACCCATCTGATACAGGGCTCCCCCAATACCTTGTGAACCCATCACCTGTTTGATCACCCCAACAAGCCCTTCAGGACCAGGGCCATTGGGAATGGAGTAATCCGCTGTGGGACCCACCACCATAAAATACAAGAACCTGATAAAGTCAGCACGACCACCGACAGTTCCCAGATTCATCGTGCTGGGATCCAGAACCGTTGCTGCCATGGCCTTTTGCACCTGCAGAGCACTGCTTTCAGCAGCACGCAATCGCGCACCCACAGAGTAGTTGGAAAGATCTGATTTGACCGACAAAGTCAGTGGCAAGGACAATGCTGCCAGACTTAGAAAAGCTAATTTTCTCATAGACACCTCATCCTAAAGGCAAGAGCTTTCGCCGCATTTAACATCGACCTCAGGCAGCGGACTGCCAATCAACTCTGCGGGTTCGTCGACTTTTTCTGCGCAGGCAACCAGCCCGCTCAACAACACAGCTGCCAGTATCAATCGTAGATAATTCATTCTTCCTCCTGAATGATGGTTGTTAGGACCCACAACTAGTCGGCTCTCGCCCATTCAGGCTAAAGACAAAAGTAAAGCCTTTGCGAAAATGTGATTTGATTCAACAACTGGAGTTTAGATTCATTGCCTGAATGAAAATATCGTCTTTATTTTGGGACTTATTTTGAGACAAAAGAAGTTCCTGCTTTTGCAGAAAACTTTCTCCAGGTGCGCCACAGGCAACCCAAAATTGAAACAACAAACAAAAATAAAACGACACGATTCACATCGGAATCCGCATAGGAAAAACCCAGCTTCTGCAGAATGTATTGAATATAGGAATCGGGAAGCGACAGCTCACCCCGTTTTGATTTGATTTGCCACTGCCATTCCGTCAAAAAGCAGTAGCCCCACCCATAGCGATACCCCAACCCCACCCAGGAAATCAGAGTCATGGCCAGCGTGATTTGCGCCAGCCACAAAGTTTTACGAAACCACCACAGAAATAAATTGCTGAACATCACCCCAAGATGAAGAGCATGAAGAAAAATATCCAGAACGGCCAGAGGGTCAATCGGAAGGACCTCTTGCTTAAACCGGAATTTCGACGATGGAACGAATGCCAGTTCGCGCCGTCATCGCATGCACCACGGCCCGCAGGCCCATGATGGTCTTACCTTGAGTCCCGATCACTTGCCCCAGATTTTCTTTGGCACAATTCACGCGGTACACCGTGGTCTTGGGCCCCACATAGGTGCTGACTGTCACTGTGTCAGGGTGATCCACCAGCAATCGCACCATGTGCTCAATCAGCTGACGAATCTCCTCTCGATATTTTTCCTGGTCAATATCTGCGCCTTTGCTTTTACGTTCTTCATACTTAAAGGCTTCGATGTCATTCATAGAACCTAGTCCCCCATGATGAAATTGGCTGTGCCTATACGCTTAAAGTTGCAATGTGGTCCCGGGACTGGCACCCAGCTAAACAGGAAGGAAAACGACTGAGCCCTTTTGATAAAGGCGGCAGAGCCCTCCTGGAATCCATAACCATCATTGCGCCCGATGGAAACAAAGAACCTTGGCTTTTTGCCCTTGGGGTACTTTTTGATCAGCTTCAGCGGATCATGATTATCCCAGTCCTTTTTATCCACGAACACGGATTTAGAAATACGCAGCATTTTCTCAACTAAAAAACGGAAAGCACCGGTGCGCCGGATGTACGCATCAATCTCCCGGTCACTGGCAAAGGGACCTATGGTCGCAATGGCCGGACACAATAAGGCCACCCGCGAAAACATGCCCGGATTCTTCAGCGAAATCGCTGCGGCATTAAATCCCCCCATGGATTGACCGATCACATGGCGCTGTCCACCTTGCAGCCCTCCGACCTTTTTCTCCAGATAAGGCATAATCACCCGGGTGAAATAAGGAATCAGAGGAAATCGTTTGTTATTAACCAAAAGCCACTGCGGACCAAAAGACACCGAAATGATCCGAGGCCGATATCCGCGAAGCTCCCACCAGTCCTGTATGGTCCTGGTTCCCAAAAACTGGCGGTGCCAGGTTTTCTCTGAACCATTCAGTCCATGAAAGAAATAGACTATATCGCTGTTGTTCGCGCTGCCTGGATCCCGGTAACAGTACTTAAACCGAAGGCCCTGCAATTCCTCAGAATCACAGAAAAACCTTCCACGGCGAAAATCAACTTCCGGAACATCCGCTTCTGCCAGCAGATAATCCTCGGTTACATCTTCAGACGCATGAGTACACAGTGAAACGCACAGAAGGAGAAAAGCTAGAGTCAAACTCTTCATAGACCCCCCTCTACACAGAGGAAAGGGTCGCTTGAGGTCTATGAAAAATCAATTTGCAATATCGAAATCTTCGCGAACTCTGTGCTTAGACACGAGAACTTGTTCGCCCGTGTTCAGACAGCGCAGATAGAAGTGATTGAAGCCTCTGTTGGTTACCACAAAACGGCGAGGCTCAGCAGGAGATATCTTTTTGGCAAGAACAGATCCCACATCCAGATTCTCGTATTTACTTAGAAGCTTGCCCGCCACATGGGCTCGCAGAACATGGATCAAAATGGCACCACAGACAAACACAAATGCCGCACCCAGCGCAACCGCCCAATGAACTTTTTCATCCATCAGCCAGGTGAACGACACCGGTGCCATCACCGAAAGCAGCACCAAGGCTCCGGTCAAAAGGCGTTCTTGTCTTTGATATTTTTTGAATTCTTCCACAAAAGAGGACATGTGCAGGAAACCTCGCTCCTCAAAGAGACCCTTATAAAATCACAATCGGTTAGTACAGATCGAGTCCAGATTCTGTTATTTTCCTTGCCGCTCTGCCTCCCCAGCTGACAGCCTGAATTGGCTGGGTTCTGCTTACAACAAAGAGGTGCACATGAAATTGCTTTTGAACGTTCTTCTTCTTTCCACCGTTGGATCGGCTTCCGCAATGGCTTTCGACTCCCAGGCAGTTTGTCAGGATATCGTTGAGAGACGTGGCAGCATCCAGGTCCAGATGATTTCTTCCTCTGATGGCGACAACTGCTATGTCTCCGTCCACAACCGCAAAGCTCAGGGACTGCTTTACCGTGATTATCTTTTCACGGCGGACGGTGAACTGATGATTTTCAACTCTTTGGGATATGGGGATGAGTCCTCGACCACGGGAGCTCGCGAATTCTTCCTGTTCCCAAGAATCAATCCGGTTCCCACTTTTGAATGGAATGATGAAACCCGCCGCCTGATTGTAACGACAGTCAACGGCAACAAGGCTTCTTTCGACTATGAAGACGCCGAACTGGTTGAAATGACCGGGGCTGAAATCAAAAGAGCCGCAGAAATCCGTCCGGACAACCGCGGTGGCGTTGAAATCAATAAATATCAGGGGCTTAAACTGGACTCCGGCTTTAAATTGGGTTCCGCACCGACAGCCGTTTCCGGAAACAGCTCAGTTTTCACCGATAAAAACGGTAAAACCTGCAGCGTGAAGAATTATGAAATCTTTAAATACACGTCCGACGGGGATGTGCGCTTCAAGTTCTCTGACAACGGACTAAAAAGCTTCCTGAAAAACCGCTGCTCTTCGCTTACTTTCTAAAATACCTCTCTTGATAAAACAAAAAAGCCAGTCCGGGGATCCTGACTGGCTTTTTTATTTTCTATTCTTTCAGCTTCGGAGTGATCTTCAGCTCCAGAATCCTGCCATCACGAAGAACTTTCATAATTGTCTCCTGGTTGGGTTTCACAGATTGCAGGGTGTAGACATAGTCATACAGGTTTTCAATCTTGGTTCCGCCAAACTCGGTGATGATATCCTTGTCTTTCAATCCCGCTTTCTCAGCAGGACTGTCTTTGGATGCACCGGAAATTCGCACCCCTTTAACACCTTCCTGGGAATAGTCCGGCACTGTGCCCAAATAAACCCGGAAGCTGCGGCCTTCCATGCGGTTCTGAGCGCCGGCCACTTTCACGTATTTCACCATTGGCAGTTTGGTATCAACCAAAAGGTCCGTCAGGCTTGCCACGGCTTTTAATACGCGGGCAACACCTTCATAGTTCACCAACTCAGGAATATCCCGAGGACTGTGGTATTCAGCATGGGAACCTGTAAAGAAGTTCGCCGTCGGAACTCCAGCCAGATAGAACGCCAAAGAATCCGTTGGCAAATACGGGTCCTCTTGGACGATCATTGGAACCGCACTGCGCACGCCCACTTCTTCCGCCAGACGAGTCCAGTTGTCCGCGGACCCTAATCCCTGCAAAAAGACGCGATCTTTGAATCGGCCGATCATGTCCATGTTGATATAGGACGTAATATTATGTTTCGCCATGTTTTTGGTGAAATGGGACGATCCCAGATTTCCCAATTCCTCGCCGGACCAGATGCCGAAATAGATATTCTTCTGCAGCAGCCCCGGCTTCGACGCTTTTAGATTTGCATAATAGTGCGCAAGCTCCATCACCCCGGACACACCAGAAGCATTGTCATCAGCGCCCACATGGGCTTTACCAGCTTCTCCGGTTTTAGCCAGACTGCTGCCGAATTGACCGTGACCCAAGTGATCCCCGTGGGCACCGATCATGACGGCGGACTTAGCACCCGGCACAGCCAATTTCGCCACGACATTGATGCCTTGAGCTTTCTGGAACTGCAAATCCACCTGCGCTTTGATATAGGCCGATGGAATCGCAAAACCTTCAAGTGCTTCGCCTTTATCCAGCTTCATCTGCAAAGAAATCAGATCCTGACCGGCATAACGAATCATCTCCTGCGCGGCCGGCGTCGACAGACGCAAAACGGCCAGAGTGCTTTCAGACAGTGACCCTTCAAATTTGATCTTGCCGAATTTATCCGGCAGACCGCTTTCAGGTCCGTTGGTCACAATAACACCCACGGCACCTTCATTTTTTGCCACCGTCACTTTGTGCTGCAAACGAGAATACATATTTAAGTAATGACGACGTTGCGGAGGCACATTCGCCGGAAGATCCGACAACACCAGCACCCATTTGCCTTTAACATCCAGACCTTTGTAAGAGTTGTATTCAGCCTCTTTGTCGCTGGCCGGAGCTTTAATGCCGTAACCTGCAAACACCACCGGGGCTTCGCGGAAGTCTCCGGTTTTAGAGAAGGACACCGGCTCGAAATCTTTGGAAACGGTGTATTTCTTTTTAAATGAACCCACCACTTCAAGGGAGTTGGCAGCACCCAGACCTACACCTGAAGTGAATTCGAAGGTTTCAAAGAACGACCCCTTCGGACCTGCTCCCGTCAAACCCCAGGACTTCAAGAGTTGCGCGAGCTTTTCGGTGTAAATCTTTTCTTCGCCTGTGCCAGTGCCACGCCCCTGAAGCTGCGGGGAGGCCAGATAGTAAACCCATTTCTTGATGTCTTCGACTTTCACTTCCGGACTCAAAGAGCCCGCCGCCGGATCCTGAGCTGGCAGTCCCAAAAGCTTTCGGGCCTGAGCATCATCCCACTTCGCGATAAAGATCTGCGAATCACCCTTTTCATTTCGATGAGTCCAGGACAGACTGTTGCCATCCGGAGTGAATACCGGAAGGCCGTCAAAACCCTCATCCGACGTCACACGCACTGGGGCTTTTTTGCCTTCTGCATCGACGATGAAAAGTTCAAAGTTGTGATAACCCAGAACACTGGAACCAAAGATGATGTAATCCCCTGATGGATGGAAGTACGGAGCCCAGGACATGGACTTCAGCTTCGTGACTTGTTTCTGCTCAGAACCATCCACGTTCATGGTGAAAATTTCAGCCGTAGACCCATTCGGGGAGAAGCGTCGCCAAGTGATTTTCTTGCCATCCGCACTGAAGAACGGACCGCCATCATAACCCTTGGAATCGGTCAGACGCTTCACTTGGGTGCCGTCAGCTTTCATGATGTAGATGTCCATCATATAGGAAGGATCCTGCTCAAACAGCTTCTTATCCTCCCCTTCCAGTTTTTCGCTGTAACCGGCGCGATTGGAGGCAAAAGCGATCCATTGACCATCCGGAGAATAAGACCCCTCGGCATCGTAGCCTTTTTCACGGGTCAGGCGTTGGATGTTTTTTCCGCTCAGATCAGAACTGAAGACGTCGTAGCTGTCATCAAAGCTCCAGGAATAGCGGGCTTTAACCGCTTTTTTGCGGTTGTCATATTCCTCCTGGGTTTTCTTTTTCGTCTCCAGATCCAGATGAGTGGAAGAGTAAAGCACCTTCTTCATGGACGGGTGAATCCAGCCGCAGGTGGTTTTACCGTGACCTGGAGAAACTCGCGTCGTGTCCCCGGTGATCAGATCCAGAATATACATCTGATAGAACGGATTGCCGGGCTCACGCTCACTTTGAAAAATCATCTTTTTGCCGTCCGGACTGAAATAACCTTCACCTGACTTAGGACCTGTGAAGGTCAGCTGACGGGCTTCCCCCACCAAGGTGTGCGGCTCATTGGAAAAGGCCCCTGAGGCGGCAGTCTCAGTTTTGGAAACAGCGGACTTGGTGTCCTTCATCTGGCACGCCACCAGGCCGGAAATTAGCGAGAAAATGCAGGCACTTGTAAGAAGAACTTTCACTTTTTTCATAGTCTGTGTAGGCTAAAAGCAGGACCATCTTAAGTCAAACCCAAGCGAAGAAAAGAGAAACTCATGCGCCGCACGTTTCACTTGGCTCTCATCTGTCTTTCACTGACCGCCTGCGCCACCTCGTCGCCTTACAAGCTTTCCAGTCTTAGTTACTCCGAAGAAGAGCTAAAGCCGAAAGCCACCCGCGGGATTGCTTCCGTTGAACACAAAGAAAAGTCCTATCTGTCTTTGGATCTGCCTTACGCGGCCTTTGAAAAAATGCGCCATGAGGTGGAGAAAAACCAGAATGTCCAACTTCAACATCGCGGCGAAGCCCATATCACGGTGATTTCCCCGGTCGAATTCACAAAACTGAAAAAAAGAATCTCGATGAAAGAGATCAATGCCCTGGCTGAGCGCATGGATATGGCTAAAAGCCCTTATCACTTGCTGTGTGTGGGTAAAGGGGCTGTGAAAGAAGATGCGACCTATTACGCGGTGGTGGAATCAGACCGTCTGTTCCAGATCAGAAAAGCCGTGCATGTGCTTTACACCCAAAAAGGTGGCAAAGCCGAGGACTTCAATCCTGAACAGTACTATCCACATGTGACATTGGGTTTTACAAAGAAGGATCTGCACCTGGAAGATGGTGTGATCAAGGACGCAAGTTCTTGTATCTATTCCCTGCGCCCGTCTGAATCGGTGAAAAATTAGTAAGTGCTTGAAAGAGCTTTGTCCAAGCCCTGAGTTGTCCCGGCACCAGGGCCCAGCCACAACGTGGTTTCCTCAATCAAAGAACCATCCGAGAACTTGCAGACATTGAATGTCTGACCGTCCGTATCCTTGCCTTGCAGAACTTCCGCATCGAAAGATCCGCAGATCCCACCGCGCGCCGAAGAGGCATTGCGGTTTTTATAGGCCACTACCGCCTCTGGAACACCGGCTTTGGATTTAAACAAAAACAGGGCTTCAGCGCCCAGCGCGGATTCACCAAAGAAACACATGGCGTATTCCTCAGAGCCGGCTTTTAGAACCCAGAACTGCCCCGCCTCGATACGGCATGTGCGCATCCAAGGGTTGTTATTGGCAGCAAAAGAGGAAACTCCCGCAAAAATGATCATGCTAGCAAGCAATAAAATTCTCACCATTCCCCCATTAGTTTTGATAAGATAGGTTTTTCTTATAACAGCGAAATTGCCGGGGCAAGCACTCAATGCCGAACTTTCAGAAATTCGAAACCTTTGACAAACTGACCACCGTGCCTTGTCCCTACGCCCCGGACTGTGGCGGATGTCAGCATATCGGCGTGCCTTACGGACATCAGGCTCAGAACAAAATAAACGACCTTTCAGGGCTGTTTACCGCCGCAGAGGTCGCATTTCCAAAGCCCCTCAAAGTTCTTTCTGCCGGCCCCGCCCATTTGCGTGACCGTTTGGATTTCAGCCTGCAAGACGGCCGCCTGGGGCTTTATCGCACGGATCGTCATGAGATTCTGGATATCGAAGTCTGCGCCCAGCTCAGTCCGGCACTGCAAGGATGGCTGTCTGAGTTTAGAAAAATCCAGTGGCCCTTTAAGCGTGGCTCGTTCCGACTGCGCGTCGGACCGGAAGGACAGCGTGGACTGTGGATTGACCTGGCCAATGTGGATATCAAAACCCTTTTGGATGAGCAGAACATCCTGCGTTCTTTGCAACAGCAGGCTTTTGTGGAAATCGGCCAGCGCCGTAAAGTTCCGGTTTGGACCGGAAATGAATTTAAACTGCGCGATCCCGAGCACCACGTGTGGTTCCAGTCCTGGATGAACGACATTCCCGTAAATCTGTACTGTCAGGTGGCGAGCTTCACTCAGCCCAGCCACACCGCCAATAAGATCATTTGCGATGTGATTTACGATTGGGTGAAACGCTATAAAGCCCAGCGCCTGATCGAGTTCGGCTCTGGCATCGGCAACCTGACCTTCCCGGCTTTGGCGGGGGCAGAGAGTGTTCTGGCGTGTGAAATCGACGAACTGTCTCTGCAAGGCCTGGAGCGCTCTTTAAACGAGCTTCCGGCAAGCATGTCCCATCTGAAGGATCGCGTGACTATTTATCGCAGGGACTTCCAGAAAAAACTGACTCAGGATTTTTCTCAGTTTGATGGGGTGCTGGCGAATCCACCAAGATCGGGCCTGATGGGCTTTTTGAATCCGCTAAAAAGCCTTGCGCCCGAACAGCGGCCCGAGTTCTTTATTTATATGTCCTGTTATCCTGAATCCATGGCCCGGGATCTGGTGACCCTGCAGGAATGCGGATACCGCATGCAAGAGGTCTATATCGTCGACCAATTCCCGCAAACGGATCACTATGAGGTTTTGGGACTACTTCAAAGAGAAAAGGCGTAAGCCTGAAAGCGCGCCAGCCAGATCTTTTCCGGCCAACAGTGAAAGCAGCGGCAACGTCACAATTCCGGTGATTAAAATCAAGGAACTGCGCAAAGTCACACGGAAGATATAACTGATTTGCAGACGCTCATGAGGCTGCCCCAATCGCAGATCACACGCCCATTCCCCGATAGTGGAACCCATCAGGCTGCGCACTGTGATCATATACACCCAGGCAAACATCACAAAGACTTCAGCAAAGAATGTCAGCTGATGCTGACTGTGGAACAAATGATTCAAGAGCGCACCCACCGGTGTTTTCACGATCATCGAAAACATCAGCATGAACACGCAACTGACCGCAATCAGAATCAAAGCATCAATGAAAGACGCCAGCCACGACCACAGCGCAAGTTTATAACCCTTGCGGCGTGCGGAAGGTCCGCCATGAAAACCCGTCCCCTGTTCAAAACTCAGATCCCGGCGATCCTTGAACAAGCCGTTCACTCGTGACGGAGCCGGCGTTGCCGGCCCACGACGACGCGGGGCTGGGCCCCTTAACGGCACAGGGGCTTCCCTTTTCTGGGGAGCCCGCTGTGGAATGTTTTTCTCTTGATGCTTGTCGATATTCACTTTTTAAGTTTCCTAACGAACCCCACCCGCACGGATGGAAGTGTCAGTAGTTGTTCCGCCCTCGGAATCCGGGGTCGGCGGAGGCACCACCACGACCGGCACACACACGTTGTTGATCAACTGGTTCGGAGCCGGGCACGGAGCCGTTGGTGGAGGATCAACCACCGGAGGTGTCGTCACCGTCGTTGTTGCCGTTGGCTCTGGTTCCGGAGCCGGTGCTGGTGGCACATACTCTGGAGACTTGGAGTCAGATTTTGATTTCTTGCTGAACAACCACCAGAAAGCACCCAGGGCCAGCAAACCGATACCGACTGGGATGATCCAGTTTTTATTACGGCACCAGAAGCCACAGCTGTCGTCTTTGCCGACTTCTGTTTTACCACCTGGCAGATCCCCCTCGCCACCGGCTTCGATCACCAGACAGCTTGGACGGGATTCACTTTCACTTGGTTCACTTTCTTTAGTTCCCTCAGGACATACGCAGCCTTTGCCGCCTTCGCCTGGTACGGAACCTGGTTTTTCAACAGAACAATCGCCACCAGCAATCGGACCTGGAGGATGCGGAGGCTCTGGAGACACCACGAAGGACTGCAGGGAGAACGCACGGGTTTTGATCTCGTTACAAGCGGACATTTGATCATCACGCTGTTGCGCAATTTTTTGAAGTGGCGCCTGACCACACTCTGCTACGGCAGAGTTGATGAAGTTTTGCAGATCCCCCAGGTAAGAGGAAATTTGATCATACTGCTCCTGAGAAATCTTGCCTTCTTCGTTCAACACCAGATTGATATCCTGGCCTTTCACTTTTTTCAGGTAAGATTCGATGATACGCTTCTTGTCCTCGCCTTCGGATTTCGCATCACCTGTGCGCAACGGGGATTTACCATTACAAACGCGGGTTGCATATTTCACTTCAGAGCGGGACACGCAGTGAGGTGCGCCGTTGGCACTGAAGCCGTAAACCATCGGGTTACAGGAAACACCATTGTTCAAACAAGTGGCGCTGTTAACTTCCATTTTGTTTTTCAAATCGATCGCACCCTGCTTGCTGCCGCCGCAGGAGCCGTTTTCACCGTAGATCGACAGATAACCGGCCACGATACAAGGTTTACCCGTCAGGCTTGCCGCCTGAGCTTCTTCCCCGAACAGGAATGAGGCCGCCCACTCGTGACGTTTGTTGATTTCATTCAACGCCTGAGTGCCGTATATTTTAGTATAAACTTTCTGAGCGGACTCCAAAGCCGCACGCATGCGCACGAAGTACTCCGCTTTCTGACGTGGAGTCAGACGCGTGTATTCTTTGTAGGTCAGTACAAAGTTTTTGCTCAGAGGTTTTTGTTTGCCTTTTTTCAGAGCCTTGCCCACAACAGGATCCAGCTTCGCCATTTTTCCGGCGATCGCATTGAAGTTGTTATAGTTCATCAGCTCTTTACGCTTGAAGTTGACGCCGTTTACTTTCAGTGGATTTTCTTCATCGCCCGTGAAAGTCAAAGTGGAGGTCTGACCAGCATGAGTCAAAGTCAAACGCACTTGTTCTTTTCCGTCAGAGCCTTTGTAAGTGGACGCTTCCACAGCAGGCATCATTTCATGACGATTCAGTTCAACCCATTGATCCATCTGCTTTTGCAGTTTGTGCGGATAAACGTGGCGAACCATGCGGTAGAATTCACCGACGGTCATTTTCTTTGTCGTGAGCCCTGTTTCTTTCAGGTATTGATTGATCAGCTTCTTCTGATCCTGTGCCGCCGCCCCCTGGGCGACTGGCGCCATACACATCGTGAATGCCGATGCGCTGGCTGCAAGACTTTTCATCAATGACTTCGGATTCAACTTCCATCTCATAACGACCTCATGCTTTTGAGTCTTTTCGGTACACATTCTAAAAAACTTAAAAAGAACCCGGACTTAACTTAACTTTTCCCCGTTTGTCTCAATCTGAGACCGCAACCAGTCCTGCAAATATAACCGGTCCCGCTCTGTAAGTTCTTTAAACTTCAGGCGAAGCACGTTATCGCGATATTCCACGACTCGACTTTTGACCTTCATATTACGAATGTCCGGGAAAATCACATCCACGAAACGCAACCCTTGGGACCCCTCAAGATCCCGCTGCAGGCGCACGCGCGCGCCACTGACAGAAATCGATTCTGTGACACCATCAAAGATATCCTGAGCCACCACATTTACCGGAGTACGAAAATCATAGCGGGACGCCGCCGGAAACAACCACTGCGCACGGCGGTCCAGATATGGAAAGCGGAAATAAAACGCCAATAACAAAACAAAGGCCGTGATCAGGCACGACATGAAAAGCTGTCCGTGAACCAGCAGACCACTGTCGGAAAACTCGCCATTACCCCAGCGGTACAAGTTGATGAACAGCACCAGCATCAACGTGCCGATAGCCAAAGTCCATGTCGCCTTATGAGCGCGCAAAAGCAAAACCCCGGTCAGAAGCAAAAGCCCCAGCCACATCCAATCCAAATTTGAAACTGATTGCGCGAAAGAGACAAAACCGCTTTGTGAATTAACATATTCAGAGCTTACAAAACTGATCAGAAGATTACCCAATGGAGCCAGAATAAAAAGAATCGCCATCAGGTACATTCCCGTTGGCCTTTTTAGCTGTTCTTCCCCCATGAAACCTCCTCAAGTATGTTAAACGATAGCAACTTGACGGGGCATCAATTCTTGCGGTCTCTGGACCTTAGTTATGACAAAAACAGCAAAACAAATCCTCATTTTATTGGTGTCCCTTTTATCAACCCACAGCTTTGCCGCCCCGACCGGGAAAATCTCGGACTCCCTGGTGGAAAATCTGGCCTGTGACCGGATTTCGACCGATGAAATCTATCGACGCATCCGCCCCGAGTCTTTAGGCAGCAGCTATCACACTCTGTCAGTGAACTGGCCGTTTTCAGCCGGGCTGTATGATCTGGCGGCGTGCTGGTCCTTGTCGCGCACGCAGCGTCTGTTCTTTTATCTGTCGCGCTGGAATCAGCACAGCGATCCAACGCCTCAGCAGACAACTGAAATCCTGGATATGGTGCGCGGCAGTCGTCCGTACGCTTCAGGCAGCGGACTGAAAGAAACGGCATTGAGTGAATTTAAAGTTTTCAGCCAAAAAGATTCCCAGTGGCGCACTAATACGCCGTTGTGGTCGCAGATGCAGTACGGGTTTTCCCAGAATTTTTCAAACGGCAAAACAATGTACCGCGCCTGGAAGCATGAAATTGAACACTATCAAAAAGAGCGCTTTCATGAGTTTGCAAAAAACCTGAAATTCGTGATTGGTGATGACGCCCGCAGTGGTCGCAAGAACCGCCAGACCCGTGATGTGCTTTTAAGAAACCTTGAATCCCACCGTCTGACTTTGCTTTTGTTACGCCCCACCCGCACCGCCCAGCACATTGTGGTGGCCAAGTCCTTTGAAATTAAAAGCAACGGCCGGATCGAAATCCGCGTCTATGATTCCAATCAGCCTCTCCGGGATCAGATCGTGGTTTTTGATGGACGCGAGAACGACTTCTATGCACCCGACATCGTGCGAGGGCTGCCTCGGGTGAAGAACGCGAACGACGCTATCGGTGTCTTTATCGTGGATGAATACGAACGAAGCCTGGTCGACACGGCCTTACTGAAACACTACAAAAAAGCTTGCTCAGCCCCGACCGGAACGTAAGCTGAAGCAGAAATAAAAAAGCCACCCTTATCAGGTGGCTTTTTCTTTGAAACGTACCGAAATATTTGAAATTTAGTTGCCGGACATTTTGCAGATTTCAATCAAAGTCTTTTCTTTGACAAGAGAATAAATCTCTTCGATCTCCGGATTGGTCACGGCCACACACCCTTGGGTCCAGTTCATTGGATGGATCAAACCCACCGCCTGGCCCTTGCGCTCTTCCGAAGGCAGACCGTGGATCATAATATCGCCACCCGCGGATTTTCCCTGCGCTTTTGCAAACTCCACATCCGCTTTGTTCGGATAGGAAACATGCAGAGCTTTTGTGTACTGACTTTGAGGATTTTTATAGTCGATAGAGTACAAACCTTCCGGCGTCTTGTTGTCACCCTCGAACTGTTTGTGACCGACAGGGTTTCTGCCGAAGGCCACCGGGTACACTTTCAACAGAGTCTCGCCAGAGATCAGATAAAGCTCTTTACGGTCTTTAGAGACCACAATTCTTTCCACCTTCAACTCTTCAGCCTGAAGACGGTCCACGCTTTCACGGCTGCGATCCAGAAGTTTGTCAACCTGGGAAATGTCTTGGCAATAGCGGAAAGACTTATCCAGAGCCTTGGAACCGGCAGCAAAAGAGTTTGTAGCAAACAGACTTAGAGCAATAAGGGGAAGCAATGTCTTTTTCATGACGAGAGTTATATCACACTCAGCACCCGTTCACATCCACCCCTAAAAGATATTTTTTTGTAATGACTTTTCAGTCGTAAAAACCAAATAAAAAGGTCCCCGTGATTTTCACGGAGACCCCTATTGTCACTCTGTCAAAAAGTTATTCATTGGCGCCAGCCGGCAGAGCAGCAGGCCCGGTCGGGCCGAAAGCTGAAGCAGCATCGCCCGGGACTATCTGCGAAGTGAAGAGCAAGAAGATATACAAGCTTCACGGGCCATTTTCACTCGTGGAGCCATACAGTCCGCAGTGCCCTTGTGGCGAATCACTGACAACGTACCCACGTTCGGAGTGTAGGTCTTGTTGTTCACCTTCGCCAGACACGCATAGTAAGCGTACTTTTCCAGACCCGTCTGCATTTTCGCACTGGTTGGCAGGTACACACGAGCATCAAAGAAATTGATACCCACGCCACCCACGTTCGGAGAGCTCTGCGCGACAGTAAAATCAAAACCGCTGGATTTGATTTTCGAGCAATCACTTTCGGTTTTTGCCGAAGCAATACCGAATGGATCAGAACCCGCTTTATCGATCAATAGAACGTGACCATAAACTGCCACGATGTCACCGGCTTTCAGGGATGTCGAAGGTGTCACAGAGATCTTGCTCAAACAAGTCAGTCCGTTGTTCTGAGGCTCAACATAAGAACTGGAGCCCCACGCCCAGGAGTCTGAAGCCTTCAGCGCCCGACCCGCCTTCAAACGAAGACCCGCGGTCGCCATGGAGGTGTAAACGTAGCCAGAACAGTCAATGCCCAGAACCTTGGTGCCATCACCGTTGTTCTTGAACATATCGATCGGAGAATCGGCGGCAGTTGTGCCGTAAGGCTTACCGCCGTAATCGTAAATCAAAGGATTTGATTTAACCGCAAAACAACCTTCACCATATCCTGACACACCCTTGATATAAGGATGAGTCGCCTGAACCTTGGAAAGGCTCGCGATCTCTCGCTTGCTGCCGACACCGTCGGAGTGCTTGCCCACGATAGAGATACCAGAGATCGTGGGCGTCTGCGCATTCAGATCCGGCAAAGCCACGCTTTGACAGGTCTGATAAGAAGTCGCAAAGGCCCAACGGGCGCCGAATACAGCCAAAGGCTCCCCGGCACTCAAGGCCTGGGCTTTATGATATTCGTAATCACGGTTTGGCTCCGGAGTCGGCTCTACGACATTGCTGCCACCTGAACCCGTACCGGCGTCAGTGCTGCCGGAATCAGATCCCGCGTCTGTGCCTGCTGTGGAGTTGTCGCCGGACGGACAATTCAACTCAAAGCTTTCCACTGTTTTTGAAAGCTGAGTGAAATTGCCACGCACTTTATCCTGCATGTAGCTTCTGAAGACCGTGGAACGGTCCCCAACGTCAATCGCCGACAGAAGCATCAAAAGCTGTTCCGGTGTCTCTACACGCTCACCCTTGGGAGCTTCCTCAAGCAAGGATACAACCAGCTTGTCCAGCTGGGCTTGCAGCTTTGCCTGATCTTCACTTGTCATGCCTGGGTTTTCAGCAGCCAGCTTTTGCACCTGATCGCGCATGGCCTGCTTCAGTGTTTCGGAAGCCGGGATCTCTTTTTGCTCAATCAGATAGGCCTTCAGACCGTCCCAGAGCTTCATCTCGAGCTTGTTGTCTTTGCAGGCAATGTCATTCCCCACCTGCGAAGCGATATTGTTCATGGCCTCATACCCTTGCGGTGCGCAGGCCGTCATCATCATCCCTAAGATCAAAACCATTCCATGTGTTTTCATAGGGAACTTATCGGCAGGCTGACTTGGACAGATTACACTCGGAATGAATTTTAGACTCGACTAGACTAAAAATTAGTCACTATAATCAAAGTTCACGAAGGACATATCAGCATGGCAGAAAAGTTTATCAAAATTCAGGCACTCTATGGACTCCTTGAACTTGAGCCTTTCATACTTTTGGGGGCGCTGATTGCCATCACCTGGATCTTTTATAAGTTCTTCCTGAAGGAAGCTTCCGATGAAAGACATCGCAGCATCCGCAATCATTTCCGCACGTTGCTTCGCCACTATGTGATTTTGGCCTTTTTGTTTTTGCTCTTTATTTTCATGCAGACCTCGGAACCCCAGATCGGACGTTTTGCCAAGTTCATCCCTTATGTCGCCTTCCTGACTTTTATTTGGGGGAACGTGGTGTTTGTGAAAACATCCCGTCTGATCGTCCTGCAGTACCTGTTCCTGGGGTCGATGAAGCACGGTGTTCCGCTGCTTCTGGTGAACATTTTCTCTCTGATCCTGTCGATCGTTTTGGTGTTCTGGGGCATCACTCATGTGTTTGGCCTGGAGGTCGGACCGCTGCTGGCGACGTCGGCGGCGGCCTCGGTGATTCTGGGTCTGGCGCTGCAGGACACTTTGGGAAATCTGTTTGCGGGTATTTCTTTGCAGCTGGATCGCAACTTTGAAATCGGCGACTGGCTGGAAATCACGAGCGGTATTCAGAAAGCCACCGGCCAGGTGCGCGAGATCACCTGGCGCTCCACCACGCTGGTGGGTTTTTCAGATGAGCTGATCACCTTCCCGAACCGTTTTATGGCCAATGCTCAGATTTCAAACTTCTCCCCGCCGGACAACCCTATCGTCCGTCGCCAGATCTTCCGCCTGGCATTTGGGCAGAATATTGAACTGGCCAAACAGATTCTGGAGCGCACCGTTGCTGGAGTCGGCGAAATCCGAGGCATTCCGGCACCTTGGGCCTATGTCAGTGACACCAACGAACACTGGGTGGAAGTCAAAATCATCTACTTCATTGATAACTACGGCTCTCAATTTAACATTGGCGACAAGGTTTATGTGCGTGGGATTGAGGCGCTGAAGGCTCAGGGCATCAAATTAGCTCGACAAGTGGTTGAGCTTTCGGATACAAACCAAGGCCATGAAATCAGCCGTTAATTTTGAACTTCCCCTGGCGGTAAAAATCCGCAAACAGATCGTGCAGGCCTTGAACGACTTCAACATGATTGAAGACGGCGACAAGGTCATGGTCTGCGTTTCCGGCGGCAAAGATTCCAGTGTATTGCTGGCCCTGCTGACCGAAATCCAAAGACGCTCTGAGCGCAAATTCCAAATCGAAGCTGCCATCCTGGATCAAAAACAACCCGGCTTTGATGTGTCCAAATTCAAAGTTTGGGTGGAAAGCCTGGGCGTGCCTTTTCATATCGTTGAAAAAGACACTTATTCCATCGTGAAAGAAAAAGTTCAGGGCGGAACGTTCTGCTCCCTTTGCTCGCGTCTGCGCCGTGCGATTCTTTATGATTTTGCGCACGCCAACGGCTTTACCAAACTGGCGCTGGGTCATCACCGCGATGACGTCGTTCACACGGCCTTGCTGAACATGTTCTATGTCGGCACCACGGCGGCCATGCCACCAAAACTGAAATCTGACGACGAACGCAACATTCTGGTCCGCCCGCTGTGCTATGTTTCTGAAAGAGATATCGAAGAGCTGGCCGCCGAATGGGCCTTCCCGGTGATCCCGTGCAATCTGTGCGGATCCCAGGACGGACTGAAACGTCAGCGTATCAAGAAGCTTGTTCGAGACCTCGAAAAAGAGATCCCGAACATCTATGCCTCCATCCAGACTTCCATGACGAATATCAAACCAAGTCAGCTGATGGATCAGGATTTGTGGGACTTTAAGAACCTCAAGACCTAGTGGCCCGAGGCTCCTGCAGTGACTTTCAAGCTTGCCGCCGGAGCAGCCAGTTCGTGTTCGTCCTGGCCTGGCGCCGGGATATCAAACCAGTCAATCTGACCTTTTTCACAGACCTGCGACACTTTGAAATACAAGATTGAATTCGCCGGGGCTGTGATTTTTGCACGAATCACAAATTCATCGTAAAACGCATCCGGCAGATTTCCGCCGCTAAATTTCACTGCCGTGGCAACACCGTTATTGTCGGTTTCCACCGCCACATCCCAGCCTGGTTTCGGCATGGGTTTAGGCGTGGTGAAGCCCTTGGGCAAATGCACCGTCAGAGACGTGGTGGCTGTGGCATCACAGCCATGAGGAACGCGCACAACAGCCTTGTAATAGCTGCCAGCAGCGGCTTGAGGGTTTTCCAGGGACACATGGGCCAGGGCTTGAGAGCCCAGTAACAAAGACAGAACAGGGATCATTTTAAGCACAAAGGCCTCCTTGATGGATCGATTTTTAATCCACTTCAAGAAAGCCCACAATGCAGCAAACAGTTGCGTGAAAAAAGCCCCTTAGGCCATGGCCTTTTGGACTGCAGGGCGCGCTCCCACCAGCTCGGCCCAGCGCTTAACTGCCGGCTTGTCTTCAAACCAGCCCGGCTGGGCGTGAATAAAGCCTGCCACCCAAGGATAGGTCACCATGTCGGCAATGGTGTACCCCTCGCCGGACAGATATTTGTTCCCGGAAAGCTGGATTTCCATAACTCCCACCAGGCGGCGCGCCTCTTTTTCAAAACGCTCAATAAAACCGGGATTGGGTGGAGTCAGCGTGTTCAGCCCATAGTAGTAATTGCCAAAGATGGGACCGATGGCCGACATCTGAAACATCACCCATTGCATGGTGCGGGTCTTTTCCGGCAGAGACTCGCCCAAAAACTGTCCGTGTTTTTCAGCCAGATAATAAAGAATAGCACCACTTTCAAAAACCGTGGTTTTACCTTCCGGCCCCTTGTTGTCGATGATTGTCGGAATCTTCCCGTTGGGGTTCATTGCCAGGAACTCAGGCTTTTTCTGCTCCAGATCTTTCAGGTTCACCTTGTGCAGGTTGTAGGGAAGACCCAGCTCTTCCAAGATGATGGTCACCTTTCGGCCGTTGGGGGTGGAAGCGGTGTAAAAATCGATCATAAAAGAACTCCTTAGCTGGAAGATCCCCAGTTTAAACCTGCTTTCCTTAAAACGGGACCCCTGACCCCCCGCATCCATGATTGCTGGACCCCACTTCTTGGGATACATTTTTATCTCTTTATACCACACGTGCGGATATAGCGTAGTTGGTAGCGCGCTTCCTTGACATGGAAGAGGTCACTGGTTCAAGTCCAGTTATTCGCACCAATTTTCCCTTTCTGTTTTCAAGCAAATCCAAGTCAGATCACAAAGCGTTTCAACAAACAAAAGCCTTTGCGGCGGCAGATTGATTTTTGCAAGTTTCCTGCGCTATCTTAGTTTCATGAAAACATTGAGACTTATCGCCCTGCTAATGACTTCCATGCTTATCAGTTGCTCCACTCTGGCACCGAAAGTGAACGAGTCGGATATCAACGCCGAAGCCGCGAAGGCCTATGCTGAAATCAAAGCCAAATCCAAAATCTCCACCAACAAAGAATGGACCGCGATGGTTCAGCGTGTGGCCGATCGTATCGCCAAGGCCTCTGGTGAAAACTTCCAGTGGGAAGTCGTTTTGATCGACAGCCCCGAGGTCAACGCTTGGTGCATGCCTGGCGGAAAGATGGCTGTTTATACCGGCATCATGCCCGTGCTGAAAACCGAAGGGGCACTGGCGGCGGTGATGGGTCATGAAGTGGCTCACGCAACTTTGCGCCACGGGATGGAAGGTTATATTCGCGCAAAACAACAAAGTTATGCGGGGATCCTGATTGCGGGCGCCACCGTCGTGGGTGGACAGTTGCTGTGTAAAACCGAAGAGTGCCGTAAATGGAGCGCCCTGGGCGGAGTCGCGGCAGGTTTTGCCCTGACATTCCTGGAAAGAAAGTTCAGCCGCGGGGATGAAACATCTGCAGATAAAAAAGGTCAGATCTATATGGCCAAGGCCGGGTACGACCCGAAAGAATCTTTAGTGCTGTGGGATCGCATGAACGCCGCCAAACAAGGCGCGGCCCCACCGGAGTTTATTTCCACGCACCCGTCTGATCAGACCCGTAAGAACAATCTGAAAAGCTGGCTGCCGGAAGCCGAAGCTGCTTACGCCCAGTCGCCAAGCAAATACGGCCTGGGCGCAGCGATCAAGTAATCCTACCTACAGGACGCGGTGAAGATCACATCCTTTGCCGCGAACTGAACATCATAACGATCTTCAGACTTGTTATGTTTCATCACCAGACGACCCGCCTCCAGATAAGCGCCACCGAAAGTGTCCTGTAAATCACTGACTGACACCAACGCATCCAAATGCCCTGCTGTCAAAGACTGACTTAAAGAAGAATTATCAAATGATGAATTCGTGTAGGATGTTTTGCTTTCGCCGTCCATTGAATAAACCGTCACCGTCAGACGCTCATTCCGCCCCTCAAGGGATTCCACGCGAATATCCATATCGGCAATATCACCCATACGACAGATCATGGTGGTGTCTGCAAACGCAGCCGCGGAAAGTAAACTGATCAGAATAAAAAGGGACAGATTCATCATATATTTCTCCTGCATTGTGTGAAGGCCAGGGAATATAGACAAAGCTGTCGGAAAGATCGAGTTAGGAGATTTTAATAAAGGTGGTCCGGGCAGTGGGAGGTCCTGCCCGAAAGAGAAACAATTACTATCTTTCAATGATCGCAGCCACACCCATACCACCCGCGGTACAGATGGAGATCAAGCCACGGCCGGAACCTTTTTGCGCCAGCATCTTGGCAAGACTGGCTACGATTCTTCCGCCGGTTGCCGCAAATGGATGTCCCAAAGCCAGACTTCCGCCTTTGACGTTCATTTTAGAACGATCAATGGAACCCAGTGCTTTGCTCCAGCCCAGTTGCGTGCGGCAGTATTCTTCGTCTTCCCAGGCTTTCAAAGTGCAAAGAACCTGACCAGCAAAAGCTTCGTGAATTTCATAGAAATCAAAATCCTGCAAAGTCAGATTGTTACGACGAAGCAGATTCGCCACTGCGCGAGTCGGCGCCATCAAAAGACCTTCGCCTTTTACAAAGTCCACCGCAGCATAATCTGCATCGACAAAGTAGGCCAGCACGGGAAGGTTTTTCTCTTTGGCAAACTCTTCACTGCCCAACAAAACTGCGGACGCACCATCCGTCAGTGGAGTGCTGTTTCCCGCGGTCAATGTGCCGGTGCCATTGAAATCAAAGGCCGGCTTCAGCTTTGCCAATTTTTCCAGGGTCGTGTCCGGACGAACAAAGATGTCCTGTTTCAGACCTTTGAAATCAAACACCAAGTCTTTATAGAAACCTTCGGCATAAGCTTTGGCGGCATTCTGATGACTGTGATACGCCAGTTCATCCTGCGCCTCGCGCGTGATCATCCAGTCTTTCACCATCATCTCAGTGTGATCACCCATGGACTTGCCAGTGCGTGGCTCCTGCACGTTCGGGAAACGTGGCTTTAGATACTGAAGTTTTAGTTCGGCGAACTTTTTCAGACGGCCGCCCAGAGTCTTTTCTTTTTGTGCTTCCATCATGATCCAGGAAAATTCATGCGGTAAAACACCGGCGATATCACTGTTGGTATCAGTCCCGCCACCGATTCCGCTTTCGATCTGGCCCGAGGCGATCTTCAAAGCAATTTGTGCGACCGTCTCAAGACCCGTGCCGCAAGCGCGTTGTACGTCATAACCCGGCGTGTGCGGGTCAAGTCCTGCCCCCAAAACCGTTTCCCTGGCCAGATTCCAGTCCGAGGCGTTTTTCATCACCGCCCCCAAAGACACATCCCCCAGAAGGGCCCCGCGAAGCTGGGTCTTGTCGACCAGATCACGCACGGTGGCTGTCATCAGCTCACGATTGGAGGTGCGTGAATAATTCGTGAAGGATTTTGTGAACGGAGTTCTGGAGCCGGCCAGGATGGCGACGGGTCTCATGGTTTTACGGTTGCTCATATCTACCTGTCCTGTTCTGGTACCTATTCTGGTTACCTGCAGTTATTCTGCTTGATACCTACCTACTGATAGGTAGATAATATCCCTGTTGGAGCCCGAATGCAAGGGCTGAAAAGGAATAGAGTATGGACACTAGAACTCGCGCCCTGGACCTGGGACGCCATTATCTGCAAACCCTGGGCTTTAATGGCTTCAGCTTTCAAACAGTCGCCGATGCCCTGGGGATCCGCAAAGCCAGTCTGCATTACTATTTCGCCTCAAAAGAAGACCTGGGCATGGCCCTGATTGAGGAATACCAAAAGTCTTATGCCGACTGGGCCGTAAAAAGAGAGCATCTCTCTGCAGAAGAAAAAATGGAACAACTGATCCAGATGTTTGTCAAAATCGGGGCCGATCACAAAATCTGTCCCGGAGGCGTTTTGTGCGCGGACTTTGGCAGCGTTTCAAATCCGATGAAGAAAAAACTGCTGCAGTTTCATCTGGGACAAAAAGCCTGGCTGGTTCGCACTCTCAAACAAGGCATTCAGGAAAAAACTTTCCGAAAAAATCTGCCTGTGGAAGAAACCGCTGATCTGATTCAAGCCAGCATTCAAGGAGGCCTGCAGGTGGCGCGCATTCGCGGTGAAATGAAAAGCTTCAAGACTTTGGGAAAGACACTGATTCAGAACCTTAAAGCTTGAGCAAACTCAGCAGTCCGTAGGACTCTCTCTCTACGCCCTGCACCGCAAATCACCTATCATTTCCTCTTAGTAATTCCATAATTTACAAAACTTTTGTTACCACCCCTTGGCACCCCCTTTGCTCTAAGGACACTGCTTGTGTTTTTTGGAGTCATTGTGCGACCAGCCCACTTCCGTGGACTTTAAGGAATGGTATTCATATGAAATACAGATCTATTACAGCTCTGGGCCTAGTGTTTTTCGCAACGATCTGCTCGAGTGCTGCGTCATTGAACGCCGACTCCGAGGTCAATACGACACTGATCCGGGAGTTCCTTTCAAAAACGGAAATGCGTCTGCCACCACAAGTGATCAAGTTCGTGGGGCCGCAGACAGTGGACTTTAAAGACATGGGCGCGCTGCCTGGGGATCTTTGCAGCAAGGATGTGAACTATAAAGATCTGGTTAAAAGCAGCGTTCTGAAATTCCGCAAGCGCATCTATTTGCACAAAGGACTTTTGCCATACTTGAACGGATCCAAATCCCCCTGCGGAAACAACAGCATTCATAACATCGCAGCTCGTGCATTGATCTTTGAAATTTCCCGCCTGTATGACCGCTCGGACAAACACTGGGACAATGCCACCGACAAGGCCGCGCTCTCCAGTTGTGAATTTCAGCATGACACCGATCGCCAGAACGGCAATCTGGCTCCGATCTGCCAATACTATCTGAAAAGCTCTTACCGCGTTTCCGGATCCCCGTCTTACAAGAATCTTTCTGACTTTAAGGGGAACCGCATTCAAAGCAAAAACGAACTGCCTGTGCGTGTGGGAAATATCAACGAGCTGGATTCGCCGGACGAACACTTTGCTTACAACTTCACCCAATTTTTGACGGATCCCAGCTATCAATGCCGTAAACCTTCTTTCCACACTTACTTCCAGCGCCTGACAGGTTTTGTCCCGTTTACAGCCGACAGCTGCGCCTCCGTCACTCATCTTTACACCAGCACCGGCGCATGGAAGATCGACATCGATCCGGCCAAAGTTTACGAAGTGCATTTCCTTTTTGCCTCGAAAGGTGAAGAAATGATGAGCCGCTGGGGACATTCGATGCTGCGCCTGGTGGTGTGCGCCCCCACACGAAAAACTGTGGGACCCGAGTGTCTGGCGGATGTGGCTTTCCATGTGGTGTTAAGCTATCGCGCCAACATTGATGATGTGATTGTGAATTACTGGGACGGTCTGACTGGAAAATATCCTTCCCAGATCATGACCTTTGCCATGAGTGAAGTGATTGATGAATACACCCGCGGTCAATGGCGTGATCTGATCAGTCTGCCGCTGAAGATATCTGCCACAGAAAAGAAAATTCTGGTGGAAAGCGCCCTGGAACATTACTGGAGCTATGCCGGAGACTACAAATTCCTTTCCAACAACTGCGCATCCGAAACAGACCAGTTGATGCGTTCGGCTTTACCGAAAAATCATTCGTATCAGGATACGTTTGCGGCAAGTCCTCTGGGCGTGTATCGCAATCTGAAATTGCACAATCTGGTGGATGAAAGTCTTTTGAATGACGAAAAGGACGCCAAACGCAAAGGCTACTTTTTCCCAAGCCAGAAAGAATCCCTGGACAGGGCCTTTAATCACATGCGTCCGTTCTTCCTGGGCTATCGTGATTTGTCCGAGTGGGCAGAGCATTCCAAATCCTTAGAGCGCAACAAAGTCTATCAAACTCTTGAGACCTTCGAAGATATCGGCAACGCCTACATCCTGGAAAAATACGCCAATCTGGTACAGCAAGGACTGCAGGGAAAACTGATCGCCCGCCTGCTTCAAGGCGACAACCGCGAAGCTGCGTTTGTGCAGATCATTGCCGGCATCAACCAAGCCTCACAAAACCGACTGCCATGGAAGCTGGCGATAGGGGGTTACGGAGTCCCCGTAGCGGCGGAAGTGGTTTCTGATGAAGAAGTCATCTTGCGCCTGCAAGATGGCATCAAATGGGGTGGCGCTTACAAAGAATTGGTAATGAAAAAGTTCCCGGGCATCGACCAGGAACTTGTTGGAATTAAACAGAACCTAGAACTACTAACAAACCGCAGGAGGTTTTAATGAAAAAACTAGTACTGGTCTCTTTGTTGATCATGGGTATCGGCATGGAATCCGCAATGGCTCGCCCTCACCACAGACCGCGCCCCGAGCACGGCCGTGGCCACGGTGGTCATCATGGTCACAGCGATTTCGGTGATGGAGTCCTGGCAGGCTTGCTGCTTTCCACATCGGCTCTATTCCTGAGCGACATCACAGCCAACCATTCTCAGGCAGTTTATCTGCACGCAGATCAGGACGCGGCCACCTTCCTTGCTGAAGGTGGCGAGCCGACTCCGGCATTGGCGCAGGCCATGAACTATGAGCGTGATTTCCTGGCGCGTGCGCAAGTGGAAGCTTCCGCTGAGCTTTCCGATCAGGAAGTGGCTTATTTGGTTATGAGAAGATCTGAAAGCCTGTAATTCAGGTTTTTACTTCGGACCACGAAAAAGGGACTGAGAAATCAGTCCCTTTTTTTATTGCGGATACGAGTTGTTGTTTCGGACAGACAGGACTATAATGTGCCTATGTCTGATACTAAAAAGCTTTCTGAAATTCAGCTCTCTGTCCTGGACCTTGCGCCCATCATCGACGGTAAATCCGTCGCGGACTCTTTTCACAACACTCTGGATCTGGCTCAGCACACAGAAAAGTGGGGATACAACCGCTATTGGCTGGCCGAACATCACAACCTGGATGGTATCGCCAGTTCTGCGACCTCTGTGCTGATTGGGTATGTGGCAGGCGGGACCAAAACCATCCGCGTGGGCTCTGGCGGCGTGATGCTGCCGAATCATGCGCCGCTGGTCATCGCCGAACAGTTCGGCACGCTTGCGCATTTATACCCGGGTCGCATTGACCTGGGGTTGGGACGTGCCCCCGGCACGGATCGTCTGACCATGCACGCTTTACGGCGCGATATGCAGGGAAATGAAAACGACTTCCCGGAAAATGTGCGCGAGCTGATCGGATACTTCGCAAAAAGCCATGGACATGAACGTGTGCGCGCCATCCCGGCAATGGGAACCGAAGTTCCGGTGTGGCTGTTAGGGTCCAGCCTTTACAGTGCTCAACTGGCGGCAGTCATGGGGCTTCCTTATTCCTTTGCCGACCACTTCGCCCCGGAACAAATGGAAGAGGCGATTCATGTCTACCGCTCGGGTTTCCAGGCTTCACGGTATTTAAAGAAACCTTATGTGATGGTGGGCTTGCAGGTTGTCGCCGCCGACACCAGTGAAAAAGCCCAGCGCCTGGCTACCACCTTGTATCTGCGATTTTTGGGAATTATTCGCAATCAGCGCGTGAATCTGCTGCCCCCAGTAAGCAGTATGGAGCAGATCTGGCGACCAGGGGAAAAAGAAATTGTCTTAAGCAAATTAAGCAACGCCATCATCGGCGACAAAGACGAAGTCAAAGCCGGCCTGGAGCGATTTATCCAGCGCACCGGGGCTGATGAGGTGATGATTTTGTCTGATATGTACGATCACGCTGATCGCCTGCGCTCTTTTGAACTGACCGCTGAAGTCTGGAAAAGCTAGTCCTGAGACATCAGGTGCCAGTCTTTCAGATTATACTTGTTCAAAATATTGTCCAATTCACCACTTTGCCGGGCCTGCAGGAACCAGTTCTGAAGGTGCTGGGGAACAGAACCAAACTCGGGCTCTTTAGGCACACTCACCAGAACCAAGGAGCTGAATCCGGTCAACGACGTAGGCACCAGTTTCAGATTCACACCGGCCTTGCGACCCATGGAATAGCTGAGCAGATTATAGTCCCCCAGCGCCAGATCCACGCGACGATCATTGATCATCTTGATCATTCGATCGGCCACATCTGACCCCGTCAGTTTGATCACCCGGGATCCTCCGGAAGTGGAAAACACTTCCGCACTGCCTTCACTCCCCACATCAGCATAGACGATTTTTTTAGTGGCAATGGATTCACTGTCAATCAGAGAGTCTTTATAGTTCAGAGGCACCAAGGCCCCCAGATAACTCATCCCCAAATCCGGCCCCACGACGCGGATGTTCGAAAGATAGCGAACCATATAAGACGGTACGATAATGTAATTCACCTTGCGCGACAGAAGGTTGGAAACCAGACGGGTGTTGGCGATACTTTCCATCTGCAGGATAAACCCCTGCTTTTGGGCGATGTCTTTCAGAATATCATAGATATATCCACCCCACACACCAGGACCTTTTTCGCACAAATATGGGCACAACGGAGCCACGCCGATCTTCACAATCACCCGGTTGGACGACGATGTCGGAATCGAAGTGGTTTTCACCCGGACCGGAGTTTTTTCCGGCGTCACTGTCACATATTTTGACGAAGGACGCCCCATCCAACCCGGATAGTCCTTCACGGACTGGGCTGTCACTGGAAATGTGGGCACAAGTTTTTTGGACGGAACTTTTTCTTTTTTAAGATAAGCAATCAAACTTCGCGCGGTCTCACGCCCCAACTCTGCACAAAACTGGGCAGAATCGATGATCGTCAGTCTTTTGTTTTTGATATTTTCAACCGACTCAGGATCGCCGTCAAAAGTGGCATGACGAATCTCGGTGCGCTTTTTTTCCCAAAGGGTCTTCACGATCGTGATGCCGCCCCCGTCATTGACAGTCAAAATCAGATCCACACTTCCTTTTTCCGGGAAATCCTTCAGGAACTGCTTTACTGCGACCTCACCCGATGCCGGATCCACGGCCTGATAGCGCTTCAGAACTTTGAAATTACGATTGTGTTCGCGAAGAGAATCAAAGAACCCGTCAACCCGGTCCATCGTCGAAGACACCTGCGGGTATTCGAAGACCACAATACGAATTGTGCTGCCTTTATCAAAGACTTTTTCGATATAGTCGCCATTGTCGCGGCCACCCTGATAGTTGTCGCTGGTTAAAAACGAAGCCAGGTTTCCGTTTACGATATACTGATCATACGCGATCACTGGAATGCCCTTGGAGTTGGCCTCTTGCAGACCACGAGCCAGAGCCGAATTGTCTGTGGGTTGAATCACAATCACATTTGGATTTTTTTTAAGGGCCTCATCCAGCTGGGTTGTCTGATTCAGGATCCCTTTGCGTCCTTCACCAGCCACATAAGGTATTACTTTGATTTTTTCAGAGTTGGATTTGTTGAATTTTTCAATCTCTTCTTCGAAGCCTTTTCGCATGGCGACCTGGCCTTCAATCTTCATACTCCAGTACAAAGCAGGAACATTCCACGTCGTTGAAGCGTGTGAAGAAAAAGAGAAAATAAAAGCGCTGATAAAAAAACAAAACGTATTTGTGCCCACACAGCGAGTATATCTGATGCGGGTATGGGCTCCAAACAAGCAATTTAGAATTGCGACCTGTTAATAAAAGAAAATAGAATGTGTTTATACATAAGAGCGGAACACTGATGTTCCGCAAATATCCGCGACACTAGTACAGTTCAATGCGATCATTCTCTCTGAATCCAGAGCCAGAATGAATCACCGCAATAGATCCATCGTTACCAAAGTAACTGATAACCTCGAGTGTTCCTTTGAGTCTGCCTGGAACACGACCAATATGGCCCCCACTTTCCGGATCATACACATCATCACCGTCTTCGGTGACTTTCAAAAGATCACCGACTTGCAAACCCGAAATTCTGCCAACGTTCAGATAAATCCTGTCGCCATTGATCGCTGCGATACGACCTTCCCAGGTGACTTTATCCAAAGAGGCCAGCACCTGTGGCGTGAAGTCGAGGAAAGCATCTTTCACCAGCACCGTGATCATGTCCGGGTTGTTAGCCAGGAACTTGTCGGTTTCGACCCTTTCCGCAACACGCACACCCTGTTCTTCCACGGTGACTGTTTTTACCGTGTTAAACACTTCGCGCCCCGCACGTCCCGTCACCACACGCACTTGGGCCACCACTTCAAATGCCGTGGTCAAATGACGAACCACGCCCACATTGTCAGCTTTGCGCTTGATACGAATGTCGATGATCTTTCCTTCAAGAACAGTGTTCACACCCAGAGCCTGCGCCGCTTTGGCAACTTCGGACAACTTGTACTGACCGTTCTCGATCATCTTGGCCAGATCCACTTTCAGCTCACGGCTGTCCAGGGCGATGACTTCGCCGGTGCGGTTTAAATCCGCTATGAAGGCCGCACGAGCCTGATCACGCAGCTCCTGCGGGCGTTTGTCGCCAGCATCCAGGAACGGCAGAACCATCATACGCTTACGAGGGGCGGAATCATCCTTGCGCGCCTCATAGTTCACGTCCTTGATTTCCCGGCGTGTGGTCGGATTTGCACTGCGATCCAGAGTTGCACACGCAGTCACACAGAAAACAATTGCCAGACAAAATAACTTTTTCACCAGGAGTCCTTTCCTACTGAGCCCACTTCAAAACAATCTCATTTTGTCCTTCAGACACACGGGAAAGCCTTTTCCCGTCGAGATCCAAAGACTCAAGCTTGCCCACCAGTTCGGAAGCCGGCACCGAGGTGTCGACCTCAAAACTGACGCTGTCAGCACTGACCAGACGCTCACGGATGTTTTTCACCTGAGTCAGCTGCGAACGGATTTTTTCTTTCATGCCCTCCAGAACCGGCAGCGGCTGACGCCCCTGAATGGTCAGGCGGATCATGGAAGTTCCCAGAGAACCTCTTTGCCAGGCGTCCATCACCTGTACGGCCAGGTCATTGGCCGTGCCTTCCAGAACTTCACGCAGTTTTTTATCAATGGCATTTTCGAAGGAACCACTGTCCGTATCAAAGCGCCGGGAGACGTCGGCAATGGCACGGCCGTTACTGACCTGCAAAGCCGTCATTTTGATTTCAATGCGGAAGTTGTTGCGCTCCCCTTTGGTCAGGTTGACTTGTCCATCAACCACGACCGGGGCATTAAAGTACTGCGCAAAGAACTGAGCGTCCTCGCCACCAATTTTTTCATTCTGGAAGTCCGCCGGGACACTGGCCGCCAGCCCCGCTTCAATCGGTTTGATCAGATAAAAATTATTTTTCTGGAAAGCCCCGCGCAGGGCTTCTTCCAGCAGGCGGCCTTCCTTGACTAGAAACCCCTGAGGATTCTTGTCCAGCGGCAACCACCAGCGATAACTGCGACCTTCAACACGGTCCTGCCAGCTGACCAGCGGAAGCACCACTGGCACCGCCTCATTTTCATTCAAAAGAGAATTATCCTGAAGCATCTGCTTCAGATCCTTCAATGACACTTTCATCGCCACGGACATCTTGAACTCATCGGCGTTTTGAGTCAGCGCCGATGGTTTTGTAAACGGGATGTAGCGTGCGGAGTTGCGGATGATTTTATTCTGGATCAGGGTTTTATTTTTCAGGAAGCGGTCGTTACCGATCAGCTCCTGAATGATTTCTTCAGAGACTTTCTGGGAGGCCTCATCCTGAATGACTCTTTTCGCCACCTGCGGATTGGTTTCTTTGGAAACCCCGGAATAGGTGCGATCCACCAGTTCTGCCTGCTGGGCCAGGGCGGTGCCATTCAAGATCATCATCAACGCTGCTGCAACCACACTTACTAAACGCATTCCTAGCTCCTCAACTCGATAAAGTCCGTTCTTCCAAACAGGGAATGAACACCTTCAAAGAATTCATTGTTCACATTGATCCCCTGCGCCTCTTCCATCTCCATCAGGACACGACGGTTGAGCTCGCCCAACTCGATTTCCAGACTGACCGAGGTTGCTCCCGGATAGTCCTTCATCAAAGACTGCAAACGAGGGTAATCATCAGGATTAATCTTATCCAATCTTAAGACCATTCGCTTGGTTTTTTTAAGGATATCTTCCAATGGAGAGACCGTATCAACCATGATTTTGGCGGATCCTTCCTCCACTTCCAGACCACCCCCGACCAGGACCGGCCTTTCATCGCGCAACTGGGCTTCAAATCGCGCATAGGAATCCGGGAAGATCACCAGCTCGCAGCTGCCCGTCAGGTCCTCGACCTTGCCGAACGCCATGCGAGTTCCCTTTTTAGTGATCAGCTCACGAAGCTCTGTGATTAGCCCCGCCACCACGACACGTTTTTTACCCGCATCACGGTTCTTCCAGTCTTTTTTGGCCGCCTTCAGAGCTTCCGCCTCAGGACTGCCCGGAGCCGGCATCTGCGCCGGCAGATCAATCACTTTGCACGTTGTCCAAAGCTCGGAAAGCGTGTCAAACCCCTTCAAGGGGTGATCACTCAGGTAAAAGCCCAGAACTTCCTTTTCGTAAGTCAAAGACGCCGTTCGTGCCCAGGGTTTTACTTCTTCCAAAGTCACTTTGGTTTCCGTCGATGGTCCCAGGTCAAACAACGAAGACTGCCCCATTTCACGGTCTTTTTGCAGACCGATGGCACGATCCAGATATTTCTGATAGCCGGCAACCAACTGCGCACGGTGCGCCCCGAAACCATCAAAAGCCCCGGCCTTGATCAGACACTCGATCACTTTTTTATTCACACGACGGGTGTCGATGGAATTAAAGAATTCATCCAAAGAGTTGAATTTTTTCTCGGGCAGATTATTGCGGGCCTCAATGATGGCCTCGACCGCATTCTGCCCCACGCCCTTGATCGCCCCCAGGCCGAAGTAAATTTCATCGCCATGAACATCAAACAGATAATCCGAGAAGTTCACGCTTGGCGAACGCACGGTCAGACCACGCTTGGTGGCATCCTTGGAGTATTTTACGATCTTTTCCGTATCCGAAAGCTCGGTACTGAGAAGAGCGGCGAAGAATTCCGCCGGGTAATGACATTTCAGCCAGGCCGTCTGAATGGTGACGACCGAGTACGCAGCGGCGTGGGATTTATTGAAACCGTAATCGGCGAACTTGTACATCAGATCAAACAGATCTGATGAACGTTGTTTATCATGCCCGCGTTCAATCGCCCCTTTCATGAAGCGTTCGCGGTGCTGATCCATCTCCTCTTTGATCTTCTTACCCATCGCACGACGAAGCATATCCGCTTCACCCAGAGAGTATCCGGCAATGCGCGAGGCGATACCCATAACCTGTTCCTGATAGACCATGATCCCGTAGGTCTCGGACAGAACTTCACGGGTGTCTTCCAAAAGGTATTCCACCGGCGCCTTACCGTGTTTACGATCGGTAAAGTCCGGAATGTTCGCCATTGGACCCGGTCGGTACAACGACGTGATCGCAGTAACATCGGCAAACGAAGAAGGACGGATTTTACGGGTGGCATCGGTGATGCCCTCACCCTCAAACTGGAACACCCCGGCGGTATCCCCGCGGGACATCATTTCGAAGGTCGCCGCATCCGTCATTGGAATCATCTGTGACTGGATTTTTTTGCCACGGTTTTTCAAAATCAGCTTCAAAGCATGATTGATATGGGTCAGGGTCTTCAGACCCAGGAAGTCAAACTTGATCAGACCGATTTTTTCGGCGTGCTTCATGTCGTACTGAACAACCTGCTCGCCGTCAGCACCCTTATAGAGCGGAGCATGACGAACCAGCTGTCCGTCGGCGATGATAACCCCGGCGGCGTGGATACCAGCATGGCGAACCATCCCCTCCACCCGCTGCGCCAGATCCATCAGTGTGTTCACTGTTGGATTCATCTCCATCATCTCGCCAATACGAGGTTCCATTTCCATGGCCTCTTTGAGATTGATGCCAAGTTTTTCCGGAATCAGTTTTGTCACGGCATCGACTTCCGGGAAGGTCATCCCCAGAACGCGTCCCACGTCCTTGATCGCGGCACGGGCCTGCAACTTACCGTAAGTGATGATCTGGGAAACAGACTCCTGACCATACTTGCGGGTTACATACTGAATCACCTCCTGGCGACGATCCTGACAGAAGTCGATATCGAAGTCGGGCATCGAGATACGTTCTGGATTCAGGAAACGCTCAAACAGAAGGAAATTAGGAAGCGGATCCAAATCCGTAATACGCAAAACATAAGCAACCAGAGAGCCGGCACCGGAACCCCGCCCCGGCCCCACCGGAATGTCATTCACCTTCGCCCAGTTGATGAAGTCTTGGACGATCAGGAAGTAACCGTTAAAACCCATACGATCGATAATACCCAACTCATATTCCAGACGCTTGTCGTACTCTGGAATTTTGTCTTCCGGTATCATCTCGCCACGCGCGGCGGCCTCTTCAAAGCGCACCAAAAGGCCTGCTTTGGCTTTGCGGGCGATGTCTTCCTTCAACGACAAACCATCGTCTGTCGGGAATGTTGGAAGGTGATAGATCGGTTTTCCCTGATCATCTTTCAGCTTGAATTTAACATCGCAGCGTTCAGCGATTTGCAGAGTGTTGGCGATTGCTTCCGGCACATCAGCAAAAAGCTCGGTCATCTGCTCTGGCTTTTTTAAATAAAACTCATCCGTGCCCAGACGGAAACGGGATTCGTCACTTAAAGTTTTATTCGACCCGATACAGATCAAAACTTCCTGAGCCATCTGATCATCCTGAGTCATGTAGTGCACGTCATTGGACGCCACGACAGGAACTCCGGTGATCTTGGAAGCTTCCAGCAGGAATGGATTCAGACGATCCCATTCCGCAACACCGGTGCGGCACATTTCAAGATACAGACGATCGTTGAAGATTTCTTTCAGCTGACGAATTTTCGCCAACGCCGCATCCGGACCTTCACGCAGGAAGGACTCTGCAACTTCACCGCGCAAGCCGCCCGTCAAACAGATCAGATTTTCGTTGTACTGCTGAATGACTTCGTAATCGATACGAGGCTTCCAGTAAAAGCCCTCTTGGTAGCCGATGGAAGAAAGTTTACACAGATTACGATAACCATCATTGTTCTGCGCCAGAAACACCAAGCGGCGTGGCCCGGTGTTGACCTGATCACGATCCTGCTTTTTTTCAAGACGAGAACCTGGCGCGATGTACGCATCCAAACCCAGAATTGGTTTTACGTTGTTATCCTTACAGGCAAAGAAAAATTCAACAGCACCGAACATGTTGCCGTTGTCAGTAAGGGCCACCGCGGGCATCTGCATGGCCGCTGCTTTTTTGGCAATGGCTTTAACCCGGCATGCGGCTTCCAAAAGGGAATATTCTGAGTGGACGTGTAGATGAACAAAAGACATGACAATTTCATATCTTAGCCCCCTTTTTGTTTCAATAAAAGGGGGTGTTTAGGTCACACTTCTCTCGGCGCGTTAAAAGACCCCAAGTTGCACCAAAGGTTGAATGGAAACTCCGCCCGGAATTTGAGCAGACCCCAGATCCAATCTGTCGTTTTTAACGGGAATTTTGATGGTTTTTGAGCCCAGACCTGCATCAATCGTGACTGTGAGAATAACTCCAGAAACCTGCGCCGGATGGGTCGCCCCATCGATATTCCAAAGTGTCGCCTGATCGTCGCGGAATTCGATTTTATCACTGTTCGGAGCTGCCGGGTCTTTTTCAAGTTTTACATCCAAAACACTGGCCGCATACCCATCAGCCACTTCCATGTCCACCTGCAACTTTTGACGAAGCATTTCGTTGGCGTACTTGATCAACAAAACCGCACTTTTCCCAGGAGCTGGCGCCACAAAGTCACGATCGCGGGTGCTGTCTTGAGAAAGCAAACCGAAGTAACGAATGGCCAGATCCGAGTTAGGAACCTCCAAAGAAAAGGGCTGAGTCACTTTCTGGCGATACTTGAAATCATTGAAGGACATCAGCAGGCGTCCATCTTCAAGATTGAACAACCTATACCCCGTCATCTCGGCACAACAACCTCCCAAGCCTGAAACCAGCACAGGATAACTATCATGCACATTCAACTCGGTGGCCGCTTCTGTTTTACCCCACAAAACCCGCTCCAGACGCTCGCCTTTACGAACACTCCAGGAAATGCTTCCGGAAATACCTTCCGCATTCAAATATTCCTCGGTGTTTTTTGCGCTGCCAATCAGATACAGCTGATCCCCATCCACTTCCGAATAAGAGCGATAAGTCTGATAGTCTTGAGAAGTGCGCTGAATCACACGACTGCCGTCTTCGGCCTGCTTCAATTTAAAACTGGAGATGCCCGAGCTTTCATAAAGAATCTGCCCCGCCGCCGCGAGCGCCGCCATACAGGAAAGAACAATAAGTAAAGTAATACCCTTGGAAATTTTATGGATGTGTTTTGTTTTCATCCAAAGAAGGCTAACAAAACCAATCCCCAATCAGGAGTTACACAAAAATCATGACAAACAAAAAAGGTACCTGCTTACTTTTTCCGAAGCAGCGCATCTAGCACAGCGCTTCGGAAAAAGTAAGCAGGTACCTTTTGGTTATTCCCACTCGATGGTGCCGGGGGGTTTGCTGGTGACGTCGTAGACGACGCGGTTGACGCCTTTGACTTTGTTAGTGATCAGATTGGAGACCTCACGCAGGAACTGGAATTCGAAAGGATACCAGTCTGCGGTCATGCCGTCACTGGAGGTGACTGCACGCAAGGCCAGAACGTGATCGTAAGTTCTGGAGTCCCCCTGCACGCCCACGGTTTTTACCGGAAGCAAAACACAGAACGCCTGCCAGATTTTTTCGTAAAGGCCGCGGCGGCGAAGTTCTGAAATATAAACATCATCTGCTTCTTTAAGAATTTGCAGTTTTTCTTTCGTCACTTCACCCAACACACGAATTGCCAAGCCCGGCCCCGGGAACGGATGACGCCACAGCATTTCTTTTGGAAGTCCAAGCTGTGCCCCCAGAGCGCGCACTTCATCTTTGAACAATTCGCGAACTGGCTCCACCAGACCCAATTTCATTTTTTCCGGCAGACCACCCACATTGTGGTGCGACTTGATGGTCACACTGCCGCCCACTGACGACACACTTTCAATCACATCCGGATAAAGTGTTCCTTGCGCCAGCCATTTGATCGGAAGTTTGTGATCATAGCTTTTATCAAAGACTTCAATAAACACACGTCCGATGGTTTTACGCTTGTCTTCAGGATCAGACTTTCCTTGAAGGGCTGAAAGAAACTCTTCAGAAGCATCCACACCGCGCACATTCAGCCCAATGCGATGATAAGACTCAAGCACTGCTTCGTACTCGTTTTTACGCAAAAGACCGTTATCAACAAACACGCAGTGAACACGCTCAGCACCCAAAGCCTTGGTCAGCAGAGTCGCCACCACCGTGGAATCAACGCCGCCACTTAAACCCACCAGAACATGATCCGTAGGTCCGACTTTGTCTTGCGCTTCCTTGATCAAAATATCCTTGATGTGAGGAGCATCCCAGTCCGCCGGAGCTTTACACATGCCTTGCGCGAAATATTTCAACAGATCCATTCCGTGATCGGTGTGCGCCACCTCGGGATGGAACTGCACCGCCAAAACGCCGGGACCCTGCATGGCTGCGGGATGATGGCCGTCGGAATTTGCGATGATTTTAAAACCCTCGGGGGCTTTTTCAACCACGTCGCCGTGACTCATCCAAACTTTTTGTCTTTCAGGAACACCCTGGACCGGACTGGACCATGTTACATAATTCAGACCATACTCACGGTGTTCAGCGCGAGTCACCTTGCCGCCTAACTGGTGAGTCAAAAGCTGCATTCCATAACAAACGCCCATCACAGGACTTATGTTACGAAGTTCAGCCACATTTCTTTGCGGTGAACCGGCTTCATAAACTGAATTCGGACCGCCGCTTAAGATGATGCCGTAAGGATTTTTCTTACGGATTTCTTCCGTGGGATATTCGAAGGAATGAATTTCTGAATAAAAACCCATCTCGCGCAGACGACGGGCAATCAATTGTGTGAACTGGGAACCAAAATCAAGAATGACAAAACCACGCATAATTATGACTCAATTCGATAGTTAGGTGCTTCTTTGGTGATGCTGACATCATGCACGTGGGATTCACGAAGACCCATGGCAGAAATCTGCACGAACTTCGCCTTGCTCTGCAGCTCATCTATATTGCGGGCGCCGACATAACCCATTCCGGATTTCAAGCCACCGATCAATTGATGAATGACTCCGGAAGCAGATCCTTTGTAAGCGACCTTGCCTTCGATGCCCTCTGGAACAAGCTTGTCATTTTCTTCGACGTCCATTTGGCCATAACGGTCTTTGGAACCTTTGGACATCGCCCCCAGACTGCCCATCCCGCGATAGACTTTGTATGTACGACCCTGGAACAAGATTGTTTCGCCCGGTGATTCTTCAGCCCCCGCCAGCAGGTTTCCGATCATCACGGAATTTGCACCCAAAGCCAGCGCCTTGGTGATGTCGCCAGAGAATTTGATACCGCCGTCAGCAATAATTGTTTTACCGCGGGAACGCGCAACCTTCGCACATTCCATCACCGCAGAAATCTGCGGCATCCCGACACCGGCCACCACACGCGTGGTGCAAATACTTCCAGGTCCCACACCAACTTTGACAACTTCAGCACCGGCGTCCAGCAAGGCTTGCGTGCCATCAGCCGTCACGACGTTTCCAGCCACAACAATCACATCTTTATGTTTCTGGGAAATATACTTTACCATTTCGATCACGTTTTTAGAGTGACCATGGGCTGTGTCGACACAAAGAACGTCGACATCCGCCGCCACCAACGCCTCCACGCGGTCACGGGAATCAGGCCCCACGCCCACCGCAGCCCCGACAAACAGACGACCATGTTCGTCCTTGGTGGCTTGAGGATAATTTTTAGCCTTTTCAATATCCTTGATCGTGATCAGACCTTTTAGTTTGCCTTTGGAATCCACCACCGGCAGCTTTTCAATGCGGTGTTTTTGCAGAATCTTTTTTGCTTCATCCAAAGTTGTGCCCATTTTCGCAGTGACCAGATTTTCTTTGGTCATCAGATTGCGAATCGGCTGATTGAAGTTTTCCTCAAAGCGCAGATCGCGATTGGTCAGAATTCCGACCAGCTCACCATTGACTGTGACTGGAACACCGCTGATGGAATATTTTTCCATCAGGGCCACAGCTTCTTCCACCAGATGATCCGGCCCCAGAGTGATGGGATCCATGATCATGCCGCTTTCATATTTTTTTACCTTTTCAACTTCCAGGGCCTGTTTGTCGATATCCATATTTTTATGAATGATCCCCAAACCACCATGTTGAGCCATGACCCGCGCAACGCGGTTTTCAGTCACCGTGTCCATCGCCGCGGAAATGATCGGCGTGTTCAGATATTTACCACGGGCAAATACAGAACGAGGTACAACATCCGTGGGAGTGATTTCAGAGTATTGGGGAAGAAGAAGAATATCGTCAAACGTCAGTGCGTAAGGGACTTCACGATCCATAACAAAGCTCCTAGAGGCAGGTTTTTGTTATTCTGAGCGGAAATCCCTTTGAGTTCAAGCAAAACAAGGGCGATTATTTAGTACCAGGTCTTGTAGAGAAGATAGTTGTCAGCGGACTTTTCAAGCAATGCCACCTCTTCATCCGTCAGCGCCCGCTTGACCTTGCCCGGGCGCCCAACAACCAGACTGCGTGGTGGAATTTCAGTTCCTTCAGTGATCAGGGTTCCTGCACCAATCAAACAATGCTCGCCGACTTTGCAGCCATCCATGATAATAGAACCCATACCGACCAGAGTGCCGCGACCAATCTCACAGCCATGCAGCATCACCAAATGCCCAATAGTCACGCGGTCATGGAGCGTTGTTCCCCATTTTTCATAGGTTCCATGAATGACGGAACCATCCTGAACATTGACCTCTTTGCCAATTCGAATCGGCATCACGTCACCGCGAATCACAACATTGTACCAGATTGATGAGCCGTCGCCAATTTCCACATTGCTGATAATGCGGGCGTTGTCCGCCACAAATACTTTTTCACCAATCACCGGAGACATGCCGCGTGCATTCACTAACCTGTTGCTCATAGAACACCTCTGCACTAAGCTAAAGTTTCGCCCCTAAAGAATCAACCTCTTCGTTGGCGCGCGCAAAAAAATCGGCAATTTTTTCCTTTTCTTTCATCCCATCTGAAAAACCGATATCAATCAACTGACGACAATAAGTGGGCGTGAACATCAGGTAACTGAGCATCTCTGCTGATTCATCCAACGACCCTGGCCCCCGTAACAGATAACGGATGATGCGGGGAAGCTCATTGCCCTTCTTTTTCGCCAATTCGGAAAAATCGACCGACGGGGAAATCCACAACGCCTCCAGCTCATGCCAGCTCGAGCGACGGCGCTCCTCGCTGGAAAGTCCCCGCAATCCTTCATTGATCTGCTGAATGCGCTGAATGTCTGCTTCCAGCCCATCCATCATCACCGCGTTCATCAGCACATTCGCTACCCGGGCCACGGTGGGCATTTCTCCGCCACTGGCGTGATGATAACTGTAGAACGTGTCCTGCCTGCGACGAACTCCAATGGCCAGCAATCGACTGGCTCCCAGATAAATCGCCGGGCCACAAGGTGACTGATTGCGGATGCAGCCGTCACCATAGTAGCGGTCCTGAATTTTTACCGGTGGAAACAACATGGGGATCGCGGAAGAAGCCATGATATGTTCAACCGACAGCTCCACCTTTTCACTGCGATGCATACCCCGCTCCCAGGTTTTCAACTCGGGAAGACCTTGAAAAAAACTGACAGTTGAAACCGAGTCATAATCAAGCGCTGACACCGAAACCGCCCGCAAAACCCCACTGTTGATTTTTTTCTGAATCTCACCGAACTGACATTTACCCAGGATAAAGTTATGCAGCGGGTGCGTGGACAATAGCGAACGAAGTCCTGAATCCTTTTTGCTCCCCCCAAGGGAAAACTCCGTCATCCATTGCAGTCCACCCCGGGATAGCGCCATCAAATCCGCATAAAAAACATTGTCACTGTCGATCTTCGACCACAGATTCACCAGATTGTTGCTGCTTTCAATAAACGACGATGGATTCCCGGCCAGCAGAGCCACATTGATGGCACCAGCACTGACTCCGGAATACACTTGAAAAGGATCGTCCAGCCTTTGACGGGAGCAAATATGGGCGATCGCCGCAAGCACACCGGCTTGATAGGCCCCGCGGGCGCCACCCCCGGAAAGCACAAGACCCAGTGTTGGCATAAACACCCTCCCGAGTGTTCATGCTAGCTTTAGCCAACGAAGAGGTAAAGCAGTGCGATTAAACTGTCACCTGACTTTGCTTTTTATCAGAAACAACCCAGACAAGGTCGTTCTCCCGCAAAGTGAAACTGGCCCGCGGACCCAAAATACGCTGCGGTCCACGCTCGATTCCCACGACCATGCCATGATAGGATTCACGGATACCGCTTTCACGGATCGTTTTATCTTTGAACTTTGAATCATCCAACACAACAAAAGAGGAAAGACGATAATCATCCTGGCGAGTGGTCATCTCCGGCTCAAGCACCTGCGCGGCCTTTTCTCCTTCCAGGAAGGTATGGAAACTTTGCAGTTCTTCTTCACTTCCGAAACAAATCAGTTTGTCATGAGGCCACAATACGAACTCCCCATCCGGGGCAAAATAGCGTTTGGCACCCCGGAAGACCGCCGCCACCGTGACCCCATAGTTTTCCTTGAACGACAGATCCCGCAAAGTCCGGCCCACCAGCGACGATTCCGCCGCAATGTCGTAGTTCCCCAGCGTGGTTTCCCATGGCAGGAAGTTTTTTGCGACAGAACTGCTGACCAGTTCTTTGCGCTCTTTTTCTGTAAGGTTTTTCTGGAAATTCTTTTCTATAAACTGATACAGCCGCTGAACCCACAACTGACCAGCCAAAGCCGCAACCCCAATAACAGCCACAATCACACCGGAAGCGACTTTCAAAGTCGCAAACTGACTGACCAAAACCCCCAACAAAATCACTGCCAGCGCCAGGCGTCCGACAAAAAGTCCCGCCTGAAGTCCGCGCAGTTTTTGCAGCTCTTCAAGTTCGCGCTGGGCACGCAAGGACGGACCACTCATCACGATCCCCCAGATAAAGGGCGCTGAGATCAGCAGACAGATAAACATGGAAATTCCACCAGCCCATGGACTTTCCTGCAGATACTTTTGAATCTCCAGATTCACAACCGCTTTGAAAGCCGCCATAATGGCGATCACCATCACAGTGTTCAACAGGATTTTCATCCCGTAAGTTTTCATTATAAGAGTTCCGGCTTTCTGTTCCCCGGCCTGACTAAAGGACGCATGGTACTGATCTAGATTGCGCTTCACACCCTCTGGAAGCCTTGCCTCGACCCAACGATAAAAAGGGTCCGCCACTTTTATCAGGTATGGAGTTGTAAAGGTCGTCACAGCAGACACCGCAATAGCCAGCGGATACAGGAAGTCACTGGTGACTTTCAGACTGACCCCCAGGGCCGCGATGATGAACGAAAACTCTCCGATTTGCGCGAGACTCATCCCCGACTGGAAGGCCTGCTTGCGGCCCTGCCCCGACAAAACCGCCCCCAGGAAGGTGCTCACAAACTTTCCAACGATAGTCACCAGGGTCACCAGAATCACCAGGTCCCAGCGTTCAATAATGACCTTCGGATCAATCATCATCCCCACAGAGACAAAGAAGATCGCGGCAAAAAGATTTTTCACCGGCTGAAGCACATGCTCCATCTGGTGACCCTCCGGGGTCTCAGCCAGCAAAGATCCCATCACGAAAGCCCCCAGGGCCGGGGAAAACCCCACACCCGCTGCGATCATGACCATCATAAAACACAAACCGATGGACACCAGCAGCAGGGTCTCGTCTTCCAGAAGACTGCGGATCTTGCGCAGAAAAATCGGAATCAGGAAAATCCCGACAACAAACCAAAGGGCAATAAAGAACAACAAACGAAGGCCCGAAAATGCCAGCTCTGCGGTTGAGAACGTGTCTGAGCTGGCGATCGCCGTCAGCAGAACCAAAAGCAAAATGGCGACGATGTCCTCAACCACCAGGATTCCGAAAACAAGTTCAACGAACTTTTTACCCTTCATCCCCAGTTCCTGGAAGGCCCGCACAATGATCGTGGTGGAGGAAACAGAAAGAATCCCGCCAAAGAACAAACTGTCGATATTGTTCCAGCCCAGCAAGTGCCCCACCAGATATCCGAGAGCCACCATGAATACGACTTCAAAGACCGCGGTAAAACTTGCCGACCCGCCAACTTTAAAAAGCTTTTTGAAACTGAATTCCAAACCCAGACTGAAAAGCAGAAAGATCACACCGATCTCAGACCAGACCTGAATGCTGACCTTGTCAGTGACAGTGGGTAAAAATGGGACGTGCGGACTGACTAAAAAACCTGCAATCAGATACCCCAGCACCTGAGGCTGACCAAGTTTTTTGAAAAGCAGCGTGGAAAGCGCTGCGATCATAAGAATAAAACCAAGATCCGTAATCAAATGAGGCAGATGATGCATGCCTCATAGTTACAAAAACTAGTTCAAATATCCAGAGCCTTTATCCATGAGACCGAAATTCTGGAAATTTTGTGCGCCGCCCTCGACTTCAGCATTCATCACACGGGAACGTCCAATAAAGCTCTTCGTCGCAAACAGAGGCACTCCCAGATACAGACACAGGGACATCGCCTCATCGGCGCGCAACTTCAACGAGTTGGTCTGCGGATGACCGCTGATGTAAAGTCGCAGATACTGATGGGCGCCTTTGATTTCGACAAAAACCGCCTGTTTTATTTCGATGCCCAAAGAATCCAGCATCAGCGCGGTGAACTTGTGCGGTGACGACTCCAGAATCATTTTGTTACTTTGAGACAGCGCCACCCCCGCATCAATGGCACTGACGGCCACAGGCAAAGTGTACTGATGAGCCTCGTCCTTCAAAAGCAAAAACGGGCGCGTCGCATCGGTGGTCACCGACAGCCCATAAGGGAACAGTTGCACCAGTTCTTTTTGATGGAAGGTTTCCTCTTCCCGGGATTCATTTGAAAACACGATTTGTGCTTTAAGTGAGTTGAAATTCTGGATGTCTTTCATGATTAAATCATTTCCCCTCTAAACACTGCCGGGAACGCCTTGGTGATTTTCACATCGACCGTTTTACCGATCAAATCCGCGGTTCCCAGGAAGTGCACCAGCTTGTTACCAGTGCTTCTGCCTTGCATTTTTCCGTGATCCCGGTCCACGTTTTCAACCAGGACCTTCATGGTGGTGCCTTCGTAGCGCTTTACGCGCTCAAAGGCCATGGCCTCATGCACATCAAACAGACGATTCAAACGCTCATTCTTCACATCTTCCGGCAGCTGATCTTCAAACTTTGCCGCCTTGGTGAACGGACGCGGTGAATAGCTGAACGCAAAGATGGTTTCAAAGCCGACTTCAGTCACCATGTTCAATGTGTCCTGGAAGTCCTCTTCAGTCTCACCTGGGAAGCCAACGATGATGTCCGTTGAAAAGCAGACATTCGGCAGCCCCTTTTGAATCATCGCAATGCGCTCCAGATACTCTTCGCGCGTATAGTTGCGGTTCATGCGCTCCAGCACCTTGGTGCTGCCCGCCTGAAACGGCAGATGGATGTATTCCATGATCTTGTTGGAGTGTTCGGCCATCACATCGACCAGCTTCTGATTAAAGTCCTTGGGGTGTGAAGTCGTGTAGCGGATGCGCTCAACGTCGGTTTCTTTGGCGACCTTCGCCAGCAGATCAGCAAAGTCGATGCCTTCGTCACCCTGGTAAGAGTTTACATTCTGTCCCAGCAAAGTGACTTCTTTCACGCCGCGTTTTACCAGATGTCGGATGTCGGTCAGGATGTGCTGAACCGGGCGCGATTTTTCACGCCCGCGTGTGTAAGGCACCACACAGAATGTACAGAAATTGTCGCAGCCCTTGGTGATGTTCACATAAGTGGCCACACCAGGATTGCGCACCAAAGTTTCAATGTGATAAGGCGAACGGTGTTCAAAGCGGGAGTTCACCAGCCTGCGTTCCCCGGCAAAAGACTTCGCCACCAGCTGCGGCAGACTGTCGATCTGATCCGTGCCGAAAACAAAGTCGATCATTGGCTGGGTCTTCATCAGATTTTCTTTTTCCTGCTGACCCACGCAGCCCCCAACGCCGATTTTCAGTTCAGGGTTTTTGCGTTTCATGTATTTGTAGGTGCCAACTTCGGAATAAACCTTGTGAACAGGTTTTTCACGCACACTGCAGGAATTGATAATAATCAGCGAAGCCTTTTTAGGATCCGTCACCGGCACAAAGTTCTGCATCTCAAGCAAAGCATACATTCGCTCGGTGTCGTTCACATTCATCTGACAACCATAGGTTGAAATATAGACGCCACGACCCATCCCGATATCGGGATTTTTCTCAACACTTTCAAGATTTTGGGTGATGTCATCCACGAGCTCTTACCTCTTGTGTCATTAGGGAAAGTGAGTTATAGAGGACCGTCTTAAGAATGTCAAAAAAAGCCCGAACCTGATGGAGGCCTTCGTCATGATCCCAAGACTGAAAAGTTCAAAAAAATGGACATCCTTTCCCAAAGAATACTCAGATCAGATTCAGGCTGTTTTTAAAGAAAATTTCGCCCAGTATCTGGACAACGCACAGTTGATCATTGAAGGCCGCATCTATCAGGAAGAAATTGTGCTGCGCGTTGGTTATCTGGAAGAGGGCCGCCTGGCCCAAGCCAATTTCGAAGTTTCCATGAGCTATTCCCAAGAGCAACAAGACGCTGTTTCCCGCATTCATAACTGCGTGGATGCCGCGGCCAGCATGATGCTGGAGTTCCTGGAAAACGAAGGTGAAGTGGACTTCCCGTACACCTGGAAGGAAGTTCCGTTCCAGGGCAAAAAAGTCTATCTGAAATTCTCTACCGAAAATTCCAATCTGGAGGCGGAAGCCAACAAACTTCTGGGGTTGAGTGAAGATGACATGCTTCACGACACTGACGAAGAAGCGGATGAAGACGCCTTGAGCCGCGCGGAACAGAGTGAAGAACTGTCACCTCCTCGCGATGACGAGGACTATTCCGAGGACGAAGTTTCCGATGAATCCGAGGAAGACTCCGAGGATAAAGGGCCAAAGATGTTCGGTGGCAAAGGGAAAAAGCAGCTTCACTAGCTTTTCTCTTCCGTCTGGGGGATTTGGTCTCACTTTGAGACGCCCCCTTCATTAAAATTTTTCCAGATAAATCAAACAGATGTCCTTAAAAGGCGAGTTCTTACCGATAAGTTGAGTATGAAAACTCGCAAATACGGTACGTTGATTGTTGGTGTTTTAACAGCCTCTTTGTTGCTCGCTATTTCAGCATCAGCAACACCAAACTCTCTCACCTATCAGGGACGGATTTTGAAGGCTGACGGCACCCCACTGGAGCACAGTAACGTCAGTTTTCAATTTGAAATCACCAATCCCAATGGCCAGTGCATCATCTATCGCGAGCAAGTCGATCACATTGATCTGACCAACTCTGGCGGAGTGTTCGATGTACCCATCGGCACGGGATCACAGAGCCATCCGACCGCAGGCACCTTCAGTCTGCTTGATTCATTTAAAAACACCGGCAGCCTTTCCTGTGATGGTGGTGCCACGTACAATCCAGCGGCAAACGACCAGCGCCGCCTGCGCGTCAGATTCCATGACGGTTCTGGCTGGAAGACAATTTCCCCGGACAACGAAATCCGCTCTGTACCCTATGCCGCCTATTCCCTGTCAGCGCAAAAGCTGGGCTCTTATCAGTCCTCGGATTTTGTCTTGAAAAACACCGTCACCGCCTGTCCCGCAAACAACTTCCTGACCTTTGATGGCACCAGCTTCACTTGTGCACCAGTGACTGGCGCGGCTGGCGGTACCGTGACGGAGGTCACCTCGGCCAACAACTATCTGACTGTCGCCACTGGCGACTCCACACCGCAGCTGACCGTGAACGTTGGCACCACCGCCAACACCGTGGCCGCTGGTAACGACGCCCGCTTCAGTGATGCCCGCATTCCTACAGGAAATGCTGGTGGCGACCTGAGTGGCACTTACCCAAATCCTTCTGTAGCAAAAATTCAGGGCGTGGCTGTTTCCAACTCTGCCCCGACCTCAGGGTATTTCATGAAGTTTTCCGGCACCGAGTGGGCCAGCGCTGCAATCGCCATCGGTGATGTGACAAATCTGACAAGCACCTTAAGTGGACTCCTGACCACCGCCTCCTTCAACACCGCTGTGGGCAGCGCCAACTGTGCGGCCTACGAAACTGCTTACTGGAGCTCCGTTGCCGGAAAATTTCTATGTCAGGCCATCAATGTGTCGGTGGCCGGTGATATCAGCGGCTCCATCGGCGCTGTGAGTGTGGATAAAATCAAAGGCGTCAGTGTCGATGCCACAGCCCCAACATCGGGCCAGGTGCTCAAATACGACGGAGCCAAATGGGCGCCGGCGACAGAAGTCAACGGACCCATCGCCGCTGCTGATATCCCAGCTCTGGACTGGAGCAAAATCACAACTGGTAAACCGACGACGGTGTCAGGTTATGGAATCACCATCACCTCAAGTGATCTTCCGACCATACCGGTCAATAAGGGCGGAACGGGCCAGACCAGTTTCATCAATGGTGAGTTGTTGATTGGTAACTCGACTGGAAACACTTTGAGCAAAGCCACTTTGACAGCCGGGTCTGGAATCTCGATCACCAATGGCAACGGCAGCATTTCAATTTCCGCCACGGGATCTGCGCCCACCGGCAACGCTGGCGGAGACCTTGGCAGCACTTATCCCAATCCGACCGTGGCAAAGATTCAGGGATATGAAATTGCTTCGACGGCTCCGACGGCCAATGCCTATTTGAAATGGGACAACGGCACCAGCAAATGGACTCCGGGTTTTGTGAAACTGAGTGAACTGCAAAACCTGACTGGCGGAAGCGCCTTCAATGCCGCCGGCTGTACAGCAGCTCAGACTTTGAACTGGAGTTCGATCACTGATAAATTTGAGTGTCAGAACATCTCTATCGCCAACACACAAGTCACAGGCCTTGGCACAGCCTCCACAAGAGCGGCCGGAACCGCCGCCAACGAGGTGCTGTTGCTTGATGGCAGTGGAAAACTGCCAGCCAGTGCCCTGCCGTCCACTTTGGGACAATGGCAGGTTTCAGGGACAAAGTTGTACTACGATGACGGAGTCATCGTCGCCGGTGGTGTCGGCACCACCTACACAGGCACAGAGCATCCATTCATTGTAAAGGGAGACCCTGGCGTTTTTGCGCGATTCTTACTGGATCGTGGTGGCAACATGACAACCATGTATACGAATGGTGTCAGCTTTAACATGGGGAAATGCACAAACACAGCCTGCACCGGCACCAATGACTTTCTGGCCATGGACTTTGCGACCAACCGAACGGATCTGGGTACAGGTGGATCCAACAACGAGCTGAGTGTTACCAACGGCGGCTATGTCGGCATTGGCTCCAATTCCCCTTCCTACAGACTTGACATCCAAACTTCAGATGCGTTCCAGCAGCGCCTGTTCCATGCTTCAGACGCCGATTATAACGGAGCCGCACTGATGTTGACACGAACCCGCGGGACCATCGCATCCGGCACTGCAGTCAATTCCGGAAATACCATCGGTGGTCTGTACTTCCGCGCCCACGATGGATCCGGCACCGGAACCACCAACGCCGCCATCGAAGTCAGTGCTTCGGAAACACAAAGCACCACCAATCGCGGCAGCAAAATGATTTTTGAAACCACAACAACCGGATCTGCCACACGCACAGAAAAAATGCGCATAGATGGCTCTGGAAAAGTCGGCATCGGAACCACGTCTCCAAGTTATAATTTGCAGGTTAATGGCACTGGTGATTCAATTGTCGGCGCCTTTGGCGCAGATGCCAATCAGAGTGGTTACACCATGGGCGGCAGCACCACCAACCGCTGGGCGATCGTACAAGACACATCCGCCAACAACAGAACCTTGAATATCTGGCGCGACCATTCTGGCGTCAGCGGCAGCACCGGCAATGTGATGTCCATGCACTCCAGTGGAAATGTCTCTATCGGTGAATTCGGAGCAGACTCGCACCGCCTGAACGTCACCGGGCCTGCAACTGCTTCTGGTGTTCGCATTTCAAATGGCAGTTATGCCGGTTACCTGACGACCCCAACCAGCTCTCCGGGACTGATCCTTTCCGGGGGCACCAAATACACAGGATCAGCCTGGATCGCGGAAAGCACCACCGCCTCGGCATTGGCAATCAGTCCGAGTGGGATTGTGTTTTATGGATCCAACGGACTGACCCCCGGAAGCCCCAACACCAACACCCTGCGCATGATTGTGGGTCAGAACGGACAAGTCTCTATCGGCGCTTCGGGCACAGCCTTTCAAAGCGGTCTGCTGACCATGGGGGATTACAGCCACGATCAGGGAATATTCACCTTGCGCAGGTCCGCGGCCAGCGCCAACCTGGATGTGTATGTTCCGTACGAAGGCTCTGATGGCGGCAAGTATTTCGGTTATGGCTATCAGGCCAGCACCGGCATGTTCCGCTTCTGGGACAGCACCGCCGGTCAGCGCATGAACTTCACGAATTCTTCCGGAAACATGTGGATCGCAGGAACCTATTCCAACGGTTCGGACCGTCGTTTCAAAACTGACATCGAAGTGATTCCGGATGCTCTGAATAAAGCCCTGCAGATTCAGGGTGTGACCTATCACTGGAAGCCCGGAGTAAATCCGGACCCAAGCCAGCAAATCGGGGTGATCGCACAGGAAGTGGAAACAGTCTTCCCGCAGGCTGTCAAAACAGATGCGGATGGCTACAAGTCGGTGACTTACGGAAATCTGGTGGCACCGCTATTCAATGCCTTGAAAGAATTCTACGAAATGTGGAGCAAGGACTCACAAAACACCCACAGAGAAATCGCCTCACTGAAAGAGGAAGTTCAAACATTGAAGCAGCAAAATGAGCTGTTCAAAAAATTTGTCTGCGAAAAAGAACCACAAAATCCAATCTGCAAATAGACAACATTGGCCGCGGAATTTTTATTCTGCGGCTTTTTTAGTTAGCACACACGCAGCTAATCGCGATAATGAAAGAAGATGTTTGAAGGACTCAGGATGCTGCAATTACTTCTAATACTGACACTCACCTGTTCCGGGAGTTTCGCCCTTGCCACAACCATTGTTATCAATGGCGAGGATGACTGGGCCCCGTACTCATCGGCATCAGCCGACTATAAAGACGTCATCGGCCTTGCTCCGGAAATAGTGAAAGCCGCATTTAAAAGCCAGGGCATCACTGTCATCACCCGCCCCGTCCCCTTTGCCCGCTGTATTTATGAAGTCGAAAAAGGAAAGTCTTTGGGATGCTTTGACACCATCATCAACCAGGACACCAAAGATAAATACATCTTTCACAAAACACCGATGTTTGAAGCAGAAATGGTGGTCTATGGTCGCATCCGCGACGGCAAACAGAACGTGACTTTGAAAGACATGGAAAACAAAGTCGTCGGCACCACGAATGGCTACACTTATCCGACAGATTTTTTACAGAACAAAAAGATTCTGCATTCGCCCAGCCCTACCGAAAAATCACAACTGGAAAAACTGGCCAGTGAACGGATTGACTATGCCGTTGTGTGGGGGCTGACCGGAGAGCATCTGCTAAAAATTCATCCTGAACTGTCCAGGAAAGTCCGCCCTGTGGGTCGCCTTTCAAAAGACGGTCTTTACCTGAACTTTTCAAAGTCCCACAAAGACGGAGCCCACTATGCCGAGGTTTTTGAAAAGGGCCTGCAGACCATTCGTGCGGATGGCACCTACGACCGGATCACGAACCGTTTCCACAACATTCATCCGGTCGACCCTTAAAACGAAAAAAGCCCGTGCCTTATTCAGACACGGGCACCCCTCGACAGAGAGAAGAATTTTATTTCGGATCTTACAACTCGCGAACGCGAGCTTCGATTTCTGGAACTTCATTCAGGTGATTTTTCGCCTGGATGATGATCTCAACAGCGTCTTTCTGAAGCAAACGGCCGGCAGCCATTTTTTCACAGATCAGAGCTTCCAACTTGTCAGTGATTTCGTAAACAGATTCATGCTGTGGCCACAGATTTTTAGCATCGTTGCTGCCACCGGCACAAAGCGGGATGTAGTGATCGATCTTGAACGCCTGACGCTTCATAGAGCGCGTTCGGTAACCGATCTGGTCGTATTTTTGGAAGATGCCAGCCTTCTGGGAAGAAGACACATCACGTTCACAGTATTTAATTTTTTCTGGGTAACGGTATTCAGAAGGACGGTTGCAAAGTGCCCCCGGTGTCAGGGAAGCATCTGGTCCCTTGGGGAAGGCTTCGTAAGCCTGGGACATGGAAACAGAGAACAAAAGAACAACAAAGAGAACTGCGCTCTTCAACATATATTCGCTCCAAATAGACTGCCCTTTACGGTGGCAGGTAGAAACGTCAGACCCTATCTCCGACTTATATTTGTGTAACCGCGGTTAGTAGTAACGGCGAGATTTCCTCTTTGCAATAAAAAACTAAGGCCCCTAACGCACCCAGCCTATGTCCCCACACAAAAAAAAAGACCCACCCTCATCAGGCAGGTCTTTCTAAAAATTCTATTCAAGAACAACTTTAAGGCCGTTCAAAAGGGTTCAGCCGCAAGGCGGAGGCCCCTTTTCGCAACGGAGGCGTGCTCCAAGCACGTCGGAGAGAAGAAAAGGGGCCGACAACGCAGTCGGATGGGCCCTTTTCAACGGCCGACTAGTACTCGTCGTCTTCGACTCCGGAGCCGGATCCTTCGCCCATTCCTCTTACTTCTTCGATGAACGCGCTATTATCCTCTTCAAAGTCATTGTCGCTCGCTGATTCGTCGATTTCCAGCTCTTGGATGGCAGCCAGGAAGTCTTTTTCGGTGCGCAAATCACGGCGGATCATTTCCAGGAATTTGTCCGGATAACGAGAGGTTAGCTCTTCCACATAACGCTCAAGTTTACCATCCTGAAGGATCTTCTTACGAACTTGGATTTTCTTCCAGAACATCAGGTAGTGGTAACGGCAGTAAGCATCCACGGCAGCGATCTGATCGCAATCGCGGGCACGGCAGTAACGGCGGCCTTCGGCATCCGTCAGAACCACTTCTTCGTCAGACTTGGCTTTTTCCTCGGCAACCCACTCTTCATCAACCTCGATCTCCTCTTCGGATTCCTCGACGGCTTTGAGTTCTTCCTCGTACTCGCCAATTTCATCACCCATCAGGTCGTCATCGGCGATAAAATCGTCTTCCAGCTCGCTTTCGTCCTTTTCCTTCTTCGCTTTGCCTTTTTTAGGGGCTTTTGCCTCTTTTTTAGGCGCAGCTTTTTCAGGAGCAGGTTGCGGGGCTGCCTTTTTCTCGGCTTTTTTGGCCGCTTCGACCTTGGTTTCTTTAACCTCTTTGGTCTCTTTGGCTGCTTTAACCGGGGCTTTAGCCGGTTTTACTTCCGGCTTTTTCTTCGCCTCAGGCTTTTTAGCCGCCTTAACAGGGGCTTTATCGGCCTTTTTCTTTACAACAGCCTTCGGAGCCGGCTTTTTTGGAGCTGGCTTTGCGGCTTTTGCGGGCGCTTTTTTAGCTGGTTTTGCAGCGGCTTTCGCCGCGGGCTTCTTTTTAACGATTTTTGCCATAGTTCTACCTGGTAGTGCTTTAGATGATCATTTCATCTGTCAGACATTTGAGAAAAGCTGTCAACTCATTTCACTGAAATAGTGCCATCTTGACTGCGCACAAAAATGCTTCCTCTAGGTGCGTCGCCACGAAGACGCCCACGCACACTTTTTTCCGCACTGAGCTTCGTCACACGAAGTTCCGAAGGAACAACAATTTCGCCTTCCACCGTCATCAAATTCAAAGAAGCTCCCGAACCCGGAGGCGTCTGAATGCTGACTTTGCCGGACTTGGACTTCACATCCACTTCAGAATCCAGAGTCATGCCGATAGTGATGGCAGCATCCTGATTCTGACCTTCGATGCGCCCCTGGAAGCCCTGAATATTCAGACTGCCTTTGCCGCTTTCAAACTGAATAGTCCCGTTGCTTTGGTTGACCTTGGCGGCCGACTGCTGCGCCGACACGGTCAGGAAACCACGCACTTTTTCAATGTTCATCTGACCCGAGAACAGGGACGCTTCCACATCCCCCTGGATGTTCTTCAACGTCATACTGCCAGAGTAAGAGTCCGCCTCCACCTTGCCCAGATGATCAGACACGGAGACGTCGCCTTTTTGCACGTAGACCTGCAACGTCCCTGCGCCGTTAAGTGCCGCAACGCGGCCTTGAGTCAGGCTCACTTTAAGGTCTTTATTCCACTTCTGCGCCACGACGGATCCGCCGCGCAACTGCACTTCTGTAGGCATTGCCGGGCCGGTGATTTCGATTTTTTTCAGTTGTGTATTCGCTTTTGGCAAGATGTTCAGCCAGGTTCTTTTCCCGCTGTATTCATTCATGCGCACTTCGATGATATTATTTTTCTTTTCGACGATGAACATGCCTTCGGCGCCGGACTGCTCCACTCCGGAAACCCGCAACGCGGCACCCGGCTGCGCCACCATCTGAACCTGAGCCTCAAGTCCTTTGAGGACCAGACGATCCCCCTCAGAGACTGGCACGTCGAAAGTCGCCGCCATCACTGGCTGAAATACGAGGTGGGCAAGAATGAAACTAATCGCTGACATGCGTTGACTCCCCTGCCCCATCCCGGGGGCTATTGACTCTGTTCCTAAAATATAAAAAAGTATCCGGGCATTTACAATAAGGTATTTATAAAGCTTCGGGCGGAATGCGCCCCAAGACTAATTGAGGTGAAAAATGGAAAATGTCGTAATTGTGAGCAGCGTAAGAACCCCTGTAGCTTCTTTCCAAGGAGGCTTTGCCTCTGTTCCTGCACCAAAACTGGGTGCAGCAGCCATCAAAGAAGCCATCACTCGCGCAGGTGTTTCTGCTGACGAAATCGATGAGTGCATCATGGGCGAAGTCCTGACTGCAGGTGTCGGCCAGGCTCCAGCGCGTCAAGCGGCGTTGGGTGCAGGTTTGAAAAACTCCACTCCGTGCATGACCATCAACAAAGTGTGCGGCTCCGGCCTTAAATCCGTGATGCTGGCAGCAGACTCTATCGCTTTGGGACACACTAAAATTGCAGTGGCAGGCGGTCAGGAAAACATGACTTTGGCTCCACACTTGCTTGAAAACTCCCGCTCCGGTTACCGCATGGGTCCAACGCAAATGACCGACTCCATGATCAAAGACGGCCTTTGGGATCCATACAACAACTTCCACATGGGTAATGCAGCGGAAATCTGCGTGAAAGAGCACAACTTCACTCGTGAAGAACAAGACGCTTTCGCGATTGATTCCTACAAAAAAGCTCAGGACGCGTGGGCGAAAAACGTTTTCAAAAACGAAATCGCCCCGGTTGTGGTTGAAGGCCGCAAAGGTGCTGTGACCGTGGATAAAGACGAAGAGCCGTTCAACACGAACTTCGACAAAATCCCGGGTCTGAAACCTGCATTCGACAAAGCCGGCACCATCACGGCGGCCAATGCTTCCAAAATCAACGACGGTGCTGCAGCGCACGTTTTGATGTCTGAGTCTGAAGCGAAAAAACGCGGCATCAAACCTCTGGCGAAAATCGTGGCACACGCTACATTCGCTCACGAGCCAAAATACTTCACAACTGCTCCAGTGGGCGCGATCAAAGCCGCTCTGAACAAAGCCAACCTGAAAGTGGGCGATGTGGATCTTTGGGAAATCAACGAAGCCTTCGCCGTTGTGACTCAAGTGGCGATGAAAGAGCTTGAAATCCCGGCTTCCAAAGTAAACATCCACGGTGGTGCTGTGGCTATCGGTCACCCGATCGGCGCTTCTGGCGCGCGTATCCTGGCGACCTTGGTTCACGCTTTGCACACTCACAACAAACGCTACGGCCTTGCCACTTTGTGCATCGGTGGCGGCGAAGCGGTGGCACTGATCATCGAGAAAGCGTAATCATCATGAGCAAAAAGGTGTTTAAAGACGCCAAGAGCGCGCTCTTTGACGTCAAGGACAACATGACTCTGGTGCTGGGAGGCTTCGGCCTTTGCGGCATCCCGGAAAACTGCATCACTGTTTTGAATGAAATGGGTGTGAAAAATCTGACCTGCGTTTCTAATAACGCGGGCGTGGATGATTTCGGCCTGGGTTTGCTTTTGCAAAAGCGCCAGATCAAAAAAATGATTTCTTCCTATGTCGGCGAAAACGCTTTGTTTGAAAAGCTTTACATGAGCGGCGAACTGGAATTGGAATTCTGCCCACAAGGCACTTTGGCTGAACGCATTCGTGCGGGAGGCGCAGGGATCGCTGGTTTCTACACTCCGACAGGAGTGGGCACACTGGTGGCTGAAGGCAAAGAGATCAAACAATTCGACGGACGCGACTATGTTCTGGAAAAAGGCATCAAAGGTGATTTCGCCTTTGTGAAAGCGTGGAAGGGTGACAAGTTCGGCAATCTGATCTTCAGAAAAACCGCACGCAACTTCAATCCGATGGCGGCAACAGCCGGGAAAATCACCGTGGCTGAAGTTGAAGAACTGGTCGAGATCGGCGAACTGGATCCGGATCAGATTCATACTCCAGGTGTGTACGTTCAGCGTATCTTCCAGGGCACTGACTATCAAAAACGCATCGAACAAAAAACAGTTTCCAAGGGATAGGAGAGCAAAATGCCATTAACAAGAGAGCAAATTGCTCAACGTATCGCTCAGGAAGTTGAAGACGGCTATTGCGTGAATCTGGGTATCGGTATTCCCACTTTGGTGGCGAACTACATCCCTCGGGATAAATTCGTTATGTTACAGAGTGAAAACGGTCTTTTGGGTATGGGTCCATTCCCAAAAGAGGCTGATATCGATGCGGACCTGATCAACGCCGGCAAACAAACTGTGACGGCACTTCCGGGCGCCAGCTTCTTTTCCAGCGCTGACAGCTTTGCGATGATTCGCGGCGGTCACGTGGACCTGACAGTATTGGGTGCGATGGAGGTTGATGAAACCGGCAGTATCGCAAACTGGATGGTGCCAGGCAAAATGGTTAAGGGCATGGGCGGCGCAATGGATCTGGTTGCGGGCGCACGAAATGTGATCGTGGCCATGCAACACACGGACAAGGAAGGCAATTCCAAACTTCGCACCAAGTGCACGCTGCCTTTGACGGGTGTTAAGTGCATCAAGAAAATCGTCAGCGATTTCGGCGTGATCGAAATCACACCTGAAGGTTTCGTTTTGAAAGAATATGCTCCGGATCTTACGCCGGAAAAGGTTCTAGCAGCCACTGAGGGCAAAATGAAAATCGCCCCAGACTGCAAAGCGATGACATTCTAACTTCACTTCAAGACGGCTTCCCACAAGAAGCCGTCTTAGTTTTAGACACTTCCCGTTCGCACACCCACCAAGGTCTAGCACCTCATTGCTCTGTCTGAAAATCCCATAGATAATAAATCTTCACGTACTTGCGAGTGGGGTTTTCGTGGCAGAAGCAAAAAAAGTGGCAAAAGACACCTATCTATTCAGAGATGGGGACGCTCCGGATGCCATGTATATCGTTAAGACCGGTGGTTTTGCCATCACCAAAAGCAAAGGCAACACAGAAGTTGTCATCGCAGAAATCCAGCCTGGCGCGATGGTCGGCGAAATGGCTTTGTTCGACAAAAAACCCCGCAGCGCCAATGTGAAAGCCACCAAAGATTCTGAAGTGATCGCACTTCCCTATGACTCTTTGAACAAACAGATGGACCAGCTGCCGGTGTGGGTTCGCGCCATCATGAAAACGCTGAATGAAAAACTGCGTGATGCAAACCAGAAAATCCGCCTGCTTGAAAACACCAATCCCGATGAAGAGCGCTTCCCGCCTCACATCGTGAACAAGTACATTTCCATTCTGAATCTGGTTGGAAACAAGTATGGAAAACCGGAAGAAGGCGGGGGCTTGAGCTTCTCGTCTGTTCTGATTCGCAATTACACAATTCAGATCTTTCAGGAAGCCACCAATAAAATGCAAAGCATCACCAACGCATTAACAGATCTGGGCTATCTGACTCAGGAAGACCGTGGCGACGGCACACAGAAAATCACCAACCTGAAACCACAGGAGCTGTTTGGCTTTGTCGACTGGTACAACGAATGGCTGTTCAAACAGGACAAAGACCGCCTGCCGGCTTTAACTGAAGCTGAGGTCAACATTCTAAACGGCATCCTGCTATTTGCCCGCCGTGCCCAGCCGAACCACAAGGGCTTGTACAAAGTCGATCTGACCGATGTGCAGAACGAATCCATGAAAGAGCTGGGTCAACTGATCCGCGCGGACGATGTGAATTCTTTGATTGAGAAAAAATATCTGACGGAAAAAATCATGGATGAAAAAGGCGTCTACATCATGGTGGAACTGCCTTACGTTGAACCTTTGGCGCGCAATTGGACCATCGTGAACAATCTAAAAAAGAAACTTCGCTAGAACGCGGAAAATAAAAAAAGCCAGGGAGTCCCTGGCTTTTTTTTACTTCATTTTCTCAAAGAAACTTATTCAACAACCGGCTCTTCCTGACAACGCAGAGGCAACTTGTCATTAGGAAGCTTCGCCACGTTTTCCCCGCCCACTGTGTGCACATAGATCGAATTGGTTTTTGCACCACAAGCAATCGGCTGACCCAATGTCAGAATCACACGGTCCCCGGTTTTACCCAAGCCATGGGACACCAACAACAGATCCACTTCACGCAGGATATCTTCCATCGTCTTATATGGCTTGATCGCGTGGGTCTGAATACCCCAGCCCAATTCCATGCCATTCAAAACATCCAGATGCTGAGTCACGGAAATAATGCGCGCCTTCGGACGGAAGGCCGAAATGATATTTGCCGTTTTACCGGAAGTCGTCAGACAGATGATCGCGGTTGCATTCAGCTTCAGCGCACTCAGTGAAGCACTGGCGGCGATAGACGCCGGCGTGCTCAGAAACTCGTTTTCAAGAGAGATTTTATAATACTCTTCTTCGTTGCGTTCCACCTCAGTGATGATCTCGTGCATAGTGCGGATACACTTGAACGGATATTTGCCGCTGGCAGATTCCGCCGACAGCATCAAAGCATCAGTTCCATCCAAAACGGCATTGGCCACATCCGTGATCTCAGCTCGGGTCGGACGAGGGTTTTCAACCATGCTGTCCAGCATCTGAGTCGCCGTGATCACCGGCTTACCCAGTTGATTGCATACAGAAATAATACGCTTCTGATAGCCCGGCAGACGGCTTTGACCGACTTCCACTGCCAAATCCCCGCGCGCCACCATGACAGCGTCACTCAGGCGGCAGATTTCTTCCAGATTTTCGATCGCTTCCACCATCTCGATTTTGGCTACGATCTTCGCATTGGAGTTCCCGGCCTCGATCAATTCACGCAGCTTGCGGATATCACGGGCATGACGAACAAAACTCAAAGCAATATAATCAACTTTATTGGCAATACCGAACTGCAAATCCTCCAGATCTTTTGGAGTCATGCAGTCCACAGGCAGATTTACACCCGGAAGATTCATGCCTTTGCGGTCTTTCAGAATACCGCCATAGACAACTTCCACGTCGATTTCCTCACCGCGAACCTGCAAAACCTTCACTTCCATCAGGCCGTCATCCAGAAGGATGCGCGTGCCCGGCACGCAGGCCAAAGGCAGCTCTTGGAAGTCGGACGGAACCAATCCTGGTTTCCCCAGAACTTTTGCCGTCGTTACCACCAGTTTTTCGCCAGGTTTAATTTCGATGGAGCCATTTTCAAACTTACCAACGCGGATCTTCGGCCCCTGAAGATCTTGAAGAATCGCCACCGGAGCCTGAAGCTCTTTAGAGAGCTTGCGCAGGGAATGAACCACCTTCAGGTGGTCTTCATGACTTCCGTGCGAAAAGTTAAGGCGAGCCACGTTCATGCCCGCCTTTATTGCTTTTTCCAGATTTTTCTCATCACGTGTCGCTGGCCCAATAGTGGCCACAATCTTCGCTCGACGATCTGCTAACATTTGAACTACGCCTTCCTGCTATATGAACTCATCTTCACAGACAAGTTTTGCATATCTTCCTGATGGCGTCTATTCATTCTATCAAGTTGATCTTGATGCGAATTGTTCAATTGAGCTATCTTAGCCTCGTACTTCATTTGCATGGATTCTTTTTCCATTTTACCGGACTTATCCCGCTCATCCACACGAGTTGCGTACATTTTCTCGATGCGCTTCAATTCACGATCCTGACTGTCTTTCAGGGCAGCCAAGCGATCTTCATAAGTCTTAACAGTCTGCTCCAACTTGGAGTTGAAGCTGGCTTCCATAGTTCTGAAGCGCTCCGTCATGTTTTTATTCAAGGCCAGATGATCCGCGCTGTTTTTCTCGCGCACCACGTCCATACGTTCCATGTAGTTCGACTTCATGACATCCAGAGAATCATTGTAATAGCGCCCCAGCTGATCCTGATTTTTGTTGGTCAGATCGATCACTTTCTTAACCCGTGCTTCGGCGTTATTCGCCACCTGGGTGACCTGATCCTTATGGGCTGTCAGCAGGTTTTCTCTTTCCTCGCGATGACGAGTGTTCATGATGCTGACCTGGGATTTATTTTCGCGGTCCGTGTTACGCAATAGCTTCTGATTTTCAGTCAGAACTTTGCCAATGCGCTCGTCATTGATCTCTTTCATCCGGTCCACCGCGTTTTCACGCTGTTCCTCGGAAAGACCCAAACGCTTTTCATAGGCCTGCGTCAGATTGCGGCGCTCAATACCACGCAGACGTTGATTTTTGGAAATTTCATTATTGAACTGACTGTTCAAACGCTGAATCTGACTGTCGCGGGAGCGAATCTGGCTGTTAATTCGCCCATTCACAGAATCGCGGAAGTTCTGATTCTGTTCATCCATCAGATTGGATTTTTGAGCCAGGGTGTTTTCGTATTTGTCGCGAACGGCCACACGCTCCTGATCCATGATTTCCTGCTTCATTTGCAGGTTGTCGCCGAACTCTTCCTTGCTGTTGGTCACATAATCAGAGTACTTCTGGGACCAGCGGGAATTATCCGCCTCACGCTGACGCTCGGTTTGTTTCAGACGAGCCTCATAGGACTTGCGCATCTCACGCTCATTGCGATCTTTTGAACGCAATGTCTCGTCGTGACTGCTTAAAATGGCATCTCTTTCGCGCTCGTGGGCTTCATTCAGCTTGCGAGCGTTTTCATGAATGGCTTTTTGCGATTTGGTGCGATTTTCCTCGATGGCCGTGACAAAACGCTCATCACGATTGCCAATTTCAGAATTCAACTGACCCACCAGATTTTGTTTCTGGGACTCATTGATTTCTTTTTGCTTTTTTATGGTGCTTTCGTAAGCTGCTTTTTGCTCTTCCCGGGCATTGTAAGCCTCTTCGGTTTTATTGCGCAAAGACTCACGATAAGTCTGACGGACTTCATCGATCTTCTTGGAGTTTTCATAGTCACGCTCACTCAAAGACTCGCGGCTGCGGTCTTTCAATTCAGCGATACGACCTTCATATTCATCAGTGATATTCTTGATTTCTTCGTGATGACGCTGCTCAAGCCGCTTCAGCTCTGCATTACGGCGTTTGGCATTTTCGCTTTCGCGATTCTCATACTCTTCCCGAGTCTTACGAATTTTTTCGTCCTGACGCGCACGATCCGATGATGAAATAGAAGACATCCTATCCTCCCAGACCTCAGATTAACATGAGGCATGGGAAGAAACTTCAAATGACATGGAATGCAAATTAAAATCAGGACCAGAGTCTAGCGCTCAAAGACACGCTGACGATAAAGCTCTTTCATTCGCTGCAGTTCCGCGGCTTTGCGCTGGCGGCGGGCTTCTTCGGCCTTTTCCTGAGCCTCAACAGAGGCGATCTTTCTGTCCGTCAAAGTCTGATAGAGTTGACTGGTTTTCTGGGCCAGATCACCCCAGTTGTCACGGTACAGGCGCACCTCTTTTACAAACTCCTCTTTAGTGCCGCGATACAAAGAGTTCCACATCGGCAGATGCTCTTTCATATCAATTGGCTGAATCATTCCGTACTCGGTCTTGCCCTGGGAATTCAGCCCGGAAACCCAGACCTCGAAACCCTCGGGAATCTCCAGCGTTTTACCATCACGAAGAGTCACCTTCAGGGAGGCATTCATATTGCGAATCAAAATGCGGGAGTCCTGAAAAATCACCCAGTACTCACCCATGGACGCCTTCGTGCTGGCATAAAGACTTTCCACCTGCAGGTTCTTCCCTGCTTCCACCCAGACAGCCCCTTTCACCAGGCGCCACTGATCCGGCGTCAGACGAACCAATGCCGAGCCCGCGGTGGCATGCAGTTGTTTGTTGTCCTTTTCAAAATGAAAAGCCGATCCGGTCACCTGAATCGCGCAGCTTTCCTGGGATTTCAGACAGGCCGAAGGCTGCTCAATCAGATCCCCGGCGGCCCGCACCCGGACCTCCATCTGGAATGCCATCAAGAACAACATCAAGCGCACGATTTTCTTCATACTACTCAACACTTTGCGCCAGTTTGCGCGCCTGTTTTTTAAGGTTTTCATTCTTGAAGTTTTTAGCAACGGTTTTATAGATTTCCGCCGCCTCTTCTGTCTGACTGTTGATTTCACTGATTTGCCCCATGCGAAGCAAAATGAAACCCGTCAGATCATGCTGTGGATACTGGGTCACCATTTCGTCAATCTGCCCCAGGCTGCTGCGATAGTCTTTTTTCAGGAAGTAACTTTCGGCAATAAAGAAACGCGCCTCAACACTGTGTTGGGACAACGGGTACTTTTCCAGAAGCTGGCCAAATTCACGGATAGCACGATCATACTGCTGACCGTTAAAGTAACGCTTTCCCTTTTCATAAATCGCACCGGAAAGGTCTAAAGTCTCTTCACTGGCCGGAGCCCGAACCACAGCCGAAAGATTGTGAAGTTCATACTTGGCTTGAAGTTTTTTGTCATTCGGAAGAACCTGCGCCACCGTTTGCTGGAAGTCCTTCAACTGATAACTTAAAAGAGAGTTGTTGAATTTCTCTTTTTCCACCTGTTTTTGCAGGGATGCCAGACGCATTTCATACTCTTCATGACCATTGAAATGCGCCACGAATGTGGCATACACTCCCATGAACCCGACAGCCAGGCACAGGCAGAAGACGACGAATAAAGAGTTCTGATTTTTCATGTCTCACTTATCGGCAAAAACCGATAAATATTGAGACTGTCTTATTTCGAGACGGACTTCTGGTCGTAGGTATAGACGATCTCAGCGTCCAGATCCTTCCACTTGCCATCCTTCTGAATTTTCGGCGCCACACGCCCCTTCATGACCTGCAGCTTTTTGTCCGCCTGGGAATACCAAAGATGGATTGGATCGACGATGGCAGCGATGATGAAACTTGTGGGCTTCATACGAAGCTCCATCCACTTTCCTGTGGCCGTGTCTTTTTCGCCGACCTTTTGCAAAGTGAAACCGACCGTCTCCAGGCGATCCCAAACTGCGAAGCGAACATCCAAAGGTTTGCCAGCAGCCAGAGCATCCCAGCTTTTTTCAACAAAGGCGTTGAAATTAGGAGTGCTCAACACAAAGCCGCTCAACTTTTCATCCGCACTTTTCTTTTTTCCACCCGGGCCCTCGTATTCAAAATAAATACGGCCGTCGCGAACCTGGAAGCGGCCCTTTTCACCCGTTTGCTTGCGGTCAATTTCATAAGAAAGCACATCGGCTTCTTTGATCAGACCCTTTTCACTCACAACAACCTTGCCCTCGGTATCACGGAACTCCGTTAGCGTCTGCAACCCATCGGTCTGGGGGGCAAGATCCACATTCAGAGTAAAAAGAGTTTTTTGGCGATTTGATTTCAAATCATACAGAGTTGCGGAAGAATACGTTTGCGCAAATCCAAAAACCGGAAACAAAAGTGCAAGAACGAATACCATAAAACCCCCGATCGAAAGTCCATAGTACCCAATAGATAAGAAAATAAAAAGCATGACACTTAACAGCCATTATTTTCTGCAATACATCCTGGACCGAAAAATTTCATTTAACTTGACCATCCCGACCATGAAAATTAGGGTAAGTTCCTTCGGGATGAGGATTGAAAAGCTATGAATAAAGCCCAATTGGTGGAACTGGTCGCAGAAAAAACAAAGACAACCAAAAGTCAATCCGAACTGATTCTCGACGCCACTCTGGAAGCCATTCAGGAAGCTCTCAAAGACGGTGATGAGGTCAAACTGGTTGGCTTTGGCACTTTCTCCAGAAGCTCCCGCAAAGCCCGCCAGGGACGCAATCCCAAAACAGGCGAAACGGTCAAAATTCCCAGCGCCTACATCCCCAAGTTCAAACCGGGCAAAGACTTAAAAGACGCCCTTAACTAAACTCTGGGCGATCCAAAATTCGCGACCAACCACTCATTCCGGATTTCCAGATATAATTCTGAGCGCTGACTCGCTGACTGCGCAAAGATTCTTGTATCTCGCGCACAGAATAAGGCCCTTCTTGCACCATGGCCTTGCCGTCATCTGAAGCTACCAAAAGCACCCACTCTTTATCATCTGCCGCGATATCCATCCCCTGCACATACCCTTGCGTGGCCGGAAACAGACTGCGATCAAATCCCCACTCCCAAGCGGACTTCCAACTGCCGTCCGCATCACAAGAAATCAGGTCATGAGGTCCGATATCACCCTTTAGTATGAGCTGACGGATTTCCTCAACACCAACGGGCCCCTGGGGCTTCAAATTTTTATTGTAGTACCAACGGTCATTTTTCATAGCTTTTCCTTTTTACTCAGGAACGGTGCCGGCAAGGACTCGATCACTTCCAACGCTTCATAGTAAACCACATCAAAATGCGGATTGCCCAACGGCTTTTTCAGGAAGGTCGCCAAAGTGGCCGCCTTAATCAGTTTTTTCTGATATCCGCCAAACAAACGCTCTCCCATCATCCCACCCAACAAAGACGCTGCCAGAACATAGCTCCACTTTTTACGCGGACGCGCCTGCAGACGATGTCCAGGGACACCTGTGATCACCATCAATTCATGCATTTTCTGAGCGAGCGCCAGCTGCAAGGCCTCTTTCCCCAAATCCGAAGGCCCGCGCGTGGCCAGACTGGCCTTGATATCCGCAATGGTGTCGGTCTTGCGCTTGTGGTTGATGATTTTGGAACCAAAATAGGCCACCGCCTGCTTCCAAATCAGACGCAGAAAATCTGCCGGAACATCCATGGGGATCTGCTTCTCGCCACTGACCTGGGCATGCACGAAGTGCATCGCCAACGAGGCCGCGTGATTCACGGTTCCCCGCGCCAGATAGGCTGCGCCGATCTCTGGTAAATAGAAAGAATTCTCATCTGCAATCATCAGCTCAATCCAGCGCAATTTTTTGGGGTCATAGTGCTCGCGCACCTGACTCCAGAAAGAGCTGTCCCGGGCCGTGTACACCGACAGATTGGAGGTTGAAACAGTCAATCCCAGCTCCTCGGAGATGATCTTCACATAGCGGCCGACGTGATCCGTATAATCCAGCAGATCCTCGTCGTCGTCGTCGTCGTCATCATCGTGCAAACCCAAATCGTAAGTCTGCTCCAGATACATCAGATAGTTTTGCCACTTCACCCACGGCGGAACACTCATCAGGCAGAAAATGTTCTGAGACAGGCGCACCAGATCCGTGCTGGCTTCCAGTTCCCGATTCAGCAACTGGAAATAGATCTTTTCAGAGTTCTGGAAGATGCGCAGGATGCGTTTTGCAAATGGAGCCCCCAGAATGCGGACGATCTCAGCGGGAATATGCTCTGCTGCCAAATGCAAATCCCCGTAGATAACGAAAACCAAATGATCAGGATGGGCCTTCACCAATTCAGCAATCTTTTTGCCAGCAAAGACATCCCGCGACTTTAAAGTCGTCGCATTGCGCTTTTTATAGCTGCGATTGATGCCGCGGACAGCGACTTTGTTTTTTTGCGCCCAGCGCAACAAAGGACGATAGTACTCCCATGGAAAACCCCACTTGGTCTGCCATTGCACTGACTTAAGAAAATCACGCTCTGACATCTTACCGGACATATAGCGGTCGATTTTCTCCTGATCTGCAGCCTCAAGAAACTCGACTGCCAGGATGGTTTTGCGGTCCTTTGGAATATGACGAAGGATGCGGGCCTGGGCTTTTTGCGACTGGTGAAGGGCGTGAAAATCCCCGACCATAACGACCTGAGAATGGCTCATCTGTTCCCAGAGAGCTTCTTTGGTGGAGGCCGTCCATTTCTTGGCGAACTCCTTTTCATAGACCTTTTGATAGCGCATCAGCTCAGGAGTGTCCCGCCCCAACCGATGCCGCACCTGCTTTTCCATCTGCAAGTACAGGTCTTTCCGAATACGTATCCATTTTTGTAGGTCGTTCAAGCTGTCTTCCTTGAGAGCATTCCAAAGTATTTTTACATAATTTCGATTGATTTCAAACACGATTCTAAGATTCAATGAGGTCATGAAAAACACAGTCAGCAAATCCAAGTTCCTGCTTATCGCGATGATTGCCACCCTGATCGGCGTGGGTGTTCACATCTATTTGACCCTGCACTACTATGACATCAAATTTGGCCTGTCCGCGGGCGACTCCATGTGCAATATCAACGAAGTGCTGAACTGTGATGCTGTGACTGCCAGCAAATTCTCTGCATTGCTGGGAGTACCAATCGCACTTTGGGGTGTTATGACCAATCTGGTGCTGGTGTACTTCCTGGGTGTCACCCGCTTCAACTTGGTGCAGGATCCGGATCGCACGTCCCGCTACGCTTTGTTGCTGTCCGGCGTGACAGTTCTGGCCTCCGTGGTGATGGGATTGATCTCGGTCACGGCGATGAGCAATCTTTGCATCTTCTGCATCAGCGCTTACGTGCTTTCCCTGGTTGGCTTCATCTTCACATGGATGGGCGCCGAAGACGTGACTGCTGAAAACATCAGCAATGACATCAAAGACATCTTCACCTCCGAAAGATGGGTTGCCGGATTCCTGCTGGCGATTCCCGCCTTCGCTTTCCTTGCAAATATTATGTATCTGGAAAGCCATGGCCTTTCTGACATGGAAAAAATGGCCAAAGAAAAAGTGGCTTATTGGCAAGTGGCTCCTCAGCAGAACTTTGACCTGACAAAGGGTCTGAGCATGCAAAAAGGAACTGACGAACCCGTGATGACCATCGTGGAGTTTGCTGACTTCCGCTGTGGCCACTGCAAACACGCAGCCGCTCCTTTGCACAGCTTCACCAAAAACCACCCGGATGTGCGTTTGATTTACAAACCATTCCCTCTGGATGGCACGTGCAATGAGGCGATGAAAGGTGGCGGCGGAGACGGCATCTCTTGCGGTCTGGCATTTGCGACATTGTGCTCTGAAAAAATCGCCCAAAAAGGCTGGGTGGCGCACGATTATATCTTCGACAACCAGGAAGAAATCACGCGCATGATGAACCTGGATAAGAATCTTGAATCCATCGCAAAAGCAACCGGCATCCAACTGGAAGAACTGAAAACCTGTGTGAAGGGAACTGAGATTCCTGAAATCGTGCGCAACACCGCCAAAGAAGGCGAAGTGGCACAGATCCGCGGGACTCCGGCGATCTTTGTAAATGGCAAGCTGCTGGACGGCGGCCAACTGATCCCGGTCCTTGAAGCTGCTTATAAAACATTGAAAAAGTAAGATGAAAAACGGCCTCCAAGAGGCCGTTTTCTTTTTAGAATCCGATCATCTCTGCCAGCACATTGGCGAGTTTTCCAAAGCCGTCATCAAACACCAGCACACTGGTTTTTGCCAGGCCATTGACGATATCCAGCCAGAACGCCAGAATGATCACAGCCAGCGAGGCGAACCACGCAGCCTTCACCACATAGATGGTGGAACGAACATCCTGAATGCGCAAATCGCCCTGAACTTTCTCAACAATCTTCAGAACATACTGAAGTTCACGGAAGTGTTCTTTGAATTTCTCGCGAAGCTCCTGCTGTTTCGCACGCGTCAGGGAGTTGATCCCCGGAAAGCTTCTTTTGGCTTTAATTGCATAGATCAAATCGATGGAATGATTGATGTATCGAGTGACTTTATCCTGAAAGTTCGGATACTCGGAAGGCTTTTCCAGGAAGTCTTTCAGCTCTTCGATGGCGCGATCGTATCGCTCATCCAAAACCCAAGTCAGGATGTTGTAACGCAAAGACTCAGGCCGGCCCAAGTCCGACTTGTCGACATTCATATCGAAGAAGGCACCATCTTCCCTCTTCTTGCTTGGATCCGCGCCATTGGCAGCGTCTTTTAATGCAGGTACTGACATGAGTATCTTTTCGGCTGTTTGGTGGCGATATTAAGGTCTTTTGTTACTACCTAGGTCCAGTCTTAGTACCTTGGTTTGACTAATTATGTCTCATCCTGAGAACATGGACCTAGGGCGACCTAGACTTCATGGAGGAGGGCTATGGAAACCGAATCTTTCCAGACCGCGAAACTTGGACATTTAGACTTTGATTCACCCCGGGAAAACCAGCCGGTGGGCAAGATCCCATTGCCTGACGAACTGCCCCGCCAGAATGATTTCAGCCATCTCCCAAAAGAGATCCTGAAGTCCTCCACTGTTGAAAATCTGATTTCACAAAATGAAGACCTGATGGCCCGCCTGAAGGTGACTTTGCGCCGCTTGTCCCTTTTGGAAACTGAAAATCAGAAGTTCAGCGAAGAAGCCAACAAGGCCCGCCTGTCCCAATCCTCTGTGACTGATCAAATTCTGGTCTGGAAGGAAAAGGACAATCTGTGGAGACAAAAAGTCGACCAACTGGAAAGAGAAAAAGAAATCCAGTCTGAAAAACTGCGCGCACTGACCGAAAAAACACAACACATGGCCACCGAACTGGCGCGCCATGAAAAATATCATGAGCGCATCAAGACCCAGGTGAAGCCTTATATCTCGGAACTGAAAGAGTACTCCCGCACCCAGGATTTGCGCCTGCAGGAGCTGGAAAATGCCTCCAGCCACAAAGAAGCCCAGCTGCGCGATCTGCGTCATCAAATCATCGAGGTGACCAAGAATTCCCGCTATCAAGTGGAAGCTTCCGAGAAAAAAGCTCAAGAGATGGTTCACTTCTATGAAGAACAGATTGAACGTCTGACCAAGGAAGTCGCACAGCTGCATCAGATTCAGGAAGAACTTGAAGTAAAATCCATCAAACTGCACAGCGCTTTGGAGCGCCAGGACACTTTGGAAAACGAAGTTGTCACCCTTCGTCGCAGCAAAGAAGAGCTCAAAGACCGCTATGAGCAGGAAATCTCCCGCCAGCAGGAACGCATCAGCGAGCTGACCCGCCAGAATCAAAAACTGGGTGTCGAGCATGCTGATTTACAAATCCGCGTGGTGGAAGATCAGGAGAAAATCCAAAGACTTGAAAAAGACCACTATCAGGCCCAGGAACAACTGGAAAGCCTGAGATATATGTGGACTGCCAAGAATGAGGAAAACGAAAAACTCAAGGTTGCAGCCGCTGCTTTGGAGCGTTTGAACCTTGAGCTAAGTCAGAAACTCAACGAATTGCGTAAACAGGACGGGCCCACAGCTTAAAAGCTTTGCAGGGCCCCTTCGATACTCTCGTGCACTTCCAGACTGGCACACTCAGAGAACGAGAAAAGACGCTGGAAGTCCGGAGTCAAACCCGCGATCTTCACACTCATGCGGCTCCCCGCATTCAATTCATTCAAGACACCAAAGAAAGACTGAATCCCGGAAGACCCCACAAAATGCAGGTTTTTCATGCAGAATACGACTTTGCGGTCGGAGAAATTCTGCAGGCAGGCTTTTTTAAAGGACTGAGTTTTTTCGATTTCAATGCGACCGCTCAAAGACACAACAGTGATGTCACCGTCGAGCACGAGTTTGACTTCCATGTTAAAACCTCTTCAACCTAAGTTAAGTGTTCTAACTTAACGGCCAAAATCTATGACATTTTGAGTCCAAAAAGAGACTAGTTTCACCTCGACAAAGGCCCTAAAGCATCCCTAGAATACTTTGGTGCTTCGAAGCTGGATCGTCTTGATTTCATTTTTGCTGGTGACAGTGATGTCATCTTCTTTTGCCCTGGGTGCAGAACCCATGGCGAAGATCCATGATATGTTGATCAACGCCGACAGCATGTACCGCGACACCGAAAAAGAAGTCGTGGAGCTGGAAGGCAACATCCAGATCGTCTACAAAGGCCAGCACATCAAAGCCGACAAAGCCATCACCTCGCTGCGCTCCCGCCAGGTGGAACTGTACGGCAATGTCGAAATCATGGACGCCAAAAACACCATCGTGGGTGATCAGGTGTTCCTGGATTATGAAAACAACACTGGCATGATCTATAACGGTTCGGTGCAATCCGGTCCGATCATGTTCTCGGGCGACGTTTTACAGAAAACCGGCGAATCCGAATTTGTTGTGAGTTCTGCTGATTACACTGCCTGCACCAACTGCCCGGCATCCTGGAGTTTCTCCGGCACCACCGTGCGCGCCGAACTGGGTGGCTATGCTTACATCAAAAATGCCGTTCTGCGCTTTGGCCATGTTCCGGTTTTCTGGATGCCTTATCTGATTGTCCCGCTGAAAAGTGACCGTCAGTCCGGCCTTCTGACTCCGACCTTCGAAGTTTCCGACAAAGGGGGCTTTGCGATCTCCCAACCTTACTTCTGGGCGATTTCCCGCAGCACCGATGCGACACTCGAAGTAAAAGACTATGCCAAGCGGGGCCTTAAAGGTCTGGTTGAATATCGCTACATGCTGAATGAAAGTTCGGGTGGCACGATGAACTTCGGCACCATCTTTGACCAGGCGTTTGCACAAGATGATCGTTTGAATTTATACCGCCCGGCCACAGAAAAAGGCGATCCTCTGGAACGCTGGTTCCTGCGCTATGACCACTATTATGACATGCCCGATGGCATCGTTCACCGCGCCCAATTGAACTTGGCCAGCGACCTGCAATATCCGAAGGACTTCCCGACTGAGACCATGAACCATGGTGACTCGGCGATGGAAAACCGCATGTCTTTCACCAAGAACACTCTGGATCAGCACTACAGTGTCGATTCATCGTACTATGTGAACATGCTGCACGGAAACCCACAGGAGGGAAATGAAGACGCCGTTCACCGCATTCCTGAACTGCGCTTCTCGCAGACCCAGGAAAACATTGGCGAGACCAATTTCATTTATTCCCTGAATTTAACCTATGTGAATTTCACCCGTGCCGGTCAAGCCTATGACGACATGACCGAACAAACCATCAATGGGAACAAGATCCGCTTCCCGACTAACACCTGCAACGACCCGCGCTGGGAGGATAATCCCAACTGCCGTCGTGTGTATGATGGATCTTACAATCCGGGTCTGGATCAAATCCGCACCGGCCAGCGTCTGGATTTCATGCCGGCCCTTTACTACCCGATTAAGTTTGGCGAAGGCCTGGATGTGATTCCGGCAGTCAGCTATCGCGAAACCCATTATGGATTCAACATCGACGAAGACCAGTACCTGGCTCGCCGCTATATCCGCACAGAAATCGGCGCACGCACAAACCTGAGCCGCATCTATGGCGACACTGTCAACTCCAAGGCCACCCGCTATAAACACGAAATCATCCCGGAAGTGACCTACACGCGCCTGCCGTGGGTTTCTCAGGATGACAACCCTTTCTTTGGCACGGGCTCGATCTCGGATGCGCCCTATACGGCCCGCGACAGTATCACGGATCTGGATATCGCCAGCGACTATGGCGTACAGTTTGACTATTACGACCGGGTCTATGACAGAAATCTGGTGACCCTGGCTCTGATCAACAAAATCACCGAAAAGCGCTGGATTGGCGAACGCCCCGAATACCGCCAGGTGGGCTATCTGAAGCTGGCACAATCCTATGACGGCACCCAGGAAAACAAAGTCGGGGTAAAAGAACCCTGGTCCGATCTAACCGCCACACTGGATGTGCGCCTGGATCGCTTCCAGACTTATTCCATCTTCAATTACTTCCCCTATCAGAACGTGACCAATGCGTCTTCGCGTGTGCGCTTGCTGAACGATATGGGGCAGTTCTTCCAGGTGCAGCTGACCCGTCAATATAAAATCTCTCCGGGGCAAGCTGTGAATACCAGTGATCGCCAGGAAGATTACACATTCTCGGCGGGCTTTACTTCCAGATTCATCAACTTAATGGGCAAGTTCGTATACGACGCCAACTGGGCTGAATCCACCACGCGCGACCAAGTAAAGTCCTGGGCCTACATTGCGCAATTCAAACCACCAGGTGATTGCATGATGATCACCTTCATTCACGATCAGGTGACCGGTGGTGACACGAATTTCAAATTGAATTTCGAATTCACATTCGATGGAAATCCAAAACCGGCCCTGCCGCCGGAAGCTTTGGATTCATACGGATTCTAAAAGTCCAGAACTGTGGCAAAAACTTGAGCACCCTCAAGCTGACCTTTTTCAAAAGTCGGCGCGATGGCAAAGTCCGGCTGCTGAGACAAATCCGGCTGTTTGTTCATAGAGTAAACCCCGTAAGCGACTCCCGCATACAGACCCAATGAAGCTCCGCGAGCCACGTTGTTCCAGCTCTGGCTAGGCTTGTCTTCAACCGCCAGACTGACGACACCGACTGCCGCCCCACCCAGCGTTCCCCACGCACAACTGGTCAGGAAGCGCTTCAGGCTTTGCGCCTGGACGGATTGAGTTTGAAGCAGAACCAGAATCAAAAGTGGCAGGATTTTTCTCATAAGACATTGTCCCCCGAAAGCGGGGTTTTCAGTCAATCACTGATATCTTCAAAGACCGTGATCTCACCGTCTTTTGTGACAAAGGCCCAGTGAATTTCAACCAGCACATCCCAGCGCGCCGCCAGAAAGAGCATCGCGCGCACCAAGCGGGCTTTTTGTTTTTTGGTGATTCGGAAAGGCTGAAAATCAGACAGGTTCGTGGTTTTAACCTCCACCATCAGCAAAGTCTGCCGGGGAGTTTTAAAAAGCAGATCCACTTCAGCAAAAGGAGTCTTCACCCTCTGTCCAAGCAAATGACAGCATTTAAGCTGATAGTATTTGATCACCAGGGCTTCAGAATAAAGTCCCCGTTCATGCGCCCAGTACGTCGGACGCCCGGAGCTGTTAAACGTATTCTTTGACGCCCGCGAAGGATCTGCGGTGAGCGATACACGGCCCGTGGTCGACGATGCTTTGTTTGTGAACCGGCGTGGAGTAGCCTTTGTGAATTTCGAATCCATAGTGCGGATACTTCACTCCCAGATCTTTCATCAGACGATCCCGGGTCACTTTCGCAACAATGGAGGCCGCCGAAATTGGCGCCACTCGCAAATCACCTTTCACAATGGTGCTTTGCTCAAAACCTTTTAGATTCGGAATCTTTTTGTTGCCGTCCACCAGGACGTGACCGCTCTTCACTCCCAACTTTTCCACCGCGCGTTTCATCGCCAGCAGTGAGGCATTGAGAATGTTGATTTCGTCGATCTCTTCCACAGAAGCAGAACCGATGCCAACAATGTGTTCTTTTAAAATCAGATCCGCCAGCTCTTCCCGGCGTTTTTCGGACAGAAGTTTTGAATCCGTGACCAGATCATTCAAAGCATCAGACTTGAAGATGACTGCTGCCGCATAAACAGGTCCCGCCAAGCAACCGCGCCCCACTTCATCCACACCAATAATCGGAGCCGGAGAAAAGTCGCGCCATTCAATTTTTGGGAACTCTATTTTTTCTTTTTTTGCCATGCGGATGCCTCGATGCTTAAGGCCTGCAATGATAGAGGGAAACAGCAAGACTGGTCACTCAAGATTTGAGTGCGTCAGACGCTGATACTGTTCAGAAAAAACAAAAGACCCGGAATCGTAAAATCCCAGGTCTTGTGCATAAAGCTGTATTTAGTTTTAAAAAACTACTCTGCTTTGGAGGAAACCAGCTCAGATTCAATCTTAGCTGCTTTACCTTTAAGAGCGCGAAGGTAGTAAAGTTTAGAACGACGTACTTTACCTACGTTTACGATCTCAACTTTATCCAAAGCTGGAGATGCGAACGGGAAAGTTCTTTCCACGCCAACACCAGCGGACATTTTACGAACTGTGAAAGACTTCGCAGCACCAGATCCTTGGATCTTAGTTACGATACCTTTGTAAAGCTGAACACGCTCTTTCTCACCCTCTTTTACTTTAACGAATACGTTAACAGTATCACCAGAGTTGAAGGACTGAATGTTTTTGTTAGCAGCTTTAACACTAACGCGACGAACGAGGTTTGTTTCTTTAGCCATTGCTTAAAATCCTTATAGCAGTCAATTTTCACAAAAAGTAAAACAAGGGTCTACCATGGACCCATGACACGGTCAAGACAGATACTTACGGCAGATCTTACTGAAAGATGCCGATAATCTTTGGGGGGAGCACCCCTAATGCTCTCCAGAACCCCTGACGAGGATCTGATGAGGTCTTCCGTCAAACCGAAGCCTGTTCCAAATAACATAAAAACTGGCTTTTTGGCCACATGCATTTCGTTGCGCAGCTCGGCAAACGAGTACTTATGCTTCGCCCACTCCGTACGGGCCGTTGTCGCGATCGTCAGAGCTTCCGGGACATTCCAGTCCTCAAACGCTTTTTCGACGCTCTCAACCGCCTTTACGTTCCCCAGGGCGGTCTTTCTCATGGGGTTGAACTTCGACCCCTGGCCGGTGCGCCAGTGATCCAGAACACGATCCACGAACATCAGCTGCTCTTTCATGGGATGGATGATGTAATATTTTTCCACTCCGAAGACAGTCGCCGCCCGGGCGATGTCATGGATATCGAAATTGGTGATATTGGTGGCCACCGTTTTTTGTTTGCTGTCGCGGACCGGATAGTGAACCAGTCCAATCGCCAAACGGGGCACGTAAGGTGTTTCTTCAGCCATTGAAGCTTTCCTCATTCAGATCCTCAAGACCCAAAACTTCGCGATCCTGAGGGGATAGTTGCTGCCAGAACTTAAAGAGCTCCTTCAGGGGCTCTGCCGTTTTTTTCTTTTTTAGGGCGCGGTATTTTTCCCGTTCTTCCGCCAGATAGATGATGAACAGATCCGGGCGTTTTTTTAACGTCACCAGCGCCGAAACTTTTTCTTTCCAATCAGCGATCAACTTGTGATTGCCGCTCAAAAGAACTTCGGGAACATCCTGTCCTAAGTACTCGCGAGGACGGGTGAAATTGGGATGCTCCAGAAGACCTTCTGAAAAACTGTCTTTGTCCGCTGAATCCACATGCCCCAGCACACCCGGAATAAAACGCGACAGCGCATCGATCACCACCAACGCCCCCAGCTCCCCGCCGGAAAGCACATAATCCCCGATGGAGATCTCTTCATCGACATAGGTGTTGATGATTCGCTGATCGATTCCGCCGTAGCGGCCACAGATCAAAACCAGATGCTCTGCCTGGGACAATTCTCGGGCCTTGTCATCAGTAAGGACTGAGCCCTGCGGAGACAGGTAGATGACTTTGGAATTCTTATGTTGCACTTTTTGAATGGATTTTTCGAGGGTCTCAGACAACATGATCATGCCGTCACCACCACCGAAGGGACGATCATCCACAGTGCGGTGCTTGTCGGAGGCAAACTCGCGCGGGGTGTGCGCCTGCACCGACAAAAGATCACCCTTTAATGCCTGCCCCAGGACGCCGTGAGACACCGCGCCCTGGATCATCTCAGGGAAAAGAGTGATCACGTCGATTTTAAGCATTTTCGATATCAAAAAGCCCTTCAGGCAAATCCATCACGACAGCCTGATGTTTGAAGTCGATTTTTTTGATGAAAGCATCCACGAACGGAACTTCCGCAGTTTTGCCATCAGTCGTTTCAACCACCAGCAAATCCTGAACACCGTTAGAGGAAAAACCAACGATTTCGCCCAGTACGGTTTGTTCTGGGTTCTTCAACTTGAAGTTTTTAATCTCAGACAGGAAGATGGTTTCACCTGGTTTGGACACCATCAGTTCGTCGTCGATGAAGAACTCCATGTGCTCCAGACCTTCAGCGGCAGTGCGATCCGCCACTTCAGCGGCTTTCACGATCAGACCTTTTTTGAAAGGCTTGGTGCGCTCAACAGTGAAAGTTTTGATTTCATCTGAATCCTTGGCTTTTAGACCGAAGGTTTTCATGCGTTTTGCCCAGGCAATTTCACCAGAGAAGACCAATACATAAAGGTCTCCTTTAAGGCCGTGAGCTTCGCGGATTTTTCCTACCAATTTCATTTTTGACTCCAGCAAGACAGACTTAAGTCTGTCAGCACAAATAAGAAAGGGGTCACCTGATTGGTAACCCCTTCCATGAGAATTAACTCTAAATTTACTTAAACCAAACTATTCAACGATATCCAGGTGATAACGCTTGTTAAGCTTGGTGCCAGCTGCGCGGATGATAGTTCTCATTGCAGCAGCAGTTTTACCTTGCTTACCAATCACTTTACCAAGGTCTTCTTTATCAACCTTTAAAGCAAGAAGTGTGGTTTGCTGACCAGGGATTTCATCAACTTCGACATTTTCAGGTTTGTCCACCAGGGACTTCGCCATGAACTCAACGAGGTCTTTCAAGCTATCCATATTTACCCCCACAGATAGTACCTACCTGATCTAGTTTAGCAAAACCAAGTAGGAAGCCAACAACTTATTTAGCTTGAGCCAATTTGATCACGTGTTTTACGCGATCTGTAGGTTGAGCACCTTTTTTGATCCACTCTTCAACTTTAGCCAGATCAAGCTCAATCTTTTTGTCGTTACCTTTTGGAGATGGAATGTAAGTTCCAAGAATATCAAGGAATTTACCAGTCACATAACGACGGGAATCCGCTACAGTAACGCGGTATTTAGGTTCATGCTTAGCGCCCATACGAGCCAAACGAATTACAACTGCCATTTCTAAACCTCATGTATCAAAAACAGTAAGTCCAAGTTTGTACTTGGATCGTGGTTAAATATCAAGCCCTAAAATGGAAACTTCATTCCGCCCCGGCCCATACCCATTTTCATCATACCGCCCATCATCTTTTTTGCATCCTCAAACTGCTTTATAAGCTTGTTCACGTCCTGAACTTGAGTTCCGCTCCCCTTCGCGATCCTTTGACGACGCGAAGCGTTTAAAATCTTATGGTTATGACGTTCCTGGTAGGTCATGGAGCGAATGATCGCTTCAATCTTTTTCATTTCTGCATCCGGAGGGGTCATATTTTTCAGCTGTTTGCTGAGCTCCCCCATGCCCGGTAAAAATTTCAAAATACTTTCAAAGCCGCCCATCTTCTTGAGCTGCTGGATCTGAGTCAGGAAATCCTCCAAAGTGAACTCATTCTTCATGAGTTTCTTCGCGGAATCACGCGCAGACTTTTCATCGATGACTTCCTGGGCTTTCTCAACCAAAGACAGGACGTCGCCCATATCCAGGATACGGCCGGCCAGACGGTCCGGGTGGAAGACTTCCAACGCCGTGACTTTTTCACCGATACCCAGGAATTTAATCGGAATCCCGGTGACTTCGCGGATCGACAACGCCGCACCACCGCGCGCATCCCCGTCCACCTTGGTCAGAACCAAACCGGTCAGATTCAAGCGCTTGTGGAAGCCCTCAGCCACATTCACGGACTGCTGACCCAGCATCGCATCGGCCACCAACAGAATTTCCTGCGGAGTCCAGATCTCTTTCAAACGGCCCAGCTCGCCCATCAGGTCTTCATCGATCTGCAGGCGTCCCGCGGTATCGACGATAACCACCTCGACCATATTGTCGCGGGCCCATTGTTTGGCCTTTTCCAGAATTTCTTCAGGCTTCATGCCCACTTGGGTTGGGAAAGTCGGAATGTTGTTCTGCTTACCCAAAACCTGCAACTGGTCGATCGCCGCCGGACGATAGATGTCGGCCGGAACCAGACCCGGTTTTTTATTCAGCTTCTGACGGATATATAGAGACAATTTCGCAGCAGACGTGGTTTTACCCGCCCCCTGCAAACCCACCAGGAAGATCACGCTGGGATTTTCACGGACATTGATATCAACCGCGCCGCCACCAAGAACGTTCACCAGTTCGTCATGGACGATCTTTACGAACATCTGGCCGGGATTGACGTTGGTCAGAACATCCTGACCCAGGGCTTTTTCCTTCACCTTGTCGATAAAGGTTTTCACCACTTTGAAGTTCACGTCGGCTTCAAGAAGACTCAGACGGATTTCCTTGATGACTTCCTCAATATTGGCTTCGCTGATCTTATGCTGACCGCGGACCTTTTTAAGGCTTGTCATGATTTTATCTGATAGATTCTCAAACATGTGAAACTCCTGAAGGATCATTCTTTATAACAAGTCCGGCGGAATGACAAAGAACCACACTTAACGCGGCGCGCCCCGAGTGCGGGTTTACAACTTGAAATACTGACGCCCCATCGCCAGAAAAAACAACCAGGCACCTTTTCTAACTGGGAATAATATACTCCGGCGGAGCGTCAATCCATTCTTTCTCCATGCTTTGTGTGTATGAGAGTTCGCAAAGGGGCACTTTTATGAAAAAAATTGTACTTGTTTCTGTATTGGGGACTGCTGCAATCGCAAATGCGCAGACAGGACTAAGAACGACTCACTCTACGACAATGGAAGGTCTTCGCGACGCCCGCAAACAAATGGAAGTTCAGACTGAAAATTCCATCTTGGAAAAACTGGAAGCACAACGCATGGAAGACGAAAAGAAACGTTTCCGCGAATTCGACTCTTTGAACTTCAGCGTGGTGAACGACGACACACAAACGTCCGCACCGACGACTTCATCCTTCTAAAAAACCGGATTTTCGCGGATTTTTTCGAAACACTTCCTGCGCATTTTTGCCAAACGATTGTTTCACAAAATCCCGCGACTGCGATCTCGATTTAACTGAAAAATGGGCGTAAAACTTGCGCCCATTTTTTATTTCTTTTTTGAACCTCTACACGTTTGAAATGGTTTTTTTGTTGGAATTCTGTGGATACACACGGAAAGCCACGGTTTTTTCGTGTCAGTTGCCAATTACATTTTTGTATTTAGACCGTTCCACGAATTTCTTACTAGGTTTTGTCGTGCGCTTTTGGAGTGTTTTGCTCCTTTTGCGAAACAAACAATAACCACACCAATTTTGGTAAGGAGTTCCAATGAAAAAGGTTCTATTCACGATGGCCGCAATGCTGGTTTCTGTCAGTGCTCACGCCGTTCACCAGGGCAGTTCCTGGTCTGAAATCTTTGCGTCCCGTCACGCGGTTGTGACCCACGGATATGCATTGGGCGGCATCAAGCTTGAAAATGCCTGTATGACTGACACTGAAATCCGCTCCATCACACCAACACGTGAGTGCGCAGAACTGGTGCCTCGCCAGGTGGGCAATCCAAACAGTGAGCAAGGTGGCTACACTGAGTGGGTTTGCGCCCGCTATGAAACTACAACCTTGGCTGTTTCCCGCAGCTACGAGCAACCGGTGTGTGAAGAGTTCACTTCTGCCAACGGTGAGCAAACTCCAGAGTGCACCCGTTTTGGTTCCAAAATCGTGACAGTGCCACGCACTATCGACACCCAAGTAATCATCACTCGCGGTGAAGCGGACCAGTCTTTCTGGAAGCGTTTCACCTTCCCTACTTGTGAAGGCGTTTATCCTCACTAAAAAACAAAAAGCCCTGAAGTTTCGTCAGGGCTTTTCCAGTTTCCAAGGGTCGATTTAATTGTCCGCAAAAATCTTGAATGGACCCTTGGTTTTCTTAAGAGGTTGCAGTTCGGTATGCAGCTTCAGGGCCTCATTACCCGCGTCGGACTTAACAAGATAAGCCGGCTTTTCCGGACTGCCATGGCGGGTGATTTTTTTGCCTTTAATGGTCCGGGTGACTGATTCCAGATACACTTCTTCAACTGTACCTGTAATGGCTCTGCCGAGCCACTGCCATTGAATTTTGTCGTGCACTTTAAAGGGCTTCATAAACACCTACCAGCGCTGGAAAGAGCCTTTGCGCAAAGAAACCAAAGCCACCGCATAGAACACACCAAATCCGATCAGTGAAATCACGGCGGCTGTCCAGACATTCACATCACTCACGCCCAGTATCCCGTAACGAAGTCCATTGATCAAATATAACAACGGATTCGCCTTGGAAACAGTCTGCCAGAAGGGATGCAGATGTTCGATAGAAAGGAATACTCCCCCAAGATATGTCAGCGGCAGCAAAATGAAGGCCGAAAATGCCGAAAGCTGATCAAAGGTGTTCGCCCAAAACGCGATGCTGATCCCGATCATGCCAAAGATAAGTCCCGCCAGAACAACAAAGAACAAAGCCGCCAAAGGATGGGCCACCAGCAGCCATTCACCCTGCTGATAGTACATGAACAGTGAACCCACCCCATAGGTGATCACTGCCACAATACTGCCGCGAACCAAGGCCCCCAGACTCATGGCCCAGATGATCTCCTGATCTGTGATCGGCGCCACACGCAGATCCTCCAGATCGCCAGAGAATTTCGAAGACACTATCGACGAGGATGAGTTCTGAAAGGCGTTATTGATTAACCCCATCATCATCAGACCCGGGATCAGGAAACTCAAATAGCTGACACCCTGATGGGAGGCCATCTGCTGGCCCAAAGACACACCAAAGATCAAAAGGTACAGGAACGACGAAATAAACGGCGTGATCACCGTCTGCACCAGAACCTTCAAGAAACGCGCGATCTCGCGCTGAAAAATAGTCACAAATCCGGTCATGGCGACACCTGCGGTTCTTTTTTCGCAACAAGTTTCAGGAAGGCATCTTCAAGACTGCCCTCCTCGATCTGAATATCAGCAATCTGGGCCGTGGGAATGCTGACTTCGTTCAGGAACTGCCCCACCGTTTTATTCTGCGGCACTACGAAACAGTATTCCTTTCCGTCAACCTCGACCAGATAGTCGGATTGAATCGGTTGTTTTTCAGTCAATAGCACACGGATTTTTTTATGCGTGTATTCACGAATGATCGCTTTGGTGTCCCCCAGGACCACCAACGAGCCCAGATTGATGATTCCGACGCGGTCACAAAGCTGCTGGGCTTCTTCCAGATAATGCGTTGTCAGCAGAATGGACATACCTTCGTTGCGCAGCTCCTGCACAAACTTCCACAGGTCCTCGCGCAAACGGATATCCACACCAGCTGTCGGCTCATCCAAAAGCAAAAGTTTGGGATTGTGCACGAGCGCTTTAGCAATCATCAGACGGCGCTTCATGCCCCCGGACAACTGCTTCACTTTTTTATGGCGGTGTTCATACAAAGACAGCTTTTCAAGAAGAAAATGAATGCGTTCTTTATTGTTGCGCAGACCATAGTATCCGGAATGGAAGGTCAGAATTTCTTCCACATCAAAGAATCCGGAATTGATGATTTCCTGGTGCACGACACCGATTTGTCTTTTGGTGAACATCGGGTCTTTAGCCACATCCACACCAAACACCTTCACCGTGCCGGAACTTGGCTTTTCAAGAGTGGTGATGGTCGAGATGATCGTGGTTTTTCCCGCCCCGTTCGGACCGAGAAGTCCAAAGATCTCTCCCGGTTTTACGGTGAAGGACATTCCTTTCACCGCTTCCACCGTGCCGCCTCGGTAGGTTTTTCTTAGATCTGTAATCTCTAATGGCAAAATCATTATCTAGCTCTCGATATGCTAGTGTGGAATTCAACTGTTGGGTTTTCGCGTTTTAGCCAGTTCAAGTCCCATTCCTGATTTACCAGAACAACCGGGTTGTCCTGCAGGTCACGGAACATGTTGGCGCCGCCCTTAAGATCCGTAACTGGTTTTCCGTCTTCAGTGCGCGGCCAGCGGGCCACACCGTATGGCAGACGGCTCAACTTCACTTCCAGGTTGTATTCATCCTGCAGGCGACGGATCAAAACTTCGAACTGAAGTTCACCGACCGCGCCGATGATCGGATCCTGATGACCAACGATAGGATCGATAAACAACTGAATCGCACCCTCTTCAGACAAGTGATTCAGGGCCTCGTTCATCTTCTGACGTTTCAAGGCATCACGCACGGACAGTTTGCCGAACAGTTCCGGTGCAAACTTGGGAATGTCTTCGAAATGAACTTTACCAGAAGCATACACACAGTCCCCGATGGCAAAGTTTCCTGTGTCACCCACCCCGACGATATCGCCCGCGTAGGCATCATCCACGGTTTCTTTATCAGCGGCGACGAACTGACTGGCGTAAGAAAGTCTAAGTTCTTTGTCATGACGGGAGTGTTTCACCTTCATGCCACGCTCAAATTTACCAGAACAGATACGGATAAAGGCAATACGGTCGCGGTGACGCTTGTCCATATTGGCCTGAATTTTAAAGACAAAACCCGAGAAGTTCGCGTCACATGGATCCATGTCCTTACCGTCCTTCAAATGGCGCGGCTGGGGACCTGGAGCGTACTTGGTGAAGAACTGCAGGAATGTATCCACCCCGAAGTTCTGTTTGGCAGAACCAAAGGTCACCGGCGAGATCGTGCCGTTCAGGAATTCGTTCACATCAAATGGCGGCAACGCACTTTCAATCAGATCCAGCTCTTCCAGGACCTGGTCCGCGGATTCCTTGTCCAGATAGTCGTAAAGGATTTGATCGTCTTTGCCTTTTTCAAATGGAATGATTTTGTAGTCTTCCACTTCTTCACGGCGCTGATCGTAGATCCAGATTTCTTTGGTCAGACGGTTGTAAATACCACGGAAACGCTGACCGATACCCAGAGGCCAGGTCACCGGATAACATTGCATGTTCAAAGTCTTTTCAACTTCATCAATCAAAGTCAGAGGATCTTTCCCCTCACGATCGAGTTTGTTTACGAATGTGAAAATCGGAATCTTGCGCAGGCGGCAGACTTCGTAAAGTTTTTTGGTACGTTCTTCCACACCCTTGGCAACGTCGATCAGCATGCAGGCGGATTCCACGGCCATCAAGACTCGATAAGTATCTTCAGAGAAGTCTTTGTGCCCCGGTGTATCCAACAGGTTCACACGCAAACCATCGAAATCAAAAGTCATCACGGACGATGTGATAGAGATCCCTTTTTCGCGCTCCATGGCCATCCAGTCCGATGTCACAGCCTTGGTCCCCTGCTTGCCCTTTACTTCCCCGGTTTCGTGGATCACGCCCCCGTGATAAAGCAATTTTTCTGTCAGCGTGGTCTTACCCGCATCCGGGTGAGAGATGATCGCAAACGTGCGGCGACGCTGAATTTCTTTTTGGATCTGAGGAGTGACTTGCATTGTGGAATCTTTCCTTTGAAAACTCCTTTTTACGGGGAAATCCGACGGGTTACAAGCATTTGCCGCACTGCCCTTGGCGCTAGAAACCCTCCTTGGGTGGATTTGGGCCCAACCTGACGGCGATCATGCCCAAAACCGGGCAATTCATACAGACTTCTCCTCGTTTTCCGGACGGATTGCAGAGGCCCCCTTGCGCCAAACCGCAAAAGCCCTTATAACCGTCCGACTACTTTGAACTCCCCTTGGTTTGGAGCCAAGCTACCCGGACGCTCGCGCGCCGGCAGGACACGAAGGTGACACAATGTCTGAATCGCTGAACTATTATGTTACGGCCTATTATCGTTTTACTAAACTGGCGGATCTGCCAGCCATCCAAAAAGCTCTGGAAGACAAAGCTGAAGAACTTAACGTCAAAGGACTCGTGATCCTGGGCGATGAGGGCTACAACTCCACATGCGCAGCTTCTTCGATCGAATCCTTCGAAGCCTGGAAAACCTTTATCCGCGAGTACTTCAATTCTCCGGATCAGTTCTTCAAAGATTCAGAATCCACGAAGTCTCCGTTCCGTCGCTTCAAGGTCAAAGTCCGCAATGAAATCGTGACCACGGGTATTCCTGGCGTGATGCCTCCGGAAGGTGTGAATCATCACCTGTCCCCGACAGAGTGGAACAAGGTCATGAAAGAAGAAACTGATTACGTCATGATCGACACGCGCAACTGGTACGAGTACAAAATCGGCACCTTCAAGGGCGCGCTGAATCCGAACATTGAAAAGTTCACCGAATTCCCGCAATACATCGAGGCCCAGGGCATCCCTAAAGACAAAAAGATGCTGATTTTCTGCACCGGCGGTATTCGTTGTGAAAAAGGCATTTTGGAACTTCAGGACAAGGGCTACAACAACGTCTTCCAATTGGACGGCGGTATTCTGAATTACATGAAAGAGTACCCGAACGATCAGTTCGAGGGTGAGTGCTTCGTCTTTGATCATCGCGTGGCGGTGGATCAGAACCTGCAACCGACCACCAAATTCGGCTTGTGCCCGCACTGCGGCCAGCCTTCCACGATCAAGATCGAATGCAAACGCTGTGATGCCCATGAATTGATCTGCGAAGACTGCATCAAAGTCGAATATGCCAAGGACACGTGCTCCAAGAACTGTGCTTACCAGTTGGAAAAACATCCGGCCCGCAAAGGTCAAAAACAACTGGTGCCTTTTGAAATCGAAAAAATGAAGGCTGAAGGCAAGGACACGGGAAGCATTCCTCAGATCCGTGTCACTCGCACAAAGTATATTTCACTGAACAAAAACGGCGAAGCGGAAACCCGCTCCACCAAAGAAACTGCTGAGTAGGCGCCAGCCACAGTGCTGCAGCGGCGGTAGCAGGCGACAGCCACAGTGCTGTAGCGACGGCAGTCGCGAAAGCTGAAGTAGCTATCTATTTTCCTGAGGGGGCTTTCTGAGCCCTCTCAATATCCCGCGCAAACAAACTGACAACCCAGGAATCATTCACACCCACACGGGTGCTGTTGAACTGCACTTTCACCTTGGAGCGATAAGCGGGGTCATAACCGATCGCCTTGGCATCAAGACCTGCGCTATTTAAGAACTTGGACATCTCTGAAGCCGCTTCGTCAGCGTTGAACTCGCCCCCGGCATTGATGTTTTTTTCCATCTGATCACAGAAATCCAACGTCGCCGAATCGCGAGCCAGCTCAGGTTTCGCAGCCACGGCGCGCGCCAGATAGTGCATGTTGTAGCTTTTTTGCAGAATCTGATCCATGTCGGCCGTGTGCTTTTGCAGGTAATCTCCGGCGCGATAGATCTCGTAATAGAACTCTGCTTTTTTCAGCAGACCTTGATCATTTTGTGCATCTGCATTCATGATCTGCTCCACCACCTGTTCCATTCCCGGCGCGCGGAAGATAAAACGCAGGATCGGCGCAGCCGTTTCAACCATCGGGTCATGATTCCCATCCGACAAACTGCTGAAGAAGTATTTCGCCGAAGCATTCTGCGGATCACGCAAAAGACCGCTTTGCGCTGCTTTTTCAAGGTTGCGACAGCCATCTACCAAAGGTTTGCGCGGGTCCGCAAAGTCCTTCAACAAAACATCCACGGTGTCTTGTGCCAGCTTTTGTCGTGCATTCAAGGCTGGTGTGGCAGCTGGTAAGGCTGCCGCTGCTTCTGCCACGTCAGCAGAGTTGTCGGAATAGCCTGCGACTGTGGACTTCCCAGGCTCATTGCTGCTTGCATGAGCAGTTTTTTGCAGAGCCGGCGGAGTCAGGGCTTTTTTAAGATCAGAAGCTGAGGGAAGTTTGGAAAGACCCCAGAACAAGAAGCCCAACAGACCCACTGCTGAAATCACAAAGCTGATACCCAGAACTTTTAACAAGTTTTTCGCATTCATATTTACGCCTCCTGCAACACAATCGAACTGAATCATGAAATGCGAGCACTGACAATGATACGTGGTGCTATATTAGAATTATTAATAATGAGGGGTTGACCCCTCGGCGCTTTGCACCTATACCTATGTTTCCTTGTCGCGGGGTGGAGCAGTCTGGTAGCTCGTCGGGCTCATAACCCGAAGGCCGTAGGTTCAAATCCTGCCCCCGCAACCAATAAAGGCTCGATGGTAAACCATCGGGCCTTTTCCATTTCTGGGTCTCACTCTGAAACAATCCCGCTCCGACCATGAGACAGACTCGAGATAAGCACCCTTAATATCACAATTGCCACTTCATCTTTGCTGACCTTTTACCGAAAAGGACAGCATGAGGCCCTTGAACGTACCATTTGCCTTCATACTCCTCGCTTTCTTTGCGACCGGATTTGCGCATGCAACACCGGGCACTTTGACGTATCAAGGACGCATCAAAAACACACAAGGCTCTCCGCTGGAATACAATGGTGTGATCTTTGAATTTTCCATCACAAATCCTCAAGGCACCTGTGTCATGTACCGCGAAACCTCCCCCGCTCTGGATATGCGCAATTCCGCGGGGGTGTTCGATGTTCCCATTGGTGCCGGAACTAAAATCTTCCCTGCCATTCCCGCCTTTAAATTACTGGATGTTTTTGAAAACAGCGGCTCTTTCAATTGCGAGGGCGGAGGCTCCTACGCACCGGTCGCAGATGATAAAAGACTTCTGCGAGTGCAATTTTATGATGGTGTTGGCTGGCGCCTGATCACTCCGGATGCCGACATCCGCTCGGTCCCCTTTGCCGCTCAGGCGAAGGTGGCCCAGTCGGCCCACAAACTGGGGACTCTGCTGCCGGGTGATGTTCTGGAAAAAGCCAGTCTACCACTGTGTCCCGCTGGCCAATATCTTCGTCACGTCGCTCCTGCTGGGACTTTCCTGTGCGAAACGGCCGTGGTCTCCGGCGCGAATGTAACCGGCAATATCCCGGGCACTGCCGCTGGATTCAGTGGCAGTTTGGCGGGGGATGTGACCGGAGCGCAGAGTGCCACCTCCGTGGATCGCATCAAGGGAACTCCCGTTCTTAACTCCGGCCTGGCCGCGGGTAAAGTGCTAAAATACGACGGAACCAACTGGGCACCGGCCGATGACAATTCCGGCACCGCGAACGCGATCACTGCCATGACTGGTGATGTGTCGTCTGCGGGCAATCCGACGGCAACTGTCACACTCAACAGCAATGCAGTCACGACAGCCAAAATTCAAGACGGAGCGGTCAACTCCGCCAAGATTGCAGATGGTAGTATTGTTAATGATGACATCTCTGCAGGGGCTGCAATTTCAGACTCGAAACTTGCCACGATCACGACCTCTGGCAAGGTGTCTGGAGATGCCATCACAACTGGCACCATCGGAGGCTCCACCGCTATCAACACCAGCGGTCTTATCCGCACCTCGGGTGGTCTGCGGCTGTATTCTGGCACAAACTATATCGAGCTGAAGGCTCCGACCCTTGTTCAGAACAGCAGCTATGAACTCCCCACTGCAGATGGCGGCAATGGTCAGGTGCTCACCACAGACGGGACCGGCAAGCTGTCCTGGACAACGATCGTCAACTCCGGCGGCACAGTCACAGGTGTGACCGCAAACGCCCCCTTGGCAAGTACTGGAGGGACTGCGCCCGTGATCTCTCTGAATGATTCCGGCGTGGGCGCAGGCACTTACTCTAAAGTCACCGTTAACAGCAAAGGCCTGGTCACCGGTGGAAGCAATCTGACAGCAACAGAACTTCCCAATCTCGCGGGTGATGTGACATCCACCGCGGGACTGAGCAACAGCAAAGTTGAAAAGATTCAGGGTGTTTCTGTGGCGTCGACGACACCGGTCATAGGGCAGGTGTTGATGCATGATTCCAGCAAGTGGAACGTGCAGTACTTCGGCTTTGGGCAACTGCGTTCCACAGTCACAGGCAATCCACAGATGCCCGCAACCTGCGCCACAAACAACAAAACATTAAACTGGAGCGCAATCACAGACACCTTCACGTGTGTGGATATCGCCATTGCCAACACCCAGGTGAGCGGATTGGGAACAGCTTCCACTAAAAACTTTGGTGCCGCTGCCGGCAATCTGGTCGAACTGGATGGTTCAGGAAAAATCCCGGCCTCGCTCCTGCCCGCTTCAGCCTTTGCTGATGATCTTGGAAATCATACGGCGACGACACACTTGAATTTGGCCACCTTCAATATCACCGGAGCAGGCAAAGTCTTTCTATCGGATGGCGCCGCGAATTCTCCATCGCTGACATTCACCGGCAGCCCCTTGACAGGATTCTTTAATTCCTCAGGAGCTCTGGGCTTAAGCACTTCCGGCTCGGAACGGATGCGGATTGATACCAGCGGCAATCTGGGGCTGGGGACCGCGGCCCCAACTTCCGCTTTACACGTCGAAAGAACTCAGGATGCAGACACAACCGTCCAAGTCCGCAACACCCATGACACCGGAACTGCGGCGGGAGCACGGTTCATTGCGAGCAACGAAAAAAGTGGCATTTGGTTTGGTATCTCTGGAACCTCCAACACCAATACGGGATTGGGCAGCCCGGGAGATGCTTACATCTATAATGCCGCAGGCACAGCGACTGGGAAGAACCTGAATGTTATTAACAATCAAACCGGCAACATTCATTTCTTTGCCGGATCAACAGCAACCGGCACACCCCGGATGACCATCACGAACACGGGCCTTGTGGGAATCAACACTGCGGCTCCCCTGCAGAAATTGCATGTTGAAAATGGAAATATGGTGATCACAGGAACCGCGCCTGCGTATCAGTTGAAAGAAAACGACACCACGGACCAGAACTGGCAGATGGGCATCAATAACGGCAACCTGCGTTTCGCGACCCAAAATGATGCTCTGAACTCTTCATCGGACAAAGTGGTCATTTCACAGGCTGGAAATGTCGGTATAGGCGCCACGGCTCCGACCGCAAAATTGGAAGTCGCGGGAACCATTCATTCCACTTCCGGCGGAATTAAATTTCCAGATGGTTCCGTGCAAACAACAGCAGCCTCTGGCGCCGCCACGTGGACAAGCTTGGGACTGACCAGTTTGGGTGCCGTTTCCATGACCACCACCACTGAGCAAAGTTTCACGCTCCCCGTTGCGGCCCAAACCGCCTCACAAATTCTGGTGTATCTGCGCTGTCACAGCGGAAATGCCTCAACAACCGGAGCGGACGACATTCGGATTTACACCAAAGAAGGGGCTGCAACTTACGATCACTATCTGCTGATGTTCCCTTATGCGGGACAAGGGGCTGTCGGTTACAATTCAGATTCATTTTGGCTTCCCAAAACGTCCGACAACAAAATCTATCTAGCTCATTCCATGGCGCCCGGCTCCGCGAATAGCGGCTGCAACTTTTATATCACCGGATACAAATAAATGCCTAGTTTCTGGCGCGTCTCCATAAAACATGATTCAACAGCTTGAAACGCTCCACGACACCTTGGCTTTCTAGACATTGCAAGGCCACCTCAGTGATTTGAATGGACTCTTGCTGGGCCCCCCAGCGGATCCAATACATATGAACGCCTTCAAGGGTGTCTGCTGCCTGGGGATTGCGCTGAAGGGTCTGAGTGATTTCACTCATTGGAAAACGCAGCATGCTGTGACTGCAATCCACGGCCATTGCGTTTCCCGCAAACCCAAAAAACACCACCAAAACCAAGAACATCTGCTTCATACAAACTCCTAAGTAAATGATTTCGTGGATTTCATGATTTTGGTCAATATCGTTTTCATTTTTTAGTAAATCTCTCACTATTTATCCAGCCTGGAGATATCTGCCTATCGTGTGGGCATTATTGTTCTCAAATAGTTAATTTCTTGGATTATTTTGGATTTATACTTGCGCTAAAGGACCCTCCCGTTCTAAGCCTTTTATTCAACCCTTCACAGGAGGACATCTATGATCGTGAGCGCAGCCCAATTCATCCGCAAAGGATTGGAACCCCAGCATTTGATTTCCTCGTTAAGTTTCGTGGTATTTCTGCTTTCCAGTGTTTTTGGTTCGGACAATCTGTGGATGTCCATCACCGCATCCGTGTTTCTGGGGGTGGCTGTGATGTCTTCCGTGCACCATGCCGAAGTCATTGCCCACAAAATCGGCGAAGGCCTGGGGACCCTGGTGCTGGCCCTTTGCGTGACGATCATTGAAGTCGGACTGATTGTGTCACTGATGAACCAGTCCACCGTCAGCGCAGATTCTGCCGTATTGGCTCGTGACACAGTGTTTGCGGCGGTGATGATTATCACCAACGGGATGGTGGCCCTGTGCCTGATTCTGGGGGGAATGAAGTACAAAGAGCAAGAGTTCCAGGTTCAAGGCTCAAAAAGTCTGATGGTCGTTTTAATGACCCTGGCCCTTTTGGTGTTCGTGCTTCCAAACTTCACCACCACAACTGCAGCAGGCACCTACAATCCCCCACAAATGATCTTCATCGGTATCATCTGCGTGGTCTTGTATCTTTTGTTTATTCTTTTCCAGACCACCACACACAAAACATACTTCGAGGCCGTGGACACCAAAAGTGATATTTCCCCGATTGAGTCCACCCATGAAATCACCAAGACCGATGCGTGGCTGAGTTTCATTTCCCTGTCTGTCAGCCTGATTGCGGTGATTGGTCTGGCGAAAATGATTTCACCTTTGATCGAACAGGGGGTGGATTATGTCGGGGCTCCGAAATCGATGGTGGGTCTTCTGATTGCGGGTATTGTGCTTTTGCCTGAGACCTGGGCCGCCATCAACGCCGCCCGTGCCAATCGTCTGCAAACAAGCTTGAATCTGGCGCTGGGTTCCGGTATCGCCAGTATTGCGCTGACGATCCCGACGGTGATCGCTTTCTGCCTGTACACAAACCAGACGCTGATGCTGGGTCTTGACCCTAAAAACATGGTCTTCCTGATCATGACTTTCATGGCGGGCACAATCACTCTGGGAACAGGCAAGGCCACCCTGCTTCAGGGCGCTGTTCACGGTGTAATTCTATTAACTTATTTTGTGATGTCCTTCATCCCTTGAGAGGCAATTATGAGCGAAGACAGATTCGTGGATATTGAAATCAAATTGACCCATCAGGAACAAAAACTGGAAGAGCTGAACCAGGTGCTTTATGAACAACAAAAGACCATCGACAAACTGGAGACCCTGCTGCAGGGCCTGACCAGTCGATTGAAAGAAGTTCTGGGATCAGAAGGTGACGAGATTCGCGGCAACGAAAAGCCGCCTCATTACTAAATATCTTTTTCAGAAGCCTGATAAAGCGGCAGAGCCGGAAGAACAACCCCCTGCTGCTTCAACAGCTCCGGATCACGCAGCTGGATTTTGATGGAATTAAATCCATGACGGTCGATAAAACGAATCACGGTTTCATCACCTTCAGCCTGCGCCCCGGACACAAACAGGTGCATATCAAACAGCGGGCGCACGGCTCTTAGACGCAAAACTCCGTCAGAGACATCCCAAAGCCCCTGCCCGTCGCCCAGCTTGTCCACTTGATAATAGAACTTGCCATTGGCGAAAAGCGCCATGCGCATTGGATATTCGGAACCGGTTTCAAGAAGCTTTACCTGATCCAGTTTCTCTGCGGCACTGGACATTTGGTCCGACTGATTCACAAAGCGGCCATAAAATTCCGCATCACGTTTATTTGCTGTCATGGAGCTCATCGGAGAACACGCCGCAAACAGAGTACACAAAGACAACGCCAGGAAGATTTTGAATTTAAGCATGAAATAATGATGACCTTCAGCAGGGTTCAAGTCAACTCAGGACCCAGACCGCGCCCGAACACAAAGCACGTCACATCGTTCGTTGTGCTTAATTCCTGAGTGCGCCTTCACCCATTTCCACTGAACCTTCCGCACGGTCAGCAACTGATCCAGCTGTTTCAGTTGATTCACCTGAGGAATCGGCTGACCGCGGGACTTCACCCAACCCAGCCCTTTCCATTCAGGGACCTTTTGCAGCGTTTCGATCAGGACACGTGAATCTGTGTAAAGCACAATGCGGGATTTTTCCGGCAAAGAAGACAGAGCTTCAATGGCTGCCTGAAACTCCATTTGGTTGCTGGTGGGTCTTGTCTGCACCCCGCTGGCTTCGCGAAGCACCCGATTACGACGGACAACCACATAAGCCCAGGCCCCCCGGCCGTTCTTAACGCTGCCATCTGTGTACACTTCAAAGCGCGGCAGAAAAAAACTGCGCACCTTAAGAAATAATGACTGAATTGATATTAGGATAAGCCCTGCTTTGTCACCCACATGGCGACTTCCACGGAAGTATTCACTCCCAACTTGGTCATGATATTGGTCTTGTGGGTTTTGATTGTCTGATCAGAACAACCCAGCACTTCGGCAATCTCTTTATTCGAGCGACCTGTGGCAATCATTCTTGCCACTTCGATTTCTCTTTTAGTCAGAACCTCGACACCGGCTTTATCGATAGCCTCGCGAATATTGGCAGAAAGAAAGCGCTCTCCTCTTTTCAGAGCCAGAAGCGCTTTGGGCACATCCTCAAGCAGAGATCCTTTGCTGACAATCGCCACCACCGGAGAGTTCCAGTAAGTTTTCAAAATGGCAGACTCCAAAGACTGCGTAAAAACCATCACACGAATGGAGGCATTAAACTTGCGGATAAAATCCAAAACTTCAAAACCGCTGGACCCCCGAAGAAGATGATCCAGCAAAACCACCGAAGGGTTTTCGGCTTGTATCATCTGCAGCGCGTGCGCCGCGTCCTCCGCCTCGCCCACCACCGTAAAAGCGTCAGAAAGACGCTCCACTTCAGTTTTTAAGCCAGCGCGGACTATCGGATGATCATCAATAATCAAAACTTTTTCCAAACTCATAATAAAATTGTTTACGCCCAGCCCAAAAAAGTCAATTCAGGGTCCCTCCGTTTTTCGCCGCATCGCTTCGCCACAGGTGCCCCGTGACAATTGGAATCAGCCCCTTCTAAGATAGGCGCGATTTTAAAGGAGTTGTCCCTTGGCATTTCGTTGGATCGGCAAATCAGCAGACGGTAAATCAGTTACTCTCAAACACCTTGAGGAGTGCAAACTAAACACCCCCCCTTATGCCACCACAAGCTGGGTTCGGGACAATGCCGACATCGTTCGTGTTGCCGCCATCCTGGATGTTGAAACCACAGGTCTAAACCAGACCGAGGACACCATAATCGAAATCGGTATTCGCCAGTTCCTTTTCAACAAAAACTCGGGCGAAGTCCTGGCCGTCACCAAGTCTTACTCCAGCTTCCAGGACCCGGGCAAACCCATCAGCCCCGAAATTCAGGCCCTGACCGGGATCACCGATGAAATGGTCGCGGGCAAGCAGATCGACTGGACTGCCGTGGATGCTCTTTTAAATGAATGCCAGTTGATCATCGCTCACAACGCGAAGTTTGACCGCCCGTTCATCGATCGCAGATCCAAAACATCCCCTGAACGTGTGTGGGCTTGTTCGTTTAAACAGGTTGAATGGTCCGACAAAGGATTCACCAGCCCAAAGCTGGAACTTTTGAATATCTACCACGGATTCTTTACAGATTCCCACCGGGCGATCAACGACGTGGACGCTCTGCTTTACTTGTTAAGCCTTCCTGATGCTGAAACCCAGAAGCCTTATCTTTTTGAACTGATCAGCAATGCCCGTCGTCCCATGACTCATGTCATTGCGACATCCGCGCCGTTTGAATCCAAAGACCACCTGAAGGGTCGCGGCTACAACTGGGACAGCATCAATCGTTTCTGGTCCAAGATCATTTTCAAAGACGAAGTCGCGGACGAAACCAAATGGCTGGAAGAGACCGTGTATTGTGGCCCCTTCGGCGGCATGACCCGCGACATTGCCCTGGTGGATGGGTTTAAAAGTTAGCTAGCGCCAAAGATCGCGGGACGAACGTGTGAAACCTTAGCGCAAAGAGCGTACTGTCCGTAAATCCGGAAAAGATCATGACTTTTAACAAGCGTGCAGACCAAAACGATCTTTCCCATACCAGAGTGATAAAATAGTGAAGCTGGGGGCCAGCTATGGAAAACAACACACTTCAATCTTTGGAGGTCATCAAGGACATCTACAATGTCGATCAGTTGCTTTCCGGTAAAGAGTACATCCGCGAGCTTGTGCACCGACTTGCTTCTGCCCTCGACGTGAAATACGTGATGGTGGGCCATGCCATTGAACCCGAGCGCAAAGCCATCCAGACCGACTTTTTGTGGGCGAATCAGGGATTTGCTGACAATGTCGTCTATAGCCTGGAAGACACCCCTTGCACCCAGGTTCTTTGTGGAACCCGAGTTGCCTGCTTCACTACGAATGTCCAACAAATGTTCCCGAAAGATCAAATGCTGAGGGATATGAATGTACAGTCCTATCTGGGAGCCCCTTTTTTACACACCGACGGGCGTCTGATTGGCTTGCTGGTCATTATGGACGACAAACCGTTTAAGAACTTGGAGTTACAAACGGCCATCGTCGAATTCTTCGCCGCACGCATCAGCACCGAATACCGCCGGTTGACCGCAGAGGATTCCTTAAAAAGAATCAACGAAAGTCTTGAGCGACTGGTCAACGAACGAACCAGTGAGCTGCAAAAGGCCTTTGCCTCGTTACAAGCGACCCAAAAACAACTGATCTCCCAGGAAAAGCTTGCGACCATCGGACGAATCACCTTCGGTATAGCCCACGAACTGAAAAACCCACTGAACATCATCATCAATGCCTCTGAACTTCTTCTGGATGACGACTTGGATAAAGAATCCCATACGCGCGCAGTTGAAATGATCCAGCACCACAGTGTGCGCGCCAGCGAAATCATCACCAACATGCTAAGACAGGCGCGGCAGGACACCAGTCAAGAACCAGAATGGGTTAACTTTTCAGTTCTGGTGGAGCGGGCATTGGATATGTTCTTGCGCTCGATCACTGACATTGACCTGAAAACCGCACTGGTAAAAAAAAATAAAAATCGAACCTGATATACAGGCACGCCTTGTGGACGCCCCGGCCATGGAAAGGGTCTTTATCAACATTATCGACAACGCCCTATATGCCCTGAATGAAAAATTTCAGAAAAACCGCGCCACCTTTATTCCAGAACTGCAAGTCGAGCTTCTGCCAGGCAAGACGTTGTGCCGCCTTTCGGTTCGCGACAATGGCACCGGCATCCCGCAAAACCACCTGCCCAACGTCTGTGATGAATTTTACACCACAAAACCTCCGGGTGAAGGCACCGGCCTGGGACTTTGGATAGCCAAACAAAATGTTGAAAAAAACCGCGGTTCATTCCGTATTCTGAGCAAAGAAAACGAGTTCACCCAAATCACGATAGAGCTTCCCAGCGCCCCCCGCACTGTGGAGGTCAGTTTATGAATGCTCCAGCACCTCTGGATGTCGTTGTGGTCGATGATGAAAGCAGCGTCGGCGCTTTGTGCGAAATGAAGTTCAGAAAACCGATTGAAAAAGGAAACATTCGCTTTCACTTTTTCGAAGACGCCCAATCCTGCCTGAACTATCTGGAAAACTCCCAAAGAAATCCGGGCTCCGAAGTTTTATTTACTGACATTAATATGCCGAATGTGTCCGGCTTTGAACTGCTTACCAAGGTCAAGCAACGGTTCCCGGATATTGATGTCTATATGATGAGCGCCTATGACGACGAACTCAGCATTAGAAAATCCCTCAACCTTGGAGCGCAGGGCTATATTACGAAGCCTGTAAACTATAAAGAACTCATATCCCGTATCGAAAAAGAATATGGAGTCACCCTGGCTTGACGTTTTTCAGATCGTGCTCATCTTAAAGCTAGCCCCCAAATTATGGGGAGAAATGAGGTCACACGTGTCATACGTCTCTGGTTACGTCCCAGTCATTCCTCTGAAGAATTCCGTACTGTTTCCTGACATCAGTATGCCTTTAAGAATCGGACGTGAAAAAAGTATAGCCGCTTTACAAAAAGCCCTGCGCGACAATCACTGGGTGATATTGCTGACGCAGAAGAACCCCAATGCGTCAGTGGATAAAATAGAAGACCTGTATCAGGTCGGAACTCTGGCGAAAGTCGAATCATTCCGCATGGAGGAAGACGGAAGTTACAATATTTTCGTAAAAGCCCACCAGCGCGTTCGCCTGATTCACAGCCGGGATTCTGAAGGCCACATCGAAGCTCAAACCGAAGCCCTGGAGGACTCCGGACGTCTGGATAAAAAGACTGAAGAAGCCCTACTTTCCTCTTTGCGCCAACTCAGCGATGACCTCTTGGACCTTCTGCCCGGGAACACAAGGCAGATCCGTGAGATGATTGCTGAAATTGAAGATCTGCAGACACTCGTAAACATGTGTGCCGCCTATGCAGACATCAATATATCGGACAAACAGGAAATTCTGGAAATTCCACTGTTGAAGGACCGTGCCCTGAAGCTTTTGGACCGCCTGCAGGAATTGAAAGAGCGCCTGAAAATCCAGCGCGGCATCCGCGACAAACTGCAGGAAAGCTTCCAGCAGAACCAAAAAGAAAGCATTCTGCGGGAACAAATGCGCGTGATCCGTGAAGAACTGGGTGACCACGAAGGCGAGGACCTTTTCGCCAAATTCAAAGACAAAATAGACAAAGCAGGAATGCCACCGGAGGCTTTGGAACTTGCCAAGAACCAGTTGCGCCGCCTGGAAACCTCCAACTCGGCGTCACCGGAATATCAGATGATACGCACGCATCTGGAACTGATGACAAGCCTTCCCTGGAACCAGTCGTCAGCACAGCAGGACATCGATCTTGAAGCCGCTGAACGCGTGCTGAATGAGGACCACTATGGTCTGGAGAAAATCAAAAAAAGAATTCTGCAGCATCTGGCAGTCATGAAGCTGCGCAAGTCGCAGCAAGGATCCATTTTGATGTTTATCGGACCTCCGGGCGTGGGTAAAACATCTTTAGGAAAAAGTATCGCCCGTGCCTTGGGTAAAAAATATGTTCGTGTGGCCCTGGGAGGCGTGCGCGATGACGCGGAAATTCGCGGGCATCGTCGCACCTATATCGGTGCCCTGCCAGGACGAATCATAGCCGGAATCAAAAAAGCCGGCGAAAATGATCCGGTCTTTATTCTGGATGAAATCGACAAACTGACCCGGGGCTTCGGCGGTGATCCGGCCAGTGCGATGCTGGAGGTTCTGGACCCAGAACAAAACAACACGTTCCAGGATCACTATCTGGACACACCGTTTGACTTGTCGAAGGTCTTCTTCATTGCGACAGCGAACTCGTTGGAGGGCATACCTCTGCCGCTGCTGGATCGCATGGAAGTGATAGATCTGAGCGGTTACACCGTCGACGAAAAACGCCAGATCGCACGCAGCCATCTGTGGCCGAAGCAGTTGAAAGAACACGGCTTGGAAGAAAATCAGCTGCAGATCACCGACCAGGCACTGACCAAACTTCTGACCCACTACACCCGCGAAGCCGGTGTGCGTGATTTACAAAGAAAAATCGCCAGCATCTGCAAGCACATGAGTCTGAAAATCATCAAATCCGAAGGCCTGCCGCTGCTGGTTGAGGAACAGGATCTGGAGGACATCTTCGGAGCCGAAAGATTCTCGGCCGATATGATTGGCAGCCTGCTGCCACCTGGAGTGGTGACGGGACTTGCCTGGACACCTGTGGGTGGCGATATTCTGTTTATCGAGTCCGCTCAGATGCCCGGCAAAGGCAATCTGCTGCTGACTGGTCAACTGGGTGAGGTCATGCAGGAGTCCGCCAAGATTGCGCTGACCCTGCTGAAGTCGCGCCTGCCTCTGCTGGATCCGTTACTGGACTTCGCCAAGAAAGACATTCACGTGCACGTCCCTGCCGGAGCTATACCGAAAGACGGGCCTTCCGCCGGAATCACCATGCTGACGTCAATGGCATCCATGCTGCTGAACAAGCCGGTGGATCCGAAGGTGGCCATGACCGGAGAGATCTCTTTACGAGGCAGTGTCATGCCCGTGGGCGGGATCAAGGAAAAGGTCATTGCCGCACACCGGGCCGGTGTGCAGGAAATTCTTCTTTGCAAAAGAAACGAAAAAGATCTGAGAGAGATCCCCGAGGACATTCGCAAAGACCTGCGCTTCCACTTCGTTGAGGATGTGAATGAGGTTCTGAAGATCACGTTGGGTGTCAATGTGCCCAAATGGGATCAGGTGCAGCTGCCTCCGCCATCCCCGCTTAGTTCCACAGATGCAGGGACATAAAACTGGTAACCACCGCAATCAGGGCCGTGAGCGGAAGACCGATTTTCAGAAAATCGACGAAGCGGTAGTTCCCCGGCCCCAAGATCAGTAAATTCCCATGGTGCCCGATCGGAGTCAGGAAAGACGCAACGGCTCCGACGGTCACACAAACCACCGCCGCTGTTGGAGAAACACCGGCGTTTTTTGCAAATACAATCGCAATGGGCGCAATCAGAACGGTGGTTGCAGCGTCGGACAAAATCTGGGTCAACAGGCCGGCTGCCACGAAGAAGGTCATCATAATAACCCAAGGGTCCCAATGCGCAATCAAACGCGCCAGACTTTCGGCAGACAAGGTGGCCAGACCTGTTTTTTCCATGGCGATCCCCAAGGGGATGACCCCTGCGATCATCACAAAAATCTTCACTTCGATGGATTCATAAGCCTGGCGCACGGAAAGACATTTACTGAGAACCATCGCCACAGCCCCCATCATGAACGCAATATGCGGAGGCAGAGTTTCAGTCGCGGCCACCAGGACCGACGTCACCATGATAAGAGCCGCGGTCTTGGCCTTGACCCGTTTTTTAGGCCGCACATTCATCGGGAACAACATCAGAATCTGACTGTACTTGGCATTGATTTCATCCAACTGATGTTCATGTCCCCAAAGAATGACCAGATCCCCTTCACGCAGACGCACCTGAGAAAGCTCGTGATACAACCACCCCCCACGACGCCAAAGACCGATTACAATCACCCCCATGGTGCGCACGAAATCGATTTCACCCACACTTTTCCCGACCAAAGAGGACTGCGGAAGAACCAAAGCCTGCACAATCATGGGTTCGGCCGTTTTGCTGCGCTCGTCTTCGCTGCCGACAATTTCTTCTCCGTACTTTTTCACCGTTCTTAATGCCAGGCCCATTTTTTCATCCATGGAAGCCAGCTCATCCGGCGAGGTTTTGACCAGGAGCACATCATGCTCCTGCAGTTGCACTTCCGCTTCCAAGGTTGAAATCCGGGCCCCGTTTCTTTTTAGGCCGACAACCTCAAAGAGCTTTTCTGTTTCTTTCTGAAACTGCGGCAGGGCCATACCTGCCCAACGTGAGCCCTGGGGGACCACCAGCTCCGTGAATAGCTCATCAATACGAAATTTTTCATCCTGCTGATCTCGCCCCGACGTCTTTGGCAAAACCCAAAGCAAAAGCAGAATCAACACAAAACCGACCCCAACCAGAACGGCTCCCAAAGGGGTCACGGAAAAGAGGCGCAGTGCGGGTTCGCCAGAATGTTTTAGCACGTTGTTAGCCAGCAAAAAGGCCGGCGCACCAATCAAGGTCAACGTCGTTCCCAGCGAGGCCGCCGTGGCCATGGGAATCAGCAGCCGGGACGAAGGCAGGTTTTGCTCACGGCACAGTCGCATCACTATGGGAAGCATCATGGCCGTGACCATTAAATGATGAGTAACCGCAGACAGCGCCGCCACCGTCGTCATGATTACGAGATTGGCCGTCCACTGATTCTTTCCCGCAACCCGGCTAACAGCATTGCCAATGGCATCGGTAAGGCCTGTAGCCGAAAGACCCGCTGAAAGGACGAACACGGCAACCACAATCAGGGCTGGCTCGCTGGAAAAGCCGGCAAAGGCGTCTTTGGGATCCAAAATGCGGGTCACCGCCAAAGACAGGATGATTAAGAGTGCCGTCATATCCACACCCAGCTTTTCACTGACAAATAAATACAGCGCCAAAGCCAGAATGATTAAAAACATGATTTGATGCAAATCCATCCAGAGATTATGGTCCCGACCCTGGCCAAATCCAAATTTCAACTGGGCAAGGTCACTCTTCCGCCCTTTTCGCAGGTGTCTCATTCTGAGAAACAGAAACTTAACACTGTCAGTAATTCATAGACACCTGTTCAGGCACTTCGTCTGAAACTCGATCTGCGCGGCTCTGGGCATTGGCTTCATGCTTGCTTCTGGGTATCTGCACAAGGGGGCACTTTAGAATGATGAACACACAAATCTATATCACCGGTACCAACCGCATTCCTGCACAACTGAAAAACGAAAAGAGTTTTGATTGCACACTGATCGACAACCCTTACTCTTTACGACCGGCACTGCAAAACAGCGACGCCGAAAAGATCATTGTCGTATTTTTGCCGTTTTTGGAGGTCCGGCACTTTGACCTGTACAGCTATCTGCAAAAGACCACCCGCAATGTGAAGACCTTCTTTGTGGTGAACGAGCTTTCCAGTTCAATGAAAATCCGCCTGAAGTCCCGCAATGATTTTGTCGTGTTGTGGAAAACCGAAGAAGCCAATCTGCTGAAAGACATCCAGGCCCACCTCAGCGGTCGCCAGTTGGAACTTCGCCAGGACAAGCGCGAAATGCAGGAAAGCAGGGCCATGGTCAGCCCTTCCCTGCTGCCCCTGGGAATAGAAAACCGCGGTTTTCAACCCATCATGGGAGGTGCCTTTGAGAACATTTCGCTTAACGGCTCTTGCCTTAAAATTAAGGCTCCATTCTATACGAAAAAAGACTTTGTCAACCTCACCTACCAAAACAAAGAAGGTGAATATGTCAGCGTCGAGGGACAGGTCCGCTGGTCGCGGTGGAACGAGACTGAGCAAGCTCAGGAACTGGGCGTTCAATTTCTGACCCAAGCCTGACACTGACGCTGTGCCTTGAAAGCACTGCCTGTTGCCTCCCCCTCTAAACTGTGCGTTGATTGAGAGGTGGAGGCCTTATGAAAACACTGATTCTTGCAGCAATTGCAATTCTTATGTCACAGTCAGTATTTGCCAAAACCATCCAGGTCACAGGCCGTGGATCGGAGTATTCTTATTGTAATGCCAACAGCGGCAGTTTCTGTTTCAACAGCATTAAGCAGCGCTCTGAAAATGAAGCCGAACGAGACGCCCGCTGGACTTGCGAGATGACCCATCGCGGACGTTCACTCACCTACACCACTTTCACCAACACTTTCTGCAACCCCAACTATCTGCCACCGCGCCACGATGGAACCTGGATCAGTTGTCGCAGTGATGCACGCATGCAGTGCGAGGTTCAAAACTAAAATGTCCGACAACATTTTCAGCAAAGCTCCTGACATTTTGTATTCCGAACCCGCGGTGGAATGTGACTTTGGTGAATTCACCAAAGTCATCGAAAGCCGACGTTCTGTGCGCCACTATACCAATGAACCGATTCCCGACGCTGTCGTCGAAGAATGCCTGCGCCTGGGGTTGCTGGCGCCGAACTCATCCAACCTGCAACCGTGGGAGTTCTACTGGGTAAAAAGCCCGGACAAACTTCAGCGTTTGAAAGAGTATTGTCTGAACCAGCCCGCCGCCCGCACGGCTCCAACTTTGATTGTCTGCGTAGCCCGTCCGGATCTGTGGCAGCGCGGTCAGAAGATCAACCAGATTTATTTTTCCAACCGACAGGACACACCAAAGAGTGTTCATGCCTACTATAACAAACTGGTGCCTTTTGTTTACGGCAATGGTCCCCTGAACATACTGGCCCCGTTTAAAAGCCTGGCGGTTTTTTTCCTGGGGATGTTTCGTGTGATCCCGCGCGGCCCTTTCGGTCGCAGCGGAAATCTTTTGTGGGCGACAAAAACCACCGCTTTGGCCTGTGAAAACCTGATGCTGGCTTTCCGCGCGGCCGGATATGACAGTTGTCCGATGGAGGGTTTTGACGAGGTCCGGGTAAAAAAACTGCTGAATCTGCCTTCGGGCGCCGCTGTCACAATGATCATCAGTGCCGGAAAAAGATCAGAAAAAGGCATCTATGCCGAACGCATTCGCGGCAGCCAGGATTTATTTATCAAGAAAGTGTAGGACGTCATGCTGAATTCCTTTAAAGACAAACCCCAAGCTGTGCACTGGTTCTTTCTGATTCTGCTGTTGGCAGCGTTTCTATTCATCAACATTCCATTTTTAATGCCACTGACCCTGGCGGGGGTTTTTGCGCTGGGCCTGAATGACTGGATTGAAAAACTAAGCGCCAAAGGACGCCTGGGAAGAAAATCTTGGTCGCTGATTTTCATGCTGCTGGGAATGTGCTTGTTCCTTATCCCACTGTCTTTGGCCATTTACCGCATCGTGGTCTATGCCAGCCAGCCCAAGAACATCGAAACGGACCAGATCTTATCCCAGGCCCACAATCTGAAAAATTATGCGATAAACATGCTGCAAAAGCTTTCAGACTTTACCGGCACCGATCTGGCCGGACCTGCCCGTGAAGTGATGGAAAATGTTCTGCACAAAATCGGAAGCGGAGCTATTGAGTATTCCACACAGTTTCTGGGACAGCTTCCAGTCATTTTACTCATGATTTTTGTGTTCCTCATTTCAATGACTGTGATGCTGATGAAAGCACCTGGCATCAAGGAATTCACCCTGCGCTATAGCCCACTGAAAGCAGACACCACGGAAAAGCTGATCGTGATCACCAAAAAAAGCTGCTGGCTGACCCTGTTTTCAACTTTGGTGATTGGCCTGATTCAGGCAAGCCTTATTGGCGCCGGCAGTTTGATCTTTGGCGAGGGTGATTTCTGGCTGGTTCTGACAGTCACATTCTTTGTGTCTTTCATCCCCGTGATTGGTGCCGCACCGGTGGGTTATCTGCTGTGTGTGCTGGCCTTTATTGGTGATCGCACTGGAGCGGCCATTGGTCTTTTCATCGTCGCAACCATTGCCGGCAGCATCGACAATATCCTGAAGCCATTTTTCATCGGTGGTGATCAGGACATTTCGCCGGTCATTGGTTTTACCTGCGTGGTGGGCGCCATCATCATGATGGGTCTTCCGGGGTTGCTCATTGGCCCTGTAGTCATGAATCTTTTTGTCGGCATTTCACCGATCCTGCTGAAAGAAACTTAGACCCCTAAGAGCAGAGCCTGGCGGGGACGACGAGCCCCCCGCTGAGCTCCCAGTCTCGCTGTTAAAGTTTTCGGATAACGGACTTGAAGAAGTCATTTCCTTTGTCATCGACGATGATAAAGGCCGGGAAGTCTTTGACTTCGATCTTCCACACAGACTCCATACCCAGTTCCGGGAAATCCAGCACTTCAACTTTTGTGATGCACTCTTTGCCCAAACGGGCCGCCGGGCCGCCAATAGAGCCCAGATAGAAGCCACCGTACTGTTTGCAGGCTTCTGTGACCTGCGGGCTGCGGTTCCCCTTACCCAACATGATCATGGAGCCTCCCAGCGCCTGGAACGTCCCCACATACGGGTCCATTCGTTCACTGGTCGTCGGCCCGAAGGAGCCGGAAGCGTAGCCTTTTGGCGTCTTAGCCGGGCCCGCGTAATAGACTGCATAATCCTTAAAGTACTGAGGCACACCTTCGCCGCGATCGACTTTTTCTTTCAGTTTCGCATGAGCGATGTCGCGAGCCACGATCATGGGACCGCTTAACATCACCCGGGTCGCCACTTTTTGCTGGGAAAGAACCTTCAGCGTTTCCGCCATCGGTTTGTTCAGATCAATTTCAATTGCTTCGGCGCTGGCATCCTTCAGGTGATTTGGCAGGTACTGCTCTGGATGAAGCTCCAATTGTTCCAGGAAGATACCGTCGCGGGTGATCTTGCCTTTGATGTTACGATCCGCAGAACAGCTGACGCCCACACCAATCGGGCAACTTGCTCCGTGGCGAGGCAGTCGGATCACACGCACGTCGTGCACGAAGTACTTGCCACCGAACTGAGCACCGATGCCCGTTTCACGAGCCCACTGCTCGACTTGTTTTTCCATTTCAAGATCACGATAGGCCCGTCCGCCTTCGCTGCCTGTCGTCGGCAGACCATCCAGATAACCTGCAGATGCGTATTTCACGATCTTCAGCGTTTCTTCCGCCGACGTTCCACCCACGCAAAAAGCCAGGTGATAAGGAGGACAAGCCGCCGTGCCCAAAGAGTTCAGCGTTTCGCGCACAAACTTTTCAAAACCTTCCGGATTCAGAACCGCTTTGGTTTTTTGATACAGATAGGATTTATTCGCACTGCCGCCACCTTTAGCCAGGAACAGGAAGTTGTACTCTTCGCCCTGCTCGGAATAGATGTCGATCTGGGCTGGCAGATTGCTGCCGGTATTTTTTTCTTCAAAGAAAGAAATCGGCGCCATCTGAGAAAAGCGCAGATTGCGTTTTTGATAGGTGTTGTAAATCCCTTTGGACAGGAATTCCTTGTCATCAGCCCCGGTGAACACGCGCTCCCCTTTTTTGCCGACAACAATTGCAGTTCCCGTGTCCTGACAGGAAGGGAACTCCATCTGCGCCGCGATCACCGCATTGCGCAGCAGATCCACCGCCACAAAGCGGTCATTTGGTGAAGCTTCAGGGTCCTGAAGGATTCTTTCCAGTTTTTCCAGGTGCTTTGGGCGCAACAGGTGCGAAACATCGCTCAAGGCCTCTTGAGCGAGCAGTTCCAATGCTTCAGGTTCAACAATCAGAACCTCGCGCTCGCCGATTTTTTCCACGCGCACGTGATCGGAAGAGATCTTTTTATATTGAGTCGTATCTTTTTGCTTTTCATAGAGGGGGAAGTATTTAAATGACATGCAACTGAAAGTAGCATTGCGTCGTGTTCGCGCGCAACCCTCGGTAGGCTGTGTTAGGTGGGCTATTTGGGTGGGACTTTGTGAGCCGCGATTGCGGCGGTTTTCTTGGGACCGGGTCTCTCTTCGCTGGAGAGTGGTCAGGAACCTACCGAGGTTAGAAGGCTTCGTTTGTGACGTCTCCTTCTGAAACACAACATATCGCCCTGGACCTATAAGCACAAAGTCATAATTTTTACCGATTCCATAAGTTTTGCTTATGGATAAATCAGGGGTCCGATTAAACAGATTTGAGGATATTGATCATGAACTTTTTGCAGCGTATCACAGAGAGGGAGAAATAAAACCCCTCTCTGGAACCAGTTTCCGGGCTCCCTAACACAATCTTGAAATAACTTCGGGGCTCCCGGCGGCTCTTTAGATTGCAAAGTGGCTGATTTTCCTTTAGCTTCCTCGAAATTTTACCGGAGGTTCCATGGCATTATTACTGGTCAGCGCCTGTCTGTTCGCGGTTATCTTCTTGTACTTCAAGAACAACCCGCTGGGACATTCACGCAAGTTCATGATTCGTCGTTTCGTTAACTGGTTCCCTCTGGGTATGACATATGCATTCTTGTATATGGGCCGATACAATCTGAACGTTTCCAAAAACGCCCTGGGCGACATGATGACCAAGGAGCAGTTCGGTATCATCTTCGCGGCCGGCACGATCACTTACGGTCTTTCTTTCCTTCTGAATGGACCGATCGTTGATAAAATCGGCGGAAAAAAAGGGATCATCATTGCGGCCCTGGGCTCATCCATCATGAATCTTTTGATGGCCGGTGCAACGTACCTGTACATGATGGGCACACTGAAAACCAACATCGTGGTGGCATATTCAGTATTGTTCGCTCTGAACATGTTCTTCCAATCCTACGGTGCCGTTTCCATTATTAAGGTTAAAGCATACTGGTTCCACGTTCGTGAACGCGGTGTTTTTGGCGCGATCTTCGGTACTTTGATTTCCTTCGGGGTTTACTTTGCCTTCGACTGGGGTCAGGCGATTGTTGAAGCTTCCAAGCTGCAGTTGGGCCATGAACCTACAGCCTTCCAAAGCTTCATCCGTCACATCTTCGCGATCGACACGGGCGTGACTAATGCGACCTGGCTGGTGTTTGCCATCCCGGCCTTCCTGCTTCTGTGCTGGGCTTTGATCGACTTTGTTCTTTTGAAAGACTCCCCGGCTGAAGCCAACTTCGGCGATTTCGATACAGCTGACGCATCTTCTGACTACGACGATTCCAATGTTAAAATCACTATCGGCTTCATGCTGAAAAAGATCTTCACCAACCCGGTGATGATCACCATCGCCCTGGTGGACTTCACTTCTGGTGTTCTGCGCAACGGTATCATGCAATGGTATCTGGTGTTCGCCCACGAGATGAAAGACAAGGACGCGGTGTTCTTTGAAGGCTCTCAGTTCTTTATCAAAAACTGGGGTCTGTTGCTGTGCATGACCGGCATCTTCGGCGGTTTCATGGCCGGCATCATCTCTGACCGTATGTTCCAGTCCCGCCGTGGTCCTCCTGCGGCAATCAACAATTTCATCATGATCCTTTTGTTGATCGTGATGGCATTCAATCTGATGAGCAACCCGACGGTTGTGGGTATTGCCGCGATCATGATTACTCTGACAGTTATCGGCGTTCACTCTTTGATGTCCGGTACTGCAGCTGCTGACTTCGGTGGTAAGAAAATGACGGCAACGGCTTCCGGCATCGTGGATGGTTGCGTGTACCTGGGCTCTGGTATCCAGTCCCTGGCGATCGGTTACCTGTCTCACAAGAGCTGGTCTTACTGGCCGTTGTTCCTGATCCCCTTTGCGGTGATGGGTCTTCTTCTTTCCTTGCGCATGTGGAATGAACTTCCGAAAGCGACCAAGAAATACATCGAAGAGATCGAAAAAGCGGAAGAGAAAGCTCAGAAGCTGGGCACCACCACGGTGGGCAGCTCTGACCCGACTCCGACCACATAGGACCTTTCTGGTTCGAATTAAGAAGCCTGCCTCTCCCGGCAGGCTTTTTTCGTTTAAAACCCTGTTATTCGCCACATTGATTCCCGACAAGCTCTAAGCCGAGTTCTTTATTGCATCTATTCTTCGCGGCACAATAAAGACCGGGAGGTTCTATGAGAATCATCTGGGCTTTGGATGCTTTTGAAGACAACAAAGAACTCAACCAGCGCATGGCTGACTATCTGACCCATCTGCACCAGACGCTGCAGGCGGAAATTGAACCTTTGTACCTTTTGCGTGAAAACGAAATCGTGCTGCCCACCTACGAAGTCCCTGCCTGGGTCACAGATCACTCCAAAACTGCCGAATCGCTCTTTAAAGAAGTCCTGAGCGACTACAACCTTCCCTTCCTGTTAGAGCCTAAGGTCATCCCTCACGCCTCACAGTCGCACGCTGGGGCCGCAGAAACCCTGTCCCACTATGCCCTGCGCACCGGGACTGACTTGATTGTCGTCGGCAGCCATGGCCGCGAAGGCTTCCAGCGTTTTATTCTGGGAAGTTTTGCTGAAAGCCTGCTATTGCAAAGCGAAGTGCCTGTCTGCGTGGTGGGGGCGCACACCACAAAAACCCGCTCACCGAAAAACATCCTGTTCCCGACCGAGTTCGGTGAGCATTCCAAGGACAACTTCCGGCATGTTCTGGAACTGGCGAAAAATCTGAAATCCGGCGTGACTCTGCTGCATGCCATTGCACGCCCTATAGAAAGCCTTTTTGATCTGGACACGCGCCCGCGCATATACAACTTCAAAGGGCAGATGCTGACTCTGGATCAAATCATCGAACACACCATCGAAGAACAATCCCACCGCGCCCAGCACTGGGTCGACTGGGCCCACAAAGAAGGCGTGGAAGCGCAATTCATTATTGATAATTCATTCCGTGGTGTGGATGAACTGGTGATGGAAGCCATCGACAGCACCGAAGCGGATCTGGTGGTGATGGAAGCCCAGAGCGGGCCGATGAGCGCCGCCCTACTGGGAAGCTACACCCGCAACGTGGTCCGCAAAGCCCACTGTCCGGTGTACGTGCTGACCCGTCACTTCTATGACAAGAAAGAGGACCGCTTTGTCGAGCCGTCCCCTTAGTTGCGCACCTGGGACGGGCGCATGGATTCTGGAAGTTTCTTATAAATATTATTCAAATGAGTTTTCAAAGTCGCCTTTGAGATGAAAAGCTTCTCGGCGATGTTTGCGTTGGTCATACCCTGAAGCACCATCTGCATGATACGGATTTCACTTTTGGTCAGACCTTTTTCGCGGAAATAAACTTCCTGCTTCTGGAACTTTTCTTCACTCTCATCCAGAGGATAAAGCATGGTGGTGATCTTATCCCCGTCATTCACGATCAGGGCATCCACCTTGTGACCTTCAATTTCAGTGGCTTTGAAAAGTTTCATACCTTCGGAGATGGCGGAACACTCCTCAATCTTTTTATAAAGAGTCATGCACGTCTTGGTGCACTGCTCACCCAGCATATTGCCACAGGTGTTGATGCTGTTTTCATTCTGATAGAGAACTCGCTTGTCCTGATCTTTCACGCACAAACCCAGCTTTGTCCCCAGATTTGCAAAGTGCCTTAAATCATTCTGGCCGTCCACACGCCACCTCCGTCCATGCCATACTCGCCGAAAGCCGCCCTTCAAAACATGATGCCCATCATAGGATCCAAAATAATTAAAGACCCTCTCCGATTTACGAGTCCTACAAAGCTTACTAACACTCGTGACTTCACATACTTAGCACCCTTACCAATCGCCCGTATAAATGTGAGGTGAAGGCCCCACAGGGGCATTGCGCGCAGCGATGCACGCACCATCAGCTTGCAAAATATTGGATCCCCAAATGCCCTTTTGGGAATCATATTCTGCGAAATTCCATAGGAAGTCTTAAAAATTTCATTCACAAAGTCAGAATAAAAACTTAGAAACAGATCGCATAAAACACGTTTTTCAACATAAACATAACTAAAAGCTCTTATTTATACCGCTTTTTGATTACGATAGAGCAATACTTCTAATGTCTAGGGGTGTAGGATCAGAATAAGACGATAGTTTGAATTTTATGTTAAAGAGCGGTCAAGATGTACCTCTGGGGAGGACGTCGGTACCGCCAAATGATACTTGCTGAACTAGTATTGAATTACGAACCCTCTTGGCCGAATATGAACCTGAGCCAAGTTTATAACCTCAAAAAGGAGGAATTTATGGGTGCAGCTCCACAAACTCACACGAGTCCTGAAAAGAAGTACATGCTGAAAATCCCCGTCCAGAAACGCTCCAAAGAGACGGTGGCCAGCATTGTAGAATCCTGCGCACGCCTTCTGGTTCAAGAGCCCTACCACGCTATCACTACTGACAAGATCGCCGAGATGGCGGGCGTCAGCATCGGGTCCTTGTATCAGTTCTTTGCCAACAAAGAAGCCATTGTGGCTGCGGTGATCGACGATCTTCTGCAGAAAGATCTGGCATATATTGAAGAGAAGCTGGCTCATCTTCAAACGCCGGACCTGGACGCCAAGATCCACGCCTTCATCGACATTGGATTCACGCGCTTCCACGACAACCGCCCGCTCAGAACCGCCCTGCAAGGCGTTCAAGGAATGCTGGATTACTGGGAAACACGCCGTGTGTTCTTTGAACACTATCAAAAAGCGGTTTTGGCACATATGCCGGTTTACCAGGGACGCGATCGCGATATGATGGCCCTATTCGTCGTCAGCTGCTTTAACAACATCCTGCAATTGGGATTGTTGGGACCGCAAACTGTCGAACGCGAAGAAGCGATCAAAAAAGAAGTCTTCACTCTGTTCAGCAGATACCTGAAGCCTTAAGAAATTACTTGCGTCCTCCGAGCCTCCCCGTATTCTTTATGAAAGCAGGGAGGCTTTTTTTATGCTCAAAAAGATCAAAACCAGTTTCACCGACACCATGGGCATCAACTATCCCATCATCGCCGCCCCGATGTTTCTGGTCAGCAACACCGATATCGTCGTCGAAGCCAGCGAGGCCGGCGGAATCGGCACCTTCCCTGCCCTGAACTACCGCCCGATCGAACAATACGCTGAAGCTCTGAAAAACATCAAAAGCCGCACCAAGAAACCCATTGGCGTAAATGTCATTGTGAACAAAAGCAACACCCGCCAAGGCGAAGACATCAAAGTGGCTTTGGATCACGGCGTGGAAATGTTCATCACCTCCCTGGGAAGCCCCAAATCTGTGATCCAGGACGCCCACAAAAATGGCGCCAAGGTTTTTTGCGATGTCACGAATCTTGAGCACGCCCTGAAAGTTCAGGACATGGGCGCGGACGGCGTGATTGCTGTGGGCGCGGGCGCTGGCGGACACGCCGGACCGATTTCTCCGTTGGTTTTGATTCCGTGGTTGAAAACCCGACTGCAGATTCCCATCATCGCTGCCGGGGGGATCGCCCACGGCTCAATGATCTCAGCCTGCCTTGCACTGGGTGCTTCCGGCGTCAGCGTGGGAACACGATTCATCGCCAGTCGCGAAGCCCAGGTGGACCAGTCATATAAAGACGCCATCGTGAACTCGACACCAGAGGATATCGTGATGACCACACGAGTGTCCGGTACACCGGCTGCGGTGATCAACACCCCTTACGTGCAGAAAATGGGAACTGACCTGCCGTGGGCGATGAAAGTCCTGAAGGACTACAAACTGACAAAGAAATACATGGTGCCTTTGATTCATTTGATGGGAATGAAATCCCTTGAGGCAGCGGCCACCAAACCCACTTGGAAAACCGTGTGGACTGCCGGGCAGTCTGTGGGCCTGGTGGAGGAGATTCTGACGGTGAAAGAGATCTACGCCAAACTCATCAATGAGTATGACGAGAGCGTAAAAAGCCTTTCCCAGCTAGGTCTTGAGTGATCTGTTTCTGACTGAAAGCGTGAGCTCATAAGTCATGATGGGCTCTGTCTCGCTGACAGAAGGGACAATTGCATACCCTTTCATTTTTCTTTCGATGCGGTTCGGATTGGTTTTGGACTCTTCAATCAAAGAGTTCACCAGTTCGACTTCATCACAAATAAAGTGCACATCCCCATCGCCGCGCTTCAGATACTCGCCTTTAAAATCCTTGAAAACAAAGTCGATCTTCTGTTTGCTTTCCGAAATCGCAAACACGGCCGCTGCCGCAATGGAAAGCTCGGCGCCAATTCCCAACGCTCCAAAATACATCGAATTCAGATGATTCTTCGTGCGGTATCCCAGCGGGATTTTAATCACGAAGCGCTTTTTACCCGCTTCCACCACGCGTGGACTGACAAACAGAACCAAAGGAATTTTAAAAAGACCGTAAAGATGAACGAACAGTGTGTATTTGAGATTTTTCATATTCATGTCTTGATAGTAGGACTCACGCCCAGAGATGGACCAGCGTTTTTCACTGAAGCCTCGACCTTTTGACAAAACGCACCATCAGGAGTGTAATGAAATCAGACAGGAGCTCCGTGAATTTTCCCCTTCATGTTCTCATTCCCTCCTTCTCACGGACTCCTGCCCCGTTTATTGACCCCTTGACTATTCGCCTTTAAAGGAGAGGATAGAAACAGCAAGGGGTTCTTTATTAGTATGGAACAAACTCCACCCAAAACCAAATTTCTGGATCGCTGGACGCCGCGGGTTCTTCGTGAGGCAAAACAGATTTTTCGTGAAAGTGGGATAAAAGGAGTGATCCGTCGCTACGGCTGGAGATTCTTTGCAGTGTTTTTTGCTTATTACCTGATCCGGGATGTCACCCTGTACATTCTTCTGCCGTGGTACCTGGCGAAGAACCTGCTGTAAAATACTACAGCTCAATTCCCAGAAGAAAACTTCCCACCAAGGCAACAAAGACCGCCAGCGCCATGATCGCAAGACCCTTGTCTTTTTGTTTCAGGAACAAAATGGCGGTCATCAACACCCGCACCAATGGCAGACACACCAACACCACCAGCCCAAACTGGGCAATCAACAGCGCACGATCATTCATTACCAAAGCCCACTGAATGTTTTCAATTAAGGGACGAGGCTCATAGACTGTAAAAGACTGCAGATTGTCACCATCGCGCCACCACATCCACAGCCAGCCCGCCAGCAGAAAGATCCCGGCGAACAAAACCCCGCCCCGAAGAATCTGACTGATGGTCAGCTCCAGATCATGTAAAGAATCTTTTTCAGGTGTTGCCTGCGGCGCTGGCGTCATTTCAACCCCTTGATGATCATCTGAATGGAAACAATACTTAATACCACCACAAAGATCTGGCGAATGCGCACGGCCGGGATTTTCACCATCGCTTTGGCGCCCACAAAAGACCCCACAATGATCCCCACCGCCACGGGTGCAGCAATTTCAGGGCGAACATCTCCACGCAGAAGATACGCCCCCGCACTGGCAGAGGCCGTCACACCAATCATAAAATTGGAAGTCGCGCTGGAAACCTTGATCGGAAGTTTCATCGCCCCGTCCATGGCCAGAACCTTAAAGATGCCACTGCCTATTCCCAGCAGGGCTGACATCACACCGGCACCAAACATCGCAAATAAACCCAGTGGAACGTTCTGCACTTTGTATTCAACCAGACGGTTGCCGCCTTCAGGATACACACCATCCAGCTTCAATTTTTCCGCCCAAGGGTGATTGACCGTGGCAATATGTTCACCGCGCTTTCGCAACATCATCAATGCGGAAAATAACAGGAAGGTTCCAAACAAAAGGAAAAGGAATTGAGCTTTGATAAATGAAGAAATCAAAAAGCCGACGATCGCGCCACTGACGGTCCCGACTTCCAGAAACACAGCCAGGCGCAGATTGGTCAAAGAATCTTTCAGGTAACTTGCCGCCGCACCGGATGAGGTCGCCACAATCGAAATCAAACTTGCGGCAATCGCATAACGAATATCGACGTGGTACACAAGCGTCAGAACCGGCACCACAATAATCCCGCCACCAAGCCCCAAAAGAGCCCCGAGGAATCCGGCAGCCATGGAAGTGAACAGCAGCAGTAACTCAAACATTGTGTCTGCTTACTTAGCACACTCGTGCAGTTTTACCAGACGAGCACCGAAATAAGTGTCTTTCTTTGTGAACTGCCAAGGTGGATAAGGCAGGAAGACCGCTTCCGCACACTGACCCGGCTGAGCCACTGCCCACTGACGGTCTTCGGAAGACGCCGTGAAGATTTCGTTTGTTTTAGTGTCCTTAATACCGATCGCAAAAGAGAACACCTGAGACGTGATATTTCCTTCAGCGCGTGTGACAAGCGCCACAGGGATTTCAACACGCTCAACACTGGTGATTTCACCAATTACAGTTTTAGAGAAGATCACACTGTAGTTAGCCAGCACCGCCCACAGGATCAAAACAAGAACCACCAAACCAATAACAAACTTCGTAAACTTCCAAATAGTTGCCATATCCATGGCTTATCGGTAAGTTTTAAACACGTCAACAAAAAGGACCCCCCGTGTTTTCCAAACAAGAAAAGTTCCTTCTCGCGATCCTGGCTTCCATACAGTTCAGTTCCATCGTGGACTTCATGATCATGATGCCGCTGGGGCCGCAGTTGATGCGCATGTTTGCAATCAATCCGCACCAGTTCGGACTCCTCGTGTCATCGTACACCTTCTTTGCGGGCCTCAGCGGCTTTGCCGCCTCTTTCTTTCTGGACAAATTTGATCGCAAGGCCTGCTTGCTGTTTTTCTTCGTTGGTTTCTCTGTCGGCACCGTGGCCTGCGGTCTGGCGCCAAACTATGAGATGCTGCTTTTGGCCCGCGGCCTGACGGGTGTCTTTGGCGGTGTCCTGGGATCGCTGGTTCTATCCATCGTCAGCGATGCGATTTCTTACGAGCGTCGCGGCAGCGCCATGGGGGTCATCATGACTTCGTTTTCCATGGCGTCCATTCTGGGAGTTCCCTTCAGTTTGTTCCTGGCGAATCAGTTCAACTGGCACGCTCCGTTTATCTTCCTGGGCTGCACTTCACTGCTGCTTTGTGTGGTGATCTGGTTCAAAGTACCGTCCATGAGCAAACACCTTGAAGGCGGTGTTAACAAAGAGCCGATGTGGAACACAATATCCCGCATCGCCAACAACAAAAACCAACGCCGTGGCTTGTATTTCATGTCATCTGTGATGTTCGGCCACTTTGCCATCATCCCGTTCCTGTCCCCGTCACTGGTGGCCAACGCAGGATTGAGTGAATCTCAACTGCCCTTGATGTACATGATTGGCGGAGCCTTTACGATCTTCAGCTCGCCATTTATCGGCCGCATGGCCGATCGCTATGGCAAACACAAGGTCTTCTTGTGGGGCGCTTTGGTGACGTTGATCCCGTATTGGGTGATCACCAATCTGGGGCCCAGCCCTCTGTGGGTGGTGCTGGCGATTTGTGCTTTCTTCTTTGTGGTTTCCGGCGGACGCATGATTCCGGCGACAGCCCTGGTGTCCGGCACAGCAAAACCGCAAAACCGCGGAAGCTTCATGAGTATCGTCAGCTGCGTGCAGCAACTGTCGTCAGCGGTTTCAAGTTACATCGGCGGATTGATAGTCACAACCGGTGCCAACGGAAGGTTGGAACACTATCCGGTGGTGGGTTACATTGCGATTGCTTTCACCTTTGTGGCAATCTTCCTGTCCCGCCGTATTGAGGCGGTCGAAGGCGGTGGCCCAGCTTCCGTCGAGCCTGTGGCAGAACCTGTGATCTAGCTTTTATTTTACTTTTTGCCGCAGAGTTTTGGTTTCAGAATGTTTGCGTTTGGTATCCAGACGCTTGCGCACAGAACTGCGGGAGGGCTTGGTGGCCACCCGTTTTTTCGGAACAAACAGTGCTTTTCTTAAAAGCGCATGAAGACGCGCAATGCATTCAGAACGATTCTGATCCTGATCACGATGCACATCACTGCGAATCAGAATATCCCCGTCCTCGGTCAACTGCGCGGCCAGTTTGGCCTGCAGGCGCAGTTTTAGTTCATCACTGATCACCTGGGAACTCATCAGATTCCAGCGCAGAATCGCCGCCGAATTGGTGCGATTGACATTCTGACCTCCCGGTCCGCGGGACCGGGCATAGGTGAAGTCAAGTTCGGCAAATGGAATCTGAATGTCGATCATGCCTTGGCGCTTTCAAAATCAGCCTGTCCCTCACCGATCTTCACATCGTTCAGGTACACTTCGTAATCAATCGGAGAGGCTTTCACAACCATCGCGCTGACGCCGCAGTACTTGGTCATGGACAAAACCACCGCTTTCATCAACTGCTCGTTTTTCATTTCGCCTTTTACGAGAAATTTCAGCTTTACGCGGTCGAAAATGGACGGATAGCCCGCCGTGGTGTCGGTGTCTGCATCCACACTGCAGGACTGAAGCCCGACTCTCATTTTCTGCAGGATGGAGATCACGTCCATTCCGGTGCAGCCGCAAATACTGGCCAAAAGCAGTTCTTTCGGGGATGGCCCTTGGTCCTTACCACCATCACTGCGTGAGTCCATTGCAACCTTGTGGTCGCGAATCTGCGACTCGAAGCCAATACCCCCGACCCACTTTGTTTGACACGCCATATGACCCATTAAAACCTCCTGCAGTGCGCTTGGAAAGTAGCCTACCGTCCATAACGCCAGAAGTAAAGGCCCCCATTACCGCGCAAAGGTTTGCAATGACCTTCCTTTGGGGAGTACAATAACAGGGTTAGGAGTACCCTTATGATTGCAATGATTGCTACAGCCATAATTGGAATTGTCGCCGGTGGTGGTTTGGGCTGGGCCTTGCACAAATTCTTCAGAGCGCGCACGCTGCGCCTGGCCCGTGAAGAAGCCCAGGATATTTTGGATGAAGCCAATGAAGTCGTTGAACTTCGCAACCTGGAAGAGCGAGAACGCATCCAGGAAATCGAAATGGAACTGTGGACCAAGGTGGAACCCGAGATGCTGAAGTCCGAAGGACGCATCGAGGATCTGCAGGAAGTCGCGAACGAAAGAAAAGCCAAAGCCGACGCCATCGTTCAGGAAGAAAAAAAGAAGCTTCAGGATCGTGAAGCGGACGTCAAGGTTCAGGAACAGGCCCTGCGTGGTCAGGAAGCTGAACTTGGAAAACTCAAGGAAGCGCAAAAAGCCCTGAACCAGGAACTGGTTCAGAAGCTGACAGAGCGCCTGGGAACTTCCGCAGAAGAATTCAAGACCCAGTTGAAAAACCAGATGGAAGAGGAATCCCGCCGTCGTGCCGCGCGCATGATCCAGGAAACCGAAGCTGACACCAAAGAACACGCTGAATCCGAAGCCAAGCGCATTTTGAGCCTGGTGATTGACCGTTTTGCCCGTCCTTACTGCGCCGAGCGCGGTATTGGTGCCGTGAACTTCCCGGATGCCCACATCCGCAAGCTGTTCTGTGATCCGGCGGGCAACAACATCAAGGCCGTGCAGGATGCCTGCGGTTGCGACATCATCGTGGAAGAAGGCATGGAAATGGTCGGCGTTGCCGGCTTTGACCCTGTTCGCCGCGAACTGACCCGCCGTACTTTGGAGCGCATCTTCAAAGAAAAGAAAAATATCAATCCTGACTTCATCAGAAAAATTGCTGAAAACCAGAAAAAGGAACTTTTCAAAAACATCAAACACGATGGCGATTCTTTGGCCAAAGAGTTGAAACTAGAAGGTTTGAACGCCGAGATCCGTCAGATGATGGGTTCTTTGCGCTATCGTTATTCCTTCACTCAGAATCAGTATTTCCACTGCGGTGAAGTGGGCTGGTTGGCGGGCCTGATGGCGGCCGAGCTGGGTATTGACATCAAGAAAGCGCGCCGCGTGGGTATGCTTCACGACATCGGTAAATCCATGGACCACACTGTCGAGGGCGGTCACGCCGTGATCGGCGCTGACTTTATCGCGGCACGCGGTGAAGCACCTGACGTTGTTCATGCCGTGAAAGCCCACCACTTTGACGAACAACCCAGCACCGATCATGCGTTCCTGGTGATCGCGGCCGATGCGGTTTCCGGGGCTCGCCCAGGTGCGCGCCGTTCGACAATCGAATCTTACAATCAGAAAGTTTCTGAACTGCAGGATATCGCCCGCAGTTTCCCAGGTGTGACAGACTGCTTCGTATTGAGCGGTGGTCGCGAATGCCGAGTGATGGTGAATGGCAAAAAAGTCGATGACACTCAGGCGATGGATTTGTCGCGCAAAATTGCGGCACGCATCGAAGAAGAGTGCAATTACCCAGGATCAATTAAAGTGGTCGTGGTGCGGGAAACTGTTGTCACTGAACAAACAAGGAAAGAACTCGCATAAGCAATGTGAGTTCTTTCTGTCTTTAAACAGACCTTCTATTAAAATCCCTTCATGCTAGCTCTTTTAGAAGATTCTCCGATCTACTTCGGTTTCAATTACTGAAGTAGCGACACACAGGGAGAATATTCATGGTCTTAGAAACTAATCTCGAAAAACAACGCACACCTCGCGTTCTGGTGATCGACGATAGCTTGGATTCTGTCAAACTCATGTCCCACATCCTTGATCACTACAAATGCGATGTCACGATGGCTTTCGACGGTCAAGATTCCATCCCACTTCTTGCGAACAGACATTTTGATTTGGTGATTTTGGACTGGCAAATGCCACAAATGGGCGGTCGTGACACTTTACTTTTGATGGATCGTCTTTTGACAGAAAGAAAGGTGCATAAGATCCGCCGGCCTATTCCGGTGGTGATTTACACCGGTCACAGCGAAGAAGAACTGGATCTGCCACTGGTGCGAAACTTCACCTATATGGGCTTTATCAACAAACGCCAGGCCTTCAGTTCCATGATGAGATCATTTAATTTTATTTTGCGTTCTATCTAAGGCAACTTAGGAACGCACGCAACGGGGCCTCGGGCGCAATCTCCGGGGCCCCAGAACTAACCGCCGACTAAGGCTTCGCGCACTGCCCTTGACTCTGGCAGCGGATCATTTCATAGCGGTGCTGATGCATCTCTTTCAGGGTGTATTCAAGCTCCACCTCAAACCCCTGAGCGGCAGAACCTTTCTGAGCGATAGAGAAAAACTCTTTCACAAAGGCAAACTGTTCTTTTTCAAAAGTCTGATTGGACGACGTGGAACGGAAGAACAGCGGTTTTCCAGAGCGGTTGTATTTAAGGAAACGAGCTCTTTGCTCCTGGGCTTTTTGCAAACCGCCACGAACATCTTTCCAGCATTTTACTTCGGCGATTTTCAGAACCTTGTTCAGATTGCTATCAAAGATCACAACATCCAGTTCACCAATCGTGCGGGAACCATCACCGTAGGCGATGCCCACTTCCACCTTGTACTGTGGAGCCGGATACAAACGCTGCATCTCCAGGCGGGCCACTTCTTCACAAATCGCACCAGAGTCTTCATAGCTGCGTGGAATGTCTTTGAGTTCAGCGAAGTCCTGAGTCCAGTCGGCAGACGCCGTTGAAACAGACAGCAAAAGACCAAAAATAATTGATAAAACCTTCATAAGCCCCCCTCGAGGCCCCCGTTTTGCCGAGTTGCGCCAACAAAAGCAACTACATTGTCCACGAAGCATATGACGCGATGCTTTTATAACCACCTGTCCTTAAAACGCAGCGCCCCTTTCCGGCAAGGTGACTGGCAGTGTATGGTCTGAAACCTATGGATCCTGACCCTTACCCGAAATACTCGTCCCTTTCCCGCAGGAGCGCACATGACTGAGTTCATCGTTGTCGCCGCCTGTCTTTTCATTAATATGCTTCTTTCTGGTTCCGAGATGGCTTTTGTCACCGTCAACCGACAACAGCTCAAACGCCTGGCACCGACACATAAAAATGCGCGTCGTCTGTTGAAATTGAAGGAAAACCCGGAACGGACCCTGTCGGTCATCCAGATTGGGATCACCCTGGTGGGTGCAATCGCGGCAGCCGTGGGTGGTGCCGGAGCTGAAGAGGCTTTAAGCCCGTGGCTGATGAGTGCCTTCACTCTGTCTGAACAAACCGCAGAGGCGGTGGCCATTGCCATGGTGGTACTGCCCATTTCCTACTTGAGCGTCGTCATTGGTGAACTTGTCCCAAAAACCCTGGCCCTGCGCAACCCGCTGGCCATTGCGCTTTTCACGGCACAAGGCTTGTACTTTGGCGAAAAGCTTCTTTCCCCGGCTGTGACCATTCTTGAATGGTCCACAAATGTCGTGCTGAAGCTGTTCACCTTTGGAAACTTCCACAAAGCGCCAAAAGAAACCCATATTGAATTTGAGGATCTGCCACAACAAACCAAACAATATGTGGTGAATCTGGTCAGTGCCGACAAGAAAATGGCCCGGGAAATCATGCTGCCCTGGAAAGATGTCATCTTCGTGCGCAAGACCGACTCCATCGAAGATGTTGAGACCATCATTATGAACTCCCGCCACACCCGGTTGCCGGTTCTTGATGGTGAAGAGGTTATTGGCCTTATCAACACCAAAGAATTCCTGACCGCGCGCCGCTACGGTGAATCTGAGTGGCAAAGCGTGATCCGTCCGATTCTGCGGTTTAAGGCTTTTGAACCTCTGTTCCGAATTTTGCTGAAAATGCAGGAACAAAAATCGCACATGGCGATCATCTATGAACAACAACACCCGATGGGTCTTGTGACCATGGAAGACATCTTCGAAGAAATCATCGGTGATGTCTTTGACGAAGATGATGATGGTCTGATGAAAAAGATTCTGGCATCCAAGTCCCGCCGTCGTCCGATTTAAAACAGTTTCATTTCAACAAAAGCCCAGGACCTTCCCGGGCTTTTTTTTTACACTGGACCTGGCAAGAGTGTAATATGCCACTTTCCATACAACTGAAAATTTTTCCCCTAAAATAAAAGAGACAGAAGAAAGGAGCATGCGATGACTCTTTTTCCGCTGGCACTCATACTGTTCTTTTCAACCTCCCCCAGCATTGCCAGTGAGGTTTCGGCCCCTCTTGCAGACTATGGCTCCATCACTTTAAGCGACGACAAAAAGGGACTTCAACTGCGACTTTCACTGAATGCCCCGCCGTTCACAATGTATTCATTCCGCCTGGTGAACAACTGCCAACAACAAAAACCCGAACATTTCCGTACACGACAGCCATTAGCCGGATCCATTATTACCAACCGTGAAGGATACGCCCAGTCCACACGGACCTTTCATCGAGAGACAATCCAGCGACTGCGACAAAGCGGTCTGAATGCCGTCGTGTTTTTTGTGCATGACCACAAAACACTGCGATTTCTTACCTGCAGCGAATTCAGAACCACCTTTATGGATCCTGAATACAACTGGTGGAACGAACAATTTTCCCCACTTCTTATACCTAACGAAGAAAGTCCTCGGCAATGAAGCGTGCGGCGCTGCTGACCGCCATTCTTGTGTTGGGACTTGTCCTGTCACAACTTCTGCCTGTTTATCTTGGCGAGATGCCACCGCATTATCCTGAAGCCCTTCAGTTGATGACCATGACACTGTTGGCATTCATCATGATACAGGTCGGACGAGAGTTTGCCATCGACCTGAAGAACAGACATCAGTATTTGGTGGACTATGGGGTGGCGGCCACCGCCGCCGCATTCCCCTGGATCTTTTGCACCCTCTACTTTCTGGCTTTTCTTATGCCGGAACAAACTCACTCATCCACACCCCCGTGGATCGAAGCACTGCTGGCGGCGCGCTTCGCCGCCCCCACCTCTGCCGGAGTGCTGTTTTCAATGCTCGCCGCCGCTGGTTTATCCGCGACGTGGACTTTTCGCAAAACCCGCATTCTGGCTATTTTTGACGACTTGGACACGGTGCTGTTTATGATTCCGCTTAAAATCCTGCTGGTAGGCTGGGCATGGCAGATGGGTGCAGCCATCTGCACGATGGCCGTCCTGCTTTTGTTAGGCTGGAAATTCTATCGCAGGCTGCGCTGGCCGTGCTCGTGGCCCTGGATAATTTTATATTCTCTGACTGTCACAGCCCTGAGTGAAATAACTTATGTCCTTACACGGGATGAACAAACCCGAGTGGGCATGCACATCGAGATACTTCTGCCTGCATTTCTTCTGGGCTGCGCACTTTCCACAAAGCATCCCAAAGATGTCATCGTGCCGGGCGAAAATCCGCCCGGCCTAAAAACGGAAGAAAAAGTGGGCTTAACAATTTCAGCGGCTTTCATGCTGCTGGTTGGACTTTCTATGCCGGCAGCCACAGGGGCAAATCCAGCCATTGTGCTGAACATGGAAATCCCCACAATCCTCTTGCATGTGCTGGCTGTCACGGTTGTCGCCAACCTGGGCAAAATGTTTACACTGTTCTGTTATAAGAAAGAAGCCAGTTTCAAAGAGCGCCTGGCTGTGTCCATAGCGCTATTTCCCCGCGGTGAGGTCGGCGCAGGAGTATTGGCACTGTCCCTGTCCTATGGAATTCAAGGACCGTTTCTGGCAATCGCCTTTTTATCTCTGGCCCTGAATCTGATTCTGACCGGAGGTTTCATTTACATTGTAAAACGTCTGATCTCTGCCTAAGTCCCGGATCTTCTGCTTTTAATTTTTCCGGCAAAACATCCATAGAAGCTGATCCCGCTTGCTACGCACGATCTTTTGATTCTTGTAGATTCCCAGATGTCCCGAAACAAAGTAAGCCACCACACAAGCCAATAAAGCGTAAGGGGCTATGCTCCAGCCAAAGATTTCACATGCCATCACTGCACACGCCAGCGGCGTGTTGGCGGCAGCTCCAAACACAGCGGCAAACCCCAGGGCCGCAAGCAAAGAAATCGACAGTGGCAACACCACAGAAAGTGCGCTTCCCAGGCCGGAGCCAACAAAAACCAGAGGAATAAACTCCCCACCCTTAAACCCCGAACCCACTGTCAGACCGGTGAAAAGAGTTTTATAGACAGGATCCACGAAGGACGCCGCTTGCGTGAAATAGTCCTGAATGACCGGAATCCCCAGACCCACGAAACGAAAACTTCCTTCCAGATGAAAGAGCAGCACCAACAAAACCCCGGCCACCAAGGGTTTCAGCACCGGATGCTTTACAAATCTTTTCTGCAGTCGCTCAACCAGATGTGTGAATCGCATGAAGACATTGGCGGCAAGACCAAACGTAAGCCCTGCCCCGAAGACCGCCACAAAACCCAGCGCGCTGTATGAAATCTCACCCACCGGACCAAACACCGAGTGCGGAGCCCCCAACAGACGGCAGATATAAAAAGCGACAAACGAAGCCACCAGACATTCCGCCACTGCAAACAGTCGAAGTCTTCCCACCTGAATCACTTCAAGGCCGAACAAAGCTCCTGCCAAAGGGGCACCGATCGCAGCACTAAATCCCGCCCCAGCGCCGGCAATCAAAAGCACCTTGCGATCTTCTGGCGACATTTTTATGAAGTGATTGAACTGATCCGCAAGACTGGCCCCCATCTGCACAGCGGTGCCCTCACGCCCCGCAGAGCCCCCGAAAAGATGAGTCAGAACTGTGCCCAAAAGCACCATCGGCGCCATTCGAAACGGAATGATATTGGAAGGGTCATGGATTTGTTCCAGAATCAGCCCGGTGCCCTTGTCGGTGTTCTGCCCATACTTGGAGTAGGCATAACCAATCAATGCCCCTGCCAGCGGCAAAAGCCAAATCAGCCAGGGGTGAGATTCGCGCCACAAGGTCGCCGCGTTCAGAGTGATTAAAAACACCGCGGCGGCCATTCCGGCCATCACTCCCACACCTGCACTCAAAAAAAGTCTTTTGATCTGAAACTTCATCTCTAAGGACTGACGCTAGTCCTGACGATAAAAACGGTCAAGGCTTTGAAAAAGAAAAACCCCCGTGGTTTGCACGGGGGTTTCAAGTTTTTGAATCAGCTCCGCCTTAAGAGTGACGGGACATGTATTCTTCCTGAGAGAAGTCATCCACCAGGATTGCGTCGTAGCGAACCGCATCGGATTCCTGGATCAACTTCAGTTCATCCTGAGTGATCACATTCTTCTGAAGGGCTTCATCCAGCAACAAGTGAACTTTCTTCTTAGGCAGAACACCTTCGCGGATGGCTTTTTTCACTTTTTTCTCTGCCGCTTCAGCTTTGTTCGTCACAGAGAACGCGTGTTCCAGACGACCGATAGCTTCGTTGCGGTCTGTTGGCAGATAGATACCATCAGACAGACGCTCACGAATACCACCCTCTTTCAACATCGCAGCAGCGATGCCGTGAGACCAGCCATCAGAAGCTTGAGACCCTACAGAGTTGATACGAGACCAAGCACCGATCCAGCCTTTGAAGAACCAACGCAGACCCGGGATTTTCAGGTTGTCGAAGATGCCATCAAAACCAGTCTGGATGTTCGCCATACAACGCTTCAGGTTGTAGTGAGCAAACGCCAGGTCTTCTTCACGACGACCTTCGTACTCGAAACGACGAAGAATTGCTGTCGCCATGTACATGTTCGCCAGGATATCCGCGAAACGACCGGTGATTTTTTGCTTTGCTTTCAACTGACCACCCAAAACACCCATCGCCACGTCAGACAACAACGCGAACGTTGCAGATGTCCAAGTCAAACGACGAACGTAAACTTTCATTTGCGGGTGAACATCCGGAGTGGATGCCAGGAAACCGCGAGAGCAAGACAACAGAACCGCACGGCATGTGTTACGAATAACGTGACCGATGTGACCCCAGAACGCTCTGTCAAAGCCTTTCAAATCACCCGCTTCCGCAGTTTTAACTTCCGCGTAAGCAAATGGATGGGCACGAAGAGCCCCCTGACCGAAGATCATCAAAGTACGAGTCAGAATGTTTGCACCTTCCACCGTGATACCGATTGGAGTCGCAATATAGATTTCTGCCAACACGTTGCGAGGACCCATAGAGATACCCGCTCCACCCATGATGTCCATGGAATCGTTGATCACTTGGCGGCCCATTTCAGTCGCATAGTATTTTTGCATCGCCGTGATAACACCCGGCTTGATACCTTTATCGATCGCGCCCAGGCAATAACGTCTCATGGCTTCAAGCTGGTAAGCGGCAGCCCCGATACGCGCCAAAGGTTCTTCAACACCCTCGAAGCGACCGATGGACATACCGAACTGACGACGAACCAAAGAGTGCGCAGACACAACACGAGCAGCCAATTTCGCGCCACCCGTTGCCTGAGCTGGCAAGGAGATACCACGACCTGCAGCCAGACACTCCATCAACATCAACCAGCCCTTACCGGCTCCGGCAACACCACCGATGATGGCATCTTCGGCGTTAACGATAACGTCTTTACCTTGAGTCGGACAGTTATAGAACGGAATACCCAGTGGATCATGACGACGACCCAAAACAACACCTGGAGTGCTGGAAGGGATCAACGCACACGTGATACCCACGTCTTCGCCTTTGCCCAGCAGATTTTCAGGGTCGCGCAGACGGAAGGCAAGACCGATCGTTGTAGAGATTGCCGCCAGTGTGATCCAGCGTTTATTCCAGTTCAATTTGATTTGCAGTTTTCCATCCGGACCTTTGAAAAGTACACCGGTGGAAGTGATGGAACCCGCATCCGAACCCGCCGTTGGCTCAGTCAAACCAAAGCAAGGGATTTCGTCACCCGTTGCCAGACGTGGAAGATAGCGGTTTTTCTGAGCGTCAGTTCCGTAGTGCGCCAGAAGCTCTGCAGGACCCAAAGAGTTTGGAACCATCACCGTGATTGCTGTGGACAAAGAACGGGAAGAGATTTTCATGATCACTTCCGAGTGCGCCAGCGCGGAGAATCCAAGACCGCCGTACTCTTTCGGGATGATCATACCCAGGAATTTTTCTTTCTTGATGATATCCCAGGCTTCTTTAGGGATGTCTTTGTCTTTGTGGATTTTCCAGTGATCCAAAACCTTGCACAGGTTGTTCACCGGGCCGTCCATGAAGGCTTGTTCTTCCGCCGTCAGTTGCGGATAGTCTTCTTTCAGAAGATTGCCGAAATTCGGGTTGCCAGAGAAAAGATCTTTCTCAACCCACACAGCACCAGCATCCAGTGCCGCTTTTTCTGTGTCAGAGATTTTCGGAAGGAACTGCATCTTCTTCATGAATGCCAGCAAACCGGATGTCACCAGGGCTGCACGCAGCGGCGTGATCAGGAAGATGATGGCGATGACAGCGTAAACCGCCAGCAGCCAGGTTGGCGCACCAAAGCCGACAAGAATTGCGGCCAGGGCTATCGCCCACACAATCAGAGGGCTTGAGAAAAAGCCCACAAACAACAGAAGTACCACAGAGCCCAATACCCACAGGCCCGTGTAGTTCTCCAAAAACATTCCATAGAATGAGCTGATAGAATCCACGATGAATCTCCTTTATTGAAATACACCAATAATTAGACTCAATAATGTGAGCATGTGCAAGCGCATCTGGCCCGATATCATTATATACACGGAATATGAGGAGAAATTGATTTAATCTTTGGGAGCAGAACTAAGCAACTTGGGTGATCCGGGGGGATGGAGAAAAAGCAAAAGCCCTCTTGCGAGGGCTTTCGTCGTAAACTTAAGTACTAAGCCTAAAGGCTAATTACTTAGTTTCGCCAGCAGGAGCTGCTTCAGTTGGAGCTGCAGCAGGTGCAGTCTCTGTAGCTGCTGGAGTACCTTCAGCAGGAGCTGCTTCAGTAGCAGTTGCTTCTGCAGCAGGAGCAGTTTCAGCAGGAGCTGTCTCTGGTTGGTTTTTAGAGCAAGTGAAGCCAGTTGTGAAAGATAGTGCAAGCAAAGCTGCTACTACGATTGCTTTCATTGATGATCCCTTCGTTATTTATTTAAGCTGACCTTGTTGACTTTATTGCCAACAGTGGGTCCGCGTTTGTTTTAAAACTCGACTAAGGCCTAAGTTACACAAAAATTGGCCCGCTTAGCAAACGAAATTTTGCAAAATTATTTTTGGCAACGCGAACACCAGAAGGTGTTTCGCCCGCCCAGAACTTTCGATTTCACCTGTTGCCCGCAAGTCACACAAGGCTCTTTGTCCCGACCGTAAACCCGAAAGCTTGTCTGAAAATAACCGCTTTCGCCAGAGGCCTGGGCAAAGTCGCTGATCGAAGATCCACCCGCCTTGATGGACTGAGATAAAATTTTTTTAATCTCGCCCACCAAAAGCGAAGCTCTTTCCAAGGACAGCTTTCGCGCCGGCAGCGTGGGCTTGATTCCGGCGGCGAACAACGCTTCGCTGGCATAGATATTCCCGACACCAACGACAACCTTCTGGTCCATTAAAGCCACTTTCAGAGCGACATCCTTGCCGCGCAGCTTTTCCCACAGCAGCGGTCCATTGAATTCCGCCTCTAACGGCTCCGGCCCCAAATCCGCCAATTTAGGATGTTTTAACGGGTCTTGAACAAAGTCAAAACAACCAAAACGCCGCGGATCGCGGTAAGCCAGGCGCAAGTCTCCGGAAAAATGCAGATATATATGGTCATGCAGCCGTTCATCTCCCGGCACCGCCACCCGCCAGGTTCCGGTCATTCCCAGGTGCGACAGCATGGCGCCTTTGGGCGTCCAGAGCAGCAAGTATTTGGCGCGACGCTCGATGGAGGTCAGCGGCTGACCAACCAGAGTGCTTATTTTTTTAGCAGGAATAGGCTCGCGCAGGTCTTTGCGCATCAGTTCGACTTTTTCCAAAATTGGCTGGTCTTTTAATATGGTCTCCAGGCCCCGGCGGACGACTTCGACCTCTGGAAGTTCAGGCATCACTCACCTCTTTGACGACCTCAGCCTATCATATTCTATGCTTTTGGACTCTTTCTAAGAAAAGAGAATGCACCATCCGACTTTCGGACACTTACGCAAGATCGTAACTATTTGTTTTTACTTGCATATAATCATCCAAAGAACCCTCACCAACCCCGGCACCAACCTTGCGATAGGGATTTACCAACAAGCACACCCAACCCAAGGAAAGGTCCTTAAATATGAAAAACGCCCTTATCGCCAGCCTCTCTGTTCTTCTCGCAGCCCAAACCGCCCTTGCCTGGAGCATCAGCATCGGTGGAACCACCATCAAAGGCGACGACCCGCAAATTGTCAAAGACGCCGAAAAAGCCGTAAAACACGGCGCCAATCAAGTCGCCAACGGCGTTCGAGATGTCTTTGCTGTCGTTGGCAACGCCACAGGCCTCACTGACGTGATTGATTCCAACACAGAAACTTTTGCCAATATCGGTCGTGGCTACGCATGCATGGCCACACTTTGCTACAGCGAGGTGCTTAGAAAAAAACAACTGGATGAAGCCGAAGCCGAGGCAAAAAGAGGATACGACCGCTATGTTGCGGAAAGAGTACAAGAGTACGAAACCTCCACCACCCAAGAAAATCGCGAAAAAGCTCTGAGTGCCTGGAAAATGGCCGAAAGCCGCTACAACATTCTCCTTGAAAGACACAAACTGACCATCGCAGAAATTGAAATCACACGCACTTTCCTCACGGGAGTTAATACAGAGATTAATTTCCGTAAAAAGCTGGCGGAACTCAAAGTGACCGGACGCCCTTTGAAAAATCGCGAGATGATTCCAGCATCTGAACAGTTCGCAAAAAGCTATAACCAAGACTACAATGCCGCCTTAAACAAGCTCAATGACGACATTGCGATGCTCAGTCAGGCAACGAAACGCACGCATGCTCAACTGATGGCGGAATTCCTGCGCATTATAGAACTCGATGTTCTTGCGGGCATGGCAAAAAACTCGATAGCACAATTTGAAAGACTCCAGCAGGAGATTCACAGCCTGAACATGTCTGTAGTGGATGCCGCAGCGGACTCACAAGCGTCACGCCATGCTTACGAACAGGAGCAATACTAATGAAAACCGTGAGCGCTTTTCTGCTGGTGATCCTTTTTACAAACATCACCCACGCCATGGGTGACCTGGAGCGAGGCATCCTTTTCTTCTCCAACATGTATTCGTTCGGGACTTTGCTGCCGGAAATCGAGGGCCGCATCGCTATAAAAAAACTCGAATACGAAAAGAAAAAAGTCGAGTTCAGGCAGCAGCTCGAATTGAATCGCCAGGAGTTGCGCAAGCAGTTCTTGCAAAGCGAAAGAACCCGGCAACAGGAGCACCGAGCCTTTCTTGTTGAGCAAAGACAACTTGTCCAGGACAAAAATTCCTCTTTTGCCAATACCGTCAACCTGGCCCAGGAGCTTTTCCTGGGAATCGTTTCCAGGCAGTCTTTGGCCGAAGAGATCCAAGCTCGGGCTTCGCAAGATCCAGACTTAACTGAGCAATGGGCGGCCTTGCTCATGGATGCACAAATAAACACTCCGCTCGCGCAGCTGAACATTGAAGAAGTCGAACGCCTGATGTTCACCGCACTGGATCTTCAATCATCCTTGGAAAGCGTGATGGAAAATATCCAGCTGCAAATTGAGTCCGTGGACTTTGATCTGCAGCTGATCGAACAAAAGCTAGGAACTTTACAATGAAACGATGGATCAGCCTCTTTCTGGCACTGACACTTCCATTTCAAGGCTTCGCAGCACATGTGCCCGCGTACACCGTGATTGATATTCAAATCAATCACGAAACCCCACTGACAATGGATTTCAAAATTCTTGGGAACCCGACTGACACCTATGAAATGCAGAAGCCCTACTACTTCCATGCCGCCGGTCGCTACTACACGGCTATCTACCAGGGAAGAGACCCAAAAGGCACAACACGCTGGAGCCACATTGATCCGAGCGCCCCCCCGGAGATGATCACTCAGGAGGAGACAGCGTCACCACCTCAAACACCACCGCCTACGCTGGACCAAAATACACATATTTCTGAGTCTGGAGGCGACAGCAGCACACACGACAACGCTATGGGTTCTGCGATTCAGACGGGCCTTGCTCAGGCGATCTACAAGGGTCTAATTTTCACTCCTGAATTCGAGGCAGAAATAGCCAAACTGAATCGGGAAATCTCCGCCAATCAAGAACAAACCTATCAAAACTATGAAGCACTTCGCAACTCTATGGCGGAATCCCACGTAAAGTTTGAGCTGGCGTTGACTGATTTTCAAAAAGCCTTGACTGAAAATGCAGCTCCAAAAACAGACTTTCAGTATACGTCTCCGGACCCCGCCCTGGTAAGTGAACTGCAAAACATTGAAAGCATACTGCGTTCGGTCCGCACCAGTAATCCTGCTCGCCGCGAATCCCGGGACTGGGGTCTTCGAATGGTGCGCCAGTCCGATCAGGCCTCCACGACGGGTGATACAGAATCCGCTGAGGCCTTCAAAAAGTACTCAGAAGTCTTCGCCGATCTTTCTGTAGGACTTGATCCCATTACGGGACCTCTGCGTGATGTGTACGAAGCCTTCACTGGGAAAAATCTGATTACCGGCGATACGCTGGACAGTTTTGACCGCACCTTCGCTGTCGTTGGAGCCTTGAGTTTCGGCTTTGGATCCAAGATCGGGAAAGGTCTTAAGATCTTTAACAAAATTAAAAATCTGGATTTCATAAAAGCGGCGGCGAAAACCGAAGCAGTGGTTCATCATATCGAGCGCAATGCTCCACAAAGTCGTGCCGCCTATGATCGGTACATTCGGGATCTAAGAAAAACCATGGACCGACCGACAATTAAAGATCCCGAACTGCGCTTATTTGTGAATGAACGTTATTGGAAGAACACTTCCACAGTCGGCAATGGCAGTACGGCTGCTGCCATTCGCATCGAGCGTATTGAGAACCTGCCGGTCAAAGGACGATACCACACCCAAAAAGGACAAAACAGCCTTGTCCATTTTGAAAAATGGCTGAAGAATAATCCCGAGGGTGACGCCAGTGATCGTGCGGCGGTTGAAAATATGATTATGGAACTTCGCGATGCTCTGGAGGGCAATCTATGAAAACTGATAAAGACTGGGTTGAGCTGGTACTGTCCCGCATGAAAAGGGGCCAAGAACATTTACAGCCTCAGATGGAAAAAGCTGTGCAAGAACAGATCGACATGCCCGAGCGACTGTGGGTGTACTATGCCCTTAGTATCCTGATGAGACATCCCGAACAAACCCGCTGGGATCTGCTTATGGCAGAACTGGAATCCCTTATCCAAGACGAAACCCAAGGGGACTTGTGCGAAATCATTTATCAGGAAGTTCTGGAAACTTTCGCCAATGCCATTTCCAACCAAAGCTTTGAACATCACTGGATCACTCCCCACATCGGCCCTTTATCCCGCGACTATATTCAGGCCTATGACAAATTCATGGGGGGCAAAACTCCGGGATTCTAAGATCCTGTCCCAATTCCAAGACTGAGGACAGCCACCCCCACGCATTCTTCTCTGTAAGCCCTTGTTCTTACGATGTTTTATAAATTTCACCTGTCAAGCTCCTTTGTGTCCGACCTTTGCAATAAGAACGGTCATCACCAAGGAGCCTTCCATGAGCAAATATCTTATTTCCCTTATCTGCCTGACTCTGACCGCTTGTGCGCCGCCATCTGAAGACCTCAACGACATCAAAAAAACGCACTCCAAACCTCAGATGGGCTTCTCCGGCCTGGTGATCATTCAACACTCTGAATTAGATACGGCTTCACCTCAACTTCCCCCGCAAATATCCGTGGACTTTGAAAAACAAACTTCTACGGGCAGACACTTGATGCTGTATAAATCCCCGGTCCGCCTTCAATTAATAAGCACATCAAGTGACTTTGTCTCCCTCGGTTGCAACGAAAGCACCGATATCGAACAAATGCCGGACTTTATAAATGTGGATACACTTAAAATTTGCGACCGTCATCAGATCACCCACAACAACCTGAATATCGTTGCCAACAGGGTCATCCTGGACAACGCAAAATTGGAATTCATCCCGACCCAATCCAAACAGGGTCACAATCGAATCGAAATTGTTGCCAGAACCTTTTGGCTTGAAGGACAAAATAAAATCACTCTTATAGGGAGCAAACTCCATGACGGTCGTTCTTTACCGCCTACTTTGTCTTTAGATGCAGGAACGCTCACCGGAGCGGGCCACCTGAAGGTGCTTTCCAAAGCCAATATCTTTTCTGTGAGTATAAAGTGAAGAAAATCATTTTAGCCCTGATGGCCTTTCTGATCTCAACTCAGGCCTGCGCCAAAGAAAACTCGGCTCTCCAATCAGTCCTGGAAGCCATGACCCGACAGTATCTGGACAGCTACGTGCGCTCGACCGTCATCAAAGAACTGGAAGAGTACGCTGGCAAAGCATTAGCCCAAGATCTCTCCGGAAAGGTTTCTACAGTTCTGGCCGTGGTCAATCTGGTTGATAACGTAAAACTATACAACGAGGCCGAATCCGAAAGTCAGCGCTACCAGACACTTTCTCAGGCGGTTGCCAACGCCGTAACACTGATTCCCGCGGTGGGTCCCGCATTGGGTGCACTGGTACAACTTACAGTGGTGGCTCAAGGCATGAGCGCCGCTTTGATTTCCAAAACTTACGCCCTGAAAACAGCGCAGCTCATTGCTGAAATCACTGCCATTGAAAAAAGCACCTCTGCAATAATTCTGGAGGAGTTCAGGAAGGAGGAGGCCGCCTTTACAACACTGATCGCACGGTCCGCAGCCCTGACTGCTTTAATCAATCAAAACTCCGCTCTGCTCAAATCGCAGTGCTATGGCTCCGACGACATTCACATTCCCAATCCAAAAGAATGCCTGAAAAGCTCGCTGTTACATAAAAACCTGCTTTACACGCAAATTCAGACCATGAGCCGTATAGTGAATTTCCAAGGCCGCTTTATCATCACGGCCACCGGAGTTTCACCGGAAATGCGTGAAAGCATGAAGCAAATTCTGACGACGGCGGAAGAAAGCTTTAAAACAATTCACAGCGTGATTCAGCAAAACATTCAGTCCATCAATGAAGACCAGGTCGTGGCCTTACGCCTCAAAGCGTCCCGCCGGGCCCGCTTTTATCGCTGCGAACGACTGATTTCGAGGGAATTGGCAGAAATCCACGACTCTCGCTTAAAAATTCAAACCAACGAAGAAGCCAGATTTTTCTCGGAGATCTCAATACAACACAGCCAACAGAACCTGATCGAACTGACGGACTATTCCTGCCGGGACTCCCTTCCCGAGCTTGATCCAGAGCTGTACAAACTTCTGCTTCAGGAAGGTCTCGGATCACTATCCTTATCACCAGCCCCAAACTGAAACATACTAAACTGGAAAACCGATAGGAAAACGAACCGAAACCCGGGTGCCCTGCGTGACATTCGGGTCAAAGATCAAAACACCGCCCATCTGATTCACAAAGTCCCGGGTGAATTTTAGCCCCACCCCGAAGCCTTCATCCTGCGACGACCTCGCCGAATCTGAATCTGACAACGAAGCCACGACTTCCGCAGATACCCCCGGCCCCTGATCCTGAATAGTCAATTCAACCTGATTTCCAAGGATCAAGCCGGTCACCTGGATAGTGCCACCCTCAGGACTGAACTTCACGGCATTCGACAGCAAATTTCTTAAAATCGTTTCGACCACGCGGACAGAACCCCACAACTGAACTTCGCCGGCCGGCAGGTCCACGTTCACCTCGACATTTTTTTGCAGAATCTGAGGAGCCAGATGCCCCACCGCTGCATAGACACGCGTCTTCAGATCAACGCCGCCACGACTTTCGCCTTCATGACTCCAGACCAGAATATTTCTCAACAACTCCAAAGAGGCCTTGTGCGCCTCCTGCACGCGAGCCAGCGCATCCGGAGTCAAAACACCGTCTTCACGGGATGCTCCCCCCAGCAGCAACTGCGTACCTGCCAGCGCTCCCGTCAAATCATGCGCCAGCACCGTCTGCACCCGCTTGTTGAATCTGTGCATTTTTAAGATTTCCCCATTCAGATCTTTCAGGGCTTTGTTGCTTTCCTCAAGCTCGGTCACATCATTCAACAGATACACCTGAGCCTGATTTTCCTGACCGTCACCTTCTAAATTGTGACGGCGGATCTGATAACTGATCCCATGAATCTGAAAACGCTCGGCCCCGGAAATGATGTCCCGAAGAACCGGGATTTCTTCCGCAGGACGTCCCTGCCAGCTTTCTTTAAGACCCAGCATTTCCAGTGCCGCCGCATTGCCACCCCAGTATTCAGAGCGCGCATTTAAAATCACTACAGGCCCCGGAAGCTGCTCGAAAACTTTTTGCTGCGCCAAGGAAGTGATTTCCAGAACGTCGCCCTTGTTCGCCGCATAATGAAGACCCCATATAAAGGGCCACAGGGCCGCGATTTTCAACTGGCGCAAATGCAGATCTGCGGGGCTCAGCAAAACCAGGCCTTCAAGAGCAAAGGGCCATAAGGCTGCTGCCAAAAACACCAGGGCATATTTCCAACGGCGCCCTTTTAGGGTGCATACAGCATAGACCAGGAACGCAAACCCCACTGCGATCGCCACGGCCCCGAAAGCAAAAGTCGCCAGCACCCCCGGCCCCCGGGTGAAATCCACAAGCCCACTCATTCCCGGGATCAAATGAAAGTCGTAATACATCCATTGAGAAGCCGCAGAAAGTCCGGCCATCGCCATTAAATTGCCGACAATCATCAGCGCCGGAAAGGCAAAGATCACATACCAGTACTGACGAAGCTTCGCCGACACCCTTGGTAAAAACAGGCCCGCCCCCAGCAGCGCCCAGGACGGAAACAACAAGGGCAACCCCAGCATCCGCACATGGGTCATAAAAATCTTAAATGCCATGTTATCAATGGCAAAAACACTGATGATGGAAAAAGCCCACAGGGCATAGCCAACTTCAATAATAAACACCAGTCTATGAATGTAAGACCTGCGATACGCCCAGGAACGGACGGCAAAAACAGAACTGATTAGAAAGCTGAGCGCCGTGGATAAGAAGACCAATATGATTACCATCGGCAAATTGTACCCGGCCGGGCTTTGAGCGCAACGATTCTTTATGCACAGCGCCGACTTGCCTTTTTCAGCGAAGCCGACAAGGATGCTATGCATGTCAAAACAGGAAGCACCACCAAAAGAAAACGGCCTTTTAAATATCGTCTTTAATATCGTACTTCCGGTGTTGATCCTGAATAAACTGTCCAAGTTTATCGGACCTTTCTGGGCACTGGTTTTGGCGTTGGCCTTCCCGTTGGGCTACGGCGCCTATGACTTGATCAAACGCAAAAAGTTCAACGCGTTTTCAGCCCTGGGGCTTTTGAACGTGCTGCTGACCGGCGGTTTGGCGCTATTGGGCCTGCACGGATTCTGGTTCGCAGTCAAAGAGGCCGCGTTCCCGGCCTTGGTTGGCTTGTTCGTTTTGGGATCGGCCTTCACCAAAAAGCCTTTCATCGAAACCCTGTTCCTGAATCCCGCACTGATGAAGGTGGATCTATTAGAAGAACGCCTGAAAGAAAAAGGGAAACAAAAAGAATTCCACGACCACATGAAGAGCGCCACCGTCTGGCTGTCGCTGTCATTCGCCTTCAGCGCCATCTGCAACTTCGTCCTGGCCCGCAAGATTTTCATCAATATTGATTCAACACTGTCTGCTGACGCTCAGTCCACAGTGCTCAACGAACAGATCGCCCAAATGACCACATGGTCCATGGCCATCATCATGGTCCCATCCATGATCTTCCTGCTAGGCATCTTCTGGTACCTCATGAGAGGCATCAAACAACACTCCGGCCTCTCCACCGAAGAACTCCTAAAAGAAAACTAAAGCACAAAGGCCTTCGACACTTTGACTTCCAGGCTCAAAACGGCAAAGCCGTTTTGGCCCCCGTCCCCTTTGGCACAAATGCCAAAGGCATTTGGCCCGCCCCCCCCCAAAAAAAACCGGGAACCAAGAAAGCTGCAACTTGCCCAAAATCAAGGCGCAAGGAGAAAGGCGTGCTAACAGCACGCCGCCGACGCAGCAACGCAGAGTTTGGGCAAGTTCCAGCTTTCGCTTAGAAGTCGCCGCCGCCTTCGAATGGTGGTGGTGGCGGTGGTGGTGGGAAGTCTGAATCGCCCCCGAAACCTCCTCCGAAGTCATCGCCAAATGGCGGTGGAGGTGGTGGTGGCGGTGGTGGTGGAATATCACCGTAATCTTCTGGCATATTTGGCGCCGGCACATAGCCGCCGTCGCCTCCAAAATCATCAAATGTTGGAGGTGGTGGGAAAGAAGGACTGCTGGAACCCCCACCGAAACTGGATCCACCGGATGACCCCGAACTGCTGGCACTGGAACCGAACTTGGGTTTACCGCCGAACATGGCGCGTTTGCGATAGTCGTAACGTGGGCGATCTTCAAGCAAGCCCAATTCCTGAGATTCAGACGGCAGGTTCTTCGCCCCGCGATCCAAAGATTCGCGGCGCGCACTTTCGGCCGCATACACTCGACGCTCCTTTTCATAGGATTCGTCCCAGCGTTTCTTAGCAGCCGCATCAGCCTGAGCTTCCGGTCCGTCTTCGGTCATCACAATCGACTTTTTGTTTTTCTTGTACTCTTCAAGCTGGCGGTCTTTCTGACGTTCCCACTGCTCTTCTTCTTCGAGGTAGGCGCGCTCCCCTTGCTGTCGGGCCTGCTCAAAACGATCTCGCGCCTTATGATGCTGAGCAAAACCCTTCAGACGAGCCTCTTCCGGGCTTTCCCCCCATGTGGTGGAAGCAACAAAACTAAGCAGAAGAAGTGAGGTCAGACGCCCTGAAGGTTTCATTCGTACTTCCGAGTCTATCAGGGCTCCCGCTTTTTTTTGAGCAAACAAAAAAGATGCTCGACCTTTGTCTGTTTTCTCAATAACGTACCAACTTGCCCCTAAGGAGTACTATGGACGCATTGCAGAGCATCGGAGTTTTCGCAGCACAGACATTTATGATCCTTTTCGCCGTCCTTGCGGTGATTCTGGTCATCGCCCTGCTGGCTGCCAAAGCCAGCCACAAACCCGAGATCCAAATCGAGCTTCTGCACAAGCGTTACAAGAACTTCCGCCATCTTTTGAAAGCTCACACGGTCACCAAGTCCGAACGCAAAGAGCTCAAGAAAAAGTTGAAGGAAGAACGTAAAGCCCTTGATTCCAAATCCAGCAATGGCGACAAAAAAATCTTTGTTATCGACTTTGACGGCGACGTGAAAGCCTCTGCCGTTGAAAACCTGCGCGAAGAGGTCACCGCCATCTTGACCCTGGCCACCCCGTCTGACGAAGTGGTCGTTCGCGTGGAAAGCCCCGGCGGCGTGGTTCACGGTTACGGCCTGGCAGCAAGCCAGCTTTTACGCATCCGTGAAAAAGGCATTCCACTGACTGTTTGTGTGGATAAAGTGGCGGCCAGCGGCGGCTATCTGATGTCCGTGACTGCGAACAAAATCCTGTGTGCGCCATTTGCCATTGTTGGTTCCATCGGTGTGGTGGCCCAGCTTCCAAACCTGCACCGTCTTTTGAAAAAGCACGATGTGGACTACAAAGAATACACGGCCGGAGAGTTCAAGCGAACTGTGAGCCTTTTGGGTGAAATCACTGACAAGGGCGAAGAAAAGTTCAAACAGCAGCTTGAAGACACGCACACCCTGTTTAAGAGCTTTGTCAGCCGCTTCCGTCCTCAATTGAATCTGGCTGAAGTGGCCACCGGCGAATACTGGTACGGCGAACAGGCTTTGACAAAACTTCTGGTCGATGAAATTCGCACCAGCGATGACTACCTTCTGACCCTTTCTGAAAAGCATCAGGTAGTTAAAGTAAAATTTGAACACCACGAAAGCTTGAGCGACAAGCTGACCGGCGTTTTGGGTAAAGCTCTGAAAAAAGGCGCCCTTTCTGCTGTGGAAGAACTTGAAACAAGACGCTTTCTTTAAGAGGACTTAAATAGTGGCTATTCAACCAATACTTGAAGTTAAGAATCTGGAAACCACCTTCCATACGAAGATGGGTCCGGTCCGTGCCGTCAACAACGTCAGCTATGACATTTATAAAGGTCAGACTCTGGGGATCGTGGGCGAATCTGGCTGCGGCAAATCTGTCACTTCCTATTCTTTAATGCGTCTGATTGAAAAGCCCGGCAAAGTCACCGGCGGGCAAGTCCTGCTGAATGGCCGTGATATTTTGAAACTTTCTGAACCCGCCATGGCCGAAGTCCGCGGTGGCGAAATGGCGATGATCTTTCAGGAACCGATGACGGCCCTGAATCCGGTCCTGACCATTGGCTTCCAGATGGATGAACAAATCATGAAGCACAAAAAGTGCGGACCGAAAGAGTCCCGCGAACGTGCCATTGAAATGCTGCGTTTGGTGGGTATTCCGTCCCCGGAAGAGCGTTATGAGGCTTATCCTCACCAACTGTCCGGCGGCATGAGACAAAGAGCCATGATCGCCATGGCCCTGTCCTGCGATCCGACCTTCCTGATTGCCGATGAACCAACGACCGCGTTGGACGTGACGATTCAGGCCCAGATCCTGGAGCTGATCCAAGGACTGCAGGAAAAACTGAACATGACCGTTCAGTTCATCACCCACGACCTGGGTGTGATTTCCGAAATTTCCGACCGCGTGATGGTGATGTACGGTGGCCAGACCTGCGAACAGGCCGACACTTCCGAGCTATTCCTGAATCCAAGCCATCCTTATACAGCGGCCCTTATTTCTTCTCGCCCAAAATTTGGTGAACGCGTCAACCGCCTGGCGACGATTGAAGGCAGCGTGCCGGCTCCTTACGAGCTGCCAAAGGGCTGTCCGTTTGTGAACCGTTGCTCCCGCGTGAAAAGTGAATGTGCCGGCACCAAGCCGCCATTGGTAGAAATCAGACCGGGTCATAAAGTGGCCTGCTTCAACCCTCTTTAAAGGTTCGAGAATATGCAGATGAACGAAATCATTCTTGAAGCCAAGAACATTAAGAAACACTTCCCGATCAAAAAGGGACTGTTGTTGCGTGAAGTGGCCAGCGTGAAGGCTGTGGATGACGTTTCCCTTTTCGTGCGTAAAGGTGAAACTCTGGGTCTGGTGGGCGAATCCGGCTGTGGCAAGTCCACACTGGGCCGCACTCTGATCCGTCTTTATGAACCCACCGCCGGCAACATCAATTTTGATGGCCAGGATTTCCTGAAACTTAAAGGCGAAGCTTTGCGCAAAAAACGCAAAAACATGCAGATGATCTTCCAGGATCCGTATGCATCTTTGGATCCACGCATGACTGTGGGCCAGATCATCCGTCAACCGATGGACATCCATAATGTCGGCACCCAGGAAGAACGCACTCAGCGTGTACTGGAGCTGATTGAAGTGGTGGGTCTGCGCAAAGGTCACGTGAATCGTTACCCGCATGAATTTTCCGGCGGTCAGCGCCAGCGTATTTCCATCGCCCGCGCGATTGCTTTGAATCCGGAACTGATCATCTGTGATGAACCGGTCAGTGCTTTGGACGTTTCAATTCAGGCGCAGATTCTGAATCTTCTGAAAGATCTGCAGGAAAAGCTGAAACTGACTTATGTGTTTATCTCCCACGATCTTTCCGTGATCGAGCACACCTGTGACCGTATCGCCGTGATGTACCTGGGCAAGATTGTCGAAATCGCCCCGCGGGATGAGCTTTTCAAAAATCCTCAGCACCCGTACACGCAGGCTTTGATCGGTGCGATTCCGCGCGTGGGTCATGGCAAAAAGAAAATGAAAAAATCCCTGGGCGGCGAAGTGCCAAGCCCCATCAACCCGCCTTCCGGCTGTTCTTTCCACACAAGATGTCCTTATAAAATGGACATCTGTTCACAAAAGACCCCGGTTTTGGAAGGTCAGGCAAATCATCAGAAAGCGTGCTGGCTGGAAGCCGCGCCGAAGATGTCGGTTTAATTTGTTAACAAAGTTAATCAACAAGGAGAAAGTGATGTTGAAAAAGTTTGCGAAAGGTCTCTGCGTGGTTGCAGGTTTGGGCATGAGTGTCCAGGCTGTGGCAGCTCCGTCCAACACCGAACTTAAAATCGGTATCTCTCAGGAATTCGAGACAATGAATCCGCTGATCATGTCCATGTCTGCTTCGGCTTACATGTACCGCATGGTGGGCCGCTCTTTGGTGGTTCTGACTCCTGAAGGCAAATGGGTCACTCAGCTTGCCAAAGAAATCCCTTCTTTGGACAAAGGCACTGCGAAGATTATCGAAGAAGGCGGCAAAAAAAAGATTGTAGCCAACTGGGAAATCATCGAAAGCGCCAAATGGGGTGACGGCAAACCAGTTATCTGCCAGGACTTCATCACTTCCCACACTATCGCGACCAGCCCGACTGTGAGCGTGGGCGAAAAAGAACAGTGGACTCAAGTGGAAAAGATCGACATCGATCCGAAAAATCCAAAGAAGTGCACATTCAAATACGAAAAAGCCAAATGGGACTTCTTCACTCTGGCTCAGTTCTTCCCGGTGCCAACCCACCTGGAAAAACCTGTCTTTGACAAATACTCCAAGCAAAAAGAAGGCTACGAGAAAAATTCCAATTATGTTCGCAACCCGACCAATCCGGGCCTTTACAACGGTCCTTATGTGATCAGCGAAGTCAAATTGGGTTCTCACGTTGCTTTTGCAGCCAACCCGAATTTCTATGGCAAACAGCCGAACATCAAAAAAGTGATCGTGAAGCTGATCCCGAACACCGGGACCATGGAAGCCAATCTTCGTTCTGGCACCATCGACATGATTTCCACTTTGGGTCTGGACCTGGATCAGGCGCTTGCTTTCGAAAAGAAAAACAAGTCTGAAAACCTGCCTTACGTGGTTCACTTTGTTCCGTCTGTGACTTACGAGCACATTGATCTTCGTTTGGACAATCCCATCCTGAAAGATGTGAACGTTCGTAAAGCGTTGTTGTACTCAATCAACCGCGAAGACCTGGTGAAAGCCCTGTTTGAAAACAAGCAACAAGTGGCTTTGCACAATGTCTCTCCGAAAGACCCTTGGTTCACAGCTGACCCGAAAATCATCACTGTGTACCGCTATTCCAAGCGTGAAGCCGGAAAACTTCTGGATGCTGCTGGCTGGACAATGGGCAAAGACGGCTACCGTTATAAAGACGGCAAGAAGCTTTCCATCATCTTCCAGACAACTGCGGGCAACAAAACCCGTGAGCTGGTTCAGGTTTACCTGCAAAACCAATGGAAACAGGCTGGTATCGAAGTTCTTGTGAAGAACGAACCGGCACGTGTGTTCTTCGGTGAAACCATGTCCAAACGCAAATTCGAAGGCATGGCTTTGTTTGCCTGGGTTTCTTCTCCGGAAAACAGCCCACGCTCCACGGTCTATTCCAAAGCCATCCCGAACAACAGCAACGGCTGGTCCGGTCAGAACTATCACGGATGGACCAACGCCACCGTTGATAAAAACCTGGATGCTCTGGATCTTGAATTCAACGCGAAAAAACGCGCGGACCTGGTTCATGAAATCCTGAAGCTTTACACCGCGGAAGTTCCGGTTCTGCCGCTTTACTACCGCTCTGACATTTCTGTAACTCCGAAAAACTTGAAGGGTTACAAAATGGCTGGTCACCAGTTCTACGAGACAAACAACATCGAAGACTGGAACTTGAACTAGATCCCTGACTCTGGAGGACCCCTGTTATGACTACATTCATCACCCGCCGCATTTTGCAGACACTCGCTGTGATAGTGATCCTGTCCTACGTGTGTTTCTATCTGATGAGCTTGATGCCCGGTGACCCGGTGGACATGATGGTGGCCTCCAATCCCAAAATCACCGCTGAGGACGTCGCCCGTCTGAAGTCGTTGTACGGTTTGGACCAGCCGGTCTATAAACGTTACGCCAGCTGGATGGGCTCCATCCTTCAGGGTGATCTTGGCTACAGCCGCACCTATCGTGTTCCGGTTCAGGAGCTGATGGGTCCGCGCCTGTGGAACACCTTCCTACTTTCTGCAATCTCTCTGATTCTATCCATTGGCATCGCCATTCCGCTGGGCGTGATCTCGGCATTAAAACCGGGAAGTCGAACAGACTATATAGTGAATCTGTTCTCGTTCGGGGGCATCTCCATCCCTTCATTCTGGCTGGCCATTGTATTGATTATTCTTTTTGCCGTGAAATTCCCCGTCCTACCGGCCGGGGGCACACAAACCATCGGAGCCTCTGATCTGGGCCTATGGGCTGACATCAAAGACCGCTCCATTTATCTGATTCTTCCAGTTTTAAGCCTGTCCATTCAACAGATCGGACGTTTCTCGCGCTTCACACGTTCAGCAATGCTCGAAGCCATGCGCAATGACTTTATCCGCACCGCGCGCGCCAAAGGCCTGTCCCGCAAGACGGTGATCTGGCAGCACGGCTTCCGCAATGCCCTGATCCCGCTGATCACGATCCTGGCGTTGAGCTTCTCGGGATTGTTCTCCGGTGCCATCCTTACTGAGACTGTTTTTGCTTATCAGGGCGTGGGTAAACTTGTTTACGACTCCATTATCGGTAATGACTACAACGTGGCCATGATCTCTTTCGTGATTTCTGTCAGCATGGTTTTGCTGATGAATCTGGTGGCGGACATCATGTACGGCTTTGCGGATCCTCGCATCTCTTACCAATAGGATCATAGTATATGAGCGAAATGACCATGAACGAAATTGAAATCGACTCCAACCAACTGTCAGCCAAGGACCGCGCGGAACTGGAAAAAGCCCAGCCGATGTGGAAGATGGTTCTAACCCAGTTCCTGGATCACAAACTGGCGGTGGCCGGGGCTGTGATCATCAGCATCTTCCTGATGGTGGCCATTTTTGCCGGAACCATCCAGTCGGTGACAGGACTTGATCCGGATGTCCAGAATGTGGGGAACCGCTATCTGGCACCGATGACGACGGCGTCTGTGGGCCTGGATGTGCGTGAAACTGAAATCGAACGTTTCATCACCGAACATCCGGAAGCGGCCGATGCCGTACAAAAAGCCCTTGTGGAAAAAGGCATCGTGGCTGTTGCCGAAGTTGACGCCATCTACGAACTGGGTGCGCAGGAAGTTTCGAAAGCGCTGTCAGACCTGAAGAGCTTAAATATCGCTGAAACGGCGGGTTTGATTTCTTTGTTCAATAACTTTGAAACCTTCCATCTGTTCGGCACCGACGAACTGGGCCGCGATGTTTTCATCCGCCTGGTTTACGGCACCCGTGTTTCCATGGGTGTGGGTGTTTTGGTGGCTTTGGCATCCGCACTGATCGGTCTTTTAATCGGCAGTATCGCGGGCTTTTATGGTGGCATGATTGACACCTTCCTGATGCGTGTGACAGATGCACTTTTGTCCCTGCCGCATATTCCGGTGCTTATCGTAATCGCGGCAATTGATTTATCGAAAATCCCGTGGCTGAAAGCCATCATCAGCACCTCGAATGAAAGCATCTTTAAGATGATTATCATTCTGTGCCTGTTCTCGTGGATGGCCGTGGCCCGTCTGGTGCGCGGAAGTATTTTGTCCATCCGTGAACGTGAATTCGTACTGGCTGCGCGCACACTGGGTGCCAAAGACAGCACAATCATCATCCGCCACATGTTCCCGAACGTGATTGCGCCGATGCTGGTGGCAATCACTCTGGGTGTGGGCGAATCCATTTTATTTGAAGCCGCCTTAAGCTTCCTGGGTCTGGGGATCATGCCTCCAACCCCAAGCTGGGGGAACATGCTGAACAATGCTCAAGAGCTGATTTATCAGGCCCCATTCCTGGCGGTTCTTCCCGGTCTGTTGATTTTCCTGACCACTGTCAGCTTCAACTATCTGGGTGACGGCCTGCAAGACGCCATCGATCCAAAAGCGATCCGTCGCTAGCTCTTACTGAGGGACCGTCATCCACGGTCCCTGCGCTCTTTTTTGATAAAACTCATCTAAAAGTTTACGATTTTTCTTTTGCAGGTCAGGCTCCAGCCATGACTCCACTGCCCGTTGATATTCATTGGTCAGCGCCAATTTCTGCAACAGCTGATCCACCTTGCGAACAACATCCCGCCCCCAGGGATTTTTTGTGCAAGCCAGATGAAAAATGGCGGAAGGACGCGACTCTTTCACAGCTCTTGTTAAAAGCGGTTTTGCCGGGAAAATCTTTTCGTTATAGGCCCGCACCACGGCCTCGTACTCAATCATGTAATCAAAACGTTTTTTCTCCACCATTTTCATCAATGAGGTGTATCCGTCAGTCACACTCTTTTTCAGGGTCAGGTGCCCGTCCCGGGCAGAGACATCCTTCAGCAGACGATCAATCTCCGGACCATACGAGCGGTCTTTCACAAACACCCCGCGCCACATTTTATTCTTTATGAGTTCTTTCAAAGACACCTCTGGCGGAGATCCTTCCAGCACTTTTGCTCTTGCAGTCACCAGAACATATTCAAGAGGAACCTGAAAAGACAGCGCCGTGAAATAGGCCAGCTGTTCCCGCTCCGGAGTCATCAATGCCGAACCCGAACAGATATTTTTATCAAGCTTCCAGAGCTCTATCGTCTTGGGCATATCCGCCTGAACGTCGGTCAGCTGATAGTCTTTCAGATTCTCCTCCAGAATCCGGCGCAAACGATCCACCCGCCCCATGTTCGCATTGGACCCCTCCTGAATGTAATAAGGTTCCCAATCAGTCACGGCCCAGGGGATTGTGATTTTTTCTGTCTTCATCAACGGGGGCTGTGCTTGCCCCACACCCAGCAAAAATGCAAAAAATATAGAGGTCAGTAACATGGCGTCCTCCTCTGGATTCAATTTACTCCCCTGACAGGAAGTCACCATATGTAATTTGACCCTTCTTCGCGTTCAGGATGTGCCGACAAAAGACTGATCAAGGATGTAAAAATGTAAGATCCCCCGTCCTCAAAGCCCCCTTGGCTTGGCGCAAGCCCGGCACGGATCTTGTTATAGGGGGCTATAGATAAATGGGGTTGATATGAAAACCGTATTCTCTTTCTTTGCCACTATTATGTTCTCGCTTTCAGCCATGCCACAAACTGCTGCAGAGCTGACCTGCCGCGCCCAGGCCAAAGAGATAGCTCTCCAGACCTACTCTTCCTGCATTACAGAGGCACGCAACACTCAGGTTGAGGAAATCCGAAAAAACTATCAAAAAGAGCTCGCTGATCTGAAGTCCAAATACGACAAAGAGCTTAAAAAGATGGGCAATGGCAGTGCAAAAAAGACCTCCAAGGCCCCTCCAGCCGCTCGCGAAGTCCAGGCACCTGTGCCAACCAAGGGCATTGCAAAACAGCTCCCAGGCAAGCCTCAGAGCTCTGAAGCCATCCCGGTACAAACTGTGACTGAAGGTACAAAAGTCGTTGCTGTGGGCAGCGAGGAAGCCGACGGCCTTGAGCAAGAGGCGGCCGACGCAGACCAGGTCGAAATTATCGATATGCCAGTGGAATAACCCAGACAAGCATTGATTTTCCTCCCAGACAGGTCTAAAAAGTGTACACTTTAAGAAATTTGGGAGGAACCCCATGGGTGAGTTTAGCCTTACGCACATTCTGCTTCTTGCAGTTATCTTTTTGATCTTCTTCGGTCCAAGCCGTCTGCCACAATTGGGTCAGTCCATGGGTAAAGCCATCCGTGGTTTCAAACAAGGCCTGAATGAAATCGACGTTGATGCCAAAGACATTCACGACAACCAGCAAGTTTCCCATCAGAATAAACAGTCTATGGGTCAAACTCAGAAACAAGGCGAAAACCAAAACTCCTAAGTTTTAGTTTTTTTGTTTCTCTTAAAAGCCTTCCTGGAGCTAAACTTTACTTAGAACCATGAAGGCTTTTTTATTTTATTCCCGCTACAGTCTTGCTTATCTCTTTGCCCTGCTGGCATTGCTTGGGGCTGCCTTGGGTGGCGCGTGGACTTTCCTGGGAGTCATCGGTCTTTTTGTTATCCACCCGATCTGGGATCATATCTTACGCACAAAACACATCCCCGAAGTTCGCCCCAAAAGCCGCCTGCCTGAGGCCTTGTTGATTTTTGCACTTCCGTTCATGTCTGTGTTTCTGTTTACCGGAGTAATTCATTCTCTGGATGCCACAGCCTTGGAACTGACCGGGCTGATTCTTTCTTTCGGTGCCATCACCGGAGTGCTTGCCATCAACACCGCCCACGAACTTGCCCACCGTCGTGAAAAAACCATGCGCGGCCTTGGTGTGGGACTGCTGCTGCTGGCGAATTTCGCTCACTACGCCATCGAGCATGTGTATGGCCATCACAAGAATGTCGCAACTCCGGAAGATCCCGCCACCGCCCGCAAAAATGAATGGATTTACACCTATCACTTCCGCTCTTTCTTTGGGGGTCTTTGGGACGCCTTCAAGCTTGAAAACAAACGTCTGAACAACAAGCCCCTGTGGCACCGGGTTCGCCACCGTATTGTGTGGTATCTGCTTTTACAGGTATTGATGTGTCTTGCAGTATTTGGCCTTTACGGAAATGCGGCCCTTGTCTTCTGGCTGGGACAGGGGGTTGTGGGAGTGCTTCTGCTTCAGACTGCGGACTATATCGAGCACTATGGTTTGGTGCGCACCAAAAAAGAAGACGGCTTTTATGAAGGCACCAAAGCCCCGCATTCATGGGACAGCTATCAGGCCGTCACAAACTACACTCTGATCAATCTGGGGTACCATTCGCATCATCATCTGAAAGCAACCCTGCCGTTCACCGAACTGCAAGAGCAACCGGGAGCACTGAAACTTCCCCATGGTTATTCAGCCATGGCACTGCTGGCTTTTGCGTCGCCTTTGTATTTTAAGAAAATGAATCCGCTGATTTCTCTACATCAGAAATAATGCTGATGGCACCAGCCTGCAGATAAGCTTTGCCGCGATCCGGATCATTCACCGTCCATAATGCCACCGGAATGCCGCGCTCTTTATAGGCGCGCACTTCTTTCGGCGTGATGAAGCGATAATCCAAATTCAAAGCGTTCACCCCGATATACGGAGCCAGCCAAAGCTTTTTAAGGTAGATTTTATTTTCCGGATCACTTTCCCCCGTCGCCAGCAGCGCCCGTGGCACTTGCGGCAAAAGGTGACTTAAGCGCCAAATTGAGATGGGATTGAAACTTGAAAACATCACACTCTTTTCGCGCTGATACTTTTGCACCAGTCCTGCCACGTGCTTTTCCAGACGCGAATCAAATACAGTGTTGCTCTTGATTTCAATATTGATGGAATCCGGAATTTCTTTGGACGCCAGCACTTCTTCCAAAGTGCAGGCCCCCGCCCATTTTTTCAGATCCGCCGCCGTCACCTCGGACACGCGCAGATCCTTTCCGGCAATACGCTTCAGATCCCCATCATGAAACACCACCGGCACTTCATCCTGGGACAAACGCACATCCAGTTCAAACATCTGAAAACCCATTTCCCGGGCCTTCACAAAAGAAGAATAGGAATTTTCCTGAGCCCCGGCTTTCCAGAATCCACGATGAGCCTGCCAAGCCGGAGGTCTTACCCCTTCCATCGGCCAGGCTTGCGCCTTCCAGGTTCTATGGCGATACAGCAAAGAAACTGCGACGGCCAGCCCCACCAGCAAAACGATCATTAACGCCGCGCCTTTTCTTCCACAAACTGCGGAAGTTCACGCGTGCCTTGAATCTGCCAGCGCCGCTGGATTCTGCCATCTTTCACCTGCACATGCCCTTTCAGGCGGGCCCCTTCATCCCAGGAACCTTCCGTACTCAGTTTGCCCGTGCGTGAAGCCTGGGCCTGGAATCCCTTCCAGGAAAATTCTTTAGAGCTTTTCGCCCCAAGCTGCCCGGTCAGACCTGTCAGATTCAGAACTCCTTCATGCCACCACGAATTCAAAGTCACCGGGCGCAACACTTCGGCCGTCGGTGAATTTGGAGACACCTTCATTGACTGCACCTGGGCGTTCAGCAGAACCTCCCCCTTGCTCCAGTCAAAGGAAGCCCGAGTTTTCCCCAAGGCCACACCTTCCACATCCATGGAATTCAAACGCAGCAACCCTTTCAAGGACTGCACCTTGCCTTCACCAAAGCGCAGATCACCATCCAGACTCATCAACCCGATCTCACCACCGTTGGTCATCAATTTTTGCACCGGCAGTGCCAGCTGCAATTCATCGATATGGGTTTTCACCGCCACAGTCTTAAAATCACGATCTGCGCGCAGACTCAAATCCCCGACAAAGACGCCGCCACGGGGCTCTACACGTTTAATCTGAAAGCTCCACTGATCCTGATCCAGGGCAATGTCTCCGACCATGCTTTCAATCACCTGCAGCTCACGCTGGCCTTTGTTGGAAAAAACAAACTCAAGACCCGCGTGTTCACCACTCATGCGCATTTTCTGGTCCGAGACCACTTCCGCACGTCCCGTGAAGCTGCCCAGATGGCCCAATATGCTGGTTTGTTTGGAGCGATTCAAAAGCACCAGCAATTTTTCGATATCCAGTTTTTTCACATCGATTTGAATAGGCTCATACTTCAGGGGCTCGATGGAGCTGATGTTGATTTTTTCAACATGCATCTCTCCCAGATCACCTTCCATGCGCAGGTCGCGGATCTCCAGGGGCAGAGTGCGGATTTCATCCACCGGACCCACCATGCGCGCCTTGGAGGACATCCACACCTGACGACCATTAAGATCCCGCGACGCCAGCTGATACTTTTGCAGAATCGCCAGAATCTGACTGAGCGGAATGTGCTTCAAATCAGTTTCAACCGCCAGCAACTGATCGCCCAGGGTGTAGTTGGCAATCACACTGTAGTGCCCTTCACGCCAGTTCCCAAAGAAATGCGCCTGCACGGCGGCTTCCGGGGACTCCTTGTATTGCAAATAAAGATTTGCATGCGACAGATAGTCCCCGACCTGACTGTCTTTCATCAAGTGGGTTTTGGCAGTGACTTCAATGACTTTCGGCTCAAAGGATTTCACCTTCACCGCAAAGTTCATCAGCTCGGTGGAATACTGTGGATGTTTGGCGGAAGTGATCTTCAGCGTGCCCACAGAAACGCCACGGACATCGTTGCGGTATTTTTGACTTTGTTCTGATGGCGACAGCATCACCGCCGGTCTTGGACGACTGGCCGGGATCTGCTCGGGGTCCGTAGGGTCACAGTTTTTGAAGTCCTCGCGCAAGATCAGATTCACACTGTTGGCTTCCACCACACGCACCGGGGCCTTGCCCTGAATCAGATTCAGGAAAGACAATGGCAGACGAAGTTCATCAATTTCCATCACCGGCGATGCCCAGCAGGTCTGCGCAGATTCCATGCGCACATTGGTGATGATCACTGCAAAGCGCGGCAGAATGCCGTTGCTCAGACTGACATAGGCAGAACCAAAGCTGACTTTGACGTCCTTATGAATGTGACTTGCGGCTTTTTCAATTCGTGCTGCCAGCCTTGATGGCGACAGCAGGGATTTCGTGGTGTAACCAAGAAGAAACGCCAGAATCAGACCCGTCAGAAGAATGGTCATTCCAGGTTGTTCAGCTATGAGATGTCGGTCTGAGAGGCGTCTGCGCGAGTCCATGACCTATTCTCACAGAGAAGGTCATGGACCGACAAGAAAATTACTTATACTCGAAGGAGATGATTTCAAACTCTTTATCGCCTTTAGGACTTTGCACCGTTACGGTGTCAGAGTCTTTTTTACCGATCAGCGCGCGCGCCAAAGGAGACAGGATGGAAATCATGCCCTTTTTCACGTCCGCTTCATCCACACCCACGATCTGGTATTGGAAGGTTTCTTCGGACTCAGTGTCTACGATCTTCACAAACGCACCGAAAACAATACGATCCGCTTTGATTTGCGCTGTATCGATAACATCAGCACCAGCCAATTTGCCCTGAATTTCAGCAATACGACCTTCGATCATAGCCTGGCGCTCTTTAGCGGCCTCATATTCGGCATTCTCAGAGATATCGCCTTGTGCGCGAGCTTCTTCGATCGCCAGAATCACGGACGGTCTTTCTTCCAACAGAAGCTTTTTCAACTCTGCATCCAGCAGCGCTTTTCCGCGGATGGTCATAGGAAGTTTATCAGGTGTAGCAATAGCCATTTCAGCTCCAGTGTTAGAAGGACATTTGTTTTACAGGATTCTGGCGGGCTTTTCAATGCACTTATGACGCTTAGCAATACTAAGGGTTCTGAAGTATCCTTTTCGGATGCGGGGCATTACAATTAGGCCATGGGCGCCAAGAAAAAGACTGAAATCATCTGCCGTTGCAATAACGTGAGTCGTGAGACCATCGAGCAGGCCATTAAAAACGGCGCCACCACCCTGAACGACATCTTTGACACAACCTCAGCCGGGGTTGGCCCCTGCGGGGGCTCTTGCCGCCGCAAACTGGGACCTCTTTTGGACTATTACCTGAAAAACGGGACCTTCCCCGACAAGATCACTGAAGACCTCAGCGGAAAAGCTCCGGCGCCCCAAAAAAAGGACACTTAGGCGGTCTTTTTACCCAATCTGAAATCGATGATTTTTTGAACCTCGGGACGACAGGTCCCGCAGTTGGTGCTGGCATTGGTCTGACGACTGACCACGTCCGTGGAATGTGCGCCCGCTATGATGGCCTGATCCACGGTGTGCACAGAAACAGAACGGCAGTGACAAAGCTCTTCCTCGCAATACGGGAAAGCCCACTCGCCACGCAGACGCAAAATCATTTCACGCAACAACAAACTGGAATGATCCTGCCCTTCCGGCACCGGCCACTTCTTCAGGTCCGCCCCAAAGTTTTTGCGCATAGTCTGCATCATATCCATAAATTGGGAACAACCCATGATCGAAACCTTTTCAACCGCTCCGGGTGCCTGGGCATTATCCCCCTGGCATTGCACTTCAATAAAATCACGGCCCTCGAGCTCTACTTTGATCTTCATAATAACCTCTGATTTTAGTGTAAAAATCCAGATTCCCCAAGGCCAGTTGTGCTGCTAATCAAACCCACCTTGGTCTTGTCGAAGCCCGCCCCAACTGCAAGAATAAGACATGGCAAAAAAAGAACATGTCGAGCTGGTTCCCATCTTTGATGACAACTACGTCTTTATCCTGACTGATGATGCCACCCAAAAAGCTGTGGCAGTGGATCCGGGTGATGCGGGCCCGGTCATTGACTTCTTGCGCGCAAATAAGCTCGACCTTGCCGCAATTTTACTGACTCACCATCACTCCGATCACATTGGCGGAGTGGGTGAGCTGAAGGCCGCCTTCGATTGCCCCGTGTATGCCCCCCAAAAAAACCAGAAACAGATCCCCGTGGCGGATCAATGGCTGAAAGAGGGTGATTCAGTCACTTGCGGCCCGTGGGACTTCACCGTTATGGAACTTCCCGGTCACACACTGGGACACATTGCTTACTGGAATCAAAAACACAAATGGCTTTTTTCAGGTGATGTGATCTTTGGACTGGGCTGCGGAAGACTGTTTGAAGGGACCTTTGAGCAGGGTTATGAAAGCCTTCAGCGCATCAAAAAGCTGCCACCACAGACGCTGATCTATTGCACTCATGAATACACTAAAAGCAATCTGGAGTTCTGCCGTATTCTGACGAATCAGGACAACACGCCCATCACCGGAGATTCAGAGGCATTGGAGCTTTATGCCAACGAACTTTCCAATCGCCGGGAACTGAACCTGCCCAGCGTTCCGTTGAAGCTTTCCATCGAGGAAAGCGTCAATCCGTTTTTGCTGGCCCGGGACGTGGAGCAGTTCCGCTATCTGCGTGAACTGCGCAACCGTCAGTGATCAGTCGGTCTTCGTGGGCAGCGTTCCCATATTGGCGATATAGCGGCGGCGGAACGCAAAGATGTTTTCAACATCCTTTCTGACAAAACGGTTTGAAACCAGCCATCCCAAAAAGCCCATCGGCATGCGGTAACGAACCCGGTCCACCAGCAAGGTCCCGCCACAGAACGGACGGAATTCATGTGTGTGATGCCACAGCCGGTACGGACCTTTCAACTGATTGTCGACGAACTTAAAAGGCGGCTGCCATTCGTCGATCTCGGTTTTCCATTTGGCCGGAACGCCATGAATTTTCAGACGATAGTCAATCAGCGTGCCCTGACCGATTTCCGGCGTCGACATTTTCTCGATCAGAAAATTCAGGGTTGGTGGTGTGATGCGCTCCAGATTGTGGGCGTCTTTGAAAAACGGAAAAAGTTTTTCCGGCGGAGCCGGCACAAACTGCTCGGCAACGAAGATCTCTTCCCCCATTTTAAATGGCAGACAAATTTCACTCAGAGCTTCCAAAAGATTTTCATAGTGGAACTTGTACCCCAGACTGAGCGCCTTTTCCGGCTGCATACGCACCGAAGCCACCAAGGATTTAGCCAGCTCTCCGAACAAAATATTCAAGGCAAACAGCGGCACGGCCGGCCCCAAACGAGTCCCCAGGGACTGCACCAGTGTTTCTGAAAACTCGCGATTGGTCACCGGATGCGGGGCCCCGCCATTCAAGGCGCCTTCAACTTCATGATGTTCCAACGCAAAAACATACAGTCCGACAATGTCTTTCAGATGAATCCAGCTCATCCATTGTTTGCCGTCCCCCAGGATTCCACCAACACCGCTGCGGAACGGGAACAGCATCTGATCCAGAGCCCCGCCTTGTCTTGCCAGCACAATCCCCGTACGCACAAAAACCGAGCGCCCCGGAGCTTTGGCGGCTTCGGACTCCCACTCTTTGCAAAGATTTGCCAGGAAATCATCTCCATGCGAAGCATACTCGGTCAGACTTGTGTCTTTCTGATCCCCGTAGATCCCCATGGCAGAGGAGGTAACAAAACACTTTAAATCTTCTGGAAGACTTTGCACCAAATGGCGCGTTCCGATCACACGGGACTGGTAAATGCGTTTTTTCTTATCCTCTGTCCAGCGTTCACCGGCGATGGATTCACCCATCAGGTTGATGACAGCCTCAACTTTGGCCAGACGGGAGTCATGCAGAGGACCGGCATTCAGGTCCCCCTCTATGATCTCACAGGGAAATGGCAGCAGTTCGCGGGCCTTGGCTTGATCGCGACTGACAACATATAGATCATGACCTTTTTCAGCCAAAACCTTTCCCAACTCCCGCCCAATCAATCCGGTCGCACCCGTAATCAGAATTCGCATGACTGTCTCCTACTTTTTCAGAACTTTGGTGAAGGCCTGCAAACAGCGCCCTCGGGCTTCGTTGTGATCCACCATCGGCTGCGGATATTCATCCGTTCCATATTCTGGAACCCATTTTTGCACATACTTGCCATCAGGATCAAACTTCTCAAACTGGGTTTGCGGGTTGAAGATTCTAAAGTACGGAGCCGCATCACAGCCCGACCCCGCCGCCCACTGCCAGTTGCCATTGTTGGCTGAAAGATCATAGTCCAAAAGTTTTTTGGCAAAGTACCGCTCCCCTTCATACCAGTGAATCAACAAATGCTTGCACAGGAAGCTTGCCACCACCATACGCACCCGGTTGTGCATATAACCAGTGGCATTCAGCTCACGCATTCCCGCATCCACCAGGGGATAGCCGGTGCGCCCTTCGCACCACTTTTGAAAGTCGGCCTTGGACTTGCGCCAGGCGATCTTGTCGTACTCAGGCCGGAAACTTTGATTTTCCACCTGCGGAAAATGCCAAAGTATCTGCATAAAGAAATCACGCCAAATCAGCTCACTCAACCATACAGGGGAATACTTTTTCGCCTCACGCGCAAGCTCCCGCACGCTCAACGTTCCAAAACGCAAGTGCAGCCCCAGGTGCGAGGTGCCCTTTTCGTCGGCCGGAAAATCCCGCGTGGCGTGATAGGTCTTCAGCATCTTGGTGGAAAGATCCATGGGCGGGAACTCGATATTACTGCGCTCAAAGCCAAGGCTTTTCAGTGTCAGCAGCGGTTCTGCTTTTTTGACCTTGGCATAACTGCTTTCATACAGATCATTGGGATAGGACTTCAGATAAAACTCTGACAGGTTGGCCAGCACTTTGTTTCTGTAGGGTGTGTACACCGTGTAAGGCTTGCGGGCATCCGTCAGAATCTCATCTTTTTCAAACAAACACTGATCCTTGAAAGTCAGAAACTCAATGCCGGCTTTAGCCGCCCAAGCGGCGACCTTTTCATCACGTTTGCGGGCAGCAGGCTCATAGTCATGATTGGCGTAAATGGCCTCGACTGCCATTTCATCCGACAGGGTCTTAAGAACCTCCAACGGCTTTCCATGGCGCACAATCAAATCTGATTTTTTGGCGTTCAATTGCTGTTTCATGTCCTGAATCTGCTCATAAATGAATGTCACCCGCGCATCCGCCGGGTCGTCGAGATTCTCCAGGATCTCAGAATCAAAGATAAACAGCGGTAACACCGCAGAGCGTTCTTTCAGAGCATGATACAGCCCCGCGTTGTCATCTAGACGGAGATCGCGGCGGAACCAAAAAAGTGTGACTTTTGACATAGGAATAAAAGTTTAACATTTCGCCTACTTAAGGTAAATTGGGATTCTATGGATGAAAAAAAGTCTGCCAAAAAACATACAAAAAAGATTGAGAAGATCAAATCCTCGGTCTTTTCACGCAGCCTTTCTTTGGCCAAACTGACCATCCAGGCCGGAGCCTCCATCGCCCAGCACGGGGTCACCACCGCCTTAAAATCCAAAGAATCCAAAGAAGAAACCTGGAAGCAGCTTTTGCAAAGCCAGGCTCAAAACATCAGTGCCGAGCTGGGCGAACTCAAGGGCAGCCTGATGAAGGCCGGGCAGATGCTTTCCATGTATGGCGAACACTTTCTGCCGCCGGAAGCCAATGAACTGCTGAAATCCCTGCAGCATGACTCCCCACCCCTTTCATGGGAGGCCATCGAGCCGACCTTAAAAAAACAATTGCCCCCGGAAAAGCTGGCCCTTCTGGAGATAGAGAAAGAAGCCCTGGCTTCGGCTTCCATGGGCCAGGTTCACCGTGCACGCATCAAAGCCACCGGCGAAAGCATTGTGCTTAAAATCCAGTACCCGAATGTGGATCGTGCTATCGACAGCGATCTTCGGGCGATCAAGACACTTCTGGGGACCTTGAAGCTTCTGCCAAAGGACTTTAACATGGATCCGGTTTTTGCCGAGGTCCGTGAAATGCTGGTTCAGGAAACCGACTACGAACTGGAAGCCCGCCTGACTGAAGACTTTCACAACCGCCTTGCTGGCGACAACCGCTTTGTCGTTCCGAAAGTCATTCGTGAGTTTTCAGGCCCCCGCATTCTGGCCACCACCTTTGAACGGGGCCTGCGCGCCGATGATTCCCTGATCCAAAGCCTGCCACAGGAAAGACGCAATCGCCTGGCTCTGAATTTTCTGGATCTTTATTTCAAAGAGATCTTTGAATGGGGTGTGGTTCAGACCGATCCTCATGCCGGCAATTACCGCATCCGCATTGATCCCCAGGGACGGGACCAGTTGGTACTTTTTGATTTCGGCGCAACCCGTTCCTATGATCTGGATTTCCTGGCTCCGTACCGGCGCATGGTCAAAGGTTCTCTTTTGAATGACCGGGATCTTTTCATGAAGGCCGCCATGGACTTAAAATTTGTCCATGACAATGATGACCCCGTACTGAAGCAGGTCTTTGAAGAATTCTGCTTTGAAACGGTCGAACCCTTCATCGAGTACACCGACCCCCGTAACAACCAGGGCCAGATCGCCGCTGACGGAACTTACGACTGGAAAAACACAACATTGCCCCAGCGACTTTCCCGAAAAGTGTTTCAGATCATCCGGGGCTTCCACTTTCGCACACCACCACGCGAAATCATCTTCCTGGATCGTAAGACCGGCGGGGTGTTTATCTTCCTGGCGGTTCTGCGCGCCAAAGTGCGTGGGCGTGATTTGCTTCTTAAGTACATTGAAAGGATCTCTTAGATGAGATTTCTGGCGGCGTTTTTTGTTTTCATTATGGCCAGTTCTGGCTTGGCCAAAGAAATGCCCTCGACGGCTGTTTTCAAACGCCTGCCGACGGTGACTTTGGGAAAAAGCGATATCAAAACGCTGAAGGATCTTCAGGGCAAAGTCGTTCTGGTGGATTTCTGGGCTTCCTGGTGTGAGCCCTGCAAGGCGGCCCTGCCCCACTATAACAGTCTGTACAAGAAATACCGCAGCCAGGGACTGGTCGTCATCGGCGTGAACGAGGACGAGGACCTTGCCGAGCGTGACGCCTTTCTTAAAACCGTGAAACTGGATTTTCCGCTGTTTCACGATCAGGGGCGACTGGTGCTGGAGGACTTCAAAGTCCTGGCTCTTCCGACGCTTTATGTATTTGATAAAAAGCTAAAGCCTGTGGTTTTTTATCGTGGTTACGATGAAAAAAACTCACAGGCTTTGGAAAAGAAAATTCAGGAACTTTTAAAACAGTGACTTATCTTTGGCTGAGCTTGGTTTCTGCAGGCGCAAGCCAAATGTCCACAATCTTTCCTTTTTTGATTTTCTTGCCGTCTTTATACCAGAAGTCCGCGCGCTCGCGGGCCTCGGCATAGGCGCCAATCGGAGTCACCACGCCCTTTTCATAATTCAAAGAGATCTTGGTGACTTTGCTGTGCAGCGGGATCATCTCCTCTTTCTGGGAAATGCCATCGCCGTTTTTATCCTGCCACATCACCAGTTTTTTGAATCCCTTGTCACGGTGATCAACCACGCCGTCTTTGTTGGTATCAAAGGCTCTTAGCACTTCAAATCCATTCACATCTGAAGCGTTGTCACCGAAAAGCTCGTCTTTTTGGTCAATCTTGCCGGACTTGTCACGATCCAGGGCCACGAACCAGCCTGGAGCATTGGCTTCAGGCCAGTGGGTTTTGCCAATCGGATTCAGCGGGAAGTCACTCATGTTGTTAAAGCTCGGTCTTTGATCATCAAAGAACACCATCAGAGGTGACCAGTACCCACCACAGAAGCCTGTTTCACCCGGGAAGGCCACGTTGATGTCCACCACCGATTTATCCGCTGACACTGAGATCCCACCAAAGGACGCTGTGATGGCACCGTCTTTACCCATGTAATCACCGCATTTGCGGGTGGGTGTATAGGACGAATAACCATACTGTCCGTACACGGCGGCAGAGCCGTCACAGTTCACCTTTTGCACGAAGCTTGATGACTTCAGGGACACATCCCCTTTTTCAGGGATCATCACCTGACCCGAATCATCCACGCTGACCGAAGTTGGAATTTTGGTTTTCATCACCACGGCATTACCAAACAACGCCGCCGAGCCCGACGCCCCGGTCACAACAAATTTATCCTGCGCCATGGGCGCTGGTGTGGACGTTGTCATCCCGGTTTTCAAAACCAGATCACTTGGGTAGTGCACGGTAAAGGCATAATCCCTGCCTCCCAGCACCAATGTGAATTGCGCAGTGATAATGGCTGATGCCGCCAGTGGATTTGTCACCCCCCGCAGATTCGTGGGGAAGCAGGAGTTGTTCAGGCGGACCGTCACAACATCTTTGGCCGAACGGCTGACCATTCCAGACGCCGGCGCCGCCGTCACTGTTTCCCCGGAACTGGCGCTGTTCACGGACATCGGGAAGTCTTTGTCTTCAGCCTGAGCCGCGCCAGAGATTAACATCCCTGCGATCAAGATCACTTTGAAATTGTTGTTCCCCATAATTTCCCCCAAACACCAACTACAGACTTGCCGTCGTCGTTGTATTAACTTTCTTAACTTTAAAATAAATCATTCTTTTCAGAATCGAGTCGCGGCGAAGGCTTAACTCCTCCACCCGGTCCGCCAGCAGAACCGGAGTTCCCCAACCCCCGCCCGCATAGGCCACCTTGTACAGTCGCGCCATGCGCTTGCTGCTGCCGGTGTCCTTCATTTCTTCCAGATAGTACTTGATCAGATGAACCGCCCGCAGACGGATCAGGCTCTGGCCACCACCGATGGAAGGTGCCCGGCGCAGGAAAAGATCCGCTGAAGCCATATATTCGTCAGTCTCTGGATGTTTCATGTTCACAAGTGAACTGATACTGGAGTCTGAGACCGTCGTTATGCCATAGACCGTTCCCACATAAATAGGACTGCGAGGAGGCACCTGCATGTTTGGCACCCCGCCGACCAGCGGGCGCAGGCGGGCTGGGGTATCCAGCATCACCGTGCGACCGTTGCTCCACATGGCGGGTCTTTGTGAAGCGACCTTGTCTTTGTAATTCAGGCCTTTAAACTCAAGACTTGCCGCCACGTTGAAGTCGTCCGGAGCCGGCCCCACTTCATAAGCCAGCACAGGGTCATAAACCAAGACACCGCCTGCCGCTACATCCTGGGTCATGATCACAAACTCTTTTCGTCCGGTGAGCTTCAGTGTGACTTCCCGTTCAAGACCATTTTTTATGGCATTGGCAGGAACATCCGGGTAGTAGTCAAAGAACTTCTTGCCGGAGTCATCCAGCACCGTGAGGTTGTTGTAGGATGGGTCGACGTTATTGAAGTCACCAAACAGAATACGCTCTGCCAGCTTGGTGTCGATGGAATCTTCAAGATCCTTCGTCATCTTGACCTGGTCCCGGGTGACAGACAGTTGCGTCGTCACCACAACACTGGTCAGAATGGCCACCAGGCCCACGCCGATCACTAGTTCGACTGCGGTTAAACCGCGATTGTTTAAGTTCTTCATTTTGCACTCACCACGAAATGATAGTCTTTAAAGGCTTCACCCTTTTCGATCCAGGACTTGTGAGTCACACGCAATGTGACTTTATAAAGACCCCGAAACTCAGGATACGGCTGGATCACATAGCCATAGGTGCCCGCACAGGTGCCACAGTCCTTGCGCAAAGCGACCTTCCCGTTATCCCAGGCCATCGGCAGTGTTTCCGGATTTAAAAGTTCAGAAACACTGCGGTTGGAGTCATAGTTGATTTGATAGTTTTCAACGCCCGACTTGATGTTTTCGGCGATGTCATTGACCTGCTTGTCCGTAGAGGACAGCAGCAGGGTGTTTTTGGTGGTGTTTCTCAGGGAAACCATGCCGCCAACAAAGGTCAGCCCCACCATCGTGATCAAACCAAAGCCCACAATGGCTTCAACAATGGTCTGACCTTTTTGATTTCTGATCACGTTCTGCATTTTCATTAGATACCTCCCTCACGGGATTGTTCCACCACGAAGAAACGCACCAGTCGGCGCTTACAGGTTGTATTCGATGCTGTGGTTCCAGCGGCAATACCACAGTCTGGATCCACCGCCGTCCACTGGAACGGATCGGCTTTGGCACGCAGACTGATGGTATTACAGTTCATACGGTCCGCCACCGCTTTGATGGACGGGATCGGATGCCAGATCGGTTCGTTGTTTGTGGCATTGCAATCCGCCCCGCTAAAGGAGCGCAGAATACGCGGACTTCCCGCCGCCCGCAGTTCACGCGTGGCCTGCGGATGATAAACACTGCTCCAGTTGATCCCGGCCTTGATTGCCGACGGATCAATTTTCATACGCCCCACAATAAAGGTGCCGATGATTCTCAATGGAGCACTGCGCTTCTCAATGATCAGTTCGTCACAGGTCATGAAACCCGTCACAAAGGTGGAGCTGGCCTTGATCACGCACTTACCGACGATGGATCGAACCTGGAAGGTCGCATTATTGATAGTCATGTTGTCAAACTCAAAGGCCGACAGGGCCGGATCAGACTTGATAGTACTGCCACTGTCACCGGCAAAGTTCCAGGAGGTGCGTGCCGTTGCGGCAAAGCTCACATCCCAACCGGCACCGCCAAAGGCCGCTGACGTCATCGTGCCGTAGGCCTTTGAACACTCGGTCATCATTTGTTCAAGGTCGTTGGTTTCAGCCAGCTGAACCGCAGAGCCTCCGGATGGTGTTCGAGAAATGGCTCCTGGGAAATTCAGCTGGGTTTTGCTGCTATTAAAAGTCATGTTGATATAACCCATCAACTTGGTGTTGACGTTGTTGGGATCAATCGGGTTGCTTTTATAATAAGTACTGTCGTAAGCCAGAACCCCCAGGAAGGGCTCGGAGTAGTTCCCGTTCTTGTCGATCATGTTCTGAACATTTGTGGCACTGATGTCCAAGTCCAGTTTGTCGAAGTAATAGGATTTACTGGCACGAGAAACCTCCACCACAATTTTTGGCGGATTGGTCTTCTGCAGCTCATAGGTGTTTAATGCCGTCTTATCAGTGTCCAGCTGCTTTGATGCCAGATTCACAACTGAGGATTGCGCAGGGATCTTGTTGTTTTCAAGATCACTGATGAGCTTTTTCAGATCACTGATCGCTTTTTCAAGCTCCGCCACCAGCTTCTCATCACGATAGTCAATTGTAGTCCCGCCAGTGCCAGTGCTGCCTGTACCTGTACCTGTTCCCGCGGTTTCGGTGCCTGAGTCTTCAACTTTGGTTTCTGTTTCCAGTTTCTCCACAGTCTTGGTGCCGGACTCAGTGCCGGTACCGGTACCAGTTCCAGTGCCCGTGCCACTTTCAGTGGACGTGGGCTTCACTGGTTTTGCCATTTCTTCTGCCAGGTCTGCCTGCTTGTCTTTTAAATCCGCACGATAGGCGGTCAAATTTTTTGTCAGGTCGGTTTCTGCCTTCACGGCCGCATCATAGGTGGCCTGGGAAGTTTTGATTTTGTTTCTAAGTGAGGTCTCAAAAGCGGCTGATCCCACTTCCGGTGTGAACGTCACCGTCCCCGAACGTGGTACCTGAACTTCAACCGTGCGGTCACCGACCGCCATGATAAGCTTCACCACCGCATCATTGTAATCAGCGGCATCCACAACCACCTTGCCGTTGCCCCATTTGGTTTTATCAACCGTCAGCGCGTTACTTTGACGGCTGAAATAGTTCCAATTGGAAAGATACAGGCGATAGTCGGCACTGTTGTAGCCGGAATCCAGCATGCGCGCACCCAGTTCCGATTTATAGATACTGGTCACGTCCGCCTGCTTCTGACTCATGTCCTGACACATTTGCATCAGCGTTTTATCAACATTCACACTCTTGTTTTTATCCGCAAGATAAATCAGGCCCGCATCCAGACCACCGTCATTCTCAACCCCCTTCAGGAAGCCCCCGAAAGTGCGAACGTCAGCCCAGAAGCGATCCCCCATTTGACCGGAGTTTCTTGGTGAATACTTGCCCTTGGCCGTCATGATGTCACCGTTACCCATATATACACGGTCAGCAAACGTGACTCCGGCATAATTGATCGAATCCGGCGTCGCATCGTCAGCAGCTTCGTCCGTTGGCAGATAGATGTTGCGGTTCACAAACACCGGACTTTGGAAAACCAAACCGGAGCTGCCCGCAAGCTCTTTGCGGCTGGTGAACTTATGCAAAGCCACGTCCCCGGCATTCATAGTCGAATCCCAGGCGCGGTCCATATACAAATCCTGAGGAATCAGCAAAGCAAATGAACCCACCTCGCGTGGATAGATGACGATCTGAGATCTCAGGGTCAGCTCTTTGTTGCCCACCTTGATAGGGGTGACATTGCCCAGCGAGTCCACCAGATCCGCACGGGCATCGACGTACACTTCACGACCGGCCTTCGGCAGGTTGATGCTTTCATTGCGTGTCAGGGTCACTCGCACTGCGGCCACCTTGACCACTTCACCCTTGTCATTGCGAACCGATTTCAAACTGTTAAGCACCGGGAAAAGCGGATGTGAGGTCGTCGCCTTATCCACTTCCAACAGGCGCACGATTGTCTTCAAACGGATTTTATTCTGAGTCAAAGCGCCGGCTTCCATCGGACCGACGTTCTTTCCATCACTCACCAGCTGGCGAATGAAATTCTCCTGCTCGGTGGACATGATCAGACGCTCAACACTTCCCGTGTGCGCCAGATTACACTCTGCCCCCAGGTCATTCATCAGCAAGTTGTCATTGGAAAAACAGTACTTCTGACGGACTCCGAAGATGACGTAATCCATGGCGCTGTTCAAGGCGAATCGCAGGTTTACGACATTGGAGGTCTTACTGACCTGCTGCCTTTGCCCGATCACGTAATTGGTTAAAAAGTAAAAAGACGTGCTCATCACCGCGGTGGCCGCGAGGATTTGCAGCAATATATTACCTTTGGTGTTACGTACCGAATTCAGCATATAAATGGTTCCTTATTTTCTAGGCCCGTACCTTTATCGGTAATTATGTGAAAAAACTGATGGAAATCGCAAAGTTTTATGAATTTGAAATGTAGCTTCGTCTCACTCTGAAGCGAAGTGTGCCGACTGTGGAAAGAAGTGATTCCAAATCTGACTCAGACAGAGATTCGGAAAAAGAAAAGCCCGGCAGTGCCGGGCTTAAAAATATGTTTCATTTATAAACAGTCTTAGTGGTGTTCCGGATCCGCGCAGTTCGTGCCGTCAGATTCTGTTTCGATGGTGGCTTCGATAATACCAAAATCACGCACTCTTTTTTTGACCTGATTTTTGACTTTTTCAATATCCACAGGGCCGGCACTGCCGGCCACAACCACGTGTCCGGTAAAGATGTGATTTTCTCCGTCCAAAGACCACAAATGCGCATGGTGCACGCCGACAACATGCTCCACTTCCAGTATGGCCTTTTCAACATCCAGCACCTGAATATGACTTGGTGATGCCATCAAAAATACCTTCAATGCCTCGCGCAGATTGCGAACCACATTGTACAGAATCCACGCTGCCAGAACGATCGCCATGCCCGCATCCAACTGTGGCACATCAAAGAACTTCATAACCAGGGCACCGATCAACACCATCACCCAGCCCAGAACATCTTCGATCATATGCCACATCAGCATCTTTTCATTCAAGGATTCACCCTTGGACACACGATATGCGGCAAAACCATTCACCGCCACCCCCAAAAATGCCAGCAGGATCATGCCGTCGGCATGCGGCTGCTGCGGGGCGAACAATCGCGGCACCGCCTCGACCAAAATAAAAATCGAACCCAGCACCAGAATCAATCCGGTGATCACCGCCCCAAGGGTGGAGAAACGACGGTATCCATAGGAAAATTTGCCATCACTTTGTCTGTGCGACACTTTTTCCAGAATGATCGCCAAAAGCATCGCAATGGCATCACCAAAATCATGAAGTGCATCCGACAAAATCGCCACACTGTTCGTCCAAAGACCGCCAATCAGTTCAATCACCGCAAATGTCAGATTCAGCACCAGTGCAAAGGTCATGCGCCCCACAGCCGCGCCGTGGGAGTGGTGATGATGGTGTCCATGGGAATGTGAATGGTGGTGATGCGCGTGCTTGGATTCAGACATAGCTCATTTAACGCTTTTCTGGGATTGGAAGTCAATCGAACAGCCTTGAATTGACCCCCTGATACGGTCGTGATAGTTCAAAAGTCACTATGAAACGCACTCAATACAAGCAATTTGCATTTGGCCTGCTCGTTTACACCCTTCTGGTGATCCTTTGGGGTGCCTGGGTCAGAATTTCTCACTCTGGAGACGGCTGCGGCGACACCTGGCCACTGTGCCATGGGCAACTGATTCCAGAAGCTGAACGTGGAAAAACCTGGGTTGAGTACGGTCACCGTCTGATGTCCGGAATTTACGGCCTGGTGGTGATTTACTTCTGGTGGGTGGCACGCAAGCTTTATCCCAAAGGTCACTATGCCCGCAAAGCCGCTCTGGCCACTTTGATCTTCACCATTTCTGAAGCCCTGCTGGGAGCCAAGCTGGTTTTGTTCGGCCTGGTCACCACAAACGATACACCTTATCGCGCTTTCATCATGGCTTTGCACCAGATCAACTCTTTCCTACTGACCGGATCGGTGGCGCTGACTTATGCGGCGGCCTTGCTGACTGAAGATCTGCGAATTCCAACAACTCAGGATCGTCGCTATCGCCTGATGCCGTGGGTGATTGTCATAATCGGAATCACCGGCGCCTGGGCCTCCCTGTCCAACTCCCTGTTCCCGACGGACAATCTTCTGCAAGGGTTGATGGATGATTTCTCAAGCGAATCCCACTTCCTGGTCCGCCTTCGTGGGTTCCACCCGGTCCTGGCTTTGTTGGGTGGCGGCGGCCTTGCGCTGTTCTTCTGGCTGAAGGCGCAGACCACGGAATCCCAACTGGTGCAGAAACGCTCCGTACAAATGAGTCTGTTGTTAATTGCGGGAATTTTGTTTGGAATTGCGACGCTGCTTCTGCATGCGCCAGTGTGGATGAAAATCGTGCATCTGGCTTTGGCTCACACGATCTGGGTGGTGTTGCTGCAATGGGTGTTCTTCATCCGCAGCAACAAACTTACGTAGTCAGTTCGTTGGACTCCATCAGACGGTGCAGGAAGTGCACCTTCTCGTTGATGTCGTCGTATTCCAGAACCATCTGCTGCAAATCGTAATCACGCACCAGATAGGATGCAAAACTCCCCACAATCTCTTCGGGGTGGGTGAGGTTTCTCATAAAAATATCCCTCTGAGCCGGGTCCGGAATATGCGTCTGGATCCAGCGGGTCAGAATCTTATGCAGGGAATTCAGCTCCAACCTTAGGCTGGGCTCAAGCACGGTTTTTTCTGGAATGATCTGTCCCTCACAAACCATGTACGGAGTCCCTCGATCAAGGACCTTGCCCAGACGTAACTTGCCCTGCCCCTGAATAAAGACCAAAAGGGTCCCGTTCAGGCGCTCTTCGATAATCTGAGCATACCCGTATCCAGCGACCTCACGCACAAAGGGAACGGTCTCTCCTGGACGCACTGGAGTGACTTTAGAAGGATCTTCAATAAACCCCACAGCAATCGGGGTCTGGGTCTCGACAGCTTCCTTGATCATGGAAAGATAACGGGGCTCAAAGATGTTCAGAGGCTTAGTTGTCCTTGGGAACAAGGTCACATTGACTAGAGGAAAAAGAAAGACTTCCATGCGAACACGACTCCTCTTGCTTGAACTTTGATTATAAGGACTGTAGCCTGTAATTGCTATGGAAAAGGTGGATATATCAATGCGAAATGTGGTCTTTTTTGATGGCGTCTGCCACCTTTGCAATGGTTTTGTCGATGCTGTGATCAGCAAGGACAAAAACCACACTTTCCTCTTTGCACCTTTGCAAGGAACGACCGCGGAAGAAGTTCTGAGTGCTCAGGACCGGACCAATCTTGATACAGTGATTTACTTTGAGTCAGGCAAACTTTATTACCGGTCCGCTGCCATTTTGAAGATCCTCACCGGCCTGGGTGGAGCTTACAAACTGTTTGGCCTGGCCTGGATCATCCCCGGCCCCTTGCGGGATGTGCTTTACAAACTGATCGCTAAAAACCGCTATTCCTGGTTTGGTGAACGTGAGTTTTGTCGCCTTCCCACCCCTGCAGAGCGCTCTTATCTTTTGCCGTAACCATTCAGAATCTTCTCTACAAACGGACGATCCGCTGCCGACAGGGACATCACATCAATTTCTTCAGCTCGCTGCCATCTGAAGTCATCATGCTCGGTCAATACCAGATCCTCGCCACCCTTTACTGACGCCCAATACACCCGGAGACGAATGGTCTTGGACGGATAAGCAAAGTCCACTTCACCAATCAGGTCATGCACCCGGATATTGAGGGCCAGCTCCTCGGTGATCTCTCGGGCCAGGGCCTGCTCCGGAGCCTCTCCGGCCTCCACCTTCCCACCCGGGAACTCCCAGAACCCTGCCCCCGACTGATCCGGGCCACGGCGAACCACAAGAATACGCCCCTCGGGGTCTTCCTGTCTTTGAATCACGGCGGCTACAACTAACACCGGCTGCTTGGTCATGAGATTTCCTTCTGTAAGACCAAAGTATATAAGCGGTTTTTGAGTTTTTTAAGGATTTGTTTTACCCTAAGAAAGATTCACGCGCAGTATTGGTGCTTCCTAAATATGAAGCCCCTTGATAACATCAAAGTTTTGAGGGAACACGCATCATGATCGACTCGGGCAACTCGTACTTTATTCTCCTCGTCAGCGGGGTGGCACTCTTCCTTTACGGAATGAGCATGGCCTCCAGCTCTTTGGAGAAACTGATGGCCGGAAAAATCACCGGCCTTTTAAATCATCTTTCGCAAAGTAAATTTCTGGCCATTCTGACCGGGGTGGTGCTGACCACCCTGATGCAAAGCTCGGGGGCGGTGACCTCCATGCTGGTGGGCTTGGGCTCGGCCCGCGTGGTCAACCTGCGCCAGGTGATGGGGGTCATCATCGGCACCGCCATCGGCACCACGCTGACGGTTCAGTTGATCTCTTTGGATCTGACCCAGTACGCCCTGCCGGTGTTCACCCTGGCTTTTGCTTTCTATTTCAAGGCCAAAAAAACAGTCTTCAAAAATCTGTCCCTGGTCTTCATGGGGTTTGGCCTGCTGTTCTTCGGAATGAAGCTGATCTCGATTTCCTCCCACCACTTTGCGGAAAATCCAATGTTGACGGAGGTCTTCCAAAGTCTGCGTGACAATCCGGGTTATTCACTGCTGATCTCAGTCGTGTTCTGCGCCTTCGTACAAAGCTCGGCAGTGACGATTGGTCTGGCGATGAGTTTGGCGACCGTCAAAGCGATCACCTTCTACGATGCGATGTTGTGGGTGTATGGTGCCAATATCGGAACCACTTCCGTGGCCCTGATTGCAGCGGCTGGCGGCAATTACATCGGCCGACAGGTGGCTTGGGCGCACTTCTTCTATAAAACCTTAAGCGTGGTGATCTTCTACCCGTTTACGCAGATCTTTATCGACTTCCTGATGACGTTTGACACCACTCAGACCCGTTCCATCGCCAATGCGCACTTGATCTTCAACGTATTGTCTTCAATCATCTTCTTCCCGTTCATCAACAAGGGTGCCGAGCTGATTGAAAAAATGTTCCCGAAAGCGGCGTCTGAAGAGTTCGGAACCGAGTTCGTGAACATGAACAACTACCAGAGCTCCGCTTTGGCGATCTCTTATGCCAACCGCGAAATCATGCGCACGGCGGACATCGTTCTGGGCATGATCAAGGACTCCATTCGTCTGTTTGAAACGAATGACCCGAAGGACTTTGACTCCATCAAAGACCGCGATAATAAGGTCGACTTCCTGTATCGCGAAACCAAGATGTTCCTTCTGGACCATGCCAACAAGTCCACGACGGTGGTCCACCAAAACGTCATGAACATGATCATGTTCCTCAGTGACGTAGAGCGCGCCGCTGACGCCATCGACATCAACATCCTGGCTTTGGCGATCAAAAAGAACGCACTGAAGCTGGAGTTCTCGGACGAGGGCTGGGCCGAAATTCGCCAGATGCACGAACAAGTGGTGAAAGTGGCGTCCATGGCCATCAATGCCTATCAGAACAAGGAACTGGCCGAAGCCGCTATCCAGCTGAAACGTGATCTGGCCAAAACCGAGATCTCTTTGCGTGAAAACCACATCAGCCGTTTGAACAGAGGTTTAAACACTTCAATCAACACCAGTTCGATCCACTTGGATTTGCTAAGTGAATACCGTCGAATTGCAAGTCTTCTGTGCAACCATGCCTACAATCAAAGGTCCCAGTCATGATGAATAACGCCATTGCCCCGATCGGCCTGCTGATCATCTCCAATATCTTTATGACATTTGCCTGGTACGGGCATTTAAAGACATTGAAGTCTTCCGCCCTGTGGCTGGTGATTCTGATCAGCTGGGGAGTGGCTTTCTTTGAATACGTGTTTCAAGTGCCGGCCAACCGCCTGGGGTCTGACCACTACACTTTGCCTCAACTTAAGATCATCCAGGAAGTCATCACCATGGTGGTCTTTGCAGGTTTTTCGGTTCTCTATATGAAACAGTCCCTGAAGCTGGACTTCCTCTGGGCGGGATTATGCCTGGTTGGAGCGGTTTATTTTATTTTCCGCAATCCTTAGAAATAAATCCCGTTTTTGCCTCATTTTAGGATACGATTAAAGTATGAAGTTCATTTATGTCCTGGAAGATGATGAACGTATCCAGAAGGATCTATTTGAGACCTTAAAAAATATAGATTCCGGGCTTTCTATTCGCTTTTTCCTGAGCCTTGCAGAATTCCATGAATGGCTGAAAATTTCCGTCACTGAGGGCCCCAAAGCACTGGCCACTGGCGGCCGCCGTTTTGCCGACGACACGTCTCCGGATGTGACACCGGCAAACACCCACGAACTGCGTCTGGTGATTGCAAAAAATGAATTCCTGGGCGTACAAAACATGGGTCTGATCAAACGGGCCCGTGAATTCTTCCTGCGCAAGAAAATGTGCTCACCTCAAGAACCCACTGCTCTGATTATTACCGCTTTCGACAGCCCGGATTTTGATATTTCTCTGGCGGAAGAGCGCATTATCAATAATGTGATATTCAAACCCTTCGACAAACTGATTCTGCGCCAGCACCTGGAGTTTGCCCTGTCTGGCCATCACCCGGTCAGCTCCACAGCCGTGGCTTCGATGCAAATCAGCTCTACCATCGAAATGCTGAAGGAAGTTGAACTGCACGGTATTAATGAAATTGGCTTCTCCACTGTAAACAACCACGAGATTCGCATTGGCGCTATGACCAAGTATTACAGTGAATCCTTCACCACCGACCACAAACGTTCCGTACTGGCCTATTGCCATTCCTGCAAAGAGATCTCACCAAAAGAGTTCCTGTGCGAGTTCCTGTTTTTTGGCGCTGACAATCAACAACTCACTCAGATCCGCAAAACCATTCTGACCGACAAGGGCCACACCCTGGAAACAGTGAAAAACACTCTGGGCAACAAAACCCGCATCCTGCTTCTGGATGAAGATGTGCCACTGTCCATTGAAATGAAGACCTTCCTGAGTGAACGATTTGAAAACACCGAGGTCTTCACTTACTCCAACTACGGACAGATGCTGTCAGACCTGGCCAACAAAGAAACCCCGAACCGTCAGGAACTGCCGGCGCAATTTGACATGATCTTTGTGAACTACGCAGACTTTGAAGTTGAAAAGCAGAAAAAATGGGAGCAGATCCAGCAATACCTCAAGGACCGCTGCAAGACCTATAATCTTGAATTCAGCGAGCCTCCGGATCTTTACATGATCTCTCGCAAACGCCTGGTCACCGACGAAGTGAAGGTGTTGTCCACGTGGGTGAAAGAGATCTTCTTCACGCCTCTGGACAAAACCTATATATTTAAAAAGCTGCTAAAAACAAGAACATCACTGGTGAATAAAACCGAAACCACCATCGCCGGCCACAAGGACAACAGCGCCCTGAAAGTGGCAAACCCGGTGGAAATCACGCAGATTTCTGAAGCGGGACTGATCATGAAGTACTACCGCGAAATCAGTATTGGTGCCTTCCGTGAATTCGTCCTGTGGCGCCCCGAAGAGCTGGAAACCCCGGAAATCATCGGCACCGTCAACTACACCGAAAAAGACAAAGGCGGCGGAGACTATTTCCTGAACCACTTCGTCTTCTTCGGAATGAAAGACTACTACCTAAAACACATCCGCCTCTGGCTGCGCGAAGCCTACATCAAAACCAAAGAAAAATAAGTGCCTGGTTGTTTTTTCTGGCAAGCCAGCGTTAAACGCGGCCTAGCCAGAAAAAAGAACCTGGCACCTTTAGATCTTCTTTCTTTTCAGCAACAACGAGTTGCTGACTACAGAGACTGAGCTCATGGCCATGGCGGCACCCGCGATGACAGGATTGAGCATTCCTAATGCGGCCAGTGGGATACCCAGAACGTTATAGATAAAGGCGAAGAACAGGTTCTGGCGGATTTTCTTTAACGTCAGGTGCGAAAGCTGAATGGCTTGCGCCACTGATCTCAGATCGTTTTTCATCAAAGTGACGTCCGCAGTTTCAATGGCAATGTCCGTGCCCGAGGACATCGAGAAACTGACATCGGCCATGGCCAGCGCTGGCGCATCGTTGATCCCATCACCCACCATTGCCACCCGCAGCTTTTTGCGCTTCAAGGTCACAATCACATTGGCTTTGTCGGCTGGCTTCACACTGTGTTTAAAGTCCGTGATGCCCGCCTGACGGGAAATTTCGCGGGCTGTGCCTTCATTATCCCCGGTCAGCATCATCACTTTCACGCCGCGCTTTTGAATTTCGGCAATAGCCTCTTTGGAACTTTCACGAATTCGGTCAGCCACAGCAATATACCCGAGCACGCGGGCTTCATCCGCCAGCACCATCAAAGTCTGGCCCTTGCTCTCGAGCTCTTTCAACAAATCCTGATTCAGAGAAAACTCCGGAGCCACCCAGGCACTTCTTCCCAGCTTCAGGGATTGATTGCCGATTTGCCCTTCAACTCCCTGACCCATCACGCTTTTGAAGTTTTGCACTGTGTGCAGGCTCAGCCCCTCTTTACGGGCTTCTTCCAAAATGGCGTGCGCCAGAGGATGCGAGGACCCGGCTTCAAGGCTTGCAGCGAAAGACAGCACCTGATTGCGATCCTGCCCGGCAGTCACATGAATTTCAGTCACCACGGGTTTTCCCTCGGTGATTGTGCCCGTCTTATCCAAAACCAAGATGTCAATTTTTTCTGCCAGCTCGAGAGCTTTGGCATCGCGGAACAAAACACCGGCCTGCGCCCCCTTGCCAATGCCCACGACCACCGCCGTTGGCGTGGCCAGTCCCAAAGCACATGGACACGCAATCACCAGAACTGACACTGACGAGATCAAGGCCATAGTCAAATCACCGGTCCACAGCCAGGTGCCAATGAAGGTCAAAACACTGATACCCACAACGACCGGCACAAAGACCGCAGAGATCTTATCCGCAAGTCGCTGAATGGGAGCCTTGGATCCCTGGGCGGTCGTCACAATTTTGATGATTTGCGCCAACTGCGTCTTGCTTCCCACTCCTGTGGCCTTGATACGCAGGCTGCCTTCCTGATTCAGCGTTGCCGCATACACCCGGTCATCAATACCTTTTTGTACCGGCATACTTTCCCCGGTCAGCATGGATTCGTCGACCGAAGAAACACCCTGCACCACCAATCCGTCCACGGGAATGGATTCACCATTTTTCACAATCACGATGTCACCGGCAACCAGTTCGGTGATATCCAGGGCAACGACTTCTCCGTTTCTTTCCACCATGGCTTGTTTCGGCTGCAGTCGCAGCAGGCCTTCCACCGCTTCTGAAGTTTTGCCCTTCGCACGGCTTTCCATCAGTTTACCCAGCAGGATCAGGGTGATCACGGCCGTGCTGGCCTCGAAGTAAACGTGATGATGATGCCAGTCCATGACCGTCATCACCGCGCTTAAGCCATAAGCCATCGTAGTTCCCAAAGCCACCAGCACATCCATGTTGGCACTGCCGGATTTCAACGCGTAATAGGAGCCACGATAGAATCTCCAACCAACCCAGAACTGCACCGGCGTGGCCAGAATCCACTGCACCCAGCGCGGGATCATCTCATGCGCGGCCCCGGTCAGCATCATGGCCATCTCGACCAAAAAAGGAGCTGTCAGAATGGCAGAGACAATGAATAGACGCAGCTCTTTACGGTATTCCGCGGCGGCCTCTTCCTTTATCTTTTGTGCATCGACCTCTGAATTCACCTCAAAAGCCTGATATCCGAGCTCCTGGATTGTTTTAATCAGATTTCCCACAGTCAAAGGGCTGTCGCCCAGATTCACCTGGGCCTTTTCAGTCGCAAAATTGACTGTCGCCGTGACTCCCGGCAAACCATTCAATGTCTTTTCAATTTTACCCGCACAATTCACGCAGGACATGCCAATCAATTGCAATTCGGCGCTGTTACCTTGAGTTTCCATAACACCCTACTTACTGACGAGATTCATAATCTCGTCGATTTTTCTTGAGACTTCTTTTTCATCTTTGGATTTAATTGCGGTTTTCACACAACCGTGGACATGGGTCTTCATAATCTCGTTTTCCATCGCCTGCAGGGCTTTGGCTGCCGCCCGGATCTGAAAGACTATGTCAGGACAGTAACGACGCTCTTCAATCATGTTTTGGATGCCATCCAACTGACCGCGGACACGGTTTAAACGCTTTAAATGACCGCTGTGGTCGGGATGCTGGCCGGATTCTTTTTTCATGACACACCTCGATTTCAGTTCCAGTATATACCCCCCTGGGGTATGTATTTCAAGAGGCTCTGGTGAAAAAAATATTTCCTCATGTTGTCACAAGGGCGTATACCCCCTCCTAGTAGGGTGTGCGGAGGCATTAAAGTAGACCTATGCTTGATAGAATTATTAAATACTCTCTGACTCATCGTCTCATTGTGATCGCTGTGGCTGCTTTGATGGTTGCCTATGGAGGCTGGGCCCTGGTGCACCTGCCTGTCGATGTTTTCCCGGATCTGAATCGACCCACAGTAAATATTATGACCGAGGCCCATGGCCTGGCGCCGGAAGAGGTTGAGACTCTTGTCACCTTCCCGCTGGAGACCGCCTTGAATGGCTTGCCGGGTGTGGAGCGGGTTCGCTCGTCATCAGGTGTGGGTTTAAGTGTCATCTATGTTGAGTTCGGATGGGACACAGATATCTATAGAAACCGCCAGATGGTTCAGGAAAAGATCGCCCTGGCCAAAGAGAAGCTGCCTAAAAATATTTCCCCGACTTTGGGGCCCATATCCTCTATTATGGGCGAAATCCAGTTTGTGGGATTAAGCTCGCCGGACAATAAAGTCTCAAGCATGGAGCTGCGCACACTCGCCGACTGGACGCTTCGTCCCCGCCTGATGAGCATTCCCGGTGTTTCCCAAGTCATCTCCATCGGCGGTGGCGTTCGCCAATACCAAATTCTTATTTCCGCCGAAAAGCTGCAAAAACTGCAGCTGACCATGGATGAGGTTGAACACAACCTTTCAGATGTTTCGCAAAACTCCACCGGTGGCTTTATCGATCTTGAAGGACAGGAATTCCTGATTCGCAATATTGGTGCGGTGAAAGAAAAAGAAGAGATCATGAATTCGGTGGTTGGTATGCACTTGGGCCGCCCGGTTCTGGTGAAAGAAATTGCCGATGTCGTTGAAGGCCCCCAGACCAAACGTGGCGATGGCAGCATCAACGGCAAACCCGGCGTGATTCTGACCGTCCAAAAGCAGCCCGGCGCCAACACTCTGGAGCTGACCGAGAAAATCGACGAGGCGTTAAAACAATTCGCCACGACCCTGCCTGAAGGTGTGGAGCTGCAACCCAACCTTTTCAAGCAGTCTTTATTCATTGAAACCGCCATCGACAACGTAAAAATGGCCCTGCGTGACGGGGTCTTCCTGGTCTTCATCGTTCTATTCCTGTTCCTGATGAACTTCCGCACCACTGCGATCACGATGACGGCCATACCGCTGTCCTTCGTATTGACCGCCATTGTATTTAAGTTCTTCGACCTGTCAGTAAACACCATGACCCTTGGAGGCTTGGCGATCGCCATCGGGGAACTGGTGGATGATGCCATTGTGGACGTGGAAAACGTCTATCGTCGCCTGCGCGAAAACAAACTTCTGGCCAATCCGCGAAATTCCCTGGTTGTGATCTATGAGGCGTCTTCCGAGGTTCGTAACTCTATCGTGATTGCGACTTTGATTGTGGTGTTGGTGTTCGTGCCACTATTCAGCATGGGTGGCATCGAAGGCCGTCTGTTTGTTCCGCTGGGAATCTCCTACATCGTTTCATTGCTAGCGTCCATGGTGGTTTCCCTGACTGTGACTCCGGCCCTGTGTTCTTACTTCCTTTCCAAGGGCGAACTGCTTGAACACAAAGATGGTGCTTTGGTGCGCTGGCTGAAAAAACATCAGGAGCAATTGCTTAACAAAACTTTGGACAACCCCAAACCGGTGCTGTGGGCGTCGGGCCTGTTGTTCGCAGGATCAGTTGCGCTGTCCTTGCTTGTGGGACGCGACTTCCTGCCACACTTCAATGAAGGTTCCGCCGTCATCAGCGTCATTGCCCCGCCAGGCATCTCGCTGCCTGAATCCAACAAAATCGGCACCCAGGCCGAGTTGCTTATCATGAAGACACCAGAAGTCATGACCCTCTCTCGCCGCACAGGCCGAGCCGAGCTGGATGAGCACGCCGAAGGCGTCAACACCTCTGAAATCGAAGTGGATTTCAAGGAAAAAGGACGCCCTCGAGAGCAGGTTCTGGAGGAAATACGCAAAAATCTCGAAACCATCCCGAACGTGGGCGTCAACGTGGGGCAACCCATCTCTCATCGACTGGATCACCTGCTTTCCGGCGTCCGCGCACAAATCGCCATCAAAGTCTTTGGACCGGAGCTTTCCACTCTGCGCGCCAAGGGCGCGGAAGTATATCAGGCCATCAAAGACGTTCCGGGCCTGGTTGACCTTCAGGTCGAACAGCAGGTTCTGATTCCACAAGTCAAAATTCACCTCTTGCGTGACGAGGCCGCCCGCTATGGCATCACCGTTGGGGACCTGGCCCAGCTGCTTGAAAAAGCTCTGCAGGGTGAAGTCGTCGGACAAATTCTGGAAGGCCATAAAACTGTTGATGTCTTCATGCGCTTTGATGACAAGTCCCGCACGGATCTGGAGCTGATCAAACGCACGCCGGTGAAAATCATGCCGGATGGAAGCCGCATCACTGTTGAAAAAGTCGCTGACGTGTACGAATCCACGGGCCCCAACATCATCCAGCGTGAAAACGCCCAGCGACGCATTGTCGTTCAGGCCAACTCGACCGATCGTTCTTTGGATGCAATTATTGGCGATATCAAAAAGAACATTGAAACCAAAGTTGAAATGCCCGCCGGATATTATGTCGTGTACGGCGGACAATTCGAAAGTCAGCAGCAGGCCTCTGCCATGATGACTGTCCTGGGGCTGATCTCAATTCTGACGATCTTCCTTATTCTGTATGCGCATTTCAAATCGACGTTTATCTCCATCCAGATCATGCTGAATATCCCCATGGCCTTTATCGGCGGCATCATTGCTATTTATGTCACGGGCGGAACGCTGAGCATTGCCAGCCTGGTGGCCTTCGTCACCCTGTGTGGTATCGCCTCCCGCAACGGTATCATGATGATCTCGCACTATCTGCACCTGATGAAGCACGAGGGCGAAGAGTTCTCCAAGCACATGGTCGTGCGCGGATCACTGGAACGCCTGGTTCCAGTCCTAATGACAGCGCTGACTGCGATCCTGGGCCTGTTGCCTTTGGCACTTTCCCCAGGAGCCCCGGGCCGCGAGATCCTGCATCCGGTGGCCATCGTGATCGTCGGCGGCCTATTAAGCAGCACCTTGCTGGATATGTACCTGACTCCAGCTATTTTCTGGAAGTTTGGTAAAAATTCCGCTTTAAAACATATTGAAGAAACTGAAAAACAAGGAGTCCTTTCATGAAACGCACCCTGAAAAGCCTGATCCTTCTGGCATCTCTGTCACTGTCTCCGCTGGCGCTGGCCCACGAAGGCCATGATGTGCCCGGCACATTGAAAGCCCAGCATGGCGGCATTCCAAAAACCGGAAAGCTGCTCAATATGGAAATGCTGGCGATTGAAAACAAAGTGCAATTCTTCCCGCGCGCTCACGAGGGCGAAAGTGTTGACATTAAAAAGATCAAAATCACCGGCACCGCCAAATCCCCTAAGGGAAAACCGGCGACACTTCAGTTCACACCGACCGCAAATTCATTCGACACGACCGTGGACTTTCAGGGATCCCACCGCGTGAATCTTGAGATCAAGGTCGACTATGAAGGCAAATCCGACACCTTCAAGTTTCTGGTAGAGAAGTAAAAGGAGTTCCTATGAAGTGGCAATGGGGTTTGATCACCCTGTTCTTCAGTCTTAGTGCGACTGCGCAAAATCTGACCAGCCTGCAACAGCAACTGGCCAGCAACAATCCGGAATTGCGCGCAAGCATTGCTCGCCAACAGGCCGGCCAAAGTCAGGTCAAGGCCCAGTGGAGCCCTTTCCTGCCCGAGCTTTCCGCTTCTGCGGGATACGGCAAAGAGAATACTTTGCACGACAAGGACGATGGATACGTTGGCTACCTAAGCGGCCAGTGGAACATCTATCGCGGCGGTCAGGACTGGAAACAGAAAAGCATCGCCACACAAGAAAGCCTCATCGCGGATCTCGATCTCGAGATCACATCCCGCCGTTTGCACCGCGAACTGGGGGAGGCCTACTACGAGGCCCTGCTGAACACGCATTTCATTTCAGTCGACTCAGAAAAGCTGCAATTCCTGCACAACTTGCGCGCCATGGCTCAGAAAAAAATCAATGCCGGCCTGACTTCCAATGTGGATGCCATAGAGCTGGATCTGGAAGAAAGCACCCTGTCAGCTGAGATCGAGACCCATAAGACCGATCTATTGGTCTCCAAAGACAAAATCAAAATCCTGATCAACAGCGACAGCGCGGTTCAACTGACTGCGCAAGAGTCCTTCCCACGCGTCAGTGAGGCTGACTTTTCAAAATCAGAACTCACTCGCAATCCGACCCTGCGAAAGCAAGAGGCCCTGGAGCAAAGCTCGCAGCTTCGTCGCCAGCAAACTCAAAGCGAATACCTTCCCAGCATTGACATCAATGCCCAGTACGGCCGCCTGGTTCCTCAGTATGAAGACCCTTTGAAAGGGACCGAGTCCCGGGTTTCACTTCTGATGACCTGGACTCTTTTCTCTGGGCTTGAAACACGCTTTAAAAGTGCCGCCGCCGCAGACATCGAAAAAGCCCAGGGCTTCGAAAAAGCCGGCACCCGCCTGCAACTGGAGACACAAGTTTCCAGCCTGCGCAACAAGGCCCGCGAACTTTTGCAACTGCGCACGTTACTGGAAAGACGCCAGACACTGACTCAGAAATACTATGACCTGACGCTGTCTGAATACCGCCGTGGTGTTAAAAACTCTGCGGACCTTGCCAGCGCCACCAACAGCCTTTTTGACAACCGCACCCGCCTGCTGGAAGTCCAAAAAGAACTTGCGATCCTGAAACTGAAATTTGACGAACTGACCCTTTAAGGAGAACACCATGAAATTGCTAGCAACTCTTATTCTACTTCCCGCACTGTCCTGGGCCCATGGCGAAGACAAACCGGGCCCTCACGGCGGTCACATTCAAATGCCCGGCGCCTTTCACACTGAAATCACCGTGGACAAAGACCAAAGCGTGCACGTTTATCTGCTGGATATGAACTTTGCAAATCCGACCATCAAAGATTCCTCTGTGGCTGTGACCGCAAAGAATAAAAAGTCCGAAATAAAATACACCTGCTCCGTGATGGGCAATGACCACTATCACTGCATCCCGAATGGAAAAGTCCCGGCCAAAACGAATTTGATTGTTCAAGCAACAAGAGAAAAAGCCGTAGGCAACGAAGCCGTTTACAAACTGCCTCTACCAGCCTTCAAAGAATCGAAAAAGGAATCCAAAAAAGAAGACCACTCCCACCACCACTAAGCAAAAACGTGCTGGGCCTAGGCGGCTCAAAAAGACCCAGATGCAAGGCGGAGGCGAAGTCAGATGGGCCTTTTTCAGCCGCCTAAGGGACGGGGCGGACTTTTTGGGTGGCTATGGTAATGGATTCGAATTCGCGACGGAACAGGGACATCAGGTCTTCAGCCACGCGCACTGGATCCAATTGCAGATCCTGCAAAGACAGGGTTTCAACCGGAGTGCCCTTGTTGGTGACGTTCATCGCGAAGTGAACCATCACGGACACTGGCGAACGAGTCGCAATGCTGATGCTAAGTTTTTTGGTATCCAGATAGATATCATCGCCGTCACGGCGAACTGATTTGCCGGTCAGAAGACCCTTCCCGTGAGTCTGCACATAGTCTTTCGCAATCGAAGCAAACAGGCGCTGCAAAGCCACGCCTGAAAATAAATCCCTGTCAAAGACCTCGATAATAAAATGAAGCATTTCATCGGACTGGATCACCGCTTTTTCAAGCAGATCCTCACCATCCACCATGTGATCAAATGGGATAGAACAAGCCCCCACCCACGACACAATGGAGGGCCCCAGAATTCCATGATCCAGATACGCAAACAAAGAACGTAGCTGGGAACCGTCATAGGCAAATTTCTTTTCAATAAATGAAGTTTCCATCCGCACTACTCCTTAAAAAGATGTTTCACATCAATGTTGGCTGAAGCAAAAGCCCGTTTGGAACGAAGACAGGATTCACACTGCCCGCACCACTTGTCACCCGAGAAGTAACAAGGCCAGATCAGCTCCCAGGGAACTTTCAGGCCCTGCCCCAGGCGAACGATATCCGGCTTTTTCAAGTGAGCCGTATAACAGCCCACCGTCACGTGATTGGACGTGGAATACCACAGGGACTTAGTCGCTTGTTCCAAAAATTCACGGGAATTGTCCGGGAAGGTGGCAGCCTCTTCGGCATTAAATCCCGGGATCACGGCATCGGCACCCAATGCTTCGGCGTAAGCCGCTGCGATATTCAAAAAAATCCCATTGCGATTGGGAACCCAGACCGACTTGGCCGTCTCTTCAGATTTTTGCTGATTGTCGATTTCAACGGCAGATCCCGTGGGAACGGCCTGATCCTCGACCAGCAAAGAAGACTTGTTAAAATCCTTGAACCACGGAAGCTCGACAACTTTATGCGGAATCCCCAGATGCTTGGCGATGTTCGCCGAAGCTTCCAGTTCTTTCTTGGCGGCGCGCTGACCGTAATTGAAAGTCAAAGCCAGAACAATTTCATGATGGTGTTTGATAGCCTCGTAAGCGTTCACCGTCGAGTCCAAACCCGCCGACAAAAGCACTACGACCTTTTTGTTTTTTTTCATGTGGCTGCCTTTAAATCCCGAATAAGAATCTGAACTGTCTTTTGCCCGGCAAAATAGTTCCACTGCAGTTCACCCAGAACATGGTAGAACCCTGGCACATTCGTCAAGGTATCCAGCTGGCGCGGTGTCGGCGTGAACAACAAAGCTTCCGCGGAAGCCCCGCCATCGGCATCAGCAATCTTCAATCGAAGATGACCGCCCTTCAGCTCGCGCTTGGACAAAACCTGAACATTGGTAAAATGAATCAAAGGAATCGAGAACCCCGCCCCGAACGGACCGACGAAATCATACCACTTCATCAGAGCTTCGCTGACTTCGGAAAGCCCGGCTTCAACATCATAGAAGATTTCAAGCGGTTTTGGCTTTTCGCGCAAATCCGAGAAATGATCCGCTAGTTTCCCCACGAAAGTGGAAACCTTGGTTTCAGCAATTTCAAAACCCGCCGCGGCCGAGTGACCTCCGAAACGACTGAGCAATTCCTGCGCCGAAGACATCGCTTCCACCAGGCAGGCTTCCTGACCTTGTGGCAAACGGGCACTGCCCACGATCATGCCATCATCACCCACCGCACCCACAAAGGCCGGTTTGTTATAGACTTGGGTCAGCTTGGTCGCGATCAATCCAAGAACGCCTCGATGGAAATTTCTGGAAGCCACAAAGACGAAATCCTGATGAGGCCAGCCTTGAAGTAATTGTTGAGCTTCAGCTTCCGCATCCCCCTGCAACTGCACGCGGGTGGAATTATTCTTCATCACTTGTCGAACCATATCGCGGGCTTGGCTTGGATCATCCAACAGGAATATATCAATCGGAAGAATGCCGGATTCCATGCGCGAAAGCGCATTCAGTTTTGGAGCAAAACGAATTGCCACATCCTGACTGGTCAATGGGCGTCCGGTCAGATCCAATTCTTCAAGCAATGCTCGAAGTCCGGCGCGCTTGGTTTCAGCCAGCTTCACCAGGCCGTGTTTTACCAGCACGCGGTTGTCATCCACCAGCGGAACCATGTCTGTCAGAGTGCCAATGGTAAAGTAATCTAGTACCTCTTTTAAATCCCAATTGTTTTTAGGCAGTTGTGGATGATCGTGGAAGTGACGTTTCAATCCACGCAAAAGATAGAAGGCAACACCGGCACCACAAAGATAACCCAATCCCGACGGACAATCGCCTTGATTGGGATTCACCACCACAAAGGCAGAAGGAATGGTATCGGCAGGCAAATGGTGGTCGGTCAGAATAACATCCACACCCAGTTCATTGGCTTTATCAATCGCCGCGTGCGCGGTGATACCAACGTCTACAGTGATGATCAGACTGACACCTTGCTTTTTCAGTTCTTCCACAGCATGGGCATGGAAGCCGTAACCTTCAGCCAGACGTTTGGGCTGATAGTGCAAAACATCGGGGAAACCCAAGGCCAGCATGCCGGTTTTCAGCAACGCCAGACCGGAAGTTCCATCCAGATCGAAGTCAGCATAGATGCAGATTTTTTCTTTATTCAGGTACGCCTGACCCAGGCGCTCAAGAGCTTGAGACATCCCCTTAAGTACAAGAGGATCTTTCAAATCAGCGAGCTTCGGGAAAAGAAGCTTCTCAACATGGGAAGCTTCGGCAAAACCGCGGGCTGCAAGAACCTTCGTGATGAGCTTCGGCCATTGCCCCTCGACATTCGAGGGGATGACTGGCTCATTTTCAGATTCCCGCAGCGTCCACAAAGGATTCATGAAAAACCCTTAAGCCGCTTTAGCTTTTTTGAACTGGAGCTTGTCCATCAAAAGTACGAAAGGAGCCGCTACGTAGATAGAAGAGTAAGTACCGAAGAAGATACCAACACAGATAGAGAACGCGATGTCTTCAACTGTGCCATCAGCAAAGATGTAAAGGCAAAGAGCAGATACGAAAGTGGTCCCGGACGTGATCAAAGTACGCACCAACATTTCGTTGATGGACTTGTTGATAACGAACTTAAAGCCCTTGTCGTGGTTACCAGTGTCAACCTCACGAATACGGTCAAATACGACGATGGTGTCATTCAGAGAGAAACCAATCAGTGTCATGATCGCAGCCAGGATGGACACATTCACTTCTTTACCAACAAGAACGAAGACCGCCAAAGTGATCACCGCATCGTGGAACAAGCAAAGCACTGCGCCCGGAGCGAACTTGTAGTCAAAACGAAGTGCCACGTAGATCAGGATCACCAGCAAGCAATAGAAGACTGCCAGCAAACCGTTACGCTTCAACTCTGCCCCCACTTGAGGACCCACAGTATCAATACGACGGATGTCCGGATTGGAAGCAACAAACTTTTCTGCAATGATACCACGAACCTTACCCAAGTCCGCATTCAGGATTTCATTGGTTTCTTTGTCCGTTTTACCTTCACGGCCCTGGAAACGAATGATGAATTCGTTGCCTTCACCGAAAGATTGAACACCCACTTCACCCAAATCCAAACCCGCGACAGAATCACGAACCTGATCAATGGTCACACCCTGGTCAAACTTCACCTGGATCTCAGTACCACCTTTAAAGTCGATACCGTAGCTGATGCCGTGAACTGCAAGATAAATCAAAGAAGCAACAACCAGGACCAGGGACACGCCCCCGAAGAACCAGGCTTTACCGACGAAATCAAAACGTCCAAAGGATTCTGTATTTTTATTAGACATATATACCTACTAAACCGACAACTTCTTAAGGTTGAACTTATTCACCAAAGTATCAACGATCACCTTGGACACAAACACGTTTGCGAACATGGACGTCACGATACCGATCAAAAGAGTGACCGCGAAACCACGCACCGGCCCTGTACCGAAGTACAACAGAACCACAGCGGTTGCCGCCGTCGTCACGTTGGCATCGATGATCGCAGACATCGCACGGTTGTAGCCTTCAGCCACAGCCACCTTGATTCCATGCCCCATTCGCAGTTCTTCCCGGATCCGCTCATTGATCAGAACGTTGGCATCAACTGCAAAGCCCACTGTCAATGCGATACCCGCAATACCTGGCAATGTCAGAGTCGCACCGAAAGTCGTCAACAAAGCAAAGATACCCAGGATATTCAGACCCAACGCCACGGAAGCCACAACACCCATGGATTTATAGTAAGCAATCATGAAGATAATGATGATCGCCGCACCAACATAAGAACCCAGTTTGGCTTTACCAATCGCATCGGCACCCAAAGTAGGCCCCACACGACGCTCTTCAAGTTGCTCCAAAGAAGCTGGCAACGCACCCGCACGCAGGGAAGTGGAGATCATTTTCGCCTCTTCCATCATGCCGTTACGGTCACGTCCGCCACCCAAAGTGATCACCGCTGAACCACCCGCGATACGATCACGGACACTTGGTGCAGATTTAACGATCTTATCCAAAACGATGGCCATTTGTTTGCCCACGTTATTGCCAGTCAGATCCGCGAACTTCTGAGCACCCGCAGAGTTGAATTGCAGGGACACTTGTGGAGAACCGTATTGGTCATAACCCACGAAAGCGTCATCCAAAGCGCCGCCCCCAAGGTCTGTGTCAGTTTTCAGAAGATAAGGGATGGCACCCGCATCGATAGTCGTCGCATTCGGAGCTTTTTCAAAGTAAACAACCGTTTTTTCAGGAAGTTTGCCAGCCAAAGCCTCGTTCACGCGAGTCACATAATCTGAATACTTGGTGTTTTCCATGTTGAAATTGCCGGCTTTTTCAACTTCGGCAATCATCACCTGAAGTTCCTGAGGTGTCTTTTCATGGGACACGATCATGAAATCCAGTTTCGCAGTTGTGTTGATAAGCTGTTTCGCTTTTTCAGCGTCAGCCATACCCGGCAACTGGATCAGGATGCGGTTGGCACCCTGCTGGGAAATCGAAGGCTCTGCCACACCGAATTCATCGATACGGTTACGGATGGTTTCGATGGACTGCTGAATAACACGATTTTTGTAGTCATTCAGGTAAGCATCGAAGTAACGAGCCGTCACAGATGTGTCTGTAGAGCTCACAACCTGCAAAACAGTTGAATATTTGTCGGAAATGAATTTCTCAACAGCAGCTTTACCAGCGGCATCAGCCACCACAACCTGAACCTCTCCGGATTCTGGCTTTTCGGACTTAACGTCAGCATAGGCCACGTTATCCTTGGTCATTTCCGCTTTAATGGTGCTGATCAGACGAGTGGTGCTTTCTTTAACCACCCCATCCACGTCCACACCCATAACAAGGTGCAAACCACCCTGAATGTCCAGACCATAATTCAGCTTTTGCTTCGAAGGCCACCAGGACACTTCCGACAGATTTACCAAGTTAGGCAATACCCACACCAAAGATGCGGCAACGCCCAATACTGCTACAAACGTTCTCCAGCGAAGACCTTCCATTATTTCTTTTCCTCTTGAGTTGCTGCTTTCTGAGATGTTGCGATCTGGCTGCGAAGCATTTTCACCTTAACACCGTCTGCGATCTCCAAAGTCACAAACTGTTCAGTGATGCCTTCTACACGGCCCAGGATGCCGGAGGAAGTGACAACTTCGTCACCTCTTTTGATTTCAGTCAGGAACTTCTGGTGTTCTTTCTGACGCTTGGACTGAGGGCGAATGATAAGGAAATAGAAGATGACGAAGATAAAGATGAACGGCACAAACATTTCGAAAGCCGATGGCTGGCCGCCAGGAGCTGCTGATTGTGCATGAGCTGTGGATACAAGAAGTCCGTATAACATTGATTCCTCCATAAACTGACAATTCTAACTGACGTTAAAATTCAGCATTATTCTTGGGAAGAATCAATACTTTAGTAGAAAGTCGATCAAAAAGGTTCGGATGCAAGGCGGAGGGCCTTCCCGCAGCGCAGGCGTGCTCTCTGCACGCCGGAGTGAGGACAAGGCCCGACAACGCAGCAGGCGGGCCTTTTTCATCGGCTTTAAGAATCTTTCTTGGCGAAGCGTGTTAAGCAGAAATCACGATACTCTGCCCAACGGCCCTGGGCGATAGCCTCACGCGCTTTTTCCATCACTTTCATATAGAAATGAATGTTGTGGATGGTGTTCAGACGGGATCCCAGGATTTCTCCACTCATGAACATGTGACGCAGGTAAGACTTGGAATAGTTCTTACAAGTGTAGCAATCACATTCCGGATCCAAGGCTGAAGGATCTTCCTTGTACTCAGAACGTTTGATGCTGACCTTGCCGTTCCAGGTGTAAATTGTCCCGTTGCGTGCCACTCTTGTAGGCATGACGCAGTCAAACATATCCACGCCGGAATCAATTGCGATAATCAAATCTGTCGGCGTTCCCACGCCCATCAGATAACGCGGTTTATTGGCTGGCATTCTTGGCGCCACATCCGGCAGCAACGCATGCATCAAATGCATCGGCTCCCCGACACTGAAGCCACCCAAAGCATAACCCGGAAGGTCCACGGAACAGATCTGCTCCATGGATTTCAAACGGTGCTTCAGGCTCAAACCGCCCTGTACGATACCGAACAACAGACTTTCCTTACGGGTCATCGCCGCCTGAGAACGCAGCAACCAGCGATACGTCAACGCCATGGATTTTTCGATCTCTTCATCGGTGGCCGGATACTTCAAGCACTCGTCAAAGGCCATGATGATGTCTGAACCTAGGTCCATTTGGATTTCCATGGATTTTTCAGGAGAGATAAAGTGCTTCGCGCCATCAAGATGCGAACGGAACTCCACACCCTCTTCAGTCATGTTGCGAAGCTGGGACAAGGAGAACACCTGGAAACCGCCAGAGTCCGTCAAAATCGGACCATGCCAGTTCATGAACTTGTGCAGGCCCCCCATGCGCGCGATGGTTTTTTCACCAGGACGCAAATGCAAGTGATAGGTATTCCCCAAAACAACCTGAGTGCCGCAGTCTTTCAGTTCTTCCGGCGTCATGGCTTTCACTGTGGCTTTGGTCCCCACGGCCATAAATACAGGCGTCTGCACCGGACCGTGCGCCGTCATCAGCGTGGCACGACGGGCATGGCCGTCAGTCGCGTGAACTTTGAATTCACCCAGTTTCATAGTTGCATCTGTTGCTGTGGAATTGTGACCGTCCAACATAACCTCACCCTTCGTGAACTGCCGACTTTGCGGCCGCGACCCAAACTGTCAGATCGCCATAAGAAAAGAGCCGGAACTTTCGCTCAATGGCCCATTGATAGCAAGCTTTTACTCGATTCAAGGAAGAAAATCCGGCGACCAAAGCCACCAAAGTCGACTGCGGCTGATGGAAATTCGTCATCAGACAATCGACCACTTTGTACTGATATCCCGGCTGAATCAGCAGCTTGGTAAAACCACTGAAACCAGTTTCGGACATCGCGCCCAACAGACCTTGCGCCGCACTTTCCAGCGAACGACTGGTGGTGGTGCCCAGCGACCAGATCTTACGACCTTCCGCCTTGGCTTTTTGCACTGCCGACCAGGTCGCCGCAGAGATTTCGACATACTCTTCGTGCATATCGTGATCATTCAAATCTTCCGCCGTCACCGGCAGGAAAGTTCCCAGACCCACATGTAAAGTGACTTCCAGAACTTTCACTCCGCGGGATTTCAGACCTTCGATATCCTCTGCAGAAAAATGCAGGCTCGCCGTCGGAGCCGCGAAACTGCCCGGATTTTTATTCCACGCCGTTTGATACCAGGATTCATCAGCATCCACCGTGTGGCGCTGTTCACGGGCTTTTTGAATGTAGGGAGGCAGTGGCAATTCAGCCACTTTTTGGAAGTAGTCTTCGCTGACTTCCTGACTCAGCCGAACGGTTTGCGGGCGGCCTTTTTGCTGCAAAGTCATCTGCACACCCAAAGGAAGCTCCAGCACAGAGCCAATTTTAAATTTCTTGGACGGGAACAAAACCTCCCAGTCCGTGGCATTGATCTGTTTCAGAAAAAGGATTTCAACGTCGCCCGAAAATACCCGGCGTTTCAGAACACGGGTGTTATTCACGACCAGCACATCGCCCGCCGGAATTCGCGACAACAAATCCTGCAGACTGATTTCCTGGGGCTCCAATTCACCTTCCACCCACATCACGCGGGACGGCCGCACAGGGGACGTGGCAATAAGCTCTTCAGGGTAGGAAAAGTCCAAATCGGTCAGTTTCATAGGTGGGCTTTGATACCATAAAACGCCATGGCGCGGCAGTTTTTTGTGGCCCGGCCCTATGGAAAGGGTTTAAAACAACAACCATGACTTTAGGACCCCTGTTACTTTTACTCTCTGCCCTGCTCCATGCAGCCTGGAATGGCCTGGCCAAAGCCTCTAAAGACAAGGAAAGCTTCCTTTTTCTGACCATTTTACTGAGTGGTTTGCTGACAGCGGCCAGCCTGCCAATCAGCGGGACGGGGTTCATTTTTCCAGACAACCGCGCCTTTGCCATCGCTGTTCTTTCAGGCGTTTTTGAGGGGTTCTATTTCCTGACGTTGTCCAAAGCATTGCGAGCTTCAAGCCTTGGGAAATCCTACGCCATCATGCGCGGAGGCGCCATGGTGCTGGTGTGGATGTATTCCACCGTACTTTTGGGGGAACGGGCCCACGGACTGCAGTTCCTGGGAGCTGTTTTTGTGCTTTTGGGAATTCTGGCCATGAATTTTCAGGATCTGCTGAAAGGAAAACGGCAGAATCTGAAAAACGATATCTGGGCCTATATCAGCGCAATCTTTATCGCTGGATATCATCTGGCCTATCATGAGGCCCTGACCGAGAACACCGATCCAAAACCTCTCTTTTTGGTGGCAATGATCGTATCACTGCCATTTCTGCTTTACGGAATCCGCAGTGCTCCTTGGCAGCGCTTAAAAGCCACCATGACTTCACACCCGGCCCGGGTTCTTTTGTGCGGCAGTTTCGCGACGGCTTCGTTTTTAATTTTCCTTTACGGCCTCAAAGTTTCCGCACCGGGGTTTGCGATTTCGCTGCGCAACTCCTCGATCTTTTTTGCGGTTCTCTTTTCGGTATTCTTAAAAGAGTCCCTCACCCGAACCCAAATCCTGGGGGCGACCACCATCGGACTTGGCGCTTTGCTGCTAAGCCTTTAAAAAAATCTGGACTGTTTGCGGAGTTCAGCGTCTCCTATCATTGTTATTTCACAACAAAAAGGAATGCTTCAAATGAACAAGGTCTCTCTTCGCTTAGGTCTGATCACAGCAGCCACTCTTTTCACCGCAGCCTGCGCCCACCACCCGGATGTTCGCGCCGGAGCTGACGGCGTTCACCGCGTCGTCATCGCCAGCGAAGACACCGAACAGGGCTCCCGCGAAGCCATCCGTCAGGCAAACAGCTTCTGCAAAGAACGCAACCAAACAGCCGCTTTCATCAACGAAAACTCCCAATACAAAGGCGACTATGATGAAAAGACTTATAAAACCGCAAAAAAAGCCAGCAAAGCAGCCCAAGTCCTGGGCAGCGCGACCTATGTTTTGGGTGGCCAAACAGAATCCACCGCCGGCGGGATCGTAGGCCTAGGCGGCGCCGTCGCCGACGGAGTTCTGGGTAACGGCTACAACGTCGAAATGAAATTCAAATGCATGTAAAAAAATGGGCGGGTCGTTGATCTGCCTTTAACACGACGATTTGGGGCCCGAGCTAGGCCCCTGTCGGCGCGCCGTTCGGCACGGCATCCTGCCTCGTCGCTTCCGCCTGCGGCGGAGGGCCATCCAGGCCCCGCGAAGGCCTCTCTCTGGCCGCCAGGGTCCTTCCTCGCTCCCCAAATTTTGCTATTTACGAACGAACAACGCCCCTGATTTTCGGCGCCAACCTACACAGCTCAGTGCAAAAACAAAAAAATATAAAACAGAGAGTCACGCGCGCGGGCACGTTTAAAAAAACGAAAGCCAAACTGTTTTTAGTAATGAGGGCCTTGAGCAGAGGTCTTTAAGCCTGCCCGAAAGCGGGCCTTCGGTGGCGCATGGGGGAGGTGGGCCCTCCTGTTGGAGGGTGCCGACCTCGAACCGGGACGCAGTCCCGGCACCGATTGAGCATGGACGGTGCCGCTGTAGCGGCAGGCTTAAAGGCCTCTGCTCAAGGCCCGCCCCCGCTCGAAGTATTTGTATTTAGATTTGTTTTAAACGCCTGGATGGATTTCGGCGTAGGTCTTAATGGTGTCGTCTTCGACACGTTTGTACAGGTGGCTGCGGTTCAAGTCTTGGTGACGGGCCACACCCATCGCGCCGATCACGTGGGCTACGGATTCCAACGTTTCCTGATGGAAATTCTTCACACGCACGCGCTTGGTTGGGATGTGCAGACCGCGAACCAGATTTGGATCTTGAGTTGCAACACCCGTCGGGCATTTGTTGTTGTTACAGCGAAGGGCCTGAATACAACCCAAGGCCAGCAGCATGGATCTTGCCGCGTATGTCGCATCTGCGCCCAGGCACAACAACTTGATGATATCAAATGCCGTCGTGATCTTACCGGTGGCGATGACTTTGATTTTGTCCTTCAAGCCGGCTTTTTTCAGCGTGTCGACAACGATCACCAAAGCATCCATACCTGGCATGCCGATGTAATTGGTGAATTCCAGCGGCGCAGCACCTGTTCCACCTTCGGCTCCATCCACGACGATAAAGTCCGGATAGATTTTTTCAACGGACATCAGGCTGACCAGCTCTTCGAACTCATTGCGGTGGCCAAGGCACAGTTTGATCCCGATAGGCTTCCCGCCGGAAAGTTCACGCAGCTTTGTGATAAAGGCCAGCATGCCGCGGCTGTCGCTGAACGCCTTGTGGCCCGGAGGTGAAATCACATCCTTACCCATTGGCACGTTACGGATATTGGCGATTTCCTGGGTCACTTTTTTCCCGGACAGCATACCGCCATGACCGGGCTTTGCGCCTTGAGAAAGTTTAATCTCAATCATCTTCACTTGTGGGTGAGCCGCGTTTTTCTTGAACAATTCCGGATCAAAATCACCGTCATGAGTGCGGCAACCGAAATAACCCGTTCCGATTTGCCAGATCAGATCGCCGCCCGGCTCCAAATGGTAAGGGGAAATACCACCCTCGCCGGTGTTGTGCGCAAACCCCCCGTCTTTGGCGCCACCGTTCAAAGCCAGAATGCTGGCCGTGGAAAGAGAACCAAAGCTCATCGCAGAAATATTCAAAAGCGACATGGAATAAGGCTGTTTGCACAGATCCGTCCCGATCGTAACACGCAGATCTTTGCGATCGACATGCTTTGGATACATGGAATGAGTCACGAACTCATAGCCTTGCGCATACACGTTGTGCTGGGTTCCAAATGGAACCGTGTCCAACACTTTCTTTGCACGCTGATAAACCACGGAACGCTGTTCACGGTTGAACGGTTTTCCATCGGTGTTGGATTCGATAAAGTATTGATTTATTTCAGGTCGGATGGATTCCAGAATATAACGGAAGTGACCAAACACCGGGAAATTCGCCTTGATGGCATGACGATTCTGATGGAGGTCGCGGAACCCCAGCAGGAAGAAAGGCACAAACAAGAACAGGGAATAAAGTCCTGGTGTCCAATAAAGATAGAACAACACATTCAGACCCACTGCCACCGCAAATGCGATATAAAACTCTCTTCTCATTTCAGCCTCAAGACCCTCTCGCCTAATAAACTGTGTGCTTGCCGACAAGTATCGGACACAAAGCACAGCCAATCTAGTCCAACTGGACTGAAAAGGCAAAAGGGAAAGACCCGGCTGACACCGGGTCTTTCTTTCATCTTAAAACTTAGAATGTCAGAGGAAAGCTCACACTGAGCAGACCGACCTTGTTCTTGAACTTGCCAAGCTCCCCGGTCACGGGACCCGCCTGTTCCAGCTTGGAAGTGTCGTATTCCAGGTCCATATACTCAAGGTTCACACTGACGATCAGGATTTTGATGCCAACCCCCACTTTGGGCCCCTTGGCACCTTCAAATTTCACGTCAACGCCTCCATCCTCTTCCGGATCCAGATCGCCTCCAAAGATGTATCCACCCCAGATGCGAAGCCCCACCACCGGCATTTGCGCGCCGATCACCGCACCATAAAGGGTCGATGTCGCTTCGGCCGAATAGTCCGTGGACGCCGAACTTTCAAACTTAGGTTTGGAATAAGACCCATCCAGTCCGACAAAAAAGATGTCATTGGCGTGGTAACCCAACTTCAAATTAAAGCCCAGCCCCTGACCTGTTCCGGTGGAGTCATCCAAGGGCGCAGGCCACTCCAGCTCGTTATCCCCTTTTTCAAAGGTGATTCCGGGCTCTATATAAAATCCTGCGTGGGCCGGCACACCTGCCACAAGTGCCCATCCCAGAACTATCGCACTGAATGCCTTCATAAAGCCTCCCTACCAATTCACATGTGGCTATTTCATATAAAGCATAATGACAGCTTTGGATGACTTGGCTTTTTGATTGAAGAAGCCTGTCTCATCCTGAGTTCGCGGTGCCGCGCCGCTGTCTTCCATCGCCGTTTTGGTTTTGGCCGTGTCCGTGTGCATGAACTTCTGAAGAGCGTTTGGGCGCTCTGTCATATTGTAAGTGTTTACGGAACCAACTTTTAGTTCATCCTTGATAAAATTCTTCACCACCCGGGCACGGTCATTGGCCAAGGTCACATCCTGTTTGGAAGCCTTTGCACCTTCAGTGGGATATTCACGATCGGCCCAAACCGCCACTTTCAATTCATCAATTTTGCCTTTTTGCTTGGCTTCACTCACCATTTTACGAATGTCCTCTTTGGCTGAATCCGTCAAAGTGGACTTCCCTTCATCGAAAGAAATTTCTGAAACCATTTTTGCGCCCAGGGTTTTCCCGGCAGACTCCGTGGCACTGTCCACCGCCCAAGATGTGCTTGCAGAAACGACCACCGCCAAAACCAAAGAGCCAATCACAGATTGAATATTCATTTCATTCTCCTTTGTTGTTGTTTAAGTCTACAAATGACAGCATTCCGAGCTTATTCCATAATCACCATCACAATTGATTTGGAGGCTTTTGAAGGAACCTTTGCCATTTTGTCAGTCGTTGGGATTCCCGCTGTCTCCAAATTCTTTTTAATACGGGAATCCGATGTATTCAGCATGTCCTCCAACAGATTCGGTCTTTCCGCCATGCTGTACAGATCCACATCCGGCGATCTGTCATAAGACTTGATATAGTTTTCTATGGCCTTGTTTCGTTCCTTCACAAGCTTGACCTCCGCCGAAGACAGTTTTTTTGTCTCGGTGGAAGGATAGTCCTTGTCACCCCAGGTGATGACTTTGATTTCCTTGATAGTGCCGGTTTTCTTCGCTTCATCGATCAAACGCTGCAAATCACCTTTGGCGTCAGAGCTCAAAGTACTGGAGCCTTTGCTAAATCCAAATTCCGTCACATGGGAGGCTTCTTCCTGAACAGCCACGGTTTTCGCTTCGGCGCTGGGCAAAGTTTCAACCGTCTTTTTTTCTTTGTATGAACAAGACACGGCCGCAGCAGCAAACAATGCAATCATCAAATAAGTTCTCATGGTGGATCCTTTCTAAAAGTTGTTGAGCACCTGAAAGACTAAGATCTTTTTTCCACCGGGCCTACTTGTTCAGTCATGTATATGAACAACCCTTCGCAGATGTAAGCATAAAATCTTTGCCCCCACATTCTGAACTCCGCTTAATAATCCAAAAAGGAGCATGACATGACCCCACCTCGACCCAACGAAATTCCAGTTCCACAAGACCCTCCATCCCCTCAGCCACGTCCGTCCCCGGTAAAAGAACCACCTCCTGCCAAGGTCGTACCGGAAATTGATCCAGGCGGGCCCAGAGAAAATCCATCCAAAGATCCGGGCACGCCCCCGCCTGCGGAAGGATGACTGAGTGTGTTTATTTGCAAAGACTTTTACCTTCCTCCCACCCTTCATGGGTCCGATAATCGAGGAGTGAGGGCTTTGCATGACGAAAGTGAAGAATTTCGTATTCACATTCGCAGAAAGATTCAGTGACTGCCACACCATGACCTGGGCAGCCTCGGTGGCTTTTTACACCTGCTTTTCACTGGCTCCGCTGGTGATGATCTCATTGGCAGTTGTCACCAACCTGGGACTGGAACTGCAGCTGGCTTTTATGAACGAAGTGCGGTCTTTGGTGGGACCGACTGCCGCTCAAGCGATGGAAACGGTGGTGAGAAATGCCAACGACCGGGTTGACCTGCGGTCATTGGCCGGATTGTTGGGCACCGTCACTCTGGTGCTGTCGGCAGGATTGATCTTTGGCGAAATGCGCGCAGCCCTCACTGAAATCCTGGGACACAAAGTGGAAGAAGAGGAGCTGAGTTTTCTTCACGCCACGATCACCTACTTGAAGAGCCGTCTGTTGCAAATCGGTCTGGCCTTCGGATTTATTTTTGCGATGATGGTGTCCCTGCTGGTCACCGCTGTGCTCAACACCGTGGTTCGCGTCGGCATACTGGAAAAGGGTGGAGGCGCTTTTCTGGTCAACATTGTCCTCTCTGTTCTTGTTTATATTTTACTTTTCACCGGCATCTTTCATTTTTTACCCGTGCCCCGACTGGCGCTGCGTGACGCCTTTCACGCCGGAGTGATCACGGCCTTGCTTTTTGTGATCGGAAAAGAAGTGGTCGGACTTTATCTGGGCGGAAGCTTCATCACTTCCTCCTATGGGGCCGCTGGGTCCATCGTCGTCCTGCTTGCCTGGGTCTACTATTCGACTTTGATTGTTTTTATAGGCGCACATTCGATTTATTCCTGGAGAAAGGAGATCTCCCATGCTGCCACATCAACAGAATAACCCGTCATTCTGGCAAAACACCAAAGCACCCGAGTTCCCGCCTTTACTGGAAGACACATCCACAGATATCTGTGTTGTCGGTGCCGGCATAGCGGGGCTGCTGAACAGTTATGTACTGCTGAAGAATGGCTTTCAGGTGACAATTCTGGAACGCGACACTCTGGGACACAACGAAACCAGCCGCACCAGCGCCCATCTTTCCAATGTGCTGGACGAGGGATTGTCCCGCCTGCTGGACAATCTGGGAGAAGAAAACGCCCGAAAAGCCATAGCCAGCCACAGTGATGCCATTGACCTGATAGAAAAAATTGTTGCAGAAGAAAATATCGACTGCGACTTCCGCCGCATTGATGGCTATCTTTACCTGAGCCACGAAAGCAACAAAGACTATCTTAAGGAAGAAGGCCAGGCCGCCGCAAAGCTGGGCTTTAAGGATGTGGAGCTTCTGGCATCACCTCCTTACTTCGCCGAATTCGGTCCGGCTCTGCGCTTTCCCCGTCAGGCACGCATCCATATTCAGAAATTTATAAACGGTCTTTTGCAAGCCATCGTCGCCATGGGCGGAAAAGTCCACAGCCAGTCCCCGGCCGTGGAATTCAAGGATGGCGGCCTGCCTTCCGTCAAAACCGAAAATGGCCAGTACGTATACGCCAGACATGTGGTGGTCTGCACGAATGTACCGGTCAATGACCGCGTGCTAGTTCATACCATGGAAGCTGCATACCGCACCTACATCATTGGCATCGAAGTTCCGCACGATGCCTTCCCGGACATTCTGATGTGGGACACCTCACACCCCTACCACTATGTCCGAAAGATTGAAAATCATTCTGAAGGCAAAGACCTGATGCTGATCGGTGGCGAAGACCATCGTGTGGGCCAGGAGGATCACCCGGAAAGCAAATTCGAAACGCTTCATGACTGGGCGCTGTTCAATCTCGGCATTTCCGGACCGATTGCCTATCAATGGTCCGGGCAGATTATCGAACCCGTGGATGGCCTCGCCCATATCGGGCGCAATCCGGGAAACCGCAACACTTACATCGTCAGTGGCGACTCCGGGCATGGGCTGACCCATGCGGCCGTGGGAGCCATGGTGATCCGCGATCTGATTCAGAAACATCCCAACGACTGGGCCCATCTTTATTCACCTTCCCGGTTCAAGATGAAAAATCTGGGAAAGGTCATCTCTGCCAACATGAACGCACTCACCCAATACCGCGATCGAATCATGCTGCGGGATGAACTTAAAAATATCACCGCCCGCCCCGGCGAGGGAAGGCTGGTGCATCAAGGGGCAAAAACATTTGCTGTCTACACGAATGAAAAAAATGAAACCGCCACCCTCAATGCCGTGTGCCCTCATCTGGGCGGTATCGTGCACTGGAATGAGGCGGAAAAAACCTGGGACTGTCCGTGCCATGGCTCCCGTTTTGCCTGCACTGGCGAAGTGATCAACGGCCCGGCAATTTCGGGACTGAAAACAGCCGTTATGAAAAAGACACAGGAAAAACCGGCGTCCATCGCCATGCCTGATGAAAGGACAGAATATGAAAAAGCAAAGCCGCGTGACACCTCTGCGGAAAGATAAGCGCCCTGCCCGTGAAGCCAGCGTCCATTGCTATCATGACCTGGATTCTCAAAAAGAGCTGCAGTCCAGCCGCCCGGACATTGCCCGTCAGCGCCAGGGCACCACCGGCTGCACCCAGAGTTTCCGTCCGGCGCTGGATGATGCACGCTTCGGTTCATCCTCAAGCAAGGACACAGAACTCAGTGACAAAAATATCAGCCAGGAGGTCCGGCAGTCATTGGCCATGGAAGCTGACATCGACGTGGCTGATGTGGAAGTGGTCGTGGCCCATGGGGAGGTCACACTCAGGGGTGTGGTTGCAGACCGCAAAATGAAAAGATTCGTGGAAGAACAAGTGGCCCGTTGCTCGGGGGTCAAAGACATACACAATGATCTTCACTTCAAACGAAAGTAGGTATCCAGGGACCCCACCAAGGTCCCAGGTCCTGCATGGTCTCTGACAGAAACAACGAAGTTCTATACTCTGCCGAGCGGCCCCGCGCGACAATGGAGGAAAACCCAAGCAAGGAGGATTTTATGGCAGCAGAGTATGCAGGGAACTCTTCCACGCACTATGGCAGCCCCAAACAAAGAAGACCCACAACACCGACGCACAAACCATCCCTGGCGGAATCTTCACCGCTGAGCTTCAGCAACATCTATCAGCAGGCCGGAGGAATCCTGGAAAGCGGGCGTAAGTACGCAGTGAAGCACCCGTACCAGATTATACTGGGAGCTGTAAGTGTGGCGGGCGTCGGCGCACTGGCGGCATATATTTTAAAAAGAAGACATTAATCAACAAACCACCATCAGGAGGCACTCTATGAAACTCACAGCACTCGTTATCCTGTCCATGCTGCTGCCATCACTTTACGCTCAGGCGCAGTACAGATCTTCCGAACCCCAGTATCAGTCGCGCCCGATGCCCACCGGACCTCAGGAACGACGTCCTCAACCCAACCCCCGCACTTCTCGTAGCACATTGGATCAGGACTGGGATCGACGTCAGGACGAAATGATCCGTCGGCAGGAACAGATCGACAGAGAAATGCGCGGTCGTCAGGCGCCACGTGACATTGATTCACAAAATCTGATGCCGGATGGAAGAAGCTGGGATTAGACTGAAAACTGAAATTCCAAAAAGTATCAAGAGGGCCTTCCTGCAGAAGGCCCTTCTTGTTCCAGGTCAAATTTGTTTTATAAAACATTACATAAAGGAAGATGGTCATCCCGACAGGCTCCCATCAACATTATCGCTCCAACAACAAAGGAGTTCAAATGAGACACGACCCACGTGAGCCACGGAACGTGCGGGGCGAAAGCCACCGCCGCGATGAACAACGCCCCTTCCGTCGCGAAGCTTCCCCGCGCAGAGACTGGTATGAGCAAGACGAAATGGACGAACGCTCCGGCTACCGCGATGAAGGCTATCGTCCCTCCTCGGAATATCGCGCATCCGAATATCGCGACACCTCTGATTATCGTCGCGACTTTAACGACTCCAGTCCTGACTACGGCCGCACTCAGGAGTCCCGCGAGTTGTCGCGTGGCAGCCGCGCCATTGACGGCAACCGCCATGGTTCTTCTTATGAATCAGCCTCCAGCGGCCGCAGTGAGGAACGCTCTCGGTACTTCGGACGTGGTCCCAAGTCCTACAAACGCTCTGATGAACGCATCAAGGAAGATGTGTGTGAAATGCTGACTCGCGATAACAACATCGATGCGGAAGGCATTGACGTTGAAGTAAAAGATGGCGAAGTCACTTTGACGGGAACTGTTCCCGAGCGTCGCATGAAACATTTGGCGGAAGACTGCGCCGAAGGCTGTTATGGCGTCAAAGACGTCATCAACAACATCCGCGTCAGCCGCGACACAGCCTCCCCGGATCGCTCTGATCGCACTTCCGGCATGGGAGCCAAGAAGTCCTCTTCATCGACTTCATCGACCTCCCCGAACGCACCAAACCACTAAAGAGCAAAGGGAGGCCGTCGTGGCCTCCCTTTATGAGCCCCCCTATGGAATATGCTGCATTTTAAGCCTTTACGGGCAAAAGTGTGTTGCGAGAAAGCACCACAGATCCCGTAAAAAAAGATACAGTTCTTGGATGCACGGCCAATAAATTTCCAGGATGTTGCAACTTGCCAGGACCTATTGGATAATTTTCTCATCGATTAAACACTATCCTCGAGAGAATATTATGAGCATTCAACAAGTTCCTTTTATCACCCTGAATCGTTTTGAACCTGGTTTCCGTGATGAGTTTCTAAGCGGCGTAGCCAGCCTTTTTGATAAAACTCAATTCGTAGGCGGCCCGATCGTCGGTGAAATGGAAGCCAACCTTGCTGCATACACAAAATCCAAACATGCTATCGGCTGCGCCAATGGCACTGACGCCATCCAGATTGCCTTGCGTGCAGTGGGCGTTAACAAGAACGACAAGGTCCTTGTGCCTGATATGACTTTCTGGGCGACATTTGAAGCCGTTGTCAACGTGGGCGCCAACCCTGTTACTGTGGACGTGAACCGTGAAACATGCCACTGGGACCTTGCCACTTTCAAACAGGCTGTTGAGCAATTCAAACCCAAAGCAGCCGTGATGGTTCACCTTTACGGCTGGGCTTCTGCTGACACCCTGGAAATCCGCAAGTTCGCCAAAGAAGCTGGCGTTCTTCTGATCGAAGACGGAGCCCAGTGCTTCGGCACTGAGATTGACGGCCAGTCCATCCTGGGCACTGCTTTGATCTCCACCACCAGCTTCTATCCGGCAAAAGTTCTGGGCGCATCCGGTGATGCGGGTGCCATCTTCACTACCAATGACGAATATGCAAAGAACTGCCGCACTTTGATCAACCACGGCAGAACGGACCACTACTCCCACGGCATGATCGGTTGGAACTCCCGTATCGGGGCTTACGAATCTTTGTTCCTGAACATGTCCTTGAAACACATCGATGCGCGCATTCAAAGCCGCATGAACGCCGTGAAGTTCTATGAAGAGTCCTTGAAAGGACTTCCTCTGAAACCCGTGCGTGCGACTTCCAAAGTAAAGGAAAACGGTTACTGCGCCGTTGCGATGATCGAACCTTCTTTGCGCGCTTCTTTGATTGATTCGTTGAAAAAAGCCAACGTGGGTTACGGCACCATCTATCCGGGAGCCATGAGCCATCAATCCGGTTCTGCGGGCCACCTGGCTGGCAAAATCGACAACGGAAATGCCCATCATATTTCTCAGGCTGTATTGAATCTTCCTTGTTATGCTTACATCACACAGGAAGAGCTCCAGTACGTTTGCGACACAGTTAAGAAGCACTTCTAGCCTTCTGCACTGGCAGAACCGGGGCCCGGGCGAAATAGTTCGCCCACGGGTCCCGCCCCTTCTTCAGAATCTGCAATGCCCTCTTCAGGGTGACCGCATCGCCACTTTTATATTTTTTCAACTGAGTCCAAGCCACCGGCAAAGCCACCGAGCTTCTGTCGCGCGCGCGCAATGAATAGGGCAAAACACTGGTCGAGCCCTTGGAATTGCGAAGGTAATCAATAAAAATCCGTCCGACACGAATCTTCTTTGCCATCTTGCTGACAAACCGATCCGGAAAACGATGCTCCCAATTCAATGCCAGGCTGTGCGTGAAGCGCTTCACTTCCTCCCACGAAGGGCCCGGACGGAACGGGACATGAATATGCAACCCCTTGCCTCCGCTCAGCTTCACAAAGCTGCGAAGCCCCAACAACTCCAGATCTTTCTTTATCAAGAGGGCCGCTGAAACCACCTCACCCCAGGCCACACCAGGCCCCGGATCCAAATCCAACACAAACTGGTCAGGCTTTCCCGGAGCCTCTGCTCTGCTGTTTCGACTGTGAATTTCGTAGGCCCCCATCTGCACCAGTTCCAGAAGCCCGCGGGCATCTTTCACATACAAAGCATCATCTTTTTCAAAGACCGCAATGGTGTCAGCCTTCGCGTTGAGATGCTTTTGAAAAAAACACTTTCCCGCAGATCCATCCGGACAGCGCACTAATGCCAACAGGCGATTTTCAAAGTACGGCCGCATCCGCTCAACCATGGCGATATAGTATTCAGCCACCTCAAGCTTGGTGATTCCTTCCGCGGCAAAAAGCACTTTGTCGGGATTGGTCAGCAACAGGGCATCCGAAGTCACTTCCGGTGCGGGCTTGTCTTTGCGAAGCTGCACAAACACCGGCGCCCGCAAATGCATTCCATGAGTCCAACTGGCAAAGGAAACCTCGGCCAGCAACTCGGGCCGCACCCATACGGCACCGGACTTCGGCGGGTCTCCTGCCGAGAAAGGTTTTTTGGCAACTTTGATACGATCCAACTGTTTTTTAATTGAGGTTATACTGTTCTGACTAAAGCCCGTCCCCACTTTTCCCACAAAACGAAACTGTCCTTTTTCATAGACACCCAAAAGCAACGCTCCAAAATCACTGCGACTGCCGCGACCTGGAACATAGCCGCCAATAACGAACTCCTGCCGGTTTAAAAACTTGCTTTTCACCCACTCACCTTTGCGACCGGAGATGTAGGTGCTATCAAGCTTTTTCGAAATCACTCCCTCAAGCCCCTGACGCCGCAGTTTTTTCCACGAGGCTGCATTCAACTTGAGCTGCTGACTGAGTCGAAGATTTTTGTGTTTTCCTTTTAAAATTCCCTGAAGCTTCCTCCGTCGCTCTTTCAACGACTGATCCCGCAGGTCCTCGCCGTTTAGCATCAGCAAATCAAAAGCGACATATGTCAGCTCCTGGTCCGGATCCGAATCAAAGTAGTTTTGCAGTTTTTGAAAGTGACTTCGCCCCTGGCGATCCAAAACCACAACCTCACCATCAAGGACCGCGGACTGAACATTCAGAGTGGCCAGACTTTGAACGACTGTTTCCATCTTACCGGACCACTCATGCCCGGCCCTTGTATACAGTTTCACCTTCGCCCCCTGCAGATGGGCCTGAATGCGATAACCGTCCCACTTGACCTCGTGCCACCATTGGGGTCCCCGGGGTGGCTCAGCCACCAGCAATGCCAACATGGGCTGAACAAATGAAAATGAGGTTCTGGTGTGAACTCGCCGCCGCACGGTGGATTTATCTCCGATCAGCGGCGCCTCATACCCCGCCCGGGCGAAGCGGTCTTCCCGCTTCACCAAAAGCCACTGCACCTGCCGCCCCTGCATTCTGGTGCGAATCAAATCCCAGGTGCCCTTCAGTCTTTTGCCTTTAAGTTCAAACTCCAGATGACCTTTTTTAAATCCTGCCGCGACCGGAGCTTTCGGAATCCATGTTCCTGTATCCCAGATATACACAGGACCGGCCCCGTACTGCTTTTCCGGAATGACACCTTCAAAGGTACCGTACTCCAAAGGATGATCCTCCACCTGCACAGCAAGACGTTTTAAGTGTGGATCCAGACTGGGCCCCTTCGGAACCGCCCAGCTTTTCAAAACCCCCTGCCATTCCAGCCGAAAATCATAATGCAAGTGAGAGGCATGATGTTCCTGCACGACAAACATCAACTGCTCTTTTGTCGCCTTTAACGGCTTTTTCGTTTTCCGGGCCGGCGGCTCCCGAGTCTTTTTAAAATCTCGCTTGCGGTGATATTCCTTCAGTGGCATGCGACTTAGGCTCTTGCCCGCACTTTACGGCGGGCGGTTTTCTTTTTGGCCATCAGGCTTTTTTGCAGCAGGGGCATCAGATCAATAACGTTGTCAGTGGTGGCGATTTTTTCTTCTTTCGCCTCACTGACCCGATGACCCTGCCCGCCTTTGACTTTGCGCTGGATGGTTTTCATCACATCCTGATAGTAGGTGTCCTTGTATTGTTCAGGCTTCCATTCGCTGGTCATGCCTTCAACCAGCTCTTCAGCCATCTTCAGCTCTTTGGGGCTATAAGAAGGCTTTTTGGCCGAGGCCGCCAGAAAGTGAACCTGCTTTTCACTTTTGACCTCATGGGAAAAGCGCAGAAGCTCAAGCACCAGATAAGGACCTCGTGGCATGATCAGCGCAAGGTGCTGCTTGATCCGGATGACCAGTTTGCCGATAGCGACCTTGCGGGTGCCTTCCAAGGCGTCGCGCAAAAGGTAATAACCTTTCTCGGCCCCCTTTTGTGGGACCAGGTAATAGGGCCGGTCAAAGAACATCGGATCCACTTCATCCAGCAGGACAAAATCTTCGATATCGATGGTTTGGGTGGCTTTGGCATTGGCTTTTTTCAGCTCACTTTCAGTCATGATAACATATCGACCGGACTGGTACTCGTAGCCTTTAACAATACGATCACTGGGAACTTCCTTGCCCGTTTTGGCATTGACCTTCAGATAGCGGATGCGCGCCAGGTCCTTTTTATCCAGCATGGAAAAATGGACCTCTTTTTCACTTTGAGCACTTTGCAGGCTCACGGGAATGTTCAAAAGTCCGAAACTGATAGAGCCTTTCCAAATGCTTCCGGCCATAAAGTTCTCCTTTTAAAAAGGACAAACCATCCCCGGATATTTGAAAAGTTTTATACGTCGGATTTGCCAACAAGCCCGGCGGATCCGTCCAGTCCAGTGAGATAAAACAACTCCAGGGTCCGCCCCAGGCCTTTTTCGGGGGCTTCTCACCTCGAATATTCGATGTCAAAAACCACCAAAGGGTGCTATGGTGTTACCCATGCAAAATAAAATCGTGAAAATCGGAAATATCGAAGTTGCCAACGACAAACCCTTTGTTTTGTTTGCGGGCCTGAATGTCCTGGAATCCCGTGATCTGGCGATGCAGGTGTGTGAGCACTTTGTTAAAGTGACTGACAAACTTAAAATTCCGTATGTATTTAAATCCTCTTTCGACAAAGCCAACCGTTCCTCCATCCACTCTTACCGTGGACCGGGCATGGAAGAGGGCTTGAAGATTTTTGCGGAGCTTAAAAAAACTTTCGGTGTGAAAGTCATCACCGACGTTCACGAAATCCATCAGGCAAAACCTGTGGCTGAAGTTGTGGACGTGATCCAGCTTCCCGCCTTCCTGGCCCGCCAGACAGACCTGGTTGAAGCCATGGCCCGTACCGGTGCGGTGATCAACGTGAAAAAGCCCCAGTTCCTGAGCCCGGGTCAGATGGGTAACATCGTTGATAAATTTGCAGAGTGCGGTAACGACAAGATCATTCTGTGTGATCGTGGTACCAACTTCGGTTATGACAACCTGGTTGTAGATACATTGGGCTTTAACATCATGAAGAAAGTTTCCAAAGGCAGTCCGGTGATTTTGGATGCGACTCACGCCCTGCAGTGCCGGGATCCATTCGGAGCCGCTTCTGGCGGCCGCCGTGGCCAAGTGGCAGAGCTGTCCCGCGCGGGTCTTGCTGTGGGCTTGGCAGGCCTGTTCATCGAAAGCCACCCAAATCCAGACAAAGCCCTCTGCGATGGACCATCAGCATTGCCACTTTCCAAAGTGGAGCCGTTCCTGCAACAAATGAAAGCTCTGGACGATCTGGTAAAATCCTTCCCAGAACTGAACACCGAAAACTAAAAGGTACCTGCTTACTTTTGCTTAAGCAGTGCGCAAAAGCCCCATCACTGGGGCTTTTACTTTTTCAGATCCTGAATGTCATAGACATAAAGCCCCGACTCGCGAAGTTCATACTTCACATCATTTCCCAGAACATCAATGCCATATCGCTGTCCCCACGATGCCGAGTCGGTCACCGGGTTTTGACGTTTTTGGAACGCGGGACGAGGATCAAGCTCCATCACATCCACAATCAAAGCACGCAAATTCTGCGCTCCTTGAGGATCACGTTTTAGAATTTCATTTTCAGCTTCATCCGAAAAAATAACCGGATAACGAGGAATAGGTGCAGACGCCCAGCCCGCGCTGGCATGAGGAATTGAATCTGCATAAGCGATGTAGGGTTTGATATCCAGCACCGGCGTGCCATCCACAAGATCCACACCACCGATATGAATCTCAGGGCCACCTTCGGCATCAAAATCAATCTTTTCAACTACGACCGCCGAAAGCCCGATCGGATTCGGGCGGTGCGGAGAACGCGAAGCCAGAACACCGACTTTGCGGTTGCCCCCCAATCGTGGCGGACGAATGCTGGGTTTCCAGCCCTTGCCACCATGATCATGAAAGACAAAGACAATCCAGATATGAGTGAATTCTTCCAGCGAACGCAGAGCGGTTTTCAAATCCGGATCGGGGTTGATTTTAATCACCCCTTTGGCCTGCGCCGCAAGCCCGGGCTGGCGCGGAACTCCGAATCTGTCTTTGAACGGAGTTCGCACCACACCTATTGCCGAAAATTCAAAAGCATCTCCCAGCTGTTTCATTATCTTGGCAGGTTGGTCACGCCGATTTTGATCACCTGACCGTCAATGTCTGATGTTTCGGTGTGTTTGCCGTTAGGCTCTGCCGTCAACGCCAGGATGTTCAGGTTTTTCGTCAGCGTCTCGCCCGTAATCATGTCCTTGTGGGCATTCAATGCATCCAGCAAAGCACCGTCACACGCGATTTCCAAAGTGATCTTGTCATCCATCTGGAAGTCCGCCGTTTTACGGGCGACCTGGATCTTACGCATGATTTCTCGAGCAAGACCTTCACGTTCCTGCTCTGGAGTCACGGTCGGATCCACCTCGATGGATACGATCTGATGAACGGACAAATTCGCATTGTCACCTTTAGGTGCACGACGGATTTCCACATCAGACAGACTGATCTCTTCACCTTCGATAACAACAACACCGCCGCCTTCAAGCTTCAGGATGTTTTCCAGGGACATGGACATGATGCCCGCGCCCACAGCTTTCATCTTAGGTCCCAGACGTTTACCCAACACCGGGAAGTTCGCCTTGGCCGTCACCTGAACGAATTGATCTTCATTCGGGTTGTAGACAACTTTGCGGAAGTTCAGTTCGTCCACGAAGAACGGTTCGAACTTTTTCAACGTTTCCAGAAGTTCTGCACTTCTGTGGATGATCTTGATTTCATTCAGCGGGATTTTTGCTTTCACGCCGATTTTTTCACGGTGATTACGACCCAGGGTCACCAACGTATCCATGGCTTTCACGGCTTCTTCCAGCTCAGGACGAAGCATGGAAAGATCTGCCGTCGGGAAGGATTCCAAATGAACAGAATCTTTCTTGTCTTTCAGAACCTGCGCCAGATTCTTGTAAGTCACTTCAGACATGAACGGAGCAAACGGCGCCATCAAACGTGACAAGGTCACCAGAACCTCGTGCAAAGTCTCGTAAGCATAGCGTTTGGTTTCCGGCATGCCGTCTTGCCAGAACAAGCTGCGGTTGAAGCGGATGTACGTGTTGGTCAGGTCCTCAATGAACTGAAGCAAGTGAGGCACAACGTTGTACAGACGATAGGCGTCCATTTCCTTGTGCGTGTTTGCAATCAGACCGTTCAGACGGGACAAAACCCACTGGTCCAGAATGTTCGGTGACTTCTTCGCATCGCCCTTTGGAACAAAGCCATCGATATTGGCATAGTTCGCAAAGAAGGAATAAGAGTTCCACCATCTTAGCAGAATCTTACGAACGATGTCGTAAACGCCTTTTTCAGAGAACTTCAGTTCCTGGGCTTTCACCACCGGAGAATCGATCAGGTACAAACGCAAAGCGTCCGCACCGTGCTGATTCAACACTTCCATTGGATCCGGATAGTTTTTCAAGGACTTGGACATCTTGCGACCGTCTTCAGCCAGAACCAAACCGTTCACCACCACGTTTTTAAACGGAGCCTGATTGAACAACGCCGTTCCGATGATGGAAAGCGTGTAGAACCAACCGCGCGTCTGATCCAGACCTTCCGCGATGAAGTCTGCTGGGAAGGCTTTCTTGAAGTCTTCCACAGACGTTTCAGGATAACCCCACTGCGCATAAGGCATGGAGCCGGATTCAAACCAGCAATCCAATACGCCATCCACACGCTTCAACGGCGACTTGCCCGTTGGAGATGGAATGGTGATTTTATCCACGAATTCGATGTGCAAATCGTCGACCTTCTGGCCGGATAGTTTCTCTAGTTCGGCACGGGAACCGATACACATCACTTCGCCTTCAGCATTTCGCCAGATTGGCAGTGGTGTCCCCCAGAAACGGTTGCGCGAAATCGCCCAGTCACGAGCACCCTCCAGCCAGTTGCCGAAGCGGCCATCACGCAGATGATCCGGAACCCAGGAAGTCTGTTTGTTGTTTGCAATCAGCTCTTCTTTGATTTTTTCAACGGCCACAAACCATGAAGACACCGCACGATAAATCAGTGGCGTGTCGGAACGATAACAGAACGGGTAACTATGCTGAATAGTGTCTTGCTTAAACAGGTTCCCGCGTTTTTTAAGATCCGCGATGATGTCCTTGTCGGCTTCCTTCACGCGTTTTCCAGCGTAGTCAGGCACTTCCATTGTGAACATACCGTCGTCATCCACCGGATTGACCATCGGGATGCCGGCTTTCGCACAAGCATAGTAATCTTCTTCACCGAACGCAGGCGCCATGTGCACCACACCCGTACCACTTTCAGTGGTCACGTGATCAGAAGAGATAATGCGGAACGCGCCTTTGTCAGCGCGATCGCCGAAGTAAGGGAACAAAGGTTCGTAAGTCAGACCCACCAGCTCTGTGCCCTTCATCATCTGAAGAACTTCCACTTCCTCATCCGCTTTTTTGAAGACAGAAGAAAGCAAAGCCTGCGCCATGATCAGCTTGCGGCCCGTGGCTTTTTCTTGAACCTTGACGTATTCGATGTCATTGCCAACCGCCAACGCCAGGTTGGAAGGCAATGTCCAAGGAGTCGTCGTCCACGCCATGATCGCCGTGTCGGGCTGATTCACCAACTTGAACATCACCGTGATCGCCGGATCCTGAACCATTTTGTAGTTCTGATTGGCTTCAAAGTTTGAAAGCGATGTCGAGATCCCTACAGAGTAAGGAACGACTTTGTAGCCCTCATAGATCAGGCCTTTATTGAAGAGCTGCTGGAACACCCACCACACGGACTGCATGAAAGACACGTCCATTGTGAAGTACGGATTTTCCATATCCACCCAGCGCCCCACACGGCGAACCGTGGTTTTCCATTCAGTGGAGTAACGTTTTACAATCGAACGACAGGCGTCGTTGTAATTGGCGACACCCATCTTGAAAACGTCTTTGCGACTTTCAATTTTATGAGTCTTGTTGATTTCATACTCGACCGGAAGACCGTGACAATCCCAGCCAAAACGACGAGGTACAGTGTAGCCCTTCATCGTCCAGTAACGAGGAACAACGTCCTTCAACACACCCGCCAGCAAGTGACCATAGTGCGGAAGACCGGTTGCAAACGGAGGACCGTCATAGAAGCTGTAGGTTTTTTTGCCTTCAGGATTCAATGATTGCGCAAAAATTTTCTCCTGATCCCAGAAGTCCAAAATGGTCTCTTCCTGCTTGGCAAGATTCACATCTGGTTTTACGGCTGAATACGGTGTCGAACGTGTGTTTGCATTTGTCATAGGTCCTTAATAACTATCAGGTTTTCAAGGAACTTGCACGCCTAGAAGCCCGCTTTCCGGGACCAGCTTGCAGTTTTGGCAATGCGTCAGCCGCGGGCTCCCCGGTCGCCGCCAAAACTGACACTTCACGGTGCTTGTTTAGAGGATGAACAGGGTCCTTTTCGCTGGGACTGCATTATTTGAATCTGGCCATGGAACGGATTCTGCTAGTTAAAGCCCGATGACTAAGCTGGTTTTCCTGACTCTTATTCTGATTTCCACAGTGGCGTTCGGTAAATCCGAGCAGGCCACCTATAGCGATTTACGCCCCCGCCTGCTTTTACAGGCCACCGCCGACCTGTCCCAGGTGGTCACCCAGCCCGAACTTCTGCAACCACCAGAAAAAACCGTCGATATGGCCCTGACTGAATACGACCAGTCTCCCATCCGCAAAGGCCGCTTGTATCGCGTTAGTTACGTTCACTCTTTTGATTCCTATGGCCTGAAAGACCACAAGAAAGTCGACACCGTTTACACGCTGTCCTTGGTGGAGCTGGGTAAAAACCTGCAACCCACCGGAGTCACTTATTTTGTGGGAGCCAAGGCGGACCCTGAATCTGTGATTGGTAATTTCAATAAGATCCCCGACCAGCTTTACAGAAGCCCGACCCTGCAAACCGGGCGCGCAGCCGTGCGAGATCACGTGGTGAATTCAGCATCGGTGATCCTTAATGGCAGAACCATTGCGGCCTACAACAAGTTTGAAGTCATCGCCATCAGCAAAGAGTACATCCCCTTCACTCTGGCCTTCAAATACACGCTGAAACTGCGTGAAGTCAGAACCAAGAACATTTACACGCTGGCGGCGCCAGAGCGCCAAAAGCTTCCACTGTGGGCACACCTAGTGGCCCCAGGGAACGAGCGCGTGATCAAGTTCCCAGGTGGCGAGCTTCACTACTAGCGCGAAGCCTACTGATTTTCTTTTGAAATTTTAAGGCAAATTCGTGGCGCGAAGACCGTTCAGGGTGACTTCATCAAATACGTGAGTGGCGTCGTTGTAGTTCCACAGGTGACCGTTTTCCAGGTCGAAGTAAACCCCGAAAAGCTCCAGTCCGCGGTTTTTGATCGCATCCTGAATGAACGGGAACGAACGTAGATTCTGCAAAGAAATCACGATGGATTCTTTTTCACAATCGCGGCAATGCGTGTCCAGATCCCCATGTGGATCTTTCTCAAGAACCTTCAGCTTCGCTGTTTCGGCGATGGTCATCCACTGCGCCACAAAGCCGCCCTTAAGGACGTTTTCAGGCTGGAACAGGGAGCGGATACCACCGCACTGACGGTGCCCCAGAACCACGATGTTTTCGACTTTCAAATTGGCCACGGCAAATTCGATTGCGGCACTGACCCCGTGGAAACCCATATTGGATTCATACGGTGGCACCAGATTGGCGACGTTGCGAACCACAAACATTTCACCCGGAGAAGAAGAGAACAAAATAGCCGGATCAACACGGGAATCGCTGCAGGCAATCATCAATGTCTTTGGACTTTGACCGATGCTGGAAAGGTGTTCGTACAGGTGAGAATCCTGATTGTTAAAGAATCGCTGCTGAAAGCGATGAAAACCAACAACCATCTTCAGAATTTCTTTTTTAAGAGTGCGTTCCTGTAAAGCCATGGGATTTCTGTACCACCGGATTGGACAGGCGAAAAGAATTTTATACATTCTACATCAAAGAAAACCCGGCCCACCTAACCAGTTGCGTCGCATGCGTCCAAGCACTCGAAATCACGTCGACTCCTGCTTATTTTTTAGGGTCCGTCGCACCGCCTGACAGAGCGACCGGATGGCATAGGCCTTAAAGTCATCGGCCGGATCGCAGGCGTCTTCGAACACGACTTCGATGCTCTCCAGATAGTTGCAGATTTCCTTCATCGAAGGGTCCTCTTCCGCCCGGGATAAAAGGGTGTCAGAAATGGACAATGCATGCCACCAGCGCTCCCAGTTTTCGACCTTGCTGGATTCTGTTGTCAGCACTTCTTCTTTTTTCATATTCATCCGATTCCCATAAAACAAAGGCAACCGCCCTGCTTCAAATTAAAGAAGCAGAACTCCATCCATAATTTTTTCCGATTTGACCAAGAAGCGGAAGAAAGGCGAGCCCAGCTCAAGCCTTTCTTCGCAAAACTACTCTGAGACAGAAAAACTAATTACAAACATAGGCTGACAGTATCACAGACCCGAAAAAAAGTCCACACTCCTACAGTGCAACTTCGAGAGGTGAAAATTCATCGACAAATTCATGTTCACGCGCCGGCAGTAGTGCTACATTTTTCAGATGAAGTTATTCTTATCTTCCTACCAAATCGGAAATGCGCCAGAAAAACTGACTGAACTTATCGGTTCAAATAAGAGGGCCGCACTTATCATGAATGCGACCGATCCTTTTGGGAACGAACAAAGACCGGACTATGTATAAAAATACAAAATGGCCTTCGCAGAGCTTGGAATCGAAATGGAAGAACTGGATCTGCGAAACTACTTTAATGCAAAAGCCGATCTGCAATCTGCTTTATCTAATTATGGATTGATGTGGGCCGCAGGCGGAAATACATTTGCCCTACGATGGGCGATGAACAAATCCGGTCTCGACACACTCCTCCCGAATTTATTACAGACATCGGATCTGGTATATGGTGGATTCAGTGCTGGCGCCTGCGTCTTAAGCCCGACAATCAAGGGAATTCATCTAGCCGACGAACCAGAAAAAATCCCCGCAACCGAACTACGATGGGAAGGCCTCGGGCTCATTGATTTTTGCATAGCCCCACACTATCGTTCCAACCACCCAGAATCCCCAGCAATGGAAAACGTCATAGCCTACTACAAAACCCACAACATCAAATACAAAACCCTCCACGACGGCGAAGCCATTCGCATCAACCAAGGAAAAACAGAACTCGTAGGACACCCAACCCCCTGAGCTTCCACCCACGCAGTGAACGGCCCTCTGCGCGCAGCGCTCTTTGGGGCTCTTGCCCTCATTGGCAAGTTCCGCAGGCCTTTGCAGTAAACTGAACCACCCAAAGACGCCGACGAACCCAAAAGCGACCTAAACAAGTAAAATAAAGAAAAGAGCGAGGACTGTCCGAAGCCAAGGAGGACAAGAGCCCCAAAGAGTGGTGCGCGGAGAGGGACTTGAACCCTCACGCTTGCGCATACGCCCCTCAAACGTACGTGTCTACCAATTCCACCATCCGCGCGCACCTATAAGAAATTCTGATAGAGGGAACAACTAATTAACCATTTTGACCCCTCAGAGTCAATAGGATGCCCTTTGAGCCCCGGCCAGTAACTAGACCTTTTTTTGCCCACAAATTTAGCAAAAAAGATTAACCCCAACCCCACCCCTCCCTGTCATATCAATAAGAGCACGGACGCTCTTACAACGGAAACAAGGGGACGCTAGGATGGCACCTCAGGAATCCGAGGCCAAGGAAGGCCGCAAAAAGTAAAGGAAGGAGAGTACATGACAGACTTACAAGATGTAGCGATGTTCTGCCTCTTCTACTCGGGAGTCGTGATGTACGCTCTCTGGATAACGGTGGCACGAAGCCCCGCCCGGGTTGAAGCAAGGAAGAGACGATACTGAAACTAAAAAATTATTTTGGGCGACTCAGTGAAGGTTTGGTGGTTCCCTTCACACGAGTCCGGGGGGCCGATGAGGCCCCCCATTTTTTATTTGAGCGCACCAAGTCATAATATTCCCACATTTTCTCCATTAAAATTTGCCCCGGAGGTCATAACTCCCTAAGGTGATTTTATGACTAAGCCTCAACCCATTCCTTTTGGAAAATCGGACTTATTCTCGCTGGGTGTAGAAGTTGAGCTTCAAATCATTCACCCGGAAACCCGCAACCTCTTTCCCATCTCTCCGGATATCCTGGAAGAATGGTCCTTACAAAGCCCGCATCTGAAACCTGAAGTGTTTCAAAGTATGCTGGAAATCGACACCCCGATCTGCAAAAATGTGCAGGAAGTGGAATATGAGCTGCTGCTGACCAGCCGCGAGCTTTTGCGTATCTGTAAAAAACACGGAGCCCGCCTGGCCTCCAACGGCACCCACCCGTTCGCGAAGTGGCATCATCGTATATTTTACCCATCGGATCGCTATGAGTATCTGCTGGAGCGCAACCAACACATCGCGCGCCGCCTGATGATTTACGGTCTGCATGTGCATCTGGGAATGAAAGATGGTGATCACTGCATCGCCATGATGAATGAATTCCTGTACTATCTGCCGCACATGCTGGCAATGTCGGCAAGCTCCCCGTTCTGGACCGGGCATGACACCGGCCTGGCCTCATCACGCATCACCGTGTTTGAAGCACATCCAGCCGGAGGCACCCCGTGCCGAGTCGAAAACTGGGCTCAATTTGAAGACATCGTTCAAAAACTGACCCGCAGTAACTCCATCGGAAGTTTCAAAGATATCTGGTGGGACATCCGTCCAAGCCCGAACTATGGAACTTTGGAAATCCGCATCTGTGACGGCGTTCCGGGCATCCGTAAGACCACGCGCCTGGTGGCGTTCATTCATCTGTTGGCGAAACATCTGCAAAAACGTCTGGAACAGGGGATTCGCCGCCAGACGCCGGATGACTGGATGGTGCGCGAAAACAAATGGCGCGCTTCCCGCCATGGCCTGGATTGCGAAGTGCTGATTGATAACGACGGCATGACAAAAAATCTGCGCGAAGACATCAAAGATCTGTTGGCTGCGATGAAAGAGGATGCCGCCGAGATGGGCTACACAGAATATCTAAAACAACTGGTGGAAGAGGATCTGACCCATCCTTCCTATGAAATCCAGCGCGCGCTCTTTGAAAAAACGGGATCGCTCGAGCACGTCGTCGACTCACTTTGCGACGTCTTTGAAAAGGATCTCGACGTCGTCTGATGGCAGGACCCTTGCTTTGTTAAGACATCATGCAAGGGTTCTTTTTCAAAACCTTTATAAAGCTGTTTAAAACCGCCTTTGTCACATTCGTGGTCAGCCTGTTGCCGTTCTTCGCTGCTGCAGAGAACTTCGACACCTGCATGGACCACGCCCTGAAAAGCTCTTTCCCGCGCATTGCCGTGGGGGAAAAGTCGCGTCTCTTTGTGAGATGCTCCACTGAAAAAAGCCAGCCCGAGGCCGGGCAGCCACGCCCGCGCTATACAACCTCTGAAATCAAAGCCCTCAGCCAGGCCTTTGAAAACATCACGGACTGCCTGGAGATTGATCCTCAGTGGCTGTTTCCGAAGCTGATGATGGAAAGCGGTTTTCATGTGCAGATTCAGAATCCCAATGGGGATGCCGGCATCGGTCAACTGACCGGAAAAGCCATCGCCGATGTGGATCAGGTGTTGCCCGGGTATAAAGAACAGATCTTTAAAAGCAGCAAAAAATCCTGCCAGTGGATCAAATCCCGCACCCAGTACCGTGGCGCCAGCTTCTGGCGTCCGCTGCTGAAAGAAAGCAAATGCTCTTTGATGTCGAAGAATTCAAATCCGGTGAAGAACCTGCTTTATGCGGGGATCTTCCACAAAATGAACGAAAGATACGTCGACAACGAATTCGCCAAACGCAACATCCCCGCTTTGCTGCGTGAAGCGGGCTATCCTCGCCAGGACTATGTCCAGCTCAAACGCATTCTGATCACTCTGGGATATAACACCGGAGGCGCCGTAGCGGTAAAGAATCTGCAGGATTATCTGTTCAGCCGTATTGATTTCATTCGTCGTAAAAGCCAGGAATTCAACATTCAGCTGCTGGGAAGCCTGACAGCAGAAGACCGCGCCCAGGCGCTGTCTTACGTGCAGGCCAAAGACTTTGACTTCAAAAAAGGCCTGGGAGAATTCCAAAAACACAAAAACAGTCTGAAACAACAACTGCGTGAACAAAACCGCCAGCTGAGCGATGAACAAGTCGATGTGGCAGTTTCCCGCGTCTTAAGAAACGTGTCGGCGTCAATGTACAGCTTCCCCGAATGGCTGCAAGTGTGGCAAAGTCACGGCGGGCCCGGATATGTTTCAAGTCTTGCCCAAACGGCCGTGCACCTTGAAAAGCGCTTTGGTCGCACATGTTCAAATCCCGACAACTATCGCGTGATTGAATAACGAAATTGGGCGCTGTCTCACTCTGAAACGCTCGGTCCAACACAGAATCAACCATAACAAAGCTCAGCCCCACAAAGCAGGCATCGCTTTTGAATAGAACTCTGCTATGGGATACAGCATGTGGATTCTATTATTGGTTCTAAGTTTTGCCAGATTCGCCTGGGCTACGGGTGATCTGGTTCGTCTTTATGAGTGGAGTCCGGGAAACACCCTGGCGCCCATCATCCTTCCGGTGAAGTCCGGCGAAACACCACAACAGGCCGCCACCCGCTATATGCGCGAGCTGCAAAGACAACCCGAACTGATGGAGCTTTTCGAAGGCAGAACTCCAGACTTGGCTTTGTCAGGCTTTAAACCATTGAATGAAAACTCCCGCGAATCGCGTGCACTCTTAATTGCCAATCTTCCCAAGGATTACGGCATGAATTCCCAGCGCGTGATCAACTTCAAAAAAATCTTTTCGCAAAGCCGCCAAAGTTCATTCATTCTGCCCATGAACGCCAATCTGGGACTGAGCCTTGAAGAAACCCGCGATCTGTTCAAACAAATCTCGGAAAAATTCCCATTCATGGTGGCCATGGGTGGTGATGACGTTGAGCCGACTCTTTATAAAAAACAAAACACTCACTCCCGCAACACCATCCCGACGCGTGATCAGTTCGAGATTCAACTGATCAAGTCTTATGTTGCACAAGAAAAAGGCTTTCTTCTGGGCGTCTGCCGTGGTTCGCAGATTTCAGCGGTGGCCTTGGGTTATCAACTGATGCAGGATGTGCCATTCCATGTGGGTGAGAAAGTCAGCCACGGCAATGACTGGCATGAAATTCAGGTGCATAAAACCAAACACAACCTGCTGGGATCCCTGGTGCCGAACGCCGAGGGAAAACTCGTGGTGAACTCCCTGCACCACCAGGCCGTGATCTATAAAGAAAATGGCCCGCTGCAATTGGCAGCACAAGGGCACGATGGTGTGACCGAAGCGACAGAGTTCAAAAATGGCCGTGGACTTTTACTGCAGTTCCACCCGGAACTGATGGGCAACGAACTGGGCTCAAAGATACTGTGGCGTATCGTGCAACAAAAAAATGTTGTCATGCCGTCTCGCTGCTCCAAGATCTTTGCGTTGTAACAGGGCCGCCTGCACTTAGAGATTGCCTCCTGCGGCCAGTGTTCTAACATAAAGACATGCTGGAACGGATCTTTCTTCATCAAAAACAGTTTGCACTTAAACTTCGTGGCGAAAGCCTGGATGTCCGCATCGAGGCGTTGGAAGCTCTTGAAAAATCCATCGAGCTGCACAAGCAGGACATCATCGACGCCCTGAAGAAAGACTTCCAAAAGCCTGAAGCCGAAACCCTGCTTTCAGAAATTTATCCGGTGTTAAAAGAAATCACCTACGCCAAAAAGAATCTTTCTCGTTGGGCGAAGGGCCGCCGCGTTCCCACTCCGCTGACATTGTTTGGAAGCAAAAGTTATATCGTCCCTGAGGCTCGTGGCGTGTGCCTTTTGATTGCGCCCTGGAACTACCCATTCCAGCTGGCCTTCTCCCCTCTGGTTTCAGCCATTGCCTCCGGGAATTGTGCCATCATGAAACCCTCTGAACAAACCCGGCACACCAGCAGTATTATTAAAAAAATCACTACCGAAGCCTTCCACCCGGATCACGTCTTTGTTGCTGAAGGCGGTCCTGAAACCACACAGGAGCTGCTAAGCTTCGCCTTTGATCATATCTTCTTCACGGGCAGCACTCGCGTGGGAAAAATTGTGATGACCGCGGCCGCAAAAAACCTTGCCAGTGTGACTCTGGAACTGGGAGGCAAATCCCCGACCATCGTGGATGCCACAGCCAATCTGGCTGAAGCCGCAGAAAAAATCGCCTGGGCAAAATTTATCAATGCCGGCCAGACCTGTGTTGCGCCGGACTATCTGTTTGTACACGAAAGTGTTCAGCACAATTTCAAAAAGCATCTGATTGCAGCTCTGGAAAAGTTTTACGGCAAGTCCGCAGAGCAGCGAAAACAATCCCCGGATTTTGCCCGCATGATTTCTTTCAATCACTCGCAGCGCCTCAAGGACCTGATTGACGAAGCTGTCAGCAAAAATGCGAAAGTCTTCTTTGGTGGCGAGTCCCAACCGGAAGAACACTACTGCGGCCCGACTCTGATTGAGGGTGTGGATCCGCACTCTCTGATCATGCAAGAAGAGATCTTTGGTCCGATTCTGCCGGTCATGACTTTCAAGGAAATCTCGGAAGTGATTCATTTTATCAATGAGCGCCCCAAACCCCTGGCCCTTTACTGCTATACACACAGTCAGATGAACATGGAAAAAATTGAAAAGGAAACCAGCTCCGGGGGCCTGGTCTATAACGACTCTGTGATTCACTTTGCGAATCCACACCTGCCCTTTGGTGGCGTCAATCACAGCGGCATGGGAAGCTATCACGGAAAACACGGCTTCCTGGAGTTCTCCCATCAAAAAGCCGTGCTAAAGCAGTCTTTCCTGGGAAAACTTCTGCGAGTGATGTACCCGCCTTATACAGAATTTAAAATGACGGCTCTGAAAAACCTGATCCGATTCAGTCTTTAGTAAATCTAAGTCAGTTGCAGGATCTTTTCGCGATCGCCCACAATCCACAGCAAATCCCCGCGCTTCAGCGTTTCGCTGGAGTCCGGGTTTAAAATACGACCACCTTCGCGCTCAATCCCGACTACTAGGCCGTGAGTGATCTCACGCAGTCCACATTCACGAATACTTTTATTCAGGAACGGTGACTCCTCGGTCAGCAGGTACTGCTCAAGGCTGTACTCGGCCTCGGGCTCTGTCAAAGCCACCTCCGGAACCTCGGACTGAATAAATCCTTTAAACAAAATTAACTGCTCATCCGTCCCGATGACAAAGACATGATCGTGAGGCATCAGGCATTCCACCCGTCCCGGTGCCGTAATACGACGGCGCCCGCGTTCAATCAGAGCGACAGTCACCCCGTACTTTTCACGAATCGAAAGCTGATGCAAAGGCACACCGACATAGGGTGCCTCTGGCGGAATCAAAAATTCTGTGATGTGCGCATCCCAAGGGGCCAGCGAACGGCTGTTCTTACGGGCGTGAACCTTTTTAACATCGTCATTCAGATTGGTTAAAAAACGTCTTTCAAACCATCCGTAAATATCCTGCAGCTTTTGCGATAAAACGTATCCCACCACCACAACCATCCACAGGGTGATTGCCACGGCCCACATCAGCGGCACAAACTGCCCTACCATCGCCCCCAGCAAACCCACCGCCAGCATGATTCGGGAAACCAGGAAGACATAGTTGTGGCTGCCCTTACCCTGCTCGACCAAAAGGGCCTCGAACTGTTTGGTGCGCCCGAAGGCCAAAGCCCACAAAAACGGCGCACTCATCACCAGGGTTGCACTCAAAGTTAAGAACTTGGCCGGCCCTTCTTCCATCTGACGCTCCAAAAGGAATGGCAGGAACACCCGGGCCATGGTCAAAAACACCGCCACAACAACGACCGCGTTCAGAAGAACTTTCAGGACATAGGCACGCACCTGCTCACGCCATTCGCGGTTTCCGGACATGGAAAACGAAAGCACACTGTAGCTGTCGATGGACTGGATAAAGCGGGCCGGTAAAATTTTTTCAAGCCACGCATAGGTCTTTTCCGCAGAGCGGGCCATATAAGGAGTCGTGAATGCCGTCAGCACCGACACCGCCACCGCAATCGGATAAATCTTTTCACTGATAACCTTAAGACTCAGACCCAAGGTCGCGATAATAAAGGAAAACTCCCCGATCTGCGCCAGACTCATCCCGGACTGCAATGAGGACTTGAAGGTCTGCCCCGACAGCACCGAACCTAAAGTGACACTTAAAGTCTTACCCACAACGACCACCGCTGAAAGCAGCAGCACTTCTTTCCAGTAAATAGAAATCACCTGTGGATCAATCAGCATCCCGACCGAGATAAAGAACACAGCCGAGAACAGATTCTTGATCGGAGCAATCAGGTGGTGAATGCGCTCCCCTTCAATGGTTTCAGCCAAAATGGAGCCCGTGATGAACGCCCCCAAAGCGGAAGAAAACCCGACGTTGCTGGCAAAGACCACCATCATCAGGCAAAGCCCCACAGCCACCACCAGCACAGTTTCTTCAGACAAAAGCTTTTGCGTGCGCTTTAAGAAACTTGGCAAAAGGAAGATCCCCGCCACAAACCAGATCGAAAGGAAGAAGGACAGCTTCAGCACCGCCCCCAGCATCTCGGTGCCCGAAAAGTCCCGGGTCAGCGCCACAGTGGTCAGCAAGACCATCAAAAGAACGGCCACTAGGTCCTCAATGACCAGAACCCCAAAGACCATCCCCACGAATTTCATATTCTTCATGCCCAGCTCTTCCACTGTGCGGATGATAATGGAGGTTGAGGAAATAGAAAGAATTCCCCCCAGGAACAAGCTGTCCATGGTGCTCCACCCCAGCAGGCGGCCGGTGGTGAAACCAAAGAGGATCATCAAAGAGACTTCAAACAACGCCGTGAAACTGGCCGATCCCCCGACGCGTAATAGTTTTTTAAAGCTGAACTCAAGCCCCAGGGCGAACAAAAGGAAGATCACACCGATTTCAGCCCACAGATTGATGCTGGCCACCCCGATCACTGTCGGGAAGATCGAGATCTTCGGCCCCACCAGAAAACCAGCGACCAGATATCCAAGAACTATGGGTTGATTGAGTTTTTTAAATAGAAGAGTAACAAGCCCCGCAGTACCAAGAATCAGGGCCAGGTCGTGAATCATCGCCGGTAAATGCTGCATAAATAAATTATGCCCACACTTCCACTCAAGGCACTAAAAAAGTACCAGGTACCTTTTTCCGAAGCAGCGCGCCAGAAAAACAAAACGGCCTTCCCGAAGGAAAGCCGTTTTTAAAAGATCGGAATTTGAGGCGAAAATTACTTCGCGTCGATCGCAGCTTGAACAGCCGCTTCCGCATTCACGATACCAGCGCCCAACTCGTTAGCAGAGTTTGGAGACAGTGGAGTCGCAGTGCGCTTCAAGATTTCTTTCACTTGAGCACCAGTCAAAGCTTTGTTCGCAGCTTTCATCAAAGCAACCACACCAGATACGTGAGGAGTCGCCATGGAAGTCCCGTCGAACGGAGCGTAGTCAGTTGCCATAGTGTGCAAAGTTGCAGTTGCTACTTTACCGGAGTTGATTACACGAACCATCTCTAGACCAACAGTTTGTTCGATCATGAACACACCTACTGGAAGAACAGAACCGTCATCAGTCAAAGCACCCTGGATCAGGCCCGGAGCGTTGTTGTAAACAACCACACCAGCTGCACCCGCTTTGATTGCGTTCTTAACTTTGTCGCCGAAAGTGATTTCACCGCGAGAGATCAAAGCGTATTTGCCTTTAACGTCTACTTTAGCGAAGTCTTCTGGTTTACCCAAGTTAGCGTGAACAAGTACGTTCGTTTCTGGAGTCAGGATTTCTCTTGCACCCTGGAAAGTGGAAGAAGCCACTTTTACAGTTTTCTGACCGTTGGAAACGGATACTGCAGATTCACGACCTGTGCCTTGTGGTACGGAAGAAACAACCGCAACACCCGGAGCAACTACAGCCAATTCTGGACCGTATTGAGAGAAGTCTGCTTTGTTCAGGTTTACGTCAACTGCGCCTACTGCGATAACAGTGGACAAAGCTGCAGGGTAAGAAACGCGGTTGGAACCGTTGTTACCAGAAGCCGCTACAACAGTGATACCAGCTTTATCAGCGGCAGCAACTGCAGTTCTTTCAGCAGGAGTGGACCAAGCGCCACCCAAAGACATGGAGATCACGTCCACTTTTTCCTGGATACCCCAGTTGATACCTTGAGCGATTGCTACGTTGGAGCAACCTTGCTCAGAGCACACGCGGCCCGCAAGAACTTTTGCTTTAGGAGCAACACCAGTGAAACCTGTGTTGTCCAGAACACCAGCGATAGTACCAGCTACGTGAGTACCGTGACCTACTTTATCAGAGAAGTCAGAACCGTTGCTGTCGCCAGTGAAGTCTTTACCTTTTTCGAAGTTAGCAGCCAAAGACGGGTGAGCTTCATCAATACCAGTGTCCAACACCAATACGCGAGCGCCAGCACCGCGGCCGGATTTGTTCCAAGCCTGAGTCGCTTTTACTGCATGGATACCCCATGGAGTTTTTTGACCCAATTTAGGCTGAGATTGACGGGATTGACCCAGGAAACCTTTTACTGGAGCTGGAGCGTCGTGGAAGATTTCCTTCTCAACGTAAGCCACTGCTGGATTCGCCTTCAATTTTTCAATTTGAGCGTCGTTGTCAGTATTAACAACTAGTGAGTTCAAATTCGCAAGACTGTCCTCAAGTTGACCTACGGCTTGAGATTGCACTCCCAAGTCCAAGCCCTTAGACGCATAAGACCCCTTCATCTTATAAGCCATGTGAGCTTTATTGAAAGACTGTTGGTCTTTCATGATCACTAGAACGCGCTCTGCCTGAGCTGATGTCGCGAAAAGCACTGATACGATGAGTGCAAACACGTTGAATTTCATTACAATTCCCCCCATATCCATGGACTTCAACAATTGAAGTCCTCATGGAGAGGCACTTCATTTCAGCTTGAAAGATTTATCAAGTACTCTTTTGGAACCACCTAAATATTTTTTTGGCACCAAAAAAGTGAAAAAATCTGTCATGAGGGAGGGGGTTCCAAAGTGGCACCCCAGTTCGATTTTAGGACCAGAGCGGCCTTTAGTATTAGATTCTCTTATAGATACCATCATTTATTTGGAATTAGCTGCACAATATTAAATCAAAGTAAATGACAGTTTGCGTCGTCATCTTTTTGTTCATGAGCAGTTCTTGTACAGCCGAAGAGCCCCAGCGTTAGGCCTTCTTAAGGCGACGGCGCATCTGCCGAATAGCAAACAGCATCTCAATGCTGTCGTGGACAATGCGCACACGAGACGATTCTTTGTGCTGCCAGCGAATCGGCACTTCACGAACGCGCAGACGGAATTTTTCCATGAACAAAATCAACTCCACATCCCAGGCGAAACGCTCGACGGAAAGCAGCGGCAGAATTTTTGTACGAAACACCTCTTCGTTGCGCACAAGCTTGAATCCGCACTGTGTGTCCTTATATGGAAGGCCGATGAAAAAGCGCATGATGCGATTAAAGATTTTTCCCATTGTCTGACGAATCCAGTGCTGACGAACCTCAATCAGACTGTCCGGCAGGGCGCGAGATCCCATGATCAGATCCGCACTATCGGAGTACACCAGAAGCTTGTTCAGTTCTTCCCATGGTGTTGCCATATCCGCATCCGCCACTAAAATCCAATCTCCGCGGGCTTCAATAAGGCCTTTTTTAACTGCCGCCCCTTTGCCCCGATTCTCCTGCAGGCTGCAAAGACGAAGCAAGGGCCACTGGTCCCGGCCACTTTCAACAACCTCCCGCGTGCGATCGCGGGAGCCATCGTCTATCACCAGAACTTCACAGATTTCAGCCTTCAGCTCCCCCCTATCAGACAGCTCACGCAGCCGCTGCAAGGTGCCCGGCAGGCGATCTTCTTCGTTGTAAGCGGGAATGACCACTGAAACTTTCAGCATCAGTGGCCATGATTTCCATTGGAGGATTTTGGCACAGTCGAGCCCACGGGCAGGAAGAAACTTAATGGACTGCTGAAGAATCTTTTCATCACCGCCTGGCGAATGGCTTTACGCTGTGGCGGATTGATGCCACGGGCTTTGATCGCCACCCACAGTGCCATGCCAAAGCTGACTAAAACGTTCAACGCCCCAATAAAGAAGATTCCAATCACGGCACGCCAGAAATCCCAGGTTTTCATAAAGTCCACACCCAGAACCGGCAAAGCGCCCCCCAGAGTCCCCGAAGACAGAGTCACGTGGCGCACATCCAGATGCAGGCCGATGAATTTCATGATCTCCGGAGTCATCCCCAGCAAAATACCCAAAGAGATATTCCCGACAAGACCGGAGATGTTGTTTTCAAAAAACACGGCAACGCTGCGGGCCCCACGCTTGCCAAAAACCGCTTTCAGCGTCGGACTGCGTGCCAGGGTTTTGCGCAGGGAATTCAGCGCAAACCAATTGTCCGCCCAGCCGGCAAACAAACTTGAGAACCACAAAAGCACCCCGGTGAAGGCGGCGAACAACAGGGCCGGGCCAAATATATCGACAGACTTAAAGGCATACACAGCCTTTTCATGGGACATCAAATGCCCGCCAAACAGCACGAAGAAAAGAGCATCAATCAGGATCACACAGGGAACCACAAACATGACATTCCCCGCGATCGCCGCCACCTGTGAACGGATCAGATGAGTGATGTCCGTCACCAGATCATTCATCCCCTTTTCACTGTCCACATCCTGCATTTTTGCCGCCAGCGCCGGCGCCGTCATTGCTGGCTGCTTGGTCCCCAGGGTGAAACCGGCCAGATGGATGGCCACAAAACTCAGGGCATAGTTCATGGAGGCAAAAACCCCTTCCATGAAACTGGAAAGCCCCAGTGCCAGAATCCCGGTCTTAACATAAACCGTGATCGCCGTCAGCGCCCCGCCCCCGCCCGCAGCCTGAAGCATGCGGCGGTATTCATCCTTGGTGCGGGTGATGTAGTGTTCTCCCGTTTCCGCCGCACGTTCAACCACTTTACGCGCCAACAAAGACACGTTCTGGGAAAGCAGCGACGAAATGCTGCGCAGATCCTGATTTTCCTCAATCAGCTTTGAAAGGAAGCTGGTGACTTTTTTGGAGTCCACGCGTTCATTCAGCAGAATTTCAAGCAGACTGTCGACCCGCTGTAAATAGGTGCGAAGACGCGCCATCTGGAACACCAGATTGACGCTGACGCCGTACTCATCCAGATGTTTGTGAACTTGCGCCATTTCACGACGACACTCCCAGATGATCATGCGGAAGCGCGACGCCTTTTCCAAAGCCAGATTGCGATCCCCGGCATGATAGGCATTCATAAATTCTTCCAGACCACGCACCAGCGCAAAAAACGCCGAATCGCGGAAGTTGGGTTTGTCCAGACGATAACGAATCGCCGGAGACAACCCGATCGCACGCACCTGAATGACCAGATAAACCAGGGCATCTTCCAGATCCATGCCGAAACGGTTCCAATCTTTTTCATCGGTGCCAACTTCATAATTGAAAAGCTCCACCAGACGTTCAAAGGTCGCCGGATCAATGGAAGCCACCCACAAGGGATCTTCTTTTTCCGGGAACAGAGCCCAGAACAAATACCCCAGTTCATGATCCAACGGCGGGGTCGGCAGCATCTTCATCATCAGACGATCAGAAAGCTCACTCCACAGACCCAATTCCCTTGGCAGACCGGTTTCAGTGTACAACTCCAGCCCGCTGACTTCGTGAACCACGGTTCTTAATATCACCGCGACTGATTTTTTCCACAGCGGGTTGCGCTCCAGAACCATCAGCAGATAGCGCAAACGCGCCACTGGCAGACGACCGGTTTCTTTTTCAATATGTGCATCCACAGCACCTTCATAGCGAACCCACTGCAGCAGCCGAACCAGCCACTGGAGCTGATCTTCCAACTGTTTTTGTTCTGCGGCCGAACCTAAAAGCACATCCAGGTCACTGTGAACCTTGCTGCTTCTTTTGTACTGAATGAAACGATTTCGGAAGGCTTTGATCTTTGTAAACATGTAAAAAGTTTACAGAATACCCCCTCAAACGCACACGGGTTTCTGCCTGAAGCCGCATCGCATAACGCAACCTTTTGTGGCATTTCTCCCCCTACCTCACCGTGCTAAAAATTCGCCATGCGAAGCAATTTGATTTTTGCCTTTTTTTTGTTGTTCTCTCAAATCTCCATAGGAGCTGAAAAGCTTACGAACCTGTCCGGAATTGATGTGCTCACAAACGAAACAAAGACCTTCACCATGGAAAACCACAAAGCCACCGTCATTGTGTTTCTTTCTGCGAAGTGCCCTTGTTCAGCCAGCCATGAAAACCTGCTGAAAGATCTGGCCCAGCAGTACAAAGACTTCCAGTTTGTAGGCATTCATTCCAACTCGGACGAAACCCTGGAAGAAACACAAAAACATTTCCGCGAAGCCCACCTGCTGTTACCGGTGATTCGGGATTCCCGCAGCCAATGGGCCAACAAACTGGGAGCTCTGAAAACTCCCCACGCCTTTGTTCTGAGCCCCACTGGAGAAATGCTTTATCACGGTGGTGTGACGGACAGTCATGTGGGCCCCTCTGCAAAAAAGCACTTCCTGAAAGAAGTCCTTGAAGACCTGCACGCGGGGAAACCGCCTCGCCACAAAGAGGGTCGCGCCCTGGGGTGTTACATTCAGCGCGCGGATGAGACATGAAACATCTGATGGTACTGCTAGCACTGACCCTTTGCGCGTGCGCCCGTCCCGATTATCTGCCAGAAACACCGGTTGTGAACAACGAACAGAACGACCCGCAGTCGATGTGCCCGATCTTTTTCAGCAAAGAAAATATCTGCGCTGAACTGACCTGGAAACAAAGCCCCACCAGCACGGACTTTTCCGAGTTTGAACTTCGCTTCAACCGCGCTGTGGCAGCGGAAAATCTTTCGGTGATTTTATGGATGCCATCCATGGGGCATGGCTCGTCACCAGTGAAAATTGAATCGCTGGGTGATGGAAAGTTCCGCGTCTTCAAGGTCTTTTTCATCATGCCTGGCGACTGGGAAATTCGCATCGTTCTGAAAGACACCCAGACAACTCTGGATCAGGCCTTTGTGCCGCTGGTGGTGCCTTAAATGAAACTGTTGGCAGCACTTTTATTTCTTTCAGGATCTCCGACCTTGGCAGCCAGCTGCTGTGGCGGCAGCTTCTCATTTCCGGCTTTGATTCTGGGGGATGACAGGGCTCAGATCACCGGCACCCTAAGTCAGTCTGAAATCACCGATGATGTCCTGGCCAGCGGCAAGTGGATCCGCCGTAAAGATGACAATCGTGCGCAGATGATAAAACTGGAAGGGGCCGTGCTTTTCAGTGACAGTCTTCAAGGGGGCTTTTCGCTGCCGATGCATTCAAAAAACAGCAGCACCTCAAACACCAGTTCCGGCCTGGGTGATGTGTCTTTATATTTGGGCCATGAAACCTTCCCCGAGCTGACTTACTCGGTCTGGAAACCACGCGGGGTGACCTTTCTGCAAATGACGGCACCCACAAGTCCGTCTATTTATGACAGTGCTTTGAACGCCTCGGACATACGTGGCCGCGGCTTTTATTCTTTAGGGGCTGGACTTGCTCTGATCAAAGCGTGGAAAGTGTGGGACTTTAACTTCAGTTCTGAGATTCACAAATCTTTTGCAAGAACCGCTTCGGGCGAGGCCTATAACGGCGAAGCCACCATCCGTCCGGGCTGGGGCACGACACAAAGCCTGGGGTTGGGCTGGAACCGAGGGGACTTCCGTTTGGGAAGTTCATTGGCCTTTTTGTATGAAGAGCCCATTGTCATCAGCGGTTCAACCAGTTCCGATGGCCATGCACAGAAGAATTTCACATTGAGCATTGCTGGAAGTTACATGATCAATCTGGAATCCGCCGTGACGGTCAGTTACGCCGATCAAAGCCTGATTGGAAATCCTGTTAATTCAAGTTTATCAAACACCATTAATCTGAGCTACCAACAGCGGTGGCCCCGTTAGGAGATTTTATGTTTAAGAGTTTCTTGCTTGCTGCAGGCCTTGTACTGGCATCTGCAACCGCTTCCGCCCAACAACCTGCGGACTGCCCGCTGTACTTCCCAGGCAGTGAACTTTGCGCCTCTGTGAAATTTGCGCAAGCTCCGACCGAAAGCGCAGACTCTCCGTTTGTTCTGAAGGTTTATGACCACACCAGCACGGCGTCTGCACCGGCACTGGTGGATCCAGCTCAAATGAAAGTGGACTTGTGGATGAACATGGGTCACCACGGACACGGAACTTCCCCGGTAAAAATTGAAAAACAGGAAGTGGGAACTTTCCTGATTTCTGAAGCTTACTTTGTAATGCCGGGTCAATGGCTGATCCGTGTTTGGATCAATGGTGAAAAAAGCGAAATGACAGTTGTGGTGAAGCCTTAGGCTTCAACCACAAAGTAAGGAATTTCCACGATGGCCCGGATGCCTTTGCGGGCCAATGTTGCCGAGATCACAGCGCGAATGCCACTGATGTTCTTGCCTTTGCAGCCGATCACCTGCCCCAGGCACTTCTGATCGCACTCCACTTTATAAACGGTGGTCTTGTCGCCAACCATGTAGCTCACAGAAACCGTCTCCGGATAATCGACCAATCCTCGGATCAAAGTCTCCAGCAGGCTTCGGCCACTTTCTCGATCTTGGTCTTGGTTAGGACTGATCTCAGGTCTTTTACGAATGACTTTGATCTCTTTGAGGCCAGACATTTGTTTCACTCCAATTATATCAACAAGAAACATTTCGGTTTTGTAATATTCAAACTAAAGGGTGAATCACCAAATGTAATTCAAATTCTTTCAAGACCCCCACCAAGTGTTAGGCACTTTCTAGAATTTTCTCAAAGCGGATCAATGTTACCGAGAAATGCGGGTTTGCTTAGCGCCAAGTAGAATGGTTCGCGAAATTCTTCTCGAGTTTTTATCGCAGTGTTCAATCCACACAATCTGTGTAATTTAAATCGCGAGTTTTCTTGGACATCTTGAGAGAAGTTTTTTTTAATGAAGTGATGATTCAACTTCTCAGAAGCTCCACCTATCAGCGCATGCCTTGGAAGAACGGACTTGGAGTCACCGATCAGATCGATCTGGCCTTGTCCGAGATTAAAAGCAGTCAGCCCTATTCCTGGCGCCTGAGTTCTGCCTTGGTGACAGCTTCCAATCCATTTTCAATCTTTGAAGGGTACCATCGGTTGTTGAGCGTGGTGCAAGGCGATGGCCTGGTTTTGAATCAAAGGCCGCTTCTGCCCTTTCAGGTGTGTGAGTTTTCAGGTGATGACCACACAGATTGTCAGCTGATCGGGTCCGCAGTCAGGGACCTGGGCTTGATCTTCAATCCCAAGACCCACCAGGCCCGCATGCAGTTTCACTCACTGCCCGCCATGAGCGAAACCGTGTTGTCACTGCCAGAGGAAACCCAGTTCTTCTATTTAGCGAAAGGAAGAATGCGTATCGCTGACCAGACGGCAGCAGCGCAGGACTGTTTCAAGCTGACCCACGAAACCCAGGTCAAAATCCAGAATACAGAAAGCGAGACGCTGGCCTATTACCAGATCTCGCTTTCCCCGCTTTAATTAATTTTGTAAATGCGGCTTTCAAACGGACGAAGCTCCCCGCCCGTGATTGAGCTGTGATCAGCCACGGCATAGTTGGCCATTAAAAGATTCGCAGAAGACAAACTGAATCCCGGCAGGTCAAACTTCGCAGGCTTGCCGGTCATGTTGGCCATCACCAGCATTTTTTCATTTCCGTCGGTGCGGGTGTAAGCATAGATCTGATCGTGCTTACTTAGAACCTCGTCATAGACACCATATATAAACACTGAATGGGCTTTGCGTAAGCGAATCAGATTGCGATAAAAATTCAGAACAGAAGTTGGATCCTTGTCCTGGGCCGCCACGTTGATGTTCTTGTAGTTTGGATTCACCTTCAACCAAGGACGACCCGTGGTGAAACCACCCTGTTCAGAGGAGTCCCATTGCATAGGAGTTCGGGCATTGTCACGAGAGGCACTGGCAAGGTCAGCCGTGATCTCGGCATCTGTGGCCCCTTGCTTGCGGCGGATCGTGAAGATGTTTTTCGCAGAAACATCGTTAAAGTCCTCAGGACCATTAAACACCGTATTGGTCATGCCAATTTCCTGGCCCTGATAAATAAACGGTGTCCCCTGCATCATAAAGTACATGGTCGCAATAGAGGTGGTGCTTTCGCGCCAGAAATTCTGAATATCACCCCATTTGGAGGTGATGCGAGGCACGTCGTGGTTTTCCACGAACAGTGCGTTCCAACCACGGCCCTCAAGACCTTTTTGCCAGCGACCCAGGACAGATTTTAGCTTCGCCAGATCCACCCGGCGCTCAGGATTCGCATCCCACAGACCCACGTGTTCGAACTGAATGATCATGTTGAATTTCTTCTGCTCTCTGCCCACCCACTCTTCTGCATTTTCCGCCGACACGCCGTTGGCTTCAGCCACGGTCATGATGTCATATTTGTTGAAGGTGTTGGTGCAAAGATCTTTCAGATATTCCTGAATGCCATTCACGTTCATGTGTTTATCATAGGACGGCACATACTCTAGATTGTTCGGGTTGGGCATGTCAGCCAGGCCTGGTTCTTTGCGGGCATGGCTGATGGCATCCACACGGAATCCATCAATGCCCTTATCCAGCCACCAGTTGATCATGTCATAGACGGCCTTGCGCATGTCCAGATTTTCCCAGTTCAAGTCGGGCTGTTTGCTTGAAAAAATATGCATGAAGTACTGCTGGGTCAGTTCGTCATACTTCCACGCCGATCCGCTGAAAATACTTTCCCAGTTGTTGGGCTCTTTACCGTTTTTACCATCCCGCCAGATGTACCAGTCGCGCTTGGGATTGTTTCTGGAGCTGCGGGACTCGATAAACCAAGGATGTTCGTCGCTGGTGTGATTCACGACCAGATCGATGATCAGCTTCATGCCGCGAGCATGAACCTGCTGCAAAAGCTGGTCAAAGTCCTTCATCGTGCCAAACTCGTGGTGAATATCCTGGTAATCGCTGATGTCATAGCCGTTGTCATCCTGCGGGGATTTGTACATCGGACAGATCCAGATGACATTGATACCCAGTTCTTTCAGGTAATCCAGCTTGGAAATCAGACCTTGCAGGTCCCCCATACCATCGCCGTTGGAATCCTTAAAGCTGCGAGGATAGACCTGATAAACGACTGCTTCTTTCCACCAATTCTTCTGAACTTCGGACACGGCTAAGACCCCTTGTGAGTCTCGAATTTAAACTGACGGCTCGTCGGACTGCAAATCATTTCTCTTCAGCTGAAGCGGGATAATCCGGGAGTTGCGCACCCGCACTCGCGCCATCAGGTACGAAGATACCGGAATGCCCAGGAACAGCACCAAGGCCGCCAGCAACAGCAAGCCCCCCATCAAGACATCACCAAAATGCACGGCGGCGCCCGCACATAGCAGAACCACACCCAATGTCGAAGATTTGGAAACGGCCGCCATCCGCGTCAGCGTGTCAGGGAATTTCACTGCTCCGACAGAGGCCAACAAAATCAAAAGGCATCCCAACAATAACAGCACCTGCACAATGACGCTCATAACAGATCCTTTTTCCGTTCCAGTAAAAACACAAAGAACGTATTTGAAAGAAAAGACAGCGGAGCCAGCACCAAAATCAGGGAAACCGCGTCCTCGCTATTGCTGAAAACCGCAAACAACACCGCCGAAGCAATAGCAATGTTGTTCAAAAGATCAAAAATCATCACCCGGTCCATCCAGTCCGGCCCCTTGATACAGCGGTACATGGCCAGCCCGGCCGACATAATCAAAGCCGAGATCATTATATAAATCATGACTTCACCTCCCCCAGAATCAAACGCAGCTTGTGTTCAAAGCGGGATTTTAAAGTTTGTATATCCTTGTCGGCGTCATGGGTGTGCAGCAGGTGCACATACAACAACCCCAGATCCTGCCTCACTCGAACCACCATGGAACCGGGAATCAGAAATATAATCAGCGAAAGCCACCAGATGCCCCATTCACTTTTGATATCCAACGGCAGACGCACGATCGCAGGCTTCATATAACGATTGGGACGAAACACCCAGGACACCACCTGCAGCACAGCCACACAGAAGTCCCACACAAACTTCAACAGCACTTCCAAGATCCACACAACACGCATCATCCACGGCCTCCGTCCAAAAGTTCCTGGGCTATTCTTTCAGTCAGGTTCACCAAGGGTTGAAAGCCCAACCCCACACCTAAAATCAGCAGGGTCATCGTCAACAGCGGCACCCCCAGCCAGCGCACGCGGCCCTGCCGGTCGTTCTCTGGCAGTGACGACACCGCGGGCTTCCAGAACACACCATTCCAGATCTTAAGCATCGACATCAGGGTCAGAAGACTGACCACCAACGCCATGGCCACCGCAAGCCACCGCTCTTCAATCAAGGCGGCCTCCAAAGTCAGAACCTTCGCCCAAAAACCTGACAACGGCGGAACACCGACCAGCGACAACGCCGAAAAAGCAAAAACCAACCCCAACAGCGGACGAGCCTTCCATAACCCGCCGGACTCTGAAACAAAACTTGTGCCGGTGACTTTTTCCATTGCGGCCACGGTGAAGAACAAATTCGTTTTCACCAGCATGTGATGAATCATATAAAACACACAGGCCGCGATCCCTGCCGATGTTTCCATCGAAAGACCCAGGACCATGTAACCGATTTGTGAAGTGCTGTGAAAAGCCAAAATGCCTTTCATGTTGTCACGAGAAAGTGCCCCCAACACCCCCAGGATCATCGAAATCAACGCCAGGACATATAAAAGCGGCAGCAGTCTTTCACTTCCGGGCAGGGTCGACACGGGGACCAGGATGCGCATCAGGGAATAAACTCCCACCTTGGTCAGAAAGCCGGCGAAAACTCCGGCCACGGCGGTCAACGTCACCGGATATGCCGCCGGCATCCAGAAAAAGAACGGAAACAGCGCCGACTTCACTGAAAACGCCATCACCAGACAACACAGCCCGACGACCACTCCCAGATTCTGGCCATAGGTGCGCTGGTACTGAATCAGATCCCCGATATCGAGGCTGCCCGCGGTGTTGTAAATAAAGGCAATGCCGATCAAAAATGCCACAGAGGAAAGAATGCTTAAAACCGCGTACTTGTAAGCTCCGGTGACGGAAGTGCGATAACGACTCATCGCCACCAGAAAAAACGAGGCCGCCAGCATCACTTCGTACCACACATACAAATTAAAAAGATCTCCGGTGGAAAAGGCGCCAAACACACCCATCATCATAAAGTGAAACAAAGTATAGTATCCACGCAGTTCCCACTGACGATTTAACAGCGCCTGCATGCACAGATTCCCCACCAAGGCCACCAGCGAACTTCCCACCAGCATCAGCGACGAAAACAAACCCACGGCAAATGAAATACCAAAGGGTGACTGCCAGTTCCCGATCTGCACAGTTTGCCCACCGCCCTCATCCACCAGCAAAAATAAATGCACAGCCACTGCCAGGGCCGCCACTGAGCCCGCCAAAGACACGCCTCGCAACAAAAGGGAATTTTTTCTGCACAAATAAGTCAGCAAAGCCGTAATAAAGCTGATAAGCACCGGAGCCACAATCATTCCGAGTCCTCCGGCAAGAAGTCCGCATCCCGGGACTTGGAATACTTAAGCCCCTGACTGGCCAGCACCAACAGCACCGCCATCATCCCCAGGCCGATCACAATCGCCGTCAGAATCAGGGCCTGACTTAAATGATCATCCCCTTGCAGGCCTCCACTTTTCAGAATCAGCAAATTCACCGCGTGCCCCAGAACACTCAGTCCTAAAATCAGAGTCAGCCAATCCCGGGACAAGACCAACCAGACCCCGGCGGCAAAAAGCAGGGCAATGCTCAGAGAAAGAAAATCAATCATACATCCCTCCTCAAGAAAGCAAAGAACAAGCTTGTGCCCATTCCCAACACCAGCAGATAAACACCCACATCAAACAACAAGGGCGTCCCTAGAAACGCCAACGAGCCTGGCAACCACACCGCCGTCAAAAAGGGTTTTCCCAGCAGCACGGGCACCCATCCGGCGACAAAAGCCACAACCAGTCCGGTGCACACCCAGCTTAAGGGTTTCAGGACCAGCACCCTGCGCGCCCACTGTTCCCCAAAAACCAGACCGTAAAACGTAAATGAAATTGCCAGCACCAAACCTGCGATAAAGCCACCACCCGGCGCATTGTGCCCGCGCAAAAGAAGGATCAGAGAAATTAATGTGAACAAAGGCGCCATCACCCGAACCGAAGTGTGCAAAATAGTGGACGGCCGCAAAGTCAGGTTCAGACGTCGCCTTCTTAACAGCATGAATTGAACACCCATGGCAACAATTCCCAGAACCGTGATTTCACCAAAGGTGTCCATCGCGCGGAAGTCGACCAAAATCACATTCACGACATTCAGACCTTTTCCCAGAGGATGGGCGTTCTCCCGATAATAATCAGCCACTCGGGAAGAAAGTTTTCCGTCGGCCATAACTCCGCACAAAAGCAATGCGCCGACAAAGGCCCCCGCCGTCACAATCCCACGTACACTTCGGTACACCACACTGAATCCAGACGGATTCGGCCTGAGAAAAACCAGAGACAGAGTCAACACAACAACAGAAAGCGTTTCGACCGCCATCTGAGTCATGGCCAGATCCGCGGCGCCCACACTCAGGTAAAACAGACTGATGCCGATCCCGACGACGCCCAAGCCCACCACTTTTAGTAGCGGTTTCACACTTAATAGCATCGGGAGCAGGCCCAGCACCACCAGCACAAACGGAATCATCTGAAAAAGAATCAGTTCATCTGTTTTTAGAGATGGCACATATTCCTGCAAAGGCAGAACCCACGGCAGGATCAGACAAGGCACCATCAGCATCCACAGAATATAAAAACTCAATCGCCCGCTTTGCAGCCGGTCCATGATCTTTTTTGCCAGTGTTCCCATATAGCCGACTCGTGGAGACGGCTTGTACAATCCCTTCAACCATACAGCCGCTTTCGTGACCACCCCGGCATACCGGGCGGCCAGAAAAGTTCCCAGCCCCAGGGAAATCAGACTGAGAATCAAAGCCAGATTCACCCCCGTCCACATTTCAAGATTCAACTCCACGTTTCTCAGTACGATGGAAGACACCACCGGGTTCAGAAAATATTTGTTGATATCCGCCAGAAAAAAACCGGCCATCCAGCCACAAGAAGCCAGCAGCAGAGGTGGCCCCCACATGGTTGTGGGCACCTCACGCAGGACCTGCCGGTCTTCCTGGCGCGCAAAAATCACGACAATAAGCCGATAACCCACGACGATCGACATGATACTGGCCCCCAAAAGTGCCAGCACCAGAAACGAGCCCGGGAACTTTAACGCCAGAGCGGATTTAAACAGATACTCTTTGCTTAAAAAACCCATGCTGAATGGAAGACCCATCATAGAACCCAACGCCATCAACAGTGCCAGCGAAGTCAGGGGCATGCGACGATAAAGACCCGAAACATGGTCCAGACTGCGCCCGCCCATTTGTTTGTCGATGTTACCAACACACATAAACAGACTGGCCTTGTAAAGAGAGTGCGCCAGAATGTAGGAAAAAAAGGCCTTCCAGGAATAGGCTTCATGCAATCCCACCAGCATGCACATCCCACCCAAGGAACTGACCGTGGTCCATGCAAAAAGCTGTTTCAGGTCGGTCTTGGTCAACGACACAATCATACCCCAAATCAGTGTCGCCGCCCCGACAAGACCCAACGTCATAAGCCAATCCAGATTCTGATCAAACAAAGGACTGAACCTTGCCAGTAAAAACACCCCCAGCTTCACCATCGTGGCGGAGTGCAAATAACAACTGGCTGGAGTGGGAGCCACCATGGCCCCAGGCAACCAGAAATGAAAGGGAAACTGGGCTGACTTGATCATGGCGGCAATCATGATCATCAGCATCGTCAACTGACTGTGTTGGTATTCAGTGCGACCATAAAGAATATCCAGCAACGAGTTGCTGCCCGAGGCCTGGGACAGCATCAGCAAGGCCAAAAGCAGACAGAGCCCCCCGGCTATATTCAGGACCAGCGCCTGCTTGGCACCTTTGCGCACGTCTGGATCCGCGAATTTGAATCCAATCAAAAGAAAAGAACACAGACCTGTGGCTTCCCAAAAACCGTAAAACACGAAAATATTGTCAGCCCAGAGGACCCCGAGCATGCACCCGGTGAAAGCAAAAAAGAGCGGAAAAAACCGGCGCCTTTCCACAGTTTTAAAGTAAGTTCCGGCATACACACAAACACAGGCCCCGATCCCACTGACGATACAGGCAAAAAAGTCTGTCAAACCATCACGGGGAAAAGGCCAGGATTGTTCGATGAAGGGTTTTAAACTTTCCCCAAAGGCCCCCAGATACGGCAGCAAAAAAATCACTCGCCAGATCACAGCCGGCAGACGCAAGCACAAAGAAGCCGTGAGTGCCAAAAGAAAGAAAAAAATCACCCAGTACATCAGCATCCGCACCTCTTATGTTTACTGTCTAAAGTGTTCCTAAGATGCGGGTTTTGAACAACTTTGAATGGAAATTCCGGGATAAAATCAAAGGCATTTTTAGGGACCCGAAACTGTTCCTCTGGCCCCCCTTTTGCTCTATGAAAACTTTGAACTTTTCGGTCTCTGGAAGTGAGGTCCCATGCACCCTCTAATGCGATATATGGCATTTGGGCTGGTCCTTTTGCAGTTGCAAGGCGCCAGCGCCAGCAATTTTCGTAACTCTGCCAGCGGCTTAACACCAGAGCCCTTTTATCAGTCCATCCCCCAGGCAAAAGATCCTGTGGCAGAACTCATTGAAAATCCTTATCACAAGTATTTTACCAGTGCAGACATTGAACGCATCAGTCAACAGATGCGCGAAGAAGAGCGCCACAAGCAGCGTCTGATCAAAGGGCAACTGATCATGGTCGACACCCGTGATCAGGAGGCCTGCCTTAAAATTCAGGATCAACTCTACAACAACAGGAACATGAAGGCTGTCAACGACATCAGAGGCCTTTGTGTGCAGGACAACACTAAACCTATTGCCAGCGTGATGGTGCTGCGTGAATCCAACGAAATTGAGTGGCAACGCGAAGTGGACATCAGCGGTCTGACCTCGGATCAATCCAATCTTTACACCAGCACCCGCAACGTGGCCTTGGGGGCCGTGGGCGTGGCAGGTTTGCTGTACATGATGCCCGAGAGTGTGACCAAGTGGGACAAAGAGAAAATGAAAGATCTGGGCAAGAACTGGCAGGAAAACGTCAAGGAAGGTCCGGTGATGGACAAAGATGACTGGGCCATCAACTATATCGGCCACCCCTATTCCGGCGCAATTTACTATCAGGTGGCCCGTCATGCCGGTGTGGGCCCCATGGGATCTTTCGGTTACTCAGTTCTGATGTCGACGTTCTTCTGGGAATATGGTGTTGAAGCCTTTGCGGAAAAGCCCTCCATTCAGGATCTGTTCATCACACCGATTATTGGATCCATCATGGGTGAATTGTTCTATCGTGCAGAAATGAAAATTCAGAAAAATGGCGGTAAAGTCTGGGGCTCTAAAAAAATCGGCTCGGTGCTGATTGTTCTGATGAACCCCATGGGGGCCTTCAGCGACCAGATGAACAAACTCTTTGGCAGCAAGGTCATCAAAAGCGCCAGCGCCCGCTGGGTCGTGCGACGCCACACCAATTCTGGCGGGCATCCTTCCGTCGAACGCGCCCCCATCTGGGGCTTTGAACTGCAGTTTAAGTTCTAATTTGAAAAATGCCGCTGAAGGATTTCCAAGGTGGCCGAAACTGAATTGACCGAATGAAACGATCTAAACCCCAAACGCCCGGCCGCATCCACATTGGCTGGGCTGTCATCGATAAATACAATTTCTGACGGCGACAATCCCACTTCAGTGGCGGCGGCCATATAGATTTCAGAATCAGGTTTTCTGTGCCCCAGTTCAAAGCTGGTCAGGATCCGGTCGAATCGTTTCATGACTGGGAACTGTTTCATAAAATAATCATAGTGAGGACGATTGGTGTTTGAAAGCGCATACAGCGGAACTCTCCCGGCGTATCGATCAAAAATCTGATCCACTTGCGGAAGCGGCCCCAAGATCAACTGATTCCAGGCTTCTTCCAGAGGAGCCTCGGGCGAAAGCTTTAATTCACTTCTGACGAAGGCAAAGAACTCTTGCGGAGTTGCATTTCCCCGCTCCAGCTCCAGATGAATCTTGGCACTTCCCAGCACGGACCATATCTGGTCCTGCTGGGATCTATCGAAAACCCCCAAGGCTTCAACTGTCTTTCGCCAGTTGATTTCCAAAACAATACCGCCAATATCCAAAAAAATCGCTTTTGCCAGCATACACTGACAGTACCATCATTGGCCGAAAAAATACTACTGTTCACAGGTTGCATTAGAAGGTTTTGACAGCGAATCCAGGACGATCCCAGACTCTAAGCTGTGGAACCAACTGCGGAAACCCTTCAACCTGAAGCCCCTCAAAGCCCCCAGCAAGCACTGCTGCAGGCTGATGCCACCGCTTTCCCGGCTTTCTGGCAGAATCTGCAAAATCAGAATGTTCTTCTGGTGGGCTGGGGCACCGGCAAACTGGCAGAAAGCCTGCTGGACAAAGGCAACACCGTCACGTGCATTGAAGCCTCAGCGGATCTGATTTCAAAGGCGAGGGAGTTTACAGACACTCACCCCATTCACATGATTCATGCGGACCTTGCAAATGCCGCAGAGGAATCCGGACATGCAAAATTTCCGGTGGTGATCACAAGTCTTGTGGCAGAACCGGTGCGGGACCTTGCCCGTTTTTTCAAACAGGTGACGAGCCTGCTGAGCTTGCATGGCACCTTCTATATCTCAGAAATTCATCCAGAATCAGCTCCTCCCGCCAATCACATTCACCATGAAGAAACCGTCAACCTCACCGCCCAACAAACAGGACTTGATCTGGAGCGCACAGAAATTTTCTATGGTTCCTCGGATCTCAGAGCGCTGACCCAAATGTGGGAGTATCACCTTGAGACAGAATTCCCCCCTGCGGAACACTAATGTTCAGCGTGCCTAAGGATTGTTCTTAAAATTCAAAGCCGGGCACCGATAAGAACTAAGATGTTTAAAGGCACGTATTTCCTAAAGAAATTATCATATTTAAGATCCGCCTCATTGCAGGCCGGATTTTTATTTTTTGTTATGTTTCTTTCAGCGTGCACGGCGGAACTCGAGATTTCTGACATCCAATCTTCAATGCCGCTCTTCACGCAAAAACCCACGGCGTTTTCTTCCTCCACTTCAGCAACCTTTCATTTCAAAGCTGCCAACAGTGTGATCAAGTCCTACAAATGTTCTTTGGATCAAAGTGATTGGTATGATTGCACCAGTCCCCACACCTTGAGCGGTTTGGCACATGGTACACATGAATTCAAGGTGCAGTCGTTGGAGGCAGAAGGCACCCTTGCCGGGGAATCGTCCTTCCAATGGACCGTCGACACGGATCAGCCGACTTTGAATGTCACACAAACACCGACGGCCCTGAATAATTCAAGCACCGCCGTCTTTAACTTCGCAGCCGGCGATGCGACTTCACCGATTGCGGGTTATCAGTGCAAACACACCAGTGGCAGCCAGCCCACAGGAAACTTTGAAACCTGCAGTCCTCTGGTGCCATTGGTGGGCCTGATTGAAGACGTGCACACCTATTCAATCAAGGCGGTGGATGAGGCCGGCAACCTTTCGGCTGAATACACCTACAGCTGGACAGTGGATTTGACGGCACCGGCAGTGCAAATCACGGCCAAGCCCGCGACAGCGACAACCAGCGACTCGGCCACTTTCAACTTTACCAACACCGAAATCGGCGGCGCTGTTTTTGATGGTTATCAGTGCAAGATAGACACTGAAGACTACGTCGATTGCGTGACGGGACAATCCTATCCATCCCTTTCGCAAGGGGCGCATAGTTTTTCAATCCGCGCCAAAGACACAGCCGGAAACACCAGCGTGCCCCTGACCTACAACTGGATCGTGGATTCAGGAGCGGTGACCCTGTCGGCCTTCACCATTGCCAACAATGCTCCAACCATTGGACTTGCTTACACAACAACGCAACTGACCGCTTCTTCGGCCTTTGCTGCCATCACCAGCATGAGGTTTTCAGAGCTGGCGGATTTCTCTGACGCCGCGTGGGTTCCGTATTCAGCCGCGGGGACAACCACTTTGAAAAATCCCGGCGGCTTCAAAACAATCCATGCCCAGGTCAGAAATGCTGCGGGAACAGTCAGCAACACACTAAGTGACTCGGTGACATTGGATTTGGGGAACCCTCCGTTGGTTTACCTCACGTCCCCTGTCGGCGGTCAAACTTATGCACCTGGTGCCACCATCAACATCGAGTGGTCCTGCAGTCCGGGGGCCGGGCCGATTCCTCTGGCGGCAAACCCGATCAGCTTGATCGAATACACCGTGGATGACGGCATCAGCTATCACACCATTGCAACAAATCGCCCGAACAACCTCAGCGCCACCACCGGAAATCATTCTTGGGTGGTGCCATCGCTGACCCCGGCGGGCCAGACCATCAGCGCCACGACCCCGTTAAAGTTTCTGATTTCCTGCGTATCGGATGCCGGAGTCGTCACCAGTGCTATTTCAAATGCAGTGAATTCGCAGTGGACCGTTCTAATAGGTGAACCCGGAAACCTAAGCAACGGCGTGCATATGAACGCCGCAGACCTGACGGCCAATGCCACAACGGGAATGTACGGTTTTTTTGCGGATTCCTTAAATCGAATTTATTACACCAAGTTCAACAGTATTTCGACAGTGAATTCGGAAACCGGTTTGGTTTCAACTTGGCTGGGGGAACCCTTCAACCCGCTTTGCGATATTGGAAGTGGAAAATTCACAAGCCCCATGATTCTGGATATCAACGAATCCGATGAAATGCTGGTTCTAAGCCTGCCGTGTTCCCAGTTGGCACGCATTCGTATTTCCGACAAAACAGTTCTGTGGAGCAAAACCCTTCCCACAATCACCATCAACAGCAATGTCCTGAACAAAGAACAGGCTTCCAGCATCCGATACGTAAAAACAGGGCATCTGTTCTATTTCTCAAATGAAGCGTTCTGGATGGTGGACGTAAACTCAACCGCGAAAAATCCAGTACTGGTCATGGGCACTCCGGGCACCTGCGGAACCATGGGGGCTGTTGATACCATGGCGGATGTTTCTCCGATCCCCTGCCCAACCTCAGACTTGTACCTGACACTTGTCAGACCGGACCTGAACAAAATCTGGATTCAAATCAACGGTTCAACTTTTGAACTGCAACAACAAGGCACCTACGGAAAGTACAAGATCGCCCAGGTGGGGATGACCACCGGCACCTGGAACACCTTCTTCAATCGCTGCACTCAAGTTTCAGGATTGCCAGGGAAGCTTTATTGCCTGCGCGCTCAGTATGAGGGCAACAAGATCGCTTACTTCGACCTGGCGACAGAAACCTGGTCCGCAAGCTTCAATCTGGACAAGCACTATAAAAACATGTCGACCATCTTTTACATGGGCGCCGCCAAAGACTTTATCTATGCTTTTTCCACCACCACCAACGAGCTCTTCAAAGTCGTGGATGACAGTGGCTCGTTCACCAGCACGATGGTGGCCGGAGTCCCGTTCTTCACCTTTGGCAACGGCACAGATCCTTCCAAAACGGCGTTCACACAAATTTCCAGCATCGCCTATGAGCCGGCTTCGCAATATCTGTATGTGCGCGGTCCGCGCCATCTAAGACGTCTGCACGTCAACACGACTGTGCCCGGCTCTGAGACCATCGATCACATCGCCACGGGCTACCATGCCTCTGCAGGCAACAGTTCTGCCTATGCCTCGCTGACTATTTCAGGTACGGGCATTGCCGCTTTCTCGCAAATCGCAGGCACTCCGGCCAATCTGTGGAGTTCTTATGGCATGAGCACCTGGGATGCGAGCACTTTGGAATACAGCCTGACTGTCGGGCCTTATTATTATCAGGCCACCTCTGCGGCCAGTGCCTACCCCGCGGTGGACGTCGGGCAATTCAACACCATGAACACCGGCTATAACCTGCATTCATACCGCAAGATCGCAACGTTCCTTCCCAACAACAAACTGTATTTCTATGGCTCCTCAGGCCTGCTCGACGAAGCCAATCTTTGGATCTTTGAATCCGACAAAGACACCGGGAAAATCACGCCTGTGGTTGGTGGCGCGGGGGCGGCAAACTATGTGGGAACTGATCATGGCCAGAATGCCTGGGGGGCATACTTAAGCGATATCTCTGGCCTGCAAGCCAATGCCGACGGTGATCTTTTGATCTTTGACGGCTGGAGATTGCGTAAAGTCACCATTGCCACCGAATCCGGCAGCCCTAAAATTTACGATGTCACCAACTTCGCGGCTTTGCCGAACAAGCCCACCATCGCCTCTTGGACCCACGCCGTTCACGACAATGCCACGGGCTGGAGCTATTTCGTCACTCAAACCGAAGGCACCACTCAAGGCCAAGTGTGGGCCGCACATCCGGATGAAGGCTTTGTGCAGATTCCGACCGCGGGCTGGGTTTTGCCATCTCGTCTAACCACATTCCGCCCTATCACTCTGCAAGTGACTCCACTGGGGTTGCTGCTGCTGGATACCACTAAAAAGCGAATTCTTAAAACCGCTCTTTTCCCGACACCTCTGTAATACTCGTGTCTCAATTTAATAAGTTCACTCTAAAACATAAATTAATTTAGTTTATTTCCGATAAGAACAGTCGGAGGACTTTATGGAGCAGAAGCGCAAGCCCCCCACATTGTTCTGGCCAGAAATCAACGATCGCATTGACGCCGAAGCCCTGGTCCGCCGTGCCGTCGGCATCTGCATCTTTATCGCTGCTATGGGTATCACCCTAAGCCTTTTATACAAGTACCAAGTCATTGATATACCTATGGCCAAAGACGCCTGGGGCAGTGCCTTGATTTACGGAGTCTTGGCCTACTTTATCTCGGAGCACTCCAAAGCGGCCGGCTGGATGGCCCTGATTGTTTATCTGGGCGATCGTGTATACACCATCAAGTACACGGGTGTCGGCGGCCTGGCGATCGCCGTCATCTTCACCTGCAGCTTCATCGCCTGCATCCGCGCGCTGGACTACATTAAGAAGAATCCGACGGACAAACCCGAACAAGAAAACATCCCGAAAGCGAGCTAAAGGACATCCATGCAAACCACCGAAGTCACCCTTGAAAGAGCCGTTAAAATTCTTGTCAGTTGGTCGTGGAGAATGATGGTGCTGATGCTGCCGGTAATGATCATCACCGGTGTTCTGATGTTCTTCATTATGCCCACCCCAGAACCCGGCGCCACGCCGGAAGAAATTCAAAAGAACATGCCCTTGGGTCCGTTCTTTATCATGTGGTTCCTGATGATGTTTGGTGGGATCCTTGCCCATGCCATTTCCATCCAATGGCTGATGAAAGTGCGCTGGTCGGACTTTCATTTGGTGGCAGTGGAGTCTTCCCGAAAAACAGAATAGACAAGGGAAGTCTCTCACTGCAACCAACTACCATAACAAGGCGCCTTACTTCTTTTGTTTTTTGGGAGCAGGTCCTGCTTTCATCATCTTTTCACACTCCCCATGTGCCATCTTGGCTTTGCACTCTTCCATTGTTTGGTGGCCGCACATCTTTTCATCATTATGCATTTTCATACACTGACTCATCATCTCATGCATATCCATCATCCCGGAACCTTTTGCCTTCATAGGCATCCCCTTTTCGTCAGGATGATGCTCCTTATGCTGCTGATCAGCCGCAATAGAGGTTTCAAAACTCAGGCAGGCCAAAACAACAATAAAGCTTCCTATAAACGCTTTCATATGATGATCCTTTCAAATTAGGTTATGAACTTTTGTTTTCAGATGAAATTCCTAATGATCTGGCATTAACGGCAACAATAACAGTACTCACCGACATAAGCACTGCCCCCACCGCCGGATTCAGAACGACTCCCATTTTATAAAGAGCACCTGCTGCCAAAGGAATCGCGATAATATTGTATCCCGTGGCCCACCACAGGTTCTGAATCATCTTCCTGTAGGTTGCCTTGGCCAAAGTGATAATCGCGACGATGTCCTTTGGATTGCTTTTAACCAGAATGATGTCCGCCGTCTCTATAGCAACGTCAGTTCCAGCACCCACCGCAATTCCAATATCCGCTTGTGCCAACGCCGGAGCATCGTTGACGCCATCTCCGGTCATTGCCACAATCAGCCCTCGCTTCTGAACCTCGGAAATCTTTTCAGACTTCTGATGAGGCAAAACCTCCGCAAAGTATTCGTCAAGACCAATCTCGTCGGCGACCCACTTGGCAACCAGTCCGCTGTCTCCAGTCAGCATCATGCACTTTATGCCCTGATTCCGAAGAATACCAATCGCCTCCTTCGACTCAGATCTGATTATGTCAGCCAATGCGATCGCTCCGATCAGCTCTTTATTGCATATAACAAAGATGACAGTCTTTCCCTGCACAGAAAGTTGGTCTAGATCCTTTTGAGCTGACTTTGGAATCTGCATCTGATTTTCGCGAAGATACCCAGGACTCACCACAAGAATATTTTTCCCGTCAACATCTCCCATGGCCCCCTTGCCCGGAACCGCCCTGAAGGAAGACACTGGCCGGGTGCCGTCCACCGCAGCAACAATCCCTTTGGCGATGGGGTGTTCAGAATGGGCCTCAATCGCCGCCGCAAAAGAAAGCACCTCGCCTTTTGAAAACTTCTCTCCAAATGAAATTATATCTGTAACTCCAAATCGCCCTTCGGTGAGTGTTCCCGTTTTATCAAAGACTATGGCGTTCACATTGCGCGACCGTTCAAATGCCGCCCGATCCCTGATCAGCAAACCGCTTGTCGCAGCAATGGATGTCGACGCTGCCACGACTAAAGGGACCGCCAAACCCAAAGCATGAGGGCATGCAATCACCATCACGGTGACCGCCCGTTCGATTGCGAATGCCAAGCTTTGATCTGATAAAGCCAACCAAGCCACCAATGTCAGCACCCCACCCACCAACGCGACAAAAGTCAAAACAGACGCCGCCCTGTTGGCCAGATCCTGCGTCTTTGACTTGCTTTCCTGGGCTTGCCGAACAAGTTCAATGACCTGATTAAGGTATGAATCGGCCCCGGCCTTATGGATCCGAAGCGTCAGCGAGCCTTCCCCATTGATGGCCGCACCAATAACCTCATCACCTTCCTCTTTGGGAACCGGCTTGGATTCGCCTGTCAGAGCGGATTCATCCACCGATGATATTCCGTCCACCACAATGCCGTCGGAGGGTATTTTTTCACCGGGCTTCACCAAAATGAGATCGCCCGGAACCAACTCCTCTATCGGCACCTCCAGAGTCGATCCATCTTTCACGACCTTATGAGCACTTGAAGGCATCAACTTTGCCAATTCTTCCAAAGATCTGGAGGCACCCAAGATGGATTTCATCTCAATCCAATGCCCGAGCAGCATGATATCAATCAGAGTCGCCAATTCCCAAAAGAACTCCATTCCCGCCAGTCCCAGAACGACTGCGGTCGAGTACACATAGGCCGTACTAATAGCAATAGCAATCAGGGTCATCATCCCCGCAGCTCTTGCCTTTAGTTCACTGATAAATCCTTTTAAAAACGGATACCCACCATAGAAAAAGACAACAGACGAAAGAGCCCAGCTGACGTACAAATCCCCACGAAACCGAAGCGCACCACCAAGCCCCGCGAAATGTTGTATCATTGGAGAAAGAACTAGAATTGGGAGAGTTAAAAAAAGACAAATCCAGAATCTGATACGAAAATCATCAACCATTTCCGAACGGGAATCATGACTGTGAGCAGGTTGCAAAGACTTGCCAGCAGATTTTTTGTCTATCGCGGAAGTCACCTGCCTCTGTCCGCCGGAATGGTGGTCGTGATGATGTTCCATCATTTATATACCCCCCGAAAATAGTTCCTTACGTGCGGGGACTGCGCAATCTGTTAGTTTGCAGATTCGTGAGCAGACATCTTGTCTTTTTCCGGAGCCGTGCTGCGCACTCTTGGACCAAAGCTCTAGGCAGAGTATTTTTAATTGAACCCTAAAATGCAAAAACCCGCTATTAAGCGGGTTTTGTGCTTCTGTCCTGGTTCAGGCTATTGGCAAGATCTACTTTTCTCAAGACAGTCACTTACACACTGTCCAAACTGCTCATCTGCAGCACCATACTGGACCAACAAATCACAGTGATTTGCACAGGTCATTTGTTCGTCGATTGAATAAGAAATATCAGCAAGACATTTGTTGTATTCAGTCTGGCGATATTCTTCAGTTACCTCGGGAATACTCAGTATCAATTCACAATCAGCCTTTGTCAGATTTGCTGCAGAGGAGATTTGTGCGAAAAGAATGGCAGAAACAACGATCACAGTTTTCATAATAATCCTTTTTTGAATGTAGGCCATCATGTAACTGCTTTTACATCTCATCGCAAATACAATTCTATTTATAGTAAAAACGAAAGGAGAATTACCGAACAGCAATGGAGGCGAGATCCACTCTTAAAGAACGTATTTTAACGTTGGAATTAATAAAACACTGAGAATAATCAGAAGATAACCGACGAAATATCTGTGCTTTTCCCGAGGAAGCATTCTCTGAGGTCCCCATTCAATCAGAAGTCGACTTCTAAGCTTTGAATTTACTTTTGCGGAGATCACAAACCAGCCGCCGAGAAAGAGCAGTAGAGCCGGAACGAATCCTTCTAACCCAAAATACGGAATGAATAATGCCGGTATGCCAAAAATAACTGGCATACCCAAAAACCAAGCTTGAACTTTAGCTTCTTTTTCAAAGTTGACCATATTGTGCAGCTCCCCTACGCGGGTTATCGACTTTATGTGCGTATAGGGGGCTAACTTGCTCCTCCAAATGCTCTTTCAACTTGTCCTTATAGGCCCAGGCAACAATGAATACTCCTGCGGCAATCAACAGAATCAGAGCAAAGATGACCTTAACAATTTGAGGTTGTACCGGACAATCCATGCGATCTTTTAGCAAAGTTCGGACTTCACTTTCTAATGGAGCAAATTCCAATACTTGGTTCCGGAATCTTTGATATTGGGATGGCATCAACGGCACCCACATTGATACAACCATCCCTTTTCGACGTAGCACCAGACGATCGCCTTTTATAGCGACAGACCGAATATCGTCCCACTTTACAAAATCATTTCGAAATTTTACTCCGGCAATTCCCGCCGCGGGCATATCCAATAAGTACTTGGGAACCATCGTCATATGATTGAGGATATCGACCTGTTTAGAACATTCCCAACCAAGTTTCAGTCAATGGACCATTCTGAGATCGGAAAGGGGCTTAAAACGCAAAAACCCGCTGTTAAGCGGGTTTAAAGTTGGAGGTGACGAGCGGATTTGAACCGCTGTAGCAGCTTTTGCAGAGCTGAGCCTAACCCCTCGGCCACATCACCATGTGCATTTTCTTATGCGAAGGAAGGACCAAATTAATCCCTCCCCCCGTTTAAGTCAATATTTATCCCCCAAGTCGTTTTAAAGCTTCAAACGGAAGGTGGGTGATCTTTAAGGCTTCCTCAACATGAAGCGGATGAAGCTTTTCAGCCTTCATCAGGTCGGCCAAACTCCTCGCGACCCGGAGCGTCGCAAGCTCCCGACGCCGAGAGGACAGCTCTTTCGGGAACAGCTCGCGCATATAAAACCCCGGCAAATCCTGGGTCAGCTCTTCCCAGCTCCAGCGGGCGGCCACCCTTAAAAACCGAGGATCTTTTCCGGCCATGGCGGCCCGAAATGCCCGAACCTCTTCCAGCTCTTTTAAAAGACTGATCCCGGTGACCGTCCCGCCCTCTTCCCGCTTGCGGGTGAAAAAGGTGATCTGAAAGCGATCCACCAAAGGCCCCGACAGGCGCTCCATATAGGAATGGCATTTCTTAATCGAACGCCCGCAGATGACCTTGGCCTGCGGCACCCAATCCCCGCAGGGACACAGGTTCGTGGTCGCGACCACCAGGGTGTCGGCCGGATGCTCTTCCACGTACCTTCCGCGACGAATGCGGATGCGGAAGTCTTCCATGGGTTCTCGCAACGCCTCTTGCGCGCGCGGGTTGAACTCCAACAATTCATCTAAAACCATCATCCCCTTGTGCGCACGGGTGATGTCGCCTTTAAACGGCGGCACTCCCCCGCCGATCAATCCCAGCGGCGAAGTCGAATGGTGAGGATGCACCAGCGGGCGCCAAGACAAAGGCGCCTCGGCACCGCCTTTGTTGTTCTGACGGATTTCATGCATCTCTTTTTGCGTGGGAGCCGCCAGCAAGGCGTGCAGCGCTTTGGCGATCGTGCTTTTTCCCGAACCCGCAGGGCCAGCCAGCAGTACGGAATGCTCGCCAATGGCGGCAAGTTTTAAAAGCTTTGCCTGACGTTCTGGGAACTCCAGATCAAGACCAAACGACGGACGTTCAATTGAATACTCGCGCGGAGCATGGGCCACGATCTCGGGCGCTGTCACGGATTTTAACTCCCGCAAACACGAACGCGCAAAGGGTGATGAGCGCCCGTCCCCGTCTCCGGTCCACACGGTCAATGGAACTTCGGGATCAAAGTCTTCATGCAGATCCCCCGGTTCAAACACCTCCCCTCCAAGGGAAAGCTCTCCATACACCAAGGCTTCCCCATCCAAGGGCTTTGGCACTTGTTCTGTTTCCCACAAAATGCCCAAAGCCACGGCCAGCTCCAACCCCCGCGAAGTTTTCTTTAAGTGCGAAGGTCGCAGGTTCACCAAAATCTGCTGCGCTTTCGGGAATTCATAGCCCTGATTGCGGATGGCGCTTTTAATACGATGGATGCTTTCTTTGATCGCCTGATCCGGCAAGCCTAAGAATTGAATTTGCGGCAACCCTGGGACGAAGCTCAGCTCCACTTCCACAGGCACCAGACGGTCGTTGTTTCGAATAAGTGATTGGATTTTCATGACAGGGCCCAGAAGCAAGTTCAGGCCCGCTATAGAACAAATAAAAAAGGCCCCTCAGAGAGGAGCCTTTTCGAAAGCCGGACTATTTATCCGCATCCACCATCTGTGACAGCGGATGGTGTTCTTCGATGGTTTTGGTCATCGTGTTGGTGGTGACGTTGGTGTAAATCTGCGTTGTCTGGATGCTAGCATGTCCCAGCAGCATCTGAATGGATCGCAGATCCGCTCCGCTTTCCAGCAAAGCCGTTGCACAACCATGACGGAATCGGTGCGGATTCACCGGCTCAGCAAAGCCTGCACGCGCCGACCACGCCGCCAGCCATCTCCACACATCCACGCGGGACGGACGATGACCACGGTCGTTGATCAAAATAGACGGGCTATTTTCTTTCACCAGAGCCATTCGGTGTTCTTTCAAATAAACTGTCAGATTTTCTGCCAGCTTTTCAGTCAAAGGCACCAGGCGTTCTTTATTGCCCTTACCCAAAACCTTGATCCAACGGTCCGTCTGATTGAAATCAACCACATTCAGACCGATCAGTTCAGACACACGGCAGCCCAAACCGTACAGGAACAACAACGTCAGCTGGTTGCGTGCGGTTTTCACGGCATCCGGCACTTCTGCCGCATCAAAAAGTTGCTGGAACTCTTGCGGAGTCAGAACCTTTGGCAAGCCCACTTTCACTTTGGGTGGACGAAGCTCACGCAGCTCCGGGCATTTCATCCCGCGGGTTTCACAGAATTTGAAGTAAGTGCGCAAAGAAGAGATCACACGGGCCTGAGAGCGTGTGGAGAGCTTATTTTTCTTCATAAACTCATAAAAGCCCGGCACCGTTTTACCGGTTTTACGGTACTCAAGATAGAGTTCCAAATCGCGGCGATATGCCATCACCGTATTCTGGGAGCGTCCTCGTACATTTTGCAGTTCATCAAAGAAGTCGATCCAAAGAGGTAGTTCCATACCCTTATTAGACCCAGACTTTCATCCATACGCAAGAAAAAACCCCAGGTTTCCCCGGGGCTTGGTGATTCGTTTGTTTGGATTTGGTGAGGATTAGTAGAAGGAACCGAAGAATCTGCCAGAGCAAGCGTAACCATTGACTCTGGTCACAGAAACTTTAGCGAACAGACGGGTTCCGGAAGTGAACAACTGACCGTTTTCGATCTTCACTTCGATGTTACCCACGTTGCTCAGCATTGCCGGCACATTCACATCGCCGCCAGCCAAGCCCATAGTTCCAGTCGTCAAAGTCTGCAAATTGTAAGTCCCTGCTGGCAAAACACAAGGAGTCAACTGAGCCCCCGTGATTGTATCCACATCCAGCATCTGCTTGGTCACAACCATCTGACCCTGAATCGCGATTGGCCCCTGGTAGTTGTTGTAGTTGTTACCGGAGGCATTTTGCTGAATCAGGTTCGCTGACACGATGATCTGCATGTTCTGCAAAATGATCTCTGGATTGCTTGTCGAAGACTGCGATTGGAAAGTCGTCAGCACAACCGGTGCTGTGATATTTCCACAAGCTTGCGACAGACAGTTCAAACCCACATTGGTGTTTGTCCCGCCGCCACCACCGCCTTTTCCGCAGGCGGCCAAAGCCAGTACCATACCCAGCGCTGCGAAAGCTCGTGTGAACATCTTTGCTGGAAAACTTAAAGTTTTGTTGTTAAGTCCTTCCATTTTTTCTCTCCTGGTTAATTAATAAATTCTTTTTTTAAAATTCTTAAACTGCTTCAGCCTGCGCGCCCGTCCACACTCCGGCTTCGCCGGAGTAGCTGCGCTTCGGCACTGCCGGCCGGGGCCGACTATTTAAACGCTGCGGATTTCGCCAAGCCAGAGAATGTTCCAAGCTTTTTGAATCCGTCTGCCGGGTACAGGCTGGTCTTGTCAATCACCGCGGAAGCGCGGCAGTTGTATGGACCAGAGCGGATGTACCAGCACTTTCTGTAAGGAGACTGTTGTACGTAGGACTGTGCGAAGTTCTTGTAGTAGACAGAACCTGTTACATATCCGCCGCCTTGACCGTCACCTTGATTCACAACGTTATCCACGATCAGGACAATGGCACCTTGAGCATCCTGGAAGTAAGCGCTGAACACTGTCTTGCTGCCGTATTTGAACCAGTAGTTATAGTTATACTCCAGCATGTTGTTGTCCTGCAGACCGCTCAGTTTCTGATTGGTGCCAGAACCGGACTCAAACACACCTTGATACTGATAACCTGTATCCACATAAGAGATCTTCACAGAACCGGCATAACGGCCGCTCTCAAGCTTTTGCAGATCCACGGTCAACTTATAGTTGGATGGATTGTTCAGCGGGTGAGATGCCACATAGTTACTGAACTCAGTAAATGATGTCGGTACGAAATCAACCGTGTTGCTGCCAGAAGTGGATCCGGAAGAAGATGAACCAGAACCATCTGGGGAAGTTGGTACGCTGCCATCAACTCCACCATCAACAACTGGAGTGTTGGTGTTGGATCCAGTCTGGAACTGATTGCTCTTACCACAACCAACGCCCATCAAAGAGAACGCCGCCAGCAGGAAGATCAGTTTAGAGTTGAATGTTTTCATATCAGCCTCACTTAAAAGGTCCGGTTGATTGATGGACCTCTCACCAAGACTCTGTTGCGATGCTTGTGCCAACCCTGCCAAAAGGGCCTAACTCCATGATCTAACTGGGATTTTACAGCTAATCTCAGGGTGGTACAAACACCAGTAATCGTCTAATCCTTGAGGAAGGTGCGCAAAAGGGGCACCACTGTCACATCCTGAGCCGCCTAAAACTTCGACGAAAAAAGAAATATTTAAGATTTTCCCTCATCTTACCGAAATGGGATGTATCAATTTAAACAAGGAATTATAGATGACTGTTACAGCAACAAACGCATTGATCCTGGGCGCAGTATTCATGTTTGCTGCCCGCGTTTTCTTGGCATTCTAAGAATAGAACTTCCAAAAAAACTTTATCCGCGAACTCTTGAAATGGGCTTACAGGCCCTTTTTTTATTTCTGAACAGTCTCTTGCGCGACCAGCGTCGCACCACTCAAACCCGCCAATGGATAATAGTGTTTTAAAATCTGACGGAAGGAATATCCCTTCTGCCCCAGAGCGCGACTGCCCCACTGACAAAGACCCACGCCATGACCAAAACCCCGGCCCTCGAACAGGAACCGATCCCCGGTTTTCTTCATATCGAACAAAGCACTGCGCAGATCCTGAAAACCCAGCGCCTGACGGAATTCATTGGCTGAAATCACCTTGTCCGGCAGGCCATTGAATGCCACACGCACAGACTTGATCCTTTGATCCGCCGGGTTTCGTTCAAGCTTCAGTTCACTGAAGTCCTCAACCTTCAAACGCTTTTGCAAATCCATTTTCGTCAGTGCCAACTTCCAGTGCCCCCGCGGGTTCGTGGGACAAGAGCTGTCCACCACCACACCGGTGTTCACACCATAGTTCCAGACATTCTTGGACGTCGTGGTTTTGCCACCGCAGTCGGAATGATAGAAGGCCTTCAGCACGCGGTCCTTATTCCCCAAAAGCTTGATTCCTTTGGTCGACTCCACGGCCTGCAGCGCTTTTTGAATCAAAGGGCTTTGGCGGTCTTCCGCCACCACATGACGAAACACCTGATCCAGCACACTGCTTTCAAGATGATAGGCTTTGTCTTTGCGTTCATTGATCACCGCCAGGGCATAGGATCTTGCCGCCACAGCCTGAGCCTTCAAGGTTTCCAGAGGCCAGGACAAGGGCATTTCGCTGGCCAGAACCCCGGTGATGTATTCATCCAGTGGCATCACGCCGATGACATCAATATGTCTTTCAGAGTTCAAACTCAGCAAAACCCGGCCCGGCAGAGCCTGCGATCCGGCTCGCAGATTGTGCCCCTGGATCATCAGGTACTTGTCGGTAAAAAGGTGTTCAGGGTCTTTGTTGTTGATACGAAGGGCCCAGATTTTTTTGGAGCCTTTGGAAAGAACTCGAACTTCGGCAGAAGATGAATTGGGAATCGCCACCGGACGGAAATTCTGGGTCAGGTTCTGAAACTGCAAACCCGTCCCGCTAAAGGCAATTTTACCCGCCAATGAGCTTAAGCGCACACGCACAATTTCTTTATCTTCCGCGCGGGCCTCTGATGTGAAACTGACCAAACCAATGCTGAAGATCAACGCTGCAAAAACGAGCTTCACTGTTGTTACTCCATCCGTAGAGCAAAAAAATAGGGATAAAGCGTCTTGCTTTACCCCCTCTATTAAACCAACAGTGGTCCAGCGATGAAAGTCTAGTTTTCCTTTTTCGTCATCTCCATGAACGGTTTAATCATGTCTAGAGGCAACGGGAACAGGATCGTGTTGGATTTATCACCAGCAATTTCCGTCAAAGTCTGCAAATAAGCCAATTGCAGGGCTGATGGAGATCCCGCCAGAGTGTTGGAAGCTTCCTGAAGCTTCTGCGCACGCTGTACTTCCCCTTCCGCGCTGATGACTTTTGCACGACGCTCACGCTCAGCTTCCGCTTCGCGGGCCATGGCTCTTTGCATTTCTTTTGGAAGGTCGATTTGTTTCACTTCAACCATCGTCACTTTGATTCCCCAGGATTCAGTCGCCTTATCCAGGATCACCTGCAAAGCGGCATTGATCTTGTCACGATGCTCCAGCACGTCATCAAGATGGTACTGACCCATCACAGAACGCAAAGTGGTCTGCGCCAGCTGACTGGTTGCAAAGTAGTAGTCTTCGATTTTAGTGATCGCTTCCATCGGAGAAATCACTTTGAAATAAACAACCGCATTCACCTGCATGGACACGTTGTCTTTTGTGATCACGTCCTGAGGCTGAACGTCCATGGTGATAGTACGGGTGTCGATCTTGATCATGCGCTCAACGAACGGAATCAACAGAATCAAGCCCGGACCACGCACGCCCACAGCCTTACCCAGACGCAAAACCACGCCGCGTTCCCAGTCATTCAAGATCTTGATCATCGAGCTGCCAATAATGCCGCCGATGACGATTAAACCAATTATAAATTCCATGCTGCTATCTCCTTATTTGTTTTTTTTCACATTCAACGTCAGACCCTGGCGCCCGGTGATGTGCACGCGGTCCCCGGGGGCTAGTGAGTCTTCAGACACAAACTTCCAGATCTCTCCGATGATCTCAACTTGACCGCTGTGTCCGTTGCCTTCCACCGTCATCACGATGCCATCACGGCTTTGCATCTGCGCATCCGTATCCTGGGTGCGCAAGCGAATCGTCTTCACTGCAAGATACCCCAAACCCAGGAAGAAGATCCCCAGAACCCCCACCACAGAAACAATCAAAGAAATTGGCAATGTATACCCCGTTGTCTGCGCATCAAATAAAAACACACTCCCGACAAACACGGCAATCAGTCCGCCAATACCCAATGCACCAAAACTAGGGATGAACATCTCCGCAATCAGGAAGGCCACGCCCAACAAAATCAAAGCCAGTCCTCCCCATGCGACATCCAGTTTATGGAAAGCCACCATGGAAAGCACCAGACCGATCCCCCCGATCACACCCGGCGCAATCAAGCCCGGATTGGTGACTTCGACATACAACAAAGCCAAACTTCCCATAAACAGCAGGTAAGCAAACTCGGGATCCGCAATAAAACTCAGGACTTTGTAACGAAGATCCGGCACAAATTCGCGCAGGTCATGAACCGCCACAACAGAGGGCTCTTTCTTTTCTCCCACCACAACTTTGCGCCCCTGCGCCTGTTGCAGAAACTCCAGTTCCGTGGCGGCCAGAATATCCAAAGCCCCTTCCGCGTGCGCGACTTCGCTGGAAAGTGATTTGGCCTCGGTGATAATTTCTTTAGAGAACTTCAAACTGCGGCCGCGAAGTTTCGTCACACCTTCCATCCAGCTGACGGTGTCGTTGATCAGTTTCTTGCGCAGATCTTCCGGCGTCTTTTCACCCGTTCCCAGAATCGGTGTTGCAGCCCCAATATTGGTGGCAGTCATTCCACCATTCACATGACAGGCCTGCAGAATAATGGCCCCCGCACTGCCAGCATGCCCCCCGCGAGGAGCAATCAGACACAAGTACGGAACTGGTGAAGCCAGAATGCGTTCAACAATCAAACGCGTGCTTTGCAGACTGCCCCCCGGAGTATTGATACGCAGATAAAGAGAGCTGCATTTATCCTCAACGGCCCGCTTTTCTGCGCGCTCCAGATAATCAGAGGTGCTGGCCGAAATGGCCTCGTTGATGGTGATCGCCGTCGTACAGTCCGCTTTGGCAACCACCGACAGCAAAGACACAAACAGGATCAGCATCAAAGACTTCATACTCCGAGCTCCTTCATTACTTTTTGCAGGTCATTCCACACGACTTTTTTGGCGGCCGGGTCTTCCAGCAGATAGGCCGGGCTGTAAGTTTCAAGCCACTTGCCCGGACCCTTAAAGATCAGCTCACCGATGTCTTTCGGGAACGAGCTATAGACAACCACCACTTTGCTTTCACAGATTTTCGCCAGTTCTGAGGGCAGTTGCGAACGGTCTTCCACCGTGCAATCCAGCTCAAGCACCTGCAGATTGCGCAGCTTCATCGCCGCCTTCATCTTGGAGTAAAGATCATTCACTTCCGGCAGGAACAGGCTTTCTTTACTCTGCGTCAGGATATTTAAAAACACCAACTCATAATGGCGAAGTTCCGAGACCGTGAACGGCCCCTTGGCAGTGAAAAACTGCGTCTTGGCAGCCTCAGCCCCGGCTTGTTCCGGAGCGAGCATGACATTTTGCAGACCAAGAACGTCTTGAAGATACTGGATGTAGTCTTTCATGGCGCCGATTGTATCTGGACCTTAGTTCGGAGACACCAAAAACCGGGGTTAATGCACTGCCAAAGGGAGCCAAAACCCGCTTTTTTGTCTCAAGTTGAGACAAACTTTACCGATAAGAAAGATATCACGCACAAACAGGAGGCATCACATGGAAGTATTCAAATTCAACATCATCCCGACTGAAGAATTCATGAAGCGCGAAGCCTTCCGCAAAGCCATCAACAACTGTGAAGCCTGCGGCACAGCTCTGGAATTCAGCTATAAACAATTGAATGAATTCGCAGTGCTTTCCGAAGAAGCATCCTGCCCGTGCTGTGCTTTGATCAAAGAAGAAAATCATCGCGTGCACTAACCGCGCGCGAAGTCTTTAAGCCCTTTGTAAAATCCGATCAGCCCCAATCCCACGGAAGCCATGACCAGGGCCACGGATGTGGAACCCACACGCGCCACGGCTCCCCAGGAAATCGCTCCCAGTGCCATACCGGCATAGAACACCGCCAAGAACACCCCCAGCATTGTCGCTTTCAATTGCGAGGTGCCGGTGATCTGCCTGGAGCTCATGTTCATCAAAGTCGAAAGAACCAGCCAGCCGACTCCGCCACAGAACATCGCTGCACACATCAGCATGTAACCGGGCGCAAGGCCCAGCAATAAAATCCCCACCGCATAAATCACATACGATCCAGCCAAAGACCTTTGCGTGCGATCCGGATGCATGATCTTTCCCGACAAGAAGGCACTGACACAGGCACCAAGCCCCAGGAATCCCAGAAGCGATCCGTATTGCAATGAACTCAGTTGCAGCTCAATACGCCCGCGCGTAGGGTAAAGCGCCCACAGGGAAGACGCAAAAAAGGTGACAAGAAAAATCTCCACCCACAGTTTCATGTTGTGCAAAGAAAGAAGCGGTTTCCAGTCACTGTCTTGAATGCGAACCTTTTGCTTCTGTGACTCCACTGTCTGCGGCACCGGCCACTTCCAGAAAAACAGAATCAACCCCAGAAAGGAAATACTGTTCACCATAAACGCACTGCTGGGACCAAAACCACTTAAGATACCACCGCCCAGCGTAGGCCCCAGAACCCGGGTGATATTAATCCCCATATAGTACACCAGCACCGCTTGCGCCTGCATGGTGTTGGGAACAAGGTCGGTCAGCACCGACTGAAATGCCGGGTTTGCCAGGGCAAAACCCACACCCATGATCAACGACAGCCCCAGCAGGCTGACTTCGGTGACTTGCTCTGTCCAAACCAAGTACGCCAAAAGACCCGCGGCAAAACACATCAGACATTGCGCGAACAAAAGCAATTTTCGACGATGCCCCAGATCCGACAAATAACCAGAAGGGATGCTGAAGAACAGCACCGGCAAGCTTCCGGTAAAGGAAAGCAAAGAAATAATCAGAGGTGATGTCGACAAATGTGTCATCACCCAACTGGCTGCCACATCCTGAATCCAGGTCCCCAGATTCGACAAAAAGGCACAGATCCAGAAGGATCGATAGATTGAAATTTTCATCGGTGACCAGACTGATTCGTTCATGACAAGAACAGCATACTCCTGAAAAACTTTGCGACCAATCTCTTCTTGGGAAAAAATAGAGGTGTCAGGAGGTGCTTATGAAGCTTCTACTAAGTATTTTCCTTGCCGCAAGTCTTAGCCTGCCGCTGAGCGCTGGGGCCGAACCGATGGAAGTGACGGTCACTCCATCCACGATAGAGACACAATCGCATCAATACTACTACTACAACTTTGGCAGCGTGCGTGTGAATTGGAGTCAATACGCTGATATCTATCTGCGCAACACAGGACATGAGCCTTTGTATGTTCGTGGGGTCTATATCAGCGGTGCCGCGTTCTGGGCCTGGAGCCAATGTCCGAACTATCTGTATCCGGGCCAAAGCTGTTTGACCCGTGTCGAGTTCCGCCCTTGGTATGAAGGCTATTTCAACGGTGCACTCAGATTCGCATTCCCGAACGGCAGCATTGTCGTCGAGCTTTATGGCTGGGGTGTGCGCTGGTGATTAACGAATACGGCGCAGAACTTTCTGCAACAAACTGTGAGCTTGCTCTACTTTCAAAACAAAACCCAACGTGAAGTAGAGCAGGCCATAGACGGACAGTGCCACTGCGGCACGCGCAATCACGTGAATGGAAGCATCCAACAACCCTTTGGCAACCAGGGCTCCGGCGCCAGCACCCAGCAACGCCATCAGCCACACTTTACCCTGGAACTTTAAAGACAATCCGGTGCGCCCAATGCGTTTGTTCAAAGACTTGCGCAAAAGATAGAACTCAATCCAGCCCGCCATCCCGGCGGCCGCAGTCAAACCCACCGTGCCCCACTGAGAATCAAACCCCAAAGCCTGAGGCACATAGAACCCCAGCATCGCACCCAAAAGCGTCGCAAAGATCACCCGCACAATCGCAAACTGCAGCGGTGTCCTGGTGTCCTTCAAAGAAAAGAAAGTCGATGAATAAAGACGGCCCAATGTGGAAGCCAAAAGCCCGACCGTGTACCCCACCAGGACCATCCACACATAGTGGGTGTTTTGCGCCGTGAATTCACCGGTCTGGAAAACCGCACCGACAATCAGGTCCCCCAAAATCAGGAACCCCGCCACCGATGGAATAATAAAGAACGCAATCTGTTCAAGGCCCTTGTTCAAGCGTCCTTGCAGGTAGTGGCGGATTTCTTCGTCAGAACCCGTCGCCTGGGACATCGCCGGCAGCTCGGCCGCTGACACACTCATGCCAAACAAACTGACTGGCAAAAGGTATAAAGTCTGTGCGTAAGCCAAGGCGGACACAGCTCCGGTTGGCAGCAAACTGGCCAGCACGTTATCGATGTAGGCACTGACCTGAACCACACCGCGAGAAAACACCACGGGCACAAAGTTTCTCACCACCAAACGAACGGAAGAAAGCTTTAAATCCAAAGACGGAGAAATCTTTTTCCCCAAACGCAAAGCCGAAGGCAACTGCACCGCAAACTGCAGGAAGCTTCCCGCCACCAGGCCCCAGGCCACAGTCACGGCCAGATCAAACTGCCCTTGCTTCCCACCCCACATCACCAAAGCTGCGATGATGGCCAGATTCCAGATCACTGGCGCCACATAGGACAGGAAAAACTTGCGATGAGAATTTAAAATACCCAGGCACCACGCCGACATCACCAAAAAACCCGTACCCGGGAACAGGATCTGTACGATTTGAACAGTCAGGTCCCGCTTTTCACCGGTGAACCCCGGCGCAATCACATCAATCAAAAACGGTGTCGCCAGAACACCCAACAGCACCAGCCCTGACGTCATCAGGAACAGCAAACTGCCGATGACCGAGGCTACCTTGGCGGCGTCTTCATCGTGTTTTTTTGCCAGTAACTGGGCATAGACGGGAATGAAGCTTGCCGACAGCACGCCTTCACCGAAAAGATTTTGCAGGAAGTTGGGGATTTTCAAAGCGGCTTTAAAGGCATCCCCGGCATCCGAGTTACCGAAGTAGTGGGCAAAAACCCTTTCGCGGATCAAACCCGCGATACGGCTTAAAAATATCCCCAGTCCCACCAAGAGCGCATGACTCTTCACTCTTCAACCTCAGTTTCTTCTTCTTCACTTTCATTAAGCTGCAGCAAAATACGTTCTGCCAGGACCCGGTTAAAGCCCTTCAGTTTTGCAATTTCCTCTGGATCAGCCATTTTGATTTCATCAATAGAGTTGAACTGAGTCAAAAGAACTTTCTTTCTTTTTTCCCCCAAGCCGACGACGTAATCCAACTCACTTTCAAGCGACGTGCCTTCGCGCAGCTTGCGGTGATAAGTGATGGCAAAACGATGGGCTTCATCGCGGATGCCCGACAGAATATATAATGCCTCGGCATTGTGCTTAAAGATCACCGGATTGGAACGACCCGGCAGGAAGAAGCGCTCTTCGGTCGACTCCACTTCCTGCTTTTGGAAATCACTTTCTGTGCGCGCCTTGGCCAGACCCACCACCGGGATGTCCTTGCGCCCGATCTCTTCCAGTATCTTCATGGCCTGGGACAACTGCCCTTTGCCACCATCAATCACGATCAGCTGCGGATCATCATATTCTGTGTGTTTGAATCGACGGCTTAAAACCTCGTACATCGAGGCAAAGTCATTGATCCCCTGAACAGTTTTGATCTTGTAACGACGATAATGCTCTTTGGCGGGAACTCCGTCCTCAAACACCACCTGAGAGGCCACGGTTTCAGCCCCCTGGAAGGTGGAGATATCATAACACTCAATACGACGCGGACGTTCCGGCAGATTGAAACGCTCTTTGATCTCCTCCAAGCCCCGCAGCTTTTCTTCGGATTTCGAGACATACTTCAGGAAGTGAGACTTGGCGTTTTCATGGGCCATGTCGACCAGATTGCGCCCCCGCTCATCGGTGGCAAATCGAACCGTGGTTTTACTGCCGGAACGTTCCTTCAGGACTTCTTCCATCAGCTTGGTCAAATCGTTGCCAATATCCAATGGCAGCAGAACCTCGTCCGGGATGAAGTTGTCTTCATAGTACTGATTCAGGAAGTCCACCAGCCACTCACGCGGATCTTCGACGGCGTCGTTCGGGTCAAAGTGAGGCAGATAGTGTGGTCTAGTGCCGATCACTCGTCCGGCACGGATGTGAACGGTTTCAATCAGACAACCCCGTTCATCGCCATAGTAACCCAAAGCATCCTGATCTTTCTCGGAGGTGTCGTTGATGACCGCCTGCTTCTGCAAGATGGCTTTGATGGCCTCAATGGAGTCACGCAAACGGGCGGCGACCTCGAACTTTTCCTCGTCCGCTGCGCCCATCATCTTTTCAGTCATCGACTTGATGACCTTCTTGTTTTGCCCCTTCAGGAACAGCTTCGCCCCTTCGACTTCGTTGCGATAATCTTCCATAGTGATGTACTTCACACAAGGGGCTGTACAACGGCCGATCTGATAGGTCATGCAAGGACGTGTGCGGGATTTAAAGACCGCATCGGTGCAATCGCGGATTTTGAAGGTCCTGTTCAGAAACTTGATCGTGCCATGCACGGCCAAACCCGAAGTGTAGGGACCGAAATACAAAGACCCGTCTTTTTTCACCTTGCGCGCCAGATAAAGTCTTGGCGCCTGATCACCCCAGCTAAAACGAATGTAAGGATAGGCCTTATCATCGCGCAATCGGATATTGTATTTGGGGCGGTGTTTTTTGATCAGCGAGGCTTCCAGCAAAAATGCTTCAACCTCGGTTTTAGTCAGAATGTATTCAACTTCGCAGATGTTCGAAACCAGCAAACGCGTCTTGGGACTGTGGTCCTTACTGTCGTTAAAGTAGCTGCGCACACGGTTTCTAAGATTCTTCGCTTTCCCGATATAGATGATCTTGTCGGCGGTGTTTTTCATCAGATAAACACCACTTTGCGTCGGAAACTCTTTTACCTTGTCGCGAACTTCCTCGAACTTACTTGAGGCCATCCTTGACGACCTCCGCACTTTCCTGTTCGATCTCCCCGCTGCGCACGTTCAGCTCCACAATCTGCAGTCGTTTGATTTCGTCGCGGATCTTCGCGGCTTCCTCAAACTCGAGATTCGCAGAAAGCTCTTTCATGCGGGCGCGAAGTTTGGTGATCTCCTGCTGGATTTTCTCGGGCTGTTGCGCAAACTTCTGCATAATGGCGGCGGACTTGTTTTCACCACCCAATGGTGTGGAAACTGTTCCATCAAACATTTCGCCCAGACCATCACGGATGCGTTTTTTCACAGACTGAGGCGTAATACCATGGGCCTCGTTGTATTCACTCTGGATACGACGGCGGCGTTCGGTTTCATTGATGGCTTTTTCCATACTTTCAGTGACGGTGTCTCCGTACAGAATCACCCGGCCATTCAGGTTGCGGGCCGCACGACCGATGGTTTGCACCAGGGATCTTTCTGAACGCAGGAAGCCCTCTTTATCGGCATCGGTAATTCCCACAAGGCTGACCTCAGGGATATCCAGGCCCTCTCGCAACAAGTTGATCCCCACCAAAACGTCGAAAACCCCCAGACGCAAATCGCGCAGGATTTCCATTCGCTCCATGGTGTCGATCTCGCTGTGCAGGTATTTGACCTTGATGCCCAGATTTTCATAGTACTCGGTCAGATCTTCGGCCGAGCGTTTGGTCAGGGTTGTGATCAGGACACGCTCTTGCTTGCTGACGCGGATGCGGATTTCCTTCAGCAGATCATCGACCTGATGTTTTACCGGACGAACTTCCACGATCGGGTCAATCAAACCGGTCGGTCGGATGATCTGCTCAACAATAACCCCTTCGGATTTTTGCAGCTCATAAGTGCCCGGCGTCGCCGACACATAGACAACCTTGTCCATCATGGCTTCGAACTCCTGGAAGTTCAAAGGACGGTTGTCCAGCGCTGACGGCAGACGGAAGCCGTGTTCGACCAGATTCATTTTGCGCGCACGGTCCCCGCGATACATCCCCCCGATCTGGGGCACAGTGACGTGGGACTCGTCGATAAAAGTAACAAAATCTTTCGGGAAATATTCAAGCAGCGTCGGAGGAGGCTCCCCCGGCCCCCGCCCCGTCATGTGGCGGGAATAGTTTTCAATCCCCTGGCAGAAACCCATTTGTTCCATCATCTCGATGTCGTAATAAGTTCTTTGTTCCAGTCGCTGGGCTTCAAGCAGTTTCATTTCCTGATTCAACTGCACCAGACGATCGCGCAGTTCATCCTGAATGGTTTTAATGGCGCGTTTTAATGAATCATCACTGGTGACGTGGTGACTTCCCGGATAAATACCAATCTGGTCAAGTTCTTCCAGAATCTGCCCGGTCAAAGGATCAATCCAGGAAAGGCGCTCGATATAGTCGCCGAAGAATTCAACACGCACGGCGCGCTCTTCTTCATACGGAGGGAAGATTTCGACATTGTCGCCGCGCACTCGCACTGTTCCGCGCGAGAAGTCCACGTTGTTGCGCTGATACTGAATACGGATCAACTCACGCAGCAGGTGATCGCGCTTCATCGAGGTGTTGGAGACGATTTGGATCATCATGCCTTCATAGGCCTCGGGCGAACCCAAACCATAAATGCATGACACCGAGCTGACGATGATCACATCACGACGATCAAACAATGAACGTGTCGCCGAGTGGCGCATGCGATCGATTTGTTCATTAATAGCCGAATCTTTTTCGATATAGGTGTCAGTGGAAGGAATATAAGCTTCCGGCTGATAGTAATCGTAATAGCTGACAAAGTATTCCACGGCATTGTGCGGGAACAGTTCTTTAAACTCCGCATACAATTGCGCTGCCAAAGTTTTATTCGGAGCCAGCACCAGCGCGGGCTGATTCAAGTTTGCAATGGTGTGCGCCATCGTGAAGGTCTTGCCCGACCCGGTCACACCCAGCAGTGTCTGGTGCTTCAAACCTGCGTTGAAGTTTTCAGCAATCTGCTCAATTGCTTTCGGCTGATCACCGGAAGGTTTAAACTCGGACACCAATTGAAAGTTCTTTTTATATGCAGAGGCCATCCCTCCAAGGATAGCACGATCGTAAAAAAGTACCCGCCATTTTTTGGCCCTACTCTGCGTTATATGCGAGGTGGCAATTAAAGGTTTTCTTGCCTCCCCACCGGACCCCGCCGACAGTTGAGGGATGAAAACACTCAAACGAAGCCTTCTCGTATTCTTCATCCTGGTTACCGTCTTCTGCTTGGGGGTTTACTTCTTCATGCGTCAGTCCCTGCCTCCTATGGAAGGCACCTTGCCTCTTAAAGGGCTGACGAAGCCCGTGACCGTAATTCGGGATCAATACGGCATTCCTCACATCAAGGCGTCCACCAAAAAAGATGCCCTGAAAGCACTGGGCTTTGTCATGGCCAGTGAAAGACTTTTCCAAATGGAGCTGTCCCGTCGCATGACCCAAGGGACGCTGGCCGAGGTCTTTGGTGAACTGGCCCTTCCCAGCGACAAACTGTACCGCAGCCTGATGCTTCGCCGCTCTGTTGAGCGCATGCTTGAAAAGGAAAAAGCCGAAGGCCGCTTTGATCAGACCATGTGGGACGAGATGGAGGCTTACTTTGAAGGGGTGAATCAGTACATCAGCACTCAAAAGGCCCCTTATGAAATGGCTTTGGTCGGAATAAAACCCCAGCCCTTCTCACCATTGGATGCCTATATCATGACCGGTCACATGGCCTATAGCTTTGGTATTGCCTTGAAAGCCGATCCCCTGATGACCGAACTTGCCGGAAAGCTGTCTCCGGAATCCTTCCAGGGCCTTCGCAATGTGCCATTGAAAGCACCTCTAAAAATATCCGGTCTTCAGGGGGGATTCACGCCATTTGAACTGCTGACCGAAAATCTTTTCACGGCTTCCTTTGAAGGCAGCAACGCGTGGCTGATCGGACCAGGCCGCTCGCAGTCTGGCAAAAGTATCTTCGCCAATGATCCTCACATTGGTTTTTCTCACCCCGCAACCTGGGTTGAAGCGCATATTCAGACTCCAGAATTTGAACTTTACGGCCACTATCTGCCCTTGGTGCCGTTTGCAATCCTGGGCCACAGCCGGCAGCACGCCTGGGGCTTCACCATGTCGCTTTCTGACGATATGGATTTGTACGCTGAAACTCTGAACAAAGAAAAAAAGACCGCCGTCTTTATGGGTAAGGAAGTTCCTTATCAGGAATGGACTGAAACCATCAAAATCAAGGATGCGGACGATCTGGTGCTGAACATGATCGAGACAAATCACGGTCCCATCATGGATGAAACCCTGAAGCGCAAAGGTCTGGCGTTGAAATGGGCTTATCATCGCCCGGAAAACAATCCGATGAAAGCCCTTTTTGAAATGGGCAAAGCGCCGAACATGGCGGACTTTGAAAAGGCTCTGCAATACGGAACGGCCCCCGGCTTGAATGTCATGTATGCGGATGCGAAAAATATCGCGTGGTGGATCTTTGGTGATATTGCGATTAAGAAAAACCCGAACTCGGATATGATTTTGGATGGAGCTTCGGGCCTGGATGAATACGAGCGTGTGCTCGCATGGGCTGACAAACCCCACATGGTGAACCCTGAAAACGGTATCATCGTCACGGCCAATTCCCGCCCCGAAGGAATCGCTGAAAACATTCGCGGCGACTGGCAGTCCGACGACCGCTATCAAACCCTGGTGCGCGCCTTGGGCGAAAAAGACCTGTGGAGTGCTGATGACGTGCGCACCCTGCAAACAGATAACTTCAACTACAAAACCCGCGAGCTCCTGGACAAACTGAACGATCATCTGCAACTGGATGAAGCGCAGAATCTGAAATACGAAAATGAACTCAATGCCCTGAAAAACTGGAATTTGCGTTCAGACACCCAATCCGTGGAAGCCAGCCTTTACCACCAGTGGAACAACGAACTGGTATTGCTGCTGCTCAAAGATGTGCCGGAAGAGATGAAGGCCACCTATCTGACCACTCCCTATGCCTGGGCCTTTTATGAGCGCGCCGTTTTGGATGATAGCTCGCCTTGGTGGAAAGACCGCAATCAGGATCAACTGATCACGCAAGCCTTCCTGAACGCGATTGAAAAGGTGCAGGACATCCCCTGGGGGGAACTGCACACGGTGGAATACAAACATCCGCTGGGTCGCAGCTTCCCACTGGATCATTTTTTCAACCTGGGACCTTACCCGATGCCGGGTGCTTACAATGAAATCAACAACAACAAGATGCGCGGGCTTGGTGGTGACTTCCAAGTGGTGGCCGGCCCATCCACTCGTCGTGTGATTGACTTTGCCCGCCCACAAACCAGCTGGGGCATTAACCCTATTGGCATCTCCGGACATATGCTGTCACCATTCTACAAAGACCAGGTGCAGATGTTCCTGGATGGAAAATACCGCCCGCAATACATGGCGGCCGAAGACATTGAAAAAAACAAAAAGTACGAACTGACACTGACACCCCAATAACCGGAGGATCCATGAAGTTTTTGATTTTGCTCACCGCACTTTGCACAGCTTCCACAACATTTGCAGCCTTTGATATCAAACCAGGCCTTTGGGAAGTGAAAATGCAGATGACTTTGGACGGAAAGGCCTTTGATCCCATGGCTGAAATGAATAAAGCCCTGGAACAACTGCCACCGGAGCAAAGAAAAAAGATGGAAGCCATGCTGGCAGGATCTGACAAAATCCCCGTCACAAAAAACGGTTATCGCATCTGCTACACAGCTGACATGCTGAAAAATCCCAACAAAGTGATGGAAGGCACCAAGGCCTGCACCACCAAGATCACCACCCAAACAGCAAAAAAACTGGCGGGAACTTTTGACTGTCCTAAAGACGACGCCAAGGGTGACTTTGAGTGGAATGCCAAATCCAGCAATGAATACGAAGGGCTGATGAACGGCAAAACCAGCAAAGGCGGCAACACTCAAGTCCGCTATCAGGGTAAATTTATTTCTGCTGATTGCGGCAAAGTGAAGCCTGTACTTTAGCACCTGATTCGGTCTTGGACTTTCAGCCTTTTTCTTTGGATGCCATGCTAGTGGCATTCCATTGAAGGAGGCTATATGTTTACCAAATCTTTACTGGCAACTTTTACAACTGTCTTTGCCAGCGCCGCTCTGGCCTATCCCAATGTCGGCGACAAAGTTTCCTGGACAGGCACCCTAAGCACCGTCAACGGCGAAACCAACGCCGTTAAAATCACTAAAGAAGTCATCGGCCACGACGAGAAAAAGAACTCCTGGAAAATCAAAATAGAAGCCGTCGTCGGAACTGACACATCCAGCGAAACGATTGAGATCTCAGACCTCTACTCCCCTGAAAAATACAAAGCCCTGATCGCTGATTGCGAGAAAAACGGCGGAACCCTGGAAAAACTAAGCGCCCCGGCGGGCACCTATGATACCTGCAAGATGAGCATGACCATGGCCGATGGAACATTGGTCGAACGCTGGTGGGGCGACATCCCCTTTGGAGTTGTCAGCAAAAACACCCGCGACAGCGGCAAAATGCCGATCTCAAAACCGGATTTGAATTCGATTATCGCGGGGCTTTAAACTCATGACAGCGTCCGCCATCGTAGCGGCGGCGGATCGCATCAGAGCTTTCATACCGGTGGCGAATAATCAAAGAGCTGATTACTTCGTCACTTCCCAGAAGCTGCCTTCCGGAGTGTCGCTGACAGAAATACCCAATGCCGTGATTTTCGCGCGCAATTCATCAGACTTCGCAAAGTCCTTCGCTGCGCGAGCCTCACCCCGTTCTGCAACCAAAGCATCCACTGCAGATCTTTCCAGGTTCATTTTCTTCAGCAACATATCATCAAGCTTGATCAGGAACGCGTGAGCCGGCTCCTGGAACAAGCTCATCATCGATCCCATTTTACGAACGAAGTTATGGAAGGCCAGCGCTTTGCCTTGAATCGCAGGATTCGCTTTCATGCCACGGCGAACCTGGGCATTGAACTGACGAACCACTTCAAACATCGCCGCAAACGCGTCCGGAGTTCCGAAGTCATGATTCATGGCTTCTTCCACTTTCTTCCAGGCGTCTTGCGTGATTTTCGCAAAAGCAGCATCTTCCTGAGTCACTTCCGGAGTCAGATAGCTTTCAGCCATGGAAAGCGCAGAGTACACACGGGACAACCCGCCGACGGCGCGCTCAACGGCTTCATCACCAAAGTCACTCAAGGTGCGATAGTGCGCAGACAGGATCATCCATTTGTAGATCTCGGCGTTATACATCTCCAGGAATTCTCGCATGGTCACGATGTTCCCCAAGGACTTGGACATTTTCTGTCCGCCGAAGTTCAGCATGTTATTGTGCATCCAGTATTTTACGAAGGCTTTGCCGGTGCAGCCTTCACTTTGCGCGATTTCATTTTCGTGGTGCGGGAAGATCAAGTCCATGCCGCCCCCGTGAATATCGATTTGATCGCCGAAAAGATTTTTGATCATCGCCGAGCACTCAATGTGCCAGCCCGGACGACCCGGGCCCCAAGGAGATGGCCAGGACACTTCACCCGGTTTTGCCGCTTTCCACAGAGCAAAGTCCATTGGGTTGCGCTTTTTTTCGTCGACTTCCACTCGCGCTCCCGCCAGCAAGTCGTCGGTGTTACGACCACTCAGTTTGCCGTAGTCCTTGAAGGATTCGATGGAGTAAAGAACATCGCCTTGCGCTTCGTAGGCTTTTTTCTGACTGACCAGACTTTCCACCATGGAGCGGATGTCGTCCATGTGCTCAGTCACTTTCGGATTCATGTCGTGCGGGCGAAGGCCCAGGCTCGCAAAATCCTTTTTGTATTCAGCGATGTATTTTTCAGACAATTCCGTCGGACTCATACCCAGCTCGTTCGCACGGTTGATGATCTTGTCATCAACGTCCGTGAAGTTCAGGGCGTAGGTCACTTTGTAACCCAGATGTTCCAGCCAGTTGCGAACCATGTTAAAGACTACCGGCCCGCGGAAGTTCCCCACGTGCAGGAAGTTATACACCGTCGGACCACACACATACATTTTCACCTGTCCCGGCGTCAGTGGTGTGAAATCTTCAAGCTGCTTGCTTTGGGAATTGTGAATCTTCAACATAGTTTTTTATACCTACACTTTTGCCAGGGCCTGCTCTGCGCGAGCCACCAGCGAGGATTTTTTCATCAAAGGAACCAGAGTCTTCAATTCAGCTCCGTGAGGCTTCCCGATCACCGCCACACGAATTGGCATGAACAGGTGTTTGCCTTTGGAACCGGTCTGGTTTTTCACTTCGTCCTGCATCTTCAGGAATTCTTCCTCTGTCATATAGTCAGAAGGATGCGCCTGCAGCAGATTTTTCCAGGAAGTCAGAACCGCTTTCGTGGATTCCCACTTCAGGGTTTCATCGGCTTCCGGCAAGATCACATAAGACTTGTCATTCAATGGACGATAAAGCTCGATCGCATCAGCCAGGATTTCCATGTAGGGCTTGAACAAATCCAAAGACTTGCTTTGCCATGCCGGATCCGTTGGCAGATCCATGTTTTCACGAGCCAGGAATGGCGCGACTGCTTGCCACAACTCTGCATTTGGCAAAGCACGCAAGTGCTGCGCATTCATCCATTTGAACTTCACACGGTCAAAGATCGCACCCGACGGATTCAAACGGGAAATATCAAACACTTCCAGCATGTCTTTCACAGACAGGATTTCGCGCCCCTGAGGATCAGACCAGCCCAGCAACGCGATAAAGTTCAATACGGCACTGGCCAGATAACCTTCGTCTTTCAACTGACCGCAAGCCACCGCGCCTTTGCGCTTGGAAAGTTTTTGGCGGTCTTCATCCAGAATCAAAGCCATGTGACCGAACTCTGGTGTTGGCCAGTTCATTGCCTCATAGATCATCAACTGTCTGAGGGTGTTTGGCAGATGTTCTTCCGCGCGGAAGACATGAGTCATCTTCATCAGGTGGTCATCGACCACGCAGCAGAAGTTGTAAACCGGCATGCCGTCAGAACGAAGCAGAACAAAGTCCCCCACCATGTCGGATGGGAATTTGACTTCACCACGCACAAGGTCAGTGAAGATATAATCTTTCACCAGATTTTTGGTTTTAAAGCGAACCACGGCTTTGTCGCCGGTTTTCAGTCTTTCCAGGGCTTGATCCAAAGTCCAATCCTGGTAAGGCGACACCAAGTGCGCGAAGCTTCCGGCTGCGGCTTTTTGCTTTTCAATGTCCTCTTCGGTCATGAAGCAATAGTAGGCTTTGCCTTCTTTCAAAAGCTGATCGGCGATTTCTTTGTAGATGTGCAGACGCTCACTTTGACGGTAAGGACCATTCGGGCCCACGTCTTTCAACGTCACCGGGTCCACGCCTTCGTCCCATTTCAAACCCAGCCAAACCAGGTCATCCACCACCCCACGCAGAGATTCTTGAGTGGAACGGGCTTCGTCCGTGTCTTCGATGCGCAGGATGAACTCGCCGCCATTTTTCTTGGCAAAAAGATAGTTATAAAGAGCGGTTCTTGCGCCCCCCACGTGCAGATAACCCGTTGGGGATGGGGCAAAACGAACACGAACATGCGGAGAGATTTTCGAGGACATACGGAAACTCCAAAGCTGGGAAAGGCCCAAAATAAAAAAGGCCTGGTCTAAGAACCAAGCCTCGAATTTATTATGTTTTTCTGAAATCGTCCAGCCCACTTAACATTTACTAGGCTGGTCAAAAAGGTTCAGCCGCAAGGCGACTGTTAACCCGTGATGCCGAAGATCGCTTTTACTTCTTCTTCTTTGAACAGCTCTTCCTGGCTGGTCGCCAAAGTCAGCTCTTTCAGAAGCAGACTGCGCGCAGAATCAAGCATCTTGCGCTCACCGAAGGAAAGCTCTTTGTCCGCTTTCAAAAGGAACAAATCGCGTAAAACTTCAGCAATCTCGAATACGGAACCCGTTTTGATCTTCTCCATGTACTCGCGATAACGGCGATTCCATGTCTGATTGTCGATCTTGATGTCTTTTTCTTTAAGGATTCCAACAACTCGGGATGCTTCGGATTTGGAGATGATAGGACGCAAACCCGCGGACTTTACGTTCGTGGTAGGGATCATGATCTTCAGACCCGTGTCCACCAACTGCATGTTGTAGAACGTCGTCTTAGTACCAAGCATCTCTTTGGTTTCAATAGAAACCACTTTAACAACGCCGTATCCAGGATAAACTGCATTATCACCGACATCAAACGTCTGCATTCACGAACCTCCCCAAGGGAAAAGGGACACGTCCTAGGGCCTAGACCTTTGGACAGACTTGCAACCTCGACTGTTCTATCAAATTTGACACGAGTTATCAAACGGGAGCAGCGCATTGGAAATAATTTCAGAGCCCAACTCAAAACAAAAAAGGCCCGGAATTACCCGAGCCTTTTGCTAGTATTTACAAATACTTAGATGGCCTATTTCGACCTATTTAGCCGTATAAACTAGAGCGTAAGCTTGAGCCCCGTTCTTCCCTTGCGGAACTTTAAAGCCTTTTACAGTCAACTTGTAAGTGCCCGCCGGCAGGCCGGACTTTTCGATCATCTCAAGATTGTTGATGTGATCGTTCATGCTCAGGGTCTGACCATTTGGCAAAGTCAGAACCAAATCCAAGTCGTTCACCAGAGCTTGGGCCGCATTCGCAGAACCCGGAGCATCCGTCCAAACAAGGTTCGCATACAGGCTGCCTGGCGCATTCAAAGTGAATTCGTAAGAAACCTCAGCTCCTTGAGCCACACCCTGACGGTTGTCGACAAACTGAGTAGCACCGCCCAAGTTGGCGATGTTAGCCACATCCACGCGACCGTAACCTTCATCCGAGTTCGGGCGACGAGTCAGGATCTCTTGACCGCGAGCCGCGCCGATTTCACCGAACTGACCTGGGTACATATCAACAGCCGTGTGAAGCATGGTGGCTTTCATCAAAGCCGCCGATGGGTTTTTCATGCCCAATTTTTCAACAAGCACCTGACGAGCAATCGCCGCCGCCCCCGCAGCCAGCGGAGTCGCCATGGACGTACCACCAGACCAAACATAGTCTTTGTTGTAAGCGCCCCAAAGCGGAGAAGCGTCTTTTTCCTGAGAGAACACACTCAAAACGTTAGTCCCCGGAGCCACGATATCAGGCTTCGTACGACCATCTGTTGTCGGGCCACGGGACGAGAACATCGCCAAACCGTTGCCGTTATCAGAGATATAAGAGCTGTAGATCGGCTCTGAAGGCCATTCATCCTTGGCTGCGCGAAGTTTGCTGATAGGAACCTGAATACCACCGGATTTGGTGACGTTTTCAGAAGCGCCCACAGTCAAAACGTTCTTTGCCGTGCCTGGAGAAGCCATGGAGTTGGAATCAATACGGCCGTCTTTGTTCTTGTCTGCGCCGCTGTTACCAGCCGCAAACAGAATCAACATGTCCGGGTTCGCGTATGACCATTCATCCACTTGAACTGCGAAGTTGTCATAAGCACCGAAGGTACGAGCACCACCCCAGGAATTGGTGTGGATACGAGCGCCATCGGCGAAGGCTTTTTCAAACAAATCCCCTAGTTTGGATGGAACACTCAAGTTCTTCATCATTGGGGACCACATGCCTTCAGCAACCATGTTCGCCTCGTAAGCGCCGCCTTTCAGCAAACCTTTGGAAGCGGTCCCACGACCCATCACAGATCCGGCAACGTGAGTTCCGTGACCCATTGGATCAGACCATGATTTAGACCACAAACCAAAAGGATAACCCGAGATCACGCCGCCTGCGAAATCCTGATGGATCGCGCCGGTGTTACCGGAATCAAGACCCGTATCCGCCATGGAAACAGTCTGACCTTTACCTGCGTAGCCCATGGCCCAAGCTGCATCAAAGTTCATCAAACGAGTGCCGGACTCATCGCCCGTCAGGTCTGAATAATCACCCGCTGCAGTTGCAGAAACCTGATCTGCCAGATCTTCATCCATCGCAAAGTGCAGGGATTCAATCACTGGAGCCGGCTGAACGTGCTCAACACCTGTCAAAGCAGCCACCGCCGGAACAAGTCCGCGAGGAATCAAAGCAGTGATGTGCTTTCCATCAACAACTTGAACCGCTACTTTAACATCCATTTTTTCAATTTTAGAGGCGATCACTTCCACTTCGTGGGATTTGAAAGTGTTCACAAGGACTGCAACCATGTTGTCTTTAGTAAAGACGCTGGCTGGAGCAAAGGAGTTGCTGACTTTATAATTGCCAGCGTATTTCACCACAGCCTGAACACCAGGGTGGTTGGTTTTGAAAGTCACAAGATCAGAGTAGATCCCACGAACAACCAAAGCATCATCCGGAAGATAGCCGAACACTTCAAACTGAGCCTTCAAAGCTGCTTTGTCTTTTTCAGTAACCGCTTTTTTGAACTGAACGATGTATTCAGTGGCTTTGGCTTCCATCATCCAGGAAGCAGCGTAGTTGCTGGTAAGTTTGTTGGTGTCGATAGCGCCAGCATTGAATTTCAATACCGTGCCTGCTTGTGCCGCGCTGACAGAAAGAACTGCCGCGACCGTAGAGACCGTGATGCCCTTCACAAGATGATTCATAATACCCCCTCTGAGTACAAAATCAGATCACGACCGAAGTCCAGTCGCAAGGGGTACTTAGTATATTGATGCGCTGAGTGATTTTTTAAAGACGATGAGCCATCACAGCCAGAGATAGATTCCCTGCCGTGCGACCTTTGGAGTTCATGCCAAATTCCATCTCTTGATTGTCAGGAGCAAAAATCTGAGCGCGTTCCGCGAGTTTCTTTTGCCCACGAACACGTTTGGTCACGGTCACATCCATATAGAGACCGTCTTTTTTATTCACTTGGGATTTGCGCGCAAACACTTCCACCAGTGTTTCGCTTTGTCCATCGTCAGAGATTTCGCTGATAAAGCTTTTTTTGCCGGATTTAGCAACCGTATTGATTGAAATAGGAGAAGCCCCCTTCAAACCGACACGCATGTTCACCTTATAAGAAGGTGCCGCCGCCAATGACTGAAGAGAGAATAAAACTGTTGCCGTAACTACGCTGAAGATCAATTTCATAAGAGCACATCCTTGTGATCTGTGAAAAGGATGACAAACAAAATTCACGGATGCAACAGCAAAATGTTCCGTATTTTTTTGCCAACTGACGAAGCTTCCCACTTTCGGATGAACCTCGTTAGTCCATGAATACAACTCCGGCCGAATCCCCACCCACAGCGGCGTCTCCCCAGGTGACGACACTGCCGTTGTCCTTCAGCGCGGCAAAAGCCCCTTCGGTGGCATAGACGACCTTCACTCCTGAAGTGAGCTTACCAGCTTGAGCACCGGGACTGCCCCCGTGAGCCCCATCACCCCAAACAACAACAGCACCGTTGGATCGAAGAGCGGCAAACGCCCGGCCGGAAGCAACCACCTCTTTAACATAGCTGAGAGAAGAACTGACAGCTGAAACATCTGCACCGGCGGCAGCATCACCAGCTGTCTGGATCGTTCCATCATCCAACAAGAATGCGGTGGCGGCCAGGTTTGTAAAGGCACGAATGAAGCGATTTGAAAAATTCGCATTTAAAGTTCCATTGCCGGCCCCTGTCGAGCTTTCTCCCCAGCTGACCATGACACCGTCAGCCTTGTTGGCAAAATATCCTTTACCTGTCGAAGTGACTCTTAAAACATTCGATGACAACGAAGCACTCACCGAAGAGCTGTTGCCGCCAAAAAGAGAATCTCCCCAAGTAACAACCGCTCCCAATGGCTTCAAAGCCGCAAACGCTCTATCTGAAGGGATCACATCCACAATCCCACTTGCAAGGGAAGCGGACACAGACGAAGAGTCCCCGCCTGCGGCAGAATCACCCCAGGTCACAAGGCTGCCATCATCTTGCAGAGCCGCAAACGCTCTTTTGTTGGAATAAATCTGAACTGTTTTTGATGTCAACGCCCCAAGCACGGAGGCACCATCGCCCCCGGCGGCCGCTTCACCCCAGGTCACAACACTTCCATTGTCTTTTAATGCCGCAAAGGCCGTGTCGGTTGAATAAATCCGAACAACCCCCACCAATTGGGCTGCGACCGCGGAACTGTCACCCCCAGACGGCGAGTGCCCCCAGGTCACAACAGTCCCATTCGCTTTTAAGGCGGCAAAACTGCGACTGTTCGCATGGATCGTCTTCACTCCGGAAGCCAGCAAAGCACCTGCGGTATCGACGTTCCCACCGTAGTCACTGGCTCCCCACGCAACCACCGAACCATTTGACTTCAGCGCCGCAAACGCACGCTCTGTAGAGAACAGATCTTTTACCCCAGCCGCCACCGCCGCACTTGAGAAATTAGCAATGTCGCCTCCCCAACTGACAACGGAACCATCAGACCTCAAAGCGGCAAAGGCCTTTTTGGATGCGATAACCTTCTTGGTCGACTTAAAGGGCCCACTCAATGACGATGAGATCGCACTGGTGTCGCTATCCAAACCCCACGACACGATGGTTCCATCATCTTTTAAGACAGTAAATGTACCGTAGTTGGAAGTGAGTTTGACGACTCCAGCCCCAAGAGAAGAGCTGACCGTTGAGGTATCGCCGCCATAACTCGCATTGCCGGACGCCACCACTGAACCGTCGGATTTAAGAACCGCATAGGCGCCCGCGGTCGTGGTTTCCAATCCCACGCCATCGGCTGCCGCCAACTCTGTGGCCGCTCCAGTACCGCTAGAGATGCTGTAAACCGCCCCGTTGCTTTTATAGGCAAAGACCCGGTTTCTGGCCACGAAAATGTCCGAGACACCCGATGCCAGCTCTGGAGGTGATGCGGAGAATGGCGTGTAGCCTCCCCAAACAAAAACAGCACCACTGGAGCTTAAAGTGACAAAAATACTGCCAGCGCAAACAATTTTGCGATTCTTTTGCAGCTGAGCCAAAAACGCTGACGGGTCGCCACCGGCCGTCGCCTTACCCCATGTGATCACCGAGCCATCTGCCTTCCGCCCGGCAAATCCACCTTCATTATTGGCACAGATCAGCTCGATAACACCTGGAGGAGCCACTGCATCTGCTCCATAGGCCGTGCTGCCCCAATGATATATAGATCCATCCACACGCATGGCCGACCAGGCATTTCTCTTACCAGCGGCGGCAATAACTCCGGAGCCCGGAGAAGAAATAGCAACCGGAACCGAACTCTCGTCACTATATCCACCCCAAACGGCAGCTGTTCCATTGGCCTTTAATGCCAAAACACTATCCCTTGCCGCTATAAGTTTGTGCACACCACTATTGGCTGACGTTACTGAAGTCGGAGGATTTCCTCCAGAGTGAAAGTAGCCCCAACCAAACACAGTTCCATTGCTTCTTAGACCGGAAAAGGCCTCTTCATTTGATACCATCGAAACCATGTGCTGCGCTGACGTGACATCCGAAACCGCTCGCGAGCTTCCCCAGTTCACCAGAGTTCCGCTGGATTTTAATACGGTAAATGCATCTTCATAGTTCGGCGCGAGCACCGCACTGATTCCTGACTTTACCGCATTCTGAGTTGCCACACTCATATTCGTCACAGCGGCATTCCAGCCCCACGGAACAAAAGAACCATCCCCAAGCAAAACCCCGGAAGTCCGTCTGGAGTTGAAAATATCCACCACTTTATAAACCTTCACAGGAATGACGAATGAACGCGCATCACTCACAAAGTTTCCGGCACTGTCTTCGTAATAGACGCTGACGCTAATATTTCCGGCGCCTGAGCTGGCAACCACAAGATCCGCGCTCCAAACTCCCCCGCTGCAGGCAACCGTGTTATTTGTCGGATAGTTAAGGTAAATATCTGTCCCGGTCTCGTCACAAGAACCACTGACAATAAAGCTGTTTGCATCAGCAACCGAGCTGCCGGCCACAGGACTGGTGATTTCGATCACCGGTGCGATGTTGTCGACTGTAATCAAAAACGGAGACGTTGTTTGAACACTCGACTTTCCATCGTTGCTTCGCGCAACCCCCGGTGCCACACCAACACTTACAACTCCATTGCCCGTGCAGTTATAAAGTTCGACGTAATAGCCTTCAGAGTCGTCAAAATACACCTCGCAGGTCGCCGCCCCACCATTGACCACGATATCAGACTGGTCAATCTCGATGATGTCTGCATTTTCAAACTGCAGCTCCATCCCGACATAATTGTCTACGTTCACAGTTAATCTTGAAGGAGTGTCAAAGGTGACCGTAGGAAATATCTCAGTCCCACTATCGGGCGTTAAGTTTTCAATTAATTGAGAAGCCTTCTCTGCAACCAGAGATGCATCCAAAGAGCACCCCACTGACAACAGGAAGAAAAAAGATAGAATCAGAATCCGAGACGTTCTAAATAAAACATGATCCATAGATCACTTATCGGCACATCACGGAACAATAACAGTGGTTTAAACCAATAATACCAGGTCCCTGTGTTTCAGAACGAGACTCTGGCTATGCAATGCCGGCTAGGGCCGCAGGGCCGTGCTCACGCAACAGCTCTGCCTTCAGACCCTGGTTTTCAACGTAGGAAAGTCTTGGATCTTTTCTTAGAACCTCGAAAGCGGCTTCACGGGCTTCCTGTAAAATCGCCATATCCCGCACCAGGTTCGCAAGCTTAAACCCGGAAAGACCCGACTGTTTGGTCCCCATGAATTCACCAGGGCCGCGCATTTCAAGATCGAATTCGGCGATCTTGAATCCGTCGGTGGTTTTTTCCATCATCTCAGTGCGGGCTTTGCCTTCTTCGGAAACGGCGTAACCCATGATCAGAATACAGAAGCTTTTATGCTCGCCCCGTCCCACCCGGCCGCGCAACTGGTGCAGCTGCGAAAGCCCAAAGCGTTCGGCGTGTTCGATGATCATGATATTGGCATTGGGCACGTCGACGCCGACTTCAATGACGGTGGTTGAGACCAGCACTTGAATTTCATTTTTACGGAACTGATCCATGACCTGATCTTTTTCGTCAGGCTTCATCTTCCCGTGTAACAGACCGATCTTCAGCTGCGGATAAAGCTCTTTCAGCTTTTCGTATTCTGACACTGCATCTTTCAAATCAATCTTTTCGCTTTCCTCCACCAGAGGATACACGATATAGGCCTGACGGCCTTTTTGGATTTGCTCCAGCATGAACTGCAGGGCTTGAGGGCGCTTGCTTTCAAAGGTCGCGCGCGTCTGAATAGGACTGCGGCCCGCCGGCATTTCATCAATAATGGAAACGTCCAAGTCCCCATACACGGTCATCGCCAGCGTTCTGGGAATGGGTGTCGCGGTCATCACCAGGAAGTGCGGCGAGTTGCCTTTGTTTTTCAAAACCCCGCGTTGTTCAACCCCGAACCTGTGTTGTTCGTCGATAATCACAAGGCCCAGATTCGCGAATTGCACTTCGTCTTCAATCAATGCATGGGTGCCGATGATCAAATCAATTTCCCCCGCACCCAGGGCCGCCAGCAGCTGCTTTCGCTCCGAGGCTTTGGATTTACCCACCAGCAATCCCAGACGGATGCCCAACGGCTCTAAGACCTTTCGGGCGTTTTTGAAATGCTGTTCGGCTAAAATTTCAGTCGGCGCCATCAAACAGGATTGGTAGCCGCTTTCGGCGGCATAGATGGCAGCCATAAAGCTCACAAGCGTCTTTCCGCTTCCCACGTCCCCCTGAACCATTCGGTGCATGGGATGACCTTTTTCCAGATCCGCTTTGATTTCGGTGAAGACGCGCTTTTGTGCACCTGTCATTTCAAATGGCAATGACTGAAGCAAAGCCCGCATCTTTTCACCGGAGTTTCTGATTTGCGGAGCCCCTTCTTTTTGGAAGCCCGCTTTTTTGGAAGCCAGATAAAGCTCCAGCCAGAAGAACTCATCAAAGATGATGCGTTTTTGAGCTGCTGTTTTAAACTCGGAATATTGCTTGGCCTTATTGGGATCCGGGAAGTGGATGTCCTTCAGGGCGTCTTTGCGCGGGATCAGGTTGTACTTTTCACGCATCCACTTCGGGAACGCCTCTTCCGGCCATTCTTCGATTTGCGCAAAGGCCGAACGCACCAGCTTCATGATCTTGGCTGTGGCAAGGCCTTCAATTTCAGTGTACAGCGGAATCAGCGCATCCTGGGTTTCTTCGTCAGGTTCCACATCCTTGATGTCAGGATGATGGAATTCCAAACGGCCGCGGTATTCGGTGACTTTTCCCACCACACGAACTTCGGTGAAGGGCTTAAAACGTTCAAAGTAACCTTTGTAAGGCACACGGAAGTACTTGCAGTGAATCTGACCGGAAGCATCCCTGACCAGAACGTCATACATCTTGCGCGCCGAGCGCCCCATGTTCACGCTGTGAACGGCAACGACCGTGGCCTTGATGCTGACAATGTCATCCGGGCGCAGGCTTGAAATGTTTCTGGCCGCGCGCTGATCCTCGTAGGCTCTTGGATAGAATTCAAAAAGGTCCCCCAAGGTTTTTAAACCTTTACGGGAAAACAGATCCCCCAACTTGGGACCCACACCTTTTAGAAACTGAATTTGCGTATCCAGACGAAGAGCCATGCAGGGATTATGAACCATTCACCGGGATTTCGGCAACTGCCGAACCCCCGGCAACGCAGCCTGCCGGGAACCCGGCGGGAGCTGTTTCACCTCGTGCCCCGGAGCGCGAGTTTCACTATTGCTCGTCCCGCATTGAAACGTTGTGAGGGGCATTCGCCCCTCTGACTCTAGACCAAGGACCGAGGTGTTTGTTTATTGCGGATTTAGTTCCTTCAAATCCCCTTCCGTGGCAGAATTTTCCTATGGATTCCACGACTTACTTCCGCATTCGTCTGAGCACAATTCGCCCTGATAAAGTCACCAGTTTTGACATTTACATCCTTGTGGATGGTAAACATATTCTTTACTTACGTGCGGGTGACAAGCTGGCTTCCGGTAAAATCAAAACTTTGCACGGACGTGACACGGGCGATTCCTTCTTCGTGCGCATAGAAGACAAACAGACTTATCGCGACTGGGTGAAGGAAGAAATGAACTCGGACCTTCTGAACCCGTTTGATAAAGCCAAGATCCTGCGGGAATCCTCGGTTGCGTTGATGGAAGATCTCTTTGAAAATCCGGATGTGAACAAGGCGCTGGATGAATCCCGCCCGATTATCACCGATTTCATTGACCTGATGGAAAACGCACCGGAAGCCATGGGCTTTATGATCTCGTTGTCCGGACATGACTTCTATACCTACAATCATTCTTTGGACGTCAGCATTTATTCTTTGGGTTTGGGTAAAGCTCTTGGCTATGATGCAAAAACTTTGGAAGAGTTGGGTGTAGGTGCCCTTTTCCACGATATTGGTAAACGCAGCGTCAGTCTGGACATCCTTTGCAAAAAAGGCGGCTTAACAGATGCCGAGTGGGAGCAAATGAAAATGCACCCGCAGTACGGTTTGGTTATCATGAACAACCACCCGAACATCAGTGATGCAATCAAGGCCGCCTGTTTTGAGCACCACGAATCCTGGGCTGGGAACGGTTATCCTCAGCAACTGGTGGCGGAAGAAATCCACCCGTTTGCAAGGATCGTCGCCATCACCGACACCTATGACGCCATGACCACACAAAGATCCTACAACGTGCCGATGACACCGATGGATGCTGTCGCCATGATGAAGGAAAAACTGGCCGGTCGTTATGATCCCGACATGCTGAAAGCCATGTATTCAGTACTTTTCAAAATAAAGGTCGCTTAGATGAAGCTCGTTTTACATTCCCTGGTTCTTATTGCCTGCGTCCCGCTGATTGCCATTGCCCTTGAACCCACGAATCCCGCTGGCTTTTGTGAACGCTTCATCGGCGAAAAAGAAATCAACGAATGCCACGAGCGCACCAAATCCGAAAACGTCGACTGGTATGCCGCGACGGTCTGCCACCTGCAACAAGACGACAAAGCCTTCTGGGCATGCTGGGACAGCATCCAAGGGCAAACCTACAACCCGGCTGAGCTTTCTAAATGTGGAGAGAACACCGAAGCCAGCGACACCCAACGCCAAAGCTGTATTGATGCCGCCCGTGGGGGTCGTAAGCCTGCGTCCGTGGCTCCGTTTCAGCCTTTAAAACTTAAAAAATAGGACCCCACATTCTGGGGCTGTCGAAAAAACTGACAGCCCCTTGTATTTTATTCTTCGGCACTGAATCAAATCCCCCGTCTTCAGCAAAATTTGATAGAACCTTTGCCACTATGAAAAAGCACTTCGTTTTCTTGGCAATTTTGGGACTTTCTTTGGTGGGCTGCAGCTACCCAATGGAAGAATTGGGTCTGTTCAAAACCGGCGGTCTTGAGGTTAAAGGTTTCAGCAAATTCCAAAACGAAAAAGTCAGCTTCGATGTGGTTAAATCCACCGCCCTAAGCACATGCCTTGAGTGCCACACTTCCGGTGGTCGCAGCATGAACACGGCCGAAAAGGTACTGGCGCAAAAAGATGCTATTTTGGGTGCGATCAACAAAGGCTCTATGCCGCCTCGTTCAGCGGGTTACAAGCCGCTGACAGCCTGTGAAAAACAAATCCTTGAAACCTGGATCGACGATCAGGTGCGCAGCCGTTCTGACGTTCAGAAGGTCGGCGAACTTTCCAACTGTGGTGATGCCGAAGCTCCAGTTCAGAAACCTGAAACAGATCTGGCGACGCTGGAATTAAGTTTTGAAAACCTGAAAAAAGAAATCCTGGGTCCGAAGTGCATGGTCTGCCATAGCACTGAGACCGCAAAACGCACGATCCTTGAAACGGTAGCGGACCTTCACAAGCATAAGCTACTGGCGGCTACAGCCGAAGAAAGTGTCTTGTATCAAGTGACGGTGCCGGGGATGAATAAACGCTTCATGCCTCCGCAAAGAGGCAACACGATGCTGGCTCCGCTAACGGAGGCTGAGCTGAGTTACCTGAAAAGATGGATTGAGGCTGGGGCGAATTAATCGCCTCCAGGCTCCACCCGGCGGGTTGGTTTTTCGGCCGCCTCTTGAACTCCTGCCCGGTTCCTCCTAAAAGTACGAAATTACTTTTAGTGATGGAGAACAAAGATGAGTCCCGAACTCTTGATGCCGGCAGGCTCCCTGGAAAAACTTAAATACGCTTACCGCTATGGCGCCGATGCCGTCTATGTTGGCGTCCCCCTTTTCAGTCTGCGCGCCCGCGAAAACGAAATGACCATCGAAGACCTTCAGGCAGGAATTGCCTTTGCGCGCGAACACGGCAAGCAGATCTACGTCACGGCCAACATCTTTGCCCGCAATCTAAAACTCAAATCCTTCCGTGAAAACTTTAAAAAATGGGTGGACCTGAAGCCCGACGCCTTCATCATGAGTGATCCAGGCTTGATGATGATCGCCAAGGAAGTCGACCCAAACGTCAATATCCACCTGAGCGTGCAATCCAACTGCATGAACTGGCAAAGCGTGAAATTCTGGCAGCAACAAGGCGCCACACGCATTATCCTCAGTCGCGAGCTGCGCTTGGAAGAAATCCGAGAGATTCACGAACGTGTTCCTGGCATCGAACTTGAGGCCTTCGTGCACGGATCCATTTGCATTGCTTACTCCGGCCGCTGCCTGTTGTCCCACTACATGAGCTATCGCGATGCCAATCAAGGGGTCTGCGACAACAGTTGCCGCTACGGCTATAACATTCACAAGGCCGAAGGCAGTAAAGACGACGAATTCTATCTGGAGGACCTGCGCGACAAGGGGCAATTCTATCAAATTGACGAAGACGAACACGGCACCTATATCATGAACGCGAAGGACCTTTGTGTCATTGAGCACCTGAAAGAGCTGCGCGATGCGGGGATCTGCTCATTCAAAGTGGAAGGACGCACTAAATCTCTTTATTACGCTTCAATGATTTCCAGAGTTTACCGCAAGGCGATCGATGACATGATGGCGGGACGTGAATTCGACCCAAATCTTTTGAAGGAACTGTCCAAGGTCCCGAATCGCGGCTATCACACGGGTTTTGTTACTGGCAATCTGAGCCATAATTCCCAGGAGTACCGCCATTCGACCTCCCGCAACTTCACGCAAAGATTTGCAGGCGTCGTTTTAGGACAATCAGAAAATCCAGAATTTGTAAAAGTCGAAGCAAGACACCGTGTGCGCACGGGGGACACAGTCGAAGTCATTTCCCCCCAAGGAACACAAACAGCCACGGTCGGCCGTATTTTGAATTCAAACTACGAAGTCGTTCCGCAGGCAGGCGGCGGAGGCTTAACTTTCCATTTGGAACTTCCTGTCCCTGCTACTCCTGATTCTCTCATCAGCTTGATTGAATCTGGGGGGTTCTAAGCCCCAGGAAACTTATTCCCGGCCGAAACGACTACTCCAGCTCACCCAGCAGGAACTTCATCTGCTGATAGTCTTGAGCGGTGCCCAGAAGGCCTTGGGATTTGATAGTTGCGGTTTTCTTGATTTCAGAGGACTTGGGTGCCTTGGGTGTTGCCTTCTTCGCCTTGGGCACGGCAGAGGCCTTTACAGTCGTGGCAGGGTCCCACTTTTCAGAGATGGCGCCGCCAGCTAGCGCCGTCTTTTCTGCTGTGGACAGCAGTTCGGCTCCGGCCGAGATCAGAAGGAATCGGTACTTGATCTGCTCATTTTGATTCAACCAAAGCTCGGCACTGTGGCGCACGGATTTTTTCGTCGCCACAGTTTTAAGAGCAAACTTTTGCTGCACCCCGAAGCTGTCTGTCACTTCAAGATACAACGATTCCCCTGGCGCCAGACTCGCATCCAATAGCTCCACGTTGGTGATCAGTTTATCACCAACGGGCTGGGTTGAATCTAGAAACAAGGGGTTGTGCTTTTTCAATTCCACATTTCCTGAGCAAGACTTGCCAAAGCAAGGCCCGCCGGGTTCTTCGGAGAGAAGTCATTCACTGGCAAATGCTTGTGGTGAGCTTCTTCAACCGCGATGGATTCAGGAATAAAGTTGTTAAACACCGGGATGGAATAGTTGGTGCGAAGATCCTGGATGACCTTTTCCACAATACGGCGGTTGCGGTACTTGGAGATGATGATCCCACGCACGTTGATGGTGTGACCAAGACCGTTCTTGATGCTTTTCAAAGTCTCAAGGATCAGATCAATGCCCATCAACGAGAAGTACTCTGGACAGATCGGAATCACGATGTCCTTGGAGGCAATCAACGCATTCACGGTCAAAAGACCCAAAGACGGAGAACAGTCGATCACAACGATGTCGTATTCTTCTTTGATTTCTGCCAAGGCTCTTTTCAGGATGCTTTCACGGCCAAACTTCGTGGACATGGAGATTTCAATACCGCTCAGCATGATTTCAGACGGAATCACATCAATGCCGAAGGATTCAGAAAATACCACCGCGTCCTGCGCCTGCACTTCACCGGTGATAACGTCATAGATTGTGTCTTCGAAGTCTTCATCGCCAAAGATCGCGCGAGTGGCGGAAGATTGAGGGTCCAGGTCGACCAGAAGAACTTTTTTGCCTTCTTTCGCCCACTGAGATGCCACGTTGATTGCGGTGGTGGTTTTTGCCACGCCACCTTTTTGATTGATGAATGATACGATGCTGCCCATACACGATTCCCTTCGTGGTAGATAAAATTCAACACCTAAGTCTAGCTGTTTTATTTGGGCAATGTGAAGCGCGATTTCGATTTCACGACGCGGCTGCTTAACGATCCTTCAACAACAACTCGGAGGTCTTTTTGATCCAAGGAAGGTAAGCATCCACACGCGAGTAAACGGAATAGTCATAACACTTTGGCGAAAGCGGCGTTGCCGCTGTGTCACCCCGGCTGGTGACCCCCATCAATTGAAGTTCGCCATTTTTCTCGATGTAAGCCGGGCCACCCGAGTCCCCACTGCACACACCTTTTTTCGCGGACTGATCGATCAGAATCTCATTTTGTCCATACTGGGCCACACCGACTTTCAATTTTGTGGTGCGAAGAATTCCTGATCCTTTTTTTACCCCCAGAGTCCAACTCAGTCCATAACCGGCCACCACAACTTCGGCGCCCGCCTTCAGGTCTTTGAAGTCGGCAAACAACGGTGCCGGAGCATAGCCGACCGGAAGATATTCACCCCTGATTCGGACCAGTGCGATGTCAGCCGTGTCATGCTTGCGGCCACGATTTCGTTCGTAGTCTTCATGACGGAGGGACTTAATGGCGTAGCGCGAATTGTGCGCATTCATTTTCTTGATGTCATCTGTAAAGAACACCAGCTGATGCATGGACCCTGGAATTACACAATGAGCCGCCGTCAAAATCAGATCTTTTGTGATCAAAGTTCCGGTGCACAGCACACCAGTACCTTCATTATAAAGCCCCACCGTGGAGCGCATGATCCGGCTGCCTGGCTCAACTTTTTCCCCGCCCACGACGCCGAGAGAGTCATCCGCCAGCACTTCCGCGGTGTTCTGCTGCCCACAGGCCGCAAGCATCGTCACTGCCAATACAGTCAAAGAAAGTTTCTTCAGCATCACACACCTCGCGGTTTTGGTACCCTGTTTTACCAGATTTTCAGAGGGAAAAGTGAAGAAATCCACAGAGTGACGTTTATTGTTTTTCGCCCAAAAGTTCACCAGCAAAAACGGCCAAACTTTAGACACCGCCTGAAAGCTTTTCCAGAGGGGAAATGGTCATCAGAACGTCCCCAAAATCCTGTTATATTCAGCACCTATGAAATCGCTTATTTTCTTTCTTGTTATGATCTCGTGTTCGGCATTTGCGGGCGATCGCATTCCTCAATGTTTCGATCGCAAAGACCGTATGGAATTTAACGAAAGTCAGGTACTGACCTGGCGCGAGTTCATGGAAAACAAGTTCACCGCCCGCGCCTTTGTGGACGGCACCCTGGTGCGCCTGATGGAAGACCGTCAGGGCCATGTGCACTTTGAAGTGGACCTGGATGAAAACCTGAACACCGACGATGACCGCGTTGAGGTGATCTATAACGTGAAATACGGCAAACTTCCTGAATACCAACCTGGGGACCGTATCATCGCCTGCGGTGACTTTGTCGTCGACAAATACTCTCCACACAAGGCCGTGATCCATTGGCTGCATATCAATCCGAAAAAAGGCGGTCCTCACGAGGACGGCTTTATCGCCATCAACGGACAAGTGGCCGGCCTGACCAACACCAAAGGATCTAAAAAATGAGATCCCTTGTCTGCGCCCTTCTTGCACTGACCTTGGCCGCCTGCACGGGCTCGGCTCCTGAATCTTTATCCAAGACAGAAGCTCCCGGCGCAATCTATAACGGGGACACCCGTGAAGACGTCAGCACGTCCTCTTCCCCGGAAAAAGAACTGGTCAAGGCCACGGCCGTGTTGGTTCATTCTTACCGACTGGCGCAGGCGCAAAATTCAGTTGTTAAACTGAACTCAACACCGCTGGAACAGCTGTACCCCTTGTGCCCGGATGAAAAATTTCTGACTCAGCCGACCTTGGGGTTTTGTTCAGGAACTTTGATTGCCCCCAATCTGGTACTGACGGCTGGTCACTGCGTGGAAAACCAGAAAGACTGCAACGACAGTCACTTTATTTTTGGTTGGACCGAAGAGAAATCCCGCCAAGGGATGCTGCCTTCTTCTGAAATTTACAACTGCAAAAGCATCGTGAAGTTTGATTTAAACATCAGAAAGAACATCGACTATGCCATCCTGGAACTGGATCGCCCCGTTCCCGGCGTGCGCCCGGCAAAAATCGCCAAAGAGGTTTTGCTGAAAGCCGATCAAACTCTTTTAAGCCTGTCCCACCCCCTGGGACTGCCGGTGAAGAAGGACTACGCACGCGTGCTTTCTGACATTCCAGAAATGCACACTTTCAAAGTCCAGGTGGACACGTTCTCTGGCAGTTCAGGGTCTCCGCTGTACAATGCTCAAGGCGAAATTGTCGGAATTCTTTCTCGCGGCATGGATGACATTCTTGAAGATGACATCTATCGTGTGCAAAAAGAAGGTGGCTGCATCAACTTTAACGCCTGTGCCGTGGGCCTGTGCTTTGGTCAAACATACTATAAAGCACCCCGTATTGACCTTTAGCATTTTCAGTCTTCCCTTTTAGCCACCATCCACCTTTGCACCTAAACTGTTTGCATGAACCAAAAGCAACTGCCGTGGTGGACCTGGGTCTTACCGTTTATCATTTTACTGGGAGGCACTTTCGTAAGCCTCACCTTCAAGGTGTCGCAGGGGATTTATTGGATCTACTTCCCCATCAACCTTGGCGTGATCATGGCGCTGTGGTGGGGTCCCCGCGTTTTTGCTGCGGTGTTTTTAAATGCCTTGGTTGCCATTTCACTGTTTGAACTGCCCCGCCCGATGCTCTATCCCCTTTATGCCCTGCCGGAAACTTTAGAGGTGATTTTCTCCTGGGTGCTGGTGCGAGAGCGTTTTAAAGACGTCAGCGCCTGGAAACCCAGCCCAAAAAATATCAGTCTCTATTTTGTGTACGGGCTGCTGATCCCGTCGTTGATCTGCTCCGTGGCCATTCAAGGGCTCTTTGTTTTAACTGGCATCCAGGACAAGTCTTTGTTCGGCTGGAGCACCCTGATCACGACGGTCGGAGACCTGACCGGTGCCATCTTTCTCACCATCCCGGCATTGATCCTGATTTCCCCATGGCTGCGCAAGCGCAACCTTTCATTGTTCGCCGTCAAGCCTCTTCCTCCCACGCATTGGGAAGTAGTCACTCGCAAAGAAAAAGCCCTTTTTGCCGTGGTGCTTGGAGGCATGCTGGTGCTGGCCCTTTCATTTCACATACCCCAAACCTGGTATGTCTATGGCATCCTGATGCTGTTATCAGCAGCCTGGTACGGCATGTATGCAGCGTTGGTGGTCAACACCTGGGTGGTATTTCTGAATATCATTCTGCCCAAGATAGCCAACCTGCCCTGGTCCAACAGCTTTCTGGAAGTGCAAACTCCAGCTACGCTGCTGACCCTTTGTTTCTGCTCTCTGATCACGGGGTCGGCGGTGACTTCACTGACCGGAAAAATCCGCGAACTGAATGAAACACAAGGACAACTGAAGTCCGCCAAAGACCAGGCCGAAGAGGCTTCTCGCGCCAAATCCGAGTTCCTGGCACGCATGAGCCATGAAATCCGAACTCCGCTGAATTCTGTTCTGGGAATGCTCGAGCTGCTGCGGGAAACACAGCTTTCCAAGGACCAGGAACGGTATTTGACCTTGTTTAGCCACGCCGGTGAAAACCTCAAAGCGCTGATCAATGACCTGCTGGACTTTTCAAAGATCGAAGCTAAAGCCCTGACTGTTGAAAACGTCAGTTACAATATTCACAGCACCGTCCGCAGCGTCTTCGACATTCTGCAAATCAAGGCCGAAGAACAGGGGCTGCACTTTGAGTTGCACATTTCCAAAGATGTGCCCCCGCTGCAATGGGGAGATCCCACCCGGCTGCGCCAGGTGCTTTTCAACCTGATCGGAAATGCGCTGAAGTTCACCAACGAGGGGTCGGTCAAGGTAAAGCTGGAGCTGACCAAAGATGCCCCCGAACAACTGCTGATCGAAGTGCAGGACACCGGCATTGGCATCCCTCGTGAACGACAATCCAAGCTGTTTTCATCCTTCGCCCAAGGTGATCCCACTATCGCACGAAAATACGGAGGCACGGGCCTGGGACTGGTCATCTCAAAAAACCTGGTCGAAATCATGGGTGGCACCATGGAGATGAAGAGCCTTGCCGGCCGCGGAACCACTTTCAAAATTTTACTTCCGCACCAACCGGACTTCAGCAGCAACATCGAGAAAAAAGCCAAACCCGCCATGGTCTGGAGCCAGCTTCCAGCGGACAAACGCTTCCGACTGCTTCTGGTGGATGACTCTGAAGACAACCGGGTGCTGATGATTCACTATCTGAAAAGTCTGCCCTTTGACTGCGACGAAGCCGTCAATGGACAGGAGGCCTTTGAAAAATTCAAAGAACGCAAATACGACCTGGTCTTTATGGACATGCAAATGCCCATCATGACCGGTTACAAGTCCACGGAACTGATCAGATACTATGAAAAAATGAACAAGCTTCCACACACGCCGATCATCGCCCTGACGGCGACGGCCGTGGTGGAAGACCTGCAACGGGCCGTCAGCAGTGGCTGTGATTCTTATGCGGTAAAACCCGTCAAGAAAGCTGAAATTTTAGAGATTCTGGCTCAAAACTTGACGACGAAATCGCCAACCAAGGAAGCCTTTAAAGAACCACCCTCACCCAGTATTTGAGAGCGGATTTTGCCGCGAACACGTTTTTTGGACAGCAGTTCCTGATAAAAAGCCTCTTCGTCGTCTTCAGACGGAAACTCGCTGACAATATCAAAATCAGTTTCCACCGGGCGCAGATACTGGATCTCACCCTTGGCAATGACGATGTTTTCGGTATCAAGTCCCCGCTGTTTTAACCCTGCCAAAGCCAAAGCATAGGCTGCCAAAACGGCGGAGGCATACAGACTGCCCCCAAAGGCTGTGCCTTTATGGTTTTTATTTTTCTCAAGCGAAACACGAAAGTGCACACGCGAAGAACCGATTTCTTTAACCTCAATGCCAAGATGCTCATACAGAGTGATCTTGTCTTTCAGAATCTGAATCAGTTCCTGCGGGTTTACTTCCATTGTTCATAGCCCCCGGCAAAGTTGGTGGCCTTTTTATAGCCCAGGTAATTCAAAGCATACACCACCGCCCCCGAGCGCACACCGTGATTGCTGACAACCAGAATGCGGCTGTCTTTAGCAATGTTCTTTTCATAAAGAGCGCGTTCAATCTTTTTGGACGGAAGGCCTTTGTCGTCAAAGAAATCCCGCCATTCGATATTCACCACCGACGCCTTCACGGATTTTTCGGTGGAAAGATTGCGCAGGGAATATTCCTGTCCGGAACGCACATCCAGCACGATCACCGGCTTTTCATTTTGCGTGACCTCCGCCTTGAACACTTTCAAAGGTGTATCCAGGTTTTCCGCCACTTCCGGCTTCCAATAGGGTTTGTTTTGAACCTGAGGCGCTTCACGGTTGGGATTCGTGTTCATTTCGCGATAAGAAGTGTGAACCAGAGTATAGACGTTTTTCACACCCAGTACTTTCAGCGTCCACGCCACACGGCCTTCTTCCCCAGCCCCTTGCGCACCTTTGCCCAGCACCACCACCGGCGTGGACGGATCTACGCCAACCAATGAAAGCCTGCGCGCAATCGCAAACAGATCGTTTTGCAACAAACCACGGGACTTGGGATTTTGTTGAGAAAAGTCCTCCCAACGAACATTGATAGAACCCGGCACATGCGCCAGATTAAACTCAAACGCCGGCCGAGCATCCAGGATGACCGTCTTGCCTTTAATCAATTGTTCAGCCGTGACATTTTCACCCATCACCGGCTCTTGCACAGTCACCTTCGTCGGCTTCATCTGACACGCAGAAAGCACCACAAATGCTGCAATCAAAACAAACTTCATAACATACCCCTGAAAAAACAAAAGGGAGCTTTCGCTCCCTTTTTGCAGACTATTTTGTAATACGCATTGTTGGGAAAAAGATGATGTCACGGATACTTGGTCTATCCGTTAGCAACATCACGATACGCTCGATACCGATTCCCACGCCACCTGTTGGCGGCATACCAGCGTCGATCGCCAGCAGGAAGTCTTCATCCATCGGATGCGCTTCTTCGTCCTTCGCACGGTTGGCTTCCTGTTCTTTCAAACGGGCCAACTGATCTTCCGGATCGTTCAGCTCAGAGTAAGCATTGCCGATTTCCATGCAGGCTGCGAACGGTTCGAAACGCTCAACCAGTCTGCTGTCGCGACGGTGAATCTTCGTCAGCGGAGAAATCTCCACCGGGTGATCCATCACGAATGTCGGCTGCACCAGGTGCTGCTCTGCTGTCAGTTCAAACAGTTCCATGATCATTTCGCCGCGTTTACCCGGCTCATCGATATCGCCACCGTTTTTACGGATGGCCTGGAAGATTTCCTGATCAGTTGCCTTGTCCGGATCAATGCCCGCGTATTCTTTAACACCTTCATGAACCGTCAGACGTCTCCAAGGAGGAGTGAAGTCGATCTCTTTACCCTGATAAGTCACCTTCATGCTGCCGGTGATTTTCAAGGCCAAAGAAGAGATCAGTTCTTCGAACTGTTTCATCTGATAGTTGTAGTCCGTGTAAGCCTCGTAGAACTCAAGCAACGCAAATTCCGGGTTGTGAGTGCGGTCGATACCTTCGTTACGGAAGTTTTTGCTGATTTCGTAAACTTTCTCGAAACCACCCACGATCAGGCGTTTCAGATAAAGTTCAGGGGAAATACGCATGTAAAGCTTCATGTCCAAAGCTTTGTGGTGTGTGGTGAACGGAGTCGCCGCAGCACCGCCGTAAACCGGCTGCAATGTCGGGGTTTCCACTTCCATAAAACCACGGTCATCAAGGAAGCGACGTACTTCTTTGATGATCTTGGAACGAGTTTCAAACACCTTGCGGGAATCCGCATCGGTCATCAAATCCAGGTGTCTGTGACGATACTTGATTTCGATGTCCTGAACGCCGTGGAATTTCTCTGGCAACGGCTCGATGGTTTTCGTCAGAATCTGGAAGGATTTTGCGTAAATCGAAAACTCACCTTTTTGGGATTTGAAAACAAACCCCTCAATACCGACGATGTCACCCAGATCCACCAGCTCGAATGCCATGCGGTCCTGTTCAGACAGCTCCTCAGTTTTTACATAGACCTGAACGGAACCCGTCTGATCCTGAAGATTGAAGAAAGACGCTTTCCCCATCATACGCAGGGTCATCAGACGGCCAGCAATGCGATAGGTAAATTCCGGCTTCTTTTCACCCGCCTGCAAAGTCGCAGCATGCTCCGCAGTCACTTCAGAGATCTTCGCCTTGTTTTCAAAGACGTATGGATACGGGTTGATGCCTTTTTCACGAAGCGCATGAAGTTTTTTGCGCTTCTCGGCTCTTAGCGGATTTTCATTGATGCTCATAATTACTCCAGTTACGGGGCCCGCGGGCCCCTCCACTCTGTGCGCCCAGCGCTTATAGTTTTTTACCTGCGAAGGCTTCCATTACTTTGTGCAAAAGTTCCAGAGCTTCTTTTTTCGGACGTTGGAAGGCATTGCGGCCCATGATGGAACCGAAGGCGCCACCTTGTGCCAGTTCGCCCACTTCTTTCAACAAATCATCAGTGCTCTTGGCTTCGCCGCCAGAGAAGATCACGATGCGTTTGCCGTTGAAGCAGGACTGAACGATGTGACGAGTGCGGTCCACCTGAGAGGACACTTTGATGCCTTGTTCTTCGTAAACTTTTTTCGCTGCGGCCTGTTCAAGGTGTGCAGAGGAAGGTTTGACTTTGATGATGTGAGCGCCCAACTGAGCCGCGATGTGAGCCGCATACGCGATCACGTCGATGCCAGTTTCGCCTTCTTTGGAAAGCTGCTCACCACGAGGGTAAGACCAGATGATCACCGCAAGACCGGCTTCTTTAGCCGCGCGTGCCGCCTGAGCGATTTCTTCGTATTGGTTTTTGCGTTCTGCAGAACCCGGATAGATCGTGAAACCGATACCCACGCAACCCAGTCTCAAAGCGTCGTCGATGTAAGACGTCATCGCAGAGATCGGAGCCTTGTTGGCATAAAGAGAATCCGAGTTGTTGATTTTCAGGATCAACGGGATTTCACCAGCATAGTCACGGGCGATAGCTTCAATCGCACCCAGTGGAGCCGCGTAAGCGCTGCAACCGGATTCAATAGCCAGCTCTACGTGGTAAGCCGGGTCATAGCCATCTGGATTTTTCGCAAAAGAGCGAGCAGGTCCATGTTCGAAGCCCTGATCCACTGGCAAAATCACCAATTTACCGGTGCCTGCCAACTTACCGTGGTTCAACATGCGAGCCAGGTTCGTCAATACCCCTGGATTATCAGCTCCGTACCAGCTCAAAATCTCTCTAACTCTTGGCGTCATCTAGATCTCCTATAACCTATGAAGAAAACTCAAATTAGCGAGCCGCTTGTCTTCTGGGCTCGCATTAGCGGGGTAAATTTATGAAGTTTTTCAAGTTTAATCAAGCGCGTCTCTGCGATTAACACGCTTGGCAGAAAACATGCTGTGGTATAATGTTCGTTGTCCCTGTGAGGTCTGTATGAATACGAGTGAAAAAACGCCTGTCAGCTTCGAACCAACCCCTAATCCTGCCACGATGAAGTTTTTGCTTCACAAAAAGGTCACGGATCAGGGCTTTGACTGCCCGACCGTTCAGGAGGCGGAACGTTCGCCATTGGCTGCCAAAATCTTCGGCTTCCCATGGACCAGCTCCGTTTACGTGGGCCCGGACTTCATCACTGTTACCAAGCAGGACTGGGTGGACTGGGAGCTTTTGGCGCACCCTCTGAGCGGCCTGATTCAGGAGCACCTGGATCGTGATGAGCCCGTGGTTGTGACTTTCGTTGAAGCCGAAGAGGACAACGAAAACGACAGCCCGATGGTTCGCAACATCAAATCGGTTCTAAACCGCGAAATCCGTCCGGTAGTGGCTCTGGATGGCGGCGACATTGTCTTCCATAAATACGAAAACAACGTGCTTTACATTCACATGAAAGGCGCGTGCTCCGGTTGCCCAAGCTCCACGGTCACCCTGAAAGAGGGTATCGAGGTTCGCATGAAGGAACTGTTCCCGGAGATCGTTGAAGTTGTCTCAGTCTAAATTCATCCACGAAAGTAAAATGCTGGCCCGTTTGTCCGGGCCTATCGTCATTGGTCAGGTTGGACAAAACCTGATCACTCTGGCGGACACCATCATGGTGGGAGCTCTGGGCTCGGTGGCCCTGGGGGCTTCGGCATTTGCCGGAAGTGTCTTTATTGTGTTCTTAATTTTCGGCCTGGGAATGCTGGCGCCGGTGACAGCACTTTTTGCGCGCATGCAGGGTCAGGAAAACTATCCCTACGGCGGAGTCCTGCTTCGCCATAGTATCATCGTTGCCCTGGCCATCAGCGCTTTCATCATCGGACTTTTATACGCCCTGCTGCCGAACCTGAAGGTCTTTGGGCAAACCAATGAAGTTCTGGAGATGGGTGCCGCCTTTTTTGAGATCACCATCTGGTCTGTGCTGCCAAGCCTGCTTTACCAGTCTTATAAACAGTTCACCGATGGCATCGGAAAAACCAAAGTCGCCATGTATGTGATGATCTTTGGTGTGGTCCTAAATATCACCGGAAACTGGGTTTTGATTCACGGTCTTTATGGTCTCCCAAAACTGGGTTTGAATGGGGCTGCCTGGGCTACCCTGATCGCCCGCTGCCTGATGGCCTTGATCATGGTTACTTATGTGCACATTCACCCGCACTTTAAAAAGTATCTTGTCGAGCGCTGGGTGCATCGCTTTGACCATCATCTGCTTAAAAATATCATCCGCCTGGGGCTTCCCAACGGCTTCACCTATCTGTTTGAAGTGGGTGCCTTTTCTGCGGCGGCCGTGATGATGGGATGGTTTGGCGCGACACCTTTGGCTGCGCACCAGATCACCATCAGTCTTGCCAGCACAAGCTTCCTGATCACTTTGGGTATTGGCATCGCCGCCAGCATCCGCGTGGGCTATGAACTGGGCCGTGGCGACTATTCCCTGGCAAGATTTGCAGGCTTTACGGCGATCAAGCTGGGTGCGGCTTACATGAGCTTGTGTGCGCTGGGCTTCTTCTTCCTGCGCGAATGGTTCCCGACCTTCTACGTGACCGATCAGGACGTGATTGCGTGGGCAGCGAAATTCTTTATCGTGGTTGCGATCTTTGAGATCTTTGACGGCATTCAAGCCGTGGCGATCGGCGCTTTGCGCGGCATGAGCGACACCCAGTGGCCCAGCATCATCGCTTTCTTTGCGTACTGGGTGATGGGTCTTCCAGGCGGATATCTGCTAGCATTCCATTTGGGCGTGGGCCCTGTGGGAATCTGGATTGGCCTGCTGCTGGGATTGATCTTTGCTTCAATTCTTTTGACGTGGAGATTCCACATCCTGAGCAAGCGCTTTCTGAAGAATTAGAGCTCAATTACGGATGATAAACGCAGCGATATCCGCCGTTGGTCAGGACCGATGTAACATCAGCAGCACGTTTGGCACTAAAGACCCCGGCAGAATTGCCATCTCCAGTTCCGCCCCCGCGCCAAACGCCCGTCACCGCTGAATTGCTGAAGTCGATTTTACCAAAACCACAATACTCAGGTCCGCCCACACCACTGCAGGTCACGGCCGTTGTACCAAATGCCAGATTCAGAGCGTCACCAGTGTTCTGCGCTGGGTACACATAAGCCGGATTGTAGTTAATGCCATTGGTGTCTTTGATCGCTTCCATCGCATTACCAGCAAAGTCCCAGATGGTCTGACCATAAGGCAGCGAATGTGTTCTTCTTAACGCATTGCTGGCACAAAGAGCCGTATTCGGCGCGCAGACATCCCCGCCCGTGGCTGACACTGGAGAGCCGGATTGATTGTTCCCACGATGCAAAAGCCCCGATCCATAAGTGCCGCTGGCCCAGTTTCCTGCCTGTTTCGCAATCAGGTCCGCCACAGCCCGCCATTCACTATTGGTGACCAGGTCATAACCTGCACCCAACGAACTGCATCGCGACACCGCCCCCATATTACTTAAACTTTCAGGAACATGATCCGCGATAAAGCGCGGGCGAGCGGAGCCATCGTTCTTGGCTTCATATTGACCTATACAGAACGGACTTGCGACGATGCCGGCATTATGAACATAGACAAAATCCGGCGGACACGAGAACGCCACAAAATTATTTGTCAATGTGCTGCTATAGTTCCCCATCGGGTCTTTCAGGCGCAGGCTCAGCGAATAAGTCAAACCCGGCTGTAGAGGCGTGGATAAAGAGGAGAATTTCACCGGACTTGCAACCTCGCTCCAATCACGAAGGATAGCGCCGTTGGACAGCTGTTGCAGGCGAAGTTCCGCCGTCAACACATCAGGATCTGATGGGAAGGTGAAATTCACAAGAGGTGCTTCTGTGTACAATGGAGCGACCGCACCCAGAGTGAATGATGGCGGATTACTTGGCCCCAGAGCATCCACTTTGACGTTGGATGCTTTAAGCCCATTGGCACCCGCATCCGCCGGCAAAGTCATTGAAGCCTGCACAACATCATTGGCCCTGTCCACCAGACAACCGGTGCAACCACTGAAGGTCGTGGAACTAACTCCCAGAGGGAAAGCATAGTTACCTGGTAACACCACATAGCTGAATTGCAGTGTCCGAAGATCCGCTTGCAGCGACACCGCCGTCACCAAAACTCCCGTATTCAGGACGATGCCTGGCATGACTCCGCCAACGACCCTCAGTTCACGGTCATACTCGACGCGAACAAGGACCGTTGTACCACTGCCAAAGTGGGCCCCCGGAAAAGCAGCATAAACCCGGGTGATTTGCGGAACCGGGAACTGGGTCGTAAATATAAATCCATTATTCGAAGCAGCTGTTTTATTGCCGTTCACATCGACGGCCATAGCATAAATAGTATAGGTCGTGCTTTGAGCCAAAACACACGAAGAAAGATCCACCGCCGAGGCTGCAATACTGCGCTCACAAATCGTTGTGGTGCCAGTACTGTCTTTTATAAATGCTTCGATATGATCAAAATCCGACGGCATCGTGAAATCAATCACCGGGCCTTTGTCGCGAAGGAATCCATCTGCCGTCACGTCTGCTCCGGCCATCGTGCGAACCCCTGTGATCGTAAAGGCCCCAGGCCCCACAAGATCCACAATGATATTTACCCCAGCAGCATACCCGGGATTTCCCGCGGCATCCGTCTGCATAGCCTGGACTGCTGGCATGCCATTACTGACGGCCACGTCGGCAACAAAAGTGCGAACGGACGAACAGGTCACATCGCGAACAACGGCATCAATATTAACTTTTACAGGCAATAAATCTTCAGAACATGTGCCGCGCACAGTGATCGTTCCATCAGCGTTGACCGCAGACTGGGTGAACTTGGTATTGGCTGTCGGCGATGTGATCACCACCTCGGGAACTGTCACATCGACAAGAACATCTTTCTGCTCAAAACCAAAAACCCGGTAAGCCCCTGTCGCCATATGGTTGACTGAAATACTGGTCACACCATCGGCTAAATTGTTTTTCAAGGTCACGACCACGGCAAAGACACCACCCGAACAATTGGCACTTTGCGATCCTCCGTCAAAGGGACCTGTCAGACTCACCACTCCGCCGTCGATTTGGCAGGTGCCACTGACCTCATAGTTCTGATCACCCAACTTGACGATATTAATGCTGTCCGCGCTTAAGGTGACATTGGGGGCAAAGATCACCAGGGACAATGTGCGATTAAAAACGTAGGTCTCACCTTCAAGATTTTTCACATACCAGCGGATTTGAAAGTCGTGAACAACATCCCCCGCGGCCGCCGGAGCTGAATAAGGGAAGATATACTCCAAAGGCAACTTGAACGAAGCTTTGCCTTCGGTGGCACAGTTCACCTGCGCGTCACTTGCCAGGGCTGTGACGTCACGCCATATTTTTGTCTGCGGGTTTTCAGCTTCAATCTTTTCGATAGAGCGATCGCAGGAAATACTCAAGGCAACGGAATCATCGGTGGAAGCCAATTCAAATGTGCCCGCACCGCTCAGGTTGTCGATGGTGAACTCGCCCTTGCCGTTGATGGTTTTGTCTAAAAACCCCATCTCCAGCGTGCGCTCGGAACAGGCAGAGACCAAAATAGAAAAAAGCAACAGGCCTGCTGCTGCTTTGATCTGCTTTAAACTTTTGATCACTTCCCACCCTACCAACGTGTGCATACATCACATATCGGTAACATTAGAAAGCGACGTGAGTATCAGAATGAGACTTTAAGTCCAGTTAATGCCAGCGAACGTTCCGGTCTTCTTTGATAAAGATCATTCCAATCACAAACGTCATCAATGCAATTCCGATCGGATAAATCAAGCCGGCAAAATGGTTCCCCGTGGCCGCCACAATTGCCGTCCCAATGAATGGCACCAGTCCTCCGAAAACCCCATTTCCGATATGATATGGAAGAGACATCGAAGTATAGCGAATTTGTGTCGGAAAAAGCTCGACCAGAAAGGCGGCAATCGGCCCATACACCATTGTCACATAAAGAACCTGTATAAAGACCAACAAGGTCAGCATCATGACATTTGGATTCACCGCCGTAGCCAAAGGATCAGCGGGGTTCCATCCAGAGTAAAACTCCATCGCGCGATAGATCGGATAATACGTCAGTGCGGCTATCAAACAACCGGCCATCATGATGTTCTTGCGCCCGATCCGGTCCGACAGTCCACCAAAGACAATAAAGAACGGCGTCGCAAACAACAACGCCACCGCGATGATCTGGTTGGCCACCACGAAGTCCACCTTCAGCACCGTCTGCAAATAATAGAGGGCATAGAACTGCCCCGTGTACCACACCACCCCTTGTCCGGCCGTGGCACCCAACAAGGCCAGTATCACCAGTCGACGATTTTCCGGATGCAGAAAGCTGTCACGCAGCGGGCTTTTAGAGGATTTTCCTTCGGCCTTCATCTGCACAAAGACCGGCGATTCCTCCATCCGGCGGCGAATAAGATAAGAGACCAGGACAAGAACCACCGACAACAGGAACGGAATACGCCAACCCCAGTCTTTAAAAGCCTCTTCACCCATAGTCAGCCGGGTGAGTAAAATCACACCCAAGGACACAAACAACCCCAGAGTCGCTGTGGTCTGGATGAAGGAGGTATAGAATCCACGCTTGCCATCAGGACTGTGCTCGGCCACGTAGGTTGCTGCCCCCCCGTACTCGCCCCCCAGGGCCAGACCCTGGAGCAATCGCAAAATCAACAGCAGAATCGGCGCAAAAATCCCAATGGTTTCGTACCCTGGCAGCAGACCAATGGCGGTGGTCGCCAGTCCCATAATCAACAACGTCACCATGAACGCATACTTACGCCCCACCACATCGCCCACCCGGCCAAATACCAGAGCCCCGAAGGGACGAACTATAAAACCCGTGGCAAACGTGGCCAGGGTGCTTAGCAATGCCACGGTTTCATGACCTTTAGGGAAAAATTGAGCGGAGATAATAGTGGCAAGACTGCCGAAAATGTAAAAGTCATACCACTCAATCAGAGTTCCGGCACTGGAGGCCCCGATGACTTTCCAAATTTTACTTTTATCCAAGACGGCTTTGCCCGCATCTTTGACAATAGCTGTAGCCATGAACGTTCCCCTCCTGATTTTCACCATTGTGATCAAGAGCCGGGAACAACAACAAACAAATTCAATGACGATTTCAAAGTATTAATTAAGGGACTGTCGAACCGCAGCCCCTAGTTGAACACCATTTCGCAACGAACCACCGCCGCTGGCGAAGCCGTTTTTACCGGAAGAACTTTCGGCGACAGGCCGATCATGTCTTTCATTTCAATCCAGCCGAGCTTCACAAGCTCCCGGTGGGACATTTTGCCCTCGATCGCCAAGGCCTTGTAAACGCGGGCCGGATTTTTAATAGCCATACTCTTCATCAAAGAGCTGATGGACATGGCGCTGCCCGCATCCGCCAGCAGCTTATTGACGATCACGATACCACGATTCAGACTGACGAACTCATACGGCAGACGAAGTCCCAGATCCATCACCCAAGCGGTCCACATTTCCATCGTCAGTGGCTGCTCATAACCGTGGCGGATATTGTGCATCTTGGCCTCGATCATAAACTGCAGGCGGCTTTGGGTGACCGTGCTCTTTTCCTTGTCAGCGATATTCCAGAAAGCACGCGACATGATTTCAGAATTCAACAATTCAGTGCCAGCGCCCAACAGCATCACTTGGGTTTGCATGTCCCGAGTGATCACCCCACCCATTCCGTAATCCAGAATGTTGACGATGATCTTAGGCTCGGTCACCTGGATCATGAAGTTTCCCTGGTGCAGGTCCGAATGATAGAATCCACCACCAAACATCACTTCCTGCGCCCAGACGCGGGCCATTTGTTCGATGATCACTCGTTTCATGTCCGGAGCAATTTCCTTGTACATGGCCACTTCTTTATCCAGTTTTTTACCGATGACCAGTTCCTGCACCATGAACTTGGAACCCTTTTTACCGTCATAAATTTTTGGCACATGGAATTGGATTTCGTTTTTATAGTCTGGCGTGTTCATGAACGCCATTTTTTCATAGCGAGTCGCCGCAAGCTTCTGGCGGGCCACGGTGTCTTCCTGACTTAGTTCAGCCAAAACAGTGTCGGTGATATCCTGCACCACCGGTGTCAGTTTCGGAGCACCCGTTTTACGGAATTCAGGGTTTGAATCCAGAATTTCAGCCACATCCATCAGAATGCGTTTGTCTTCTTCCACACGATCCGCAATCCCTGGTTTGATAAAACGCACAACCACGTCACGGCGCTGCCCATCGATAATGACTTTTGCACGATGAACCTGAGCCATCGTCCCCACGCCCAGGGCTTTTCTTTCAAAGTAGGTGAACTTGTAATTGCCATTTTCAGAGTTCAAAAGCTTTTCCACCTGCGACCAAGGCACCGGGCGCACCGAGTTTTCAAGACCGCGGAAGACTTCCACCATATCCGGCCCCAGATCTGCCTGACGTGCGACCACCTGAAGCAGCTTTTGCAGTTGCGGACCGCTGTTTTGAACCATCAGTTCAAACTTTTTCATTTCCGGCATGTTCAGATCGCTGCCCAGATAAGAAGACACGATCAACTTTTTCGAAGCCGGGCTTAAACGTCTGAAATACTCACTGAACATGGTCTGCAGGAAGATCTTCATCGTGGCGTCCTGCTGTTGACCCAGCTTGGATTCCGCGATTTTTTCACCCACGCGATCCAGTTCTTTCATCTTTTCAGTTAACAGCGCATCACTTTCAGCCAGCACCCAGCGTTCCGCCAGCTTTTGACCTTCAGGATTCTGTGCCAAGGCCATCACTTGCGCGGCTACAGCCTCCATCGGCAACTTTTGCTCCAGCTGATCCTGAGGGACCATGTCTTTTAGTTTCTGCTGCTGCCACTCAAGATAGGTTTCAATCTGCTTTTGCACCCGCGCACTGTCAGAAGTGTACGTGCGCATGGCTTTCGCACCACGGGCTTCGATCATTTCCAGATCCAAAGCCACGCTGTGAGTGTTGGGCCATTCACCTTTATGAAGTTTCAGGAATTCATCGAAATTGCGAACTTTGACTGTTTCCACTTCCGTCTGATAAACAGAGGAAAAATAGTTTTTGGCTCTTGCCAGAATCTGCTCTTTATTTTCCGCAGTTTCCCCTTGGGCCATCAGTGCATAGGTCAGCGCCAGTCTTTCTTCAAAAGACAGATGCAGGCCGACTTTCTCTGGCGTCACCGCCCAGGCAAAGCGACCGAGGACTAATACCAATAAAACCAAAAGCCTCAAATGTCTTAACATGACACACCCTTAAATTAGATAATTCAGTGATTTAGCTGCATACATCGGACCCGGCGGATTTTGGGTTTTATGGGAGCTGATATGGATAAGAACTTGTCAGCGCGCCGAAAGTGTCAGTTCCGTCGTCGCAAAATGAGACACATCGATTAAGTAGCTGCAATAGAAGCCACATCCACTTTCAGAAGGTAAACCTGCCTTGAGATTACCTCAGCTTGAACCGATCAATAATATATGAGTATTTCTGCGCGTTTTATGATTTTTTTTACTCAAAGAGCACTTCCCATAGTGGGTCTATTGTTTTTTGCCGCGACAGTCACTGGCTGCACGTTGGAAGCTGACATTCTGGATCTGACACTCAAATCTGAAACCGCGCCTTCAAGCCAGATGCATAACTTCGGGGTGTCTGGCGTCTTAAAAATCAATGGCTCCAACAAAGTAAACATGAATCCCCGGCTGCTGAACACTCAAACCGACGGCAAGATCATCGTCGGACAGATGTACCAGCAAAATACCTATGACTATACCAAGCCGCTTGTTTTTAGACTCAATCCCGATGGCTCTCTTGATACAAGTTACGGGAAAGATGGTTATGTCGAGCTTCCCGGCGGCACCCTTTACGGCATTGTGGACATGAAAACTTCTGCTGACGGCACATACATCCTTTTTTCCAACCCTACTTCAAATGGCTTCAATGTTCTGAAACTTTCAACTTCGGGGCAAATTGATCCTGGCTTTGGAACCGACGGCGTATACAATCACACAGAAACTGGCAACACCGTTTATGGCCGGAAAATGGCGATCACGGGCTCTGGACAGATTATGGTAGCGTCCTATCGACTGGACACCCAATACAAGGCCACAACTTTGCTGATAAACGCCGACGGCACCCTTGATACGAACCACGGTAGCGGAGGACTTCAAATCTTCCCGAACGCGGCGGGTGCTGAAAATCCGGTTGATATATTGTATGTCTCTGACAGCGAAATCTATCTGCTCAATCACGTGCAGTCCGCGGACCGGGTGAAGTTGCGGAAGTTCAATATCAACGGCGTCGAAGATGGTGGCTTTACGACCTCCTACCCTTCAACGGCGGCCGTCGACACGATTCGCTGGATCGGCTTAAGAAAAATAAACAATGATCGTCTGGTTATTTTCGGAAACACGGCCACTGCGGGCGGCTCAAATCAACGAGACCAGGGCTTGCTTGTCGTCTGCAACCTCAACGGAACCCCTGACACCGGCTTTAATGCGACCGGGACTCTGATGTTCACCCACGCTTCATTAAGCTATGGCGTACTTGATGTCAGAGGTGTTCTTGACGGAAGCTCCAACAACGACATTCAAATTGCCTATACGGAAACCCAGCGACTGTCCTTTCCCTATGACAACTTAAGAACATTTAGCAAGGTTCTTCTTTCCCAATACAACTATAACGGGACCCTGGATGCCTCCCACGGCACAGGTGGCACGATCACTTACAACGGCAGCGATAATCTTCGCCTGCTACGCTTTGCTCCGGCTGGTGAAATCATCACGGCTGGTCAAGGCACCACCCTTGAGCCACTTTTCTATTCGGCTTTGATTCGACAGTTCGATGCCTCGATGAATCCGGTCCCCGGCTTTGCCAGCGCAGGAATACACGAGTCCATCTTCGCCGCAGCCGCCGACAACGGCACACCAGACACGCAATACAAAGTTGATAACAGCACCTTTTTGTATGCGGGAAGATTCGAGGCCCGATCGGCAAAAGGCTTCATTGTTAAAACGGACAAATCCGGTGTCATTCAGACTGAATTTGGTGACGACGGCTATCTTCGTGATATTTTTCAGAACGACTATGAAAAAATATTGACCCTGAAACATTTGGCCGACGGCAGTATCATGGTGTGCGGCGAATCCACAGGAACAAAGTTTTCAATTGCAAAATTTCATCCCGACGGCAGCCGAGATTTAAGTTTCGGGATCAATGGGATTTACACAGAAACCATCAACAACGGCAGCAATGCCTATCCCTGGTTCTGCGCATTTCACGACAATGGCGAGTCCGTGGGAATCCTTAGCAACGGTGACAACATTATCACTGCAAAAATTCTGGAGGATGGGACTCGGGACATGAGTTTCGGAGGCTCAGGGTTGAACGTGATCACGATCCCTCCAGGCGATGTCTATGACCTGATTTCGATGAAACAAGCCGCCGATGGCCGTACGGTGATAGCAGGTCTTTCATATGATGGCTCTATGGAACCGGCCCAGTTCCTGTTGATGATAGCAGCAAATGGCTATGTCGATTCCAACTTCAGCGGAGATGGCTATGTGGAACTTCGCATGGACACCGATTCAGAACACGCCACAATGGGGCTTGAGTTTGCCCCGGATGGGCGACTCTATACGGTGTTTGATGGCTATGAGATGCCCTCGTGGGACGCCATGATCTTCATCAACTGCTATAAACCCGACGGGACCCTGGACCCGTCATTCGGGTCTGGAAACGGATATATACAAACCACTACGGACTTTTGGATCGACACCAATATCTGGGGTGCGGATGCATTGACCATTGATTCAAAGGGAAATCTGTATGTCTTCGGTCTTGATTACAGCCAAAACCTTGTCATGAAGTCATGGCAAAGTGACGGATCAGAAAATCTGAGTTTTGGAACCGGCAGCGTTCAAACCCTGAACTTCCCTATGAGCAAGTACCGGAGTCTGAACGATGTGCTGTGGGACTCCAATGACAAATCTTTTAAAATACTGGATGGTACAGCCTATCGCCTGGACATGTCCGGGGAACTGTTCTGACAGCCCGGCTATTCAAGAACTTCCAGGTTGTCACCCAGCTTGATGACTCCGGTGTTTTCCGGGATCCACAACGTGCCAAAAAAGACAGAGCTGCCCTCACGACGATAGCCCGCTAACGTCTTCAGGGGGTCTGGTCCCGTCGCCACACCCGTGGCCTGATCAATCGTGGTGATCGTGCAGCGTGAACAGCGCTTCGGTTGCGAGAAAACCACATCACCCACGCGGATTTTCTTCCACTTGTCCTCTTCAAAAGGCATTTGTCCGGAATAGATGATATTACCGCGAAAGCGGTCCACACCCACAGGCTCAGCCAGTCGTGAATTCAGCTCTTCCAGACTTTTCGTGTTGATCAATTGCACGGGACGACCGTCGGCAAAACGCACCTCAGGCTTCCACGCCTTGTCGGTGGAAAGAACACGGCGCTGGGAATACGGCGCATAGCGGACCAGGCGGCAGTTCACCCCCAGATACTGGGACAGCGCCTGGGAATACAAATCCGGTTCCAAGGCCGCATCAAAGGTGTCATTCCAAACCTGAACCTTTACCTGACGCTTAAAAGAATTGTTTGTGGAGATTTTAAAGAACATCTTCTGAAAACCCACCGTCAGGGCTGTGTCTTCATAAAACACCTCCACCGTCGCAAGCTTCGGCAAAGTTCGCTGAGAAATGAATTTTCCGTTTTCATCCACAAGCATCCACTGGCGATCCCCCACCGGACCTTCATGGGTCATGGTCATCTGGTTGATCTTCTGCGCACGTGCGGACTTCAGGGGATAGATACAAAGCTGTTCAATCTTCATATCCCCATGCTTTCCCGTACCTGACACTAAATCAAGCGATGACTAATTACGTCGCTGCACACATTTAATCGATACAGTGTTCATTTACATGGAAAGAACAATTCCTAAAACACCCTGCGAGGTGAAGAATAATGCCAAACTAATAAGGGAGGAATTATGCCTAAATATGTAATCGAAAGAAAAGTACCTGGAGTAGGCCACAGCACCCAGGAGGAAATGCAGAAAATGGCCCAGGTTTCCAATGATGTTCTGAAAAAACTGGGTGGTGAGATTCAATGGCTGGAAAGCTTTGTTACCGATGATTCAATCTTCTGCATCTATGTGGCTCCCAACGAGGAAATCGTGAAAAAGCACGCCCAAATGGCGGGATTCCCAGTGGATCGAATACTCAAGGTCGAAACGGTCATGGATCCGGCCTTCAGTGAATCTGCGATCCCGGGTCAAATGGCATCCAAAGAAAAAACCTACGACAAAAGCATCAGACAATAGCAGTTCACCAAATAAAAAGGGCTCCGGAAACGGAGCCCTTTCGAGTAGTCAATTTCAGATTTCCCTAGACTATTTACCCATTACGTAAGCAAAGATCAAAGGTGCAACGATAGTTGCATCGGATTCAACGATGTAGCTAGGAGTTGTTGGAGACAATTTACCCCAGGTGATTTTTTCGTTCGGGATCGCACCAGAGTACGAACCGTAAGAAGTTGTGGAATCAGAGATCTGAGCGAAGTAACTCCACAAAGGAATGTCTTCGTGACCCAAGTCTTGTTCAAGCATTGGAACAACGCAAATTGGGAAGTCACCAGCGATACCTCCGCCGATTTGGAAGAAGCCCACGGGAGCTCTTTTGGAAGCCGCCATGTACCACTCTGCCCAGGTTTTCATGTACTCGATACCACCTTTAACAGTGGTGGATTTTTTGATGTCACCTTTGATGATGTGACCAGTGAAGATGTTACCCAAAGTGGAATCTTCCCAACCTGGAACAACCATTGGAAGGTTCTTTTCAGCCGCAGCCAACAACCAGGAATTTTTTGGATCGATCTGGTAGTACTGTTCCAATTTGCCGGAAAGAAGGATTTTGTACATGAATTCGTGCGGGAAATAAGACTCACCTTTAGAATCCGCATCCTGCCAGTATTCAAGAACCACGTTCTCGATACGACGGATGGCTTCTTCTTCAGGGATGCAGGTGTCAGTAACACGGTTCAAGTGTCTTTCCAGAAGCTTTTGTTCGTCAGCTGGAGTCAAATCACGGTAGTTCGGGATGCGCTCGTAGTGATTGTGCGCAACCAGGTTGAACACGTCTTCTTCAAGGTTCGCACCTGTGCAAGAAATCGCATGAACTTTACCCTGGCGGATCATTTCAGCCAAAGAAAGACCCAGTTCTGCTGTGGACATGGCACCTGCCAAAGTCACTAGCATCTGGCCACCGTTGTCCATGTGAAGTTTGTAGCCTTTAGCAGCATCTTTCAATGCAGCAGCGTTGAAGTGACGGTAGTGATGATCGATAAACTGAGTAATAGGACCCATGATTTCTCCTGAAAGTTTCTAGCTTTTATCAAGTGGCATGGAAACTACCAGAAACAAAAGAAAACACAAGTCTAAAAAAGTCAGTCCTTCTGGAGTGTTAACTCACCCCAGAGATTCGAAAATGCCAATTGAAAAAAACGACACTACTCTGAGGGTTTACGCGCCAAAAGGGCTTTGGCAAAAAATCCCTGATCCTTATGCAGCCCCTCAAAACCGGCCGCTGCAAGCAGCCCTTCCATCGGATTCTGAGTGTAGTTTTTGTAGAACGGCTCATGGAAATCCACGGGAAACTGCTCTAACGCCCATTCAAAGTCGTGGGTGTCCTCGGCCTGCAATGAGTCCACAAGGCCATAACATCCCCCCGCCTTCAGCACCCGGAAGCCCTCCCGGATCACCTGACGGCGGATTTCGTGAGGCAGCTCATGGAACAGGAAGCAGGAGTAAACAAAATCAAACTTGGCATCCTGGAACGGCAGGTCTTCCGCCGCCCCTTGCACAAAATCCAGGCGATCAAATTCGTGCAAATTATCCTGGGCCTTTTTTAAGTAGGGATAACTCAGATCCAGAACAGTGATTTTGGCCTTGGGATACGCAAGCTTCATAAAACGAGTCAGTCGCCCGGTCCCCGCGCCCACCTCGAGGAAATGCAAGCCTGTGCCGTCACCCGGATGAACCTGCTTCACCAGAGGAATGATCAAACGTCTCATGGCATCCGCAGATCCCGAGAAAAGAATTTCGACCTGATGTTCGTAAAGCTCCGCAGATTCCCGGGTCAGATAGCCCCCGGTCTGAAAGTGGAAGTTTCGTTGATAGTATTCCGGAAGATCCTTCATGAAGTTTTCGGCTTCGGCATCAAAATCGTGCGCGGACTTGTCTTTACGGCGCTTGGCAATGGAATAGCCGTCATAAATGATGCGCGGATAGCGCATAAAATGGCGGGCGACAGTTTCAGGCTTCAAAACCTCAACCGGATAAATCCCCTGCGCGATGTTTTCGCTGTCTTTTTTGAGCAGTCGGAAAAGCTCGCGGTACGCCAGGCGCAGTTTGTGTGGCTCCAGGGCCTTGTGGGACTTCTTGGCCCCCGTGGTGATAAACTCAAACAACGGCAGGGTCCACTGCTGGGCTGCGAAGCCCGCGGATCGCGCCAACGAGTATCCAAGTGTGATTTTATCCTGATAAGGAATCTTGATCTTCATAGACAAGGCCTCCACCAATTATTTTACCGCCGGACTTTGAAAAAAAACAAGAAGCCCCCCCTTGTGATTCCCGGTGTCACTTTGGTTTGGCACAAAGGTTGTAAGGTCTTTCTTGCCTTAAAATGCTGTCACCACAAAGGAGATGTTTGTGCTTTTCAGAACCGCCACTGTCAGTTTGTTGATGTCCCTGTGTTGTTCCATCTCTCTGGCCGCTGACGACGCCAAAGTCAGCCGCAGTCTTGAGGAAATCACCGTTGCCAAAGAGCAAACCCGCTTGGTCATGGGCCAAGTCTCCAGTCCAGACCAAAAAGAACGCCTGCGCTATGTGAGCGACCGCTTAACTTCCGCTGAAGAACTTCTGCGCCAGGCCCTGGGGGGTGGCGGATCTTATCCTCCCCCGCCGTCTTACGGATCGGTGGAGCTGTTCCGCTCCGACTCCTGCTCTGGCAGTCTGATTGGCACTGTCAGTGCGGGTTCCAGCTGTGAAAGATTTTCTTCTGCAGGCGACACCTGGGCTGTTCGCATCAATGGCCAGTGCCTGAATATCTCAGATACTTCATCCGTAAAAGCCTGCGAATCATTCAAAGGCGGAGCAGATCCTCGCGCCATCACAATCTTCACTTCTGACTCCTGCTCGGGCAATGCGATCGCCGCTGTCAGCGCAGCTTCTCGATGCGAAAACTTCGAAAGTACTGGTTCCAGCGCCTGGGCCGTGAAAATCGATGGCAAGTGTCAGAACATCAGCGACACCGCACCCGCCAAGGCGTGCGAGGCCTTTAAAGGGGCCAGTACACCGGGCGCTGTGAAAATCTTTAACTCTGATTCCTGCTCTGGGAACATGGTGGCCGCGGTGGACTACAACACTCGTTGCGAGAACCTCAGAGGCCTGCCGGCGGCGTGGGGAATTGAAATCAATGGCCGCTGTGAAAACATCAGTGATCTGGATATTGTATCAGCCTGCGAACGATACAGACCGTAAACAGCATCGCTCGAAGGCCCGCCCCCAGCTTGTGGCGATCTATGATGTCTCAAGCTGGGTCGTTCCCATCACGACCGGGAACGAAATGCGCGGGTTCATACTGGTTATCCTATTAAAGCCTCGCGATTGCTCCGACAAGTTATACCGGAGGCCTTATGAACTTTCGGTACGTTCTGCTCTGTCTTTCATCTGTCTTTTTTTCAACCGGTTGCGTGCTTCAAGCGCACCTGATTCCAGCCGTTGCCAACGTGGAAAGTGAAGTCAATCTGGGCTCGTCGCAAAGCGGATTCACGGCCGTATTCAAAGCCAACAACACACCCCTGTTTGGAATTTATGATGAAAACACGACAGCCGCTGTGCTTACCGGCATTTGCAAGCCCGGCAATCTTGTCATCATTTTGGGGGCTTACGGAGTCACGCAAAAAAATTCTGTGTTTTGTCCTGAGAATGGCATCTGGTCCGTCGACTTTGATATGAGCAACCTTGCGGGTTACAGCTCCAGCGACTCGATGCAACCGATCACCGCGGGCACTCGAGGAACTTCAAATGTTTCCGTCGACATTCGCTTCACATACTCGCCGACAACGATTCCGGCCGCAGGCGCAGAATCCAGTATCAGCAATCAAAATGGAAAGAACTTTCTATTTCTGTATGTTGGCGGCACAACCAGCACCGGAGGATTTTCCCAGGCCATCTCACACATCGGGCTGACGCAGAAAGCACAGTATCAATACCGCATGGAAATCTATCGATCCGGATCGGCTCTTGTGAACCTTGGAGCCAAGGAAAGCATGAAAGATGCCATTGAAGTTCCCGGCTCGTACACATGGCAAAATGGCGACACCGTGAAGGTGACGCCATTTGATTCTTCCGGAGACAAAGCCAGTATCAATATCGCGATACCAAATCCGGCCGGTGTCGGTATTTAATTTGGAATTTAGTTTTGAACAGAGGCGGCTGCAACAGCGGCCGCTTTTCTTTTGGCTTTGCCCTCTTTATACCAGTGCCAGAAGGTGGCACCCAGGAAGCCAAAGCTGAACAGAATAATCAAAGTTATCAGGATGAACCAGGCTAGAACGATCATGCTTTTGCCTCCGCCCAAACTTGAGCATGGATTTCATTCACGATATGAGAAGCCATGGCCAAACCAAAAGCCCCCGTCACATAGCTCGCAGTTCCCCAGATCACGTTACGGCTGTCACAGCTGTGCAGATCGTTTTGACCTTTCGGGCAAACGCATTTGAAACCCTGACCGTTGTCGTATTTCAGCTCCACCGGCTGAATCGGAGTTTCATCCGAGAAGATGCAAGGAATGCCGAAATTCTTTTCCGGGAAATCATATTTCTGGCGCAGCATTTTTCGTACTTGAGCGGCCATGGGATCAACATACGTATCAGCCAAGTCCGCCTTCTTGATGCGAAGTGGATCCATCTTCGCCGCAGAACCACCGGAAGTGATGACTTTGATACCACGCTCGCGGCAGGTCGCCAGCAAGTGGGTTTTTGCCGTCAGGTTGTCGATGGCATCCACAATATAGTCCGGCTTATGGGACAACATCATTTCCGAGTTTTCAGCGTTGTAGAATTCCGGAATCACAGTGACGGTGTTCTGCGGGTTGATTTTGCGCAGACGCTCGCCCATCACTTCGGCCTTCTTTTTACCCACCAGGCCTTGCAAAGCATGCAACTGGCGGTTGGCGTTGGTGATGCAGATTTCATCGAAATCGATGATCGTCAGCTTGCCGACGCCCGAACGAGCCAGGGATTCCGCAGCCCAAGAGCCCACGCCGCCCAAACCAATCACCATCACGTGAGTGTTGAAAAGGCGTTTCATCACCTCGTCTCCAACCAGGCGCCCCATACGATCGAAACGGCGGTGCAAAACGTACTCAGTTTCTTGAGGTTGAGGCAAATTAGGTGATTGTGTGGTTTCCATGAAAAAGTCTCCGAAAGTTTGCAGTAGTGATATCTAATATTTCCAGAGGATCAAGTGATTTTAGCTCCCCTATAGTTCTTGCCACCTCCCAGATGCTTTCTGGGGGATTTAAGCGGCCTTTATAGGCAGGAGGCCCCTGATCCGGGCTGTCACTTTCAATTAAAAGCTGTTCCAGGGGGATTTCACGCACCGCCTGATGCAGCTTCTGATTGTCCGGGCGACACACCGGGCCTCCAATGGACAGCATAAGGCCCCTTTGCAGGAACTCCTGCGCCTTATAAGCACTGCCATTGAACGAGTGTACCATGCCTTTTTGCTTTGGCAGCCCCCACACGTCCATGATCTTAAGACTTTCCTCGTGGGCCTGCACCAGATGCAAAACCAAGGGCTTCCCCGTGATATGTCCCAGTTCCAACTGTTGCTCAAATACGCCAATCTGCCGCTCCATGGAGTCTTTCATGATATTGGGGCGGAAATCCAAGCCCAGCTCCCCCAAACCGTCGGCTTCGGGCAGTGCCTGCGCCAGCAGATCCAGAGCCTGCTCACATTCATCATCATCGTGGGCCGCAACCCAGTACGGGTGCAGTCCAAAACAAAGGCCGATGTGGCTGGGATAACGAGCTTTGATTTCACGCTGGCGTTGCCAGTCCTCGGGATCAACCCCGCCCTGCATAAAGAAGGCGATGCCCTTGGTGCGGGCCTCGTCGATAATAGTATCCACCTGTCCCTGCCATCGCAGGTCCGCAAGGTGTCCGTGAGCATCGATCCAATAGCCAAATCCAACCATAGGTCTAGGTTATATCCTGAAAACCCGGACTCGAACAAGGCCGCAGTTCAACCGATAACAACAGACATGTAGGAGTATGTATGAAGCATAAAAGCTTGCGTTTGGGTTTTGATGTCACCATGGAAAAGGGTTCCACCTGGAAACCTGTGAAGGTTCAATTCTGGAATCAACCATCTGCTTACGATAAATTCAAAGCCTCTGAGCCGTTCAAGTACATGTCTGACGCCTTGGTAGGATTGTCTTTGGTCAAATTGAATCACTACATCAAAAGCCCGGTGGCAACTCCCCACCTGGATTATAACTTTGCGAGCGAAGCCTGGAAGGCATTGGATCCACACACCGAGCTTTACGAACGCTCTTTGCCACGCGTGCGTGCATTGCAGTCTCACATCGCGGTTGTGAATCCGGAACTGTGTGCCGAGTTTGAATCCAACTTCAATGAACACTTTGAAACGGCCTTGAAACCCTGGGGTGTGGACCTGACGGCTTTGTGGCCGCTTCTGGACAGCTTCAGCTGGTTTGAAACCAAAATGGGTCAGCCATTGATGTACAACTTCGGTTTGAACTTCTCTAAACCGTTTGTCGACAAACTTCAGTATCTTTACTCTTTCCTGTACAACCTCAGAAGCCTGGTGGCTGTGGATCACAACGCTCACGTTGAAGACCCATCCCATGAAGGTGTTAAAGTGGACGCCATCACCGACTATCTGCCGCGCGCGGAATATGTGGTGAATGATGCCTTGTTGTACTGGAACTTCAAAAAGTTCTCTCAGCCGTTTGCGGGCCCTAAAACTCCGGACAGCCGTGTGGAAAAACTGCTGGTGAACCCGATGGAAAAAGCCTTCCATAAGTATTCCCACAATGCCTGCCACCTGGTGGACAATCTGCCGAAAAACTTCATCGAATCCTTGAGCCCGATGGAGCTGGAAGAAGCCTTCTATCTCGTTCAGATGGACTGGCTGCTGGGTTCCCCTGCTGGTTTGCTGTTCAAAATCCGCGAAGAGATCTTTGCCCTGCAAAGTGGCTATGAGAAAATCTTCTGGAAGGACGTGGAGCCTAAGTTCCACTCAAAACCCGTCAGCCTGCACCTGTGCTGCGAGGTGACTCCGGAAGCGGTCTTCGGCAGCAACGCTGCATAAGATGTTTGCTTGCATTAAAAACTAAAAAGCCCAGCTTCGAGCTGGGCTTTTCTTTTTAGCGACTGGCAGCGCGGGCCGCCCAGCGCTGATGGATTTTCTTGGCGACAAAGTAAATAACCAAAAGACCGATGATTCCGAAAAGAACCAGCTTGAACTGACGCAGGTACTTCAGGATCGGCTCTCCGTAATGCGCCAGCAGGTAAATCTGAGTCGGCACGCTGATCAAGGCCGCGATACCGTCGATAACCAGGAACTTCCACACTGGGTATCTCAACATCCCGCAGGCCAAGTGCCCTGGGAAACGCAAACCCGGAGTGAAACGGAAGATACCACAAGCATAGGCGCCGTATTTGTGAGTCCACTCTTCCACACGTTTCATCATGTGCTCAGGGAAGAACTTGTGAACTCTGGGGTGATACAGAAGCTTTCGTCCAAACACCCTTCCTATCACATAGATCAGGGTGTCACTGGCCACGACGGCCGTAAAGGCTATGATGGCGGCGGTATGAACATTGACGACAGGGGCGCCCTCATAAGGGGGCGGGAAATGCGCAGGGTGGGCACCCATAAAGGCCAAAATACCCACGCTAATCAGGGTGACTTCTTCCGGCAGCGGGAAACCAACGGCAGATAATGCCATCATCGCGATCAAACCGGCGTAAACCATCCCCGGCTGATACGCAAACTGAGACATCCATTGAAATATTGGCTCGTTAGCAAACTCCAAGCTGCATCTCTCCTTGAGGACCTTACTATGGATGAAACTGTCTCACTTGAACACCCTTGCTACACCGTGCTATGAGTGTTTCTAACAGAAGATTGAAATATGCAGAGTGCCAGAGGATTTGAATACGGAGTTAGACATATATTAAGCCCCCAAGCGGGTGGGCTTTGTGATGTATTATTAGGCAATCTGGAACTTGATCGTGAACAAATTGAGTTTCTTCTGCATCTGGGTGCCATTTACCACAATCATCAGCGCACGACAGAAGATTCCTCGGTTTCTGTTGGCGACTATATCAGGGTCCACACTAAACCACGCCGATTCACCGCCAACGACGGTCAATGGAGATCCCGTATCGTCTTTGAGAACGAACACTTTGTCGTCACCAACAAAATCTCGGGCCTGCCGGTTCACGCGAGCGTTGATAATCTGCATGAAAATCTTCAGTCGTACTTGCAGCAGACTCTCCATCAAAACGTCTACGTCACTCACCGTCTGGATGTGCCCACGCGCGGATTGATTGTCTATGCGAAATCCCCTGAGTTTCAGACCGAGTTCAACAAATTGCTGATCGCGCGTGAAATGAACAAGATCTATCGCGCCCGCGTCCAGGGGCACAGCCTTTCCACCGGATTGCTGCAACATTATATGGAGCCCTCCCCGCGTGCACCGAAAGTGGTCAGCAAAGAACTGCAACCCAAGTGGCAGGAATGCCTTCTTGAGATTCTTGAGTTTTCAAAGCTAGAAAACGAAATGAGTGAAGTGCGCATCAAGCTTCACACCGGGCGCACGCATCAGATTCGCGCGCAGCTATCAGCAGAAGGTCATCCCATTGTGGGCGATGTGGCGTATGGAGCTGTGAAAGTCTGGGACGAGGAAAGAATCGAACTTGAAGCCTGTGAGCTGGCGTTTACCAACCCGCTCACAGGGGAACATCACGAATTTAAAATCTAGAACAAGAACGCGTTGGTCATTACGAAGTACTGGGTGTTTTCCGGCTGACCGAAGGCAATGTCTTTGCCACGGTAGGAATTCAAAGTCGTCGTATTAGTTGCCCCCACCAGGAAACTGATGCCACGAACCGGGCGAATACCAAGGCTGATTTGATAAAACGCTTTGGTTACGTGACGAGGCTCGATGCCTTCGATTGTGGAAGAGTGATACCAGTCTTCTTCAATCCCGATACGAGGTTTGAAAGAGAAGTACTTGTTGATATCAGCAACCACTTCAAGGAAGTGCTCCAAGGAAGCCTGTTTGTTCGCCTGACGAGGGTCGGAAACATAGTTCCCGTCATCGAACTGAGGCATGTCATAGTTGAAGCTCGCCGTGCGGCTCTGCCAGTAGTAATCCGGTTTGATGCCGTAGCTGATGGAAGAGAATCTGCCAATAGAATATTCCAGATAAAGTTCCGCACGGAATTTTGCGATCAGGCCGGAGTCTTGAGAGAACTCACTGGTAGGAAGGTAAACTTTCGCGTTACCAGAAAGGTCGATGTCGCCGATATAACCCAAGTCATACATGGAATAAACCAGATGCACATCTGACAGCATGGTTTCAGACTTCACCTGATCGCCGTATTCATTCTGACCTGCAGTATTGAAAATGAACGGAACACGCAAAGAGGCTTTTTCATCTGCGTTCACTTTGTAGTTCATGCTGATGTAGGTGTAAGAGTCCTGAGAGCGGCCGTCAGTTTGTTCCTTGCCGGGCTTCATGTTGGCCTGGGAAACCACGTTGAAAAGGGTGAAGTTCCAGTTTCTGCGCAAAGTATCGCCGACAGACATCACCATGCTTTCTTCGCGCTCTTGAGCTTGAGCGAAAGGGGCAAGACAGGAGAAAACAAGGGAAAGTGCCAGGGCCTTTTTAAACATGGAAGCTCCTTAAGGGATCAAATTCGCTGGAAATATGCCATAGTGCGCCACGTTACACAATAGCGAATATTTAGACAGTATGAGTCTCAATAAATTCCTAAAACTCTTTCAACTTGAGTCCCCTGTCCCCTTCCCTTACAACTGAGGACATGAAAAATTTACTGCAACTTAAGAACCTGACCCTTGCTCTTCTTCTGTCCCTTCTTGTTGGCTGTGCCGTCACCTTCAAAAAGGCCGAGTTTAGCCTACCACCGAAGGCCGCTGACGAGGTTTCCGTGATGTCGTTCAACGTCGAAAATCTGTTCGACACGACCCACGATGAAAACCGCAATGACTACACTTATATGCCATTGGCGGTGAAACAGAAGGATCCGAAAATCGTTCAAGCCTGCAAAGACACCAACGACAGCTCTTACCGCGTGTCCGAGTGCCTTTCCACGGACTGGAGCGAGGAGCAGCTGGATAAAAAGCTGCAAAACCTAAGTAAGGTTGTACTGGGGGTAGACGGCAACGGCCCTGACGTTCTGATGCTGATCGAAGTTGAGAACGAAAACGTTCTGAACATCTGGAATAAAAAGTACCTGCAAAAAGCCGGTTACAGCACCGTGGTTCTGATCGAGGGCCCGGACAAGCGTGGTATCGACCTGGGCTTGATGTCCCGCCTGCCAGTGGTTGGAAAACCAGTCCTGCACCCGATTCCTTGGAAACCCAAAAACGATGAAGACAAAAAATGGATGGAAGCATCCCGTGGCGTTCTGGAAGTGACTTTGAAGGCGCCAAATGGCGATCCTATCACCTTCCTGACAGCCCACTTCCCGTCCCAGGCCAACCCGACTTACTGGCGTCAACAAGCTGCAGAGTTCGTGGCTAAATTGATCAAAGACAAGGGACCTGACACCATGGTTATTGCTGGTGGTGACTTGAACATCACCCACGAGGAAGAAAGCAAAGAAAACATCTTCCGCGACACCTTCAGCCCGGTGGGTGACGTTTCCCACTTCGTAGGCTGCAAAGAGTGCCCGGGCACCCACAACTATCGTAAGAGCTGGTCTTTCCTGGATGCGCACATCTATTCCAAAGCGCTTCTGGAAAAAGGCTCCGGCAGCTATAAAATGGAGCCAGGTACAATCGACGTGATCCGCTACGATGAAGTTCACTTGAAAAAGGGCAAGTACCCCCTGCGTTGGGACTATGACCGTCAAATCGGCGTGGCCGATCACTTCCCGCTGTATGTTCGTCTGAAGCAGCGTGGCCCGGCGAAAGCCCCGGTGAAGGATGAAGCTCCTGCCAAAGCAGTAAAGCCCGCTAAAGACGCTAAAAAGACGAAAAAGAAGTAGTCTTCAGAAGCTCAAAATAAAAAAGCCGCGAGAGATCGCGGCTTTTTTTATGCTCTGAATTTGAGAACTGATTAGTAGATCAGCATCAAAGAAAGATCGATGGTTGGGCGGGAACCACAAGCACCGTAAGTGGATTTGAAGCTGGACTGAGTCACTTCAATTCCTTCAGCGGTGGAGATCATGTTCTTAGGGTTTTTACCCTTCATCACCGTATCAAAGATCGCCACGTTGCAAAGACCCTGAAGCTCAACAGCCATTTTGCCGGCTTTCAAAGATGAGGTCCACGGTTTGCCGCCTTCTTTGATATAATCAAGTTTCGCGTCAGCATTTTTCACTGCTGCTTTTCCTGCCAGAAGCTCTTCCAAAGAAACTTCCAGTTTTTCAGAGAACTCGTACTGTTCACGAGTCGCTGCATTTTTCAGACGGCCATTGATAACACCTTTAGCCGTGATGCTGACTTTCAAAACGCCGTTTTCGTTCAGCGCTTCAACAACAGCTTCGTCTTCGTTCATGTTCACGAAGGTCTTTTCCAGATTCTTCTGATCCAAAGAGTTGCGGGATTTTTTAGAAACAGCCTTCACCGTCGCCACTTGACCATCAACGTAAGTCACATCGATGTCCCAGGTTTTAGTCAAAGTGTTCGCGAATTCACCTTTGGATGTTGTGTAGGCAGTGACAACTTTATCAGCCACCAGCTTCACTGTGTCGCCGCCGTCATCACGCTTGGTCACTTCCGCTTTATAAACAGACTTGTTAACGTCCTGGGAATCCAGAGCGTAACGAAGCACTTCCAAACCTTCCAGCTGCTTACCCACGATAAGTGTGGTGCTGGAGAAAGAACCGAACTGGAACTTGAAGCCCTGTTGACCGGCTTTTTTGTTCTTATTGTTCTTGCGCTCATTCTGCGCGATGATTTTTTTACGAACGGCATCGGAAGTAACCGCTTCGTCTTTCGGCGTACATGCTGTCGTCAAAAGTGCAGATGAAATAAATAGGACTGAAAGTAGTTTGGCTGTTTTCATGGAAAAGGAATGTAGCCGGAAAGGACGTTTTCCGCCAGTGGGTCCGTCGATTCCTTCAATAATTCTAACCAATTCCTGAAAATTTACAGACGTGTCAAAACTGTGAACAGGCAGCGCAAGCCGCCATTGTTGATTTTAACCTCTTTAAGCAGTTTATAGCCGGCTGGCACCGTCCCAAGACGCTCTTTTTCAGGGTAAAGAATACCCAGTTTCAAGGGCTTATGACGCTCACAGAGAAGCTTGGCCAGGGCCTTCAGCCCCCCGCTTCCGGCCACCGGAAGACGCTCTCCGTAAGGCGGATTCACCACCAACCACGAAGGCCCCACATCCTCACTGGCCTCCAGAGAATTGCCATGAATAAACTTGTGAGGCGCTTTCACAAATGCCGCCTTTTGCACGGCCTGAAGCTGACGTTCCACTTCGCTGAAGTTTCCCTCCGCGGCCGGGATCATATCAGCATCAATATCAAAACCCACATAAGCCTTAAACGGATGAGTCGCAGGCAGCTTATAGTTCAAAGCAAAACTGGAAGACTGGAAAAGCTTCGGGGCGCGCTTCCATTTTTTGAAGGCAAAGTCCCGAACAAACTGCCCGGCCCACAGGGCGCGCGCCTCGCACAGAAAGGTGCCTGAACCCATCATTGGATCCAATAGAGTGATTTGCGCCGTCTCTGCCGGGTTGCTGTTGCCGATGATTTCCTTTAACAGGATCGCCGCCAAAGTCTCACGCAGAGGGGCTTCCCCTTTTAGTGTGGCCCAGCCGCGCTTGTGCAGATGTTCACCCGTGGAATCAAGACTGATCGTGCAATTGTCATCATCCATGCGGATGTAAATGCTGGCGCAGGTTTCTTTGCCTTTAACACCTTTAAAAATTTCAGTCAGGGCGGCTTCGGCACTTTCCTGCAGGCGCTTTTCGTTGTTCAAACGGCTTTTTTGCGCCGCCACTTCCCACTCGACATGGGCGTGAGGCAGAAAATCGATCCACGGCAGGGCTTTGAATTTTTGATAGAACTTGGGAAGATCTTTCGCTTTGAATGAAGTCATTCGCAGCAACACACGATTGGCCGTCTTCAGGAAGAAATTCAGCTGCAGACCAATGAACAATTCTGTCTCGAATTCAAAACCGCCCTCAAGCACCGTGACTTCCGGAAACGGCAAAGAATGAGGTTTGGCATCTTTCCCCAAAAGGAACGGCCAAACTTCTTTCATTTCAGCCAAAGCCAACTTTTCAAAATCCAGCGGTGTCGCAACAAAAAAACGATTCATTTTAGAATCTCCAATACGCGTCGAACAGCAGATAGTAGCCGTCTTCGGGGGCGTATTTTAGGGAGGTGATGTCGGTGGAGTTGAGCGAGAAGCTCAGATGGAATTGATCCCAGATTTTGACATAGCTGAGATAGCCCCCGACCGCTTTGGATTCGAAGTTGTACGACGGACCCAACAAAACACGGTCCCAGTTGTCGAGGATGAATTCATAACCCGTCTGGAAGGAGCTTGTTCCAAGGGACTTGATCGCAGTGGTGTTGGCGGCATCTTCAAAACTGAACAGCGCCACGGACAAAAGCGTGTGCGAGATCACACTTTCAGAAGAAATTGAATCCCAGTAGATATTTAAATTCAGCGTGGAACGATTTTCATTCGGAATGCGCGCAAAGTTCAGACCGCCGGCAAAGTTATTGGAAGCGGACTGGTAAAGACGTGATTTGATCGTCGCATTGTAAGCCCCCAGAATGTCCGCCGGGATGATCGAAGAAACCGTCAGCCACTCTTTCCAGCCATAGTTCACCTGACCGTACCAGGTGATCAGGAATTCATTCTCCCACAGGGTTTCTGCGGTCTCACCGACTGCGATACCTTGCGTGAACAAAGGCTTGTACTTGGACGAGGTTTCTTTGGTGCCTTTTTTGATGATCAGATCGGTGGTGCCCTTATAACGATTGTTTTCAGAGCTTAAATCCAGATGCATGACCTGATCGCCGATCTGGATAAAGTTCATGCGGGACTGGCGCTGCAGTTCGCAGATCAGCTCATAGGTGCCGTCTTGTTTGTTCTCTATGCCGGTAATCTCGACGAAGCCCACGATGCCCACAGAAGGCGTCTGGGACTCGATGGCGACCATTTCGCCGATGTACCAGTCACTGGCCGTTGTGATCACACGCAGGGTCTTATTGTCGATGAAGGAATCAATGCGCCCGCGGGCCTCAGGCAGGGGTTTGGGCATTTCCATCGCGGGTTCGCGCAGAATAATAGGAACCTCTTCATCCATCGAGGATGAAGCCTGTGCCATAAAAGACACAAAACAGGTTGTCAGCACCAGAACAAGCCGCAGCATGTCCCGGAGCCTAACCTAGTTTTCAACCTTGTTCAATTGGTCCTTGAGGGTGCCGAAAAGACGGGCGATTTCCATGCGCTGAGCATCGTCAATGCCCCACATCTTTTTAAACTGGAAGCTGGCTATGCCACCAGCCCCCGGGATTTCGCCATAGAACACCAGATGCGCAAACCCTTCCTTGATCAGGAATTCATAAGTGCCCGGGTTCACCTTTTTAAAGAAGGACATAAATCTTGGCGCCGACGCATAGACCTCATCCACCGAAAGACCCTGGTTGTGGTCCGTATCGTAAATCACCATGATGGTTTCAATATAATGAAGGATCGTGACCATCGTGCGCACGTTTGCCGTTTCAATCAAACCCGGGCGCTGGGTTGGCGTCACCGAAGCCGCCAGCAGATAATCAAAGAACTGCTTCCACTGCTGGGCATTAAGGCCCCTGACATAATTCACCATGCCCGGCATGTTATTGAAGTACACACCGATATGCTTGCGCAGTTGTTCGCGGAAGCAGTCTTCTTTGTAAAAGTTAAAGCCAAAGACGTCCTTTTCCGGAGTCGCACACTGAGCCAGCTTCATATGATCAGACACGGCATTGGAAGTCCCAAGCCCCGCCGAGAACAGCGTGGTCACAAATTCGAAGGTTTCCTTCTGATCCATGCCGTCGTTGCCGTTACCGCTGAAGGTGAAGAAGTTCGCCTCCAGGAAACTGCGGGAACCGGAGTTCGCCGAACGCGGATCAAAGGCTTTCAGATCCAGACCCAATTCCTGGAAGTCCTCATACCAGGACACCAGACCCTTTTCGCTCATCTGGGACTGACTGAGTCGGCCGCCGACATTGTCAGCATAACCCAACATCAGCATGCGCGACAGAACACGCATCAAGTTGAACTTGGTCAAAGCCGCCCAGGTCTGTTTGGTCTGACTGGCCGAGGCTGAAATGATCAAACGCCCATCGGCATTGAAGTTCACCATCGTCGGGTTCTTGATCAAATCGCCAATGTCCGCCCACGCGTCTTCCAAGGCCTTTTGCTCAAAGGCGTCATCGGTCAGGCCTTTTTCAATCACATAGGATTTGTTGAACTTGTTATAGTGCTCAACCAGTTGTTTTTGCGTGACTGCACCACCCAGCGCATCCATCGGGATGTTGTCGATGAAACTCTGATGCAAGCGGAAGATATTCAGTTCGCGTTGAATGCTCAGGATGTGCTTTTTCTCCAAACCCAGCAGACTGCGGGAGTCCGCCATGCGCGCCGGATCAAGGATCTTCATCAAAACAGCCTTGTAGGCCTTGATCAAAGACTTGGGCCGTATCAGGTCCGTGGCTGAAGGCAAGATCTGATTGATCAGATTGTCGATGTCTTCAACCGGAATGCGGCCCGATGTTTTCATCTGATGAGAATTCAAAAGAAGCTCCAGCCCTTGCGCCAGGAACTGACTGGTTTGACGGACCTTTGCTGCGTTGGTGAACTGAAGGTCGCCAATGACATAGTGGTACTTCAATGCCAGTTCGTACAGATCCAACAGCGTATCAAGACTTTCACTCCACTGATAAAGTCCGGCGAAATGTGCACGACGGCCCATCAATACGACTTTGACGGATTCCACCATCGGAACCCACTGGCTGTATTTTTGGTAAGGCGCAAAAGGCTCTGCACCACGGATGAATTCGGCAAATCCGGACAGGGCTTTTTTGGCGTCATCAAAGCTGTAATCAGACTTGGCGATCTGGGTTTTTTCCAGCAATCGTTGCAGGGAACGGCGCAACTGATCCACCGCTGCGGAAATCTGTTCCCACTCGGTCTTGTCGTTCTGATTTTGATTCAAAAGCAGTTTCACATGAGGAGACAGCTCGATGGATTCATCACGCAACAGGCCCAGAATTTCCACCAGACGCACGATTTCGTCCTTGGTGATATGACTGGTTGAGCCGCCCAAAAGCGCACGCTTGATTTTCATCAGCTCAGCGGCAAATTCCGGAGTCACATTGTTCTTTTTCAGGAAGTACTTGCCAAAGAAACGGCGCATTTCCTCGACGGTGTAGGCATTATCCAAAGATCCGAAGGTCTTTTTATTAAAGTAAGTCAAAGCATCCGTCATACAGTCAAAGCCCTGACGGATTTCAGACTCTTTCGCCTCTCCTACTGAGAACTTTTCCAAATGCTGCGGGATCACCTGAAGACAAGCAAAACGAGTATCCGAGAACTCAATCACCTCAGGTTCAGCCTTTTTCCCATTCAGGAAATCACTGCAACCCACGGAAGACAGACCAAATGCCGACACCAAAATCAAAGATGCAGCCCTCTTGGAAACGGCCATAAAAGCCTTGTTACGAGCTCTAGAAGACATAGGCGGCTCCTAACATCAGGCGGTCGTTGTTTTCAAATTGCGCGATATCGTTTTGGTTTTCCTGGCTTGCCGGCTCGGCCTTGACCATTTGCATTTCGCCGATGAAGGACCACAGGCCCGACAGGCGGAATCGGGCGCTGACACGTATCAGGTCAAACTTGTTTTTCTCTGAATGCGTATAGCTGACCTTGGTGATCAGCTTCTTCGTGCGTTTAAAGCTGAAGTTCCCCATCAAAGACAACTGTGTTGCCTGCTGATAAGGGTAACGGGTCATCAGAGGTGCGCGGTTTTCATTGGCAAGTTCGCCCTCTTCAGTGACCTTACCGCCATAGATTTCCAGGTGCTGCAAGGCTACACCGAAATAGGAATTAGTCCACTCGACAAACGGGCTGACCAAAACGGCGTCTTCAAATGTCGGATGGGTCCACTTTTCTTCAAAGATCTCATCTTTACTTGGCCTGTCATACAGACCACTGACGCCCACGCGCAGGCGATCGGATTTATAGCTGATATCACCACCCACCAGCGAGTGATAGAAGACCTGAGGCTGCAGATTCACGGCCCCTTTTAGTTCAGCGACATTCAGATTTCCCTCGTAACCGATGGCCAATTGATTGGATGGTTTATAGGTGTAAGCCAGTTGCCCGCGCAACCCTTGCGGATCGCCAAAGGCCAGTTTCATACCAAAAGAGTTTTGCAAGACAACTTCAGTTTCGGAGGGCTTTTCGAAAGTATAATCAATGGCCGTGGCCTCTTCCCAGATTCGGATGCTTTCTGGAGGACGGCGGAACCAGGGGTTCCCCTTCACAAAGCTGCCATTTTCAATATCAAAACTGGGTCCCTGATCCGGAATAAAGATCGGAGAAGCAAACAGCAGAAGCGTGTAATACGGCTTATCCACCTGCCAGAAAATCCCGGTCAAACCCTGGCTTTCGGCGTTCAAAGGATTCCATTTGAACAATGGCTCCCACACACCCAGATCCCAGCGGGCATCCAGTTCATTCCACAGCATTTTCTTGCGTCCCATATAGAAATTCTCAGTTTCACTGAGGCGCGTTTCCAGATAGAACTCGGAAATATTGAGGTAATTTAGCAACGGGGCCCCGATCGCCACCCCACCGGAAACGTCCATCTTAAATGGCGCCTCGCTGAAGGTGTCGCTTTTTAACTGGGCTCCGACAAACTGATAATTGGTCTTTTCCGCGGCCTCAAAGGTCGGGCTAATGAAAGAATCCGAGAATAAACGCATCTCGGTCTGCACCTGCGCAGACGCAAAAAACGGGGTCAAAACCAGCAGCATGAACCCGATTAAAGATGTGTTTAGGGCCCCCAAAACGGGGACTTGTTTGAAAGCCATGGGCCTCCCATCAATGAGCTTTACTTCAATGCCCGTGCCCGGCCAGAACGCCTATAGGCGAATACCCTTTCCACCTTTTAAACAAGTGACCTTTTTCGGCGCCTTTGCTAGATTAGTCCCATGTTGGTACGGGACCCTAATAGTGCTAAATTTTTAATCATTCGCTTTTCCAGCTTTGGAGATGTCGTTCAGACTTTGAGCGTTCCTTCGGCTATCAAAGAAACCTATCCCAATGCCGAGATCCACTGGATCACCCGCAAGGACATGGCTCCTTTGCTGAAAAACCATCCCAACATCCAACGCATCTGGGAGTTTGATCGTAAGGCGGGCTTATCAGGCCTGATCAAGCTGTGTCTACAAATGCGCAAGGAAGGCTTCACGCACATATACGACGCCCACAACAACATGCGCTCCCGCGTGATTTCCTGGATTCTGCGTCCGCTGGGAATCCTGGGTGTGGGTCCGAAGTTCATCCGCCGTTCGATCCGTCGTTGGAAGCGTCTGCTGCTGTTTAAGTTCCGCATCAACACATTCGAGATGCCCTTCAACGGACAGCGCGATTTGCTGGAACCCCTGCAGCCCTGGGGCATTTCCCGCAGAGCGCCGGCAGCTCCGCAAATTTTCCCCAGCGAAGAAAGTTTCCACAAAGCCCGCGAAGTTCTGGGGCATTATGCCGGCTCCGTGGCCCTGGCTCCGTCCGCCGCGTTCTTTTTAAAACGCTGGCCGAAAGAATACTGGCAAGAGCTGATTCTGCTGTGCCCGGATCAGCGTTTTGTTCTGTTGGGTGGACCGGAAGATTCCTTTATCGAGGACATTAAAGCCGCGGCCCCTGAGCGAGTTTTAAATCTGGCTGGCAAGTGCTCTTTGCAAGTCAGTTCCAGCGTCGTGGGCTTGTCTGCGGCGTTGATCAGCAACGACACCGGGCTTTTGCACGTGGCCGAACAACTGGGGCAAAAAACCATCGCGTTGATGGGCCCTGCACCCTTTGGGTTCCCGTCCCGTCCGTCCACAAGAATTCTTGAAATTGAACTGAAGTGCCGGCCATGCAGCAAGCACGGTCAGGGCCCTTGTGTGAATAAGTTCAAATATCACCAGTGTCTGGTCGACATCACCCCACAGCAAGTGGCGATGGAACTAAAACAGCTGCTGCAACGGAACCAGCCATGAGTGCTTTGATTTTCTATTTCTATAAATTCGCCATCGTCCCTCTGGCTTATTTACTTCTGCAGCTTTTGCGCCCGTTTTTGCAAGGCAAGCTGCGCGAGATGATCGAGGACAAGAACAAAGGCTTTTATAAAATCAAGAAAGCTGGCAGCGAAGCTGATATTGCCCAGGCACGCCCTTTCTGGATTCACGCGGCCAGTGGCGAAATTGAATATGCCCGTCCGGTGATCCGTGAACTAAAAAAACAACACCCGAACATTCCGGTTCTGGTGACGTATTCTTCCCCTTCAGCAAAAAAGATTCTGGAAAGCCTGCATGACGTGGATGTGTGGTGCGCCCTTCCCTGGGATCTGGATTTCCAGATGCAGGACTTTATCAAACGCTGGAACCCGCGGGTTTTGCTTTTCTCGCGCACCGATGTGTGGCCCGTGCTGGTGTCAGTGACTCGCAAAATGGGGATTCCGTCGGCGCTGTTTTCGGCGACCTTTGCGGATAATTCTTCCCGCCTGAAGGGAATCACCCGCCATCTGACCCGTTATTCTTTGAATCATCTTTCAGAGATTCACTGTGTGTCGGCGGAAGACATTCAGAATCTGGATACACTGGGGCTGAAAGTCCCGATGCTGGTCAGCGGTGACACTCGCTTTGATCAGGTCTTCCACCGTCTTGAAAATCCAAAAGCTTTGAAGAATCAACTGATCCCAAGCCCTGAAGACTTTGTCTTTATCGCAGGCAGCACCTGGGGCGAAGACGAACTTGTCCTTTTGCCGGCCTTGGAAAAGATGAAGGGTATTTACATGCGCGTGATCTTGGCGCCGCATGAAACCACGCCCGCCCACCTGGAACATCTGGAAAACCAGATGAAAGCTTTGGGACTTTCTTATGTGCGTTACTCCCAAACGGAAGAATGGCCGGCAGGAAGTATTCTGCTGGTGGATCAAGTCGGCATTCTGGCTGAACTTTACACTTGGGCCGACATCGCCTTTATCGGCGGATCGTTCAAGAAACAAGTACACAGCGTGATGGAAGCTCTGGCCGCCGGATTGCCAGTCATGGTGGGACCACATCATCGCAATAACCGCGAAGCTTTGTTCTATCAGAAAAAGAATTATTCATCCGGCATGATTGTGCAGGTGGTTCATTCCTCGGCGGACATCGCTGTGCTGCTGCAAAGAATGAAAAAGCAACAAGAACAGATCCCGCACATCAAAGAGGAGATCAGATCCGAAATCGGCAAGAACCGAAACTCCACGCAACGAGTTCTTTCAGCCATTGAAAAAGTCATTTCCTGACAATCACGCGTTGACTACAACGCAGTCCGCCCTCGTAGCGATGGCGGACCGCAGAATTCACTCATCACGAACCGGCTAAAATCAGAATTAATACATCAAAAACAAAAAAAGACCGAACATTGCTGTTGGTCTTAGTTTGTTCATGCATTTTAGAAAGACCCCAGCAAGTGGGGTCTATTACTTAATTTACGCAAGTCTATTCAATGTCGATAGCTTCGAAATCAATCGTCAAGCCAACGCCGGGCCCCTGATAGTCCCACTTGATACCTTCAGCCAGCAGGATGGAACGAGTGGCAGGCTCGTAAACCCAACCTTCCGTCACACTGTTTGGAATCACTTGCGTTCCGTATTTCACCACGATGGTTTTTTCATTCGGAGTACGACTGAGTTTCACTGAACCTGCCGTGCGACGAACGATATCACGGGCAAATTCCGCCAGCTTCACACCAAAATCCGGAGCACAAAGACTTAGAACATTAGTCTGAACTTTATCACCATTAACCACAGACCCCAAGAACTCCTCAAGCTTGCCATCAAGTGACTCGCTGGAAGGACAGATATCCTCCTCTGCCAGTTTGTTGATAACACCATAGGCAAGAACCTTGTTAGGATCGCCTTTTTTGGTGTTCAGGAACTGCTGGAAGTCCTTCGGCGACAGTGTCGATTGCTCTTTGGCATCCGTGATGAAAATCACAGCAAGGAAGGCATCCTGACGATAAAAGCCGGCATTCACCCCCACATCCAAAGGCGGACTTAACGCCGCCACCACCGGAGAAAACATCATCTCACTGACGTCCCCGTCCAAACCCACCATCATCTTACTGGACAAGATACTAACCAGATTCGGAGTCGAGTTTTGCACAAACGACGGAGTCCCGACAAGTTTCCCACAGGCATCTGGCTTGTTCGAATACCGGCAAGCCATATCTGTCGTCAAAACACCGATGTGATAATCCAGGATGGACACTTTGGAAATACCATCAGCAAAAGCCGCCGCATTTCGACTCAAATTGCTTTGGGCATCGTCCATACTGGCCGAGTTATCAATCACGAACAGAATATCCACCTTCGGATTGAAGATGGCGAAGTCCGCTGGTTTTTCAGAGACTTCCTCTTTGTTGATTTTAGCCTTGGGGATCAGTTTTGTGGATTCGTTTCCACAACCGGACACCATTGCAAAAGCCATCAGCAGGCTCAAAGCCTTGATCGAAGACTTCATCCTTACTCCTTCACGCTGTCTTTAGCACAGCCTTTTTTCACATCGACTTTGAAGTTGGACAATTCGTCGAACCAGATTTCTTTGTCGTTAGCGAAACTCATCGCATATTTACCAGAAGCGCCCGTGGAACCTTTTTTGGTTTCAACTGCTCCGGCGTGTTTGATGAACTTGCTGGCGGAATCCACCTGCTGAATCATCTCAACTTCCACGATGCGCAGACGCTGCATCACTTGTTTGGAATCTTCCAGCTCGGCTTTGGCCAGTTCCTGCACGCGCTGGTAACCAGCACCTTGGGTCATGTCGGCACGGGTTTTCACCTGATTTTTCAGGGTTTCAAACTGGCCCTGCAAATTTCCGAAGGTCAAAGAACGCGCATACAGCTTTTCAGCCAGATCCGCCTCCTGATTCATGTACTGGTGTCTTTTCACCAGCAGATTCAAAACCTCGTCACGGGACGCCATGGCTGGCAAAAGATGAGCCTCTTTACCCAGCTTCGCTGTGCCCACCGGGCCTTGAGCCAAAGCCTTCATCAGATTTGCCACCGCCGGTTGATGAGGATCTGCGCTCAGCTTTTCAAGGGCAATCAAGTGTTCGCCGAACTGACCTTTGATGGATTTCATCGTCGCCAGAACGCCGGTATAATCACACACTTTCAGACTGGTGAAAGAACTCAGCAGGTAAGACTCAATACCCACCCAGCCTTTGAAGTGTGGGTAGGTCAAAGTCTTGGTGATCGCCATCGCGTTTTGCGGCTCGCCTTTTCTCATATAAGCCCAGGCCATTTCTTCCTGTGCCTGGAACCAGTAATCAGACTTCTTGGTGATCTTTTCGTAATACTTCAAAGACGCATCCAGGAATCCGTTTTGGTACAGCAAACGTCCCGCCGTCAGGGTCATCAGATCCTTGTCGATCGGGTTGTTTTTGGCTTTCATCAAGTGCGCCAGAACCTGAGCGGCCTTGGAAGAATCCCCTTTGATCCCCAGATTCAGAACCAGCTGCCATTGCAGGATGTTTCTTTCTTTGGAATCAACCGGAGTCTTCTTGATCAGCTCAGTCAAAGCGGCGATGTCTTCAGTGACATAGCTTTTTTGCAGAACCACGGCCATTTCCGCCGCCTGACCGAAAACTTGAGTCCAATAAGGATTCCAAGTCACCTGAGCCATGCCCCAGACCGGATCCTTGTCGTTCAGGTTTTCCTTCCACAGACTGATCACCGTGGCATCAATCTTTTCAGGATTGGAAATTGCCAGCAGGTTTTCAACACCTGTCAGCTTCAGACCGTTTTTATAATTCAGGAAAGCTTCCAGAGCTTTCCCGGTTTCAGTCATCTGGAAAGCCGACTGATTGAAAGCCTGGCTCCACTGGAACAGGGCTTTTTCATAGTTTTTTTCCACCAGGAACTGGAAGAAGATGTTTTGCTCAGCTGAAGACGGGTTCACCGCCTTTTTCAGCTTGGCCACTTCTTCGCTTTCCACGAATTGAGCTTGGGCAGTGCTTGTTTTGCCTTCAAGAATGCTCATCAGGTCGTCTTCAGCAAGAGCGACGCTGTTCACACCCACCAGCAAAGAAGCCACTGTCAGGGACTTAATCAACATCATAGCATCCAACCCATTTGCACAGAGGCAACGTTTGTCATCATGTTCTCAGTTTTATCGTAGTATTCAGCTTTGTACTGCTGAGCGCGGTACTCGATACGAGTCGTCAGGTTGTTGCTTAGCCAAAAGCCAAAACCCACACCCAAAGTGGCTGCCGGAGAAGTCCCAGTGGAAAGTTCCATCTGGCCATAACCCGCAGTCAAGTAGGTGTCAAAGTGAGCCACACCCAATTTACCGAAGCTGAGCTTCCCTACAACCGGATACCAGTTCACCATGCCCAAAGTTTCAGACTTTGGATACACAACCTGCGGGAACAGATATTGTGGATCTTTCGGATTGGCCGCCGCCGCCTGATCGGCTTTGGAAACCATGGCTTTTCCTTCCGGAGTCAACGTGTTGAAGGAATAGTTGTACTTCACACCCACACTCCAGCTTGGATTGATGTGGTAGTGAGCATTCAGACCCACGTTGTTGGTTTTGTTGTAGGAATCCCCGCCGAACACGCCGGAAAATTCTGGCGCCAGCTCCACACGCTTGGTGCGATTGATGAAACGGTTTTGCACCACTTCATTTTCAACTTCGGGGTTCAGGGCTTTGGCTTTCATGTACAAAGCCTCATTGCCACCAAAAGAATCCACTTCCTGCTCGACCTGAGCATAGGAAACAGAAGACAAAAGAAGAGCAAAGATAATGCTTACTGATTTCATGGGTTCGCCGCCTTTACATTGATACGAAGAGTGTGAGTGTTGGTTGCGGTCTGGATGGAGCGTGGGGAAACACTTTCCACCTTGATATTCACAGTCAAAGTTTTTGCCGCTGTGGTCAGGTCCGTTTTAACCAGTCCTGTGCAGTCCAGCTGAGAGCTGGTGCCGTAGGCTTTTTTGCACGTCAATGAACTGCCTGGCAATACCGTTGACAGATCGTCCATGGACACCAGGCGGATATTGGCAAAGTTCGCCGGGTCATAGATAGAGAATGCAATCTGCATGGATTCACCTGCCGTAAGGCTCGGAACACTTTCCATCGTCATTTTTGTCGGGCGCAAACGCGGTTCAACAGTCACTTCACGTTTGTAGAAGTCGGATGCCACACCGTGCTTGGAAACCGCCACCAGACCAAAACAATAGGTGCCGTAAGTCAGGGTGTCAGCGTTGTTCAGATTTACAGTCACAGTGCCTGTGTACTTGCCTGTGGCGCCAGTCACTTCTTTGATGTTCTTCACTTCAACAAAGTGGGAAATGGAATCTGAAGAATAGCTCGGGACACAGTCGCGCACCTGGATAGACACGTTTTCCTTTGCATAGGCGTCGATGTCTTCCAAAGTCACGGTCATTTCATAGGTTTTGCCTGTGATCCAAGTCCCCGTGCTGCCTTCAAGCGTATTTACGATTGGCTTGGTGTAAGTGTTTTCGATGATGAAGCGAACTTCATGATTTCTTACAGACACCGTTGGATGCGTCGGACTGGCATTCGTCGCCAGAACCACTTTCAAGCTCATGCCCAGATTCGGCAAGCTGCCCAAAAGAGCTTTTGCCGGAGTCCAGGAAAACTCCCCTGTAGCTTCATCAAACTTCGCACCCGGGAAATCCGCCAGATTCAGGATCATCATTTTAAAGGTCACACCCGGAATCATCACACGGCCGCCGACTTTGAACTGAACTTCGGAGCCCACACGCGCATTCACGCGGTCAGGAGCATCCACCAAAAGCCCATCCTGAGGGATTGGCTTTTCCGGAACCGGTTTGTTTGTATCCGGCAGGTGTCCGTTACGAACCTGATCGGAAGCATTTGCCAATGGATCCTGCTGCATTTCGCAAGCAGTAAGGAACAAAACGCTGGTCAATAGTGCCAACAATACTTTCATTTTTTACCCCTGACCTTGTCTGCGCAAAACGAATGGATAAGTTACTTTTACATCCACGCCCCCTTGAGGCAGTGGGAACTTCCAAGTTTTCAAACGCATGGTAATACAATCTTCAACACCCTTGTTCGCCATGGAAGAGCTTTCCACGGACGCGGACTTCACCAAACCGTTGCCGCCGATGGTAAAGCCCATCGCCACACGACCACTCAAGCTCGGAGTCCCTTGCAGGGCCTGCTCGTAACAGAAACGAACCTGACCCAGGTTGCGACGAATGACTTCATCAATCGCAGAACGATCCAGACCTTGAGCCACTTCAGCTTCTGCTCCCAATGGAACTGGAGCACCGCCCGCAGAACCCACCAAGGACAAGCTGCCGTAACCCGCTTGACCGCCGCCTTTACCTTTGGTGCCGTAACCGCCACCACCGGCAATGTTAGCTCCAGGTCCCAACGGAGCCGATGTGATGCCTTTGCCGTACAAAGACGTCTGCACACCACCGCTGCCACCCGTGCCACCCAAGCCGACACCGGCTGTGGTGTTCACGGCACCCAGATTCAAACCACCACGCTGTTTGCCGGAACGAAGGCTGCCCAGGGCAGACAAAGCACCGGAACGCTTCACCAGTTCCGCACGTTTCACCGGCATTTTGGTTGCGGTTGGATCCGCCATCATATTGGTGGTCGGAGCCACCGTGCGCTTGCGCTGTTCTTTGGCCTGAACGATCTTCACGACTTCCTGTTTTAGTTGTTCAGTCACCTTCGCGTTCTCTTTTGGAGCCAGCTTGAAGATGGATAGAAGCAACAACAAGATGACAAAGGCCATCAATACAGAGGCTTTTAAATCTTTTTTGTCATCAGTACGAACCAGCAAATCAGCCGGAACGGCTTTGACTTCCTTCACCAGGCGCATGGAGCCGAACTTGCCCAGTTGGACTTTCTGGTCTTTCATTTCGTCAAAATCAAGATCCGCAATAACCGAGAATTTGATTTTGTTTTTGTCCAGAGCTGCTGTGTTCGTCACAACTTCCAGGCGTTTGGTGTCAAAGCGCTGGATCACCTGCGCTTTTTTCTCCGTCACCGGAATTTGGCGGGTCACATTGCCCAAATTGTCTTCAATAACCAGTCTTAAACTCATGGATTTTTCACCTCACCAAGGGTCGCAGATTGTTTCATGCGATCCTTGAAGTCTGCTCTGACGCCGATAAGGCTGTTCAGAACCTTGTCTTCTTCCACCGTGGTCACGGCCTCATCAGAAAAGTGATACTGACCGCTGACCAGAAGGTCCTCGAAGTTCACGTCCTGATTCTTTTTTGGTGCCATTTTATCAGATGCCGCTTTTTCAGGAGCCGCCTGGACGGAGCCTGCCATCACAAGCATCATCAATACGTATTTCATCATTGCTGCTTCTCCTTCACTTCGGTGTCTTTCTTAGCCAGTGTTGCCAGACGACCTTCCAGGTATTCCACCATGGATTTGCGCTGGGCTTTTTTCTCAAGAACCAGAGCCTCTTCGATGGCGCTGGCCATGAATGGATTCTGCTTCAGATGGGTGCGGGCTTTTTCAAGCTCGACCAGAGTTGGTTTTGTTTGTGCGGACTCTTCCGCCTTGATTTGCGCTACCGCCGCAGTCCAAGTGGCTTTTTGAGCCTCTGGCGCAATCGCGGCCACCGCTTCCACTTCCTGGGAAGTGTACTGAGCCCACTCGGTGTTCTGAGTGGCAAAGGCTTTGTAAGATTCCAGAGCGCCGGTTTGTGCCCAGAATTCTTTGACTTTGGTTTCAGCCATCATCGCCGTGTTCTGATTCGGAGCCACTTGCTGAGACAGGATCGTCAGATATTCGTTTTCCTGTTCCGGAGTCAGACCGGAAGGCATTGGCAAAGACAGAGCTTCATTATAGAAGCGCGTGTTTTCCCTGGCCACCAGATCCAGAGCCAGCAACTGGGAAGACCAGTCCCCGGTGTTGATCGCACGGTTTGCCAGAGCTTCCGCCTTTTCAAGCAGCTTCACACGGGCTTTTAATCCTTGTGCGATCGTGTTTTGGTTTTTGGTGTCGATCGTCTGCGCCATCAATGGAGCGCTCAGCGCTTTCAGATCCGCCAGGAAGACGATCTTTTCGATCATCACAAACGCATCTTGTTTGGAAGCGCCTTTTTCCTTTAAAGCCAGATCCAGAGCTTTGCGATCTTTGGTGCGACCGTAAACTTCCAAAGCGGCACGGGCATAAAGGCCGTTGTTGCTTTTAAAGTACATTTTGTAAGTCTCAAGATCCTTTACCGGATTTTTCGACAAACGAATCAACTGGGACGCGATCAAAGGCTTTTTGCTGTCGTCTTTGGACTGCTTCAGGTACTGAGCGTAGTACTGCTGAGGATCTTTGTCCGCCAGCTCAGAATACATCGCAAGCTTCAGGACCTTGTCATCCGCAGACAGACCGGCAAAGTTCATCTGCTCTGCCGTTTTCAAAGCAGTCGCAAAATCCAGTTCCAGTTCTGCGAACCAGACTTTGCGACCCAGCGCGAATTCACGCTCTTCCGCCGTCAAAGTCTTTTCACGCAACAGATCTTCGATGGCCACGCGGGCTTCGGTGATCTTGTTCAGTTTTTCGCTCAGAAGAATTTTGTTCTTCAAATATACTTTACGGTCTTCAGCACTTGCCGAAGCCGCATGGAAAGAACCCAATGCAGCCAAGGCTTGTTCAGGCTGGCTTTCCGCCAGTTTCGCCGACTGAGTCAGGATGGACTTTTGCTGGATCTGCTGGAAGTCGGCTTTCTTGTCAGCAAACTTGCCCGCGTATTCTGCGGACCAAGCCATGATACGTGCATCGTCTTTCAACAATGCCAAAGCATCCAGTGAAAGTTCCGCGGCTTGCGTGCGAATCGCAGCACTGCCTTGCGGGTTCAAAGCCAGTTGTTTCAACTGGTCCGCCGCAACGGCATAGTCGCCTTTTTGATAGATTGCATAGGTCTTCTGATATTGAACATCGAAGGACTTCTGTTTCAGAACCGAGTTCTGAAGATAGTCATCCTGAGCCGCAACTAACAGACTTGCATCTTTGGATTTTTCAGCATTTTCGATGCCCAAAAGCAGGTTCTTCTCAAGCTTTTCAGCTTGGGATTTCTTTGCCGCCGCATCTTTTTCAACATTGTATTTAGCCAGGATCACTTTATTCGCCAAAGCAGTCCACTGGGAGGCTAAAACATAATTACCCGCCGTCGCAGCCGCCTGAGCACCCCACACATACATGTCTTCATCTTCAGCAAACACCTGGAAATATTCCTGGTACGCGGTCAGAAGCTCTGCACTTGGTTTGCTGTTTTCCAGACGGTTCCAGCCCACGATGAACTGACGAAGACCTTTGGCTGATTCTTCGCAGGTCGCTGTCGTACAATCCGTGGCGCCCCAAAGACCCAAAGCGGTCTGATAGGACTTTGCCGCCGCTTGAGTGTTTTTAAGATCAAAGTTCAACTGCGCCATACGCACCTGGGCTTCCAGACGCATTTTTGGATCGCTTTGTTTTTGATAGACATAGTCCCAGGTTTTCAAAGCCTGGTCTTTTTGCCCCAGACGCAAGCCTTCGCGGGCCAGCATCGTCACCTGTTGCAGTTTGAACTGTTCCGGAGAAAGGCTGTACAGAGTTTCTGCATCGCCATCCTTGATTCCGCGCGCAGCCATGAAGGTCGCCATATCGCGGGAAACTTCTTCCAGGAACTGCACATCCGCCACACCACGGGACGCCGCCATGCGGGACTGCAATTTAGGATTTTTCAAAATGTCCTGAAGCTGAGCGATCGAGGCATCCATGTTCCCCTGACGGAAAGAGCACCAAGCGCGACGGTAAGCCGCCAAACCTTGAGAACTCGCCCCTTCAGTTGCCAGGACCTTGTCATACAAACCCGCGGCCTTCGCGAAGTCTGACTGGCGGAAAGCCATTTCGGCCAAAGACAGATTGGCTTCAGCCATCTCGATGGGCGTGGTCATGCCACCATTGGTAAGCATGGCCTGATAGCTTTTTTCCGCAAGGTCATTACGGCCTTGAAGTTCGTAAAGATGGCCCATTTGCAAGTGAACCTTCGCCACAGAAGTGGGAGGAACTTTGCTCAGCGCTTCTGTATAATAAGTCAGTGCTTTATCACGATCTTTTGCACCCGCAGTGCAAACTGTGCAGCCGTCGGCCAGTTCTTTCATGGAAAGCTGGCGACTGCGTTCAGCGTGAAGATCCGCCAGTCGCAAAAGCACAGCGGCTCGGGCCGGATCTGCCGGCGCCAAGCCCAGTTGTACCTGAGTCAGTTTTTGGATCAGAAGGTCTTGAGTCGACCCTGAGGCCATGGCGTGAGGGGCCGCAGCCACTCCCATTGTCATGGAGAAAATTAAAAGTCCTTTTTTCATTGTCGAGACCCCCTCTGTCTCTAAACTACTTTGGCAGATTTTATTTCATTCCCTATTTCATCACTACGGCAAACTTGATATCGCTGTAGCCCGCCTGATTCATCCCCAGAATGATCTGGTTCAAGAAGTCGTACTTCACACGACGATCCGCCTGGATGGTCGCGGTTCCCGGGAACTCCGTATTCGGATGCAGTTCCTGGTACTTTTTGCGAAGCTCAAGCAGCTCGGCGGTGATCGTGTTGGCATTCACCAGTTTATCTTCGACGAAGATTTTGCCGTCTTCGACTTTGATAACCGGATTTCTTTCCAGTACGTCTGCCATGTGTGCTTTGGGAAGTTCCTGCCCCTTGCCGATCATCAGAATGTCGCCTGTGCTGGAGAAATTCATCAAAAGGAAGATCACAAGAATAGAGAAAGCATCAATCAGTGCGGTCAACAATAGATCCGCAGCGATTTGCCTTTTCATTTTGGCGCCGCGCGGAGTGATCGTGGATTGCCCCTCGATCATCCCGGTCAGCACTGAATGTTTTAAAATTCCATCAGTAACCACAAAACCCCCACTATAATGGAGAAACGCCAAGATCTGTCATGCCGGTTTTCTTAAGCTTGTCCATCACGTCGATGATTTCCTCATACGCGGTGGAAGCTGTCGGCTGAATCAGTCCTGTGTTCAAAGATGGCTCGACCTGTTTTAAGTTGGTCAAAGCCTTTTCCAACCCTGCCCAGTTCACTTGTTTGCCCTCGTGAGCAACGCGAAACTTGCGCAAAGACGCCGGCACCAGAGAGCTTTGCTGCACCTCCAGATCCAGATCTCCGGTGGCGGTCATGCGAATCCAGACCAGGGGACTTTTCTTAGTGTCCTCCTGAGCCTGTCCGCCAACCGCCTGTTTCACGTTCATTGATCCGACGTTCAACCACACAGCGGTGATCAAAAGGAAACAGATCGATACCGACAGCAAGTCGATGAACGGAATAAGGTTGACCTCAAAATCCAGATGCTTCTTGGAGTGTTTCATAGAACCCCCTTAAAAATTAAGCATCCAGCTCAGCAGCGCGCTCGGATTTGGAAGTTTTGATGTTGTAGGAAGTCATTGGCTCGTAAGAGTAGCTCAACCAGTTGTAGACTTTCAAACCGGCTTGATTCAGGTCTTCTGCCAGACGATTCGCACGATTCTGAAGGATTGCGTAAGCAACCAGAGCCGGGATCGCAGTGATCAGACCGTAAGCTGTCGCATTCATCGCCTCAGAGATACCCGCAGAAAGCAAAGAAGCTTTTTCAGCAGGATTCGCAAACGCCACGGCCGCGAAAGAGCTGATCATACCAGAGATCGTACCCAACAACCCTGTCAGGGTCGCCACGTTCCCGAACATAGTCAGGAAGCCTGTGCGGTGATCCAACGCTGCGTTTTCCTGAATTAGAACTTCATCCATTTTACCTTGGATTTCCTCTTTACCACCCAGGTTGCGAGCCGCTGTTGCACCTGCTGCAATCGCGCGAGCCACTGGATTTGTCGCCATAGCTGCTTGGGATTTGGAAATCACAGCATCCATTTCGCCGCGACGGATGGACTCTTCAAAGCCCATCGCAAAGTCAAATTGAGTGATTTTACGACGAACGAACAAAGCGTAAGCTCTTTCGATCATGATTGCGATAGATGCGACTTGAATAAGCAAGATTGGCCACATCCAGAAACCACCGTGTTCGAATGCTACAGCCATTTTTGTCAGAAACTCCATTGTTACCCCCTCATTAATGTAACATTTCAATTACAGACCATGGTCCAGCAAATCGTAAAGAGACAAATGCAAGATGACACAACACAATATTATTTTTAGGTCAGGGAATAGTTGGCGAAACGAACGATTTACTCCTCCAAGCAAGTCGCAGATGGTCCTACTGTACAAACAAGTTTCTCGAATGAAAAATTGCTTTTATGCAGTTTCCGATTTCGCGCTTCTCCACCCCCACTGCCCTCGCCACACATGGCGGAACAAAATTATTTTTATGTTGGTGCATATTATAGATATAAATCCATGACACACCGTTTCGATGCAAAGCCTCATGCATTGACCCCTCAAGCACACAGGCAGAAGTTCTGTCGCACCGTCTGAACTGTCCGGGAGTTTTTTAGTGTATTCAAATGAATTGAAGCAACGTCGTCGCATTCTGCTGATCTGTGTTTTGAGCTGTCTAGTGGCTATCGCCAGTGTTCTGGTGGCAAAGCTGCTGCTTTTGGGAATTGCCCTGTTCACCAATCTTTTTTATTTCCAAACATTCTCTGTGGCAGAAAGCAATCCCGCAGACAACACCCTGGGAGCCTGGGCTGTCGTGGTGCCGGTCATCGGTGGTTTGATTGTTGGAGCCATGGCAAGATTTGGATCTGCCAGCATTCGTGGTCACGGAATCCCTGAAGCGATGGAAAATATCCTGCAAAAAGAAAGTCGCATCCCCCGTCGCATCACATTCCTAAAGCCCCTGTCATCAGCCATCGCCATTGGTTCGGGCGGCCCCTTCGGCGCCGAAGGCCCGATCATCGCCACTGGCGGCGCCTTGGGGTCCTGGCTGGGACAGATTGTGCCCGTCAGTGCCTATGAAAGAAAAATCATTCTGGCTTCCGGCGCGGCAGCAGGCATGACTGCGATCTTTGGCACACCATTGTCGGCGGTCTTGCTGGCCATCGAGCTGCTCCTTTTTGAATACCGTCCCAAATCTTTTGTTCCCGTGGCGCTGGCAACAGCCGTGGCGGCGACATTGCGTTCGGCCTTTATGCACACGGAAGCTTTCTTCACCATGCCGCCTATTCAGGTTCCTGACATGACCGGGCTGCTGACGTATCTGGTGTTTGGCGCTGTCATGGGATTACTGGCGGTCGTTGTCACGAAATCCATTTACTGGGTGGAAGACCACTTTGAAAAAATCCCCCTTCACTGGCTGTGGTGGCCCGCACTGGGTGGCCTTGCTGTGGGCATTATCGGCCTGATTGAGCCACGCTCCTTGGGTGTGGGCTATGGCAATATATCACTGAGTCTTGCTGGCAGTCTTACCGTCGGCGCCGCAGTAAGCATCTTCGTATGGAAGTTCCTGGCCTGGGCCATTGCGCTGGGAAGCGGAACGTCCGGCGGGACCCTGGCGCCACTACTGACATTGGGCGCCGCTTTCGGATTTATCATTGGAACGCTGCTGGCTCGATTTGTTCCCGAACTGCACACGGATGTAAACACCATGGCCCTGATCGGAATGGCAGCCCTGTTTGCGGGATCTTCACGAGCACTCTTGGCATCCGTACTGTTTGCTCTGGAAGGAACCAAACAACCCGTGGGCCTGGTTCCTTTGTTGGGTTGTTGTTGTATTGCTTATTTGATTTCAACCGTGATTATGAAAAACTCTATCATGACTGAAAAAATCGCACGCCGGGGCCTGAAGGTTCCCCATGAATACTACGGAGGATCCCACTCATGAGTCAGCAACGCATTCAAGCCACTGCCGGCAGCGATCATGTCGAGTACGGCACCGCCGACATCCGCTCGTATTCCCCGCGTGAGGTTCTGATCAAGTCATTGCAAAAGCTGGGAATGTTCTGGGGCCTGGCGATTTTCAGTATTCTGCTTCCAGTGGTGCACTTTGTTCTGACGCCGTTATTTTTTATTCTGGGAATCTATCTGTCCGTGCGCGCGCGTAAATTCCGTCACGAGATCTTGTCGGGCTCGATCCACTGCCCGCACTGCAAGACGCCAGTGACAATTGGCAAAGCCGCTTTTTTTGAGGAACACACGGAAATCTGCCAGAACTGCGCATCGGTTGTCCGTATTTCAATACCTGAAGCCTAGCTGGCCATAAATCGTCACTGGCATTATAAAAATTCACCTTGCTGAATTTTCACGGGCACCATGAGGGCGACTTTGATAGATTTTGCCCTTATGGCAAAAATCCTGATCGCCCTTATCATCAGCCTTTCTTCAGTTGCGCAAGCAGCAGACCCACTCTGCTATCAAAAAGAGCGCAACCCGAACACCCGTCAGGCCTTTGCCAGCGCTGATGAATACGATGCCTTCCGTGGTGACTGGGCTGACCAGAATCCTGGCACTGGAAATCCATTTTCTTTGATCAAGGCTTACAACGTTTACAAGAGTGAAAAAAATAAGGCAGAAAAGATGGGCACAGACAAACTGGCTCATTGTTACATTGGTTGTCGCATTTCTCAGGAAACCAGCTATCACACGGCTGACTATGTGGGCTGGTTGAAAGAAGATCGCGACATCACCGACTGCAACTACAACACCCGCTTTGATGAAGACGACTATAAGGCCACTGCTCGTGGTGCCCAGTTTGGCGAATCTGCCCGAGACGCTGCCGCATGTGAAAGCTCTTGCAAACAGGTCTATAAATAAACTGTCTCAATTCTGAAATTAAGAACTTCCTTCTAAATCGACCTCTTACTGCCCCCATTGGGGATTGTGAGCCCTTGTTGGCTTTTTTTCCTGGCTGTGACAATTGAGGGCACACTGTCCAAGGCCTTTCTATTAAGTCTTATATCTTTGAAATGGTAACGCCAAACCCGCGCACGGAACTTGAAATGATGTGTGTAGGAATATGGGGTTGGCATGAAAAGAACTGCATTATCAACACTTTGTCTCATTCTGATACTGACGGCGCAAAGCTATGCGCAAAGTCAGATCAGCGCAGCTATGCCTGAGACCAAAGAAAGCAGCCGCTTCGATGCCGAGTGGAGACTGCGCCTTGCAGGCTCTGACGTGCACGATGAGCGCAGCCAATCCAAAGTCGTTGATATCCGCACAGATATCAAAGCCAAATACCTTCTAAGCCGTTCCTTGCAGTTGGACATCCAGCCTTCTTTGCGCCTGCAATCAGGCCAAACCCAGAGCGTGGATGGTGCCGACAGAGCTGAAAACAAGATCATTCTGAACCAGGCGGCAGCTCACTATCTGCCATTCTCGGCGTTGCGCCTGTCAGCGGGTGCCTTGAATCAACGCCACATGCACACAAATCTTCTGGTGGATGGCATCGCCTTCCCCGCAGCTCGCCTGGAAGCCCTGATGAAAGCGGGCCTGACTAAAACAAGCCTTTCTGTGGAATCCGCAATCCCGACTTCAACTTCTTTGAGCACGAACACCAAAGAACTTGAAAAGACTCCGTCCTTGAACACAGCCGCATTGAAGTTCCAAATGCAGGCCGCCCAGAACCTTTTCTGGAAGTCCTCTGTTGGATACTTCATGTATAACAACCTGCCATCTGCGGTGGCTCAGCAGTCCAATTTGCTGGGGAACGAAGTTGAAAAGCTTTCTGAAGCCCAGTACGCCTTCATGTATAAATACGAAGGCATTGAGGCCGCGACTGAATTTGAATTCCCGGTGTTTTCTCTGTTTGATTTCAGAGCTGGTGGCGAGTACTTGCAAAACACCAAAGCTCCATCCGACCAGAACACCGCAACCCGTTACTTTGCCGCGGGTGAGTTCCACTTCGGCAAAAATACGGACCTGGTCATTGAAGGCAGTTATTTCTCCATCGCTCCGGAAGCAGCGGTGGCTTACTTTAACGCCGGTGGTTTTGAAACCAACCGCGTGGGCTATTCCGCCGAAAGCTACCTATCCTTTAAAAAGGAAGGTTTCAATATCGGCGTGAAATACACGGATTCAGAAGTGATGTTTAATCGCGCCCCCCAATCCCGCGAGAAGACTTTGATGATCAAGCTGGAGACTTTCTATGCAAACATCTAAACTGACAATCCTTAAAGCCATCTTAAGTCTTTACGCTTTGTCACTGGCAGGATGTAATCTTCCTTCTCCGCAGGACAAAGAAAGCACGGGCACAGGGGCTGCGACTTTCACAGCGCAACCAATGGCTGACAAATCCAAAGCTTTGGAAGTCAGTGTTCAGGGTGACTTTGCCCTGCCGTCCTCTAAAGTTTTCAATCTTCAGGCATGTATCAAAGACGTTGCATACGACAAGGTCGTGGCGGGTCATGATTTCATGGTGGAAGAAACACAGCAGAAAGTTACAACTGACAAAGCCGGCTGCCTGACTTGGGCTGAGCGCGTGAGCTTTAACTTCCTGGCAGAATCCCAGTACATCCGCATCGAAAGAACCATCAAAGGCACGGGCGTTCACCGCGGTTCTCAAAAAGTGGCTTATGCGATCAACCCTTGGTCCCATGGCGAAACTTTAACTCCGGTTTTGAATCCGGATGATGGCAACAACATCCCTCGCCTGGTGGACAACCAGGAACAAGGCAAACTGGCTTTGAAAGGCCTTTCTGCCGACAACGCTCAAGCAACACGCCCTTTGTGGGTGGAAGATGGTCGTCTGTTCGTCACAGAACAGAAAATGACTGCCGATGGTGTGACCCTGCTGGTGGAAATGCGCCCGAATCCATCCATTCAACTGACCAAAATGAACGGCGAAATGTTCCTGCGCGCCCTGACGGCGGGATCTTTCAAAGCGCGCATGAAGCTGATCCATATCTATCAGCACGACAACCAGGAAATCCGCCGCCAGATGTCTGAGACTCCGATGATGGACGTCAAAATGGAAAACGGTTCTTTGGCGATCAAATCCCCGATGCACCTTCCAGCTTTGCCTACTCGCGGTCAAATCATGCTGGGTCTGGAGCTTTCTCCGGTGAACGGTCCCCAAGGCCTGACGGCATTTGATGGCGTTTACTTCCTGGGTGAATACGATCAGATCAAAGGGTCTTCTTTCCTGAAACTGAACACGATTGTGGCTCAAACCAAGGGCTTCAAGATCAGCAACTATGTAAATGCACAGATGCAGGAAGTGGCGCAGGTCACACCGGCTGGCAAAATGAACGAAGACACTTACCAGAAACCAAAAATTGAAGTGTCCCAATTGGAATTCCGTTTTATCCGCGTGGGTTCTGAAACGACGTCCACTCGTGAAGTGTTCTATAATATCAAGGCCTGCGTAAGAAACGGCCTGGATCAAAAGAACACGCGCGCTCACACATTCAAAGTCACTAAGTTCCGTCAAAACGAGGCAGAGACTTCTTCTTCGGTGTCCTTGAAGACTGACAACAACTCATGCCTAAGCTGGGATGAGAGCATTTCCTTCAAGTACTTCGATTGCCAGCGCTATTTGAAGGGTTATGTTCAGATCGAAAACGAAGACCTGGGCATGAAGGAAAAACTGGAAATCATCGTGAACCCATGGGAATCCTGGGGTCAGGTGGCTCGTGACATGCGCTATGTGGATCCAACTGAAAAGCTGATCCTGAGCTGCGAAAAAGAAAGCCGCCCACGCACGCAAATCCTGCTGGACAGCTTCAGCTACAACACGTTGTCTTACAACTACAACGTGGATGCACAACTGAACCTGACTGTGACCAAAAAAATCCAGTTCAAGATGGACCCTCGCCTGCTGATCTATTCAAGCTTGGCCAACGGCCGCGCGGAAGCTCAGAAACTGCGTGATGGTGTTTACTTGATGAAGCTGGCCATCGTGCAAAACCGCGACTATGACCAGAAGAACACTTATGTTACATCCGCAGACCGTTTCGTAAACGTGATGAACGGCCTGATCAACACGGACGTGACTTTCCAGACGCAGGATCTGAAAGCCCTGGGTAACCGCAACAACATTCTGGTGGAACTGCACCCGGTGGATGAATCAAAAGTTGTGGTTGAAAAAGGCGAAGTGCGCCTGAAAGATGCTTCCCAGCACGTCGACACTGCGATTGATGCGGGTTCCGTTTTGGAAAATCCGACCTTCATTGGTCCGATTACTTTGAACATTGATGAAACCACCCGTCCGCTAAGAATTATGGACCCGGCAGCGATCAGCACTTACCTGTTGAAGGGTAAAGGCGAAAACAACACGTCTGAAAAGAACGTGGTGGCTCGCATTGTGGCGGAAGGTTTGAAAGTAAAAGCAGAAATCACCAGCAACATTAAAAACCGTTCTCAGGCGGCTCACTTTGCCAAAGAAAACAACCTGGATCTGCTGGCTTTGCCAAACCTTGAAAAAGAGCAGCCGCTGGTGAAAGCGCTGGTGGGTTCCACCAATCTGGCGGACCGTCTGATTGTGACGAAGTCTGATTTGTATTCACTGGTTTCCACGGGCAAGTTGTCCAACGAAGCGGCACAAAGAATGTGTGCTTTCTGGGCCAGCGACTACATGAGAAAAATGTACGCGGCCAAAGGTGGCGCGATCATGCCTAATATCGCTCCGGCGTTCGGTATGGACTGCTTCCATGCGGTTAAAAAAGACGTTTCCAAGTTCTTCATGGTTGAAAAACAGATGTTGATCAAAGAAGTCGGCAACACTCAGTATCTGAAAGGCCTGAATCAGGGGCTGACGGTGGGCACAAGCTTCTCTTTGAGCGCTTCTCACTCTAAATCCGTGACTTCTTCCACGAGTGTGTCTGCGAAGATCGGTCTGTCTAAAAAGTTCATGGATCTATTGTCTGTCAGTGCGGACCTGGGATACACCATGTCCTGGGCCACTACAGACGCGAAAGCTTCCAGCAACTCGATTTCTGTGAACGGCTCCACTTCCATGACGGTTCAACAGAGCCAGATGAAGGTTCGCGTGAACAAATACGAGCAGTGCGCGATCGTGCGCCTGAACCCGACTTTGTTCATCAAGGACACGAAATCCTGGTTCGGCCGCAAGGACTATCTGATGGTTCTGAACTCACAATTGACCGAGGCTGAAAAGGCGGCGGCAGTCACTCGTGGTATCATGGTGTGTGACGGTGTGACTCACACTGAGCCAATGGACATCACTGAGAACTACTACCTGATCGCTCAGGAATCCAGCAGTTCCCAAATGCAGGACAGTGGGGATTCCCGCAACCGCAACTTCTTTATCGCGCTGAGATCCACGCAAGACTTCAACCGCTTCGTGATCGCCATGCGCGGGAACGCCGGCATGCCTCAGGGTGCGGAAAAAGACGAAGATCCTCAGGTTCAGGCCACCAAGATGATGGAGCAGCTGTTCCAGATGCCTGCTCCAAGCTATCCGGGCATGTACCTGGTTAAATAGTCTCAAATCGGGAATTCCTGAACCGCCGCTTGGTGGTCCTTGGGAATTCCCTTTATCCTGAAATCATGAAAATAATTCTGATTGCTGGCTTATTCTTATTTGCGAATAACGCTTTTTCCTCCCAGGAACTGGCGCAAATCATCGCCTGCCATGAAGCTCTCGACGGCAAATCAGATTCTCGCACCTTTAAACTGGAAGTCACCTCCCCCACCCCCTTCACTTTAATCTCCGGGAAGAAAATCTATTTCATCACGGATCAATCCGTCAGCGCCCTGGAGCACAAATATGCCGGACAAAGCATGACAGTGAAGCTGGAAGAAAAAGGTCAGGTTTTCTATCGCACGATCAGCTTTCAAAAAGACGGAACCATAGGCAATGTCTCCTTTGATGAAACCACCCCTGAAGCCAAAGCCCAGGCAGTGTCGGCCCGGGCGCAACTGGATCCTGACTCCATCGCTTTGTTAAAAAAAGAACTGCTGCGCCAGATGAACAGTGTCACGGGTGAATATCAGAACAAATACGATCCCGAAGACACTCTGCACGCGTTGAATATCTGCCGGCAGATAAAGTCCAAAGAACTAGAAGAGAGTATCGACAAACAGAGTGCCTTTTATGAAAAGCTGCTCCGTCGAAAGGCTTCGTACAAATTCCAAAAAGACAAATCCGGCCACAAATAAAAAAACCCGCGGATTTCGCGGGTTTTTAGTTTCAGACTTTTACCAATTACAAACTCAGCTTCATTTCCTGCGCGGTCTTGCCGCTTTCATCCACCAGTTTCATGTGGACTGTTTTATTTTTCCAGTCCCACTCCAGCAGACCGAAGTTAAAGGCCTCTAAGGCGCCACCCACATAGTGGAAGTCTTTTTCACGGTTTGTGATATCGCCGTTCAAAGGACCGACAGTCAGATCATACAGCGGCCCATAACCTTCCAGCAGATCCACTTTGCCGACAGAGCCAAACCCGCGGTTGCCGCTGACGATCACCACTTTTTTGGCATTGGTGGCGCGCAAAGTATCAAAGAACTTCTGGCGATCCAGCGGGAACAAACCCCAGCGCTCCTGACCGCCGGTGTTGGCCGCCATCTGCAGCGGAGACACGATCACACGGTATTCAGCCTCTTTGCTAAGTTCGCTTTCCAGCCAGCTCCACTGCCCGGCTCCCAACAGTGAATCTGAACGGTTCCAGTTTTTCTTAAACTGGCCATCCACCCCCGTGTCCAGCCAAGGGGTTGCATAGAAACGCGTGTCCAGCATGATGATTTGCACACGCTGCCCCGGCGCCCCCAGGATCACCGAGTGTTCGACACCCTTGGCGGATTTAGGCTGAAGTTTCGTGATATAGCTCCAATAATTCAGGAAAGCTTCGCGACTTTCGTGTTTGCCTTCATAGCCAGAATCCCCATGACGAAGACCGAAATCCAACCCGTCCCACACCGCCATGAAAGGCGCTTTACCACGCAACTGGCGATAGCCTTCGATTTGATCCAGCTTTTTGTACTGCGCCCCCAGTGGTTTTTCATCATAGCGCACAGAACTGACGCTGTTGCCGGTGAAGACCACGACATCGGGATTTTTCGCAGAAACCTGCTGCCACAGATTTTGTTCCTGATCCTGATGTGCGCAGCAGACAAAGGCCACACGCTGAACTTTTTTAACTGATTTCAGATCTTTCTGCGGAAGTTCAGACTGATAGTTGTTTTCCGCCTGCATGCGCATCATTTTCAAGGTCAGCGACTCGGGCGCCTGGCTTTTTTCAGCACACGAGGTGGCAAGTATGGTAGTCAAAGCCAACAGGGATACACGGGCAGAAAACGACGTCAGAGTCATGATGCAGATCCTTCCTGATGTTCACACAACAAAATCATGAGATTTTATTCTATATCACCATCCGGATCTGTCACGAGAAGTTGAACACACCAGACCTACTTTTGGGGATAGGCTTCTTTCAAAAACTCAAGACTGCGAACACCGAACCAGGAATAGGATTCCCCGTTGACGATCGCTCCATCAATATCCAGCGCCTTCAGGTCAGAAATCTTTTTCTGAAAAGGATAAGGCTCGGAAGAAAATAAATAAAAGGCGTTCTTGAAGTCTTCCAACTCCACCACCGGATACTTGTCACCTTCGGGGAATGCGGCCACCTTGGCTCCCAGTTTTTCCAGCACCGAGCCGATGTAAGTCTCGCGGCTGACACTCATCCAGGGTTTTTTCCAGATCAGATAAAGGACTTCGTCATAGCTCTTTCCCGGTGGGCGCACCCACTCCAAAAAGCCCGGGATCTTTTGCAGATCCCACTTCAGCGGCGCGGCCTCGACCAGATCCAAGGCCTCCACCGACATTTCCATCAACTGGGGATTTTCAAAGTGCTCCCCTAGGCGGGCCAGCTCTTTTTGCAGGGACTCGAGGGAATGCACATGGGTCGCCAGATAAGGCACCGGGCATTCTTCGGCCATTTCCAGGGGGTTTTCTTCCTGATCCAGCAGCACCAGATCAGGCTTTAAATCCGCCACCAGATCCCAGGACACATCTTTGGTGCCCCCGACAATCGGGATGTTTGTGATCTGCTTCGGAGGATGAATGCAAAAACGCGTGCGTCCAACAACCTGAACACCGGCTTTTAAAAGTGTCTCGGTCCATGACGGAACCATACTAACAACTCGCACAATAGTCCTCCGAAAGCCCATTCTAAACGCCCCCCATCTCCCAAAGCAATAAAAACGGCCCACAACATAAGCACTCTGCGGTGTATTTTGAACTGCCTCTAGTCAAAACTTGACCCCGCTGGCAGAGAGGACAAGTATGTTTTTTTTCTATTTTGAATGAGGTATTTATGACGCAACTTTTCCCTCTGAACGAGAAGCCATCCTTGAGCCCGTACAAAAAAGGCGATGTCCTGGTCCTGTTCGGCGAGCTTTTCACTCGTGGATATGCCAACGGTTTGGTTGAAGAGGCTGAGCGCCGTGGAATGACAATTGTTCGTGCCACCGTGGGCCGCCGTGAAAAAGACGGTACTTTGCGTGCCCTGAATGCCGAAGAAACCGCCAACATCCCGGCTCCGTTCATCAACGTGCCGATGGAGGCCGGCTTTGACATGGAGCCAGATTCTAAAGGCGTGACTCCTTGCCAGCAGTTGGAAGGCGTCAAAATGAGCGAATGGGACAAGGTCCAATTGGACTGGTCTTCCATCGAAGAATCCCAGAAAAATGGCACCGCCCGTTTCAAAAAAAACACCGAACTTTTCCTGAATGAACTGGAACAATACATCCCGGCGGGTGCCAATGTTCTGTTTGCGCACCTGATGGCGGGCGGCGTTCCGCGCACGAAAGTGATCATGCCGGTTTTGAACCGCGTTGCCAAAGGCACCGGGGATCGCCACATTTCTTCCCAGGCTTTGATGGATTCTGAAATCGGAAAGCTTTGCCTGAAAAACTTCCAGGACGTCACCGCGGATACCTTCAAGCATCTGGTTGATCTTTCCACCCCACTGCGCAAAAAACTGGAAGCTTCCGGCAGCCACGTTTCTTACACGGCTTACGGATACCACGGCACCGAAGTACTGATCCGTGGCCAGTACAAATGGCAGACTTACACGTGCTACTTCCAGGGTTGGGCAAAAATGGCATTGGAAAAACACGCCGAAGACTTTGCAAAACAAGGTATTCACTGCTGCGTTTACAACTGCCCAGAGATCCTGACGAACTCAAGCTCCATCTTCCAAGGTGTTGAAGTATCACTTTACCCTTTGATCGCAGCTATCCATAAAGACGCGGGTGACAAGAAACACGCTGAACAGGTTCTGAACGACTGCAAGGCGCTTCTAAAAGATGACGTAACACTTGAACAAATCATCAAAACCACTGACGACTACTTGACCAATGATCTGACTTTGGAGTTCACCAAATTCGAAAAATGGCCTCAACACTCCCGTCAGGATCAAATGGAGTACATGCTGAAAAACTCAGATGCCCTGTTTGATATGCACAAAGACCCTAAGAACCTGCTGACGGCCGTGTTGTCTGAAGTGGTGTTTAAATCCTGCGGTTATGTGATGCTTCACGACTCCTGGCAGCCAAAAGCTCCGGTGGCGTGGATTGGTCACGACCTCGTAGCCCGCTGCATGTAATCGTATGTCAGTTCAAGCCGGAGAGAGTTGGAGTTACAACAAGTACAAGTTCCATGGAATGTCGCTGTCGGGAATCCGCACGGCGATTTCCATGCCCGAACTCTCTTTGAGCTTTGATGTCGCACAAGGCTATCCTTTCCTGATAAACTTAAAGCAATTCTTTATCAGTCACGGCCACCTTGATCACGCAGCTGGGATTCCTTACATCATCTCACAGAGAGCGATGAACTCGCTGCCGCCTGGAAAGTTCTATATGCCGGGCACGCTGGTGGAGCCTTTGGATAAGATCATGAAGCTCTGGGAGCAGATTGAAAACCACCAGTACAAGTACGAGTTCGTTCCCGTTAAAGCCGATGACGAAATCCCGCTGAACCCCCAGGCCTTTATCAAGGTCTTCCCGACCACTCACCGAATCGAGTCCTACGGTTACACCCTGTTTGAAGTTCACAAAAAACTGAAAAAAGAGTACCTGGGGTTGAAACAGGACGAAATCGTAGATCTGCGCCGTCAAGGACTTGAAGTCAACGAAACCACCAACATTCCAGTGGTCAGCTTTACCGGCGACACCCAGATCGAGTTTTTGGATTCCCGCCCCTGGGTTCGCCAAAGCAAGATCCTGATCATGGAATCCACCTATCTGGACGACAAAAAATCCGTCGAACACGCCAGAACCTGGGGTCACACCCATATTGACGAAATCATCCCGCGCCTCAAGGACATTGAGAGCGAGAAGATCGTTATTATTCATGCTTCCAGCAGATATTCAGACAAAGAGGCTTTGCGCCTGCTTCAAGAAAAAATCCCGGCAGAATACCGGGATCGTGTCGAACTGTTTCCAGGTCGCTAATTAGAACAAATCGCCCAGATCCAGCCACAATTTACGGGTCTTCAACTTTTTCGTGCGGAAGTGCTCGACCCACTCAGAAGACGTACGTTTTTGCCAGTTGCTGGCCAGATTTGCTGTAAAGATCAACGGACTGTATCCCTGACCCACGATATCGCGTGGAGCCCGCAAAGCCGTCAGCATTTCAGGGCCATAGAAACCAATCACCGGGAACAAACGGTCTCTTTCACCCAGCTCACCGATGATCAAAGCACCATGCACTTGGCCTAGAATCGTGCGGCTTAGAGGACTGGAGGCTTCCGCAGGACCCGGGCCGCCTGCCGCACCGACAACAACAAGGCCGGAGTCGACTTTCTTATTCAGCAGCTCCACCAGCTCTTTGTTGGCTTCGTTGGCTCTCATATTGAAATCAAAGAAAACAAAAGCGGCGTTGTCCGGCAGGGATTCCACACGCTCGTGCAAGGAGGCCATGTCGACTTCGCCTTCTTTGGTGTACGGAGTGTAGTTCAGAATCTCGCAAGTCTTACAGGATTTAACGTAATCAGCAAAAACCGGCTTCACCTTAAGTTCGAAATCTTCCGCCTTGCCTTGGCCGAAGTAAATAACTGTGGTTTTAGAGGACGGTACCGCCGCCTGAGCCCATGTTGCTCCGCAAAAGGTAAGACTCAGAAGGCTGCCCGCCAAGATTTTTTTAAGACTTTTGATGTCCAGAGATATGTTGCTTAATGCCATAAAGTGAGTGTGCCCTCCCCCTTGCTTTGCTGTCGACTTTTTTAATAATTTAATGAACAATTGCGACATATGGAGTCATGGAGCCAAGTTCAAATTTTTCACTCAGGTGACGACTTTTTCTCAAGTCTCATTCTAGATATAAGACAGGCTCGTCGTAGCGTCACCATTGAATCGTACATCTTTGCTGAAGATAAGCTGACTCAGTCGATTTTGCATGAATTGACAAATGCGCGCCAGCGCGGCTGCACCGTCAAAATCGTCGTCGATGGCTTCGGCTCCTACACTTCAATCCCTTATCTGGACCGCTTTTGCACGGACAACGGCCTGGAGCTTCGGGTTTTTCATCCGCTGCCTCACCCGCTGATTTGGGCGCACCAGTTTGTGATGAAATATTCCTGGCGCGGGTCTTTGATATTTAAACGCATCAATCGCCGCACCCACCGCAAGATTGCGATCATCGATGAAAAACGCGCCTATCTGGGCAGCATGAATTTCACTCAGGAACACTGTGTGAGTTATGTCGGCGAAAAAGCCTGGCGGGACACCGGCGTGTGGGTGGAAGGCGAACCCGTCAAACGCCTGGTGCTGGCTTTTCAGATCTCGTACCTGCGCACCTTCATGAAGGGCCTTTTAACGTGGGTGGGCCGCTGGCGCATGAATGAGGACGTTGCCCACAATGTGCTTCGCCTGAACACCACCCAGCGCACACGAAAAAAACTTTATCGCGATCTGCTTCGCCGGATCAGTCATGCCGAAAATCGCATCTATTTGACCACAGCCTATTTCCTGCCACGCAGATCCTTGCTGCGGGCGTTGCTGAAGGCCGCCCAGCGCGGAGTCGACGTTCAGCTGCTGATTCCCGGAAAATCCGACGTTCCGATGGTCAAATGGGCGGCTTTTTATATTGTCCGCCTTTTGATTCAACGGCAGATCCCGATCTTTGAGTATCAGAAGTCGATTTTGCACGCCAAGACGATGATCATCGACAACGAGGCGTTCGTAGGCTCTTTCAACCTGAATCATCGCAGTATTCTGCATGATCTTGAGGTCGAAGTGATTCTGCAGGAACCCTCCATGGTGCAGAATATGCTGGAGCAATGGCATCAAGACATCGCCAACTCCAAACCTGCCTCAGAAAAGGATTTTGCCACCCCTTCTTGGCTAACCCACATCCTGTATAAGATCGCCTTCCGATTGCGTTATATGCTCTAGTTTTTTGTTTTGACCTAAGGACCTTTTATTAGGGACCATAGAGGTATGAATTCATACGTCAAAGTCGCGATCACCGGAGGCCCTTCAGGGGGAAAAACCACACTTATCGAAGCTCTGAAAAAAGAGCTGGGCCAGCGCTGTGCCATCGTGCCGGAAGCGGCCAGTATTTTGTATCGCGGAGGTTTCCCTCGTTACAAAGATCCCCAGACCGTGGTGCATGCGCAAAAAGCGATCTATGCGACTCAGTTTGAACTGGAAGCGATGATTTCTTACGTCAGCCAAAAAAGTCTGATCGTCTGTGACCGTGGCTCCCTGGACAGTGCTGCTTACTGGCCGACCTCTTTGGGCAGTGATTTCTTTACCAGCATGAACACCACCAAGGAAAAAGAACTGGCCCGTTATGACTGGGTCATTCACCTGGACACAGCGGCAGCCGATGACTATGACAGTTCAAATCCCATCCGCACTGAAACCTATCAGGAGGCCTGGGACCTGAATGACCGTATTAAAAACGCCTGGGACGGACATCCCCGTCGTGTGGTGATCACTCACAACGCCGACTTCCTTTCCAAAATGACAACCTCCCTGGCTGTGATCAAAGCGATCATGGCCCATAAAAGCGCTGAAGAAATCAAGAAGGAGCTACTGTAATGAAATCCGCCCTGCTTGCATTGTTAAGTCTTTCGATCGCCCTGCCTGTGGCGGCTCAAACCCGCACAAGCCGCCTGAAGCCCATGTATTTTCAGGCCGACAAAAACAATCTGCAGGTTCTGCCTCAGCGCTTTGAATACACCCTGATGGATGAAAACCGTCTGAAAGTCGGCGACATCCTGATTGACACAACGGAAGTCACCTTCCAAGTGGAACCTTCCCCGTCCAAAAAAGGTTCTTACCGCATCCGATTCTCTTGGCCGGCAGGCCTGATCAAGGATGGCGAGCTGGCAGTGAAAAACAATTCCGGCAAAGCCATCTTTAACGCCGTTCTGGACAAGAACAACATCAAACTCACCACCGACACCCTTCCCGCCGAAGAGGGAGACCTGCGTTCAGAAAAAGCGGAATTCGTGGTGGAAGAAATCGAAAACAATCTTGTCGACGACATGAAGTATCTGCCATTCATGACGTTCTGTATTTACCGCGAAAGTGAAGAGACTCGTTTGTATCTTTGCTCCAACGAACTTTACCTGAGTTCCCAACAAGGTCAGATGACTGTGAAGGCCCGCACCAGCACGAAGAAAGCTTCACAGATTGAAATCAACGGCAAGGTCGTGGGCAATCAGGGGATTATCTATCTGAACGACCGCAGTGAAAACGTGGCGTTTAAAGCCGCGACCCGTTCTGGCGCCTTCCTGGAAATTGAAACCCGCAAAAAAGATGTCGATTTTAAAGATGTCGTGGTTTCAGACGATGGCGAAAATCTGATCCTGACAGCTTCAGGTGCTGAGCCTGTGGATGCAAAGAAAGTAAAGAAGCTTTCGGCCACGGAATGGCAGATCTCTTTGCCGAAGTCCCGTCCCGTGCTTTACTTAAAAGGTGATGGCGACATTCCAATGCGCCAGGAGTTCTATATCCGTGGCCAGTTGCCACGCGAAAAGAACCGCCCTTATCTTTCCAATCGTTCGGCCGTGCGCACGTATTCTTCATCCTTGAGCTTTGCTGGCGTGGCACCAGAAGGCGTCACGGTAAAAGTTCTCGATACTGACAAAGCCGCTCGTCTGGAAGGCACCAAGAAAAATCAATTCGTTTGGACCATTGATGACATCCCGGCCGGGGTTGAAAACCGTCGTTATCTGGCGGTCACGGCGGACAGCCACACGTTTGTTGCTGGCAACGACGTCTTCCGCGGGCAGCCGTTTGGACTGGGCCTGGGAGCGCGCTATCAGACTCCGTCAGGCATTGCGTTTGGGACTATTGAGTTCCAGTGGTGGATTGAGAACTTCCTGTGGATGAATTCAGACTGGACCCGATTCCACTGGGGATTGTCGATTGAGCGCCAGCAGCACCTGACCGAAAACGATGATACCGCCAAGGTCGATCTGACCACGGTAGAACTGATGTGGCGCGCTCACGAAGGCTTTAACCTTGTGGATGCCACTTGGGGTCTTACAGTACCACTGCAAATGGTGGCCGGCGAAAGTTCCAGTGCCACAGCTTACGGGCTGGGGGCTTATATCATCAAAAAACCAGGCCGCTGGTTGCGCCCGTTCATGGATTGGTCGGAATACAAGCTGCAGTACTATGCAGGTTCTTCTGGAAGCGACTTCAAAGTGAAGTCGGCTTACAACCTGAAAGCACAAGCTTACTTGCAGTTCTCTAACCAATGGTACTGGCGCTATGGCGTGGATTTGGCGGACTATAAGTTCGATCCATCCGCAACCAAAGAAGACATGCAAATCGGCCTGTCCACCAGCCTTTACTGGAAGTTTTAATTTCTGACGAAGGACTTTATGAAAAGCACACTTTTGACTTTGACAGTTTTGCTTTCATTCTCATCGGCCTTTGCCGAAGGTCCTTCGCGCGTTTTGCTGTTGGGGGATTCCCACGCTTACGGCCGTTACGGCTCGGTGCTGGATGCGCACTTCAGAAAGGGCGACACACAGGTCACATCTTTATCCAGTTGCGGATCGTCCCCGTCCACGTGGACCACCAGCTCTGAAAACTTTAAAAGCACCAACTGTGGTTTCTGGAAAAAGAACGCCAAAGGTCAAGAAACCCGCGTGACCAGTCACCGCCTGCCTTCGTTCGGTGAGGAACTTGCCGCCACGAAACCGGATCTGACCGTGATCACCTTGGGAACAAATTTCCTGGCAAGCCCTGGCAATATCAAAAGCGAAAAAGCCCACGTTGAAAAGATGATGAAGCAGATCAATGCCGCAGGTTCTGCGTGCATCTGGGTAGGACCTCCAGACTTAAAAAAAGACCCCTTCAAAAAGAATCTTGAACTGGGTGTGAAGGAATTAAAGTCCTGGGCTGACGCCAACAACTGTCAGTTCATTGATTCCACCAAGCTGACGAAATATCCCGGCGGCAAATCCGATGGCATTCACTATGGCCCGAAAGACTCGGCAGCCTGGGGTGAGGCTGTGGTGAAGGAAATCACCAAGTTGAATATCACCCCACCAGTCAAAGCGGCTGCCCCGAAGGCTGCGGATGCTCAGAAAAAGACTGGGACCAAGTAAGGGTCCTTTCGTCCTATTTCCCAGAATATAGAATCCACAACCGGACAATCCGGACGCCAAATCAAATATAAGCTGTTTATAGCCCTAAATTCCGGCGGCACGGACCGCGCAATACCCTCCTCACACAAACACTTTCCTGAGGAGGAAATATGAAATCCAAAGCAATCACGTCCACACTGTTCGGTATCCTGAGCCTACAAAGCCTTCTGGCGCCAGCCGCTCAAGCTAGCGGCTTGAACCAATTGAATCAAGATGGCCTAAGGCAGGAAACTGAAACAAGACAAAATCCAGCCCTGGCTGAAAGAATTATCCAAAAACGTATTGTTGGCTTCGATCCTAAACAAGCCGTCGACACCCTAACTTACCTATATCAATCCGGTGTCGAGCAGTTTGAAAATGATGGTTCCGTTATTGTTACTTTGGAGATGGTGCCAGAAATCATGCAAACCGCAGCTGTGGACGGGATTGAGGTTCGCATCCTACAGGCCCAAGGAGCGGAAGCACGTATCAAGTTTGCCGCACATGATGAAAACAAGTTCGACCGCAGCCGCATTGAAGAAGCCAAGGAACTGGCCAATACCTATCAACTGAAATGCGATATGGACGGAAAAGTAATGATGTAACGAATAGGAGCAGAGTCATGAACGCACTAGAAATCCTTTTGAAATCATCAAAGTTTCCATCTTCAGAAGAACTCAAGGCACGCACCATCCATGACTCTGCTTTTAGCAGGAAGACTCGTCACGTAAAAACAGAAGCGGACATATTCCAAAGCAGTCTGTTCGAACTAAAAGATGGCACCTGGTCTTTTAATTCAATCGAAAATGATTTTCCATGCATCAATGCCCTGTGTGAGGAAATTGAACTTCACACAGGACTCAGAGTTCAATGTAATGCCTATTTCACCCCTTCAGCGGCACAAGGCCTTCCAATCCATTACGATCTACACGACATCTGGATTGTACAAACGGAAGGTTCTAAACTCTGGAAAGTCTGGAAGTCCTTTAGAAAAGAAGTGTCGTTACAGACCCTGCTTGCTGATGAAAAAGAAAACCTTCAGGCATGGACTGCAGGAACTCCATCTAGGAATTTGCGGCTTGAAAAGAATCACACATTATACCTGAAAAAAGGTGAACCCCATGTTGCAACAACGACCACTGAAAGTTCCCTCCATTTTTCATTTGGAATATACAATGAATAAAGAAACAATCCTTCACGCAATCTACGAAACACTGACTGATCTGCCTCTGATCTATGCCTATGTTGGAGGATCATTCAACACCCCCCTCCGTCATCCCGACTCTGATGTGGATCTCTTCCTGATCTGGGAGACGAAACCATCGAAGACAACTCGCAAGGAAATTCTGAACCGATTGGAAACCAACTTGAAAAACAGAGTTGAATGGACTCACCTTGATAAAGACGGAGACATCATGCTTGATGCCATCAAAATTAAAAACCATCAGAAGGTGGAAATATATCACAATAGTTTCAGGGCTTTTGAATACACGCTGAACAATCAGGAACTACTGGAAGGCTTATCTTTCAGTATTTACAACCGGCTACCCTTGATTTCCCAACCGACGATTGAAAAATACATCGAAAGTTACAGAAAAGCTTGGATCAAGGAACTCAGAAATTTGCATTTTTCAATTATGTCTGCCTATCAAAACAAAAAAGCAAATCAAAACACTCAACTTGAAATTATCAAGATGTTTTCAATTCACAAGTACGGGGCCGTGCCTTCAAAAAAGCATTTTGATAGAACTGCAAATGAAATACCTGACAAGACACTTCTAGCCTCTAGCATCTCTTCATGGATTGAAAAACACCGACAGACTCTCAACATATGGGGAAAGGCATCTCCGGTTGAAATGATCGAAGTGAACTCGACTACCGTGCTTCAAAAACAAAAATCTGACTTGAGCCTGGCCATCTTTGAAAAGGTCAAACAGCAGAAAGAGCGCCTTGAGGAATTTCTGACTTGGCCTGTTCACATCAACACCCTCGAAGATCAAATGCGCTTCTCAGACAAAGCGGATTTTCAATGGCAGGAAGGCCAGGCCTATCACTTCCAAATCCTTGAAAACAGTGTCTTCGCGGGGGCAATCTCAATTCATTCCATGAACTACCTAAACCGAAGTTTTGAATTCGGTTACTGGGTGGACAAAGCTTTCGAAGGACGAGGTCTCGTACATCAAAATCTGCAAGCTTTAATCGCGGAAATGGCAAATAAAGGCTGGAAACAGGCTAAAATTAGGTCTTCGCAGGGAAACATCCGGTCGCAAAAGGTGGCCGAAAAGCTGGGTATGAATTTAGATTCAAGAACAGAACACTTCAACACCTACAGCCTCCAACTGAAAATGTCCTAATTCCCTGACATGAGACCGGCCACACGGAAAATTCGGACGCCATATCTAATACAAGTGGTTTATATCCCGAAAGTCCGGCGGCACGGACCACGCAATACCCTCCTCACAACAAACACTTTCCTGAGGAGGAAACATGAAATCCAAAGCAATCTTTTACGCATTTATCGGTCTTCTAATGGCTTCCAACGCCCAAGCTTCTGACTTGGAACTAAGTAACAAGCTTGAACAAAGCCAGAAGCTTGCCGCCAATTCCTGGAGCCAGGCCGATGCCCACGACGACAAACGCATCGAAGAAAAAGAGTCCGAAAAGATTCCTGAATCCCGCAAACACTTCTATTCCCCGCGTGAACATGCTTGGTACTAATGAAATCACAGGAGTTTCACGCTGAAGCTGTATTTCAAAAAATACAGGCGCAGAAAGAAAGACTGAAGGAGTTTCTAAACTAGCCAGCACACATCAATACAAGCATCTCTGTGAAGATTCTACTGTCCAGACTTTAGACACTGTCAATTTTGGCCGATTGATCTCGCTATTTGAAGCCTCCTCTTGTATTCCTTAGGCCCTACGAAAGGGCTTTAATATGAAGGCAGCTTCCGGTCTTTTAATCCTCTCTTTTATGTTCGCGGATGTCGCATTGGCCAAGGTCAATGTTCTTATTTGCTCCATTGGACAAAGCTATACTTTCAAGGTCTATGAGGGACAAAATATCGTGGATCTTTGGGAAATGGCCTCCAGCATGGGGCGCCCGATTGGTGAAGATACTATCATCAAAAAAGAAGAAGGCCCGGGCACTTTAATGATCACTTTGAAAAATACCGGTGTGATCAAACTTGATTTCAACAACATCTACAAAGAAGGGCGCGGCACTTGGAGTCACAACGGGACCTTGGATGCCAAGCTCGCGGATGAGCCCTATTATAACTCCAATGGGGTTGCCGAAGTTGAGTCTTGCTATACTGAGACCTATCGATAATTACTAAATTTGCTTCAGTTTTTTTCGACAGCAGTGACCACCACAGGATCGACTAAAATCACACCGGGTTTTCCGGCGACCTTGGCGGTGCCAAGACCATTACAGCAATTCCCAAAAAGTACTTCTAAATCGAATCCATTTCCAGACTCGATATAGAGTAAATCAGCAACATAAGTAAAATTGATATCAAACAACTTCGCAATCCAACAGCTAATACTTGTAATTATTCTCACCCAACAAGTGGGCAATTGAAGTCAATCAGAGATAGATCAATTGGCAAGAATCCAAAGTGGACCGCCATTGGACTTCTGCCAGCACATTATAGCGACAAGCACTATTACAATTAAAAGCAACACCTTCTCGATCATGTGCTTATAAGATACTCATCGGCATTAAATAGAAATAACTTTATATAAGAGTTAATTCTCTATCCAGATGGAATAACTACTGCCCCGCCCGAAGCATTGCTGACTCACCCAGGTTGCTTTCCTGCTGGTGTTTTACATTCGCCCAGATCTTTTGACTGACCGGGCCTGGAAGAAGACTGTTGATAGTGGATTCTGCCGTTGGATCTGCGGCCGCCCAGTTATGAAGAGCTTCTGCCTTCACCCCTGCCAGCACTTTGCGATCCATTTCATTCACAGCACTGTTTTCCACTGTGGCATCTGCGACCACACCCTTTAAAACTTCTATCGCAGCGGATTTCATCTCGGTGTTGAGGGCTTCAAATACAAAATCCAAAGCCGAATTTTGCATCTGCTGGGACTCTTCGTCGTTGGGAGCGGTCTTCAACAAAGCTTCCAAACTTTTCAGGAACTCTTCATCTTTCAACAAACGGCGTTTGACGATCTTGTCAGGCTCCAGCAACAAGGCCTTACGGCTCAGGTCCGCGTACTTTTTAAGATCACCGGCCTGTTTGAATTCCTTAAACACCACCGGCATTGGCTGCGAAGATTTAATCACGTCCATCGCAGCAGGTTTCGTCCCTGCTGCGATGGCGGTCTCTTTTTCAGATTCAACGGGGTTTGCCGCCGGAGCTTCCGGAGCCGGAGCCGCTTGGGACTCCGTCTCTGGCTTGCTCTTTTCACTCATCACGATCAAACCCACACCCAGGACTGTTATTGCACCTGATAGCATCACTAGTATTCTGATTCTCATTTGCCAAACACTCCACGGGTCATGTTGTTACGGAAGATCGTTCTGTTCATTTCCTTCGCCCCGGCATTCTGGAAGAATGCGGATCCGTTCAGGTATCCATTTATCAGCACCACGTTTTTGTGAGGCGCATTGGACTGAACAAACACGTTGTAAACCTTACCGAAGTACTTGATCTCGTTGATGGAGACAATCGCATCCAGTGTTCCACCACTTTGAACCAAGGACTCTCCGACTTTGAACTCTTCAGCCACTTTCATGGACCCATCCTGACTCAGGATCGGGTGATTTTTCGTCACACGCAGTTCACGGCCGGACTTCATTTTGAACACCAGGATCTCGTGGTCGCCGTCCACCAGTTCGGTCACCCACTGATCCACTTTGGTTTTCACAACCGCATTCTTGTTCAAAGAATCCGCGGACTGCATTGTACCCACATAAGCGGACTGTGAAGTCAGAGCATCAAAGAAGGACATGTATTTCAGTTTCTTGCTTACGACCTCTTCAGCCAGAATCTGCTGCTCTGGAGTCGCACATGAAGACACGCACACTGTTGCCACGTAAGCCGTCGCAGGCATTGTACATGGAGCATTGGCTTTCTTCGGAGCGATCCATGCTTTTTCAGGATTGTATGCACGATCCATGAAGGTCGCATAGATTTCCTGACCGGAAGAACCCAGACCCACTTTTTTACCGCCGACAGTCACTGTCACGTTGGCAAAGCTGGTCAGGAATTCCTTGATCACTGGCAGCTCGTCCTGACATTTCACCATCCAGTCGTAGCGCCCTTTAGCTTCGGTGTTGCTCAAGCTGTCGTGAGAACAACGACGCGCTACGTAGTCACGGCAGTATTTTTCCTCAACCCAAGCACCTGGAACCGCCACTTCGCTTTCCAGCTGAACAGAGTGATCGATACAAGCCATGGTTTTAGTCGTCACAACCTCACGGGTTTTGACGATCACACCAATTTGGTTCGCCGGACAAGTTGCAGATGAATTGGCCTCTTCGATTGTCGTTACAGAGGACTGACTGCGAACCGCTTCAGGGTTGGCATCACACAGACGCTCTTCCACTGGTTTCACTTGGTCCGCACAGCGGCTGTCATCAACAGTCACACCTTTATCGTCCACGCAGACGAAGATACGGTTTTGTTTGCCGCCGCAATCCGCGGTACAAGCCGTAAAGTTGTCCGTAGGAGCGTATTTGTAAACCGGGCATTTCCCTGCTTCTTTCATCGTGCCCTGACGAGTGTTCGAGCTGATGATCTGACCGTCAGTACAAGTCTGGTCAGAGATTTCGTTATAAAGGTCAAAGAAGCCCTCTTCATTGAAAGAACATTTCAATGGAACTTTCGTTTCACCCGTGATCACACCCGTTTTTACAGTGCCGTGGGAACCGAAGCTGCCGCAACCCTCGTGACAAGTCACCTGGTTGTGCGTGCTGGAGCCGGACAATACACCGTTATTACAAGTGCGGGATTCACTCACGCTGGAGCAAGAACCCACTGGAGTCGAGTTGGAATATAGAACCTGGGAAGCCCCGTGCGCCAGCAGACTGCCATCAGGCAATTTACAAGACTGACCTTCACAAGAACCTTCGTTGGTGATTTCTTTCGTGCGAGACACTTCCACCCAGTTCAGTTTTTCAACGACAAGTTTACATTCTTCAACCACACGGTCACGGTAAGAAACAGTCTTTTTACCATTCACACCGCAGGCCACTTCTTCAGACACCAGTTCACCCTGGGATTCACGGGTTGCACCCGCAACGGTACAAGCATTTGGATCCACTGGAACTTCTGGTTCCGGATCAACATCAAGATCCTCGATCACACGAATGGAATGATCCAAAGTCACCCAAGGTTCCTGATTATCACCCAGGTACAAAGTCGCCGTCACAGCATAAGTGCCCACCGTCTGATAAGCATGAGTCACAGACTGATTCGCCGCCGTGCCACCATCACCGAAGTTCCAGCGAACAGCACCGACTTTATTTACCAGACACGCTGGCAGATAAACGTGCATCATCGTAGCGATTTTCACTTTCGCTTCGTTGGCACCTGAAATACGCAAGTCCTCCAGGCAGTCCATATCATCAATCACCGTCATCACAGTCACACGGTGGCTGGCAACAGTCACTTTGCCATCGGCGTCAGTCACTGTGGCCTGAACCTGATATGTCCCAACATTAAAGAAGGAGTGTTCAACTGTTCTGGCGTTGCTGACAGTCGCAGTGCCGTCATTAAAATTCCAAACGATGGACTGAGCGTCCACACCGGAAGGAATCACAACCTCAAAACTCATAGGGTTAAAGACAAAACCGGCTTGTGGACCAGAGATCTTAAGATCCTCTTTCACAACCGTCGTCACCAAAGACAAGGAGATGTCTTCAGATCCAGAAGTTTTCTCCTGCGCAGTCACCACATAGGTACCGGCCAATTTAAACGTCGACGTCATCCCGGACGCCGAAGTTTTAGTGCGACTGGCCCCTGCCACCTTCCATGTGACATCAGAACTGCTCACACAGTTCCCGGCCTGATCCAAGGAGTAGCTGACAGTGCTTCCTGCTTCTGTAGCTGATTTACCCACGATGCGAACGTCTTCGCTGGATGCTTTGGAAAGCTGACCGGCACAGTAACTTGCCGCCTCCATAGTATCTGCTGAACCTTCACTCAAAGCGCTTTTCTGACATCCTGCTAGAACGATTAAACTCAGGGGCAGTAAGACTCTTCCGTAGTTCATCGTGCGACTCCTTGCTTACGTCCATGTTTGCAAGTCGCAATTAAAATCTCCATACTTTTACAACATTCGAGTCATAATGATTTAGCTGTTTATCAACGCTTTAGACACTTTAAAGAACATTTTTTGAATGTTCCTTTTTCTGTAAAATCTTTGATCATTCCCCTAAGAGAAGACCTCAGTTGTTTTGGGATTCTTTAAAAAGAAAAAGCAGATGAAAACAATTGCCGGGCTGAGGGCTTTGGGACTCTGCCCGAAGGTGGGCCTTCGCCGGCGCAGGATGCGCGAACCGGGGCAAAGCCCCGGCGGCGATTGAGCACGAACGCGTGCCCACCGCAGCGGCAGGGTCCCAAAGCCCTCAGCCCGGCAATCCCCGTTTACAAAGATTTATTTCTTTTTAAAGAAGCCCGAAACAACCTGTTTAAGGTCGACGTTAAAGACGTCCTGCTTTTTATTAGCAGCCGCCAAGACAGAAATTTCCCGACGAGCAGGAATGAAGGAAGGATCCAGCGCCACACTCTTTTCGAAGGATTTGCGTGCGGCCACCATATCGCCTTTGGTTTTATTGAACAGACCAATCACAAACGGGAAAAGCGTGTCATAGCGCTCATCCGGCGGAACCTGCATCAACTCCAGTTCCACTTCTTTCAGAACGAAGTTCTTCTTGGCTACTTCGACAGAACCCAGTTTTGCCCAAGAGCTGTACAGATGCAGCTGCTGGGTTTGCGGATTCAACTTGGAAACCTCAGCCAATAGTTCCAGTGCTTTTGCGTACTGGGTGTACTGCAGGGCTTTTTTGACTTCTTCCATCAGGGAATTTGCGCGAAGTTTGGCTTCGGCTTCATTTCGTTGAGTAGCCTGACGGATCTGATCAATTTTGTTGGTGTCTTTAGATGCCGTCATCGCGTCTTCCGCAAGCTTGCGCACCTTATGCCATTGGGAATAGACTTCCGACGCCGTGTCAGTCGGTTCGTCCCCCAGCAAGGTCATAAAGTCAGACAAAATGGATTCTGCAGAACCACCACCGGTCCCCGTTTCCATGTAAGCGACGATTTCATAAGAATTCTTGTTTTCAAGCTCTGTGGCGATCTTTTTGATGACTTTCAGTTGCTCAGCCGGACTTGCGAAAGCCGCACGCTGGGCAAAGACAATCAGTCCCTTGGTCAAAAGGAAGTGAATGGCCTTGTAAACGGCCACCTCATTATAACCTTTGATATCCAGAAGCTGCGTCAGAGTGATCTGGTTGTTCAGCTTCACCGTCAGACCTTCCAGGGATTTCACCAGAGACATGCTCAAGGCCGGATGATCATCGCGGAAAGTCGGACTTTTCACGATGATGTTACCGGACCACATCACATACAAAGACTTCAGCCAGTTGACTGAAATCTTGGAGGCGATCCAATCATGCAGATAGAAAGACAGACTGTCAGCATCGATGCTTGGATTGCTCATCTCAACTTCCGCAGACGCAAAGTTCACGCGGATTTTCTGATCAACGATCGTGCGCACCAGACGGATGTTCATTTGCTCCATCAGGATCAGGTCAAAGGCATGGGGGCTTAGCTGATTGTTCTGAATCAGATAGTCCCCAATACGGCGGTTGTTTTTTACACGCAGGGCTTCCTGCACATCCTGCGGAGTCGCGTAACCACTCTGAATCAGCATCTCGCCCAGGAAGGTGGTTTTATCGTCCACGTCCACACCCACAATATTCCCGTTACAGAACGAGATACCGGACACGGAACCGTCGGCATTATAGATGTTCAAATAACCACCGCTCTTGGTTTCCACCAGCAGTGAATACAGGAATGGCAAGTCAAAGCCGCTGACCTCTTCAATGGACTCAATCACCTTTCTTTTCTGGCGGTTGGTCACTGTCGGGTTGGCGAACATCTGATACAGCAGCTTGCGCGCGCTGGATTCTTCGCGGCGCGGAGCTTCTTCTTTTTTAACGATCTTCAGCACCTGCTCCATGTCGAACGGCTTTTTCATGAAAGCCACGGCCTGGGTGCTTTGAGTCGCTTCCTGAATGAAGGACTTGTCGGTATAGATACCGCTCATCAGAACGACTTTGAACTTGGAAGAAGGATAATTGGCGCGGGCTTGTTTGATGAAATCAAGGCCCGTCATCTGTGGCAGCAAGCAGTCACAGAACAGGAATTCGATGTTGGAATTGCTGGCAAGAATGCTATTGGCCTCGTCCGGGCGGGACGCGACAAAGACAGAATGACCAGCGCGGCTTAAAATTTCTTTTAAGGCCGATCTGACCGACTCGTCGTCTTCCAATATCAAGATCTTAGATTTGCCTGATTCCACGCTTCCTTGTCGGCTCTAAAGGCCCTTCCATTTAGGATAAAAGCAAAAAGCGGGGCTGTAATACAGCACCCGCCTTAAGAACTGGACCTTTGTCGGTGGATTACTTCTTAATAAATTTGAAATACTTCGATTCAATGACGTCCATTTCCATTTCGTTCCCCTCGTCATCTTTCACTGATGCCGGAGGATTCACGCTGCCCTCACTGAACTCTGTCCCATAACGGAACAAAACGTTCTTTTCAGAGCCGGAATCATCATTGTAGTAAGGGACAAAGAACGAATTCACTTTACCCGAAGCTGGCAGGAAGCCATCAACCATGTTGATCTGATCCACAATCACCTTCGGGCAGTTGCTGAAGCTGATTTGCGCCGGGCCCGCCGTGCCCATCCATTTGATCCATTCACGAATACCGCAGGAGTTGATGCTCTTCAGTCCGCTCAGCTCCACTTCAATCTGTGGATTGCCGCCAAGGCTGAACTGAGAAAAATCAACGTCCTCATCAATAGTGCCTGCCATTTGGACAGTCAGCTTATCTGCGGCTTTGTTCATTTTCACATCGAGTTTACCCATAGTTCCAATCTCCTCGTTCACAAAATAACTTTAACTAAGACCTTCATTTTTCACTACAAAAAACGTGACGTCATCGATTAAGGGCGCGCCTTGACGATGGGCTTGGAAGCTCATTGCAAAACGCTCCACCGAATCATTAACGCCCGGGAAATCCTTGTTAGCGGCGATCAGAGCTTTGATAAACTCACGCTCGCCCCACGCCTCTTTACCCGGGTTCTGGATATCAGGAATACCGTCTGTATAGAAGAATACCAGATCTCCCGGCTCAACCTGAATGGTTGTTTGTTCGTAAACCGAATCACGGGACTGTCCCAGTCTGGGATTGTTCACTTCATTTAACGGAACAAGGTCTTTCTTTTTTAGTGTGCCGCCCTCATTTTTTTTCATCAGGAACGGCGCCTCGTGCGAAGCATTGCAGTAAGCCAGCTCCCCCGTGTCCAGATCAAAAGACGCCAGGAAGAACGTCATCATGATGCGCCCCTTGGACACATCATAGATGGAACGATTCAACAGCTCCAACGCTTTGGCCGGAGTGATATTCAGACGTTCGATGATTGTGGACGCTGATTTTGCCGCACTGGTGATCAAGGCCGCTGGTGCCCCGTGCCCCGTCGCATCCCCAATCCACAAGAAGATCTTGTTACCGATCTGACAGTAGTGCCACCAGTCGCCACCGCACTCGCTGGCCGGCTCATAGTAACCTGCAATCGACAACGGACCGATCTTGGCCTGCGTTTCCGGGAACAGGGTTTCTTGCACGGTTTTCGCGGTTTGCAGCTCGGATTCCATACGCGCTTTTTCCGCTGTTTGATCCAGCAGACGCGACACTTCCGCCGCTATGATATTGAAATTGTCAGCCAGGCTTCCGACTTCGTCATTGGACTTCACATCGACGCGGATGTTGAAGTCCCCTTCCGCCACCTTTTTGGTGGCATCGAACAATTGTGTCAAAGCTTGAGTCAAACCGCTGGAGGCAAACAGACTCAAAATCACCGTCACGGAAATCAAAATACCGAAGAAGATCAAAGATTTTCGAATCAGGATCTGAACTGCGCCCAGGGCTTTTTCTTTTTCAACCGTGGTCACCACTATCAGATCACCAAAACCCGCACGCGAGAAAGAAACCAGCAGCTCTTTGCCATCGACCGCGCGGTCGGTCTCGGCCCCTTGAGCGATCTGTTTGTTCGTGCCTTCCAGGAACTGCGGACTGACGGTGGATTGCAGCTTCTGCCCCGGCATTCCATCCGGTCCAAACAGCACCGTGCCGTCTGAAGAAATCAGATACATCTTCTGAGACATCGCCGCACGGAACATCTCGGAGGCTTCACTCATTTTCACGATCACCAAAAACACCGTGTTGCGGGTGTTGGTTTCATCGCTGACTTTTTCCATTATGAAAACACGGTCATCACTGAAGGGAACCTTCACCACACGGCGAGCGGCCTCCACTTCGGCAAAGTAGCCGGACATCTGCGCCTGCAGACTGCTCAACACGCCGTCAGTTTGACTGGGAACTTTTTCAAGCACCGCGGCCTTTTCATAGGCACCCGTGGCGGAAGGCTTAAAGACCACAATGGCTTCCAGATTGAATTCATTCTGGAAGATGGACTCGCCCACAGAAGAAAACTTCTGCTGACTCAGGTAATCCTGGAAGATCGGTTTGGTCGTTCCAAGCACGGCATTAAGCTGTGTCTTAATTTGAGCCGCCATGGTTCCGGACATGCTGCTGGAAGAATCAAAGACGTAAGCGATCTTGTCGTCTTCAAAAATTTTCAGCGCCAGAACCAAATACACTGTAAGTGTAATGAGTGGCAACGAAGTGAGTAGCAGAAGAATCTTATATCTTATTGATAATCCACGTTTTTTCACGACTTCAGTATGCCTGTTCCGTAACTGGCCGAAAACTAATTCTCACATAAGTTGGCCTAAGGTCCGTAAATCTCTTGTCATTTCCAACCGATAAGGTTTGAGCAGGAGTCTTATGTCGCGCTTTGGACGAACAGAAAAAATGATCTTTACCGGAGCCCTGCTTGTGCTCATGGTCTTCTCGTACTTCTTGTACGACGACTCTTTATTATTCCCAAAATCAAATACCGGCGAACTGGAACTGATTGGCTCTGTGGCTATTTCCCAAAATGACGTGCGTCGCAAAAATCTGGATACATTCAGTTGGCTTCCCGCTTCGCGCAAAGACAATGTCTTCCAGAATGATTCTATCTTCACGGGGGACCGCTCCGAAGCCACGATCCAGCTTCAGGATGGAACCCAGATCCGCATCGAACCGAATTCTTTGATCACCCTGAACCTTAAAAACGGTCAGATGAATCTGGATCTGCGTTACGGAAACCTGGTCGGGGAACTGGCACAAGGTTCTTCCCTGACGATCAAATCCGGCACCGAAGAGTTCAAACTGGAAGGCTCCCCGACAAATACGCAGGAAAAGCCTAAAATCAAATTCAACAAAGCCCACAGCGGCACCGTGGATTTGAAACTGCTTTCCGGTGACGTAAAATACATCGACAAGAAAAAACAGGCCGTCAAAGAACTGCCTAAGAACGCTGTCGTTGCAGTTAAAAAAGACGGCGAAATCAAGCCGGTTGAAAAACCAACCTTGCTAGTGAAAACTCCGGACAACATGAACTGGCTTCGTGTGAACCCGGATGATCCACTGCCATTTGAATGGCAAGGTAAAGGCGACATTGCCCGTTATGAGCTGGAAGTTTCTCCAAACGAGGACTTCAGCTCTGTGGCCCTTTCAAAAACAACCAACGAACAAAGAGTCGCGGTGACAGAACCTCTGCAGCCGGGCCCTTATTTCTGGCGTTTGAAAACCTATGATCGCAACGGCGAAGTCGGTGTTGTGTCCCCGGCCCAGCGCATGAGCATCACTCACCTGGCCGGTCCACAGATCGTGACGCCAGTTCAAGCCGCGCAAATCAATCTGGAACTGAAAGTAAAACCTCAGGAAGAACTGGCCACCACCACGGAAGTGCAGTGGAAAGCCATGTCCCAGTTGAAAAACTTCACTTGGCAGGTGGCAGCCGATCCGGAATTCCAACAGATCATCAAAGATGGTCAGACGGATTCTTTGGCAGCGGTGACTCCTCGTCTTCCAAGCGGGACTTACTGGGTGCGAGTCCAGGGTCAAACCGCCAGCAACAATGTGTCTCCATGGTCTGAACCTGTTTCGTTCACGTTGAATCTGGCGGCGCACAAAGAAGAGCGTCCAAACAAACCAGTACTGATCACCAAACAAGTGGATTTCAAAGCTCCAACAGGTGAAAGAAACCCAGCTTCCCCGGAAGCTCCGAAACTGGCGTGGAAACCGGTCCTTAGAAGCAAAGGCTATCAGCTGCAAATTTCCAAGGACATAAGCTTTGCCGAAGCAGAGAAATACGACATCACCCAGAATCAAGTGGCCTGGTCACAGTTCCGTCCGGGCAAACACTACTATCGTGTTCAAGCCAAAGGCATCAATGGGCTTAACAGTGAATTCAGTGAAGTGGGAACCATCGACGTCAGCGTCGGCGGCCTGACTTTGAATCCTTTGAAAACTATCAATGCCATCGGCCAGGCTCCGGGTCCCAAAGAAACCCCGATCAGTTGGAGCGAAGTGCCGTTCGCCAAGTCCTATCTGGTGCAAATCGATAAATCGAAAGAATTCACGGCTCCTCAGCAAATGGAATACTCCACCACCGGTGGCAACCTGACGCTGCAGGATCCGGGCAACTATGTTGTGCGTGTTCAGGCTTTGGATGAAGCCAACAAACCACTGACTGAGTTCTCGAATATTCAGGAAGTCATGTACACCTTCCGCACCCCCCTGGTGGCACCACCTCTGATGGAGCCGTTCAACAACGCCTCTATCTTCCTGCAGACCGAGATGGAACCGTTCATCTGGCTGGAATGGAAAAAGGTGGAAGGAGCGACTTCCTACCGCATCGAGATTTCCGACAAACCGGACTTCTCCCGCACCCTGATTGCAAAATCCCTGGCCGGCAACCGCTTCCTGATCAAGGAAAAGGTCCCACTGGGGAAAATCTACTGGAGAGTTCGCGCCGAAGCCAAAGGTGACGCCGAAATGTCCGAGTGGGCTGAAAAACGTGAGTTCACCCTTTACCATCAGAAGAATGAGACCTTCGTAAAATGAGAATCCAGTACTCCCTCTTCGACACCCTTTTAGAGCCCGTTTTTGTTCTGACTGCAGATCAGAAGGTTGTCTATTGCAATGAAACCGCCGCGATCGTGGCCGGTCTTTCCATTCGCAAGATCACAAGAGGCATGAAGTTCAATGAACTGTTCCAATTCAGCGAACCCATTGAAGCTCTGGACAATCTGATCGGTGTCTCGGATGCGACCCCGTATAAAGAGGTCAATTTCAAGGCCCTCCACGCGGAAGAAGGCAAGGTGCAGATCACTCTGCAGCCGATCTTTGATTCCATGGGTGACAAGAACTGGATTGTCTTTGTTCGTGACGTGACTTTGGAAGAACGTCTGCAGAAGAAATACCGCGCTGAACTTGAGCAAAAAGAAGGCGTCATCACAGCGCTGGAAGAAGCCAAAGTTCAGCTTGAAAACTACAGTAAAAACCTGGAACAGATGGTGGCTGACCGCACGCGCGAGTTGTCCCGCCTCAACACAACCATGTCCGCCCTGCTGGACAGCCTGGGTCAGGGTTTCTTTATCTTTAATGCTGAAGGAAAAATTCTGGATGTATCCTCGAAGGCCTGCGAAGCCACAGTGGAATGCAAACCAGATGGTCAGCTGATCTGGGATGTCTTAAAACTTCCTGAAAACAAAGTGGAAGGCTTCAAAAAATGGATGCAGACCCTGTTCATGGAGATGCTGCCATTTGAAGACCTGGCGTGCCTGGGACCTGAAACCTACCCACACACCAAAGAGCGTAATATCGCCCTTGAATACCACCCGCTTCGCAGCAACGAAGGCGTGATGGAAGGCGTGGTGGTCGTGGCATCTGATATCACTTCGCTGGTCGAAGCCCAAAAACAAGCCGAGCGCGAAAAAGAACACGCAAAATTGATCATTCACATGATCAAATCCAAACGTGAAATTCACCGCTTCATTCAGGAAGCTCAGGGCTTGCTGGGTCAAGTCCGCGATGAAGTCAGCAAAGACGACGGCCCTTACGACACAGAAGAGCTCTTCCGCAGTCTGCACACCCTGAAAGGGGGCGCAGCGCTGTTTTCGATCAAAGATGTTGCCGAAGCCTGCCATCAGGCCGAGGGACTGCTTGCCGAACTGAAAGTGTCCTGGACTCATCCGGGCTTTATCGCCCTTCGTGGCAAATGTTTTGAAGTCGAAGAGTTCTTCCACAAGTTCCTGGATCAGACCAAAGAGATCCTGGGAAGCTCGAACATGCCTGAAGAGCGTCAGATCGAAGTCGCTATCAGCAAACTGAACCATATCGCCCGCAAAGTGGGCTCACTGCCTGGTGGCGGAGTCGTGGCGCAGGAACTGTTGCTGGAACTTGCGATGGAGCCGGTCGCTGGATTTATCGAGCCTTACAACGACGTGATGCTGCGAGTGGCTGAACAAACAGACAAAATGGTCTCCCCGCTGAAGATTCACAACGGCAACATAATGGTGATTCCGGAAATTTACAGTGGTTTGTTCTCGACCTTCGTGCATGCCTTCAGAAATGCTGTGGATCACGGTATCGAAATGCCGGATCACCGCGTGGACATCGGCAAACCTGCCGAAGGCCAGGTGGATGTGACCTTCAGTCTGAATCACAATTCCCCAGGGTCTTATTTGTTGGTACAGATCAAGGATGACGGTGGCGGTATTGACCCGGCCCGCATTCGCGAAAAGCTTACCGGCAAGGGCCTGGATGCGTCCGCGGAAACCGATCAGCAGATCATTCAGCATATCTTCGACAGTCAGTTCTCAACCCGCGAGCAAGTCACGGACATCTCCGGCCGTGGTGTGGGTATGGACGCCATCAAAGTCGCAGCTGAAGAGCTGGGCGGCCGCGTATGGGTCGAATCCACCGTAGGCCAGGGCTCCACCCTGTTTGTGGAGGTCCCTTACATCACCGAATTCCAAAAAGACAAAAAACTGCCAACCGCCGCCTAGGTGCCTAGTTGTTTTTTCTGGCTACACAGCGTCGCGTGACGTAGGCATTTTAGCGTCATTTCTGCCAATATATCGTCCCTTTGCCAATATAAAGACCAACGGGTTCCCTCATCCCCGCCCACCATCTATTCTGATCATGGAAATTCAACCTGAACGACAAGGAGACCCCCATGACTTTCGAACTTCCAGCACTTCCCTACGCTAAAGACGCTTTGGCTCCGCACATGTCCGCTGAGACATTGGAATACCACCACGGTAAACACCACAAAACCTACGTTGATAACCTGAACAAACTTGTTCCCGGCACAGAACACGAAGGCAAAACTTTAGAGCAAATCATCATGAGCAGCTCTGGCGGCGTGTTTAACAACGCAGCTCAGATCTGGAATCACACGTTCTTCTGGAACTGCCTGTCCCCAAAGGGCGGCGGCGAGCCTACCGGTGAACTGGCGCAAGCCATCGTTCGCGATTTCGGTTCCATCGAAAAATTCAAAGAGCTGTTCGCGGATGCCAGCATCAAACAATTCGGCTCGGGCTGGGGCTGGCTAGTGAAAAACAAAGAAGGCAAATTGGAAATCCTTAGCACCAGCAATGCCGAAACCCCGATGACCAAAGGTCACACGGCGATTCTGACTTGTGATGTGTGGGAACATGCATATTACATCGACTATCGCAACAGCCGCCCGAACTTCCTGGCAGCCTTCTGGAAGCTGGTGAACTGGGAATTTGCTGCAAAAAACTTTAAAGGCTAATATCTTGGTGTCATCGTCACGACGCTCAGGCCGATGGCTTTTGTAGCGCCCGTGTTGACATAGTTATGGGCTGAATCCCCCGGGAATGCCAAAACATCTCCGGGCTTCAGCTCAAAACTTTCCCCGCTGACCACCACGGTCATCTGCCCCTGCACACAGTGCAAATACTCTTTGGTGCCGCTGGAGTGCGGAATGCCGCCCATACGAGCCCCCACTTCCAACTCCATGCGATCAATGGCCATCCCCGGAATCGGGTCCGGCAAAAGTTTGTAAACAGTGACGTTGCCCTTGGCTTTTTTATTGGCGGGAATTTCATCCTTGCGAATCAATTTTGTCTGGGATCTGGGCGTCGCCAGCAGTTCTTCGAATGAAACCTGCAAGGCCGCGCAGACCTTGGCCAGGTTCACCAGCGAAGGATTTCCCATCCCGCTTTCCATATTGGTCAACGTCGATCGCGGCACCCCGGCGAGTTTCGCCAAGGCAGCTTGAGTCAGTTGACGTTTTTTACGAAGTTCAGTGATTTGAGCGGCAAGGTTTTGGGCTAACACATCAAACGAAGTCATGCCCTATGGTAGATGTTTGGATCCAAGAGTGCAACGCACGCGCGCAGCACTCTTTAAGGAATCTATTTATTGTGTTTGCTGTAAGCAGCTTTCAGCTTGTCTTCAAAGATCTTTGCAGAGAATGGTTTCACGATATACTGGGACACACCCGCAAGAACCGCTTCGGTGACCTGATCACGCTCGGACTCTGACGTCAAAAGCACAAAGGGCAAATTGGCAAATTCCGCCGTGGCGCGAACTTGCTTTAGCAGTTCAAGGCCCTTCATTTTCGGCATGTTCCAGTCAGAAATCACCAGTTGGATTTGCGTGCCGGGAGTGTTGTTTTGAATAAGGATTTTAAGACCGGCTTCCCCGTCTTCAGCTTCCTGCAGGTTCTTATAGCCCATGGCTTTAAGCGTGTTCTTCACCAGATCACGAATGGAGGGCATATCATCAATAACTAGGATGCGGGTCTCAGGGGGGAACATAGACGAGGTCTCCTCTATTCCCCTATTCTAGAAAACCTGTGGTGAATCTCAAAGATTCTTTACAATGCTGGACTTTGAACTGGTGCCAGCCACAGATAATCAGCACGGGGACCGTCCTGAGTGCCCGGGTTGATTTCAGTCGCGATTTCGTCCTCAGTCAGACCTGACGTATTCACTTGCGAGAAGGTCAGCACCGGGAACTCGGCCCCGCGCACACGCAGACGATCTGGCAGACCGCCCCCATACTGCACATGGAAATCCCCGACCACAATCACCAGTACCTGGTCGGGATGAGAACGTATGAACTCCACTGCCTGCCACGCCATCGTGTCATCCCAGATGGACTGAGACGTAAAATAGCGCTCGCCCGCTTCCGGATTCGGCAGGTGCGGCATCATGGAAAGGAAACGGCGTTTGTAGCCGTCGTTCCCCAAAGAGAACTGCGGCGGCATCAATTTCAGATCCTCCGGAGTCAGCGCCGCCAAGCCACCTTTAGACACCTTGCCCGTCAAAGAGCGCGGAGCATTCAAAGCAATCGTCTTGGCCCCCTCAGAAAGGTTCGGGAACACGCTTTGTTCGCGATAATAATCATAAGAGGGATTGCCCCATTTGATTTGAGAGAGGAAGTCAGCTTCGCTTAAAAGCCCCTGACGATAAGAGTCCACGGCCGGCTGATCAGTATATGTAAAAAATTCCATCCCGACAGAGACCTTCAGGCCCTGAGCCCGAAGTGCCTTCATAATAGAGACTTGCTGGTTTTGGTGTTCTTTGAAGCCGTGATTTTCGCCGATAACTACGATAGACCCCGGAGTGACCGGGCGGACGGCTTCGGCCAAATTGACCGGTTGGAGGTCGTTTCCACGCAAAATGCCACTAGTTTGAGCATGTGCACAGGCCAACATGAGCAGGGAACTTAAAAAAAGGCCGAAAGTCTTCACGATTCCTCCTCTAGACGCGAATTTGTCTGTTGAAGTTTCCTTTTTCCTTTGATACCTTGAGCCCCTTTGAAAAGGTATTGTCATTTTTTCTATACAACGCGTGGCAGTACAAATGGTTCAATTTAAGGGGTATCGCAATGGCTAAAAAGACAGGAAGAATCATCGTAACTCTTGAGTGCACTGAAGCTCGTGCTGAAGGCAAACCTGTTTCTCGTTACACTACGACTAAAAACAAAACTAAGACTCCAAGCCGTCTTGAGAAGAAGAAATACAATCCGAATCTTAAGCGCCACACTGTCCACAGAGAAACGAAGTAATTCGTAATGATTCTGACGGATCAGCAAATTCTGGATTTCATGAAGGAAGGCGCCATTAAAGTGGAACCTTTCCGCAGAGAATGCCTGGGTACGAACTCTTATGACGTTCACCTGGGTAAGACTCTAGCCGTCTATGAAGACGAAGTGCTGGACGCCAAGAAGCATAACAAAATTCGTACCTTTGAAATTCCAGAAGAGGGTTTCGTGCTGATGCCGGACACTCTCTATTTGGGCGTTACTTTGGAGTACACTGAGACTCTGAAGCATGTCCCATTTTTGGAAGGCAAATCGAGCGTAGGCCGTCTCGGAATCGACATCCATGCCACTGCTGGCAAAGGAGACGTCGGTTTCTGCAACTATTGGACTCTGGAAATTTCCGTGAAACAGCCTGTGCGTGTTTACACTGGAATGCCGGTTGGTCAGTTGATATACTTTGAAGTGAAAGGCGACATTTTAACTCCTTATAATGTCAAACCTTCCGCAAAATATAACGACAAACAACCAATCCCGGTAGAGTCCATGATGTGGAAAAATTCATTCTAAAATCCCTGCTCATACTTGGTTTCCTGGCTACCGCCGCCTGTTCTTCAGGGGGCGAGGTCGAGGATATTTCCGGTTTAGACAGCTATTCTGTCGTTTCCGGCTCATTCAGCCAGGCTGACTCAACCGCGCTGCACATTGCAGGCACCACAGGTGTTGTTCGCTTCACCTCTACGTTGCCAGGCATCAGCTCTTCCCGCTCTATTTCCCTGAAAGCTTCTTTAAATAACGTCACTTTGAGTGATGTGAGCGCCGTTTTTTATGCGAGCGACTCCAGCGTCTCGGGCTCCACAGGGATTGTGGTGACCTTCAGCCGCACCGGCGCCAGCGTGAACGCCTCGATCACCTTTAATGGTCAAACCCGCACAGTCACAAGCTCCGACATGGGCTTTTACATCCCGAACAATATTGATGTGGTGATTGACGTTCACAACGTCGGCACCAAGTCCCGCGTCTATATCTGGAGACGTGACAACCTGGTCTATGCACCGACCAGTGCGGATGTGGATTCAAATTCGGATGTTTCTTCAGCTCTTCCCACTGCGGTGGGCCCCGGGACTTTTGCCGGTTTGATTCTGAACTATGCGACCGTCACAGCGGCGCAAGTGTCGACTCCGAAAGTACTCGATTAAAAAGTTTCACGGACTGTTTAAGCAATAAAAAAGCCCCTTTTCAGGGGCTTTTGTTTTTTCTGATTTTGGTTCCGAACTAAAGCTGGCTTGCGGCCTTTTCAAGAGCATCCTGAGAGGCTGGCTCCTGTACCAACTTGGCGCTGGGGCTTTTGCTGACCTGTTCGGCGATATAACCCAGGATCTGAGCCAGCTGCACGCGGTCCGCCCACACGTCCCACTTGTCCTGCTTGCCCTTCCACTTGAACAGGAATCTTGCCTGCTCCATCAGCGTCGTTGGCGGTTTGCCATAACGAAGAATGAAGGTGAAGACATCGAGCAGGTCTTTTTCTTTCAGCACGCCGCTTTTCAGCTGATCGGCGGCAAGCTCTTTCAGAAGACCTTTAAACGCCGGATAAGCCTTGATCGCTTCACCGGTGGAGATAATGTTGTCTTTGTTCTTATCAAAGCGGGCAAAGACCATTTCCACGTACTGAATCACGTGCGGAGTCAGGGCAATGTCCCCCATCTTCGCCAGATTTTTGTCGTTCGGGACGTAACCTGCCGCCATAAAGACATTGTTCATATAATAAGCCCACTCATCGGCAGAGGCCTTCTTCATGAACTTGATGTATTCCGGCGTGGCCGACATGATGGCCGGCATGGCGTCCTTATAAGCCGCGCGAGCACAGCTTAAAGTCACCAGACTGTTGTCAGTCACTTCTTCATCACGGCCGAAACACTTCTTCACCAGTTCTGTGCGCAGACGCGAGTTGATGCCCACACCCGACCAGATCATACCGATCAGATCCGTGATTTCAGTCTGAGAAGCCAAAGAGTTTCCATCGGAATGCGGAACAAAGATATTGGCTTCACGGAAGCGCGAAGAAGCAAATGAGGTGCTCTTTGGATCTAACAAACCCATTTCCACGAAGATGGATTTAAGTTCGTTAAAGGCCCCTTCCACTTCCGGCAACGTCGCACCCTGGAACGTGTTAATGCGGTTCAGGTCGTTGGCAAAGGAACGAATCAGCAGTCTTGCCACCGCCCGGTTGCGGTTCAGGTCACGCAAGCTCTTGAACGTGTAAAGCTGTTCAAACTTGTTCGAAATAATCACAAAACCGCGATAGTCCGTGGTCATAGGAACCGGGCTTTGCACCGACAAGATCAATTCCGTCAACGCCGCCTGCAATGGCAAGGCGTGAGCATCCAGGTTCTTTTCGGTTTTCTTCAAGACAGCCAGCAGATCTTTGGCGGTCAAACCCTCTTCCGGCTTCCAACCTTCGGCCATCTGGGCAAACATCAGCTCGGTGTCGATCCAGATTTGCATTTCCTGACGGCCCACTTCGACGGAAGTCAAAGTCAGGGCATCAGGCTTGTGACCGGACAAACGGGCTTCTGGCGCCACCAGCATGTTATTCAAAACCACGCTGACCAGTTTGTCGGCAGATTGCTCATTGATCGCACCTGGCAACAGCTCCAAGCGGATAAAGTGCTTCACAATCTTGTTCAATTCCACACGAGTGAACTGGTTCTCTTTTTTCACCAGCAACAGATCTCGCAGGATGTTCAGTGTCTGATTGCCGAAGACAGAGAAGTAGCTCAGATTCACCGGCTGCTGCAGGGATTCGCCCATCAGGAAATACTGATAGTAAAGGAAGTCTGAATACGCACGGGCCGCAAAGCCCAGCAGCACACTCCAGTTGGATTTGCGCAAAGAAGAATCATTTCCGCCCAGAACCATGTTCTTGGCATCAATCACCAGCGGCAGATAGCTTTTTACCTGATCGGCCAGGCCGCGCCCGTCTTTGGGTGGGTACAGGATTTCAATTTCCCGCACGATATTGTTCAGGTCATTCAGGTCATAAGACCCTTCAAACAACACACCGGCTTCGCGCACAGTGGCTTCCAGAACAAACTGGGATTCCATGAAGAGCTTTTGCGCTTCATCGGCATCATACATATCCGGATCCCACTCTCGGCCGTAAATGGAATAGAATGGCATGAAGCGTTCAATCAAAGTCTTAATACGGCTGACTTTCAATCGTGCCGTTTCAAAGTCGGTCGTTGTCAGGGAATCAACACTGCCACCAAAGAACAGCTGTTTGACCTTCATCCCCTCGAACACAAGGCCCGAGGACACTTTAAATTCCGGCCAGACGATTTCCAGCGTTTTTAACAGGTCAAAGACCTCATCCCGGGACACGACACCTTCAGGCTTTTCCGCCACCAGATCCTGGAACACGGACAAGACGTCTTCCACCGTGCGCGCCAGATAACCCAAACGATAACCGGTGCCGGTTTCAGGTACGGATTTAATAAAGTAATGATAGCGCAGGAACTGAACATAACCACGCGCGCCCAACAAGGTGAAGCGGCGCCATTCGTTTGGCGTGATGGAGTTTTCATCCCCGCCAGCCAGGGCCTTTTTCACCTTTTTGATGACCGGCATATAGGTTTGAATGACGGAAGGGAATTCCCACTCTTCACCAAAGAACTGCCCCACCTCTTGCATCAACACAACAAAGTCTGACAGGTTGTAACCTTGAGCATTTTGTTCAATCAAAGACGCCAGCATACGTGCGGCATTTTGCAGTTCTTTATTGGCTTCTTCAAAGTGACGGACATCACTTTGCATGTTCGGACTTTCAGAGACCTCCCAGTTCAGAGAGATCACTTTCATGTACGGATTCAGGTTCACTGTGATGGTGCGAAGACTCTTGACCAAAGCGATGGTTTTATCCAACTCACCGCGGGTCAGATATTCACGGCTGCCGCCCACAAAGACCTGCTTCAGTTTCATAAACTCGGTCTGCAGCTGTTCAGAGATGATCACTTTTTCTTTGGGATCCAGGAAGTTCTTTTCCAGGAAGGTCGCAAGCTCCTGAGCCGTGTAACGGTCTGAGCTGTTTCCGCGCACATAGCGCTTGAACTTTTCAACGGCACTGCCGATGCAGTCCCAGGCCGCTTCCAGTTCTTCTTTATTGGCATCGCCCACAACAAAGGCTTTGGCCACAGGCTTGGCATCCGTCAGACACTGGGTCCCGCCAAATTCCTGCGACTCCGGCGGAGGTGGTTCCTCGCCGACTTTCGAGTCACAGGACGCCAGTCCCGCAACCAGACACAATGCCAGAACGGCCTTTAAACATTTAGAAAACATAAGTCATGCCCCCGTAGAAACGGTCGTTCGCGCGGTATTGATTGAGGAATCCGGATGGATCGTGCTTTTCATCCTGCACGCCCAGGACGTCTCCTCCGACGACCACGGCCCACTTTTGGCTCGGGTAATAAAGAAACTCGGTGTTTAGCAACGAGCCCCTTTGATCATAATCATACAAATACTTGAAACGGGTTACGAACGGACGACTGAAGAAGCTTGCCAGTTGCCCTTCAACGCGGAAAGAAAGCGCATTGGTGAACTTCAGACGCTCGTCGAACATCGTAAAGTCATCCGGCTGACCGTCAGCCAGAATGTCGGTGATGCCACCGCCTTCGACCTTCAGGTACTCCACCTGGAAAGCCAGCGTCTTGGTGAAAATATCCGCCAAAGAAAAATCAAAAGCCGCGGCATAAGCCCGGATTGGCTCCAGTTTTTGGATGGACCATTCCGGATCCGGGCGCTTTTCCATCGGATCATCTTCAAGATAGGAAACCGAGGCTTTCATACGGCCCACGGTGTACCCCACGTCGATGGATTTCACGATATGATGAGTGACATCCGGAGACACCGTCACATCGACCTTTTCCTCAGAGATGTCCTTGAAGTTTTTGCGTTTCAAAATCAACTCGTTCACGGGCAGATAACCGCCGCTGACGACCACCCACGGGCCCCGCTCTTTGTTCCCCAGTCGCCCCATCAAAGCGGCCCCGCCATTGGCTGTCAGCTTGGCTGTATCAGGAATGTCGAGCTGGTACTGAATGGTGTTGATGTTGTTGTTGAAGTCATAGTTACGGGAAGGAGCACGATACCAGCGGCTGTCAGAAACCAGGCCGCCGCCCTCTTCGCGAATATCAGGTCCCATGCTTGGGATGAACAACGGCGTGGCAAAGCCCACGATCTCCCATCCGCTGGTGTTGTAATCCAGGAACAGACCCGTCAGGCCCTGCTCTTCCGGGCGAAGAGTGTCGATGGCAAATTTCGGCTGCCACAAGCCCAGCTGCCAACGGCGATCCAGTTCACTCCAGTCCTGCTTCTTGCGTCCCGCAAAGGCACGGAAGGGGGCTTTTTTCGAAGCCACATAAGCTTCTGAAACGACGAAGTGAGATTGTCCACGGGTGAAGAAGGTTCCGCCAGAGACGTCGGCGGCAAAGTCGATCCAGGAGGTTTCCTTAAGACCGGAAAGGCGAGCGGAAAGAAGTTGGCTGTAGGTCAGATTCGGTGATTCCGGGATCGGGGTCATGTACTGCATGCCCTCCATCCTGATCTGACCATACACCGTCGCCGGTTTCGATGAGACTTGCGGCTGTTGGATAGAGCTCACCCCTTCGGCTTGAGGAATTTTCAAGCTCGTCGATTGTGCCTTGGACTTTGAAACCACCACAACGCTCAAAAGCATCGCGGCCAAATAGGTCCTACTACTCACATCCGCCTCTGGATAAAAGTCTAGGGGATAGAAAATAAGAAAAGGCTGTCGGAGTCAACGGAGCCACGCGTTGATGGGCTCTAGAACGATTATATGCGAGCTGATGGTAAAAAAACCTCGCTCTGTTTGAAAAAACTTCCTTCGAAATCCTGTGTAAAAACAGCCTTTTTAGAGCAAGTGCTCCAGCAGCCATTGCGGGTCGTCAATCGGCACATCATGCCCCGCCCAAGGATGCATTTCCGCGCGCACTCCCCACTTTTCAGCGATCTTCAAAGTGCAGGTTGGCGAAACCAAACGATCCCCATGACTTCCCAACAGGCGAACATCACCCGGGGCGGAATCCGGGAAACGATAACGAGAGGCCGCGAACATCTGACGAATCACGTTTTGCGGATTCATCGGGTAACGTTTTGTATACTCAATCATCGCACCGATTTCCTCCTCGCGCCGCTCGTGGCTGTTGGTGATCATGCCCAGAACTGTTTTCTCCCAGAAGGTTTCATCTTTTTCCCGGCCGATCAGTTTCAGACCTTTGGGAATATTGCCGGCAATAAAACGGCGATAGAACGGCGAAAAGCCGCCAGAGCTTGTGCACACCAGCGTGGCTTTGCTGATCTCATGAGGATATTCCTTCATCCATTCCACAGTGATCATCGCTCCCAAAGAAACCGACAGCACCTGAAACGATTCGCCTTTTTGCACATAAGAACAACGCGCGCGCAGGTCTTTGACGTATTCAGAAATCTTGATCGGACTGGTTTCCTCGTGGCGGATTCCATTGCCCGGCAGATCCAAAAACTCGAATTTATCATTCGGAAAATGCTGCTGGATTTTTTCAGAGAAAGAGCCCCAGTGTCCCACCCCTCGCGCCAGTCCGCGCAGCAATAACCAGTTTCTAGACGTTGCCATACCAAAGCTCCCTGGCCCGGGTGTCAAGCTGCCGGACCTGTTCCTGATTCTGCGTTGCCCATGCCTGCGGTGAATTCACCGCGCGGATTAAAAACTCCATCAGCGTGTTATGACGGCGCAGTGTGCGTTTGTGACGATGACCTTTGAGCGGATTGAACGGGCCTTCCGCGCTGAAAATCTGCCACGGATTTTTCTTCACCCACAACCACGACCCCATCTCCAGACACAGCGGCACATAGATTCCACTCTTGGAATTAGCGCGATGATTGTCATACAGATAATCCCACAGATCCCCGTGGGTGGTGTAGTTCTGGGCTTGAGGTTCAAAACGATAAAAATGATGCGGATACGTGCGATCCAGAAGATCTTTTAGCGCATAACACAGATGCAGCTCCGGATACGGCTTCACGGTCTTGGCATAGGGAAACCACAGACGATCCTGCAAACCAAAACCCGAATGCAGATCCAGGGTCATGGCCAGTTGGCTCTGGGCAATTTCTTTTTGCACACAGTCCACCAGGGCTTGCGCTTCCAGTTGCATCGGCGCGCCCTCTTCCCCGCGATACCAAGGCAGTTTCTTGCTATAGCGATGACCGCCCAGCAAAAACTGTGGATTGTCAGCATCGATGGGGGCATTTCGCATCAAATCGACACCATGAGGATTGCAGCGGGTTTTGCGATAAATGCCCACCGGATTCACGGTCGGGATGAAGAAGATGCGGACTTTTTGAAGTGTTTGCTGAATGCTTTCATCCCACTGGGACAGCTCAGCCAAAGAACTCATCAGGGCCACGCAGACCTGGGCCCCAATGCGCTCCAACCCGTGCACACCGCCGACAAACCCCAGCACCGGAGCCTGAGGGTCCTGACTGCCAAAAGAGACTTTGTAGATTGGAAAACGCAGATCTTCGAACTGACTATGAGTCAAAATCTCCGCCCGGGCGGTGGAGCCCAGTTGCGCGATCTTTTTCTCGATTTGCTGGATCTCAGGCAATGTTGTCATTCTTTTCCCCAGAGCCCCCTATTGTTCGCGATAATTCCACCGTGTCCAACGCTTAACGCTCGCGGCCATTAAAGGATTGCACCCCCCACTCAAGAGGGGTAATCTCGTCAGTGCTGAATCAATACTTAGGAGATCGCCATGATGAATCTGGACACTCTGCTGCAAAAGATGTGGGTGGATTACTGCCAACTGAACCCTGCGGCAAAACGCATTTATGACATTTTCACCGCCGAAGGTGAAACGGTGCTGAATGACCACATCGCTCTTCGCACCTTCAACCACCCGCGCCTGGGGATCGAATCCCTGGCAAAACACTTCAAAAAACTGGGTTACGTTGAAAAAGGCGAATACACGTTCGTTGAAAAAAAACTTTACGCCAAACACTACGAACACCCGAACATGGACAATCCAAAAATCTTCATCAGTGAACTGGAGCTTGAAAAGGTCTCCCCGTTCATCCGTGAAACCGTGAACCAACTTGTGGCACAGGTTCCGGATTCTGTGATTGAAAGCGAAACTTTCGCCATGGCGGGACGCCCTTGGAAAGTGAACTGGGAAACTTACGCAAAACTGGCAGAAGAATCCGAATACGCGTCCTGGGTCGCGGCTTACGGCTTCCGTCCGAACCACTTCACGGTCAACGTGAACAAACTGAACAAGTTCAACGATCTGCCGACTTTGAACAAATTCGTTCAGGAAAAAGGCTATACGCTGAACAAATCCGGCGGCGAAATCAAAGGGACCAAAGCGGACTATCTGGAGCAAAGCTCCACCATGGCTTCTGAAATCCCGGTGAAATTCGATGACGGCAGCACCCACAACATTCCGGGTTGCTACTATGAGTTCGCGAAACGCTATCCGCTGGATAATGGCCAGCTGTATCAGGGTTTTGTCGCCAAATCCGCTGACAAGATCTTTGAGAGCACGAACAAACAGAAATAGTTCAAATGAAAAAGGCCGGGAAACCGGCCTTTTTTTTATGCGATTTTTTTGATCAGATAATTCAGAGTGTCCTGATCCTGCTTCTGGTCCTTCCAGTGCTCGTGCGCCTTCAGGAAAATCTGCACCAGCTGCGGATCGAACTGAGTGCCCGAACACCGTTTCAGCTCTTCGTACACCACTTCCATCGGCAGACCTTTGCGGTAAGCGCGGGTTTCTGACATGGCATCACAGGTGTCAACCACCAGGATAATACGCGCAATCAGCGGAATCTCGTCGCCATTCTTTTTATCCGGATAACCACGGCCATCAACACGTTCATGGTGTCCACGAATGCCCGGCAGAATCTCGGCAAAGAACTCATGGGTTGCCAAGGGCTTGATGATCTCTTCGCTCAGCACCGGATGGCACTTCATCATTTCATATTCCTGATCTGTCAGCTTGCCCGGCTTGGCGATGATCTCTTGAGGCACACCAATTTTGCCAATATCATGGAAAAGACCGGCAAATTCAGCCAGCTTCTGCTGATACTCATTTAGACCTGCATCGCGCGCCAGCTTGCGGGACATCTCCCCGACACGGCAGCAATGGGCGTACGTCAAAGGGTCCACGACCTTCAATGACTGCATCAGCGCCTGGGCGGCATCGTAAGCCCAAGTTGGAATGTTTCCCCAGGAAGAAGACATGGCACTCCCTTTGTTCCCCTGTTTACCATCTTTTGTTCGGCTGAACGCGCCATTTACTTAAACTCGAGAAAGTTTTACGTCTCATCTTGAGACAACTTCTCGTTGACAGCTTTGCCTGCGATTGAAAGACTTTGGTCTAGATATCCATCTTGTATGACTTGAAGAGGTGTTATGAAAAAGTGCTTTCTTTTGATCCTTTTGCTGGCTTTCTCAAGCTCCGCCTTTGCGCAAAAAATCAAAGTACGCAAAGTCAAAGGCAGCCAGGCCATTATTGACTTCTCTGGCGGCAGCCTGGCCCCGGGACAGGTCTATGAGCTGGCCCCGGATGAGTTTGGCGACACCACCATGAGTCAGTCCATGCGCCGGTACCTGATTGCGGTTTCCTTTGATCTGACCAACACAAAGTCTGATGCCGCAGGCGCAGAGAACGAAACAGATATTGCGATCGCGGGCCGATTTGGCTGGAACTATGCGACCTACGAATTCGGACCTTTGGCTTCCTACGCAGCAGACGCCACCGGCAGCCTGACCAGCACCCTGTTCAAATTTGGTGGCTGGGCCGATTACAACATGATCGCCAACACTCCGGGTGAAATCTTCATCTATGGTTTGGGCGGCCTGTTTGACATCGGTCAGCTGGATAACGGAGCGGGCTCCAAACGCGACATCATGGAGTTCTTCGTGGGTCCGTTTGTGAAATGGTTCCCGACTGGCAGCAACGTGGGCTTCCGACTTGATGGTGGATACGTTTATCAAAAACAGTCCGGCGGCGTTGCTTCCGATAACGTGGTGTCCGGCATTGCGATGCAAGCCGGTTTGATGGGTTATTTCTAGATTAAATTTTGCGCACACCCTGGGCGACTAAAAAGCCCAGGATCTTGCCTTCGCGGTGCAACGCCGAGCCCACTTTCGGGTGAATCAAAAAACGGCGTTTTTCATCTGAATTGTTTTCCCACACTTCGTGTTCGGCGATGTCAAATTTCAGAGTGCCGGGAATACGGCCCTGCAAAGTCTGCAGACACATCGAAAAAATTTTTTCCGTCACCTCGGGATCGCGCCCAAAAAGCTTCCACCACTCGACGGAATAAAGCTCTTCCACGGAATAGCTGCTCATTTCAAAAAAGCGCAGATTCCGGAAGATTTGAAAACCTTCGTCGGTGTAAATCTCGACACAATCTTCAGGTTTCACGGTCAGGAAAAAGTCCGAGGCAATCGAAAGGCCCCAGCGCTCCAGGGCCCGGCGGCAAAAACGCTCGGAGTCCTTTAAAGAGGCCTGCTCGGCCTGCGCACTTTCGCAGATATCAACGTAATCACGCAGGGTCTTGTATGCGCGGTCTTGCTGGCTGGGTGTCAGCGAGTTGAAATACTGCAAAGTGCTGTCATGGTAAGGGTGGATGCTGACGCCTTCCTTGCTCAGCACCTGACTTAACTTCTCACAAAGCACTTTAAAATCCGCGAAGCCCATAAATCCTCTTTGCAACGTAAAAACAGGATACTGGTTGTTTCAACAAAGTTTCCAGGCTCTGTCATGACCAAAAACTCTCTTCATCAGAATACATCCGAGTGCTCGCAGAAGGTTCACCCGAACGGGCTATCGCTGACAAAAAATGTCTGAATAGACACTCTATTGGGTCTCAAATGCATCAGGATTCAATTAGGGCAGGCACCCCCTTTGCTGGATAGAGGTGTCGAACCTTTGCCAATATTTAACTGGAAATCGAAACTGATCCGCGGTTCAACGAAGCGGAATAAAACAGGAGTTCGTAAATGAAAAAACTGATGATTCTGTCTTTGTCCATGTTGTTCACCCTGCCCGCTTTGGCCAAAGGGATTTCGTCATCGGAAGCCAACAACAAAGCTCTGGAAGTTCTGATCAACAGCGCAGGCTCCATCAAACTTGAGGGCGATGTTCGTCAAGATGAAACTTTGTCGGGCATTCTTTCCCGCGCGATGCTGGCTGCGGGCAAAGGCGGCGCCACCATCAAGAATGACTGCGTCTTTATCAGCCGCGACGGAATCTATGAATGCCACCTGGACATTCAACATCAGATCGAAGGTGTCAACGTGGGTGAAACCGTGATCGCTTACGAAACCTTTGCCGACGTCAATGAAGTCCCCGAAAAAATGCTGATTCAAAAAGTCTACGTTTCCCGCGGTCACTAAGAATACGCTTTAAATTTCGACACTCCCGAGGGGTCCTGATCAAGGACCCCTCTTCTTTTTTGACCCGCCTTGACATCCCTGAATCCAGACTCATCCTTGGGTTTCGGAGGTTAGATGGTATCTACAGCCCCACACAGTTTCCTGGTCGTTCGCAGAACGTGGCTTAGCCGTCGCCCTCACTTCCGCGCAAGTCTTATAGCCGCTTGGAGTGTCTTTGCCCTGATCATGATGTCCGTGGTCTATTGGCGCAATTGGGGCGGCCTGGGAGCCCTTTTACCGGCCTCGGGGGAAGCCGTCTTTAAGAACCATGAATACTGGCGTCTATGGTCGGCCCTGTTTGCCCATGCGGACCTGGGGCATCTGGCTTCGAATTCTTTGGGCATCTTCGTTCTGGGGTATTTCCTGAGCGGTTATTTCAGTCTGTGGTTCTTCCCGGTGGCGGCATTGTTCATCGGTGGTTTCACCAACTATCTGACGCTTTTAAGCTATGACCCGGCAGTAAAGCTGGTCGGCATCAGCGGCGTGGTTTATTGGATGGGGGCTGCGTGGTTGATTTTATATCTGTTATTGGATCAGCAGCGGACCAAGACGCAACGACTGCTGCGCGCGTTCGGTGTCGCCCTGGGGGTGTTCTTCCCCGCTTCGGCCTTTGACCCTTCAGTCAGTTATCTGGCGCACTGGTACGGATTCCTGCTGGGTCTGGCCAGCGGAGCTGTTTATTATTTCGTTAACCGGAAGACTTTCCTGAAAGCTCTTATTATTGAGCAGGTTGTTGAGGACTCCCCCTCCGAAGACGGCTTGCAAGAATCAAAGAATGTCCCCCCCGAGATTCTTTAGTTCACAAAAAAGAAAGAGGCTCCTTTTGGGAGCCTCTTCTTTTACAACAACATTTAAAGGATGAAGACAATTACCAGTTGAAGCTGGATTCGTCGTAACCCCAGTTAGCAAGAGCTTTTTTGTACATGCCCTTCATGAACTTCTGAGCCTGGTGAGGCTTCAAGCCCAATGCCGCAGCAGATCTGTTAGTCAGGTCTTGCATGCCAGAGTTGTCACCGAAGGAAAGATCTTTAGCAGCAGCCAAAGCGTCAGAGAACTGAACACCGAAGACAGCTTTGAAAGTCTTGTCCATGTCTTTTTCAGAAGTCGTACCGCGCTCAGCAGCCGCAACCGCCCAAGAATTCAATGCAGAAGCAACCGCAACCGCTTTGTCTTGTTTGAAGCCGTATTCTTTCATCAAACGATCAGAAGCCATTTTAACAAGCTCTTTATTTGCATCAGAGTTCAAAGCAGCAAAGTTTGTGTCTGAAGCAGAAGAGGAAGTTTTGTCGTTGATAGCTTGACCGTAGTTGGATTCACCGGAGTTCGCATTGTAAAGAACGCCGTTTTTACCCAGCCAGTAAGTACCGTTGGTGATATCTTCCCAGTAGAAACCAGTTGTGCCCACACCGATCGTAGTGCCACCAACGTAACCAGCAAATTCGCTTACGTTAGCATAGTACTGGAACACGCCCAGATCGTTGTAAACTGCCGCTTTACCGGAAGAATCGAATTTAACATACCAAAGGTCGTCAGAACCGTAACCGCCTCTGTTGTAGTCAGGATCGTCTGTTACTTTGATACGCTCGCCAGTGGATTTCAGGAAAGTACAGCCTGGAGAAGCCTCCTGAGTTTGGCACACGTCACCGTAGACTGTTTCATATGGGTAGTAGATAACCGGTGCAGATCCGCCGCCACCGCCGCCTCCGCCGCCACCGCAGGCAGCAAAGCTAGTTGCAACTACAGACGCAAGAACTACGCGCATAACATTTTTCATGATGGTTCCCCCTTATAGGTTTTGTTAAAAATCGAACTCTTATATTCGTTTTTGTTTAGTAAGTTAAATTAACTCTCAGCAATTTATCGCCGCAGTAGTAATCGAACGAGTGGGCTCCTTTAACTCCGTCAAAGACCGGTGTATCCATGGGACGACAGCCTGTCGAAGACTTGAATCTCAAGCGCGCTGGTGACACCAGTTCGATCGCAGATCCATCCCTTGCAAAAACCGGTACCAACATTTTGACACCACGGCTGAGTTCCGAACTTTCCGTGGTAAATAGCGCTGGAATCTTCGTTGATGCGTCGCGCGCATTCTTTAAAGTCAGCGGGAAGTACAAATTTGTCATCAACATGTCCGGGAAGAACGTGTAACGCTCGAAACTTTTGCTTACTACACGGGTCGTCACAAGGTCGTGATACTGAATTTCGGAGTTCGTTAGAACAAAGGCTCCCTTACGCTGCAGCCCCGCAAACACGGCGCGCACCCACAAAGCGGAGTCAAATTGGGACCGCTCCGCCCCCAGCTGCTGGTCTAACAGCTCCCAGTTCTTGTTATCAAAGACCGACAAACGCTGCTGACGGTTCAAACCTTCACCGAACCAGAAGCTGCCCGCGAACTCGTCCTTGCCGTAATCCAGGGCATGAACCTTGTCGACACGGGTGTCGAGAATGTTGCGGTAAGTGGTCTGATGGGCAAACAGATCCAGCTCCATGAAGTTTTCAATACGGCCTTCCACCACCTCGGCGATGGCGAAATTATATAGATAACTTGGCTTGGCTTCGGTTCCCTGGTTTTTTGCCAGCAAAACCGGCACACGTCCCGCCACCATCTGTTCACGGCGCGGTTCGATCACGTCGATGATCTTGTAACCCTGATGCTCTTCCAGGGCCTTCAATTCATTTTTTTCGTTCAGGAAATAGAAACGGGTCTGTGGCTTTTCATAGTTGTCCGGATTTTCCCAGCGCTCTTTCAAACCACGTTTTTTGGATGGATCTTTACCACCCCCCACCCACGCCGGGCGTTTGGTGCCACCGATTTTTTGCCAGTACATCTGATAAGGTGCCGGAGCCAGCTCTGCCGCGTACTTAAACGTCTCGAGCAGTTTCATGGCTTTATCAAAGACATAGAAAGTCATTGGCGAAGCTTCAGGTTCATCCAATTCGGATTTGTCTTCCAGGATGCCCATCACGTATTCGCTCTGACCATCACCATTCAGATCCAGACGAGTCAGAACCTGTTCACGCAGATTGTCGGCTTCACCTTCAGGGCGGATTTTTGTGCCACCCACAGCTGTATAAGCGCCGTTGCCGTTATCAGCCACCAGCCACAGCTGCCAGGTGTTGTTTTGCTGGCTCAGGGCCAGGTAATCACGCTGTTCCGGGTGGTTGTCCAGATTTTCATCCAAAGGCAGGAAGGACACGCGGGCTCTTGGCATGCCAGTGATATTGAATGTTTTGACGTCGGAAGAAGCCATTTCTGGCGTCACACTGACGACGACTTCACTTTCAAAGACATAACGGCGGGCTTCAGCATCACCGACGCGCACATCCACGGTCAGATCCAATTCACTTGGAATGCGGGACTGGGACGGATCCTGGGAATCCACCAGGCTCATCATCACCACGTACTTACGCACTTCATTCTGCTGCCATACACCTGGGTACGGAGCGGCTTCTTTGATCGCCGTGATCCACGGGCGTACCGCATCCACATGAGGCTTGATGAACTGAGCGTTCATTTTCACTTTGCCGATTTCAACGGCCTGCCATTTGTTCACAAAAGAGATTTCGAAACTCAGGTCCTTGCTTTTGCGGTCCCAGTTGATTTCGACTTTTTCTTTGTCAGCAGGAACAATCAAAGGTTGCACGGAAACCTTCAGGGACTGTTCAACGTCCATGTTACCGGCCACAGAATATTTTTTGTAAATTTCCCTTTCCGGGCTCAGGACTTGTCCTTGTTCATGAGAGCCGCCAGAAACCAAAGACAGATTTGATTTCAAAGGGCGGGCCCCCAGTACAAGTCTTGCGTAAATCTCATCAGCAGGAACACCGCGAGCCATCAGCTCGGCCACAGCCGCCGCAACATACGGAGAGGCCTGGGATGTTCCAGAAAGGAATTCATAACCTAAAGTCGAACGGAAACGCACCGGACGTTTGCTTTCAGGGTATGTACTTAAGATGTTCACACCCGGAGCCACGATATCCACACCGCTGCCAAAGTTAGAAAAATGCGAGAACGCGCCATCAGGGCCGGCCGCTCCCACGCAAATCACATTTGGATAAGCGCACGGACGAAGAAGCGCACGAGTCGAGTCATTGCCGGCAGCAGCCACGATGATCACACCGCGGGCTTGGGCTTCCGCGATCACTTTGCGCATGAAATCAGAATCTTTCGCCTGAGGCCACCCCATAGAGAAGTTGATCACCTTGGCGCCAGAGCGCATCGCATAGATCACACCACGACCAACCATGTCCCCCAGACTGCGGGTGACACTTTCACGGCCGGTCTCTTGTGGGGAATCATAAATAGACAAAGGCTTCATCGGCTCAGAAGGTTGAACACCGATCACCTGCACCGGCAGGATCTCGACGTTTTCACTCAAACCCCGCACACCAATATTGTTGTCGACTTCCGCCGCGATAATACCGGCGACGTGAGTCCCGTGACCCTGGTCATCGCCAAAGTCCGGACGGCCCATGATGCCGGCGGCATTCACGCCCCCCAGCAAGCTCCAGCCCTGACAATCCAGTGGGTATCCGTTTTTATCCTGATCCACTTCCGGATTGTTCAAATCCATCCATTTCTTTTCACAGGTCTTGCGGTCGCTGTCAGCCACGCAGGCTTCAAATTTCGCCAAAGCCCGGCACTCAGATTCATTGCGACGGATCACACCCTTCAGATCCGGGTGATTTTTGGCGATACCAGTATCGAGGACTGCCACAATGACTTTGTTTTTGGCTTTTACCGGGGAAGGCAAACGCACGTCTTCCTGCGCACGCGCAGGAATTTTATAGGTGTGCAACGGATCCAAGTCGATCATTTGCGGCACACCCTGGTTGTTCAAACCCCATTGCTTGTCAGCAAATGGATCGGCGGCCTGCACTTGGCCCGCCAGGAAGCTCATCGAGATAACGGAAAGGATCAAGGATCTCATCGGAAGCTCCCCAGGGATTTATCCAGTTCGATTGGAGAAATACGGGTCTTCGTCGCAAACATCTGAATCAGCCCGTTGGCGTATTCGATGTTCTGCTTCGGATCACCCAAAGTGTTGGAGAAGTATTCAATATCCCCGTCCTCATCACCGGCGCGGAAACCGTTGATACGAACGAAGTAGATGTAGTTGTCCTTACCCAGGAACTTCAAAAGCTGAGGCAACGGAATCGCCTCTTCCAGAGTGTAAAGGACATTTGTCATCCACTGTGTCTGGGATTTTTTGTCTTTCGGGTAGCTGGCAGAAAGCTTCAGCAGTCTTTCCATCCACGGCAACATACAGTCAAAGTAGGTTCCGTTGACCCAAGAGCCCTGATAATTCATCGTTTTTTCTTTTTTATGGGCATCCTGCTCTTCCTGACATGCCGTGATGAAATCGGATTTACCGCGTTTGAAGTCCCCGTTACCCAATACAGTCACCATATCGTTGAACATCTCCTGATCGTGAGGGCGGGCTTTGCGGCCCATTTTCTCGCTCAGTTTCTGGAACAGACGACCAATGAATTTGGCTTTGGGAACGGACTTCCCATCCTGATCCGGCTGCAGAATCAGATCTTTGATCTTGTCCAAACCACCCGGCAGGATAGAAAGGTTCGCCGTGATACGGTAGAAGTCCACCGCAGTCACGTTCGAGAACGCTTCTTTTTCAATCAGGCGGTAAGATCCCACCGGAGAGTTTTTAAGCTCGCCCTGAACCTCGTCGATCAGTTTCAGGAATTTTTTGCGGTTTAAGTGCCAGCCACCCCACACGCGCTGAACAACACCCACGGATGGATACTGTTTCGCATTGGTGGTCAGATCCGCTTCGGTGGTCACAGTTCTCCAGTACGCTTTCCCGTACGGAGTGTTGGCCGGATTTGGATCGTCAGAACGAGCCAGATCCACACGGCCTTTCGGCCACCACTTGTTCATCAGACCTTCAACCCAGTCGAAGGCAAAGCCCAGCAAATCACGACCGATCAGTTCGCCGCGCTTGTTAGAGAACAGCGTCACTTCTTCGTCTTTTGGATCCAGATCCGGAGCTTCCGCACTGCGCGGGTAACGGATTTTCAAAGTGTGATCTTCATTAAATGAATTCACACGCATCGCGAAGAACTTGTTACGGATCTCGCGGGTTTTCAGATTGTGGTCGATCTCAAACTTGCGGTGATTGAAGTTGGCGTACAACAGTTCCGGGTCATTGCTCTTGAACAATGCACGCAATGCCGGTTTCAGATCGTTGCGGGTCTTGATAAAGTCTTTTACGAACTTCGCTTCCTGGTTTTCAGAATCAATGTATTCCGCGTACTCCGGATTGTAATCAATCACGAAGGCATCCGTGCTCAGTTCCGCCCAGGTCGTATTGGCGCGAACACGCATCACGTTGATGAAATAGTTGATATCCAGGGTCATCCCCATGGCTTTGCTGTTCTGGGAACGAACGTAAACCTGCACGCCCTCTTTGGTGCGCATGAAGCTGGTTTGTCTCAAGATTGCGCGGTTGGCGTCCACACCCACTGCAACAGTGTTCAGGAAGTTCAATGGAGAAATACCCATCAGAACATCCAAAGACGACGACGCTTGAGCGTAAGCCGACAACGCGATGGAATCTGTCACGGTGAACACTTCACCTTCACGCAGTTCACTTAAGAAAGCATCCAATGGTTGACGGGCTGGTTTGCCTTCTTCCTGGGACTTGATAGGGTCCTTTTCATCCAGCACCGCAGAAAGCTTGCTCATGAAACGTGGAATCAGCAGATCTTTCCAGGACACTTTCGTGCCTTCCTGGATGGAATTCAAAGGGCGCACGTGAGTGTAATCACGCATCACCATGATGTTGGCACCTGCCATTGGTGTGATCTTAGGCACCCCGTCCAGAGTCATGAAGTAACCCAGACGACCCGCCACAGACACGTTATCCACCAGCTGAATTGGCGCCGAACTGCCAAAGTAAGTACCCGTCGTCACGTGACGAGTGGCCCCCAGATTGAAGCCTCCCACCGGGCCGCCCCATGCTTCCACTTTTTGGTAAAGGGGCTCGTACGGACGCTCACGGATGTGCTCCAGAACACGCTGAGTGATCTCGTCACGACGGTTTTGAAACAAATCGGAGGTAGAAAGTAAATCCAGTTTTTCGTTGATGTGGTTCATCACAGTGCCAATCACAGCGGATTTCGCACGGATGCCCATGTAACGCTCAAGGTCCCCGTCCTGGAACGGAGATTGACGGTCCCCGTGGGCAAAACGCTGCGGGTAGCCCGGAACGAATTCCTGAGTGACTTTACCGTCTTTCACCAGGCCAGAGCGAGACGTGATGTTCAGATCCGGCAATGGCAATGCGGAAGAGTTCTTCACATTGAAAAGTTCCAGCGCATTGTGAGCACGGTGCAGAAGTTTTGCCAGGATCAGGTCTTCAAGTTCCTGAGGATAAGCACCGGCACGCACGATTTCCACGAAGTCGCTGTAACGAAGTTCCGCCATACGGCGAACCAACCAGCGCACGTCCTCAAAGCTTGCCGCCGAGAAGGATTCCGCGGACGGATGATTGATCACCACGTGACCGGAAAGAACCGCACCGAACTTGGCGCTGAATCTGTTCACGGATTCTGGCAAATCAACCAAAGCAAATGGCAGGATCAAAGCGCGGTAAGCTCTGTAACGGGAATAGCGTTGCACGGCTGGCAGCTGATTAGGATTGTTTGGATCTGGAGCATAACCCCACTGGATGTCGAAGTATTCAGCCACAGCCGGTTCCAGAACCGCGTCTGAGAACACGACCGAGTGATTTTGTTTGTTGTCTTCCGTCACCCAGCCACGGCTTTCAAAGTCTGAAATCATGGATTCCTGGGCGTTCTTCAGGAAGGATTCTTTTTCAGCTTCGGTTTTGAAGAACACACGCAGGTTGCGGTAGTACTTCGGAGACGGAACATAGTAGCCCAGCTTTCTTAGCAAAGCCGCACGCATCAAAGTTGTATGAGTCAAACGGGACAGGCTTAAACGATAGAACAGATTCGGATTTTCCAGCGACTGCACGCGGGACATGTATGTGAAAGGCAACGCGGCTTCTTCAGACAGGAACTGCACTCCGTTCTGAGCCACCGGGTAGCTGCCCGGAATGTCTTCCACACCCGGATAGACGCGGTTTTGCCACATCTTGTTTTCAAGCGGATTTAACAGACTGAGATCTGTCCCTTGATTGGCAAGGGCTGCGGCCTGACCGACATCCAAAGCTGTTCCGGAGCTGTTAACCAGATCCATCGCCGGCTTTTTTACAGAGTTCAATGGCAATGAAACACTCTCGGCACTTGCGATGGAGAGCGCCATCAAACACAGGGCGCAGACTATAACTATTCTGAGAGACATAGCTTTTCCTTATCAAAAGGTGACAAAGTGGTGTCAAAAGGGCCTTACACGGACCCCGTTCCCGGAACAGCAAGGAACGGGCCACAAATTGTCAGTCATTTAGAAATAAATTCCCGTTTAACTGCTTCAGAAACGAAATGACCGCCTTGCACGGCGGTCATCTGTAGCTTTTACAAGCTCTGCTCAAGTTATCGGCACTTCACGCGATAGTAGGCCAACATCGCGTCTTCAAGCATTTCGCGCTCATCTTCATCCACAACATACACGCCCAACGAGCGGCTGGTGTTTTCAAGAACGAAGCGACTGACGATGTCTGGTGCATAGAAGGCGCTGTTTTTCACAGAATAATAAAGCAACTGGTCTTTCGAAGGCTGATTAGAGTCGTAAACAGTGAAAGTAATCATGTCTTTAGTGGCCTTGTAAGACTTCACCATCACGATGTGCTGAGCCGTCCTGCCCGCACGCAGATTCACCAGAGTCAGGCGCTTGGTTTCAGCATTACGGCGCATGGTCGCCACGGTTTCCTGATTCTTGCTGGCGCTGCGATCGCCGGACCCTGCGCCCATACCAATGTTGGAGGCACGGAAGAAATGACGGGCCTGGTTTTCCTCGATCTCGGCACGGAAATGTCTGTGAACGTTACGGCCATCCACGTTTTCAACGTGACCTTCCAGCAAGCGCATCCACAGACTGTTGGTGTGCCACTTGTCTTCAGCCAGAGAATTGGATGGAACCGGGAAAACGCTGTTGGCTTTTAAAGAACGCGTGATGATACGTTCTGAACTGGATCTGAGTGCATAGTTATCATTGTTACGATTGTCGTTAACCAGCTCAAGAGTTCCACCGCGGATCTGATTCAACAAACCAGGGGAAATCTGATCCATGCGCAAACTGGTAGGTTCGTTATAACGGGCCATATAAGAGATCATGCGCTGGGTGCTGCTAAGAGCCCAGCACCCTGCAATCGTCGCCACCCCACTTCTGAAAGGCCAGTTCGTGATAGGCATATTGCGAGATTCATGAAAGGCATCATCTTTAATACGATAGTAAATACCTTCGATACTGAGCTTGTTACAGGTCAGATCCTGCACCAAGGAATCCGTGACTCTTTTGTTAGAGATAAACTCCGAGGCGGAAGTGCTTCTCTTCTTACCCCAGGCATAAGCTCGGTCTGCCGTCGCGGCCATGGCCGTGGCAAAGGCACATAAAAAAAGCACAGCGGTCTTTACTAGCTTCAACATACAACGTCCTTTCATTTTCAACGTCGAATGCTAAAGCAATTCACAATCCATAGTGGTTCCATGTTTAATTCCTGTTCAGCTGTCTAAGACCTGAACAGGTGCCCTAAATGGTAGTTCGAAATTGGCGACTGGACATTGGGAAGGAGGTCTTAGAATTCGCGGCAGAAGCTGAGGCCCACGCTCCCAGCCCCAACTGTCGGGACTATATTATAGTCGCTTTTGCCGGTGTTGAGGGCGCTCGCCCGGCCCCAATAAATGCCCAGGGCGGCGCCAGCCACCACATCACTTGTCCAATGGATGTTTTCACTGACTCTGGAGGCCGCCACGAAAGTCGCCAAGGCAAAGGCCGGAATACCGACCTTATAGCCGTAGGCGTACGCCAGTGATGTCGCCGTGGCATAGGACGAGGATGCGTGGCCTGATGGGAAAGACAGATAATCTCGCCCGCTGGGACGTTCACGACCTATCAGAGAGGCCATGGTGATATGGCTGGCGGCGGTGAGAGCCAGGGCTTTGCTGTGCGCCAGCCCGTTTTGGGGATCCAGCCACAACTGCGCCAAAGCAATGGCAATGCCCGGCCCGCCGCTGCCCAGATAGGCACCTATATCCGCGGTGTCTTTATCCATGATCAGTTTGTCGGGATCGAGATTGTTTTTATAAACAGTCTGATCATAGTGCCTTGCCGTCACAGTCGCACCGGCCCCGATCAGCAAAATCAACTGCCCCCCACTGTCGAAGGAATTAGTGATGGTGGGTTTTAATTCCTGATGCCACAACCAGGATAAAGTTTTTTCTTCCGCTTGTGCGGCTGAAGAAAAAAACAACATGAAAGCGACAATAAGGTTTTTCATGATGGACCCCTCTGCCATTTCATCGGGATCTGTTTTGCCATTAGCCCCAGTGCGGTCCCCAGAAGGCCGCCAAGAAGCGCACCAGCTGCGACGTCCGCTGGGAAGTGCACTCCGCAATACACGCGGGAATAAGCTGTTAAAGACGCCAGTGCCAACAATGGGACTCGTGCTTTGGGATAAAACACACCAATGAATACGACCAACGCAAAGGCATCCACGGTGTGACTGGAAGGGAAAGAAAATCCTCCCTGCTCTGGCCCGCGCAGAATCACCAGATCAGCAATGTCAGAGCGATACGGCCGGGCCCGTTCAAATACGGGCTTGACCAGATCACCCGACAAGAAGTCAGCAAAGCTTGCGACCACCACGGCAGACACAAGCACCAGCACACCTTTCAGTCGGGTCTTCGTAAACAACCACAGCAAAATCGTCGGGAGCACCATGAACAAAAACCACGGGGATTTCTGAAAATCTGTCCACCACGGAAAAAAGACATCAAACAGCGGGTTGGCCGTGGTGCGGTTGATGAATAAGAAAATCTGCTGGTCAAGTTGTTCCCACATGGCAGAACTCCTTAAAAGGCCAGGATGCCGAAGGTGACGGCGATACTGTAAATGCGCGCGTTGTTCGTGACCTGATTGCGGGAAAGCACCAAGGGCACCTCCCCATCCATCATCACGTCCTCTTCACTTTCCAGTGTCTGGGCGGTGGCAGCGATTTCGGTGAACCACACCTGTCCCTTGGAATTCTTTTTCAGAATGCCCCAGCCCAATCCCACAACCGGGCCGTCGAAATGAATGCGGCTGGTGCTGGGATCAGAAACCCCTTTCGGGGTTTCACCATTTAAAAACAAAACAGTGGGCGCACGGCCGACGAAGGCACGGGCATAAGGAGTTCCCTCCATCCTTTCATAAAAGCTTGGCAACTGTGTTCGAAGACCCACCGTCAAAAGCGTGTCCCACAGCAAAAAATTGTCTTCCATGCGGTGGAATTTGACGTTGGCACTCCACTCTACGGCCCACTCGGGATGAAACACATAAAGCAGATCCGTCTTCAGGTTGACCCCCAGGCCACCGTCCACATGATCATCGTCGGAAGAGTACACCGCAGTATTAAGCCCGCCACCCGCCAGCAGATGCAGGCCTTCGCTCCAGTGGTCAGCTTCAAAGTCTGCCGCCCGTGCGCTGAACGACAAAATTATTGTGAACAGAAATACAGACACCGATTTTTTCATATCAGTACCTCCAGGACAGATTCAGTCCCAAAGAGTCCGTGCCCACATTGGGCATCGCCGCCAATTCCTGCGGATAGTTCGACAACAAGGTGAAAGGATTCAGAGCATAACCCAATGCGCGCATCCACGCGGAATCCTGCCCGCGCAGACGATGACTTACGCGTTCAAAGCCCATCCCTACAAGAGTTCCAAAGACCGGTGTCTGATAAATATCCTGGATGCTCGGAGGCTCAGTGTAGGTTTCCACCGCAAACTCGAAAGCCAGCGAAGAAAGGAATGTCCAGGCGAAGGCCTCGGTTTCGCTGTAACCGCGATAGCGATAGAAAAGATAGTAGTACTGCCCGGCCAGAGCGTGTTTGAAGATGTTGTAGTCAAAGCTGTCTTTGTCGAATTCAGGACGACCTGGATAATTGATGAAGTTGTCCCAGGAGCCATGGTCCGCGATGGTTTTTTCCTGCGTGAGCAAATAAACGCTCCACTGCGCCACATACACGGCACCAAAATTCAGCGCATAATCACCGGCCGTGTGTGGAGGGGTTGATGTTGTTTCTGCCGCAAATCCTTGAGCGGCAAAGAGAAGGGTTAAAAGGACGGCAATGAGGGCTTTCATGAGAAACTCCGCATATCGCGAAACACCATGTGAGTTCGGACTCCGAAGTATCTATCTGTAATTGTTGATCAAATATCAACAAAAGCTCACTTATGTATGTACGCGATTACTTACTTATATGAAAATAAAATTAACGGATTGAACATAAGTAATCAAGCAATTACTTAAAAAATGAGTATTGGGGGACGAAGCTTCGCGTGAGCAGAATAAAAAAAGGAAGGCTTTGGGGGCCTTCCTTTTTTGTTTTGATTTTACAATTCAACAGCTTAGAAGTTGATTCCGAGACCTACGGTTCCATAGAACGTATTCAGCTCGGCTTTCTGATTTACAGACTCATCAGTGAAACCATATCGTTTCATACCGAAACCTGCCTCCCCGAAGTATCTCTCGGACCACAACACTTTACCGTGGAAGTTCAGAGACATCGGCGCATTCAGTTTCACATTCGAGTCCATGGAGCTTGCGTAGTAGATAAATTCCATGTCCACCCATTTTGGATATCGCATGAACGGAAGAAGGTTGAAGAAATCATCAAACACCTTCGGCATGGAGCGCGCCCAGAAGGCCCCGACCCCCAACATCGGCGCCTTCAATTGATCAAAGGTCACACTCTGATAGGACACCATCGCCCCGACGGATTCATCACGCCCCCAAAGACCTGGTGTCGCACGGTATTTCCAGTCCACCGTCATGACACTCAGTGGAGCGGTGTTGCCAGCCGCATCGACTTTCAACTGATTGAAGGACTGGAAGTACTTCGCACTGAAACCCCAGCGCTGACGGGACAACCAATAGTTGGTCCAACCGAACAGATCCTCGAACCACTGATTGTAGGCCACTTCCCCCATGAAGATGAATTCACCGGAAGCCTGCACCGCCGTGAAACGACCGGAAAGCTCGCGAGGATAGCCCTTATAGATCTCATAGTAAGACTTGTAGGTCTTGCCGTCGATATCGACATTCAGGTACGAACGATTGATCTGACCACGCTCGGTGGCTTTGAATTCCCACACGAAAGAGGCTGGATCCTGCGGATTTTCCTTCACGGAATTCTGCTCGGAGCTGACTTGCGCCACCGGCTGCTTGCGGCCTTCCAGCTTGATGCCGTCAATGTATGTGCCCGTCGGGGTTCTTTTGCTTAAATAGACGCGGGACTGAGTGCGCGGAATTTCAGACAACTCAAATTTCTGCTTGAAGATACCCCCGCCCTGGCCCGGCAGATAAATTTTTGGATCGTCTTTCTTGATCGCCGCTGCCCAGAACTTGCGTGGGTCCCCGATGGTGGATTCAAAGCCCAGCATCTTGGTCAAAGAACTGTATTGATCCGGATTCAAAATCACCGAACGGCCTACCGGGCGCGTGTCGTAACCCACGATGCGCAAAACACCCGGCTTCTTGGTGTCCGAGATATCCATCAGTTCCAGCTTGTTCGGCAAAGTCACAAATTCATAGGACTCTCCGGTTCCCAACTCTGCAAAGAAGGAACTTGGCATATCCGCAGCGACGGGCACTGAATTTTTCAGAGCCGCCTCTTCGTTATTCACCAAAACTCGCGGAGTCACCGCATCGGCGCGCACTTTCCCCATCACCACGTTCTTGCCGCTGGATTTGGAGCCGTAACGCTGAGAACACATTTTCGTGGAGTTGCGACCGTCTGTTTGAGTCACACAGAAACGGAAGGATTCTTTCTGACCCCAGAATGGCGCTTTTGCCGATTCCACATCCTGAATCGCAAACTGGGAACCAAAGATACCGGCACGAACCACGTCTTTTGACGGAACACCCTTGGCAACCAGTTCCTTTCTCCATGTATCCAGCTGTTTTTGCCACTGGGTGCGATCCGCTTCGGTGAAGGAATAACTCCAAAGCACTGTTCCCGTGCGAGAAATCATCTCGATGGTTCCGTGACTCATCAGCTTTTCAGGCCACGCCATCACCAAAGCGACTTTGCCGGCTTCACCGCTGCTTAAAATTTGATTAATTTGCGAATGCGTTTTACCCAAAGGCAAAAGAGCGAAGAAGAAGTTCTTTTCATTCAGCTGCACATTGCCGATTTTCAGGTTTTTCCCACCGGCAGCACTCAGGTCGTATTCCATTTCCAAAGGAGGAAGGATCACGCCGTTATCCAGCTGGTCAAAATAGAGGGGTTTGTTGAAGTCCCGAGTGGCCGCTGTTTTTAGCAAGGAGCGTTGAGGCGCGGGAATCTCTTCCGTCGACTCAGGAGCTTCTGCAGGTGCTGGCGTTGGAGCCGCTGCGGGTGTTCCCTCTGGTGTTTGAGCGTGTGCAAAGGACGCAAAAGACAATAATACGGACAATACAAGATGCTGCGCACTATTCACGATATATACCTCACTGCTGTGCTTCAATTTTATTGAATGCGAGGTTTTGTAACAAGCTAAAATATTGGACTGTCTGGGTTTTTCGGTTTATGAAGACGGGACTGATTATGAAGGAGCCTTATGTCTGCCGCTCGTACTATCTATCACATGAGAGTTGAAGAAATCATCGACCACACCCCGACCGTGCGTGAATTGGTCCTGAAGACGGAAACTCCGAATGAATTCGGCTTTAAAGCGGGCCAATTCGTCATGCTTCATGTGCCTCAGGGCGAAGCAAAACCCGCTTTGCGTGCTTATTCTATCGCCTCTGATGACCGCACCAAAAACGGATTCCGACTGCTATTTAAGTTCGTTGAAAATGGCTTGGCCTCGACCTTCGTTTGGCAACTGAAGGGCGGAGAGCTACTGAACTTCACCGGCCCGTTCGGAAAAGTCTTCTTCCAAGAGCCACCGACCGAGCAAATTGTCTTCCTGAACACCGGCACCGGCTTGTCCCAACACTTGTGCTATCTATTGTCCAAAAAGGATCAGTACCCGAATCTTCGTTACCGCATGCTGTTCGGCGTGCGCACCGAAAAGGACATGTACTATCAAAAAGAGATCGAAGAGCTGCAAAAAGCATTGCCTGACTTCAAGTTTGAATTTGTTCTAAGCCGTCCCCAAGACGACTGGAAAGGCAAAAAAGGCTACGTACAAAACTTCATCTCTGAATTTGATTATAAAAACATTCCGACGACGTTCTACCTTTGTGGTAACGGCGGCATGATCAAAGACGTTAAGCACCAGCTTCTGGAAGTGGATGGTTTTGACAAAACAAGAATCTGGGCCGAGGCGTTTGACTAAAAATCGCGCGGCCGTTGAGCTGATCTTCGCCGGAGTCCTTTGGGGCTTCGGCTTTGTCGCCACCGTCTGGGCTCTGGAGGCTTTTTCTCCGGTAGAGACCCTGTTCTTCCGTTTCGTTATCGCCTCTGTCGTGGGCGAAATTCTGTACCTGATCCTCAAAGGCCCGAACTTCACCAGCCTGCGTGAAGAGATCTTCCGTGCCCTGCCCGCCGGGCTTTTGCTGGGCGGAATGCTGCTTTTGCAAACCATCGGCCTGAAATACACCACCGCCACCAAGAGCGGATTTTTGACCAGTCTTTATGTGATTTTGGTGCCACTGTTCAATGCGTGGTTGTTCAAGTCTCCAAGCAGCTGGAAAAACTATGCCCTGACGGCCCTGGCCCTGGCCGGGACATTCGTTCTGGTGAATGCCAACTTAAGCGGTATCAACACCGGGGACCTGTGGACCCTGGGCTGTTCGGTGTTTGCGGCCTTTCATATTATTTACATCGGAAAAATTTCGAACAAGGTCGGCAACGCTTTTCGTTTTAACAATTTTCAATCGGCGTGGTGCCTGCTGGCACTGACACCTTTGTTGCTGACTCAGGAGCGCTCGGACTGGAACCTGCTAAGTTATAAACCCCTGCTGGGAATTTTATGCCTGGGGCTGGGTTCCAGCATTATCGCTTTTTACCTGCAAATCCGCACGCAAAAAGTCCTATCAGATTCCACCGCCAGCATGCTGTTTTTGCTGGAATCACCATTTGCGGCACTGTTTGGTTTTTTGATTTTAAGCGAACGCCTAAGCTGGTTCCAGGCCTCCGGAGCCGTGATTATCATGATCGCCTCTGTCCTGCAGATCGCGGTCGACCCCGGACAGAAGCCGCAAGAAACCACTAGTCCACGCGTTTGATTTGCATGGTGCCATTATAGGCGGGAACCGCATAAACGAGGTCCGCCGCCATGGTGTTCACTGGGGCACCGCAAGTAATCAGATCATTGGCGCTAAGGGTGCCCATAAAATTGCTTTCCGTATAGCTGCCCGAGTACGCGGTATGACTGTGATTCCAAAGAACATCGTTGCGACTTTCCAGTGCGGTACGATCGCCATTTAAGGCGATCCCCACATAAACACTGTTCCCGCTGGTCCCGGCTCTTTGCACACAGCGAATTTCATAAGTCCCGGCCTTCAAGATGCGACAGCCCGTGGTGCTGGTGGTGCAATCAATACTGCTGCCCACATGATATCCCGAGTTCCAAACATTGATGTAGTTTGCACTAAAGGACGTTGGGCCTCTTTTAATCCCCCAGCTGCGCACGCTGGTGATTTCACCGCTGACAGCAACGTTCCCCTGCACATTCAACTTTTCTGTGGTGGTGGTGGTTCCGATACCGACGTTCCCGGTATTGCTGATCCGCATGGCCTCGCCAGCGCCACCAACATGAAACTGCAAATTGGTTTTAACCGCTGTGGTGAAGTTTTCTTCCGCAACAGAAAGAATCTGACCGGACCCCATCCACGCGGTTCCGTTCCAACCACGGAACAACACGCCCCCCAGTCGGTCACCGGTCTGCACCGCTGCCGGCGCCGAAGCAGTGCCCCGCGCACGCAGCATAATCAGCGACGAGGTCTCAGTTGCCCCGTAAGTTCTGATGTTAAGATCATCCCGGTTGTCATCTCCCGTGGCATTGTTCACGATATCCAAACCACCCACAGGCACTGCCGTACCGATCCCCACGTAGCCGCTGTTGTTGATGCGCATTCGCTCAGTCAACGCATTCGTGTTGTTGGCGGCTGTCATAAAAGCCAGTGCTCCGCCGGCCCCGGTTGTGGTGGTGTTTTGTTCCGCATAGGAAATAATTCGCGTCGATGCCGAAGTCGCCCGGGCGCCGCTTTCATTTGTGCCGTAAAAATTCATCTGCCCCAGGCCTTTGCCGGACAAACTCTGCGCTGCCGGAGTCCCTTCCGCGGCAAAATAAGTGCGGAAATCAAGTCCCGCCCCCGCACCCGTCCCCGCATCATCGCGACGCTGGATATAGATGGAAGCACCTTCATAGCTTGTCCCAATGACATCCAACGCCCGCGTCGGCGCACTGTTGCCGATACCGACAAAGCCGTTGTTGTGAATGCGCATATGTTCTTTGCCCGTAGAGGCGTTGTAGGACTTAAACACCAGCGCGTGGGTGCCGGCATAGTTTTCATGTTCCAAACTGAAACCATTTCCCGGCAGCCCGCTGGACGCCCCATCGGAGGCAAAGCCCAGCACACCGGTGACTTCACCCGCGTCGGCCTGCCCGTTGGTGTTGTCACCGTTGATGATCAAATAAGCGGTGGCCGGATCATTGATGCGCACTTTGCTGGCCACATCCAGATTCACTCCCGGAGAAGCCACGCCCACGCCGACATTCCCCGTCGCACGGGAAACATGGCCACCCGACGCTGTCCACAGAGCATCCGTGATTGAGGTTGGCAATCTTGCCGCTGCCAGTGTTCCCGAAGTGATGTTAGCTGCATTGGTCGTATCCGTCGTTGCTGACGCCGCCAAGGAGGGAAAGTTTGAAATTTGCGCTGTCGTGACAGAGATCGCCACACAAGACAGCGTGTCCCCCACAGAAGACCATGTCAAAGTCTGCCCCGCCGTGCAACCGACCCCTGAAAGAGCCGCCGCGCCCGTGACCGAAGACCTCAGATCCATCATCGACACAAACCCCGGGGTCCAGGTGTCTGCGCCTGCATAACGCAACATCTGGCCTGTAAGCGAGCCCGCCGCACTGACAGCCTGCCCGCGAATCCCGACAACATCAGCATCCGCCAGTGTGCCGGACAAATCCCCCGCCAGCGCTGTGCTGGCCTGGAAAGCCCCCGTGATACGCGTGTCATTGCCTTGCGCTGCGGTCCCGGCAGCGGTGCCATAGCTGACCGTCAGCTGATTGGAACCGTTCACACTCAACCCCGTGCCCACGGTGTTTTTCGCAAACGCCTGCACGGTGGGGTCCACCTCGGCGGAAAGCCCGGCATCCGCAGCGCACTTCCAGCCACCCGCACCGCTGTTCAATGTCGAATCATACTTCAACAACTGATTGTCAGCGCACGCGGAGTTGCCAGGTTTGTAGTTTAGGTACAAACCCGCTCCATTTAAAATCTTATTCACTGAAATTCCGGCCAACATCGTATCAGCGAAGGTGCCGGTGGTGATTTGTGAAGCACTCAAATCAGGAATCTGTCCCGCGGCCAGACTGATCTGCGCAGACGGGATTTTCCCGCCGGCATCCAGTGAGGCCAGTCCATTGTTGGCACCTTTTTGAGCGGTGATACGCGCATCCAAGGCGGCGTTGAAGTCTGTGATATCGGCCGCTTCCAAGGTCACATTTCCGGTTTTCCCCGCCACTTGCGAAACTCCACCCGTGACCGTTTGCCAGGTGCCGTCCCCACGCAAGTAGGTTGTTGCATCAGCAGTCCCCGTTGGTGTCATTGCCGCCAAGGGGCCCAGCCCCAGATTGGTGCGGGCGCCAGCAGCGGTTGTCGCTCCTGTTCCGCCATTGGCGACAGCAACGGTTCCTGAGACATTGGTGGCCGTTGCGGCATTGCCAGAGATATTGGCACTTAAACCCGTACCGTCGGCGGTGAAACGATTCAAAATTTCATTCAGCTTTGAAAAGCGGCTGAAGATGCTTTCGGCATTTCCCTGAGTCAGACCCTGTCCCGCATTCACATTCACCAGATCCGTATCTGACTTCCCGTTCAGGGTTTCAGAGTTCACGGCATAAGCCATCGAGCGCAAGTTAAAGTCTGCCACCACCGGAGTAGAGTCAATCATCAGACTCATGCGGAATTTTCGCGCGCCACTGCCCGCAGCCGGATTGAAAGACGTCACTGCCCCATTGACCGTGCCATCCAGATTCAGACAGGTCAGCCCCGAGAGCGTGACGGAATTATCCATCACCTTGGCCATTGTGAACGACGGATCATAGCCCCCGGTGGCACCGGTTCCCAAGGCCAGATTGATATACCCGTTGGAGATGTTCACACCTGTGAACTGTTCTTCACGCAGAATGCAGTTGTTCGGAGAAAGGATGCGGGCATTCACCGTCACGCCCACGCGCGTGGGATACTCACCACTGGGAAGTTTGATGACGCCTTGAAAACTGATGCCTTTATGGCTTTGTGCGAACACTGTTGGCGACACAGAAAGCAAAAGTGGTACAGCTAAAACACGCAAGAATGCTGACTTACTCATAGAAGGCCCCTTCCACCTGCACGCCATTGGCCAGAACCTGTTTTTCCGATATTTCGCCGAAACTGCCGGTGATCACAACGCCGTTTCCGGTGGTCACGATTTCACCTGCGACAAAGTCGGTTTCAGTTCTTTGGGTTTTCATATCCGGAGCCGGCGGATCTTTGAGAATTTCAGGAAGCAGGGAGATATTAGCTTCCATCGAGCAGGCCGTTAAGGCCGCAACCAGGGCCAAAGCCATCAATGCTCTTGCTGTCATTTCATAGACTTGCGCCATAGAGTCCTCGCACAGTGACGTTCCATTGAGACACTCTATTTATCGGCGGATTCTATGTATTCCTATATATAAACAAGTCTTCGGTACGGGGATCGATCGTTCCAGTTTGTTCCGTGATTTTTCAAACTGAGACGCTGTGGGAGTAAGCTCGAACTCTCAATGAAAAGGGCAAAAAAAAGCCTGCTTCGCAAAGCAGGCTTTCTGAGAATTAATGTGAAGCTTCGACACTGCCCTTTTTCAGGGACCAGATGAACGAAGTCAGGATGATGATACCACCGCTCAGGCCTGTGAACCATTCCGGGATATGCAGGAACGGATCCGCCAGCATGATCATCGCCAGAAGACCAATGGCATAGAAGGCGCCATGCTCTAGGAACGCGAACTTGGTCAGCGCTTCTTTTTCCACGAACATGATCGTCAAACTACGCACGAAGAACGCCCCGATACTCAGACCGATCATGATAATGAACAGGTTGTGAGTGATCGCAAATGCACCAACCACACCGTCAAAACTGAAGGACGCATCCAGGACTTCCAGATAAAGGAACATGCCGGCGCTGGCTTTGTGCACGTCTTTGATCTGATCGTCAGATGCTTCCAACCAGGAACCGATGCCATCCACAATCACATAAGTGATCAGACCGGCCATACCGGCCATCAGGAACGGCAACGCTTCTTCCTGCTTCAGGAAGTTCGTGATCAGGATCAGAATGATCAGGCTGAGGCACACTTCAATCGCTTCGACTTTGCTGCCGATATAACGAGTTGGTTTTTCAATGAACGGGATCCAGTGCAGATCCTTGCTGCCGTCATAGAAGTACTTCAAAGCCACCATCAACAAGAAGCTTCCACCGAAGGCTGCCACTTGCAAGTGAGCATCCAGCATCATCTTGGCATAATCATCCGGCTTGGTCGCAGCAATCACCAGTGCTTCCCAAGGGTTGACGTCAGCCATAAAGGTCACGATCAACAGCGGGAACACCAAACGCATCCCGAAGACCGCGATCAACATACCCCAGGTCAGGAAGCGATGACGCCAGACCGGAGTCATCTCTTTCAAGACAACCGCGTTGACTATGGCATTATCAAAGGACAAAGAAATTTCCAGAATCGCCAGGATCGTAGCAATGAACAACGCCTGAAGACCCGCTCCCACTGTGCCGCCATAGTAATGGCCGACAAAGTAAGAGGCGATCAAACCAAAGAAGGTGAAAACAAAGGAACCTGTAAAGTATTTCATTCCCACAGATTTCCCCGATTCAGCCCCAAGAATCAAGGACCGCTTCCGAGGACACGGGATGTCAAAAGACCCGGTAGCTGCCGGGTCTTTTCAGAGGTTTATTTTAATAAAGGCTTTAGGAATTTGCCTGTTTCACTGGCAGCGACCTTCGCCACTTTTTCAGGTGTTCCGGCCGCCACGATCTGGCCGCCGCCCTTACCGCCATCGGGCCCCAGATCGATCACGTGATCCGAGGACTTCACCACTTCCATGTTGTGTTCAATCACCAGGACTGTGTTCCCCTGATCGGCCAGCTCCTGAATCAGCTCCACCAACTTACGGACGTCATCAAAATGCAAACCCGTGGTCGGCTCATCCAAAATGTAAAGCGTCTTCCCGGTACCACGGCGGGAAAGCTCTTTGGAAAGCTTCACACGCTGGGCTTCACCACCCGACAAGGTTGTCGAGCTTTGTCCCAGGGTCATGTAATCCAGCCCCACCCGGTGCAGGGTCTCAAGCTTACGATAGATCTGGGTGTGATTGCGGAAGAATTCCAGGGCTTCACCCACGCTCATTTCCAGAACGTCGGCGATGGACTTGGATTTGTATTTAATGTTCAAAGTCTCGCGGTTGTAACGGCGACCCAGACAGGTGTCGCAGGTCACAAAGACGTCACTTAAGAAGTGCATCTCCATGCGGATCTGCCCGTGCCCCATGCAGGTTTCACAGCGCCCGCCTTTGACGTTGAAACTGAAGCGGCCTGGTTCGTAGCCACGCAGCTTGGAGTCCGGAAGATTCGCAAACAGATCGCGAATCATCGGGAATAACCCCACATAAGTTGCCGGAGTCGAGCGCGGCGTGCGCCCAATCGGTCTTTGATTGATGTCGATGACCTTGTCGATCTTGTCCAGACCTTCGATTTTCTTATAAGGCGAAGGTTGCGCCAGTGCCTTATAGAAATGCTGCGCCAAAATCTTGTAAAGTGTGTCGATGATCAGCGTACTTTTTCCAGAACCGGAAACACCGGTCACAGTCGTGAACGTCCCCAAGGGGATTTCCAGATCCACGTTCTGCAGATTGTTCCCCGTCGCCCCGGTCAAACGCACAAACTGCCCGTTGCCTTTGCGGCGTTCTTTCGGAATCGGAATGCGCATTTCGCCGTTCAGATATTTCCCGGTCAAAGAATTGGGATTGGCCGCCAGCTCGTCCGGAGTCCCTTGCGCCATCATCTCGCCGCCCAGCACCCCGGCACGAGGCCCCAGATCGACCACGAAGTCAGCATAACGGATGGTGTCCTCGTCGTGCTCCACCAACAAGATGGTGTTCCCACGCTCTTTCAGTTCGCCGATGATATCCAAAAGTCTGTGATGATCGCGCGGATGCAAACCGATGCTCGGCTCATCCATCACGTACAGACAGCCGATTAAAGATGATCCCACTTGAGTCGCCAGACGAATACGCTGCGCTTCGCCCCCGGACAGAGTGCGCGAAGGACGGCTTAAAGAAAGATATCCGGTGCCCACGCGGATCAGATAATCCAAACGCGCCAGAATTTGTTTTACGATTTTTTCAGCGATCAGCTGATCTTTGGCTTTCCATTGAAGTTTGGCGACCCAGTCACGCAGCTCCAGCGCGCCCAAATCAGACAACTCGGCTATGGTTTTTCCACCCAGACGGATATTCAAAGCTTCATTTTTCAAACGAGCGCCGTGGCAGTCCGGGCAGTCGTTCAGAACCATTTCTTCGCCTTCTTCGTCATCATCATCCGAAGTTTTTTTGCCTTTGTACTTGTAAACGACTTTGTCCAGTTTCTTGCCGCCGACTTCACCGTCAGAGAACTGTTCTTCCTCTTCAAGGTCGATAGTTCCCAACCCATGGCACGTCGGGCACGCCCCGCGCGGGTTGTTGAAACTGAACAAACGCGGTTCAATCTCAGGGAAGCTGTAACCACATTCAGGACACGCCGAATGCAAAGAATAACTGGTGCGCTCCCCGTCCAAAGTTTCGATGATCACGCGGCCATTGGCCATGCTCAGCGCGGTGTTGATGCTTTCTGAAAGACGCAACTTCAGCGTGTCTTTCAGAATCAGCTGATCGACCACCAGATCGATATCATGTGTTTTGGTTTTGGCAAGCTTGGTAGCCTTGTCGAGTTCAATCATCTTGCCGTCGACTTTGGCTTTCACGAATCCTTTTTTGGCCCAGCGCTGGAATTCGGCCAGGAACTCACCTTTTTTGCCGGACGCCATCGGCGCCAGAACAAAGAACTTAGTGCCGACACCTTTTTTAAAGACCTCTTCGATAATCTGCTGCGGGGTCTGACTGCTGACCGGGATGTGGTGAGTAGGACACTCGGGGATCCCAAGCTTGGCGAAAAGCAGACGAAGATAATCGTAGATCTCGGTCACCGTGCCCACAGTGGAACGCGGATTGGTGCTGACAGATTTCTGATCAATCGCAATGGCCGGAGAAAGCCCGGTGATGGAATCGACCTCCGGTTTTTTCAGCTGTTCAAGGAAGTTGCGCGCGTAAGCAGAAAGACTTTCCACATAACGACGCTGACCCTCAGCATAGACCGTATCAAACGCCAACGACGACTTCCCGCTGCCACTCAACCCCGTAAACACGGTGATCTTATTGCGCGGAATAGTCACACTGACATTCTTCAGATTATGCTCTTTTGCACCCTTAACTACGATTCCATCTTCAGCATGCGACATAACTCCAAAGTCTAAGCCCGAGATTCACAGAAAGAAAGTCGAAAAAGAACAAGCCAAGGCTGGTCAAAAGGGTCCATATGCAAGGCGGAGCACGTCGCAGTGAAGCGAAAGGCCTGACAACGCAGTCAGATGGGCCCTTTTCAGCAGCCGATTAAAGGCCGAAGCCGCATTTTCGTTTTAAATAAGAGTCAAAGTCGGAGTCCGAGAAATATTTGAAGTGCACGGGAGAGTTCTGAGCCTGATTCGGCCACAGATCGCGCACAGGGACTTTGCAGGATTTGCCTTGTTTGGTCACCGTCGCCGTGCCGTTTGCCAGCAGACGCGGCTCTTCGCCCCGACGATCGACCCGGACCATGACGCCGTTACCGCGGTAAGAAACCTTGGCCGGTGCCAGAATTTTACCTCCGCCAGTCATGGGACCGTCTTCAGAAAAGGCGCCACCGATGACTTCACGGGTTTGGGCATTATAAGTCACGGTTTCCCCGGTTGGCAGAGTCACGATCTGACGGTTCCCTTCCACACGGATGTGCGGCAGAGTTTTACGCGGGAACAGCATGATGTAGCTTTCCTGCGTATGGCTGACTGTCGCATTGGGAGAATCACTGATGCTGATTCCAATATCCTGACGGGCTCCGGCTTCGTATTCGAAAGACCATTCGCGAATGCGGTACTCTCCCTTGGAAACAACTTTATTCGGCCCCATGTTTCGAAGTTTGAATTTGCCCTCGGCGGTATCCCCTTCAAAGACACAGCTGTCATAAGTCCCAACAGTTCGACAACGTGTCGGACGAATACCATAAGGATTCACCGTCCGAGTCGGAGGACGCAGCACTGGCGCATCGGACGAAGCCCGCGCCGTGAACTGGCTGACCACTTTCGCGGCATCATTGGCGATCGCATCGCGAGCTTGCACTTTGGCCACTTCACAGCCATCACAAGGTTTGGTCTCTTGAACTTTTTTATTGGCATCACGAATCTGCTGATTCAGTTCCTGAACAACCTGCTTTTCTTCCGCCTTTTCAGCCGCCGCAGGAACGCGCAAAGCCTCGGTCTTGCGAGTGGTCTCAGCAGACTTGGCCTTTTCAACATCCGCCGAAGCCAAAGCCTCGCCGGCCGCCTCAGCATTTTCAAAAAGCTTCATCCCCGGATCCGAAGGCTTATAATAGACCCAAACCTTCTCACCCTTGTGCTTCCCGGAAAGCACTTCCACCTTCAGGCCATAATTGCCCGAACTAAACTGTTTTGTTTCTTCAATTTTCCCCCGAGTCCCCGGAGGCATGACAAACTTGACGTTACGAGTGGATTTCAAAAAATTGGCCGAGTAACGGGCATTAAAGTAGCCCTCGAGCTCTACAACCCCGCCACTACTCACGCCCAAAATAAGAGGAATCAGCAGGAAAACTCCCCACCGCTTTATAGCCAACTTCATAAAGAAGTTATCGGCCGTTTCAAAACAAGACTTAATAAATTCCCAAAGATTTACAAAACAAAAACAACCCCGACCAAAGTCCCACAGCGACAACGAAGCAAATCCACTCCACTCAATAACGCAGTGTAGGTGTAAAAAGTCACCAGGCACCTTTTAAAAATGCGATGGCGAAGCCGAGCCCGGTCCGGGCGGCCGCGAAGCGCAGCCGGTCCCCAACTATAGAGGTCGTTCAAAAAGGTCCAGATTCGAGGCGGAGGTCGGCCCTCGCAGCGCAGGCGTGCTCCGAGCACGTCGGAGCGAGAAGGCCGATCTCCAACGAAGAAGATGGGTCTTTTTCAACGGCCGTTTCTTAAAGATTCTTGGCTTGGCAGGAGGGGCAAACGCCGTACAACTCCAGGATATGATGGGTCAGCTTAAATCCAAACTGATTCGCCACCTTTTCCTGCAATCCTTCAATCGCCTTATTCTCGAACTCGCAGATCTTGCCGCACTTCACACAGGTCAAGTGATCGTGGTGACCCTTCGGCGTCAGCTCGTAGCGAGCCGGCAAGCCCCCCATGCGGACTTCCGTCACGAAAGTGCCTTCCGTCAGGGTTCTCAGGAAGCGATAAACAGTGGCAAAGCCAATGTCCGGATTTTCTTTATTCAGTTTTTCGTAAAGCTCTTGAGCTGTGACGTGGCGGCGACCTTCATGCAGGGCTTTTAAGATTGCCATGCGCTGGCTGGTGACCTTCAGGTTCAAGGCACGGATGATGCGCTTCAATTCAGCTTCGTCGAACTGATCGGCGTGAACGACAATGTCGTCATCGTGCTGTCTTGGAAGAAATGGAACTGTGTCTTTACCCATGGGTCACCTCAGGGCTTCGTTATAGGTGAAGGCCCCGGAGATGTCCAATTTATTAAGAATCATTTTCATTTGGTTTCCAGTAAGGTGACACTGGAAGACTAAAAACTGCGTAGTTTCAATCCTTTAGAGATATGAGAAACGGCATTGTGCGGGTGCAGGCTCTCAACATGGCTGAATTCTGCCACGTAGTCCAAAACATCCGCTTTCGCATCCAAAGCTTCCTTCACTCGGCGGGCGGCGTCCTCGCAGAACATCAGGTTCTGTCCGTTACGAAGGGCGAACTCCTGCTCGTCCTCACGTTTCACGGCACCTTGAACCGCTGTTTGCAAAGCCTCTTCGACGATGTCGATCAGATCGCCATAGTTGTAGTTCGCCCCCACTTCCGCCTTCACGCGGGCAAAACTGCGTTGTGCATGCGGAGTCGCCACGATCCCTTGCGGAGTTCCCAGCCAGGAATGAACCACATCGAAGTCCAAAGGTTTGTCTGTTGAGAAATTCTGTTTGAAGCCATCCTGGATCAGTTGACGGGACAACGCCGCCGACGCCGGACAGGTGCTGGAGTACGTCACCACCACTTCAACGAAGTAACTGATCTGGCCTTCCTCATTGAATGCCGAAGTGATCACCGGATAAGAGCGCCAAGCCTGGTTGTTACTTTTCAAAGCCTTGCGAACCAATGGCGCTTCAAACTGCACTTGCACCAAGGCTTTCGTGGAAAGATCTTCGTGGGTGCGCAGGAATTCAGAGGTCACCGTGCCCAGCAAACCCAGAGACAGCTCGGACTTGGTCAGAAGCTCTTGGGACAAGAGATACAAACGGGACATGTGGATGCCACGGGAAGGTTTTTTATCAAGACTGACTTTCGCATCCACACGCGCAGGAATGCGGTAAACCCCGTCTGCCTGCTTCAGCATCACCGGCAATTCGATGGCTCCCATACCGACCCAGTCGATCGGGGCAAAACGTTCAGAGTGGGTTTCTTTGGCTACGTCAGGAAGAGATTGTTTCGTCATAAATTTATATCCAATTCACGGGTGGTCTTATCGCAATTTCCTGTAAATGGCTCTCACTTTTACCACCCAGCGAAGCTTTTTCAGTCAGGTGCTGTCCCCGGGGCCGTGAAGCACCGCAAGACAGCGCTTTAATATGGGTGTCGCCCCCGATAAGAAGCGATATATTGAGCCCCTATGCCACAAAAGCAACTGATCCTCGCAAGCACCTCGAAATACCGCCAAGAGCTTCTTTCTCGATTGGCTTACAGCTATTCCGCCCAGGCGCCTTTGGTTGATGAAGAAAAAGAAAAAGACCCGTCCCTGGCGCCCCAGGCCCTGGCAGAAAAACTGGCGGATCTGAAAGCCGCAAGCCTGAAGGCCGCAGACAAAGTGGTCATTGGCGGAGACCAGCTGGTGTCTTTTGAAGGCCGCATTATCGGCAAAGCCCACACCCCGGAACGCGCCATCGAGCAGCTGATGTCCATGCAGGGAAAAACCCACGACCTGATCACCGCGATCTGCGTGTATGACGGCGACAAAAAAATCGCCTATACCGACATCACCCGCATGCACATGAAGAAAATGACCCGGGCGCAGATCGAACGCTATGTCCAGCTGGACAACCCGATTGATTGTGCCGGCAGCTATAAAATTGAAAAACACGGCATCATGCTGTTTGATAAAATCGAAAGCCAGGATTTCACCGCCATCCAAGGATTGCCCTTGATCGAGCTTGGCAAAATATTAGAGAATGCAAACCTATGAACGATACACAGAAAAAACTATTTGAAGCCGCCTGCAAAGCACAGAAAAAAGCCCACGCCCCGTATTCCGACGCCCTGATTGGCGCCGCAGTGTTGATGAGTGATGGACAGATTTTTAATGGCTGCAACGTCGAAAATGCCTCTTACGGCGGCACCGTGTGTGCTGAACGTGTGGCTATCTTTAAGGCGGTCAGCGAAGGCGCACAAAAACTGATCAAGGAAGTGCTGGTTGTCAGCGACGCTGAAAAACCATGGCCACCTTGTGGATTCTGCCGTCAGGTGATTGCAGAATTTGCCAACGAACATACGGTAATTCACACCGCGAATCTGCAGGGTAAAATCAAGACCTTCCAGTTCCCGGAAATCTTCCCCGAAGCCTTTACTCCAAAGCATTTGGATTAGACAATCAGGGAAAAGGGAAATTCAATGCCATTGCTAGTGCTGGTTTTATTTCTTTTTTCCCCGTGGGCAGAGGCCAGGAAAGTGGTCTTTGCCTCTGATCCTTATCCGCCGTTCATCTATGAGGAAAAGGGCGAAGCCAAAGGCACAGCCATTGAGGCTCTGGAAAAAATCCTGGACATCCCCCGCAAGGACATCGAAGTTCGCATCATTCCCTGGAAGCGCGCTCTGAAGGCCGCCGAACAAGGGCGCGTTGACATTATCGGTCCGATGCAGATCGACCACAAAAAAGACTATCTACTTTTCACCAAAAAAGTTTTTCATTCTGAAGAGGCCGTATGGACCCTGGCTTCCAGCCAGTACTTGAGTCAGCTTGACTGGAAGACCACCGAAGAACTGCGCAATCACAATCTGGGGTATGTCCTGGGCTATGAATACGCCGAGCCTTTCGGCACTTACCTGAAGTCCCCGCTGGCCAAAAAAGTCGAGGTTCAGGATGTGATTCAGGGAATGCGCAAGCTGCTCTCCGGCGAAATCAGCCTGTTCATCTGCAACACGCAGGTGCTGGAGTTTTACGCCAAAAACGAAGGCATTCCGCTGAAAACATTCAAGCGTGTCGGCCCGCCGATTATTGAAGAATTTGGAGTCTTTGGAATTTCTCACAAAGCCCGACTGGCGCGGGATCTGGAAAAGATCAACGCGCGCATCATGAAACTGCCACCGGCGGCAAAGTCCGGATTGAACTAACGGAAGCTTGAGAAGTAATTCCAGAACGCGCCGGACTTGGTCTGCAGCTGTTCGGTCATTTTGCGCAAAGCCTCAAGGTAGGGTTTAAATTCGGGTTCTTTCGCCGCCGCCAGGATTTTTTCAGCCTTGGCAAAGTTGTCCAGCGCATAAGACCTGCGAAGTTCCAGCCCCAGAGCATTGGTTTCAGAAGTTTTCGGATCCACCGAGAACTCCACCCGCACACCATAGTGATCTGACAAAGGACGACGTGGAGTCCCCTGCATGTTCACCTGCCCGTCCAGCACCTGTAATGTTGTCGCAGACTGACCAACGTTAGAATAAAAGATGTAGTCAAAAACCTGATCACTGAACAACCATCCCAAGGGGTTTCGTGCGCAGTAGGTGCAGTATCCTTTTTTAGGATATCCGCCCATGGCATCTTCCATGGCATCCCGCGTGGCCAGGGTCGCCATCACAAAGCCCCGCTCAACACTGTCGACATTGGCATTGAAATCACCGGACAAAAGCATCTTCAGATCCTGATGTTTCATGCGCCAGCGCAACAAATCCATCACTTGCGTCAAGCGCACAGCTTCCGAGGTTGGATGCAAATGAGTATTGATAAAATAAAAGTCCTCGTCGATGCCAAAGAACCCGGATTTCACGACGTGGAAGGCTTTGCGCACATTGAGCGCCTCGCGAACCGAGTCCAGCACCCCACCTTCGTTGTTCACCGCAAAGGCATGGGTTTCGGTGCCTTTCACATCCCCCATGAACAGGGACATCACGCCGATGCGTTCTTCCTTGTTCGGGGCACTGATGCTGTATTGTCTTTTCAGATCATTTTCGATTTGATTGATTTGTGAATCATTCCAGACTTCCTGCAAGTGAACGACGTCACACTTGGGGATGCCCTGCAAAAGTGCTGTCATGCGCCCTGTGCGCTCTTCGATTCCCTTGGCGTAAACGGGACCATAGGCATTGAAATTCTGCAGACAGAATCTTGGAGGACGGTTGTCCGGAACCCAATATTGCTCGGCAAATGCCTGAGCCGACATCAGTAGGGCACCACCCAATAACCATGCTTTTATTTTCATAAAGAAATCCTCGCCAGCGGAAAATTTAGGGCATTCGGAAAACGATGTTTCAAGAGTCGTGCAAAGCCGAGGAAGCTTTATATTGAAGGGCGCCCCCTGAGGGCTGTCTAAGAAATCGACACCGCTCCCGAGCGCGGCCCCCTCATTGCGCTTTGGTAATTGGAGTTCCCGGCGGACTTCACTTACAACTGAACCTACATGAGCACCACACTTCCGGAGCAAGGTGCTGCGGTCTATGCACTTCGCCAGATATTCAAAAAGAACGGCTTTGAACTGAAGGGTCACCCCCTGGGGATTCGCCGAAAGAAAAGATCATCCGATCCAATGGAACAATCCTGAAGATCTGCTTCCCTACAAGATTGGCAACGTCATGGGATATGAACTGTCCCGGGTGCTGGCTCCGGCCCACAAAAAGAAAAAGTTCCAGATTGAAAACGTCTCCAGCGATGAGCTGAACCTGCTGAAGCTTGCCAATAAACGCGTGGATCTGGCCTTCAAAAAAACAGGCAAAGGAAAAGAACACCTGAATGTGTTCAACAAAATCATGAACAAAGAGGAGTTCCACCGTTTGGTGGAACTCTACTTCAAAACTCACCTGCAGAACTAAATTGTCAGACGAACATTCTGTGCCAGCAACTGGACGCTGACATCTTCAAGAGTGGATCCCGAAGGCAGCTTGAAGCCCTTCAGGGGTTGCAACTGAACCAACAGGTTCTCCAATCCGGAAATCTTCAGACCTTTTAACAGACGAAATCCCTCGTGCTGATATTCGCCCTCGCAATCAAACACCCGCCGCCAGGAAAAATCCAGGCGCACCAATTCGCATGTTTGATCTTTGGGAACAAGCTCCAGGAAATGGGAATAGACGAAACGCTGCTCTTCCGGGGATTGCTTAGCGTTCCATTCAAAACTCCAACCGCGTTCTTCACGGAAAGTCAGGCTGCGCAACACGGTCCCCGCCCCTTCGGCGTTTTCCGCCAGCTTCAGGCGGGCCACGGCCATCACTTCTGCCAGGGCATGATTCAGGCTGGCACTTTTGGAAACGAACAGATCCCGCTCCAGTTCGGCCTTTAAGGCCCCCAGCCACTGATCCACGTCCATCAGATTCACACTCATCCCGGACAACGGGTCAATGTGACCGCTCTTGGGTGAAAACCCGGCGGCCAGGTAAAAAAGAAAACCCCGTCGTGATGACAGGGCTCCTTTTAAAGTGATTCGAATGGGAATCTCTCTGACGAATTGAAGCATTAGTTCAACTGCAAAGCTTGAGTGTTCATAGTCACGTGGGACTTGGAACGGAACATATTGATCCAGGCCTCAAACATGCCGTCGCCACGACGTTTTTGCATCATCTCTGCAGACATTGGCTCCAGAGTTTTCACTTCTTCCACTTTGCTTTCTTTAAGCTTCAATACGTACTTGCTGTTGCCGTCACGAACCAGACGCTTCAACAGCGGCTCGGTTTTGCTCAACTCAAAGACTGCTTCCGTCGCCACAGAGCTGGTGATTTTCGGGAAGGTCTCTGAACCCAGTTCCACCAGGCCGGTTTCTTCCCAAGTTGCTTTCAGTTCTTTCAGTTGCGCGTTAACGGCAGCTTCATCACCTTTTACCAGAGCTTCATCCAAAGCTTTGATTGCAGCGTCGGCTTTTTCTTTAGTCAAAGCCTTGGTTGCCGCTTCAGAGTCGATTTTCACAAAAAGAACGTTGATCTTCGCCGCGCGCAGATCCTGGATCTTTTTCAGCTCCACCGCTGTTGGCTGAGTTGCCAATTCGAACAGCGCACGCGTGCGAACATTGGAGATGTCTTTACGGACTTTATCTTCAAAGTTAGCCGGAGTGGTGCGGGTTTGTTCGATATAACGCATGTAGAAGTCTTTCTGGAACATGCCGTTTTGCTGGAAGAACGGGATGTCTTTCACGATAAAGTCGCGAACTTCCGCGTCTGTCGCCAAAATGCCGCTCTTTTGAGCAGCCTGGGACACAAGCTCCATGCGCACCAGATTCTCAAGCGCTTGCTGGCGCAGCAACTGACGCTGAGAGCCAAAGTCCATTTGATTGCCGAACAGGTTTTGATAGTACTGCTGGATGCGGTTTTCTTCCTGCTGGAAGTCCGCCAGAGAGATCAAAGTGTTGTTCACGCGAGCCACAGAACCCACGCCCGCACCCATCTGACCGGGCATACCGAAGAAGACGAAAACCATAATGATGGCACCGAAAATCACCATCGCTGTCACGCTCTTCGCGTTGATTCCGCGCTTCATCTTATCTGCCATATTTTCGCTCATAACTTTTCCTTCCTTAAACAAGCTTGCAAAACAAACCGCTTCATTACCCAACGAATTTTGCAAATATTCAAGGGGAAATTGTTGTATTCCTTAGCGGTTTTTACTAGCGTTGAGAAATATTAATACAGCGAAGCCAAAAGACCCTGAACGACGCGATGCTTTGGGCGCTTCTAAACGCTTTGCTGGACTGCTTTTACTGGTTTTAAAAAAAGAGGAACGACCTTTGAATTTCTTCAACTTTGATCTCAAGAAACTTGTGATGATAGGGATTGTCCTGGCACTGCCACTGATTTCGATCAACATGCAGCAGCGTCCTCAGGAATCCAACTGGCTGGCAAAACCATTCAGCCTTCTGGGAAGCGCGGTTTCTGAATCCTTCTATGGCTTCAGCTCCGGCGTTAAAGGCACCACAGCCATGTATCTTGATCTTATCAACATCAAGAAACACAATGAGCACCTGACCAGCACCAACAATGAACTTCAGGCACGTCTTGAAAAAATGAACGAGCTGCTGATCGAAAACGACCGCCTGCGCGGTCTTTTGACGTTCAAAGAACAAACCAAAATGTCCCTGATGGCAGCCCAAGTCATCGGCCGGGACCTGGTGATTGATCACAACACCATCACCATCAACAAAGGAACCCAGGACGGCCTGAAAGCCGGCCAGGCGGTGATCACCACCGGCGGGGTTCTGGGTTACATCTTTAAACCCGACACATTCACTTCCCACGTCATGCTGATCACCGACCGCTATGCGGTGGTGGATGGTATCGTGCAAAGAACCCGGGCCCACGGGATTGTCGAGGGCAAATCCCAGTACACCAGCAGCCTGCAGCTGAAATACGTGGAAAGAACCGAAGACGTTCAGGAAGGCGACCTGGTCGTGACCGGCGGCCTTGACAACATCTTCCCGAAAGGCTTCCCGGTGGCGGTGGTTGAATCCGTTGAAAAGAAAACTTTCAGTGTCTCCCTGAAAGTCGACCTGCGCCCGGTGGTGGATCCTTACAAAGTCGAAGAGGTCTTCATCGTGCTTCAGGGTAACAACGAAGATTTTGGCGACAAGTTCGCGCCTGCGTCCGCAACTGCTGAAACTCCGGCGGACGGGTCCGCTCCTGCTGCCGCGGCGACTTCGGCTGCGACACCTGCTGCGACACCGGCGGCCACTCCAGCTGCAACTCCTGCGGCGGTGAAGCCTGCAGCGACTCCGGCCGCAAAACCAGCGGCGACTCCTAAACCTCAGGAGAACAGACAGTGAAAATCCGCTGGAATGCCCTTTTGAATTTTCTGGTTTTCCTGGCGGTGCTGATGCTGCTGGCTGGATTTCAGACAACCTTCTGGTTCCAGCTTTTCGGGAATGTTCCCTCCCCGCTGCTGTGGCTGAATCTGATTGTATATATGATCCTTTATCGCAAACCGTTCCCGGCGATCTTCACGATTTACGCCATGGGCTTCATTTTGCTCACATTCACAGCCATGCCGCTGAAGATGATGTGGATCAGTCTCATTATTCTCTTTACCTTGGTCTATGCTATCAAGAGTCGCGTCTTTTGGTCCGGCTCAGGATATTATACGATTATGTGTGCATTCTCTGCCGTGGCCTATCACCTGATCTATTTCTTTGGATCGATGGTGCTGGAGAAAAACCCCGCGAGCTTTGAGATTGTCGATCGCCTTGTACAGATCATCCTGACTCCCTCGTTTGCATTCCCGATGTACTGGCTGCTGGCCAAGATCGACAAAATCACTCAGGACGAGCTGGTTCATGAGCCCGGAGGATTGGAGCTATGAGTACATACGTCAGTAATCCGGATGAGGCAAAAGAGTACCTTGGCCGGTACAAGATCTTTTATTTCGCCATCGGCTTTGCCCTGACCATCTTCACGATGCGTTTGTGGTATCTGCAGATCATTTCTGGAAATGAGCTGCGCGAGTTCTCGGAAAAAAACCGTATCAAACAAAATAAAATCACCGCTCCCCGCGGACTGATGCTGGATCGTGATGGAAAAGTACTGGTGGAAAACCTGCCGGGCTTTGAAGCCATCCTGTCCCCGCAGTACATTGAAAGCCTGGATGAGCTGGCAAAAACCGTTGGCCCGGTCTTGGGCATGGAACCGGACAAGGTTGTTCTGAAAGTTCAGAAAAGCCGCCGTCAAAACGGTCCGTTTGCACAGATCCGCCTGAAAGAAAACCTAAGCCGCGAAGAAGTCTTCCGCCTGAAACGCATGCGCCTGGACACTCCGGGGCTTGAGATCCGCGAATCCATCGTGCGCTTCTACCCGCTTCGTGAAAATGGCGCCCAGCTGTTTGGTTATGTGGGCGAGATTTCAAAACGTCAGTTGCCAGTTCTGAATGATCTGTACAAAGGTGCACTGAAATTTGATCAGGGTGACATCATCGGTAAATCGGGTCTGGAAGAAACTCTGGAAAGAGACATTCGTGGTTCCGACGGCGTCAGCTTCATCCAGGTCGATGCCCACGGGCGCGAAACTGTGACCCAGACACCAAACATTTACGGTGAGCAGATCAAGGACATGACACCTGTTCACGGTAACAACGCCATTTTGACGATTGACCGTGATATCCAGGAAGCGGCCTTTAAGTCCTTCATGAGCTTGAATCGTATCGGTGCGGTTGTGGCGATGCGAACCAACGGTGAAATTCTGGCGTGGGTCAGCACCCCGTCTTTTGATCCGAATGAGTTTTCTACCGGTATTTCTGCGCAAACCTGGTCAAAACTGATCAATGATCCGTTCAAACCTCTGCGCAACAAAGTCATCCAGGATCACAACGCCCCGGGTTCGACTTTCAAACCTTTGGTGGCAGTTCCGGCTTTGCAGGAAAAAGTGATCACCCCGACAACGATTGTGTCAGCTCCGGGTGTGTTCTACTTCGGCCGTCGTCCTTACCATGACCACTTAAAAGGCGGTCACGGTAACATCACGGTGTTTGAGGCTTTGGAAAGATCTTCCAACGTGTTCTTCTATAAGATGGGTATCGCGCTGGGTGTTGATAAGATGTTCGACTATATCAGTCTGCTGGGCATCGGTCAGAAAACCGGTATCGAGCTGGCGCGCGAAGTTTCCGGAACCATGCCGAACTCGGCGTGGAAAAAATCCACTGTCGGCGAAGAATGGCAGCCGGGGGAAAACCTTTCCACGGCGATTGGTCAGGGCTTCGTGAACGTGACTCCGCTTTCCATGGCGATTGCTTACAATGCCATCGGCACCGAAGGGAAAGTCGTAAAACCATTCCTGCTGAGAAAGATCATCGATCAGGACGGAAAAGTCCTGCGCGAAAACTTCCCGCAAGTGGTTCGTGATCTGCAACAGACGCAGCCGAACGGCGTGCACATTTCTGCAGAAACGTTCAAAACAGTCAAAGAAGGCATGCGACGCGTGGCCAATGGCGAGCGCGGGACTGCAAAACGCTACAAAGTTCCAGGCGTGCAAATGGCCGGCAAAACCGGCACCGCACAGGTCATGGGCTTCTCTGCGGATCAGATCTATGCGAAGTGCGAAAGCCGCCCGATTCACATGCGTCACCATGGTTGGTTCATTGCGTTTGCTCCGGCAGACAATCCTGAAATCACCATCGCCGCATTGGCTGAACACTCCTGCCACGGAAGCTCCGGGGCCGCACCGATTGTTCGCGACATTGTTGAAGCTTATTTCATGAAATATCACCCTGAAGTGATCGAAGCGGCGTTGAAAGCCACTGGTGGCAAACGCGCGCAAGCTCCGGCAGCCGCGCCGGAAATTGAAGGAGAATAAGAGTGTTTACCTCTTTGCATGTTGAAGAAAGAACCCTCTTCAAGAAATTAGACATCAATCTGATCATTGTGATTCTGGCCCTGAATGTGATCGGCCTGATCAATCTTTGGAGTGCCACCCACGGCCCGACAACCCAGGACGTGGCGTCCCTGTTCATTTCCCAGATCATGTGGCTGATCGTGGGTTGGACGGTATTTTTGGTTGTCACCATTGTGGATTATTCCATCGTCACACGCATTGCTTTGATTGCGTATGTTCTGAATCTGGGCGCGATCCTGTATGTGACCTTCTTTGGTAAGGTTGCTTTGGGGGCGCAGCGCTGGATTGACCTGGGTTTCTTCCGTTACCAGCCATCTGAAACCATGAAGCTGGCCTTGATCATGCTGATGGCAAAGATCCTTTCCACACGCAGCACTCACGGTTCAGGCATGGGCTTGAAGGAACTGGCTCTGCCTTTGATTGCCCTGCTGGTGCCGTTTGGTCTGGTCGTTGAGCAACCGGACTTGGGAACGGCGATGATGCTGGCAGCGATCGGTGGATCCATGCTGATTTTTGCAAAGATCCGCAAGACCATTCTGGCGACGATCATTGCGTTGGGGATCATCGCGATTCCGATCGCGTGGAAATTCGTCTTGCATGACTATCAGAAAAACCGCGTTTTGACGTTCCTGTCCCCGACCAGTGACCCGCGTGGTACGGGTTACAACAGCATTCAGTCAAAAATTGCTGTGGGCTCCGGCCGCTTCTTCGGAAAAGGCTTCATGAAAGGCACCCAGTCCCAACTGGAGTTCCTGCCAGAACGCCACACGGACTTTATCTATTCCGTCCTCAGCGAAGAACACGGCTTTGTCGGCTCCATCGCCGTGGTGGGCCTGTTCTGCTTCCTGTTCATCACGGGAATCCGCATTGCCTCCAACGCCCGCGACAAATTCGGGGCTCTGTTAACGGTCGGAGTCCTCTGTTACATCTTCTGGCACATGTTTGTGAACATCGGAATGGTGATCGGACTCTTGCCAATCGTAGGGGTTCCTTTGCCGCTGCTGTCCTACGGTGGCTCCAGCATGCTGACCACCATGGCAGGCCTTGGTTTAGTGTCGAGCGTCGCTTACCGCAGATATCTGTTCTAGAATTTCCACAACCCGAAAACTCATCAAGCTCTGAAGCACCCCTTCAGAGCTTTTTTTATTTCGAGGCCAGGTCCGCCCGCCTCCGGCAAGTCCCCGTTTTCAAGCACAATTTCCCTCGCAATTTCCACTCAACACACCTGTCTCGCGGTGACTGTCTCATTCCCGGAATTCATCCCAGATCGACTAACCACTAATCAGACAGTGTTCATACTTTGATTGACACCCCCCTGGGCCAGCTTCAATCAATAGCCTTTGAATGGTGCTTCAAAGCAAGATCTGAAACATTCCGCACACATGGCCGTTCGGCACGGCCCTTGAACTATTCCTCTGTAACAGGAGGACGCGGATATGAAAACGAAACATCTCAAAATCGGAATCGCCTTTATCACCGCTTCGCTCACGTCGGTTCTGTTTAACAACTTCTCTTTCACCCAGTGGCAGCGCCCTGAGGTGCCAGCGATGGAAAGCGTGAACGAAGCTTCACGCATTTCTCACGCGAAAGAGCTGCTGGGTGGCGGCTATAAAGGCAGTGACGCCCAGAAAATCGAAGGCCAGAAGGCTTTGAATGAGGCTATTTTGAACAAGGTTCAAACTCAATTACCGGCGAAATTCAAATCCCAGGCGCGCACTATTGCCCGCACCGTGATTTCTGAAAGCGCCAAATACGGCATGGATCCGGTGTTTGTTCTTGCGGTGATCAAGACAGAATCCAAATTCAATCCATTGGTTGTAGGCCGTCATGGCGAAATCGGTCTGATGCAAATCAAACCGGACACCGCTGAATGGATCGCAAAAAAGTTTGATCTGCCTTTCAACGGCAAAAAAACTTTGCAAAGCCCTTCTGCAAACATCAAGATCGGCATGGCTTACATGAACTATCTGCGCGCGAAGTTTGACAAGAAGGCGATGAAGTACGTCAGCGCTTACAACATGGGTCCGACAAACGTGCGCCGTCTGCTGGCAAAAAACGTGAAGCCCGTGGAATACAACTCCCGCGTGATGAAGAACTACAGTGTTCTATATTCAAATATCACCAGCAAAAAACCACACACTGTGGCTGCCCTATAATTTCGCCCGGGTGTTCCACGAGATATACGGAACACTCCTGCCCCGCAGACTCTCCAGAGCACAGACTGCCCAAGTTTGTCTCTGCACCAGAATCCATACAGCCTCGGGCGCCTCAATCACAATTTAATGGATTCTCGCATTGGAACGGATATCGCAAGGTTTTCTCTTATCAGGAGAAAACCATATGAAAAAGAGTCTGACGGCCCTGGTGGCCCTGTTCCTATTAAGCAGTATTGGTCACGCAGCCCCTTATTACACCGGAGTCGGCTGTAACGAAGAAGGCACATCTTGCACCTTCGGGAAGCCCTCTAAACGCGTTTTACAGTGGTCCCGCAAGGGCACTGTGGATGAGCTGGGTTCCCGCTGCGAGAAGTTCTTCGACAATATCGACGCCCGTCAGCGTGTGATTGGCTCCCAGCGGGCTATTGATCTGAAATACAAAAACTTCACCTTCAGCTGGGTTGCCGGGGATCTGGATCAAAACGGCCACGCCAAAATCAAATGTCATATTGAGCTGCACTCGGAAATCGCAGACGTGAAAATCGTGGGCGAAAAAGTGAAGAGCCTGTACTGGGTTTGTGAAAACGAAGAGAGCTCTGGCATCTGCAAAAACTACGAATCGGACTGCGAAGCTCTTCGCCAGCAGACCCTGAAAGATCCAACGGTTCTGGATGCAACAATCTATCGTGGGGCGTCCCTGCTTCAGGGCAACATCTGCGACGTTGTTGCGGCTCGCTTCAAATAGTTCTGATATCTCTTATCTCTCACGAAAAAAGCCGGAGTGTTCCTCCGGCTTTTTTTGTTTCTGCACTTTAAGCGGCGTTACGCGCTCGCGCGCGGGATATTTCGCGGCATTCATTGAGCATCTGATCGTAATAGCTCAGTGTCTGCCTCAGGTTCTGCATCACCACCACCTGATCTTCCGGGGAAAGACTGGCGATCTTAGTCAACGCCTCTTCGGTGTGCCCCACGTCCTCTTCCGCATGCACGCGGATAAAGTGCGCTGCTTTGGGACCCCAGGCTTTTTCAATGCGTTTATTCATGTAATCACCAAAGTGCGCCGCCAGTGCCTCCAACCCCAGAATGTATCCAAAGAAGGCCATCGGTGAATGGTGTTCAATGTAATAGTACTGTGTCTGGTAAAGCGCGCAGGTGCCCGGCATTTCCGGCCACTCGTCCATTTTGCTGCCCAGGGTTTTCAGGTCATTCACCAGCAATTTGTCGTGGCCTTTTTCTTCCGCACAATGGGCCAAGAAGCGGTTGTGGAACTCGGGCGCACCAAACGGCGTGCGTGCACCGGCCATGGCCAGCAGGCGCGTGGTGTGGCGGGCGAAATAGAAAGTCTGTGACACCCAGGCGGAATAGGCGTTTTTATCCTCCCACGGGAAGGCCTCAATTTGCTTTTTCGAGGAGTTCAGAAGCGTCATCAGTTCATCGTTCACGTTCTTATTATTCGGCATGTTTTACTCTTTTCAGGTTTGAAAAAACCATTAAGCTGCAATTTTAAGTTTTCTGGAAACTTCATTAAGACAATTCACATGCGAGCGCTTTTCCGCCCACAGACTTTCCACGAGAGCTGCTGATTTCGGTTCCGCCAAGGGAGTCACCTCTCCTTTGGCCGTCATCAGAATTTCACACTCATAGTTCATCTTCATCACACTGCCAAAATAGGCTGTGCCACTTTTCTCGGCCTTGCGCCGCACATGCAGATCCTTGCGGGCCGTCCCGACCCAGCAATCCCATGGCGAAGCGTCCATCACCTTGCTTCCCAGCGCGATGATGATCTCGGCCCAGTTCACCTCCGCACTGCGGGAGCGGTATTCAGGGATCACAGTCAGGTACTCCATGCTCATCAAAGTATTGATGCCACGGCTCTTGAATTTGTCGATAATTGCCTGATCAAAGGCTTTCATATAATGATGATCACGAAGGGCGTCCGAGCGCAGATCAAAGGCGCTGTACAAATGGAAACCGAAAACTTTTCCGTTGTCGGTCAGGCAGACAACAATGTCATTGCGATGAAAATCATCCGGATTCAAAGGTTCGCCGACCTTCCCCAGCACCTCTGAATAGACCCGCCTCCATACTTCGTAGACGTCGTTGCTTAATTTTACTGTTTCGGGGTTCAACTCGCGTGGATTGAAAAGGTGATACTGAAACTTACCCATACACTCTCCTTCCGGCAGAGTGTTTCGGACGTTCCAGCTGTGAAGTTAATAGTGTTTACTAATTTAAGACGTTTGATTCTGAGAACCTGTGACTTGTGTGCTGTGTTTCTCAAAAAATCACATTGCAAAAAAATCAGTTGCGGATCATTTCAACTTTCTCAAGAACGATCACACAATCAGGGCGCTTGTTGCGGTAAACCGGAGCCATTCTGCGAATTTCGCAGTTCATCGTCAAACGCTCCGCCGAACGGGCTTCGCGCAGTTGATGAACAGGAACATCCGGAACAAATGTGCCATCCACTTCACCATTGAACACCAGATTGCAGGCATCGATGATTTTCTGGGTGACAGCTTCTTCTCTTTCAAACAAAGACCACCACTCGTAGGTGTTCAGTTCTTCAAGAGTGTAAGAACAGCAATCAAAGAAGTTGAAATTGCGGAACAACTGCACGTGTTCTTTGGAATAGATTTCGATGATATCTTCATTCTGGATATGACTGAACAAATCAGAACTTGGAACCAAACCCAGACGACGGAAGGCCTTCCAGGTGAAAGAAAGACTGTCGTTGATTTTGTAGCCTTCCGCCAGCTGGGAATGACACAGCTCCTGATAGAAGCGTACCTGCTCTACGGCGTGCTTTTTCTTATCCAGTGGCAAACGGGAAAAATAAGGAAGACCCGGAACATACGGGCGCACGGTTTTACCTTCAGCTTTCAGCATCAGGGAAATATCCATGGCAATCGCCTTGAACTCTTCGTTCAGTACTTCGTGTTCATTGTCTCTTACATAAATTTCTGGGTACATGACTTCCTCGACAGGCCCTGCAAACATTGTTTGGGATCCTGTGAAGTATCATAGTGAAACGCAGGACTCTTGTCCAATTCAAACAAAAAAAGGCCCCACATGGGAGCCTTCTTTACTTAGTTCTAATAATTCTAAACAGAGATGCGATTAAACGTTCTTGTTCAGGAATTCCAGAATAGCGTCTTTCGGGTGGTTACCAACAAGTTGGCCCACTTCGCTGCCGCCTTTGAACAACAACATCGCAGGAATACCGCGGATGCCGTATTTGCCAGGAACGCTTGGATTCTCGTCCACGTTCACTTTTACGATTTTTACTTTCGCACCCAACTCCTGTGCAACTTCTTCAAGCTTAGGAGCCAAAGCACGGCAAGGTCCACACCACTCGGCCCAGAAATCTACCAGTACTGGAGTCGAAGAGTTTAGAACTTCTGCATCGAAAGACGTGTCTGTAACTGCTTTAGTAAATGTGCCCATGAATGGCCTCCGTAATATCTACACTCTAATGTGATCACGGAAACCTTATCGTCAAGCCCGATGAGGATCAATTACTTTTTGAAGAGGGCTTTGGTGAACTCTTGGCGCAACTTATCGAGTTCGTTGATGTTTTGACTATCCCAGTCAGCTTCAAGAGCTTTTTGACGACGACGCGCCTCAACTCGGGTCACGGTGCTATTTGGAGACAATTTCACATCCTCCACAAGCTTCGCATACTTAGCCATCTTTTCTTGAAGTGCTTTCTCAGCGTTTTTTAAGTTCTCCTGAGCCCGCGCCACCAACTGAGCCTGCTCGTCTTCCTCACTCCCCAAGCCTGTGCCCGGAAGCGGGATCTCTACCTTTTCGACCTCAGGCGCACCGCCACCCAAAAGCTCTCGTTCAAAAGCCTTCAGATCGACATCGGGAAACTCCGAAGTCCCCTCTGCTGCTGCGCCGCGCTCAGCATCCGCTGCCGCCATGCGATCACCAAAACGGAAAGACGGTTTTTCCCTTTGCTCTTCGTCAGTTACAAGCAGGCCTTCAGAGTTCTCATCAATTCTTTCGGTGCGCAGGGATTGCTCGCCGCTGGCTTGAACCTCTTCAGTAGAGCCCTTGATATAGATCGCTTCATCCTCTGGAGTCGGCTTTCCACCACCCGTGACCGTAGTCCCGGTCTTCTGAGGGCTTTCGACATGCATGGCTTTATTCAGGCGCTCTAACAACACCGCCTCATCATGCCCCAACATACGACCGATCACCTGCACCAAGCGCACTGGTGGCACCGGGGATTCCAATACCATGTCGACGCGGATCTTTATCAGATCCTGCGGATTGGGCTTGAAGTTTGCCGGAAAAATAAGCACCGACTTCCCCTGCCAGCGGCTCATCTCTTTCAGACGTTTTCCCACGCCGAGAGAACTGACTTTGCCACCCTTACCAGCGCCGACAACAAGATCCGGATTGAATGCCAGCATCTGCTCAGCCACAGCGTATTCGCTGGACAGACCGATGACATCAAAGCCCACCTTTTTCAAAGTGCCTTCAACAGACATCAAGTCAGCATAATCCTCATAGACCAAAAGAATCTTGTTCATGGTTCTATTGTCAGATAAGCAGAGTCATGGGTCAATAAGGCTTCTTCTGGACAATGGGCGCGATGACCTTGGGCTCAAGGCACTCTAGAATAGGTTCTACACACGGAGCCCCACGGGCGACCAAAACGGAGACCAGATTTGAGTATTTTTAACGGAAAAAAAGCCGCGCAGTACATTTTCTTTGAGATGCTCCCGAGTTTTATTTTGGGATTGCTGGTGTTCGTCTCCATTATTTTGATGTTCCAGGTCCTGCGTTTGACGGAATTCGCCCTGGTCCACGGCGTGGCCATGAAAACCATCGCCGAAATCATCGGTTACGTCATCATTTCCATGCTGCCGATTCTGTTCCCCATGGCCTTGCTGTTCTCGGTTCTATTGACCTATGGACGCCTCAGTCAGGATTCTGAAATCGTGGCCATGAAAGCCTCGGGCCTGCCGATGGGCACATTACTGCTGCCCGCCCTGATTCTGGCCACTTTGGTGGGCGTGATTTCAGCCCAAATGTCCTTCAACATCGCCCCTTGGGGGAACCGTCAGTTCGAGGTGCTTTATTCCCGCCTGGCCAACACCAAAGCCGCTGCCATCATCAAGGAAGGCACTTTTGCTGAAGGCTTCTTTGACATGGTCATTTACGCCAACGAGGTCAACACCGACAAGGGCCTGCTGAAAAAGGTCTTTATCTATGACGAGAAAAACGGCGACGTGCCTTTGACCATCATCGCCAAGGCTGGCGAAATTGTTCCCGATCCCACGCGTCCGGGCCATGAGATTTTGCTGCAACTGAATCAGGGTGAAATTCATCGTCAGGCCAAAACCCACACCAAGATCAGCTTTGACACTTACGATGTGCGCTTCTCGGAACCCCAGAACATCGAGGAAAAAGCCAAGTCGCCGCCGTCTTTGACTTTGGAAGAAGTCCGCAACCGCCTGAAAGAGGACATCAAAGACAAAGAAGTCCGTCGCACTCTGCAGAGCGAATATCACAAACGTTGGGCGATTTCGGTTCTGTGTATCGTCTTTGCGATGATCGGCGTGGGTTTGGGAACAACCACCAACCGTCGTGCAGCCAAAGCCGGCGGCATGATTCTATGTATCGGCATCATCATCTTCTATTGGATTTTGTACGTGGCGGCAGAAGGTGCTGCCCGCAGTGGCGCATTGCCAGCGGCACTTGCGATCTGGACACCGAATGTTCTTTTTGCTGCTTTGGGTGTGGAAACTTTAAGAAGGAACTGGAACTAAGATCGGGCCTGAAAAATAGAGCGATGCAGTAGCATCCTTACTACCACGGTCGTCCCTGACCACATCGCCCCTCCCTTACTTCAAATGGTAGGGGCAATACCTTGAGCTTGCAAAAGGTTTTTTTAGATCATTTCATTTTTTTCCCAAGCATTTTGGTCACTTAGCACGCCCACTACAGGTAGTGTTGAGGCTCGCAAAGCGCACCTACCCCTGCTGGTGATATTTGTTCACCGGCAGTTTCAGATTGAAAAAACATGAGCAAGTCTTGGGCATCACGAACCGACTGCGCACCGTCCATTAACAAATCCAACGCCCCTTGAAAATGCGGATCCAAAGGGTGCCCCGGAACCACCCACACAGGTCTTCCGATCTGCGCTGCTTGGTGTGCGGTGATCAGCGTTCCGCTGCGACGACGAGCCTCCACCAACAGACTGGCGCGCCCCAAAGCGGCAATCAATCGGTTGCGATGATGGAACAGGTGCTTGTGCATCTTTTGCTGATGATCATACTCACTTAAAAAACATCCGCCTTGCTCTATCACAAGCCCCATCCACTCTTTCAGATTCGCGGGGTAAATTTCACCCAAACCCGAAGGCAATACCACCACCGTGGGACAGAACTTGCGCAAAGCCACACTGTGGGCCTTTTGATCCACACCGCGAGCCCCACCACTGACAATGCAAGGTCGCTGCTGCTCACAGAAAAGCCCCAGCTCTTTTTCCATCCACAACAGTGAATCCGCTGCAGGCTCCCGGCTGCCCACCACCGAAAGAGTCCTGGCATTCAGCCAAGCCGGGGAACCGCGATAACTGAGCGTCAGCGGAGGATCCGCCATCTGGTAACAAAGCTCCGGATACAAAACCTCACCATAAACGACAAAGTTCACTCCCTGCATTTTTAGCTGCAAACTTTCTTCGCAGTGTTTTTTGAACAGTTCATGGTTCTTCGTCATGGCCTCCCCCAGCTCCGGCCAACGGAAGCGAAGCCCGGTCAGAACCTGGTCGGCAGAAAGCCGGCCCTCCCGGGCAAGCTCCAGAAACAGAGCATGGATCCCGTCACGTTCAACAGCATACAAGGGATGACTTTTTAAAATTTGCGAAATGGAGTAAAGATCGTTCATAAGAAAAAAGGCCCTGCAATTTGCAGAGCCTTTTTAAAAGGGCCTTAAAAATCAAGATCGGAATCATCCAGTCCGCCATCCGGCGCCGGGGCATCCGCCGGTGTGCTTGGGGCGTCTTCAAATTCCTTTTCAAAGTCCTCGTCTGCCTTAGCCGGAGCTTCCACGACCGGCGCTTCACGCAGGGCCTGAACCACTGGCTTACCGACATAGTCACCCACCAGAATATTATCAGAGGCTCGGATAACGTAAGCTGTGGCAAAGTTTGGCGACACTCGCACAATCTTCACAGAACCCACCACACGGTCATTCATAACAGCTTCATTTTTCTTGTTACGAACGCGCTCGTCTGCAAATACGGACAGCGTCTGCCCTTCCTGCAACCCTTGAGCAGAACCACCATCCAGGAACACCAAAGTGCTGTTGCCGAAGATGTTGCGTTTCTTATCAAACTGCCCGCCCATGATTTTTGCGCCCACACCAGACACCATGCCTGACGGAGACGGATCAATCATCGGCAGTTTTCCTGGAGTCAGGATCGCCCCCACATCCACCGGCTGAATCGCCTTTTTCACAATCGCGCGATAGATGTTTTGCTGATCGTTCACTTTTTCCAGAACTTCAATCTCACCCTGCAGCTCCACCATTTGCCCCTGACGGTCTTTCACCAGAGGGTCTTTCACCATGGTCAGGTTTTTCTGAGCTACAAAATCCTTGCCGCCATTGCTGTCCAGTCGCACATAAATGTATTGGAATTCACCGGCAGTTTTCATGTCCATCTCAGTGGCGGTCACACGCCCCACGCCCTGAACCGGCGCATCCGCCAGATAGTATTCCAAATACTCGGGCGCTGTCGGGAATTGGGTTTTCGGAAGTTCGATCTGCAGTTCCAGCTTGGGATCGTTCATCGCCCCCATGCGGTAGCTTGGCAGACTGTTGGGAAGAGTCTTCAGCAGCGGCGTGCGTTTCTTCCCGCGTGGCAGCGCCACAGCGCCAGTCTTGGCACCAGCTTCAGGCTTCACATCCGTCACAACTGTCGCATCCGCCTTGCCTGTGGTATCGGCCGCCGCCAGATCCAGAGTCGGTGCCTCATCCGCGGTGCCTGGGAAGAATTGAATGTTCATCTTCGGGTCAATTTCGTGTGGATTCAAAACCGCGCCGTTATTCAAAGACCAAATTTTCGGCCAGAAGTTCGGATCACCAAAGAACGTTGTGGAGATCCCCCACAGCGTGTCCCCTTTTTGCACCTGATAGATTTCCGCCTCGCGGTTGCCAACGGCTTTTTCCCAGAGTTCTACCGAAGTGGGTTGTTCATTGTAGTTTTTGTAGATGCGGTGGAACTCGGCCTCACGGGCATAATCCGGTTCTGACCCCACAGCTCCCGTGGCTGGGACAGGACTGAATGTTTCAACTGTTTGGGTCTCCGGAGTGGGAGCCGGAGGAGCGATGTCCTCCATCGTCGGCTCGGGGCTGGCTACTTCCGGAGCCGGAGGTGCCGGCACGTCAGCGCCCGGTTCAGGGATTTCCTTAAACTCAGGCACGCTCGGCTCAACCACTTCCTGCTGCTGGCTTTCCAGCACGTCCAATGGATCCGACTCCCAGGTCGCATCCGGTGGGTTGTCTTGCGCCTGCGCCAGCATAGCGGTCAGGATCAGGGCCATCATTACGGAGAACTTCTTGTTCATCACTCTTTGCATCCTTGCCGTGATTTTTTATTTCAGAATCTTCAACTCAGCATCTGCACGGAACGATTCCGGACTGCCCGGATAACGGGAGCGGACTTCCAGCAGGGCCTTGCGTGAAAACTCGGGCAAATTCATTTTTTTGTAGGTCATGGCTTTGGCAAACTTGGCTGCAGCGACTTTATTGCTGCGAGGATATTGTTTTTCAATTTGCGCAAAGTACTTGATGGCTTCGGCATAGTTGCCGTGATCCACCGCCATGCGTCCGGCGACGAACAAAGCATTATCGGCGTAAGAGCTCTGTGGATAACGAGAAAGAAGGCTTTGCAGACGGCTCTTAAATGCAATTTCATCATCCGCCTGATAAGCGCTCACCATTTCAGCATAGAGGCCAATGTCACTTTCTTTCGAAAGGTCCTTTCCCGTCAGCTCCACCAATAGAGCTTCTTGGCTTAATTCGCGGGAAGAACTCTTCGCACTGATGTTGGCTGGCTTCGCGAACGAGGCCAAAGGCAGGCTTAAAAGGACCGTTGCTGCTAATAGTCTAAGTTGCTTCATCTATCGACACCTCTTGATCTTTTACTAGTATGACACGCCTTGAGAAGTGCAAACAAGCAGGAGTTATCCACATAAAATGTTGAGTTATTGTAATGCTAGACCTTAGACCTATTTGTTTTCAAGGCTTTCAGCGATTTGCACGCATCTTAAGCATGACATAAAGTAATGATATTACTAGGTTTAACTGCATTAATGCCCTGTAATTACGCTGCTGAATTTCAGATCTTAAAATCCGTCCCTCGAAGACGCACGGACCCAATAACAGACTATTTTAGAAATCCACTGCGTTATGAAAATTGCTAAGTGCTTAGAACCATGATTATTCTTCTAAGCCTTGCCCTTTGCTTAAGCATTGCCGCTCCTGAAAGTTTGCTGATAAACACAACACATCTGTCACAGAAATTTCAGGAAAAGTGTGTTCATTTTCTGCCAAAGAATTCACTAGAGCCGCAGTCCCTGGCATCTCTTCTTTGTGGTGAAAAAATCACAGACACCGATTTGCAAAAAAATCTTCAGCGCACATCGCTGATTCACATCTTTGTTATTTCAGGATCTCATCTGATTTTGCTTGATGAACTCTTAAGCATCTTGCGAATTCCACTCTTTGTAAGAATCCTGTTTCTGGCCTTTTACTCTCTGGTCGTTGGCTGGCAACCGCCCGCAGTGCGGGCACTTTTGGCGCTGATCACACGCCACAGCCTGAAACATTTTCGTCTGCATCTGCCACCTGATCTGGGGGTGCTGGCAGCGGGGCTGATCACTCTTTCACTGTTTCCGGCGTGGTGGGATTCGCTGTCACTGCTGATGAGCTGGTGTGCGGCCTTGGCTCTGTGCTGGGGCTCTTTGTTGCGCGTAAAGCCTCCCCTGGCCCGCCTGCTGCTTTCTCAGATTGGCATCTTTGTCTTTATGAGTGCGCCCTTGTGGGGCCTGGGAAGCCTGCACCCTTTGAGTCTGATTTATAATTTACTCTTGGCCCCGATTGTCAGCTATATGCTTTTGCCATTGGCTTTTCTGGTGACACTGATGCCTTCCGGAGTCTTTGTTTTTGACACCGTGATGGATTTTTTCCGACAGACCCTGGCATTTTTGTCAGAGCCCATTGTGATGCATAAAACCCGTCCTCCCTCTGTGACGGCACTATGGTGGTGGATCGTGTTCTGGCAGGTCGTGATGCATTTTCTGCGTGTGCACTTGTGGCAGGGCCGGGATTCACGATGAGCCTTATTTTCTTTCTGCTGATTCTTTTCAGCGCCTCGCCAGTGAAACATGCTTTGAGCGGACACTATTATGTCGTCTGGAATGTCGGTCAGGGCCAATGGATCAGTGAAATTTCCGCTGTGCGCTGTCGGCACTTTGACATGGGCGGCGAATTCTTTCCGTGGAAACGCATTCACTTTGCCTGCGCGGAAAAAGAAAACCAGGTGTTTTTGTCGCATTGGGACTGGGATCATATCGGGGCGCTGTCAAAGTCATTTCAACTCAAACAATTGCACGGCCTGTGTCTGGCACTGCCACCCTTAGGGAAGTCCTCACGCTACAAGCAGCAATTGGTCAGTGCCTTGCCGCTGTGTCTGCAAAAAGATCTGCCGGTGTGGACGCCAGCCCTGCACAAGGACAGCAATGCCGAAAGCCACATCCTGCGTTCAGGGCCCCTGCTGCTGCCCGGGGATTCACCCAAGTCACAAGAGCTCTTGTGGCGGCATCGTCCCTGGATTGCCGCCACACGGGTTTTAATTCTGGGCCACCATGGCAGCAAAACCAGCACCTCGCAGGAGCTTCTAGATGTCCTGCCAGGATTGAAACTCAGCATTGCTTCAGCCAGATGGCCTCGCTATCGTCACCCCCACCCGACCGTGGTGGCACGGCTAAAGCACAAGAAGGTCCCCCTGCTGAAAACCGAAGACTGGGGCAACCTCTGGCTGGAGCAAGTCAACACCGCGAAATGAAGGTTGCAAACTAAGGCTCTGTCCGCTCATCACCGATTTTTTTGCAGATGACGCCGCACTTGTTAAAAACATTCTTCACGCGGTCCCAGCAGTACTTGTTAATGGCTTCGGTCCCGCGCGGGCAGGAGATCCGGGTGCGCACAGGGATCGGTTCGATCACAAACTCGCCCTGAATATGTTCGATCTGAGTAACTTCGACCTGATCATCGGCGAAGGCCGAAAGACTGATTGCGACTGTAAAAAGCAGAATCCATTTGATCATTGTTCATCCTCCATGGGGCTGGGCCCGATGAAGAATCTTAGAAAAGCTTTTACCAGAATCACCACGGGAAACTGAGCTGCCTGCAAGAATGCATAAAAAAACCCGCATCCTTGCGAGATGCGGGTTTTAAAGTTTCAGAAATTTTAAACCTTAGATTTTGTAAGGTTTGTATTCCATGTGAAGGTCGCGTGCGACTGGCTCGTAAACAACGTGGCCACCGTATACGTTCAGACCTTTCAACAATGCAGGGGATTTCGCAACTGCATCTTCCACACCCATCGCTGCGATCATGGAACCGTAGCGCAGAGTTACGTTCGTCAATGCGTAAGTGGATGTTCTAGGAACAACGCCTGGCATGTTTGGAACGCAATAATGGATCACACCGTCAACTTCGTAAGTTGGGCTGGTGTGGGAAGTTGGACGGCACGTCTCAATACAACCACCCTGGTCGACCGCAACGTCCACAACAACAGAGCCTTTAGCCATGCTGGAGATCATTTCTTTGGAAACCAACGTCGGAGCTTTGTGACCCGTGATCAGAACGCCACCAACCACCAGGTCCGATTCCTTAACAGAATCTTCGATGTTTTTCGCGTTAGAGAACAAAGTCATGCAACGGCCCTGGAAGATATCATCAAGATATTCCAAACGTGCTGTGTTCACATCAAGGATCGTTACGGAAGCGCCCAAACCGACAGCCATTTTCGCTGCGTTGGTACCAACCACACCACCACCGATGATGGTGACTTTAGCTGGTTTAACACCCGTTACGCCACCCATCAGGATGCCTTTTCCACCGTGGTCTTTTTGCAGGTAGAAAGCACCGATCTGAGTCGCCATACGACCGGCAACTTCAGACATTGGAGTCAACAATGGCAAAGAGCCGTTGTCCAACTGGATGGTTTCGTAAGCGATCGCTTTCACTTTACGTTCACAAAGAACTTTCGTCAGCTTCGCTTCTGCAGCCAAGTGAAGGTAAGTGTAAAGGATCTGATTTTCTTTCATCAGTTCGTATTCGTCTGGAAGAGGTTCTTTAACTTTTTGGATCATGTCCGCTTTTGCGTACACTTCTTTTTTGGTGTCGATGATTTTCGCACCAGCTTTTTCGTACTGTTCGTTAGAGATACCAGAGCCCACGCCCGCATCTTTTTCAACGATCACAGTGTGGCCTTCGCTCACATACTGACGCACGCCCGCTTCGGTCAAACCAACGCGGTTCTCAGAAATCTTAATCTCCTTAGGAACACCGATAATCATGATTTACTCCTGTTATTCCGGTTTTGAAACTCCGCAACTATGCCAGATCCGTAATAAAAAGCAAGAACCCCAAAAAAAGGTGCCCGGTGACTTTTTACACCCACAACGCGTCATTGACGCAGCGTAGACGTAAAAAATCACCAGGCACCTTTTAGCCTTTAATTGGGGGAGGCTTTTTTATGGGAGTTGGGACGAAATCTGTCACGGAATTCAAACAAATGGGCATTTTCTACTGTACAAAATCCTGACAGGCGCGGATTTGCCGGAGTTCGAGTATTCTTCGGGCCTCGGAGAATAAAATGAAATTAGCAGTACGTGTTTCCGCAATATTACTGTTGTCCCTGAGCGCCCAGGCGCAAAGCAAGGATGCCGCCACCCAATGGCGCATCACCCAGCCTGCGTGGACTGAATACCACGAACAGCAATTCGGCCAGTTCGTCGCCCGCCTTGGGGATGCCGTGGAAAAACGCCAGTGCGGCAAAGTGAACACCTGCATGCTCAGCACCGCCAACATGTACTTTGGAACAGACCCATCGGGCCTGAAGTACTATTCAGACTGTGCGGATCTTCCTTACTATCTGCGTGGTTATTTCGCATGGAAAAACGGTCTGCCATTCTCTGTCACGGCCGAGGTCAAACCAAGTCCTCTGAACACGGACAAGGTGAAAGACGTTCGGTACTCTTCACAAGGCAACATGGTCACGAAACGTTATGATGTCCTGACTAAAAACGGGATCTTCAAAAATACCTATCCAAATGCTTTGGAAATTCTGAACGATGTGGTTCCGGGCCTGACTTATTCCGCCACTCTGCGCATGTCCGGCGCCGAAGACTCTGAACTTTACACCGACTTCTATCCGGTCAAGATCGACCGCCAGGGCATCCGTCCCGGCACCGTGATCTATGATCCCAACGGACACGTCGCGGTTGTTTACAAAGTCACTGACGACGGCCGTGTGTTCTATATTGATGCTCACCCGGACAATTCTTTGACGATGGGTATGTACACGCCAAAATTCGTGCGCAGTAATCCAAACCAGGGTGCGGGCTTTAAAAAGTTCCGTCCTTTGACCTTGGTGGATGCAAAACCGGACTCTTCCGGTGCTTATGCCGGCGGAAAAATCGTGGCCGCGAACAATAATCAGCTTCGCGACTACAGCCTGGAACAGTTCTATGGCACCCAGCCAGACAATGCCGGCTGGAGCAAGGGCAAATTCCTGTTCCGTGGCCAGCAAGTCACTTATTACGACTACATCCGCCTGAGCCTGACTGAAGGTGAGGCCCACATCGATCCACTGAAGGACATGGCGCAATTGACAGACGATATCTGTGTCAGCCTTAAAGACCGCGTCGCCGCTGTGGATGCCGCAAGAACGTCCGGTGTTTCCGCGAAGCCTCACCCGGAACGCCTGCCGGTGAATATCTTCGGAACTGATGGAGAGTGGGAAAACTACGCCACCCCTTCCCGTGATGCCCGCTTGAAAGTGGCCTTCATGGATCTTGTGACGTCAACCCGCGCGAACATTGAAAAGTACAAAAAGCGTGATCCGTCCATCCGCTACAATGGTGGCAACCTGGCTCAGGATCTGTTCAATATTTACGCGCAAAAAGCACAGGCTTGCCAGTTCTCGTACACGACCACGTCAGGCCGCACAGTGATGATGAACCTGGAAGCTGCCAGACAAAGACTGTTCGCAATGAGCTTTGACCCATATCACTGCATTGAGCTTCGCTGGGGAGCCCGCATCGAAGCGGAACTGGCCTCCTGCCAGGATGATTCAAACAAACGCGCGTGGTATGAGCGTGAACAATGGTTGCGCAACCAATGGGAACGTCGTTATGACGCTCGCATGGACTACAGTCTTCAAGAACTGACCGGTCCACTTCCGGGCGTCGGCATTGCGACTCCGCCGGACGTAGACATCGTTGGTTACTTGAAGTCTCAGAGATAAGTTTACTCCCAGGCGGGAGAGCGGGGCTGCGCTGGTCTCGCCGGCCTCCTGCCTGCGACTTCGCGACACGCCGTCCGGGCTCTGCTGTGGCCCGCGCTGCGCGCGGGTGCGCGCCGTCGTGCCCACCGCCTCCCCACTCTCCCGATGCAAATTACGAATCACCTTGTAGAATAAATAATTTCAAAGATGTAACTGCGGATTTACGAATGCCATTGAAAACGGTAAAACACCGTCATGATTTTGGCTTTAGTGACAGCACTTCAACTTCAATGCGGCATTCAACAAGCAGGCGAGCAATCGCTGAGCTACGGGACTGTCATCTATGTCACCGCAGAAAATCCAGCACCACAACTCGCTTACTTTGAATTAACCGGCGACGATTTCACCAGCCATCCTTACTGCGAATTCATTCAATCAAAAATGAACAGCGGCGAAACCTTCACGATCAAACTGGACAAATCCGGCAAAAAGATCCAAGGGCTCAAATAAAAAAGGGCTGGCAACGCCAACCCTTTTTCTGTTCATTTTCACTGATCTAACTAGAAGGTACGGCTGGTCGAAGTCCCGCATCTATTATAGCCACTGATCGTCAGCGACTTCGAGGCCCAATCAGACGGCCATGCTGGTGTGTTCAGGCAATCCACCGCAGTGCCGCCGAAGCTGCACTCCAAAGATCCTACACCTGCGCCGTTATCAAAGACGATAAGGGCGTCGGACGCGGCTTTGGTGGGATCATAGATGAATGTCGGCACATAGCTGCCGCGCGTGTCACAGATCTCGGTCGCCATGTCTGAGGAATAGTGAGAGCCGTAAGCCGAGGAATCCACTCGGATGCCCAGACCCGTCGTGTCGGCATAAGAGTAGTCAGAGATTTTCAGGATATACAGGCGCATGTTCTTCGCCGAATTATAAGACGCCTTTACCGTCAACGACACATAGATATAGCCGTCGATTTCAGTGAACAGACCATAATAAGAAGCCAGCGCATAGTCATCCCCCGGCACCATCCAGATATAGTCTGCGGCACTTCCCATATAAGAAGGCTTTTGCAACTTTAACGTGATAGCCTGACCAGGAACCAGTGTCACCGGAGTTCCTGAGTTTGGATAACTCAAGATCCCTGAACTGTCGGTGCTGTTGGAATTGTTCTTGTCAGTGGATGCGGAGCCAGAAGAGCTTGGCGCGCAGTTTTGAAAACTCAGGGTACAAACGACGAGGACAGCAAACACAAAGGCACTGCCCCAGATTTTTTTATGATTCTGCATACATTCCCCCACCAGAAGCACAGTATTGCTACTTTACCATTATACTGATCGGCAAATGTTGAGAAAAAATGGAATCAGTCTGATTCGTCTCAGACTGGGACAGTCCAGCCTGTATAACGGCGAACTTCGTCGGAAATATCCGCACCCAGTTCAACGTGACGATAGCTGGTTGGAGAATCCCAGATCTTGCGCACCAGTTTATTCATGACATCATGGCCGGCTTTATAAAGAACCACATGACCCATCAATGGCATTTCCAGAGTGACCAGATCCCCCAGAGCATCCAGACACTTGTGACGGACGAACTCATCCGCCCAGCGCAGCCCTTCCGGGTTCACCACGTTTTCGCCATCTAGCACGATGCAGTTATCAAGACTGCCACCTTTGGCAAGACCGCGGGACTTCAATGCTTCGACATCCTTCATGAAACCAAAGGTGCGGGCATTGGCCACATCACGACCGAAAGACTGCTCGTTGATATCCAGGTCGATAGTTTGTTTCCCGATGGTGGGATTTGGGAAATCAATGGTCACTGTCAGACGCAGACCGTGATAGGGAACCACGTAGGCGTGTTTTTCGCCCTCGCTGAAATAAATGGGCTCAGTGATATAACAGTACTTGCGCGGCTGATCTTGTTCGACAATTCCAACTGCCAGCAATGCCTCCAGGAACACACGGGCGCTGCCGTCACCGATGGGAATCTCGGGACCATCGAGTTCAATAAACAGATTGTCGATGCGCAGGGCAGACAAGGCTGAAACACAGTGCTCGATCGTCGCCACAGAAAACGCCGGGCCGCCAATGGTGGTCTGATGGGATGTCGCTTGCACGTTGCGGGCTGTGACTTTCAAAGAAGGACTGCCAGGCAGATCCGTGCGAATGAAGTAAACCCCCGTATCAGCCGGAGCCGGGCGGAAGGTCAATGTACAAGGATCGCCGGAATGAATCCCGATCCCCTGAACCACAGTCTTTTTACGAATAGTTTTTTGCAAGAACATCTTGCTTTCAATTTAGCCTAACTAAGAGCCCTTCGCAATGCGGATTTGCCCGACCACGTCACCACGCCAGTTTGTGACAGGAGACATGGTGAATTTGGAAAGCGCCTTGAATTCACTCTCATTCAAGCCCCCCAACTGCAGCAAAAGCATCGCCGTGGCAGCCTGAGCCGCCCGCCCCGCCCCGTCTGCGGCTTTCACCGCGAACGCCACCTTCTTTTCCGGCAGCACACCACAGAAAACACCTTCAGCCCCGCCCTTGATCACGGCACGACCTTGTGACTTTTCGATCACAGCTGTGGCGAAATTGTCACTGCCGGAAATATAGAACGGATGGGACCGGACCGCGTGCAAAATACGCTCTGCCGCGACTTTGCGCGCTGGTGCCTCTTTGGGGTTGATAAAGGTCGACATCCCGATAGCCATGTTTTGCAGCGGAACGCCGTAAGTCGGGATGCCACAACCATCCACTCCATAGGGAACCTTCGAGTGATCAATGCGCATGGTTTCACTTAAAACCTTGCGCAGTCTTTTCTGCGCACTGTGCTCGTACTTTTCATAGCCCGTCGGATCCTCGCCCAGATGCAGACAGGTCGAGATAATTGCCGAGTGCTTCCCCGCACAGTTGTTGCAGAGCACGGTGGGCTTTTGACTTTTACGAATCATCTCGTGGGCGCTGGCTTCGTCGTAAGGCAGATGTGGACCGCAGACATACTGGGCTTCTTTCAAGCCTGCCTTTTCCATCCACTGCGAAAGCGCCGCCAGGTGATCTTTTTCACCGCGATGAGAGGCACAGGCCAAAGCGATGTGTTTGGCTTCAAGATTGAATTTATCCGCAGCGCCGGACTCGATCAGCGGCAACGCCTGCAGCATCTTGATCGCACTGCGAGGCATGGTCAGGTACTGCGGGTGGCCCCAGTACTGGACAAGATTGCCGACTTCGTTCACGACAACGGCCATCACCTGATGCTGACTTTCCACCACGGAACCGCGCAACACCTCAATGATCAAAGGCTGTTTTGATGCCATATCTTTTTCTCCAAACAAGCTGCTCAGGATTCTCAAAACAACACGATTCCGACAGAGAATTCTGCAAAAATATCGCCCAAACATCGCAGGCGAACCGCTGATAAGTCTATCAGGATGCTGGGGACCCCAACATAAAAACCTGCAACAGACTCAAAATACGACAAACGACAAAGCCGGCGTGATGCCGGCCTCGAATAGTAATCACGTTTTAAGGATATCCCTGCCCTCTGATTTCTACAGTCCCCAGACCGTGCGCGGGAATGGGAAGCGATCTGCGGTTCCAACAACACCTTTGTTATTGTCACCCATGCACTTCATTTCACCCGTTTCCAGAACGAAACAGGTGCTGTCACTGCCCGCAGAGACAGCACGAACACCTTCTGCAACCACGGTTGCGGGACCGGAAGAATAACATTTATCAACTGTCGTCCCTATCCCAAGTTGCCCCTTCGGGTTATGCCCCCAGCAAACCAAACGGCGCTCTTCACCCACGATCGCGCACATATGTGAACGCCCCACAGAGACTTTCTTAACATCCGTCAGCAATGTTGCGGGAGTGTCGCCGTTCGTCCCCAGACAAGCCAAGCCACTCCCCCAGCACTTCAAGTCCCCGTTTTTCATGACGGCACAAGAGCCCGGACTGGTTTCATGTCCCCCCATAGAGACGGAGTCAACCCCGGACAACAACGGAGTCGCTGGTATCGTTGTTCTATCAACAGTGTCACCCAATCCCAGCTGCTTTTGGGTGTTATCCCCCCAACAGAACAAATCATCATTGGTTGCGATATAACAGGCTGCCTGGTAAGACGTTTCAACATCCCGAACTCCGGACGACAAAACCAGATTTGGAAGAGTGTTGCTGCTGGCACTTCCTGGCTTGCTCTGGCCACTGTTGTTGTCACCCCAGCAATTCAGACCGCCGGTCGTCAACAGCGCACACCCACCGTCATCATTCAATGCCACCTTGCTGACATCTTTACCAATCACAATCTTCGGAGTTTTAAAACTTGTGAAGGCAGGACTGACCCCCAAACTCAAGTTTGCGGAGTTATATCCCCAGCATCTCAGCTCGCCGTAGGTTGAAACTGAACAGCTGCGCTCTCGCCCTGTGGCGATCTGTCGCTGATTGCGCGACAAGGCTTGAGTCGGAACCAAGCGAGGCAACAACGTTCGATCACCCACTTGCCCCACCGAGTTTTGCCCCCAACAAAGAACCTCGCCCGAAGACATCAAAGAACAGGCCGAATAGTAGTTTTCATGGAACACATTGCTGACTGAAACTGATTCAACGCCCGCAGGAATGACCGTCACAGGCAGTGTTTTATTCACTGGCAACGGCGAGGCCATCCAACATTGAACCGAAGAATCCAGCATCAATACACACCGTGGATCCAGACCATCCGTTGGGCCATATCTATTCGACATTCGCAGCAGGTTTTTAACTCCGCCACTGATCAATTGTACCGGTGCCGACGCTGCCACAATCGGATTGCCGCCTGGGATTCGGCCCCCAGAGCCCCACGTCCATACACTGCCGTCATTTTTCAAAGCTATGATCGACTCTTGCGATGTCATCATATCTTTATATTCGGAACTCATCTCCACCGGAACAGTTGAACCCGCCCCGCTGGTTCCAGGGGTCAACTGACCGTTACTGCCATTACCCCAACAATAGTTCTTGCGCACTGTCGGCGCACCTTCATCTTTTTGCACACAGATGTTGTCGTTGAAAAGGTCATAGGAAACAATATTGGTTGCCAACGGAGTCGCGGGCACAGTTGACGTGCTTCCTGAAGAGTACCAGGTCGATCTGTTACCCCAGCAGAAAAGATTTCTTTGCGACGGAGTTACGGAATCCAACTTAACAGCACACAAGGTGTTTCCGGTAACAGCCGCGATAAGACGCATTTCCTCCACCTGCCCTGTGACAAGCTGTGGAGCTGCCAGAGTGCGCGAAGCATTGGTCGATCCCGTACCAAATATACCGGAATAGTCATCGCCCCAACACATCAGGTCTTTATTGGTTTTTAGGTAACATAGCGCATTCGAGCTGACCGCCACTTGAGTGACTCCGGAATTCACATACTTCGTTGGCTGCAGCACTTTTCCACCGACGGATCCTGGCAGGGCACTCGCATTATCCCGCCCCCAACACCACATCTCGCCTGAAATATTCGCTGCACAGACGGTGTATCCGCCCACCTCAAAATGCGCCACATTCTGCATAACAGGTGTGGCTGAAGGCTCATTCGTGTTGACCACAGTTCCATCGCCAAGCTGGCCATAGTCGTTGGCACCGAAACATTTCAGGTCATTGTTGTCGTACAGTGCACAGGCAAAACCAACACCCTGTTTAAAGGACACAACCTTGGGTGCCACAACAGCGGAATCATCATCCCGGATCAATACCTCATGCACCGAGAGCATCCCCCCGTTTCCGAGGGAGTTTTTCGCCAGAATCAGACGAATCCGCTTTTCAGGCTCTGCCACAGCATCATCAAGAATGGTCAGCGGAATATATTTAGTCGTTTCACCAACGGCAAAGTTGACTTCTTTGGATGCCAGGTTGAAGTCCTCCGCACCAGCGTCACCCATGACCGCGATTGTAACTTTAAAGGCGATCGGAGCGGGACCACTCAGCACCACCGGAATGTTCAAAATGCCCGCATCTTCATTCACAATCTGACTGCTGGATACAAAGGATGCCGTCAAAGCCGACGTGTAAGTCAGAATCCCGGTCGTGTCTTTGACTGGCAGATCTGTCACCGCCACTTCATTGGCGGGATTAGTGACAGTGGCGCCATTCAGTTCAATGGCCGCAGGCATTTCAATACCGTCCGTATCATCATCACCGACAACAACCTCATATCGGAAAAGCAATTCCGATGGGGATACCTTAGTCACATAGTTGGCGATACGATTATTACTGCCAATGCGAATGGTGATGCGCGGATTTCCCGTCACGGTCACGGGCTGATCGTATTTTACGATGACCTCCAAACTGGTGCCATCCAGGTACACGTCAGTGTCCGGGGTGCTCAGTCTTTTCACCTCAGGGATGGTGCGGATCAATACCGGCGTACTCTGCGACAAAGACTCTGCCGCCCCTGGAGCTGGCAGCGTCAGCAGATTGGCGATTTCATCAGCGGTGCCTGTGACATCTTCTGCGGGCTCAATAGAGCCGCCGTTTAAGTTGATTGCCTGCGTGCCCGTGTAATCCAACGTCAACGCCGAATCCCCGGCCACAACAGCATACTCAAATACCAGGATGTCCGTGCCCGAACCGGAAACATAAGTTGCCAGACGTTTGGTCGCACCGGTTTCAAGCTCCAGAGTTGGCGTGCCCGTCACATTCACCGGACCACTGAAGTGAACTTGAATAGGAACAATCCCCGCTGTCGTATAGCGAGGCAAAGCCAAAGTCGAAACCGCCGACGCCCCCGTGGTGTCAGCATCGACTTTCAAAATTTTTGGGTATTGCAATGGAGCAGGACCAGGCTCAGAGGGGGCCAGAATAGATCCGACCTTGCCAAACATCTCAGCATTCAGATTTCCACAACCGGCACCGGCCAGTATCAGAAAAATCGACGAAAGAATGCGGAAAACTTTCGATAACTCCATCGACGCCCCTTTAAATCAAAGTGTTCCTTAGACTCTATCGGGTGTAACAATGAGCTTCTGAAGCTTCAATATGAGATTTTAGAACGTTTCCGCGAGATTCCGAAACTCGCTATTTGTCTGCGAGGACTGAGCTTTTCGCAAATTCCGTGATTACACGTCCACGCTGGGTTTTTTGAATGAAACCTTCCTGAATCAGGAACGGCTCATACACCTCTTCCAGGGTGTCGCGCTCTTCACTCAAGGCCGCCGCGATCGTATCGATCCCCACCGGACCACCGGCGTACTTATCCTGTATCAGGCTGAGAATACGGCGATCCATCAGGTCCAAACCGTACTGATCCACGCCCAACTGGTTCAGGGCATACACGGCGATATCCTTGGAAACAACACCGTTGCCTTTCACCTGCGCATAGTCACGCACACGCTTCAAAAGTCTGTTCGCCACCCGCGGAGTTCCGCGCGAACGACGGGCCACTTCTTCAGCGCCTTCTTCGTCGATTTCAACTTTCAGGATTTCAGCTGATCTCATCAGAATCTGGCGAAGGGCATCTTTATCATAGAACTGCAAACGCTCGACAATGCCGAAACGGTCACGGAATGGTGGATTCAAAAGACCCGCCCGCGTGGTCGCCCCCACCAAAGTGAACGGCGCCAAAGTGAACTTCATGGAGCGCGCGCCCAGGCCTTCGCCGGTCACGATGTCGATGTAATAATCTTCCATCGCCGTGTACAGATACTCTTCCACGTGACGGCTTAAACGGTGAATTTCATCGATGAACAAAACCGAGTGCGGTTTTAGCGACGTCAAAATCGCCGCCAGATCACCTTTCTTATCGATCGCCGGAGCCGAAGTCATTTTGATCTCGGCACCCATGTCGTTGGCGATGATTTTGGAAAGTGTGGTTTTACCCAAACCCGGAGGCCCGCACAGCAACACGTGATCCAGGGATTCGCCACGGTGTTTGGCCGCCGCAACGAAAACCTTCAATTTTTCCTTCACATCATCCTGACCGGGGAAGTCCTCGAATTTCTGGGGACGCAGTTCGTTTTCCCAGCTCTTTTCGCCTTCAACCGGATCGCCTTCAAGAATACGACTCATGACAAGCCTCCAGACAGGGTCTGGAAGCCTTTGCGGATGCCATCTTCAACAGCGATGTCCGCCGGCAACGAGGAAACAAACTGATCCACCAACTGGGATTTGTAGCCCAAATTCAAAAGGGCTGAAGTGATCTGAGTGTGCGCCACGGATTTGGCTTTCGCCACCACGCCACCTTCTTCGATGGACACCAGCTTGCCTTTCAGGGTCAGAATGATCTGTTCGGCGGTTTTCTTGCCCACTTTTGGCAGGCCCGACAAAGCTTTCGCATTCCCCGCTTCGATCATTTCATGAATTTGCGCCGGACGGCCGCCGGAAAGAATGCTCAGGGCCATCTTCGGACCGACACCGTTAACTTTCAACAACGACAGGAACAGATTTTTTTCCTCTTTGTCGTGGAAACCGAAAAGTTGCAAAGCGTCTTCACGCACGTGAGTGTGAATCCAGACGATGATGTCGTTCCCCAAAAGCGCCTGCAGATCCCCCAGCGTGTTGCTGGAAGCGTGGATTTCATAACCCACCCCACTGACGTCGATCAAAGCGGAGTCGTTCATCACTTCAATAATTTTACCGCGCAAATATCCAATCATAAACTCACCGCTCTTTGCATTAGGGCTTTCTTTTTCATTTCAAAGGCATGGTAACAAGCCATGGCCAGGGCGTCCGAGGCATCGATGCGGCTGATGGTTTTTAAGCTCAGCATGACTTTCAAAATGGCCTGCACGTCCTCTTTGGAGGCACCACCGTTGCCGGTGACACCTTTTTTGACGGACCGGGTGGCGTATTCCTGAACTTCAGCGCCGCCCAGGCCAGCTTCGTACATGATCACACCGCGGGCATGCCCTAGCTTGAAGGCACTGTCGGCATTTTTACCCAGAAAGATTTTTTCGATGACGACCTGTTCGGGTTTGTATTTTTCCATGACTTCTCGGAACGCAGAGCCCAGTTCGGTCATCCGGCGCGGGAAAGCGTCGTCACCGTCCATGACGATGACGCCGTGATTGATGTGCTCAATCTTTCCGTTCGCCACGCGAACAACACCGAAACCTGTAATGCGGGAACCGGGATCGACCCCAAGAATAACCAAAGACAACCACCCTGTTTTTAAACTCTCGCCCCTATTTGAAGCTGAAGCTATTGCTTAGTCAATCAATCTGCTTTAGTATCTCTCTATGCCCAAAATTGAAGCAAGCACCATCGAAAAGTACCAAAGCCTCCTCGAGAAAGATCCGAATTCTCAGGTTTTTGCTCCGCTGGCCGAGGCTTATCGTGAAATGGGAATGCTGCAAGAAGCCCGCAAAACCGTGACTGCGGGCGTTCAACGCCACCCGCAATTTGTGGGTGGACTGGTGACTTACGCCAAGGTCTTGCGCGATTTGGGAGAGCTTTCCAAAGCTCTGGAGACACTGAAAAAAGCCACCGCCTTGTCTTCCGAAAATATTCTGGCGCACCAGTTGATGGCCGAAGTTCATCTGGCGCAAAAGAATCCGAAGGATGCTTTAAAGTCCTTTAAAATGGTTTTATTCCTGAATCCAAATTCCAAAAGTGCCCAAAAAGCGGTGCAAAAACTGGAATCCCTGACAGCGGACGAATACGACGAAGACGTCTTTGCCATGACGAAACTGCCGGAAGTGAATCTGGAAAGTTCAGCCACCCCGACGGGGCGCGAACCTGATTTTGGCATTGAAGAAGTGGTCATCCGCCCCACTCCGGTCACCACCAACAAGGCGCTGGAACGCATGCTGTCCCTGATTGATGCCTTCATTGTGCGCAACGATCTGGAAAAAGCCCATGCCTTACTGAAGGACACCCGCTTGGAATTCGGCGACCATCCCGAGATCCAAAGACGCATGAAAACCCTTCAGGTCCGCTATAACGACACTGATGAGGCCATCCCCCTAAAACCCATCCAACCCCGTGAGCAGTTGATCCGTGAACGGAAGCTGGAAGTCCTCGAGATGATGCTTCGCAAAATAGAAGACTACCGCGCCCAAGGTTGACCTCTGACGCCCGTTTAGGACATTATAGCCCTTCCTTGATTTATCTTATTTAGGAAGGATTTTACAATGTACGAAACGTCAGACTTTAGAAAAGGTCTTAAAATCATGCTTGAGGGCAAGCCTTACGTGATCGTGGATTTCCAACACGTTAAACCAGGTAAAGGCAATCAGTTCACCCGCACCAAGCTAAGAAACATGCTGACGGGTCAGAACCTTGAATCCACTTTCAAATCCGGTGAAAAATTCGAAGTTCCAAACGTAGAAAACAAAGAGATGTCTTTCTTGTACAAAGACGACACTGGCTACAACTTCATGTCTCAGGAAACATTCGAACAAATCGCCATGTCTGAAGAAGATCTGGGCGAAGCAAAATACTACCTGACTGAAAACCTGAAAGTTGTGATCTTGTTCTACAACGAAAAAGCCGTTGCTTGTGACGTGCCAAAAGCTGTGAACCTGACTGTGGCGCAGACAGACCCAGGCATCAAAGGTGACCGTGTGACTGGCGCGACCAAACCAGCGACGATGGAAACCGGCCTGACAGTAGGTGTTCCTTTGCACATCAATGAAGGCGATGTTCTTCGTATTGACACCTCCACAGGTGAGTACGTAGAGCGCGTCAGCCAAAAGTAACTAACGCCTCGTATTAAGTCTCCGCAACCACTGAATTTTATCGCAAAATAATGAGATAAAGTTTCAGATGAACTGCGGAGGCTTTTTTCTTGTCCACATATATTGAGTTAGAAATCCAGAATTTACTCAATCAAGGCTCAGATCAAAATATCGATCTGGCTGAAGTGGCAACTCGTCTTGTCTCCAGCATCGAATCCTCCCCGGATCATTTTACTCTTGATAACATCACCGCCCTTTCACGTTTTCTGATTCAATCCGGAAATGAACTGGTGCTGGTTGAGTTTGTTTTGCGCCATCTTGAAAATGAATCCTTCCCGATTCCCTGGCCGTACTTTCTGGAAGCGCTGAGCGCCTTTAGCGAAGAGCTGGATGAAAAATCCGTGCGTGCCCTGATTGACGGTATCGAAGAAGACGGCGCCCAGGAAGAAGCGTCCCGTTCCCTGGCTTTGCGCCAGACGATTCAATCTTTGGGCGAGTGGCGCAGCAACCGCAAATACAAAATTCACAAAGACTATCTGAACAACAAACGTCTGTTGCTGGATCAGTTGATTACATTGCGCACGCAGCAGTTGTATGAACAGGAAAAATCCCTGCTGGCTCGTCTGCAGAAACTTTATCCGGGCGACAGCGACATTCGCCGCGAAGTGAACGAACACAAGCAGCGTTATGCGCTGGAAATTCTTTCCCGCCGCACACCACGCTCGCGCGGAGTGAAGACAGAAGATTTCTCTCCGAAAGATCCGGAAACAGAACAGGCTCTGCAGGTGCTGATGCAAAGTATGCATGAGCACGCAGAAACTGATCCGTCCATGGCTTTTGATTTCGCCATTGCCGCTTATATGCTGGAAAGTTATGAAGACGCGCTGTCTTTGCTGTCCTTCAGCGATGAATCGGAGACTTTGATCTGGTTCCGTCTGGAAGTGCTGCTGAAGTGCCGCCGCTTCGTGGAACTGCTGACAGATCTGGCGAAAGTGGAAGTCGTCTTTGCCCATGAACCGGAAACTTTCTTTGCCACGGCTTATCTGCGCGCCCAGGCGCTGTGGGGGCTGGGCCAAAAACACACTGCCATTGAAGTGATGGAAGGATTGCTGGCAGCGCGCCCGCATTACCGTGCGGCCAGTGCCCTGCTCAGCATCTGGGGTGGCCAGTGAGAAGGGCTTTTTGGATTTTACTGACGCCACTGGCGTGTTTTCTGGTTTTATGGGCGGTAGGGTCCACCTATATCGCACCAAAACTGGAAACCTGGGCGCTGAACAAAATCCAAAGTTATTCCGATGAGAATCTTCCCGTCAGCATTCGCGCCAAAAAGTTGTCACTACGATTCTTGCGCCCGTCCGCGGCGATAGAAGGAATTGAAATCCGCGGCAAAGGTGAATTGGCTGATTCCCTGCCGTTGATTGAAATTGGCAGCGTGCGTGCCTTTGTCGATGTGTTTCATCTGATGGGGGGCCGACTGACCCTATCTGCGGTGGTGGCGGAATCCCCGCGCGCGCAAATCAATATCGATCCTTTCCTGAAAGATGACTCTCCGGCCAAAGAACTTCCCATGGATGAAATCTTTGCCATCCTGGAAAAGCTGCCGCTGCAACGGGTGTTTTTGCAGAACATCCTGCTGAATGTTTCTTCAAAACAATTGAAACTGAATGTGGATGTTGAAAGCGGTGATCTGCTTTTGACCAATATGGGGAAAAACCTGACGGCCAAAGCCAACATCCCGTCCCTGCAGGTCAAGCTTGGCGGCATCGGTGATTTTGCGGGATCTTTGGACACGCACCTTTACCTGACCCGCCAGTCCCTGAAGATCATCCAACTGGGTGTGCGCCTGGGGGAATCCGAAATTCTGACCCGCGGGGAACTGACTCATTTTTCCAAAATCGCGATCAAACCTTCCGGTGTTCTGGATCTGAGTGCCAAGGTCAATCTAACGGACATCTACAACGAAGTGAAACGCCTGCGCCCGGACATCAAGCTGCCGGTGATCAACGGCGAGCTGGTCACCGAAATGGATGCCCGCTTCAACGGTCTGGAGGATGTCAAAGCTTCGGCCGACATCAACACCCGCTCAGTGACATTGGGAAAACTGGAACTGGGTGATGCGCGCGTTCAGGGTGAATACCAAAATGGCGTGATCAGTCTTTCTGAAATGCAGGTGAATCATCCGGCCGGCGAAGCGACTTTGACCAAGTCCCAACTGGAGCTGGACGGCAATTACGGCTTCAAGTCCCTGATCACTGTTCATAGCCTGGATCTGTACAAGCTTTTCCAAAGCCTGGATCTGGCGAACATCCCTGTGGGCATCGGGCTTGAAGGTGAACTGCCGTGCGAGGGTCGCATCCGCCCGACGTTCCAGGTGACTTGCACCAATGCTTCTATTTCCGGCAAAGACCTGTGGGTGAAAACCGACCTAAAGCCCAACACAAAACCTTTGGTGAATATCGACAGCATGAAAGCCAAAGGTCAGTTCCAGGTCACCACCCAGAGTGTAACCTATGCTGCTCTTCTGAACGTCGGCAGCAGTCAGGGCACCACCGACGGTGTGATCGATTTTAACAAGGGCTTTAAAATCAATTTCAAAACCGACAAACTGGATCTTAAGAACATCCGCAATCTGGCCAACTTGAAGATGATCGGTGCCGCCAGCATTTCAGGATCCACTTCGGGGGATTCCAATGCGGCGATCTTTGACATGAAATTGAATGCGCGCAATTTTATTTTTGAAGACTTTGCCCTGGGAAATCTGATTGCTGATCTGAAGTACCGCAAGGGACATCTGATCTTTGAGGACATTGCCGGCGCCATCAACAAGACCCAGTATCTGGGTGATCTGAATGTGAATCTGAACAACGAAACCCTGAGCGGTGACTTCAGTGTTCCAACTGCCGATATCGCCGATGTGGCGCAGGTCTTTGAGCCGATTTACAAACTGCCCATTCAGGTTCAGGGTGTGGGCGCCGCCAAAGCCCATGTGGAAGGCCCTCTGAATTTCTGGAAGCTCAATTACAAGATTGAATCCGCCTTTAAGAAAGTTTTCATCGGCCTTGAAAGCTTTGACTCGCTTCAATTTAATGCTTCCGCCAACCAGGGAAACATCAAGGCTGACAAGGTTGTTCTGCAAAGAGCCAATTCCACCGTCACCCTGCAGGGGGGCATCTCCTCTGACAAGATCATGAATCTGTATGCAGATGGAAAAAACTGGCGTCTGGAGGAATCCGACATCATCAGCAAGATCAATTCCAACATCACCGGGAACCTGAACTTTGCCGCTGAACTTAAAGAATCCGTGACGCAGCCACAGATTCTTTTAAAAGGCGCCATCACCGACACCCTGTTCGAGGATCAGGAAATTCCCAACTCCAACCTGATTCTGAAAATCAGCCGTCAAAGTGTTGCCGGCCAGATGACCCTGTTCGGGAACAAGGTCAAGGCCGACTTCCAGGTGCCTATTGCCAGCAGCCGCACGCCGCTGGTGATGAAGGTCACCACCAACAACTGGAACTATTCCACTTTGCTGGGCCTGATTGGCGGTGCGAACCTGGCCAACGAATATGACTCGGCACTGACTTCCACCGTGGACCTGAGATCCGACAGCGGCGAGCTGTTTAAAGCCACAGGCAAAGTGCACATCGACGCTTTCACCTTGAAACGCGGCCCTTTGAGCTTTGCCAACAACGGCCCTATCGACATCACCATGGATCACGGTGTGGCCAGCATCCGCAATTTCACCCTGCAAGGCCCGAACAACCTGATCCAGATTCTCGGCACCAACTTTACTGCCGAGAATCTGAACGTGGGTGTGACCGCCAATGCCGACCTTCGCCTGCTGCAGATCTTCACGCCTTTCCTGGAAGACATGGGGGGACCGATCCATGTTTCCACGAATGTATCGGGCTCTGTCATGAAGCCTGAGATTCTTGGTAACGCCAATGCCAAAGACACTTTTGTGAAAATCAAAGGCTTCCCGCATCCGCTGGAAAAAGTGTCTGCTGAAGTCGTGTTCTCGCAAAGTCGCATCCTGATTAATTCCATCAACGGGCAGATTGCCGGCGGAACTTTGACTGGTGACGGTGGCATTCAGATCAACGGCATCAAAGACATCCCGACCACCATCCGTGCGCGTTTGGAGGGTGTGACCTTCAATGTGCCGGACAAGGTTCGCAGCAGTGGCAGTGCCGACTTGCTGTTCTCGGGCCGCTGGTTCCCGTTCACTCTTTCCGGGACCTATCATGTGACCAGCGCCATGGTTGAAAAAGAATTCACCGAAGATGGTGGCGGTGTCACCGGCGTTCGCCAAAGCCTGTACCTGCCAAAACTTCTGCGCGAGGGTCAGTTTGAGGCCATCTTGCTGGATCTGCAGATTCTGCTTAGCCGCAATATCGTGATCAAAAATTCCCTTATTGATGGCTCAGTCACGGGTCAACTGCAGGTCAAAGGCCCGCCAACCAATCCGGTACTGCTGGGTAAAATCAGCATGGAAAGACGTTCCAAGATCATCTTTAAAGACAAAGTTTTTGATGTTCAAAGTGGCGTGATTGATTTCAATGATCCGGATGAAATCAATCCCAACCTGTACATTTCAGCCGCGTCCCGCATCAATGAATACGACATCACCCTGCTGGCGCAGGGACCGTCCAAAAGCCCGACCATCCTTTTGAACAGCGTCCCGCCGCTTTCAGAGCAGGACATTATTTCCCTGATTGCTTTGGGTGTTACGTCGTCGGCGATGGATCAGAACCTGCAATCCCGCCAGCAGGCAGAACAGCTGGGCGTGGAAATCGGCGGCGCGGTTTTGGCAAAACCAATCAACAAACAGCTTGAAAGCACCCTGGGCCTGAACCTGGCAGTGACGTCCCAGTACGATTCCACCCGCAACATCTCGGTTCCGAAGATCACCCTGAGCCGTCGCCTTTCAGAAAAAATGAAAGTGTCTGGCAGCCGTCCGGTGGGTGACACCCAGTCTTACGACATCAAACTGGAATACATCCTGAACAGCAACTTCACTGCCATCGGATCTTTCGAAACCCGTGGCACCGAGGAAAACACCAACGTGCAGTCCACGCAGCAGGAATCCCAAAGCATCTTTGGCCTGGATCTGGAATTCAAAAGGGAGTTTAAATGATCCGCACACCCCTTTTGAAACCAGCCTTGATTCTGGCCCTGTCTCTGGGACTTCCCGCCTGGGCGGTGAAGAAGAATCTGAATTACTCCCCCCTGCCACAGGAACTGCAGCAGGATCTGGAAAAAAGATTCCCCGACGCCAAAAAAGAACGCCTGAGTCAGGATCAGGTCGACGAAATTCTGCGCTTTATGCAGCAAAAGCCTCAACTGCAGCGCCTGCGCGTCTTTGATGACGGCAACGGCAGTCCGTGGCGCATGGACTTCCAGCTGACCCGTCGTATTTCCCAAGTTCAGTGGGAGGGCAATAAGACCATTTCGACTTCCGAAGCTGCCAGCCTGTTTGGCGTGAAGGCCGACGACGTCTTTGACCAGCAGACCCTGATTGAAGGCGGGGAAAAACTGCGCCAGGCCTATCGTGACATTGGTTTTTACAACGCCGTGATCGATATCGAAATGCCGCCGGAAAGTCCTGAGTCCGTTTCAATTCTGGTGCGCGTGAATGAAAACAAAAGAACCCGCGTTCACAATATCGTGCTGCAAAGCCCGAATGAGGATCTGAACAAACGCCTGATGAAAGAAATCGACGGCGCCCTGAATGATCCCTACACGGACTCAACTCTGTCCAAAATCCAGAAGGACGCCCGTGAATACCTGTCCCAGAACCGCTATATCCGCGCGGATCTGGTGGGGCCGACGGCGGATTTCAATGCCGACGAATCCCAGGTGACCTTGACCTATCGACTGGAAAAGACTGAAAAGTACAACTTTGACTATCAGGGGGTGCGTTTCTTAGCGATCCGCGGAATCGAAAACGCCCTGGATCTGGACAACTATTATTCCGCCAGCCCGTCGGTCAGCGCCGAGTTGGCCGCCAAGATTCGCAGCTATTATCTTTCCAAGGGTTACGCCCGCGCCGAAGTCAAAGCGGATGAATCCGAACTGCGTAATTTCCAGCGCAAGGTGACCTTCCACATCGATGAAGGCCCGCAAGTGAAGGTGCAAAAATACAACCTCACGGGCCGCTATAGCAAAAAAGACAGCTACTATATCAACTTTATCGAAGAGCACAGCTCGGCCATCGTTGACAGCGGCTATTACAACAAGGACGACATTGACGCCGGCCTAAAGAATCTGATTCTGGAACTGCAAAACAACGGTTACCTGCAAGCCAAGATTCTTTCCACCCGCACGCAGTACAACAAGGAACGTGACGCCGTCACGATTTACATCAATCTGGATGAAGGCCCCCTGACCGTAGTGGAGTCCGTCACCTTTACCGGCAATCAGGCCTTCACACCGGAAGAGCTTTTGAAGGTCACTCGCCTGCGCCCGGGGCCTCTGAAGCTGGGACAAATCGAAGAGGCCGTGGCCCGTCTGAAAAACCATTACCGCGAGCAGGGCTATATTGAAATGCTGCTGTTGAATGAGCGCGCGGATCTGGTGACCTATGATGAAACCAACACCAAAGCCACCCTGAATTTCAAAATCTTTGAAGGCCCGCAGGTGCGCGTGGCCTCTATCATTCTGGAAGGCAACACCTTTACTACCGACTATGTGATCCACAAAGAACTTGAGTTCGACAAGGGTGATCTGCTGACGCCTTCAAATCTGGAGGAATCCGTCGCACGTCTTCAAAGAACCGGCTTCTTTGGCTCAGTTGAAATCCGCACGCTCGAGGAAAAAACCAACGTCGCCAACCGCACGGTGCTGGTGAAAGTCACCGAACGGGATCCCGGGGTCTTCAATTTTGGCGTGGGCGCAACCAATGAAAGAACCCTGACATTGCGCGGATACACCGGGATTGCCTATCGCAACCTGTGGGGCACGGGCCGCGGGATTTCCCTGCGCCTGGAAGGAAACTACAACGTCGCTGACATCAAATACCTGGAAAGTCGCGTGGTCCTTGGCTATCTGGAGCCTTATATTTTCAATTCCCGCGTGCGTGGCCGTATCAACGTCACCCGCTCCAGCACCGTGACCGATTACGACATCAAGCAGGTGTCGGATGTGCGCTCGACCACCTACTCTCTGGAAAAAGATTTCACGTCGCGCATCCTGGGAATCTGGGATCTGTGGTCCTTGGCAACCATCCGCGACTTCGGTTTGGATGACTCTTATCCATACGATACGCTGGAGCAAAACATCGCCACCACCGGCCCGCAACTGGATCTGGATTTCCGCGACAATCCGTTCAATCCGACCCGCGGCACTTTCACTCGCTGGAATGCTGAGTTCTCCACTCCGGAAATCGGCAGCAGTCCAACAATCGAATACTGGCGTTCCACTTTGAGTTTCACCCACTATTGGACCGTGGGAAGCCTGTCCAAACAACCTGTCGTTTGGGCCAATCAGGTGCGCGGTGGATATTTGAAAAATCTGAGCAAAGACGGTGGTGTACCCTGGGATAAAAAGGGCTTCACGCTGGGCGGTCAATCCACCGTGCGTGGTTATGAAGCCGGAACCCAGGAGGTCTTCCCCAACCGTCAGGATCTGGGCTTGAGCGACACCGATCCGACGTACTATCTGACCACGGATTCAACCATGTATCTGATTAAATCAGAGCTGCGCTTCCCGGTTTGGGAAAGTCTGGGTGGAGCTTTGTTCTATGATGGGGGTTCCGTGAAGATCCATGATCTGCACTTTACGGATCCGTATCGTGATTCAACCGGATTTGGCATTCGCTACAATACCCCCGTGGGGCCATTAAGTCTTGAATGGGCTTGGAAGCTGGATGCACGCCCTGGTGAAGAACCATGGCGCTTCCATCTGTCGATCGGTACGTTCTAAAGACAGAAGATCCTAAATTGTGAAGTCGTTAATATTCCACACACAGTCTTCGATGGCGATCAGTCCTTCGACTTTGCCATCTTTGATCAGGGGCTCCAGATACAGGCGGGTCATATACATCTGCAGTCGCTCCAGCGACACGCGCTCTTGAATCTTATGAACTTCCGTGATGATCACCGGCTGATTCAATCGGCCTGACAAAATATAGTTGGCTTGCTCCAAAATACGCAAGGTCACTTCTTCCGCGCGGGAATACAGATGAGGCCAGCTGCGACAGAAAACGTCTTCGATAGTATAGCTGCAAAATTCAAAGAAATTGAATGAACGGAAAAACTGCGTGTGCTTGTGGGAATAAAACTCGACAATACGCCCTTCCACATTCACCAACTGATCAAGCCCCTCAGGACTGATTTTATATCCGTAGTAGTCCAAGGCTGTTTTTACCAGGAAAGGCATGTCCTTGATCCGACGTCCTTGACGGTGAACTGACCGGCAAACCTCAAGATACTGATTCATCAAATCCGTGGAATGAGCCTGCTCATCTGGATTCAATTGCTGAAAATACGGCAGAGTTTCTTGAGCATACGGACGTACAGACCAGCCCTCCTGCTCCAGCATAGAGGACAGCTCTTCACAAAGAAGTCTAAATTTTTGCAGATGTCCTTGGGTTGCCACACTCATGCCGCGCCGCTCTCGAAACAAAATCGTATTTATGCCGTTTAAACAAAAAGAGCCCCCAAAGGAGCTCTTCGACAATCAAGTTTCTAAAAAACCTGGTAACTTAACGTGCTTTGCTGCTAGCGAACTTGCGGCGAAGATCCTGAGTCACCTCATGGATGGTCGCATTCAAGGTCACTTCGAAAAGATCGTCAGCAGAAACTTTGTAAAGCTCACCCAATCTTTTCAATGCGTTGATTGGAGGATGAGAAACACCGCGCTCCCAGTTGGAAATGAACTGTGGCGTGGAGTAACCCAATTTGTCAGCAACGTCTCTCTGAGAAAGACCTGCCGATACACGTTTTTGCTTCAAAAAATCAGCTAACATATTTTTTTGTCTCATGTGATTTCCACCTAACGATGAATTTATTTATACACATCATGACGAGTGTGACAAGCCCTTTGCATTCAAAAAGCTTTCAAAATATTCTCATCCAGATAAATACATTATAGCTTATTTGATCTAAATTACTTCCTGTTTTTTTGCAATTTCTAATCTTTTCTGTGTTTGAGATATGAGCCAATTCTTGTTTTGTAGCAGAAAAGATTGAAGGATATGAGAATGACAAATATTAGCAACAGCCCCTGGGTTGAAAATTTCCACATTACAAGTCTATTAGTAAACCCGCTGGGACGCTTGGGTCTGTATGGATTGTTAAATCTGCTGCAAGAAACCGCCTGGATTCATGCCGAGAAAATGGGCTTCGGCCTGCTGGACATGGAAAAACAAGGGCTGTTCTGGGTTCTGACCCGACAAAGCCTGCAAATGAAAACCTGGCCCCGCTTCGGCGAAAACATCCAGATTCAAACTTGGCTGCGCGCCCCCGAAGGAGCCTTCGTGGCGCGGGAATTCGCAATTCTGAATCAGTCCGGGGAAGAGATCGGATTGTGTTCCACAAGCTGGCTGGCTCTGGATCGCCAAAGTAAAAAAATACTGCCAGCAGACAACCTGCGCCCGTGGGATCAGATTGCCCATGCCCGCTCTACAGGAATCAATCCGGAAAAAATCCCGGTGACGGGCACCTACGAAAAAATCGCCAAATACCGGGTGCGCAATTCGGATCTGGATATCAACCAGCATGTGAACAACACCAAATATGCCCAATGGATCCTGGATGCCATCCCCTATGATCTGCACAAAAGCCTGAAGTTGAATACCTACTCCGTCAACTTCCTGGCGGAAACTCACCTGGGTGACGAAGTCGAAGTTCACCGCAACTGCTCCAGCCCCGATGTACAACTGGCCAGCCACGGCGCCAGCGCCTACAAGGGCCTGCGCGTGGGTGATGAAAAAGTCCTCTTCACCGCCGTTCTGGGCTGGGAGAAACGCAAGTGAAACCTCTGATTCCCTTTACCAAGACACCGCTGACCAACACTTTGCAGGTTCATGGTGAAGTGACCCCGCTTTCTGACAGCCGTCTGCTGGTGGAGTTTATAATCACCGGCTCCACGGATGCCATCAAATGGCCTGAATCTTCCAATCTTGAGCGCCGTGAAGACGGCCTTTGGAAACACACCTGCCTGGAAGTGTTTCTTGGAAATGGCGCGGCACCCGAATCACCCTATCTGGAGATCAACTGCGCCCCGAACGGCCACTGGAATGCTTATTCCTTTAGCAAATACCGAGAAGGCATGGCTCCGGCCACGGACACCCGCGTGCGCCTGCAACCGCGCAATTCTGAGGACGCCGAAGCGCGTTTTCAAATTGAAATCGACAGCCGCAAACCATTGGAATTCACCTGCTTGGGACTGACGGCGGTGATTGAATTCGTCGATGGCACCCTGAGCTATTGGTCCTTGTTCCACCCCGGACCGCAGGCCGACTTCCACAACAAAGCTGGCTGGACCGCTCTTTCGACGCATTGAGCGAACCACCTGTTCCCCGTGGTCATTCTTGACCCTTTCTGGAGCCCAAGATAGCTTGGGCTGTTTCATTTTCTTAATCCAGAAAGGACCCATTCATGAAGAAACATACAGTTCGTGTGTACCCATCTAAAGAGAAGTTGGATCGCAAAGACCAACTGGCTTGGAAAATTGCTGAAATCGCAACTGACAACGCCCCTATCAAAGCTGACGTCGTTGACATGGTTATCAATCGTATCATCGACAATGCCTCTGTAGCGATTGCTGCTGCCAACCGTCGTCCGGTGGCTTCTGCGCGTGCTATGGCGATTGCCCACCCACGCAATGGTGGAGCAACTGTCTTCGGTATGCCGAATGACCAGAAATTTGACTGTGAATGGGCTACTTGGGCGAACGGCACGGCTGTTCGTGAGTTGGACTACCATGACACTTACCTTGCCGCGGACTATTCTCACCCGGCGGACAACATCCCTGCTATTCTGGCAGTGGCTCAGCAAATGGGTAAAAACGGTAAAGAGCTTCTAAAAGGTATCGTGACTGGTTACGAAGTTCACGTGGACCTGGTTAAAGCCATCTGCCTTCACAAGCACAAAAAAGATCATATCGCTCACTTGTGCCCGGCAACGGCTGCGGGTATCGGCACTTTGTTGTCTTTGCCAACTGAAACAGTTTTCCAAGCAGTTCAACAAGCGGTTCACGTGTCCTTCACGACTCGTCAGTCCCGTAAAGGTGAAATCTCTTCCTGGAAAGCCTACGCTCCGGCACACGCTGGTAAACTGGCTGTAGAAGCGGTGGACCGTGTTATGCGTGGCGAAGGTGCTCCATCTCCGATCTACGAAGGCGAAGACTCTGTTATCGCTTACATGCTTGATGGCAAAGACGGTAAATACGAAGTTCCACTTCCAGAAGTGGGCGAAGAAAAACGCGCGATCCTTGAGACTTACACTAAAGAGCACTCTGCAGAGTATCAGTCCCAGGCGTTGATCGATTTGGCTCGCAAAATGAAGCCAATGATCAAAAACTTCGACGACATCCAGTCCATCGTGATCCACACGTCCCACCACACTCATTACGTGATTGGTACTGGTGCAAACGATCCACAAAAAATGGATCCAAATGCATCCCGCGAGACTCTTGATCACTCCATCATGTACATCTTCGCCGTGGCGTTGCAGGACGGCACTTGGCACCATGTCAACTCTTACGCTCCAGAGCGCGCTCAGCGTCCGGACACTGTGGCTTTGTGGCACAAAATCTCCACTGTTGAAGACAAACAATGGACTGCTTGGTACCACGAGACAGATCCAGACAAAAAACGCTTCGGTGGCCGCGTAGAAATCACAATGAAAGACGGCTCCAAAATCGTGGACGAGCTGGGCGTAGCTGATGCTCACCCTGCCGGTGCCCGTCCGTTCAAACGTGCGGACTACATCCGCAAGTTCGACATTCTGACTGAAGGTATCATCACCAAAGCAGAACGCGATCGTTTCATTGGCTTGGTTGAAAATCTGGAAAACCTGACTGCAGAACAAGTTCAGCAGTTGAACGTTCAGATCCCAATCGAAAAGCTTGTGAACAACAAGAGAGACACTAAAGGTATCTTCTAGTCGTCGCGGGAACGCATGGAGGGCGAAGCGCAGGGCCGGAACTTTACGGGACACGGCCTCCTGCCTCGCTGCTCCAGCCTCCGCTTCGCTCCGGCTGGGGGCCATCCAGGCCCCGCAGAAGTCCCTTCAAGGTCCAACCCTGCACTCCGCCCTTCACGCTTTTTGCAAATCAAGAAGATCCCTTCAGCGTCTATCTTGAGGTTAACTTGGAATCGCGTGTGATAGGATTAACTGCTGAACCGGCTTAGCCGGGATTGAGAGACAAGCATGAAACGTCGTGCTTGGCTCTGAATGAAGAAAACATAAATAAAGACAAACGACCCAGGGGCTGCCTTGGGACAGGGGGAGGGCTCCTTGAGCCGTTCGCCGAGTTCCGCAGCAGCTCATCCCGAAGGGATGGCGTCCGCGAGGATCGAAATGCCACGATGGCATTTCGACGCGAAGTCCGAAGGATGACCAGCAGGATGCTGGTCACACTGTCCGAAGGGTCGCGAGGAAAGAAGAGGCTTGTATGTTGTTTCCTGAAATTACTCCTACGCAGAAACGTAAGAACTTTAGAGATGCTTTGAAGTCTGGCAAGCTTTTGCAGATGCCGGGGTCTTGGTCTCCGCTGGTTTCTATGGCAATTGAAAAAGCGGGATTTGATGGGGTTTATATTTCTGGGTCTGTGCTTTCCAATGATCTGGGGTATCCTGATATTGGTCTGACTTCTTTGACTGAAGTGGCTCAGCGGGGTCGTCAGATCGCCCGCACGACAAAACTTCCTACTATTATTGATATCGACACTGGTTTTGGTGAACCGATGTCTGCGACTCGCACGGTTCAGGAAATGATCGAGATGGGTCTGGCGGGTTGCCACATTGAAGATCAAATCAATCCGAAGCGCTGTGGTCACCTGGATGGCAAGGGTCTTGTGACTCGTGATGAAGCAGCCCGTAAAGTGGCGGCGGCAGCTCGCGGTAAAAAGATGGATGAAAACTTCCTTTTGATCGCTCGTACAGATGCGCGTGCTGTTGAGGGTTTGGATAAAGCCATTGACCGTGCGAAAGCTTACATTGATGCCGGTGCGGATTGCATCTTCACCGAGGCTTTGGAAAACGAAAAAGAATTTGAAACTTTCCGCAAGGCTGTGAATGTTCCGCTTTTGGCGAACATGACAGAATTCGGTAAAGGTCGTCTGTACACTTACGAAGAGCTTTCCAATCTGGGCTACAACATCGTGATCTATCCGGTGACGACATTCCGTCTGGCGATGGGCGCGACAGTGGCAGGCTTGAATGAAATCAAAGCCAAAGGCACGCAAGAGGGTCTTTTGGACAAAATGCAGACTCGCAAAGACTTGTATGCGCTTTCTCGTTATGACGAGTACAACTCTTTCGACACCAGCATTTTCAACTTCACTTTGAAGTAGCTAAAAGGGAGGCCCCAAGCCTCCCTTTTTTTTTATTTGGCACCTAGGCATTTTCAGACTCTAAAAGCCCTCATAATTTGCAATAAACTTGGCGTTGGGCGCGAGCTCGCGGACAATCAGGTCACACAAATCAAGACGCAAACTTCGACCAGAGTCTTAATTGTTTTTTCAAAGCGGTCAGAACTCACAATCTCTTCTAAGATAGATCAATGAAGAAAGAGTTCTCTTTACAGACGAAAATCGCCCTGCCTATTCTTACAATCACTTTCATCGCACTGGGGCTGCTGACCTATTTTTCAGCTTCGCGAAGTTTTCAAACGGCGCAGTCAGACGCCGAATTTAAGGTCACAAAGTCAGCAGAGGCTTTCGCCAACGCGTTCAAAGCGGACTTGGATGCAAGCCTTATGGTGGCGCAACAAGTGGAAGCGTATCTGGACACCGTTAGAAAGCAAAACACCAAACCGCGGGCCGAGGTGAATGCCGTTCTAAAAAACATGCTGACCCAGGCGCCATCGGTCTTCGGGCTGTGGGCCACTTTCGAACCCAATGCTTTCGACGGACAGGATGCCCACTATCTGGGGCAGCCGGGTTATGAAAAAATCGGCGGCTTCGGACCTTACTGGAATCGCTCGGGCGAAGGCGGATCCCTGACCTGGGAAAATGATATCAACTATAATGGCGAATTTTATCTGGCGCCAAAAAATGCGGGCCGCCGGATTTTGACCGAGCCCTACTACGACGAAGTCAACGGACAGAATCTTTTAATGAGTTCGGCAGCGGCCCCCCTCTTTGAAGGCGGAAAACTGATGGGTGTCGTCGGTGTCGATCTGCTGCTTTCCCAACTGGACAAGCAGATTTCGGCAGTGAAGCCCTATGAAACCTCTGTCGGCTTTCTGATTTCTGACCGCTTTAACTATGTCACAAACCCGGATCCAAACCTGGTGGGAAAGCCGGTTTCACTGCCTTTCTCTCAGGAAGATTTCAAACAGGCTCTGCTCGATGGTCGTCTTTTGCTGAAAACTGGCAAGGACAGCCAGTCCGGTGAAGAGGTGCTGAACCTGCTGGTTCCCGTCTCCATCCCCTATTCAAAAGCATTCTGGGGTGTCCTGATATCCACTCCGGTGAAAACTGTTCTGGCCAATGCCTACTCTTTGCTGTGGAGTCAGCTTGTTGTGTTCCTTGTCTGTCTGCTGGTGATGGGTGTTGCGGTGGTTCTGATTTCCCGACGGATCTCCCAGCGATTCACAACCCTCACCGCAAGCCTGGAGCAGGCGGAAAATGTGGTCACTGCCGCGATCGACCAGCTAAGCCGGGCCGGACAGAATCTGGCACAATCGGCCACCGAGTCGGCGGCCTCCATCGAGGAAACCGTCGCCAGTCTGGAAGAAATGACCTCCATGGTAAAAATGAATGCCAACAACGCCAAAGAAGCCGCCCGCCTGTCCTCGGACTCCAATCAAAGTGCAGAGCGCGGCAACACCGAAATGAGCGCCCTTGTCAGCGCCATGGATGAAATCTCGGACTCCTCCAGGAAAATCGCTGAAATCAATGGTGTCATCGACGACCTGGCATTCCAGACGAACCTTCTGGCACTGAATGCTTCGGTCGAAGCCGCCCGTGCCGGCGAACACGGTAAAGGTTTTGCCGTGGTGGCTGAAGCCGTCAGAACCCTGGCGCAAAGATCCGCCACTGCCGCAAAAGACATCAACAGCCTGATCAATGACTCCATCGAAAAAGTCCAACGGGGCAGCCACAAGGCTGAAAGCTCCAATACAAATTTGAAGGAAATCGTGGATTCCGTGCGCAAGGTCAGCCATCTGAATGTTGAGATTTCTTCCGCCAGTGACGAACAATCCACCGGAATTCAACAAATCAGCAAAGCCATGAATTCCCTCGACCAGGCAATTCAGACCAATGCCGCCTCGGCCGAAGAAATTTCAGCCACGGTTCAGGAAATCCTGAACCAGGCCCATGTGATGAAAAACGTGGTGACTGAAATGAACACGGTGGTTCACGGCAGCTAAGCCGCGCTCAGCACCTTGACGGTCGAATTCATCACTTCGGATTTTTCACTGATATGCGCGGCGGTGTTCACAATCTCGCCGGCCTCAGCGGCATTGCTTTGAATGACCTGATCCAATTGATTGATGGCTACATTGATTTGCTCAATACCTGCAGACTGCTGCTGGCTTGCGCTGGCAATTTCTGAGTTCAGCGTTGCCACTTTTTCAATACTTGAGGACATCTGCTTCAGCACATCGCCATTGGCCCGAACCAGCACGGTCCCCTGCTTGACCTGAACCACACTTGTAGAAATCAACTGCGTGATGTCCTTGGCCGCCACCGCCGATCGCTGCGCCAAAGACCGCACGGCCTCGGCTACAACCGCAAAGCCTTTGCCGTGTTCACCGGCGCGGGCGGCTTCCACAGAAGCATTCAGTGCCAGCAGATTGGTCTGAAAGGCGATATCATCGATAATGGAAATGATCTCTTCAATTTTCTGACTTGAAGATTCAATCTGAGTCATGGTCTGCACCAGCTCCAGGATTTTTTCCTCGCCAGCTTTTGCCAATCGCGCAGAGTCCCCGGACAGCATCGCCGCGTTTTGTGCGTTGCCGGTATTCAGGCGCACCATCGAGGTGATCTCTTCCAAAGACGCCACGGTTTCCTCAATCGAGGCCGCCGCGCGGGTGGAGGATTCCGCCAGCTGTCCACCCGTGGAATTCAAATGCTGAATGTCCTCGGTGATCCCGGCAGAGGATTCACTCAAACCCTGGGACAAAGTTGAAATCTTTTTCTCAGAGCGTTTTGCTCCAAAATAAACCACCGACATCAGCAGCAACAACCCGACCAGGGAAAAACCCAGCTGTCTCCATAACGAGGCATAGGCCCCCGCCAGAATGGTCTTTTCGGGAGTGCGAATCACCAGCGTCCACTTCTGGGAAAGATCATAGATGGACACAGGCATCACCAGGAAAAACTCTCTGCCACGCTCGGTATCGATATCAACGCCGCCAACTTCATGCTTTTGCAGCAAAGCCTGCAGGGCACTATCGGCTTTAAATTCCTGCATCACCTCATCCTGGTTCGGCCCTGCGACCACCATCATCTTGTCAGAAACAAGGAAGGACTGGGAATCAGCAAAAGGACGGATCTCTGCCACCAGCTCTTTGATTTTATCAAGACTGATATCAATACCCACCAGGCCCTTGGCGGTCCCGTTCTGCACAACCGTATAGACCGCGGAAGTCATCACCAGTTCTTTGCCGTTAACGGTGTCCTTGTAAGGCTCCACCAGCATGCTCTGTTTGTTTTGCATGGGCTGGAAGTACCAGTCACCCAGATCCGGCGTTTCTTCATTCAACAGGGTCTTATAGATGATCTGATCACCCTGACGGACCCACCACGGATACACCCGGCCGGTTTTTTCATGGAATTCGGTATTGGCAAACTGCGCATCTTTGCCGTCATAGGCATTGGGCTCCCACGCCGACCACGTGGCCAGATACTGGGAGTCACTCTTTAGAACTTCACGCAACAGCTGATAACTTTTCTTCCGGTCCTGCTGATGAGTTTCAGTTTCCATGGCCAGATGGCGCCCCACCACTTCGGCCTGGGCAAAGGATTTATCCAAATAGGATTTAATCTGCTGGGCGTATTTGCGTCCCATCTCTTCAGACATTGCGTGCGCCGATTTTTTGGCGTCTTTGAATGAATCCTGCACAGCCAGGAAGGCAATGCCTCCCAGAACCAGTGTGCCGACAATAGCGATAGGTAAAGTTAACTGTTGAGTGAAAGAAAGTTTTCTGAATCCACGACTGAACATACAACAACTCCAGAATTATCCGACCTCGAAAGATTCGGATAAAAAACTGGCCACAAAGAGAGGACCATGGTCCAGATCCTCTCTGAAATTGGATGGATTTTCAAATTCCTCCCCCGATGGGATGAAGGACTTTAGTGCCCGCCTGCCGTCGCTTTCAGGCCAATGATGGAAATCAGCAACAATGCTAGGAAGAACAGGCGAGCTGGTGTCGCGGCTTCGTTGAACAGGAAGATTCCCAGAATAGCCGCACCCAAGGCACCGATTCCCACCCACACGCCGTAAGCGGTGCCTATGGGAAGCACGGTCGCCGCCCGCGCCAGCAAAAACATACTGCCGGCCAAGGCCACCAAAGTAAGAACACTGGGAACAAGTTTTGTGAAACCTTCGGTGTATTTAAGGCCGATGGCCCAACCGACTTCAAGAAGACCTGCGATTGCCAAAATGATCCATGCTACTGTGTTAGACATACCAACACTCCTTTCGTTAGAAAAAAGCGTCGTCTTGTCCTGACCGGGTACGTCGCACATCGTCCGGGCACCTCAGTCGCAGAAACTGAAATACCAAACTATTAAAGCGCAAAAGCCAAAAAAAGTAAAGATCAGACTCATTTGGAAAGATCTGGCTTGATCCCCCCTTTCCTGCACCGCCTCACTCTTGACCCATCCCCTCGGGCGGACTAGGTTCAGACCCATGCAAAAGCTAAAAGTGTTTCTGTCAGACAGTTTGAATCCTCACCTTAACCTGGCCACGGAAGAGTGGATCTTTCACAATCTGGATCCGTCCCAGCAAGTGCTGTTCTTGTGGCGCAATGAAGAAACCGTGGTCATCGGGCGCAACCAGAATCCCTGGTCTGAATGCAACCTGGCCAAAATGAAAGATGAAAAAGTTCACTTGGCCCGTCGCACGACCGGCGGTGGCGCTGTCTTTCATGATTTGCAAAACACCAACTTCACATTCCTGTCGCCCAAAGAATCCTATAAGCGCGAAAACAACGTTCAGATCATTTTTGATGCGTTGAAAACCTTTGGTATCCAGGGCGAAGCTTCAGGCCGAAATGATCTGCTGATCCCATTCCCCGACGGTCCCCGCAAATTCAGTGGCAGCGCTTACCGTGAAAAGAAGGACCGCGCCTTCCATCACGGCACTTTGCTGTTGAACACCGATCTGACCCGCCTGGGAAATTACCTGACACCCAATCCGAAAAAGCTTCAAGCCAAAGGCAAAGAATCCGTCCGGGCCCGCGTAGCGAACCTGACCGAGGTGTCCCCGGGAATCAATCATGATCAGATCGTGACCACGATGGTGAAGTCCTTTGAAAACTTCTATGCCGGGAAAGCGGAAGTTGAGTCTTTGACCATGGAAAGTCTGAAGCTGATTCCGGAACTGAAAGAGCAGTACGAACAGCTCAGTTCCTGGGAATGGTTGTATGGCAACACCCTGGAATTCAGCCACAAGATGGATGAATACCTGACCCTGGGGTTCTTTGATTTCCATTTCAAAGTGGAAGACGGACAGATCAAGGATTTGAAAATCTATACGGACTGCCTGTATCCACAGGTGATCGAGGACTTGACGGAAAGTCTGCGCGGCAAAGCTTATCGTGGCGATGCGGTTCGTGAGGCCCTGATGAGTGTGCGCGGCAAACACACTGAACTGAATCTGGGACTTTCCGAAGTGGAAGAATGGCTCTGCAAAAACATCGAAATCTAAACAAACAGAACCGATCCTGCAGCTTGCGGGATCGGCCCTTCATCCCGTTTATTACAATCACTCCCGTTCACTCTGCAATTTCGCAAAAACTGTCTAGAGCTACAGCAAGAAATTCAACTTAGACCTGAGTCCATTTTACATCCTCACATTCAGCATTAATTTGGCTTAATAAATCGGACCTTTGTTACGATACATACTGTATGAAAACAAAAGTCACCGCCTCCTTCAAAATTCTTGCGGCCTTTTTGCTCGTTTCGACTCTCGCTGCGTGTGCCCCCTCAAACTCTGACGTCCTAAGCACAGCCCTTCCAGGCACGGACACAGACAATTCCCAGTCGGTACCGGGGACGGAAGACCCGTCAACACCGACACTTCCTGAACCTGATGATGAAATCAAAGACAGCGCAAAGTCCCTGAAGATTCATGCTTTCGCTGACATGAACATCGACACCAGCGGCACCTATGCCAATGCCACGATCTCGATTGTCAAATCCATGATTTCGCGCCAGCCAGCGGCGATTCTGGGTGTGGGTGATTACATCGATGGCGAAAAGAAAAGCCTTTCCGACAGCACCTATGTGAACATGTGGAACCAGTTCTCGAAAAAAGTTCTGTCGTTCATGCGCGATGCAAACATTCCATTCCTGCCGACGCCGGGCAATCACGATGCCTACTATGCGCAGGAACGCCGCCTGTATGATTCTTTCTGGGGCAAAAACAAACCCAACGTGGAATATGTCGATGATGACAACTTCCCGTTCTATTATTCCTTCATCAAAGAAGACGTGTTCTTTGTTTCCCTGGATGATGCCAACTATTCCAGGCTTTCCAACCGCACGGCCCAACTGGCCTGGTTGAAAGAGCAATTGTCCTCCGCCCGTGCCAAAGGGGCCCGGGCACGAGTTGTCTATGGCCATATCCCGCTATACTCGATTGTCAGCAGCAAAGCCAACAGCTCGACGGTCTACGAAAACGGGGTCCTGGCAGGAGAACGCCGCACCGCTGGCAGCAACACTCTGGAGTCCATCTTGCTCAGTCACAATGTGGACCTGGTGATCTTTGGTCATTCCCACGGATTCTATTCAGGCCACTACACTTATCCGGATGGTAAAAAATTACAGGTGGTTTCCATGCCGTGCGCGGGCAGTTCGCCACGGTACTTGGTGGGCACCAGCATTCGCACTCCGCAGGGATACGTGGAACTTGTCTTTTCTGAAACAAATCAGCTGACCATTCGCTATTACAATTCATCTGGCACTCTACAAAGCCTTAGTTCCCTGCCCGCAGCGCTGACTTTGGATTCCAAGAATGGCGTGAAGTACGTGCGCTAATTTGGCTTGCAATAAAGTAACTTGGTTTTTGATTTCGGCAGTCCTAGTCTCCGTGTTTCACAATACGGAGACTTATCCATGCTTGCTGCATTTCTATCTTTGGCCCTGATCAGTTCAAATGCCTACAGCTATCTCGATCCTCAATTCGATAAGCACGCTGTTAAAACCTACAATATTGAAGTTTCAGGAAAAGCGATTCCGGAAAAGTGTTATGTCCTGCAAAGACTTCCTGGAATGGAAAACAAAATCAACAAAGACGAAGACGCCCTCTGTGCCATGAATTTGTACGCCACTCGGGGCGATCATCCCAAAACACAGATGTACTATGCCTGTCCGAAGGTCAACAGCACTTCGGTGGCGGTGGAATACTACACCATCCCCAAAGGCATGAGCGAAGCTCAATTCCAAAAAACGATCTGCCCTCTGACCCGTTCCGCAAAAAAAGCCTTGAAGGCTAAGTCCGGCTATCCCGACAAAGAGGCCAAATTCAAATTTGCCGCACCTGGAGTTTCCGTCGGAAGCATTCTGGGCTATTCCCGCCTGACTCAACTGTTCAAATCTGTGGATGTGCCACCCAGTGTTCTGCGCACAGTAGATATGGACACCGTGTTGAATCACGCGCTGGCCGGCCGCTATCTGGGTCTGCAAATGGGTAACACCTATTTGAATCAATACTGGTACGATCAGATCGGCCACCTGGTTCGAGCCAAACACGGCAACGTGTCGCAACTGCCAGATGTCTATACGAAGCCACCTTACGGTCTGGGCATCGTGCCAGCTTCCTTCTATAAAGATGGCAAACGCCGAGGACTTTCAGCCAATGCCACCGCCTACTGGACAACACGCATCCTGACCGAGGACAAACGACAGGTCTTTGGAGTGCTGGCGGAAAATCCGGGCAACGAAGAACTGTACGCGGAAGCATTCGGTTTGAAATCAGACAAGACCCGCATTGATCAATTCCGCAACAGCAGCGTGTTCTGGCCCCTGCTAAAAGATCCCCGTCCGATCGCACAAGTTCTGGGCGGCACTGAGATGGCCAAAGTCGGTCAGCGCATGCAGGGCATGCAGGATTCTTCCGACATGCTGGTGATGGACTTCCTGCTGGATCAGGCCGATCGCATCGGGAACATCCACTACAAGCGCCGCCAGTTCTTCAAAACGGCTCAAGGGAAAGTGGATGATATCTCTGACAAAAAATACAAAGAGCTTCTGGCGAAACCGGCGAACACGCTGACTCCGGCGGAAGCGGAAGTCTTAAGCGCCATCAAGCAGACTGGCGTCTCTTTGAAGGTCATGCTTCTAAAAGACAATGATGGTGGCTTTGACCTGAACACCGCTAAAAAATACAGCCTGATTGCCGATGTCAAAAAAACCTCTGACACTTACGACACCTGGAAAGACAATGCCGATCTGTTCCTGAATGCGACTATGGTGGTGAAACATTTCAGCCCTCAGACCTACAAAGGTGTGATGCGCTTGTATGGGCAGGTCTTTGGAACGCCCGAATCCCAGATTGCGATGGAAACGTATTTCCGCAACTCCCTGCAGTTCACGGCGGCGGAATACAAGATCTTCAAAAACAATTTGCTCAGCTTGTACCGCGCTCTTTACAAGAACTGCAAAAGCGGAAACCTGTTCCTGGATCTGGACATGAAGGACTACTTCTCAAACAATCCGAACCCGGTGCTGACGACAACACCGGGCGTGTGTGAAGGGCAGTTCTAGATAAGGAATGGTCCCAGGGCGATGGCAGCCGGTACGATTTGCACCAGCGCTGCCCGCCACAACCGGCGTGACGACAAAATCAGCACCAAGCCTGCCGCGATGATGGACACCAATCCATAGATCACCAGGGTGGTGCCCGCAGCGCGAGTGACCTCGCCTGTTCGCAAATGCAAACCGAGCAAAATCGCCACCGCCAAAAACAAGTTATAAAAACCCTGATTAAAGGCCATCAATTTGGTGGTCGCGGCTTCGGCTTCTGTGACGCCGAAAGTCTTATTGGTGCTTTTACGCCCCCAAAGCAGGCTTTCCAGAGCAAAAATGTACACATGAATAAGTGCCGGAACGAGAGCGAATGATATTTCCATAGGCTAAGTGTGCGGAGCCCTTCCCCGTTCGTCAATCCCGCCGCTGCGCAAAGCAGAGTTCCCGCACCAACTCTTGACCGGCTCCGGGGCCCGCGCTAGCTTTGGTCGTTAATCATTAGCAATATAACGCACCGATTCCTGAATGCCTTGGGAACTCGCCTGCGCGGATTTCGCCGGAGGAAAAAATGGCTGAGTATATCAATCCAGATTATGTTCCAGAACCAGAGAAAATGAACGTTAAAAAGGGTCTTGATGGCGTTGTTATGGATACGTCTTCTGTATCCAAAGTAAACCCTCACACCAATTCTTTGATCTATCGCGGTTACCCGGTTCAAGACCTGGCTGAAAACTGCTCTTTCGAAGAAGTAGCCTTCTTGATGTACAATGGCGAGCTGCCAAATGCAGGTCAACTTGCAGAGTTCTCCAAAAAAGAACGCAGCTACCGTGAAATCTCCACCACTTTGTTGAACGTGATCAAAGCACTACCACAAAAATGTCACCCAATGGATTCCATCCGCACGGCTGTGTCCTTCCTGGGCGCTGAAGATGCACGTATCTGGGATGCTTCCCCTGCAACTAACATGGACAAAGCCATGATGTTGCTTGCGAAAATCCCGACTATGGTGGCTGCGGACTACCGTTTCAAAAAAGGTTTGGATTTCATTCCACCTAAAGCTGACTTGTCTATCGCGGAAAACTTCTTCCACATGTGCTTCGGTAAAGTTCCACAAAAAGAAGTTGTTAAAGCTTTCGACGTTTCTTTGATCCTTTACGCTGAACACAGCTTCAATGCTTCCACGTTCACGGCACGTGTTGTGACTTCCACTCAGTCTGACATCTACTCTGCAACTGTTGCAGGTATTGGTGCCCTGAAAGGTCCTTTGCACGGTGGCGCGAACGAAATGGTTATGCACATGATGAAAGAAATCGCTGATCCTGCAAAAGCAGAACAGTGGATGCTGGATGCTTTGGCGCAGAAGAAAAAAGTCATGGGCTTCGGTCACCGCGTTTACCGCTCTGGCGATTCCCGCGTTCCAACCATGAAAAAGTACGCTCAAGTTATGGCTGACGTGACTGGCGAACAAAAATGGATGCAGATGTACACGGCTTTGGAAAAAGTCATGGTAGACAAGAAAAAGATCTACCCGAACCTGGATTTCCCAGCGGGTCCTGCTTACTACATGATGGGCTTCGAGATCGACTTCTTCACACCGATCTTCGTGATGGCTCGTACCACCGGCTGGTCTGCACACATCATGGAGCAAACTGCTGACAACCGCATCATCCGTCCTCTTTCTGAGTACGTGGGTGCCGAACAGCGCAAAGTGACTCCAATCAGCGAGCGCAAATAGTTTTTAACCAAAAGTTAAAACGAAAAAAGGGAGCCTCTGGCTCCCTTTTTTTAGTTCAGGGCGATCATTTTGGAATCGTAGCGCATTCTTTCTTCGTTATAGTCCGCCAGCGTTCGCTCGGCTTGCGCGGCAAAGGCCGGATCTTCACTGGAATGTTCCAGCGTTGTGCGAGTCGTATTCACTGAAAGCACATAATCACTTTTTCTGATCAAGTTCTGGAAATCAAATTCATACAGCTTCTTGAACTGCCCGTGACTGGAGCGACGAAGCTTCATCAGCTCGGTCATGGCCTGCAGATGGCCCAGGACACGCTGCGAGTACTCGTCCTTCACCGCATCGAAATCAATATTTTTCTGCCAGCGCTGAAACGCGCCCATCGAGGAAATCTCCAGATAGCGGCCGATTTGCAGATCCAGGCCTTCAGCAGATGTTTTGGCTTTGTTCAAACCCAGCAGCAGCTTTTGTTTGGATGCCAATCCATGTACAGCGGCGCCCTTTGTCGGCTGTCTCACCGTGAGACTTTTGCGCTGAAGTGAAGCTAATGACAGTTCGCCCGCCAGAAGGGTCAGCCCCACAAAGAAAATCGCCAGAGTTCTGCTGTAAAGTTTCATTTTATTCGTCATGCCTAAGAATCAATACAAGGCTCGTGCCGTGTCTGAATTTGAGACAAAAGATGGTTGCCAAAAACCCCGGGGTTTTATGAAATACCCCTGAACTGTTTCAAGGAGACTGAATGAAGCGAATGATTCTGCTGGCGCTGGCTCTTTCTGCCTGCACTCACAAGACCCCGGACAAAGCCACCCATGTTCAGCATCTGGCCACCACCTACGTGTCCACCCTGCCGTCTCGGGGCATCGACTATTCTGCGAAAATAGAACGTGTGGCCTTTGGCTCCTGCGCCAATCAGGACGAACCCCAACCGATCTGGAACACCATCGCGGCCACCCACCCGGATCTGTTCCTGTTCACCGGAGACAACATCTATGGCAGCTGGTCCGGTCAGCAACCCCTCGCCGAACAATATCGCAAGCTGGATCTGTTTCCCGAATATCGTGCCGTTCGCGAAAAGGTTCCTTTCATGGCCACCTGGGATGATCATGACTTTGGACAGCGTGACGGCGGCCAGGAATGGGCCGGCAAAGATGCCGCCCGTCGTGATTTTATGAACTATTGGACCTACACCCGCAACAGCATGCCGCTGGAGCAAGGGGGCGTTTATCACAGCAAAATCATCGGACCGAAAAAACAAATGGTTCAGGTGATTATGCTCGACACTCGTTATTACCGCAGCCCCTTAAAAGAACGCCCGGGCTTTGAAGGCAAAGCGATGAACTATATCCCTCAGGATGAAGGCACCATACTGGGCGACCCGCAATGGGAGTGGTTTGAAGCCCAACTGAAACGGCCGGCCGATGTGCGCTTCATCGTCAGCAGCATTCAGCTGATTGCCGATGACCCGCAATTTGAAAAATGGGGGAACTTCCCGAAAGAACGTCAAAGATTCTTTGATCTGATAAAATCCACCCGCGCCAAGAATGTGATCGTCATCAGCGGCGACCGTCATATCGCCTCCATCGCCAAAACAGATCTGAAGGGTTATGGCCCGCTTTACGATATCACTGCCAGCTCTCTGAATCGTCCGAATAAATACCCGGACGCCGACAGTCACTATGTAGGCTTGACCTACAATCAGGAAAACTTCGGCCTGGCAGAAATTGACTGGAAAAAGAAAACCGTAACCATGCAGATTCGCAGCATGGAAAATAAAATTGTAAACTCAGTCGAAATCAAACTGAAGTAACTACTTGTCCGAAACACTCCAGTCAGGTCTGACGGCGGATTCCTGCGAAGGGCCGCCGTTAAACAAAGTGCGCGCCCATAAAACGATCTCGTCCACCGCTGAATCCAGATGGGTTTCATCCACCACCTGAGTCGGAATATCCAGCTGGTCCAACGCCAGATTGCGACTGTCATCCATGGCACTTTCCACAATCACAAGGCCTTTAAGACTGCAACCCTCCCGGCAGACCTGCGCCAGATATTCGGCCCCGACACTGACCCCCACACCGAAGATGCGCTCTTTATCGACGCTGGCGTGATTCTCCAGAAAGTCCAAAGCCGCGCGGATGTCCTGAAGGCGCTTGCTGGGGGACTCCCAGGGCTGTGGTGCCAGTTCGTCTTCACTAAAATAACTATGATCCATGATCAGGGTGATAAATCCCTCGGCACTGACCTCCCGGGCCAGTCTTTCGGTCACCTGAGCCGTGGCCCCCGTCATCGAACCTTCAAAAAGACAGGCCGCAAAAATTTCAGAAGATTCTTCGGGTAAAAAAAGAGTCCCCTCCAGCATGCGACCTTGAGACGTAAAATCGACAGTGAGCTTCATCGCGAACCTCCCGCTGTCTATAAAAGTAAAACGAGCTTGCAGAAGGCACACAGGTATTCAGACTAAAATGTCGCAAAACAGCAGACAGCCCCGACGGAGGTCTTTACTCCAGACTGAGCAATTGCAGATTGATCATAAAATTGCGTGCAATACGATAGGCGCGCTCTTTGGCTTCATTCGCCTTAAGACCCACGAAATGTTCATCGACGGTCTCAACAAAAAGTCGCAGCCACTGTTCAAAGTGCCCGCGTTCCAAATTCAATTTTGTATGCGGCGGAAAAGGCCGCCCACGATAAGAGTCTTCACCCAACAGTAAATCCGACCAAAAATTGTAAAGCTTGGGCAAATGTTCTTCCCAATCCACTTTCGCCACATCCGTAAAAATCGGGCCGATATAACCATCGGCGCGAACTTTCGCATAAAAGCTGTCCACAAGAACCATGACGTCCTCGCGGCTTTCCAGGGGCTTTCTTGAAGTGGGTGTCGTCATAAAATCCTATTCTTTACAGTGAAACCTATCACAGGTTTCGGCAAATCACAGTCGCAAACTCGGTGGTGAATCCCAAATACACCAAGGGGTTGGACGCTTTTAAGCAATCGGCAAAACATCCAGATCCTTTGGACGAATCTTGCGCAGTTCTTCCGGGATCGATTTCAGAATGGCTTCACCCAAAGCTTCAATCAGTTCATTCTTGTAGTGCTCGCGACGATACACCAGTCCGATTTCGCGGGCCGGAATCGGCCTTTCAAAAGGAACCAAATGACTGCGTGCACCCACTTGTTCTGTCGCCAGATGCGGCAGCAGGGTGTAGCCACCGTACAAATCCACCAGGTTTTTCAGGGTTTCAAGGCTGCCGCTTTCAAATTTGTACCGACGCCCCTGCCCTTTGCCTTTTTTCACCGAGCAGATATCCAGCACTTGATTGCGCAGGCAATGGCCTTCCTCCAGCAACCAGATGTCCTCCATGCCCAGACTCTGGTATTTGATTTTCTTCATGTGGGCGTACTCGTGATTCTTTTCACACAGCACATAGAACGGCTCATAGTACAGAGGGAACTCAAACATTTTCGGCATCAGTGTGGGCGTCGCCAAAACGCCGACATCAATATCATCGCCGTTCAGGGCTTCCAAAATCTGGTCGGTCTGCATTTCTTTGATATTCAGATCCACACCTGGGAACATCTCTTCCACCACCGGCAAAAGTCGAGGCAATAAATAGGGAGCCACCGTCGGAATGACACCAATAGACAAGACTCCTTGTTTGGCACCTTTCTGCTCATGCTGAATAATACTCTCAATTTTCCTGGACTCAAAAAGGACCGTCTGAATTTGGGATATCAGTTTTTTACCCATATGTGTCAGCAAAATGGGTTTTTTGGAGCGGTCAAAGATCACCACTCCCAAATCCTCTTCCAGCTTCTGTATTTGCATGCTGAGCGTGGGTTGGGTCACGTGGCAGGCCTCAGCCGCCTTGGCAAAATGACCGTACTTATGGACAGCCATAACGTATTCCAGCTGCGTCAAAGAAAAGTTCACTTTTGGGCTCATAAGGGCTCCTCAGGCCCTATTATGCCGCAATAGACAAAATCTATCAATGCATATTTATAATCGATTTCCTTAAAAAGGGTTGATCCCGTACTCTCAAAGACGAAAGATGTCCACTAACAATTAAACCTGCTGGTGGACCTGAATTTTTATTTAGGCCCTAAGGCCACAACCTAACCACTTTATTCGAAGGAGAATAAATGCAAACTATCATCAACACGAAAGTGCCAGATTTCAAAGTTCAAGCTTTCCATCACGGTGATTTCAAAACTGTGACTCAGAACGACCTGAAAGGTAAATGGTCCATCTTCTTCTTCTACCCTGCGGATTTCACATTCGTATGCCCTACTGAATTGGGTGACATGGCTGACAAATACGCTGAGTTCCAAAAAATCGGCGTGGAAGTTTACGGTGTTTCCACTGACACTCACTTCACTCACAAAGCATGGCATGATGCTTCTGAGACGATCAAAAAGATCAAATACCCAATGTTGGCAGACCCTACCTTCCAATTGACTCGCGCATTCGGCGTGCACATTGAAGAAGAAGGTTTGGCTTACCGTGGTACTTTCCTGGTGAACCCAGAAGGTAAAATCGTTTTGGCTGAAGTTCAGGACAACGGTATCGGCCGTAACGCTGATGAATTGTTCCGTAAAACTCAGGCAGCTCAATACATCGCTGCAAACCCAGGCGAAGTTTGCCCTGCGAAATGGACTCCAGGCAAATCCACTCTGAAACCAGGTCTTGATCTGGTTGGTAAAATCTAATTTAGATTTTAATTAATGTGCGAGTCCCCGCCTATGGCGGGGACAAGCCAATAACCGCGAAACAGAAATTAGCTGAAAGCTGCAAATGCAAAGCGCGGGAGAAGGAAGCCGTACTCCTGTACGGCGACGCCGACCAACGCAGCAGTTGCACCTTTCAGGTAATTTCCCCCCCCGAACGGAGGTCACATGTTAGACTCTTCTCTTCTTGAACAACTAAGATCAGTCTTCGGCTCTTTGGAAAACACTGTTGAGCTTGTCTATGAAAACAGCTCTCACGAAGATCAAAAAGATCTTTTGGACATGCTTCAAAGTGTTGCCAGCACCTCGGACAAAATCACACTGACACAAAATACCTCCGGCACTTCTCCGATGCCTCAGTTCCGTATTGACTATAAAGGCAAGCACACGGGCATCGTGTTCAAAGGTATTCCCGGCGGTCACGAATTCACTTCGTTGATTCTGGCGATCCTGAACACCGATGGCAAAGGCAAGCTTTTGGACAGCGTGATCGCGGACCGCGTTCGTCGTCTGAACAAAAACATCACCATTCAGTCTTACATCTCTTTGACTTGTGAAAACTGTCCTGAAGTGGTGCAGGCTCTGAATCAGATTGCTTTGATTCACGGAAGCCTTCGCCATGAAATCATCGATGGCGGCTATGTTCAGGACGACATCAAAACTTTGGGTATTCAAGGTGTTCCAAGTCTGGTGGCGAACGCAAAAATGTTCCATTCCGGCCGCATCCAGCTTTTGGATCTGGTCAGCAAACTGGAATCCACATTTGGTGTCGACGCGAATGCAGCACCATCCGAACCTGTGAACAAAAACCTGGGTCACTTTGACGTCCTTGTGATCGGCGGCGGCCCGGCAGGGGCTTCCGCTGCGATCTACACGGTTCGTAAAGGTCTTTCCACGGCCATGATCACTGAAAAAATCGGCGGTCAGGTGCAGGAAACCAAAGGCATCGAAAACCTGATTGGTGTGACTTACACCGAAGGCCCTCAACTGGCAGCCCAGTTGAATCAGCACATTGCCAGCTATCCGGTGAAGGTTCTTGAAAACCGTCGCGTGAAAAAGATCCACACGGAAAGCAAAGTCAAAGCCATCGAACTGGAAAGTGGCGAACACCTGACCGCCGACGCGATCATCGTCACTACGGGGGCGAAATGGCGCGAATTGGGCGTGGAAGGTGAGAAAGAATATCTGGGCCGTGGCGTGGCTTACTGCCCACACTGTGATGGTCCATTCTATAAAGGCAAAAAGGTCGCTGTGATTGGCGGAGGAAACTCGGGCGTGGAAGCGGCAATCGATCTGGCCGGCATTGTTCGCGAAGTCGTGGTATTTGAATACAACGATCAGCTGAAAGCCGACAAGATTCTGGTGGATAAACTAAAATCCCTGCCCAACGTGTCCATCGTGACCAGCGCCAAAACTGAAAAAGTCATCGGTGACGGCAACAAGGTTCAGCAGATCCAGTATTTGGATCGTTCCCTCAATAAAGAGGAAAAAATGGACCTGGATGGCATCTTTGTGCAGATCGGCCTTGTGCCGAACAGCCAGTTCCTGAAAGAAACCGTGGAGCTGACCAAGTTCGGCGAAATCATCGTCGATGAAAAAGGTCGCACTTCAGCCAAGGGCATCTACGCAGCTGGCGACGTCACCACGACGCCGTACAAACAGATCGTGATCGCCATGGGTGAAGGCGCCAAAGCCGCCCTGGCCGCCTTTGAAGACCGTATGTACCATTCTTAATCCATGGGCCCCACCCTCCTGGGGCCCATTTTCTATTGCGCGTAATCGCGCTCTTTCTTGACTCCCCCGGCTGCTGTCCTAGGATAATCCTGCAAAACAGGAGTCCATTTAATGAAAACAGCACTGAAAATGCCATTTTTAGCAGCTCTGGTTCTTTCCATGAGTGCCTGCCAAACATTCACAAAGAAGGAAGCCGTGAACGCTGAATACATTCCTCGTGAAGTTCTTTTCGGAAATCCGGACATCACCGGCATCAAAATCAGCCCTGACGGAAAATATGTCGCCTATCTTTCCGCACACAAAGGTGTTTTGAACATCTGGGTGCAGGACTTTGGCAAACCGGAAACCGCAAAACCAGTCACTCACGACACCAAACGTGGCATTTTCCGTTACAATTGGACCTACACTCCGGGCACGCTGATTTTCAGTCAGGATGTGGCGGGGGATGAAAACTTTGGCCTTTACACTTTGAACGTGGCGACTGGGGATCTGAATGAGATCACCAAACCCGGCAAAGTCACCTCGCAGATTGCCGAAACCAGTCACCTGCGCCCGAACGAAGTGGTCATCATGACCAACGAGCGTGATCCAAGATTCTTTGACTACAAAATTTTGAACCTTGCCACGAAGGCCACCACGGATCTGTTCACCAACACCGAAAACTATGCTGGGATCATATTTGACAAAAACTACCACCCGATTCTGGCCAGCAAATCCAACAAGGATGGCTCATCCACAATTTTCCTGTGGAACAGCGCCAACAAGAAATTTGTCAAAAAAACGGTCGTTCCTTTTGAAGACAGCATGACGTCCACCGCAGTGGACGTTTCCCATGACGGCAGCAAAGTTTATCTGCTGGACAGCCGCCAACGTGACAAGGCCGCTTTGGTGGAATGGGATCTGAAATCTGACAAAACCAAAGTGGTGGCGTCTGATGACCGCTCCGACATTCAGGGGCTGCAGATGCACCCGCAAACCGGAAAGCTTTTGTGGGCCTCGTCCTATTATCTGAAGCGCGACATTCAGTTCTTCGACAAGGACTTCCAAAAGCACTTTGAAAGCATCGAAAAGAAACTCGACGCCGAAGTGAATGTGACCTCCATGAGCCTGGATGGAAATCAGTGGGTGCTGTTCGCGGATTCCACAGACAAACCTGTGGCCTTCTATTTCTATGACGTGAAAACTCAAACCCTGAGCCAGCCGCTGTATCACACCAAAGCCATGATTCCTTACGGCCACCGCCTGAGCGCGATGGAGGCGGTGGAAATCCCGTCCCGCGATGGTTTCCAGCTGGTTTCTTATCTGACTCAAGCCCGCAAGCAGGCGGGAAAATCCATGGTTTTACTTGTTCATGGCGGCCCTTGGGGGCGAGATGATTACGGCTACAATCCCTACCACCAGTGGCTGGCCGATCGCGGATACAATGTTCTGAGTGTGAACTTCCGCGCCTCTACAGGTTTTGGGAAGAAGTTTCTGAACGCCGGCGACAAACAATGGGGCCGAAAAATGCACGACGACCTGATTGATGCAGTCAATTGGGCGGTAAAAAATGGTTACGCTGATCCAAATGAAGTTGTCATCATGGGGGGCTCTTACGGCGGTTATGCGGCTTTGGCAGGACTCACTTTCACGCCGGACACTTTTGCAGCGGCCGTCGATATCGTGGGGCCTTCCAATCTGGAAACTTTGCTCAACACAGTCCCGCCTTACTGGGAAAGCTTCCGGGCGAATCTTTACAAACGCGTCGGGGATCCAACGACGGCTGCTGGTAAGAAACTTCTGAAAGAGCGCTCGCCGCTGACCCACGTGAATAAAATCAAAAAGCCTTTGCTGATTCTGCAAGGGGCCAATGATCCGCGTGTGAAAAAAGCTGAAGCCGATCAGATCTACAACGCCATGGTGGCTAAAAAAATCCCGGTGGAATATGTTCTTTTCCCTGACGAAGGCCACGGTTTTGCAAAAGCCGCCAATAACATGGGGGCCAATGCCCTGACCGAAGAGTTCCTGCAGAAGTATCTGAAAGGACGCCTGGAGCCGATTGAGGCTCACGTGAAAGCCTCTTCCGCGCAAGTGATTACCACGCCTCAGTAAAACATGAATAAATAAAAAGCCCCGGGAAACCGGGGCTTTTTATTTTTAAAGTTCGCAAAGTTCGATGGAATGTCCGTCAGGATCCAGCACAATGGCCTTTTTGCCATCGGGCATGTCCGTAGGGTCTAAAATGCACATGGCACCTGGTATTTTAACGAGCTCCTGCACGGTTTTTTCCAGATCCGTGATCTGAAAACCCAGCTGCAGGCTTGGAATCTGAGATCTCTGCGGATTTTGAATGCTGTATAAAGAGAATTCGACGCCATTGTGAACGGCGCGATGGACTTCACTCCCCTTATCAACCTTTGACGCTGTAAACTGAAAGCCGATAATTCGATAAAAACCCAGCATGCCCTGTAGATGCGAGGTGTTTATTGTGATAGAAGTGATTAACAAACTCATCCGTCTATTATCTGAAGCGAGGCCGTATGAAACAAGAAAAAATTTATCTTAAAGACTATAAATCCCCTGCCTTCACGGTGGACTCCGTAAACCTCGACTTCAATCTGAACGAAGACTTTTGTCGAGTCGTGGCCAAAAGCCAGGTCCGTCGCGTTCATCCAGGTGAAATGCGCCTGAATGGCGAGGAATTGAAACTGATTTCCATTAAAATCAACGGCCAGCAGCTCAATGCCGACCAGTACCAGATCACCGAGGAAGAACTGATTGTTCCGTCAGTTCCCGACAGCTTCACCCTGGAAATCGAAACTGAGCTGCAACCGCAGAACAACACGTCCCTGGAAGGACTTTACAAATCCAACGGCATTTTCTGCACCCAGTGCGAGGCTCAAGGCTTCAGAAAGATCACTTACTTCTTCGATCGTCCGGATGTGATGACGTCTTATTCTGTGACCATCGAGGCTGACAAAGCCAAGTACCCGGTACTGCTTTCCAACGGTGATCGCATCAAAATTGAAGACCTGGGTAACGGCCGTCACAAGGCCTTCTGGCAGGATCCGCACAAGAAACCTTGTTACCTGTTTGCACTCGTGGCCGGTGATCTGGGCGTGATCCGCGACACTTTCACCACCATGAACGGTCGCAAAGTGAATCTGGAAGTCTATGCAGCTCACGGCAAACAAGAACGCTGCTGGCATGCAATGGACTCTTTGAAAAAATCGATGAAGTGGGACGAAGAGGTCTTTGGTCTGGAATACGACCTGAACGACTACATGATCGTGGCGATTGATGACTTCAACGCTGGTGCCATGGAAAACAAGGGTCTGAACATCTTCAATTCCCGCCTGGTGCTGGCTGATTCCAACTCCGCAACGGATGTGGACTTCCACAGCATTGAATCCGTTGTGGCTCATGAATACTTCCACAATTACACCGGCAACCGCGTGACTTTGCGCGACTGGTTTCAGTTGTCCTTGAAAGAGGGTCTGACGGTCTTCCGTGACCAGGAATTCTCTGCCGACATGACTGATCGCGGGGTTCAGCGTATCGAAGACGTTGATGCTTTGCGCGCGGGTCAGTTCGCTGAAGACGCAGGTCCCAACGCCCACCCTGTCCGCCCGGAGTCCTGCATGGCGGTGGACAACTTCTTCACCATGACGATCTATGAAAAAGGGTCTGAAGTGATCCGCATGATGCAAACCATTGTGGGCCGCAAGGGCTTCCGCAAAGGCATGGATGAATACTTCAAACGTCATGACGGCCAGGCCGTCACGACCGAAGATTTCGCAGCGGCGATCTCCAACCCGAACAACAAGGACTTCACGCAATTCCGTCGCTGGTACAACCAGTCCGGAACTCCGGTGGTTTCCGTTCAGGAAAACTTCGATGCTGCCAAGGGTGAATTCCATGTGACTTTGGAACAAAGCTGCCCGCCGACACCGGGCCAGCCGACAAAAGAACCGTTCCACATCCCATTGATGATGGGCCTATTGGACAAATCCGGCAAAGAGTTGTCACTCAGTTGCGACAAAATCACCGTGAACACCGACGGCAAAAACCTGATGGAGCTGAAAGAACAGAAAGAGACTTTCGTGTTCAAAGGCCTGAAAGAGCGTCCGGTTCTTTCTGTCTTGCGCGAATTCTCTGCACCCGTAAATCTGCGCTGGGAAGCCTCTGAAAATGATCTGTACTTCCTGATGCAAAACGACACGGATTCTTTCAACCGCCGTGAAATGGCTCAAAAACTGGGTCTGCGTCTGTTCAAAAAGATGATCCAGCAGGCACGCGCAAAAGAAACCCTGAAAGTGGACGACCGCTTTATCACGACCATGACCGCGATCCTGGCCGATGAGTCCATGGATCCTGCCTTCAAAGCCAAGATGCTGCAACTGCCAAGCTATGCTGTTCTGGCGCAGGAAGAAGCGGTGCTGGATGCCGAAGCCTTCTATCAGGCGCGCACGACTTTGCGCAAAGCCATCGCGGCTGCGAACCGCGCTCAGTTGTTGAACATTTACCGCAAGTATCACGGGGTTGAACCAAAAAGCCGCGAACCAAAAGTTTTTGGCCACCGCGCTTTGAAAAACCAAGCCCTGGCTTACCTGGCAGACCTGCATGATCCAGAGATCATGGAGATCGTGAACAAACAATACTGGGATGCTCAGAACATGACAGACCGTATGACAGCGATGTCTATTCTGGCGGACTCTGATTCTGCTCACCGGGAAAAGGCGCTGCAGAACTTCTATGAAGAGTGGAAAAATGATTCCGTCGTGATCAACAAATGGTTCACAGCGCAAGCCACCACCACCTCGCGCAAACAGGTGCTGGAGGATGTCAAAGCTTTGACAAAACACCCGGCGTTCAACATCACGAACCCGAACAATGTTTATTCATTGCTGCGTGCGTTCGGCGCAAACCTTGTTCGCTTCAACGACCCGAACACCAACGCTTACGAGTTCTATGCTGACAAGATCCTCGAGATCGATCCAAAGAACCCGCAAGTCGCTGCCCGTTTGTGTGCGGCCTTCAACTTCGTTTCCAAGCTGGAACCAGCCATGAAGGAAAAGGCCCTGACTCAAATCAAACGCATGGTTGCGGTGGAGTCTTTGTCCAAGAACTCTCGCGAACTTTTGCAATCGGCTTTGACTTAGTTGGTTGCCTAGGACGGCGGGCTCGGAATCGATCCGGGAGTCCGCCGCTTCAGAGGGCACGCGTCCGTGCTCAGTCGGTGCCGGGGCTTTGCCCCGGTTCGCGCATCCATGCGCCACCGAAGGCCCTCTTGCGGGCGGTCTCCCGGCTCGCTTCCGTTCCCTCTGCCCTCTTCAATCAACTAATCCAATGCGACCTTAAAATGCGCATAAAAAAAGGGAGTCGAAAGACTCCCTTTTGCTTTTGCATTTTTTTTGCCGCGCTATTGCCAGAAAAAAGAACCAGGCACCTTTTAGTACTTCGTTCGGCAGTGTTCTAGGAACTCTTCGCGGGTTTCCATTCTGGATTTGAAGTGGCCTCTTAGGTCGCTTGTGCTGGTTGTGCTGGAAGTGTCTTCGATGCCTCTCATCATTACGCAGTAGTGTTTTGCGTTGATGTGGACTGCGATGTGTTCGGTGTCCAAGATGTATTGAAGGCAGTCGGCGATTTGTTTTGTCAAACGCTCCTGCACCTGAGGACGGCGGGAGAAGTACTGCACGATACGGTTGATCTTGGAAAGACCGATTACTTTTTTATTGGGGATGTACGCCACAGTTGCGAAGCCGTCGATGGGCAGGAAGTGGTGTTCGCAGAAAGACAGGCAGCCGATACTTTGCACTACAATCATTTGATCGTAGTTCATCTTATTGTCGATCACAGTCATTTTCGGGAACTTCTTGGGATCCAATCCTCCGAAAACTTCGTTCACGTACATTTTGGCAACACGCTTCGGTGTTTCGCGCAAAGAATCGTCTTTCAGATCCAAGCCCAGAGTGTTCATGATGTCAGTGAACTTTTCGGTGATACGTTCGATCTTTTCTTCGTTGGTCAGACCGTTGTGGATCATCGGTGTTGGGCGAACGTTTTCCAGAATCTGCTTTACGGACGCTGACACGTCCGCAGCATGGGATTCCGGCTTTGCTTTTACACTTTTAGTGCTGGTTTTCTGGGGGGTCTTCTTTGTTGTTTTTGCCATCGTCATTCCCTGCTCGAAAAGCCCACTTATGCCCTAAAATCGGCAGGTTCGCAAAGCTCAAAGGCTGTTAATTAAGTTTTTTGTAGATTTTGGCTGCCCAGCCATTGGCGCAGCAGGTCTTTCTCTGACGACGACAGGCCGTCAAAGTGGATTCTGAGGACTTTGTCCTTCACATCGATGACCTTGGCTTTGCACTGAATATCGTTGATCTCTGACAGCACCAGCGTCAGCAATTGGTCTTTTTTGAAAGACTCCACGCCTTCCGGAACAGAAATGCGAGCTCCTGTATAGGACAGATCGACGGTTTCGCCACTTACTTTGCCATTCAAAACAACAGGTGTGACCACAACAAAGCGATCTCCTGTCGGCGCAAACCAATTCTGACGGCGATCCAGGTATGGATAACGGAAGAATGAAAACACTGTGCCCACGATAAAGAGCACCAACAGACAATCCAGCACCCTTGCTGTGCTGATCGCCGGGTCCACCACGCCAAAGCCCTTAAACAGGCTGACCAGCGTGCTGACCACAAAGATCCCGCATAGGATCATCCCCACAACCCAGGACAGCTTGTGGCGGATCATCAGCGTCAATCCGGCGCCAAAGACCGACACCCAACCCACCCAATTCAGAACCGCAACTCCGGTTCTTTGCATCATGATAAGGTCAAGCACAGGCGTGAACATAAGCACAGCAGCAGCCATTTCCACTGCACGAGGACGCTCTAAAGCTGGTGATTTTGTTTCCATAGGAAACTTATCGGCCAGAGCTGAGTCAGGGTATAGATTTTTATTGATTATCTCGCTTCAATCCTTAGAATTTCTCATTGTGAGACATATAAATTTTCAGCACGTCATTTTCATCCTTGCGTCCCTTATTTTGACCAGCCGGGCTCAGGCCTATCCTGATTTTATCGGGTACAGCTACTCTTCCTGCGTTACCTGCCACTACAACGGTCTGGGGGGCGGCGCCCTGAATGATTACGGTCGTGCGTTGTTTGCCACCGAAATCACCTCCCGCCAGGTCTTCCCTAAATCCATGGAAGAAGAGGAAATCGCCGAGATGTCCGGTTTCCTGGGTAAAAAGAAGCTGCCTTGGTGGGTGCGCCCCGGTTTGAAGTATCGCGGTCTGTGGTTGCAGATGGAGCCGGGGGCCACCGCCTCCACCGAGCGCTACATCAACATGCAAAATGATGTGAATCTGAATTTCTTCTTCGACAAGAAACAGAACTATGCCCTGATTACCACGGTTTCCTACACCGGCATTGAACCCTACTATGGCAAAACCAACACCTGGTTCATGCGCGAATACTATCTGCGCTGGAAACAAAGCAACAACTTCTGGCTGTATGTGGGTCAGATGGATAAAGCTTACGGGATCCGCAACGTCGATCACTCGGCCGTCAGCCGTAAAGCCATCACCCTGGGGCAGTTTGACCAGTCGCAAGGTGTGATCGGCCACTTCACTTATCCGGATTGGGATGTGGCCGTGAATGCCTTCGTCGGCAATGCCGCCCAGGAAGACCCGCAAAAGCAAAAAGGCTTCTCTGTGGCGGGTGAATACCAGGTCTATGAAAAGTTCAAAGTCGGTGCATCCGTGCTGACGTCCCAAAGTGATTTGCAACAGTGGAATCTGGCAGCCCTGACCACGCGTATGGGTCTATCAAAGGGTTCTGCGATCATGGGTGAATTCGGTCTGCGCCAAAAAAAGGATAAAATTGCAGACTCTGAAGCGGAGCTGGGCACCTACGCCATCGTGCAAACGATGGTAGAGATCAATCGCGGCTACAACTTCCTTTCGATTCTTGAGCACACCAAAGGTGATATCAACAAATCCTCGGCCGAGGCGATGAAATGGAGTCTGGGGGCAATGATGTTCCCGCTTCCCCGCACCGAGTTCCGTGCCATGGCCACCAATGGCAAAACTTATTCTGACACCGGTGGCGCGGATGATGCCTGGGCTCTGCAAGGGCAGATCCATATTTCCTACTAAGGGACACATATGAAAAAATGGATGTTCGTTTTAATTGCCACTCTTCTGACCCAGAATGTTCTGGCGCAGGAGGAAGCCGAGACTGAAGAAGCTCCGGCCGCCGAAGCGGCGCCGGTTGCCACCGCAAAAAAACCGGCGGTGCGCGCGCGCGAAAACTGGGGCTTTAGCCTTTCCACACTGCAGTGGGACGAAACCCTGCGTGTTCAAGACGGCATCACCAGCACAAAAGTGCCGGCCAACTACAATGCCATCACGGTCACCATCATGAAAGAAATCACCTACTATCGCTGGGGCTGGAGTGCCGGGGCCTTTATCGGTGCCGGTCGCGCCAACGGCGGATCCGATGCAGATCCTTACTTGAGCGACAAAGTGGCCTTCACCACTTACGGGATTTCCCCGCGCGTGTTTTACCGCCTGTCCGGCCGAATCAACGCCGGAGTGACAGGAATGCTGTTTTATAAAAATATCGACTGGCCGAAAGAAACCAGCACACAAACCATTGATTCGGGCCGCAGCCTGAATGTCACAGGCATTGCCGACTTGAATATTCGCCTGTTTCAGAAGTGGGATTTCTATACCGGGATTGGTCCTCTGACTGAAGGATCCACCCTTTGGAAAATCGGTGTGAACTACCGATTCTAAAAAGACAAAGGCCCCTTTTCTGGGGCCTTTTTTTTGATTTACTTCACCGGAACAGTCACTGCCAAAGTGACTTCGTCTTCAACACCAACACCCATATAGTTGATGTCTTCGATACCAAAGTCGCTCAGCTTCAGCTTGAATTTTGCCTTCAAAGTCTTGCCTTCAACCTTGTAAACGCCGGAAATATCTTTCTCAACGCCACGAATTTTGATTTTACCCGTGCCCTTGCCGCCTTTACCCTTGGCAGAAAGTAAAACCGCCTCTGGGAACTTTTCGGTCTCCAGGTGCTTTTGCGTGTGCTTGTCACGCAGCTCAACGCCGGTTTTCAAAGATTTCAGATTCACGACAATGTTTTCCGCAGAAACTTCGTCACCGTTCACCACGGCCTGACCTTTGACGTCAGAAGTTTTACCTTTGAAGTCCCCCATCGGATTCAAAACCACATCCATTACCACACTTTGCGCCATCGCTGCTGTGGAAACACCCATTGTGACAATCAATGCTGCAACAAATTTCATTTACCCTACCCCTTTTAACTTTTGGTGATTGTTTAATATACAAACTATTTACTTATTCAATGCTGTCGATCCAGTCAGCCACGGCCTGCGCCTCTGCTGAAGACATAGAGCCGGACGTCGGCATATTGCGCGGCCCCGGACCCACCGTCGCACCCGTCAGACGGTAGTAAAGTTTTGATCCCGCAAGATCCTTGGCCTTTACAAGACCACGGGAAAGCGCTTTGGTCTCTGTCAAGTTGCGGAAGTCCCCGTATGACGAGCTGTTATGGCAGCTCAGGCACTTCGCATCGATGACGGCTTTGGCCGCCAGGAATTTTGGATTCTCTTCCACGACTTCCTTGCCTTCGTTGATCAACGCCGGATCAAAGATCACGTTTTCAATCAGATTGTTGGTGGCCACATAGCGGGACATCACATTCAGTTCGCCTTTGGTCAGCGCCAGACCGTCCGTGGCAGAGCCGCCATAGACGACATACTCATAGATCTGACCGCCGGTTCCACCCGTCGCCACACTTTTCACGGTGAAAGCAAAATCTCCGGGAGTTCCGGTCTTTTGAATTTCAGCTGTCTGAACAACCCCATTCACCTGCAGGCTCATCTCGGTGGGTTTCACACCAAAGCCTGCCGCAATCACCATCTTACTGCCTGTGGATGGCAGATTCACTTCCATAAAAGAGATGTTGCTTGCATCCGGTGCTGCGCGCACCACGCGGATCTTACCCGCAGCGATATTGATGTAAGCATCCTCTTGATTGGCCCCCGCAGACACTGAAAAAACTTTCCCCGTCATGCTGGTATCCAGCGCCACCACAAACGACAGTTGATCCGCCATGAAAAGGGCTTTGTTGACATAGGAAGGATTGCCGGGTTTGGACCAGAAAGAAAGTTCGCTGGAGGACAAAAGTTTTGGCAGGGACTTCTGATCAAGTGCCTCGCGGGAATCAAAGATCCCCTGTTCGTAAAGAACCTGATCCTGCAAAGCAAAGTCGCTGCAGTTCTGGAACCCCAGAATCATCGCCAACCCCGCACTGCCGACCGCAACGGTCTTTAAAACCCCTAACTTCATTCGAACTCCCCCAAAAACATACAGAACTCTTATCGGCACCAAACACGCAGAACCCAAGCCTTCCGTGTTTGGTTCCCTGTCTCAATCTGAGACTATTGTGGCATTTGCAGATCCACCCATTTCTGCACGATGGCTTTCATGGAGGACGACATCAGACCACTGCGCGGCATCGGAGCATTCGCATCGTTGATACGACGAATGATTGCCGCTGACTTGGCCTTGGAAGCTGCATAATTGCTTAGGTCCAGGCCCCCGTCAGCCCCTGCACCTGAGTGACAGCTCAAACACTGAGTTTTGAACACATTCACTTTGGAATCATTTCCCACCAGCATCGCGTAAGTCACGTTTGCCGGAGCCTCATCCACCGGCACCACCACGTTCGTGCCCGTACCACAAGTCGCCGTTGACTCGGCTTTTTCTATGGATGTGAACTGCAATGCAAACTTGTCTGTTGTTTTGGTTGTGTTCATCACCAGAAGCTGGGCATTCCCCACTGGCGCCAAGGCCAGCGGCGTCCCTGGGCACACCACTGCATTGATATTGCGGTAAACAGTGGCCGAATCCAGCATCTTGTCATTCACATAGAAGAACAGACCTTTCACCCGGTACTTGGCCGTGCCGGAAGTGATAGAAATTGTCGGGCTGCGGGCCGCATAGCCCACTTCACTGCCGCTGACTTTCGCGACCTGGAATTCCACGGACATTTTCAAAGGGAAGGTCGCAGCTTTGGCTGGCATGTCCGCCGCCGTGCTGTAGTTCCATTCGATCTTGGTCCATGTTGCCGGGTTGGCTTTGCTGTTCACAATCGTCGCGTTCGTTTTGTTGGCGGTCACAACGGATTTATCCACACCATCATCACCTTTGCAGGAAAGGAAGGCGGACTGAGCCGCGGCCCATTCCTGTTTCAGACTGGCGATCGCCCCATTGTGATGAGTGCCTGTGTAGGGCGGATTGTGCGCCGGATTCACAGCATTATCAGAAATCGAAGTGTAACCCTTGTCTTTGAAGACCTGATAGGACATCAGCGAGTTCTTCGAAGCAAAGGCCGGCGCTTCGTGTTCACCGTTATGGCAGCCTGCGCAGTTGTTTTTCAGGAAGACGTAATAGCCGGAGCCGAACTTGGCATAGAGCTGATCTTCACACAGGTCCCCTGTGCTCTGCTCACCCTCTTCGGTCTCGCCCTCATCGGATCCACCCACCAAATCGGAGCTGCCCTGGTTGACCAGCTTCACCGTTTGTGTGTCGATCTGAAAACCCTCGCCCAGACTCTGAGCGCAGTTTTGGAATGCCAAGACCAGGATCAGTCCCCCGGACACAGCCCCCAGAACCTTCAAAGATTGAAGTTTCTTCATTCGCTTCCCCTTAAGCTACGTGAAGTTTAACAACTTTTTCAACATCGTCCGCCTGCAAGGTGGCCGGTGCCAGTTGTTTGAACATCCCCATCTTGTAATTCAAATTCAGATAGTTCGCCAGAATTGCCGCCGCCACATAGTCCGGACGGGAACCCACCAGCGTGGAAGTATCCACACTCTGATCCGTCAGATAGTGACCGATTTGAGTCCCGCTGGAAGTCACTTTGCCTCTTGGATCAAAGGCAATGATGAATTGCAGTGATGACGAATAGTCACTGGACCAGATACTGGATGAAGTGTCAGACACTTCGGAAGAACAGGCGCCGTCAGTGGTAACCATAATGAACAATTGCTTGTTCATCTGGCTGGCAAGCTCCAGCATGTTGCCGATCTGAACTCCCGCCGCGAAGTCTTTGGCATCCGCCGCAGTTCGCACACCCGGCGAGTGATAATCATAACCACCCAGAGTAATACGGCCATGAGCGATATTGCCGTTCAATGCATTATAAACCACGCCCGCCGTCACCGCCGTGGCGTTGTTGGCAGCCGTCGCTGTATTGATTTTGTAAACATTCTGCACGATGGTGTCTTTGCGAGGATCCACCCCCGTAGCGCCACCTGCCGCAATAATATCCCCGGACTTCACACCGGCCTCTTGCAAAGCCAGTTTCAATCCGTCATTTTTTGAGTTCAGTTTGGCCACCTGGGATTTCGTCATCTTGGAAACAAACGACGCCAGGGTTCTTTTTTGTTTGGCATTCAAAATGCCATTGTCAGCCAAAACACTGGAATAGTTCAAAGCACCGAACATGTTATCCAGGCTCGCCAGCTCCAGAGAGGAGTTTGGCGAAGAAAACACGGGACGGATATTTTCAGCCCCTGCGCCCTGATGCACACCCGGCAAAACTTTGCCGACAAGGCCTGCTCTTTCCAGCGGACCGGAAAGATCATAGAACGGGCGAAGAGCCGCCTGACCGTTGGTGTCGTTGGCAGTGTCTGTGCAAAGAGCCACAAGACGTGCTTTACCCAGAGTCGCAGTGCTGGCAACGGATTTAATGCCTTTGTGCAGTTGGGAACTGGAAGCAAAGTCCGCCCCCATCACTTTCTCTGTGGCAAAGCCGGCTTTGCCCAGGCCCAGTTTGGTGTAAGCTCCCAAAAGACTGCCGCCCTTGTCTTTTACGACAAAGTTCCCGTGCAGGGCCGCCCCGCCACTCAGGCTTAAAGTCACAAATGGGATCATCGGGTCGCCTTCGGCCGCCACGGCTTTGCTTCCCATGGTCAAAATAGAAGTCACCGCCCCTGGCACCGCGACACGGGCTGCGAAGGACAAAACTCCGGTTTCAAGCAATTCCCGTCGTGAAAGCTTCAGGCTGGACAGGTCGGTTTTTTCATCCAGGACTTTTTGCAGTTTATCGTTTTTCATATTCCCCCCAAATCCCCGTTGTCCGTTACAGAAGGTAAGATTCCGGCACGGACAACATGCCTGAACAGATAAAGACGGCCAGTTTGTCAGACTCTGTCGCTTTCCCCAAAGCGGCTGAATCCAAAGTGCTGTAGTACTCATCCACAGCTTGTGTGATGAAGGCTAGCTCTTCACTGGATGGCTTGCGCATCCAAAAGCGGTCGATCATCAGAATGTACGTGTTGATAGCGCCCATTTTTCCATAAGTGCCGGGACCTTTCGCAAAATCCAGATACTTAAAGATGTCACGAGGGCCCTTTTTTTCTTTATTCACGGCCTGCTGACAAACCACGCCCGCCAGCGAAGTCGTGGCGATAATACTTGGTGAATTCACCAGAGTCAGATCATTCTGAGGAACCAGCAGATTGCGGCGATAATTGATCTCGGCATTCACAGTTCCCATATTGATGTCGGTGCTTTTCAGATTCAACAGCGACATCATGGACTCCAGCGTTTGTTTCGCATCCACCGGCGCCCCATCTATATCCGACTGGGTTTTGTTGCTCACACTGCTGTTGCTGCCATCGACGCTGCCCCCGTTTAAGGTGACCTCTTCAAGGCTGGCAAAGTCAGTCTGCTGAGCACAGTTCTGAAAGGACATTGTCACAAACAGGAAAGAGAAGCTCACGCCAATCACTGCGCCAATTTTTTTCTTAGCATTCATGGTCTACTCCTCTTTCACCACGCCACAGACCGGGTCCAGGGCGACTTCAGTATAAAGACTTTTCAAATTATAATTCACGGCTTCAAAGCGGTCGCCCAGACGAACCAGCGTCGAGTACTGCGTGGACTCCAGCTTTTTCAGGCACACACTTTCATAAACGCGTTTGGCCATACACTGGGAAAAACGACGGCTCTGTGAAAGCATTTTACCAAAATCCTTCACGCCCTGACCGCCACCGGCATTGCCACCTCTCCAGCCGAAGAAAGTGGACTTACTGCCCAATACCGCGTTGTTGACGAAGTTATCGCTGTTCACCACGAAACCATACGGGTAACTGCCCTTGTTCATTTTTGCCGCCACCCCGGTGCTTGAATCAAACACATTGCGTGGGAACAGGCGAAGCTCTTCCCGGGCTTCCAGATAAGGAGTCACCAGATTGATATTGGCCGGACGACCTTTGTTGATCAGCTTGCCCAACAAGCGGGTTCTTTCAGCCTCGGAGGCTCCCGAAAGGCTGGACTCATAGTGAATATACATCAAAGACATTTCTCTTTTATTGTCCAGGTTGCAGATCAGGAAACGTCTTTCACGCTCCTGGTCAGTGATATTGGCGGTGCCGAAATGATTCACACACGTTGTCGTGTACATGTTCTTGTATTCATCAGTGGTGCGCTTCGCCTTGATGTCAGCCAGAACGCTGGCTTTTTTTGCACTGAAGTCCGCGGCAATTGCATTGGCAACCGCCGGATCACGAATCGTGTCCAATGTGCCCATCAATGTACCGCGGGCCGTGGCCTCTGCGGTCCCGCGTTTGATCAAATACGCCAGACGGGTCGTAAACCAGGTGGAATTTTCCTGTCTGTTCACCAGATCCGGAAGAATGTCTGCCGTTACTTTGGCAATATAGTTGGTATTATAGGTGTTGTAGTCAGCCTGAATGCCATGCTGATTGAAGAAGTCCCCGTTCATCTGGGAATATGTGCCGGTCGCGCCACCCGTGGTGAAGTTAGTGTAGTCCATCTTCGCAAAGGCACCACGCATACCATCCATCACGGAATGGCAGCTCTTACAGCTGGTCAGATATTTGTTGTGATCCCCCGCCGGGAAACGTTCCACGTCACGGCCCACGTATTGGTCAGAAGCAGATGAATCTGCCGCTTCCGCCATGGACACACACAGGAACTGTTTCAAAGAAAACTCAACGGCACGACGGTTGGTACCACCGCTCAGGTTTCTTTCTGCAAAGGTGCGGGTCGTAAACACACCGGCTGGTTCAGGATTGTTGTCCAGGCTGACCATCTCATAGCTCTTCTCTGACTGCAGATACGGCGTGCTCCACGCAGACTTCACCATCTTTTGGCGCGGCTGCTGAACCAAGGCTGTCTGCAGGTTCATATAAGAAGTTTCAACAGGCGTGTAATTGGCCTGATTGAACATACGGGTTCTTTGATCAGTCTCGTTGGGAACACCTTTAACATCATAAAAATAATCGGCCGTCAGAATGTCCCGGAAATCCTTGCCATCACGAACCACACCGACGATCAACGCCGAGAAATCGTTGAAGGGAACTTTCACGGATTCATCTTTATTTGAAAGCTTCAGGGACAGATTTTTGATCTGCACATTCAAAAAGTCTGAAGTGCCGGTAATATAGTTCGCAGCACCGCGGGTGTCCCCTTTTGCAATCAGCTCCGCCACTTGCTTAAGCTCGGGCTTGGTGGACGACACCTTAACGCCGGTCATTCTCTCATAGAGTTTCTTGGCCTTGAGCATGTCTGACTCTGCCGCATGAGCGTTTACAATAGAAAACGCTGACGCCACGACAACAAGATATTTGTAGCCCCTCATACTCAATTCCCCCTTGAGTGATTACATTATCGTCTAATTTGGGAAAAATTGTGATGCTCCGGCAGAAAATAATCGTTCGACAATCCCTGTAGAAGACATTGACGACGAATCAGAGAGAGACACTTTTACCGTCTGTCCACATGTAAGTACCTGACAACAGGAATTCAGAATCCCCGGTTGAGACATTTTCCTGCCCCGGGAATGTGAAAACTAACTGTTCCCCACGGGAAAAAAAACTGCTTCCTGGTTCCGCGAGTGCTTCAAGCCGAGACACAGACGCTGTGAACCCGCGTTTTTCAGAGATTTATTCCGCATTTAGCCCCCCGTCCCTGCCGACTTGGGGAACATCTTTTCCTTTAGTTCCGTTTCAAATTGTCGATAAAGTCATTATGAGATTTTTGCTTGCAACACTATTGATATCATCTTTGGTTTCACCAGCTTGGGCACTTAAAACAGTTGTCGTCAAAGGCGATCGCGCCTTGATTGACCTGGAAGGCGAAGACCTTCAAGTGGGTGACAAACTCGGGGCCCGCAATGCCGAAGGCAAGGCTCGCGCTCTGCTCGAGGTAAAGCAAATCAAAAATGGCAAAGCCGTCGCGGCCGTCCTGAAAGGGCAAATGAGTGCGGATCTGACTGTTGCAAAAATCGGCGGCAGCAAAGCGGCCGCCCCTGCCAAAGCCGCCCCGGAAAAAGCGGGCAAAAGTAAATCCTCCTGGGGTGTGACTGCAGGTTATGCCATGAACAACATGACCGTAAAACCCAGCGCCAGCTCTTCGGTGGCTTTGAGTGGCAGCAGCATCAATGCTTCCGCCTTCTATCAGATGCCGCTGGATGGAAACATCAGCGCCCGCATTCTGGGTGGTTATGAAACCCTGAGTGCCAAAGGCAGCTCGTCCACCGTCAGCTGCTCCGGCTCTGATTGCACAGTGGATATCAGCTATCTGGGTGTTGAAGCCCTGGTTCGTTATTCATATCTTCGCAGCACCAAGTTTGATGCCTGGGTGGGCGGTGGTCTGGGCTTCCTTTTCGCTATTGGCAAATCCAGTAACGTTCTGGATACCAGCAAAATCAGCACGAACCAAACCATCGTGGGGTCTTTGGGTCTGGATTATCATCTGGATCGCAAAAGCTTCATCCCGGTCCAGCTGGACTATGCCATGTTCCCGGACAACAACACATCTTCAGCAAATCAGATCATCCTCCGGGCTGGATGGGGCTGGCAGTTCTAATGAAGAAGGTCTTCTTTTCTTTGATCGCCTTCATTGCGGTGTCGGCCTACTATAAAGACAAAGAAGGCCAGGCCGACTTTGCCTCCACCAGCCGCACTTTCACTCCAATCAAACTTCCTGCCCTGCCAAAGAGTGGTTTGAACAACTTCAACACCGCTGCAGAAGCCTACAATTTTCAGGAGTCCCAGCACGAAAGAAACGTCTTTCACTGGACGCCGGGCTTTCCCGTCTATATTCCAACTTTTGACAGCCAAAACCGCCCTTACCTGCGCCAGCATGAGCGCAGTCAGACGACCGCTCTGACCAGCGGTTTTGTCCGCTATGATGGTGGCGGCTGGACGGAACTGTCCCTGGGAACTGACTTTTTAAAAGATCTCCTCCCGAAATCCAACATTGAAGAGTTGACCCGCGCCAATCGCCAGGACCTTTTGTGGGATCCAAAAATGGCGGTCTTTGACCGGGACGACATCATGTACACGCCTTTGCGTATCAAAGATGGCAGCAAGAAAAACTATGTGGTGGCCTATTCCAAAGACTACGGTCGCAGCTGGAAAGCATTGAGCCTTCTCACTGAAACGACTTTGCCTGAATGGTATGACCTGGAAAGACCCGCATCCGTCGAGCCTCTGCCCGGTCCTCCGGCGTTTTTATACTATCAAGCCACGGGCAAAGCCCCAGGGTATGAAAGCGGCTTTGAGTACTGGCAAGGCACTGTCGGCAAATTGACTTTCCAGACCACCCGATTTGACAACGGAGAGCTGGTCAAGGACCTGCCTTTGGTACTTTCTGAAAGTGCGCAGCCCATCGGCTATCGCAGTGGCAGCGGCGTGAAAATCCTGCGCTCCAAAGACAAGTACTTTATCACCTGGCTGGAAGCGACACTGGATCACAAGATGGAAAAAAACGAGCGGGGCCGTGTGACAAACTCCAGGCCTGACAAGGCTGGCAATCCCTACTCTGCCATCTGGATTGCGGAAGTTGACATTAGAACCCGCAACTTTAAAAAAACCGAGATTCTGAAAACCTGGCCTTTGAACGACAGTCACAACCAGCCGGCTATTGTGCGCAGTCAGGATGGAACTTTGCATGTGATCGGGGGCGCACATGGTGCCCACTTCACTTACACACGCAGCTTAAAACCTGAATCTATCGACAGCTGGAGTCCCGCCGAGTATGTCAACACCACCGACAGCGGTTACTCGGCCAACTTCAACATTCCGGGTGTTAAAGGCGGCAGTCAGACTTACGTGTCTTTGGTGATTGACCCGCAAAACCGCCTGCATCTGGCTTACCGCCTGTGGGCCCATGACAAGTCGGTTTTCGATTTTGAGTATTTCGGGGCCCTGGCTTATCAAAGTGCCGAACCTGATAGCGGTGGAAAAAACTGGAAATGGTCAGAGCCAAAGATTCTGGTATATCCGAACGCTCAAGAATACACGCACTACTATCAGGTGCTGACGATCGACCGCAAAGGCAGCCTGTATCTGGAGTACAGTCAGATGCGGCCCTATGCACCTTACTATTTTAAATCACCCGGTGGCGAGGCCATCAACACTTCCCCCATGCTGAATTCAGCCCTGCTGAAATCCGAGGATCAGGGGAAAAACTGGTTCCTGGTCGTTGATAAGGATTTCAAATAAAAAAAGCTCCCGAACGGGAGCTTTTTATCTTTCAGACTTTTTAAATCTGAACTATTTGATGGACATCAACAGTGCAGATGTTTCAGCGATCCATGGTGTATACGCATCCACACGGCTGAAGATCGACATCATGAAGCAGTCTGGAGTCAAAGGAATCGGCAAAGAGTCACCACGGCTGGCAACACCCATCAGATAAAGACGTCCGTCTTTCTGAACATAGGCAGGACCACCGGAATCCCCGCTGCAGATACCTTTACGAATGGACTGATCCAGCATAATTTCGGTAGTGCCGTACAGGGAGCGTTTCACCTTCAATTCAGTCGTGCGCAAAGTACCGGCACCTTTTTTAACACCCCAAGCCCAGTTCAAACCAAAACCTGCCACCACAACAGTGGAACCCTTTTGCAACTGATTAAAGTCTGTGTACAAAGGAGCTGGAGCATATCCTGCTGGCAGTGCACCTTCAAATCGAACCAACGCCACGTCGGCCGTGTCTTCCACACGTTCAGGATTGTAGTCCTTATGCTGAAGAGCTTTCACCGTCTTACGAACCTTTGCAGGATCAAGCCCCTTCATTTCCTGACCGAAGAAAACAATCAGCTTGTCAGAGTTCGGATCCACGCAGTGAGCTGCCGTCAGAACCAACTGCGGAGCAATCAAAGTCCCCGAGCACAAAGCACCGGCTTTTTCGTCGTAAAGACCGACTGTAGAGCGAGCGATAATATCGTTGGCAGAAACCTTATCGCCACCAATAACATCCTGACCTTGCGCCTGAATTTGAGCGGCATTTTGATCCGCACAGGCTGCCAACATCGCCGCAGAAACCATCATCAAAGAAATCTTTTTGAGCATTTGAGCACTCCTTTAAAAGCGCTCCCCTTCTATCAAAAAAAGCCCCGCAGTGCCTCCTATTAAAAGTGTTCCCAGATGTTTTTACCCTACCGTCCTGATTTTTGACAATTTTGCGCCCACCGCCACTCCCACAACAGCCCAGATCGCAATGGCTCGCCAACGGCGATGGTCCCCGCTTTGAAGTATTTCAATCCGTTCAAAGGTTTACACTCCAAAGGATAAGAAAATGAAAATGACTAAGATTGCAGTGCTTTGTCTGATGTTCGGCTCTTCCCTGTCCCAGGCGGCGGGACTTGATGTCTCCCAACTTCAAAACTGCCTGCATCAGGAACAGTCCCTTTACAGCTCCCAGCATCCCCTGAAAGCCCAGTACCTGCTTCAGGAAGTGGAAGGCTCTGTCCGTGATCTTATTCTGACGGCCTCTTCGCACAAAGAACACACCGCCGCCGTGCAAGAGATCCTGAGAACATCTGCCTCTTGTGCTGAGGCCCGCACGCGCGCTTTGAGCTTCTCCAGAACCCAGGATCTGGCGGCGCTGCCGATGCTGCAAGCCCTGGTCGATACCAAAAAATCCAATCTGGAAGAACTGAAACTTTGGGATGCCGAAGCCCGCAAGGCTTTGAAAGAGGCCTCTTACGTTCAAGCCGAAAGTTCTTTCCAGGCGGACCGCCACCCGTCTCTGGCATTGTTCATGGCCTCGGGTGAAACGACTTCCATCCTGGAAGGTCAGTTTGAACTGGCCGCTGACAGCACAATGAAAACCGCACTGGCAGCTTTGGCGGGTGCGGATTCCAACGCCGATCTTCTGGAGGCTCGATTGTCTGAAAGAATCCGCGCTGAAGCAGAACAAAAAATGGAAAAGGCCCTGGCATTGAGCGCGGGCCTGCTTAAATAGATCCAAGGCGCCGTGAAAAGGCGCCTGTATCAATTTTGGACACCGGCCGAAGCTTCTGCCCCCTATAGATTGCTTCTGAGGGTGTCTCAAATTGGAACCTGTTTTGCAAATGGTTGCAGAGGCTGAGGCCGAAAGGCCCGTAAACATGAGGACGGAAAAAAATGGCACGTAGGTTTCATACATCCAAGATGCTGATCCCACTTCTGCTGACCTTGCAGAGTCTGAATGCCTATGCGATTACGGATGCCAATCCGCAGATTGCAAACAAGCATCTGATGCCCAATGCCGTGCGTGTGCAAATCACCCAGCGCGGGATGAAATACTTCGACAATCGCCTGAGCGACATCCTGGGCAATTTGGGAGTGAAGCTGGATGAAGGTTACTTCCCGGCGATGAGCTACACCGCTGAAAAGCCAATCAACATGGACGACTTCATGGATGCCAATCCTGAGATGGTGAAGATGTACCAGCAGGTGCGCGGCCTTCTGACTCAGTGGCTGGTGGGCTTCTCCATGAACGATCACCAACCGACTATTGAAATCGGCGAATCAGGTTACGTGGCAAAGTTTTCGCGTTTTGGTCTGGTGACAGACGAACTTCTGATGGAAGCTCTGGGTAAACGTGATGGGGCTATCCTTGCGATTGAACTTGAGGTCAAAAAACTGACGATCTCCACCCAATCCGTGGTGGCGTGGGATACTCAAAATGAATTCCTGGGTAAAGCCGGCTTTGAAGATGTGACTTTGCAGGCCGCCGATGAGGAAATGCCTCTGAAAATCCGTCTGCCTTTTTACCTGCGCATGAACGCCATGGGCGGACTGGAATTTGAAGCTCTGGAAATTTCCAACAACTTTGACTCCATCCCCCTGGGGCTGAAGTACGGTCGTCTGATCGTTCCGCAATTTGCAGTGGAAGTGAACGGCAAGAAGTTCTATGTGAATAATGCGGAACTCGAAAAGCTGTTCCAAGCCCAGGCACCAATGATTCTTGAAAAAGTTCGCGGAAGCATCGGCGACTTTGCCCGCACTCAGTTGCCGGCAATGCTGAATCAGAAAGCCAAAGAGTTCCTTGGTGGATCTTTGGAGCAGGTTCAGGATATGGCGGCTCCGGGCCAGGAACCGACGGACACCCGCCCGGCCTTCAAATGGGGCTTGCAGCTGCAGAACCTGAATCTTAAAAAATCCCTGAACGTGGATCTGACCACCTACGTGGAAGACCCGGTCAACAGTCGCAGCGCTCCGGTGAAGTCTCACGCCTCCCGTGGGGCTCCGACATTCAATGCTGTGGCTCAGGAAAACTATGACATCGGTCTGAGCGTGGACCGCGCCCTGATCAACCGCGTTTTGCAGTTGGCCTTTGAGCGCAGAAACTTCGAACAGATCAAACAATCTGATGGTTCCGTTTTGAAACTGGTCGCGACGCCTTTGATCGACTATGTAAAAACTCCAGCCGGTGTGGCGGTGAAGCCTACAGAAACCTTCGTTAAATTGAGAGTTTCAGTCGAAATTCAGCCCGGCAGCATGTTCCTGAAAAAGACCATCGTTGTCGACTTCGATATCATTGCAAAATTGCGCCAATTGAGTGATAAGACCGGCATGCAGATGCTGTTGCACTCCATCGACACAGACAGCCTGTACTTGGATGACAAGTACATCTCTGTGGCTGGCAAGCTCTTCAAGGGCAAAGTCCGCGAAGGAGTGAAGGACGAGCTGAAAAAGCGCAGTGCAAACTGGGCCACAACGGAAGAATCTCTTCCGGGTGGGCTGCCACTGCCACCGCAGATTTTGGGAATTAAACTGGATATCAATCGTGTGATGATGGATCCAAATGGTCACCTGATCATGTATCTGGATTACGCGAAAACAGGAGCAAACAAATGAGATCCCTCAAGCTAATTATCATCAATGCTTTGACTCTGATCATCGGCCTGGGCCTTATGAGTGGTTCGGTGTCGCAAAGAAGTGCAGAAGCCGCACGCTTTGAAACGATCCCCTCCCTTCAGGTCAACAAGCTGGGCAACTATCGTGGTCAGTACCTGACGGTTCTTTACGCTGTCGGTTCCCGTCCATTCATCTCGACAGAGAATTCCTCCATCTCTATTTCCCAGGTGAAAGAGGCGCGCACAGTTTACATTTCTGCGGACTCCATGAGCCTGCCATCCGTACAGGTGGAAAAAGAGGGCTTCCGCCCTTCTTACAACATCGTGGTATTTGTGGTGTCCCCGCAAGCCAACTACAGCTGGGTGAATGCAGATGGTTCCGTGCCTCAGGGCATGACAGCCACAGGCAACCGCCTGAGTTCTTTGATCAACGCCATCAACAAGACAGATGTTGATGGTTTCATTTCGGCTCAGGGCGAAACGGGTACTTTGCAGATCAATCTGGTGAAATAGTTCTGAACTGTAAAATCTGAAAAAGGAAAAAGGCCCTCAAGCAGGGCCTTTTTTATTTTATCCCAAAGTCACAGCCGCCGCCGCCTTCTGCCCGGTTTCAATCGCCCCTTGCAGGGTCCCGGCAAAACGCAGGCTGGTGTGTTCTCCTGCGAACAACAACTGCCCGTTCAATTCCGGTTCGCCAGCAGCCCCGCGGTACTTCATGTACTGACCCGGTTTAAACACCGCCATGGACCCCAGGGACCACTTGCGCTGCTTCCAGTTCACCATCTGATCACGACCGTTGAATTTCGACGGCACTTCGCCATAGAACAAGCCCAGATCTTTCAAGGTGTCTTCGGTGGCAGATGCCCCGGCCTTCAAACCGGCACTGCCCCCGCGCTGCCAGGTCAAAAGCCCCTGAGTCCCCGGTTGCGAACGCCCGGAATCCCAGATCTTTTCACTTGTGAAGTCGCCCGTAAAATTCCCCAGATTCGCTGGCGTGGAACCACTGCGGTTTTTCCAGAACGGAGCTGCAAACGGGATCAATCCCTTGGAATGAGTCGCGTACTCTTGCGTGCGCACGGCCTCTTTTTTCAGGCTGGAGATATCCAGATCCATAAAGCCCTTCACTTCACGCAATTTTGAGAACGGGATGGTGCAAATCACATTGCGTGTGCGGAAGGTTTCCTTGCCTTGGGGCCCCTGGAAGATCAGCTCAAAGGTTTCATTTTCAAAGGACATTTCCACCAAGGCCATGTTCATCTTCACCGAATAGTCCGGAATCACTCCGGCCACACGGGACGCCAGGGTCTGCATCAGATTCGAAAGTCCGCCTTCCATGCGATAAGTCGTGCGGGCGCCCAGCAACGAGCTGCCTTCGGCATCCACGGTGGAAAGGAAGTGCAAAGAGGACTGATCGACGGCATCCAGCCCAAACCGGCTGACGGCCTGCACTTCGATCAACTGACGCAGCACCGGATCCACTTCCGAGGACCAGGACTCCAGCAGGTCTTTCAAAGACAAGGTGTCATAGTAAGCGGCGCGCTCGTACTGAAAGGCGTTTTTGTAACTCAGCACCACGTCCTGATCGCGATACAGATCCAGGCGCACGCGGCGCAGTGGCGTCTGCAAGCTCTTCATTCGCGGCAGCAGGTCTTTCACGCGGTACTGCTTGCCATCAAAGGAAAACAGATGTGCTTCCACATCCGTTGGCGTTTTGATCTCGCGCACAGGCAGATTCAATTCTTTGGCAAGGCTCAGCAGCTGCACATGGGAGTTGTCAAAAAACTCGGCCCCCAGCTCGCCGACGGGACCGGAGTCGCCGAACACGGGAACACTTTGCACGCGGCCCCCCACACGTGAGGACGCCTCAAAGATACGGAAAGGGATTTTCTTCTTTTTCAGTTCAAAAGCCGCCGCCAGGCCCGCCGCGCCAGCGCCCAGAATGACAACTTCACTGCGCAGATCGCGGGCATCCCCCATGAAGAATCGCTCAGCACTGGCGCAGCCGCCCCATGCCAAAGCCGAAGACCCCAAGGCCGAGATTTTTAAAAACTCGCGACGAGTAAAAGAACTTTTTGCCATCAATCCCTCACCTGCATAGAATGGCAACACTTTGAAGCAGAATCAAATCAATCTCACAAATCTCGATAGAATGTTTGATGACCTCGCGGACCATCACTGGGCCGTCGCCAGCGAGGTTTTCTCAGAGGATTTTTGTCTGGCGCTCGCCCAAGAGTGTCAAAATCTGCATTCTGCCGGAGCCTTGAACAAAGCCTCCATCGGTCATTCTGCCACTAAGACCGTGAACGCGGAAATTCGCGGTGATTTCACTCTGTGGTTAGAGCAGGACACGGGCTCCGATTTACAAAAACAATTTCTGGCTCAGCTTGAAGTTCTGCGCCAAAAGCTGAATGAGAATTTTTATTTGGGTCTCCAAAGATTTGAATCTCACTTTGCCCTGTATCCTCCCGGCGGAGGATATGATAAGCATATCGACAACCACCGCGGTTCCGGCGCAAGACGGATCACTTTCATCCTCTACCTCAATGCCCACTGGCAAAAAGGTGACGGAGGAGAACTGAGTTTGTACAGCCCCGAAGATGAAAACCTTCTGTTGGCGCAAGTGCAGCCCCGCCTTGGAACTTTTGTCCTTTTCCGCAGCGATCTCTTTCCCCATCAGGTGGAAAAGAGTCATTCACCCCGGCTCAGTCTGACTGGCTGGTTTAGGAACGACGCATCATGAAGTCACTGTTTGCAGAAGTAGTTTTCACTCGTATTCACGCCCGCATCACCGTTCTGATCTGTTCTTTGGTGGCGGCGGTTCTGGGTTTGATGGGACCCTTCTTTCAGAAGGAATTCATCGACCAGCTGACAGGAGTCGAAAGCAAGCTGCACTTCATCCAGTTTGATCACACCCTGTCCTATATCATCGGCGCTTTCTTCTGCGTCTTGCTGGCCCAGGCCTTCTCGCAGCTGACAAACTTCCTCAGCGTCCGCGAAGCCCTGCACATGCAAAAAGTCTTTGCCAAACGCCTATACAACAAAACCCTGCATCTGCGTGTCGACACCATGAGCGGCCGCCCGGTGGGGGAAATTGTTTCCCTGTACGCCACCGACGTTCAAGGGGCCACTGTGTTTTTGGATCAGACCCTGCCAGCCGGAGCCTCCACACTGTTCCCGCTGATTCTGGCGCCGTTTGCAATATCTTTGTTATTTGATATTCCCCTGTGGCCCACGGTGCTGGTGATGCTGGGGATTTCCTGCTTAAACACTTTCATGGCGTTTCGCCAGTCCAAGTTCTTTTTCAATTTCAAACAACTGGCAGCAGAACGCATTGGCCTTGTGAATGAGTGGATTCAGAACATCCGCACCATCCGCATCTTAAGCTGGACCCATCACTTTGAAAGAAACATTTTCGCCAAGCGAGAGATCGAAACACGCAACCGTGTTTCCATGGTTACCAATGGCCAGATGATGAACTCGATCTCCACTTCCATCACGTTCTTCCTGAATGTGGTGGCACTGGCGACGCTGGTGTTTTACTCCAAACACACGCTGACCAGCGGAGAACTTTTGGCTTTGCTGTGGATTGTGGCCGTGTTCCTGACCCGCCCTTTCCGCCAAATGCCGTGGTTCTTTACCTTTGCCTTTGACTCCTGGACATCCCTTCGCCGCCTGGAAGAGTTCTTCTCGACCCAAAACAATGAAACCAGCCAGACATCACAAGAGCGCCGTCATGCGGAATTGGCCGACAAGTATGCCCTGCAAGTGCGCGGGCTGAATCTGACCGTGGCGCAAAGAAAGATTCTGAAGAATGTGGATCTGGATATCGCCCACGGGGAATTTGTCGCCGTCGTCGGCGAAGTGGGTGCTGGAAAATCCATGCTGCTTTTGTCCCTGCTGAAAGAAACCGGTGCGCACTTTGACTTCTATCACCTGGGTGGCAAAAACGCCCTGAATGTGCCTGTCGATGAGGTTCGTGCGCACTTTGCCTATGTCCCGCAGGAAGGATTTATCATGAACGCCACTTTGCGCGAAAACGTGGCCTTCCTGTACGACATCGAAGCCGAGCGCGACCCGATGGTGGAGGAATCCCTGCGCCTGGCACAGTTTGACCTGGACACCGAGCGGGTGGAAAAAGGTCTGAACACCGAAATCGGAGAACGCGGCGTGAATCTTTCCGGCGGCCAGAAACAGCGTGTGGGACTGGCGCGCGTGCACTATCACGAAGCGCCGATCATGCTGCTGGATGATTGCCTGAGTGCCGTGGACGTCGACACTGAGCAGAAGTTGTTTGAACAGCTTCTGCTGGGAGCGTGGGCGGACCGCACCCGCCTGTTGGTGACTCACCGCCTGAGTGCGCTTCACCGTGTGGACCGCATTCTGTTCATGGAGGACGGTCAGATAATTGACTCGGGCACTTATGAAGAACTGCTGGCGCGCAACGAAAAATTCCGCGAATACACGACGAGCGTTGCCAAAGAAGCCACTGAAAAAGAATCCGCAAAGAAAGCGGAGGTGTCCCATGTCTAGTGCTCCAATCAAAGCCAAATACCTCAGTGATGGCGACTCCAAAAAAGAAGGCGGATACAACAAGTCCATTTTCGAAACACTGAAGTTCGCCTACAGCCCGTTCTTCACCCGTATCATTCTTTGTCTGATCCTGGGGATCACCGGGCGGGGTTTGCTTTTGGCCAACACCAACGTCATCGGCTATTGGGTCGACACCATCGTCGGCAAAGAAAATATTCTGTCGGGATTAAGTTCAGCCCAGCTGATCACATTGCTGGCCGTGATGGCGGTGGCAGGTTTTCTTCTGACCATAACCTTCCGAGTCAGTTTTTCGCGCCTGTCGGCACAGGCCATTTCGTCGTTCTATGATGAAGTGACCCTGCGCACGTCCCGACTGCCGATGAGTTTCTTTGACAACACTCCGGCTGGACGGATCATCACCCGTTTTTCCAGTGACTATGGCAACGTCTTCCGTCTTTTCGGCGGACCCTTGGCCGAATTTATTTCCATCATCTTTGACCTGACCATGATGATCCTTCTGATCACCGTGGCCAACCCGGTGTATCTGATCTTCGTGGTCTTCATCGCCGTTCTGAACTATCTGATTTACAAACTGAATCAGGAAAAGCTGCGCACAGCCCGACGCGAACTGTCTGCCAGCCGTTCGCCAAGTATTGCGCACTTTGCGGAAACCACCCAAGGAGCCAGCACAATCCGCTCGTTCCGCCGTCAGCAGTCTTTCAGCGAACGTTTTGAACGCCTGGACAGCCATTTCCTGACGCAAAAAATGGACACCACAAAAAGTCTGCTGAGCTTTTCTTTGCAGATGAACAGCCTGACCGCGCTGTTGCTTTTGGTGACCGGCGTTTCTGCTTATTTTATGGTTGAAAAAGGCTGGGCTACGGTCGGATCTGTCGGTGTGGCCTTTGCCTTTATTGCGCTTTCGGGCAACACCGTGCAGATGTTTTTTGAATGGTTGACCCAGTTTGAAGAGGCCATGATCGGTGTTGAGCGCCTGGATCAGTACATGCGCATGAACATCGAACAAGGCAGTTTGCTTCCGTCCACCGCCACTTTCGCGACCGGACATCCGACTTATTCTCCAAGTGTTGAAAAGTACCTGTCCACGCGCCGTCTGACCGAAGAACGCAATGCCTCTGTCCAAGTACAGGACGTGTGGTTCCGCTATCGTGAAGACCTGCCGTGGGTTCTTAAAGGTGTCAATTTTGACGTGAAGGCCGGTGAACGCCTGGGCATCGTGGGACGCACGGGCTCTGGAAAGTCCAGCCTGATTCAGGCTCTATTCTATTTGTACCCGATCGACAAAGGCCAGATTGCCATCAACACCCATCTGCCGAAACTGACTGCAGCAACCAATGGTGTGGATCTGAACCTGTACCGCAAATCCATGGCCTTTATTTCCCAGGAGCCGATTCTGTTCCAGGGGACTTTGCGTTTTAATCTGGACATTGATGGCACATTGTCAGAGGAAAAACTGCTTTCTGTTTTGGCTCAGGTGGGTTTGCGCGAATGGGTGCTGGCTCAGCCCGGCGGGCTCGATATGCGCATTGAAGAACGGGGCAAGAATTTGTCTTTGGGCGAGCGCCAGCTGCTGTGCATGGCGCGCTGCCTGCTGCAACAAGCCCCGATTGTCATCATGGACGAGGCCACCAGCTCGGTCGATCCCCAGTCGGAAGAGATCATGGTGCGCGCCACAGAAGAATTCTTCTCTGACCGGACCCAGATCATTATCGCTCACCGTCTGTCGACTCTGGCGAAATGCGATCGAATCTTATGGTTACAGAATGGCGAAATTAAAGCTCTGGGTCCGACATCGGAAGTGCTGCCACGCTTTAAAAATACAGAACTGGTCTAACAATTAGGGTTGCCCCCGCCGATGATAAGGGGTATTTCATCGGGCAAAGTATAAATCTTAAACTGGTGGGGCGACATGGACAGCAACAACAACCAGAACAACATCGAAGTCCAGGATCAAGACTCAGTTCTCAGTCTGTCAGAGAGCTGGTCTGCCCTTAGTCCGGCTGAGCGCCGCAAAAACTTCAAAGATCTGCCCCGCACCGAAGCTGAGGAACTTTTCCTCAGCCTTAAGACCCACGATCAGGCCGAACTTATCGAAGAAGCGACTCATCTTGAAAAAAGATCCTGGATCCGCCTGCTGGCCCCCGATGACGTGGCCGATTTGATTCAGGAAATGGGTGCCGATCACCGTGAAGACATCCTGTCTTTGCTGGACCCGCAAACCAAACGCGAAGTCACCGCCCTGCTGGCTTATGCTGAAGATGCCGCCGGGGGCTTGATGAGCTCCCGATTTGTGCGCCTGCGTCCTGACATGAGCGTGGATGAAGCCATCAGCTACATCCGCATTCAGGCCAAAACCCACGTTGAAACGATTTATTACGCTTACGTGCTGGACTCTGACCAGAAGCTTCTGGGTGTCGTTTCCTTCCGTGAGTTGTTCCAGTCCTCCCCTGAAAAGAAGATCGCCGAGATCATGCATACTGACGTTCTGAAAGTTCCCGTCGAAATGGACCAGGAGCAAATCGGTCGCATCTTCTCGCAACAGGATCTGATGGCCGTCCCGGTTGTTGATGAAAACGGTATCATGAAAGGTATCGTCACGTTCGATGACGTGGCCACCGCCATCCAGGAAGAAGCCACCGAAGATATCCATAAAATCGGGGGTGTTGAATCCCTGGATGCCCCGTACTTGAAGATCTCCATGCTGGAGATGCTAAAAAAACGCGGCGGCTGGCTGCTGATCCTTTTCCTGGGACAAATGTTCACCGCAACGGCCATGGCCTTTTTCGAGGACGAGCTTTCCAAAGCCATGGTTCTGTCGATGTTTATTCCGCTGATTATCAGCTCAGGTGGTAACTCCGGATCCCAGGCTTCGACATTGATCATCCGTGCGATCGCTCTGCGCGAGGTGCGTCTGCGAGACTGGTGGCGCGTCCTTGGCCGAGAAATCATGGCCGGCGCCTGCCTGGGCTTGGTCCTTGGCGCCATCGGTTTTATCCGAATCATGCTGTGGCCGAATCGTGAAACACTTTACACCGTTCACTACATGCATGTCGGCCTGACCGTCGCTGTCAGTGTGGTCGGCGTTGTGTTGTGGGGAACTATTTCCGGATCGATGCTTCCGTTCCTGCTGAAAAAAGCCGGCTTCGACCCTGCTTCGGCCTCGGCCCCGGCCGTCGCGACACTGGTGGACGTCACAGGCCTGGTGATCTACTTCACCGCTGCCTCTTTCTTCCTCACTGGCATCCTCTTCTAAAAATAAAAAAGGGAGTCTTTCGACTCCCTTTTTTTATTTCTTATTTTTCAGCACTCACTAAGTCTTGATTAAACCACTGGTCCAATCGCGGATCATTGCAAGAGTTCCGGTTCGTGCATTTTCGAATGCAACCCCGTAGGCTTTGTTCTCTTCGCACCAGACCACTTGTCCCTGCACCTCGATGACTTCGTGGCCATCCGGGCTTTGGATGCGCATGGTGACGATACCGCCTTTTTCCAGCGCCTGATCGGTATTAAAGGACAAACCACCCTGAGAAATCGTGTTCACAGAACCCACCAGCTCACGGTCACCGACCTGAACGCGGATTTCTGAACTCATCTTGAAGCGATCGTGCTTACGGCGCGCTTTCGGATCACGGGCCCGCAAAACCTGCCACAAGATCAAAGGCACCATCAACAATCCGAACACCACACCCGCAGCCCCACCACCGGACCCACCCTGGCCAGAACCCGGCCCCTGGTTGATCACGGATCTTACAAGACCGCACCCGCCCCCGCCGGCTCCGGCGTCTGAGGCCACAGAGCGCTCGGACAGATAGGACGGCTTATAAGAAGGCTGGGAAGATTGAGCCGAGGCCATGCTTTGTGCCCCGGTCAACAGACTCAAAGCATCGATGCGCGCGCTGGAGGAAACTATGCCGTTCAGGCTGTACACCTGATCAGCCGACTGAATCACCAGTTGTTTCAACTGATAACCGGACAGCCCCGGCGCTTCACGCAAAGCCAAAGCTGCCATGCCTGCCACAAACGGCGCAGCCATACTGGTCCCGGACATCTTCAAAGTCTCGTTGCCCGGAACGGTACTTTCAATATATTCACCCGGACTTCCCAGATGAACTGTGTAGCTGCCATAGTTCGAGAACCCCGAGCGGTCATCCCACTTGGACGTCGAAGCGATGGCAATATTGCTTGGAACATCGTAATTGGCCGGATACATCGGAGCCGAGTCATTGTTGCTTCCATAGTTCCCGGCCGCTGACACCACCAGCACGTGATGGTCATAGGCATAGGTGATCGCATCATGCAGCGAGCGGCTGTAACCCGAACCACCCCACGAGTTGTTGATCACCTTCGCTCCGTTGTTCACGGCATAATAGATGGCCTTAATGGCATTGGCTGTAGAACCGGAGCCCCCGGCCCCCAGGAATTTCAAAGGCATGATCTGAATTTTGGATTCAGCCAAGGGACGTGCAAAGATATTCTGCCCCGCCCCCACAACGATCCCGGCCACGTGAGTTCCGTGGTCATCGTCGTCATAGAAATTTCCGGTGTTGGAGATAAAGTTCCAACCGTTAATATCATCCACAAAACCATTCTGGTCGTCATCGACACCCGGAGTTCCGCTGGCCTCGATCTGGTTGATCCAAAGCGCACCGGTACCACCCGTGCCATTGGCATTGTAAGGCTTGAAAACGTCATGAGCTTTATCAAGCCCCGTATCCACGACAGCCACAATCACTTTGCCATGCTGGGCATCCAGCGCAGTCTGATACCCCCAGGAGTCCGCCACACGCGTGTCCGCCGTGGACTGGGAATAAACAGACGGATTGGAGGACACATAACCAGATGCCACAACCTGTTCATAGGACAGGCGCTCGACAGGCCCGTTGGGCTCCACTTCATTCTTTTTCAAAACAAAATTGGGTTCAATATACTCAATATCCGGGTCGTTTTTCAGGGCCTCAAAGGTGGCCTTTTCATCAACGTCGGACTTCATGGAAACCTGGAAAACTCCCAGCCCCGGAAAGGCGGCTTTGAGGTTGGCCTTCCCCTGCAATTTGGTCTGAGCCAGGCCCGCACCTCCGGAAGAGGCTTTGAACTTGATCAGATATTCCCCAGGAACGGCTTCAGGAGCTGTCTGAGCCCCTGCATTCCACCCTATCAGAACCAAAGATATAAATAGACCTCTTAGAATCGGCGTCACCGGTTCTCCTTTTCCACTCAGTAAACTATTCGGCCGGAAGTCGAGGATGATTTAGACAAATTATTTTTATTCTGCGTCTCAGTGTGAGACACCCTAAGAGCTTGAAGGGATTTGACTTAGCTGATATTTATTTCATGCCGATAGGACAACCAGGAACAGGACATCTAGCTATGAAACAACTTCAGAAGATCTTCTTGCAGGGCCTCGTTACATTTCTGCCCATCGCTCTGACTATATATATTATCTATGCCGGCGTAGCGATCGTGGACAGCTTCCTTGGGGATGCTCTTCGCCAGATTCTTCCCGTTTACATCCCGGGACTGGGCTTCCTGATTACACTTGTCCTGATTCTGCTTTTGGGCCTGCTGCTGAACAACCTTCTGGCTGGCGGCATCTTCCAGAAGCTGGAACAAAAGCTGACCAAAGTTCCTTTCATCAAAGCCATCTACAGCCCCCTGCGTGATCTGATGAATTTGTTTTCAAAGGGCGGCGGTCCGGGTGGTTTGCAGAAGGTTGTTCTGGTCGACATCAGTGAGGGCGAAAACCCGATCCGCGCGATGGGCCTAGTGACCCGTGAAAACTTCAAAGATGTTCCTGCCATTGAACAAAATGCCGGAGATCGCGTCGCCGTTTACATCCCCATGAGCTATGGTTTGGGTGGATTCACACTGATGATTCCAAGAAACCGCATCACCCCACTGGATATGCCAATCGAAAAAGCCATGAGTCTTGCCATCACCGGCTGGGTGAAGGCTGAAAAAAACGAAGGTGAGATCAAGTAATGTCGGATTCATCTGAAAACACCCTGAGCAAAGCCCGCAAAATCAATCAGGACACCAGTCGTTATGGCGTTTTTGCTGAAATCGGTGCCGGCCAGGAGGTCGCCCGTCACTTCTTCCAGGCCGGAAAAGCCTCACAGACCATCGCCAAAACCATCTCTGCCTATGACATGGTTGTCAGCGATGACATCTACGGGAAAGAGCAAAACGGTCGCTATGTGTGTGAACCCCGCCTGAATAAGATGCTGACTCACGAATACGATCTTTTGATCGATCGCCTGAGCGGTCCGCGCGGAGCCACTTCGCGTTTCTTTGCTCTGGCCAATACAGTTGCGACAGCTTCCTCCGGCAGCAACAAACAATCCCATGGCTGGATGGGCGTGCGTTTTCAATCAAATCCGGGTGGACCGGCAAATGATATCATTCTGCACGTACGTATGCTCGATCGCCACCGCCTGCAGCAGCAAGAGGCTTTGGGCATTTTAGGTGTAAACCTGTTGTATTGCGCATTCTATCACCTGGACAAACCAGAGGACTTTATTTCCCGTCTGGCGGAATGCCTTAAAGACGATCAGATCATCATTGATGTGATCAAATTCTCTGGCCCCGAAGTGAAGCACTTTGACGTGCGCTTGATGAATCTGGAGCTGGTTCGCCGTGGTCTGGCCGAAGCGATCTTATTCTCGCCTAAGAACGAAATTCTGAATGTGTCGGACGCCATCTATGGCAAGTCGCTGTTAATTCAGCGAGGGACTTATCGTCCGGTGACAGTGACTCACATGGATGTTCTGAAAAAAGGCCTGGAACAGATCAAGGACGATGTCCTGAAATCCGAGGGCAAGGCCCTGGATGTTCTGCCGATCATGGAACTGACCATGCACAATCTGACCACCGACGGGCATGTCAATGAAAAGGACTTCCTGGAGCGCGTGGAAACTCTGACCAATCAGGGTGTGCATGTTTTGATTTCAAACTTCTTCCTGTTCTATGGCTTGAAGCGCTTTATCCGCCGCTACAACCCCCACTTTATGGCGCTGGTTGTGGGTGCAAGCCACCTGAATAAACTTTTCACCGAAGAGCACTACAGCGATCTGCAAGGCGGCCTGCTGGAAGGTCTGGGCAAATTGCTGGAACAAAAAACAAAATTGTACATCTATCCCCACAAGACGCCGAATCTGTGCCTGACGGCGAAGAGCTTCTTCCCCGCCCCGCACCTGCGCCATGTTTATGCCCATTTCGTTGAAAACAAGCAGATCGTGGATATTTCCGGCTGTGATGAAACCGGCGATTATCTGCATTCAATTGACGTGATGAAAATGATTGAATCCGGAGATGCGAAGTGGGAGCAACTGGTGCCCCCGGGCGTTCGCGATTTGATCAAGTCTAAAAAGCTGTTTGGTTTGAAGTAGAAATTCACATGGATAGTGCGTCTATTTAGCATTGAGAGCCTTCTCAATCTTTTCAAGACGTTTGGTCATTTCTTCATTTTTGCGCTCCAGCTCTCTGATCTTCAGGTCTTTGGCAGCATTGGCAGCCTTAACATCCAGAAGATCGCGATAAAGCTCCTGCACAGCTTTAATAATCGGAGCGATCAGCTCTGTGTATCTAACACTGTAGCTGTCGCTGTCTTCGTTGTGGGTCACAATGACATCACTTGGCTCCCCTTTAGCTTTGGCAATAGCCAGCTCTGCTTCCTGAGCAATGACTCCGTAATGCTCTGTAGCTCCTTGATTTTCATCTTTCCACGTCCATGAAACAGGACGTAGAGAGTTAACAAAATCCAGTCCGAGATCAGAGTCTTTTACATTCTTTTTCAAACGAGCGTCGGAACTCACATCAGGGGCATTTGAGAGATAGATATTGTTCCATCTTAGCGTGCTGGACCCGATGTTCTTTGATGCCGTTATATCTGGAGTGATGTTACCAGCAACTTGCAGCTTCGAAGTTGGACCTGTAACGCCAATACCAACATTACCCGCCGAGTCGACCCTTAAGCGCTCTGCGCCATTCGTAGTGACCGCAAGAGTGGCTGCATTTGGAAAAAAGAGTCCCGCAGCAGAGCCTGATCCAATGGCATGCTCAACAGCCGTACCATTGGGTAGAATAATTGAAGTAGAATAGTAAGCACTCCACGGAGTGAAGCCGACAGCAAGAGTGCCATCTGTAACCACCCCGACTCCTTCACCACCATAGTGATACAATCCTGTATCAGAGTTGGCAGAAAACGAGATTGAAGGAGCCGCTAGGCTTCCGTCGGCCACGCGTAAACCTCCTGCAACTTCAAGCTTTGCACTTGGGGTGATTGTCCCGATACCGACATTTCCTGTGTCAAATTTCCCGAACATCAGAGGTGTTTTGGCTGTCATGGAATTATTGGCAATAATAAACGTATTCGATCTCTGGCCCCCATCAACGCCGGCCTTGTAACCAAGGAAGACATTCCCATTCCCCGCCGTTAAACTTCCCGTATTTGCATTGTAACCGGCCTGGAAACCCAGCGACACCCCATAGCGAGACGCATGAGCTTGAGCACCAACCCCAACAGCTTCTGACGTAGAGTTAGAATTCCATCCGATGGAAACACCACTCGCCGCTCCGTTGGCAAAATAACCCACTGCAGTCCCTTGGAAGTTGCCGTCCGCAGAATCCCCGACGGCGACTCCTGACGTCGGGGCATAGGAAGCATGACCAACGGCAACCCCATTGGTACCGCCATCAGCATACAACCCCACAGATGTGTTATCCGCAGCCAGAGTCAAGTTGGGAACTGTAGCACCCCAGCCTGAAGAGATGTCCTTACAGTTTGCTCCAGCCTCATCACAGATCTCTGTCGCGCGAATGCCACCATTCACATCCAACTTAGACTGAGGCGTCGTCGTACCAATACCCACATTTCCATTATTCGCAATTCGCATGCGCTCTAGGTTAATTCCGGACTCTTTGGTCCAGAATAGCATATCATACTGGGCCGAAGCCGTATTCATAGTCCGCATTTTGATTCCACCACGATCATTTCCTCCCAGGCGGAACTCAATCTCGGCCGTATTGCCGGCCAGATCCGTGCTCTCATTGGATATAGCCACTCTAGTGTTAGTAGCTGCTTTGCCAACATAAAGCGGATAGGACGCTGAATTGTCATAACCGATACCAACAGAGAGTCCTGCGTTCGTATTGTTCCAAAAAAGCTTGCTGGCCCCAGACATCGCACCAGCGTTGTTAAACTGAATTTGCATGTCGGCCCCCGCAGGTGCGGCAGATACCCCCGTCAAGCCAGATCCGTCACCTTGGAAGGCCGTGGCTTTCACTGTACCGACAACATCCAATTTTGTTGTCGGCCCCGTCGTGCCAATACCAACGTTTCCGGAAGCACTTATCGTAAGCTTGTCTGAAAATCCATTAGTTCCAAATCGCAGGCTTCCACCAATTTTACGATTACTGAGGACCACGTCATTCGTGGCATAATCAACCAAAAACCCATCATTTACACCATCGCCGACAGTAGAATTGGTCAGTTGAATTCCACCACCACTGACGTGAAGCTTTCTTTGTGGACTTGTTAGTCCAATCCCCACGTTCCCCGTGTTGTAATAGATATCACTTCCCGCGGACGTCCATTTTGACCCCGTCGGGATTGGCGAGTTACAAACCAATGAGCTTGTCCCATCCGAAGTACACATGCTGTTGGCGGTGATGCCTGTTAGACCAATCAAAGGAACCTTGCCCGAGATTGTGCCGGTGTCTTTCGTTCCGGCTGTACCAATCCCCAAAGCTGTTTGTGCCCCTGCTTGTGTCGTCGCGCCGGTTCCGCCATTCGCCAATGGCACGGTGTCAACGCTAAAGACTGTGCCAGCCAGTGACAATCCTGTCCCTGCGGTGTAAGTGGTATTAGTATCTGTATCGGCAGAAGGCTCCCATGTGGAAGTTCCGTTGTTCCATTTTAGCACCTGACCATTCGTAGGTGCCGTTGCAGCAACAGAGCGATTCTGCAGTTTTTCAACTTTCATCACTCCAACAGTTCCTGTCACGTCGCCAGCAAAGGTTTGATTCCCCTGAAGGGCCGTACCGGCTGTTGTACCATAAGTCACCGTCGGTACCGCTGCCCAGGAAACATCCGTTCCATTTGTAGTTAAGTACTTACCTGCATTGGTGGATTGTGATGGCAACACGGCATTCGCAGCACCCGCTTGGGTCGTCGCCCCCGTACCACCATTAGCAATCGACAAGGCAGTGCCCGACCAATTGCTGTTGTTCACAGTTCCAGAGGTCGCAAGTGAACCCAACGTCATCCAACCCAAATTACCAGAACCATCCACGGACATCACCTGATTGGCGGTGCCTTGAGTGGCTGGCAAACGCAGAACATAGCTTGTTCCGATCGCTGCATTCGGTCCCGTCAAAGTGGCAGTGTTGGCCGAAGTCCCTTTGTATTCAGAGCCCTTGGTATTATCGAATATCAAATTTCCCGTAACCGAGTCACCGGCTTTGTTCACCGGAGTATAACCCAAAGCTGTCGTAATATCAGCAGCAGCCACTGCCGCTCCGCTGGTCACGCGGCCTTGAGCATCCGTCGTGACTTTCGTGTAAGTCCCTGCCGTGCCGGTCGCCTTCAGCGTCGGATTCGGATAAGTACCTGTCAGATCTCCACCCGCAGATCCAGATGGAGCACCGTTCACGCAAGAAAAGCTTGTTCCATTGAACGTGACATACTGATTTGCACCGCAGGTTGGGATGGTTTTATACTCCAGAGCGCTTCCCGCCCCATTCATTCCCAGCAATTGATTAGCCGTGCCTGCCGCGCTCAAGCCTGTACCACCTTTGGTCACAGGCAGAGTTCCCGTGACACCTGTACCTGCAAGACTGAGTTGAATGTCCTGACACTCAAACTTGTCTGTGATCGACGACCAACCCATTGTTTGGCTGGCAGTACAACTTGCAACATTGAATGCGGAGCCGGTTCCCAAGCTGTCTTTCAGTTCTGACAGCTTCACATAGTGGGGAACCCAACCAGTTCCATCCACATACTTCAGGAACTTTTGATCATCTGTCGCCAAAGCTTTCGCCACAGGGATCTCGTTGATTTTTACAACTTTCGGATTTGGCAAAGTTCCGCTTAGATCCTGCCCCAAACTGGTAGACTCCTGAAAAGCCCCCGTCGGAAGGGCCACCCATTGCAATTTACCAGCACCATCAGTTTGTAAAACCATGTTGGCATTCGCCGCATTTGTCATCGCAGGCCATTCAAGACTGTATCCAGCCCCGCCCGCAGGGTAAGTGAAGGTTAAATAATTTGATCCATTCCAGATTTTTAGGTTTTGCCCGGCAAGATTCGTAGCCGAAACATTCGTGCTCTGCACGTCCACAGTCAGGGTGCCTGAGGTGATTTTATTCGCAGGTAGCGCCGGGATATCACTGTCAGCCAAGGTCGTCCCCGTCGTCACGCGACCATATTTGTCAGCCGTAACTTTGGTATAAGTTCCTTGCGTATTAAGTTCTTCAAGGCTCAGAGTGGCTGCTCCTGCGGTGGCACCTCCGGCCAGACCGGCCCCCGCCACGACGGAGGTGATAGTTCCGCCACCGGCAACAACGGGCTGCCACGAGGCGTTCGTTCCATCCGTTTGCAAATAATAGTTGGTCTTTCCGGTTTGAATGGGAAGCAGATTCTGCAAGGCCGCCATTGAGGTTGTGGCTCCGGTGCCCCCTTGGGACACGGGGACTGTGTAAGCACTGTCCAGACTCTGCGCCACGACCGCCGTCAAAGCGCTGGTGGCAGTGACTGTTCCATCCGGATTTACGTTGGATAATAGATTTTCAAGTTTCGTCGTTTGCGCCAGCACCTTTTCAAGATTGGTCTGTGTAACCCCTTTCCCCGGGTCCACCTGCAGGAAATCACTTTCCTCCTTACCATTCAAGGTTTCGGAATTCACGGCATAAGCCATCGCACGCATATTAAAGTCAGCAAGCACGGGGATGCCATTAACAGCCAAATCAATTCGAAATTTTCGAACCCCACTGCTTGCGCCAGGATTGAAACTTCCACTGACACGCCCGCCCCCTGCCTCTATGCATTTTAATCCGCTTCGAACCTTGGAATTATCCATAACCTCGGTCATCGTGAAACCAGGATCATCTCCATCCGTGACTCCCTGACCGATGACCAGATTGATGTAACCATTGACTATGTTAACGGAACTGAATTCTTCTTCTCGTAAAATACAATTGTTCGCGGACAGGACCAATCCACGCACGCTGACACCTGCAGCAGAAGGATAATCCCCGCTGGGAAGTCTGATCACCCCCTGGAAGCTGATGCCTTTGTGGGTTCCCCCCGCAGCCAACGTGGATTGGCCTGCAAAACAGACTGCAATGGCACACCAATGAATGAATTTATTCATAGAACGCCCCTTCAATAACAACATTATTTGTCAGCACCTTTTGCTCGGAAATTTCGCCAAAGGCTCCGCGAACAACAACGCCACTCGCGGTCGTCACCACTTCGGACGCCACAAAATCCGGCTCGACTCTTTGAGCATCCACAACTGAGTTTTTATTCAAGTCGATGATCGAAGCCTCGATTCCGCAGCCAACAAGAAAAGCTGCGGCGATCATCGCGGTAATACATCTAAAGAAATCGGCCCTGCTGCAAACGTCCATAAGCCACCTCACATAAATGTATCGGAAAGGTATAAGTGGCAGCTAAGACCTCAGCGCCAAAAAGCGCTCCCATGGCGCGTCTATGGGGGAGCAAAGGCCACTTTAAAACTCGAGCGCTCCCAATTCCCCACCTCTGGGAGCGGCATCAGAGGCCGATTCCAACAAAATAATGACATCACCAGATGGGTTATCTATAAAAGATGTAATGTCGCCTCATTTGATTTTAAAGAGAATTATTAAAGAGAAACAGGCCCACAACCCTCGTGTGTCGCTGCGACGAATCGCTGCAAGGATGGGGATCTCTTCCGGGCGGCTGTCAGAGATTCTCAGCGAGAAACGCCCTCTCACCGCCTATTACGCCGATAAGTTTTGTGCCGCACTGAATCTTCCAGAATCGGATATCAGTGCGCTGAAAAGATCCCTGGCGGCACCGACCGACAAACAAACCTTTGGGCCGGTTTTAGAAGAGCACGTTGTTGAAAAGCTCGCTGACTGGAAACCCTACGCCCTGCTAAGCTTCTTCCAAACAACGATCTACGCTTCCCTTCGCCATCAACACGACACTCGCGAATCCCAAATTCAGGAAATATCAAAGCGTCTTAACCTAACAACACGGGAACTGACGGTGTTGCTCGATGCCATGACTCAGACCGGACTGATCGAGTGGGATAACAGCGCTTGGCGCCCGACTCATAATGAGGCCACGACCGGTTACGACATTCCCAGCCACGCACGAATGCAGGGCCTTATTGCCGACTTGCATCTGGCTCAAGAAAAAATCAAGAACATCAGTGTCCATGAACGGGATTTCAGCTCCATGACGCTGACCATGGATCCCAAAGATATTCACAAAGCAAAAAAGCTGATCCGTGATTTCCGCAGGAACTTTGTGCGCGTCATGGAAAAGGGTTCTAAAAAAAGCGTCCACCAGATCAGCATTCAATTCTTTCCCATTGTGAGCTCAGATGACCCGTCGAAGGAGTCTTTATGAAAAGTCTGATTTTTATTTTGTTGGCCTTTTCCAGCAAGTCCCTGGCCCTGGACTCCCGTCCTCAAGGCTATGAAAGAGGCAATGGTGGATTTTTGATGACCTGCTCAAGCCAGAGCTTTTTGGGAGCGGGCGTTTTCTCGGTGGATCATATCGAAGCCACCTATCTGCATGCATTGCCTGCCGCCGAATCCCTGAAGCTTTTGCGGGATGAAGTCGAAGTGGTTCGGTATATCCTGAACAAGCTGCACACCGTAAATCCAACCCGGGCGGAACTGTACACACAGTGGCTTCAGGAACTTTTGAATTCCCGGGAGTTTGTAAAGAACTTTGCCTTCATTCCCCTGCCCGACAGCAGCACCACCATGATTCCGGAATACTGCAAACAGGAGCAGGCAGCGATATTCATCACCACACCTGGAAAATCCAAACTGCGTTTCCTGTTCAATCAAAACCTGTGGGAACAAGCCTCCACCCTGGACCGGGCTTACCTGCTGCTGCACGAGCTGATCTACCGCGAAGCCCTGCTTGGTGAAAACAACCACACCAACTCTGTCGCCGCGAGATACTTGAATGCCTGGCTTTTTCATTCAGTGGAAGACCTAAACCAACAGGATCTGCTGGAGCTGCTGCGGTCGCTGCATTTTTCCCGCGGCGACTATAATGGTGTGACGTTAAGACTTTTTGTGCGAACACCCTCGGGAAACCTCACTGGTCTTCGCCTGGCACCGATCATTTACTTCCCGGGTTCCAGTAATATCCGCGTGGCTCCGCTGGCTGATTCCTTTACCGTTCGCATTGGCGAAGACATCTTCCACAGAGTCTGCAACGAAAGTTTTATCAACGAGAAGTTTCCAAGCTTTGTGGAGTTTTACCCTTCCGGAAAAATCAAAAAAATGGTGTTTCAGGCGACAGATGGAAACGTCCCGTCCAGCTACACCCCGGGATATCTCAAGACCCAATGCTCTTACAAAGGAAAGAACAAACTTGAATTTAATGAAAACGGGGAACTGACAAGTGCATCTTCGGTCCCTGAATCTCTGAGTGATGCTTATCTGGCGGACGTGGACTAGGAAGCCTAAAAAAAATGGCAGACATCCTTTCAATGCCTGCCATTTTATCAATTATTTTCTTTATTTTTAGAATGTTTCGCAGCGGATGGAACCCACACAGTAGGATGGGTGCACCTGATCGCCACACTGTTTACGAGTATTGTATTCAGCCTCTATCAATGATTTCCCCTCCCCTTTGAAAGTTTTTGCGTAACCTGTATCAGTCAACATACAAATAGCGCCTGCAATCGGACGATCCTGGCGTGGATCAGAGCACTTCACCGCCCCTTGGCAGTAGCTGGAATGCACCGCTTTACCACAGGCTTCGCGAGCCGCCGCTTCCGCCTCAAGTTTTATGCGGCCTTTACCCAAAAAGACTTTGCTGTATCCGGTGTCGGTCACCATGCAGGCCACCTCCGCGGCGACTGGCGGGTAAGGTTCCGGTCTTTGATTGTATTCCAGATTGGAAACGCGCTGGTTGATCTGACTGATGATGCCTTCCAGCTGATTCACACGGGTTTCAAGAATGCGGATGCGTTCCAAAGAGCGTTCTTGACCTCGCTCTTGTGCGCCCGCGCTGTTGGCAAAAAGAAAACAGGCAGCTGACAGACCCAATACCAAAGAATTTCTAATAAGTGACATCACAAAGACCCCCAGGTGTTTTACCTCTTCGCCCCATCGAAGAAGGTGAAAACAACTAGAGCAAGATCAAGGCCAACGCTTTCGGTGTCAGAGTGCCACCAAAATAAAAAAGCAGCGGCATTTCTGCACGCTGCTTTTTACATACTTTTTCAAGATAAAATTACTTGGACACGCGAGAGTTCAAAAACTCAATCAAACACTGAACCGGCTGACCGCTGCCGCCGCTGGCAAGCAACGCTCCATGAGCCTTGTCCGTCCAGGCATACACATCCAAGTGCGCCCATTTTTTTCCGCGCACGAATTTCTGCAGGAACAACGCGGCCGTGATGGCGCCGCCAAAGCCACCGCCAGAGTTTTTGCAATCCGCAAACGGTGAAGACAGGTCACTCCAGTATTTTTCAAACAAAGGCATGCGCCAGTTCAGATCCCCGGAACGCTGACCGGCTTTGGTCAAAGCCGCTGCCAGTTCATCATCGTTCGAGAACAGACCCGCGATTTCAGCCCCCAGGCCCACCTTGATTGCGCCTGTCAGGGTCGCAACGTCGATGACCAGTTCAGCTTCTTCCGCACCTTTTTGCGTGCAGGCCACATCCAAAACGTCAGCCAAAACCAAACGGCCTTCGGCATCGGTGTTGTCGATTTCAACTTTCATCCCGCTGCGGGCGGTGATCACGTCCCCCGGACGGAAGGATTTTCCATCCACCGCATTTTCAGCCAAGGCCAGATAGAAATCCAAAGGACCCGGATAGTTGCTTTCCGCAGCCCACTGAGCCAGGGCGATCACACTGGCCGCGCCACCCATGTCTTTTTTCATCAGGCGCATCGCTGAACTTGGTTTGATGTCCAGGCCGCCGGTGTCGAAGGTGATCCCCTTGCCGACAATGGCCACGGGCTTCAAAGCCGACTTCTTTGTCGGACGGTATTTCAGATGAACCATGCAAGGGCCGTGTTCCGCCCCCTGCCCCACAGCCACATGCAGACCCATTTTTTCAGAAACCAGTTTTTTGGTGTCCCAAACAGTGACTTTGGTGTTTTTCGGGAAGCCCAGGCGTTTGGTCGCCATTTCCGCGAAAGATTTTGGATTCAGGTCGTTCGGTGGCAAATTCACCATGTGACGGGCTACGTTGACCGCGCGGGCACGCAGCATTGCATCCTTCGCAACAGCCTTGTCCCAGGTACCCAGAGTTTTTCTCAACGCCACTTTTGGCAGATCAGCCAGCTGCTTGCCGTCAACAAACTGACGGAAGTTGTAAACTGCCACATCCAAACCCACCAAAGCGCCCAGATCCTGAGCTCCTTCAGTGCCATGGAATTCCATCTGAACGGCTTTCAGGTGGTGGGCTTTCAACTGGCTCACCAAAGTACCGAACTGATCACGGGCCCAGGAATAAGCCGCTTCATCAATCAGACCGTCATGGCCGACACTGGCTTTTTTACGCGGGCGAAGAATCCAAACCGGGCCGCTGCTTCCCGCAAAATACACAACCTCACGGTCGTTCTGCTTCAGGGACTTCACCTGCCAGTCCAAGGCATGCTCTTCAATCAGGGAAGCGAACTTCGCAGAGTCATCCACTCCCAGGAAATAGACAAAGCCTGTCATTTCATTTTTTACTTTAAGTTCTTTGCCGAAGTCGAAAGTTTCAATCCAGGAATGGAATTGAAGCTTCCCCGCCGCCTTTGCTGCTGGAGTCGCTTTTTTAGCCACTTTAAATCCTCACTTTTAGTTTGTGATTAGGGTGATATTCCGTAGAATCATAATATGACGTGGACAGAGACCACAAACCTAAAATTTTGCTTACTCAATGCAGAGAACCTGTTTTTGATGTTTGATGGAATCCCGTCCAAGGAGGCTCTGAACCTGAAAGAAGCTCACTGGCAGCGTCTATCCACCTCGGTCTATGAAAACAAGCCTCTGAAAAAGACTCAAGACATCGCCAAAGCCCTTAAAGAGATCAACGCCGACATCATCATGCTGTGCGAAGTGGGCGGGCTTGAGTCACTGAATAACTTCAACCTTCTCTTTATGGATGAGGCCTATTCCCCTTGTCTGATTGAGGGAAACTCTGAGCGCAATATCGACGTAGGCTTTTTGATCCGCAAAGGGCTGCCGTTCTATTTTGACCTTCAGTCCAACAAACACCGCCTGATCAATTACCTGTATCCGCACGAACGCGACAGCCTGGCCCACGGCTATCCGGTCAAAGGCGGCAAGATCACCACCAGCCATAAATTTTCCCGGGATGTGGTGGAGTTAAAGCTTTTCAAAAGCGACCGGGACAAACCCTTCATGATCATCCTGCTGACGCATTTAAAGTCCCGACTGGATCCGGAACGCATCGATCCAAACGGTTTTGAACGCCGCCAGGCTGAATTGCGCACTTTGATTGAAATCTACCAGGAACTGGAAAAGACCCACCCGCAGGTGCCGGTCATGGTGGCGGGTGACTTTAATGGCAATGCGGGGCTCACCGGAACCGATGAAGAGTTTAAAGACATCTACAACCTGACTTCGCTGCGCGACGTGTTGGAAGTGGCGCAGCTAGAAATCGAGGAGCGCGCGACCTTTTATCAAGTCCGCAATTCTTCGCGGGCCGACGGGCGGCAAATTGATTTTGTCTTCATCCCACCTCTGCTGCATCCCTATCTGAAGCCGGCTTCAGCCCATGTGCATCGGTACAAAGATGAGTTCGGCATGGCTCACGACATTCCCCGCAATATGGATGCCAAGTTAAGCCTGCCTTCGGATCATTATCCTTTGGTGTTCGAAATTGAGAAGCTTCCTTTGAAATAAGAAGCCAACATATTGACGTTTTTCACGGTCAAATTTATTCTGAATGTCACTATGGCAATGCAAAAAACTTCAATCCCTGATTTCCAGATCACCGCGAAAGTCGTCTACGTACCGTCTGAGTCGCGTCCTGATGAAGGCTACCATTTCTTTGCCTATAAAATTACTATCACCAACACAGGATCAACCCCTGCCCAACTGATGAGCCGTCACTGGGTCATCACCGATGCGTTGGGTAAAAAAGAAGAAGTCCGCGGCCCTGGTGTTGTCGGATTACAGCCTAAAATTCAACCTGGTCAGACCTTTGAATACGACAGCGCCTGCCCACTGACAACCTCCACCGGCAGCATGGTGGGACGCTATTTCTTCGTGGGCGAAAGTGGCGAAAGCTTCTCTGTGGAAGTTCCCGAGTTCTATCTGATTGCCCCTTTGGCACTGCATTAAATCCCTGCTGTTCCTAATTCGCTTTTGAACATTACATGGTCCAGTTTTCAGTTTTTGGCTGGAAATTGCGAAGAAACCCGTGCTAAACCCTCTGGCAATTCACGGGGGGCGATGAATGACGTGGTTTAAAAATCTCAAAGAGCTTCTGGGCCTTGAAAAACCCGATATGTGCCTGTGCATGGTCGTCTCTGAACAAGAAGGTGCTGAGATCTGGGTTGAAGGTCAAAGAACCAACTATTTCACCCCCAAACTGGTCGCGATCAAAAAAGATCATCCGGTGAAAATCACCGTGAAAATGATCGGGCACGAACCACACACAGCTGTGGTGAAAAGCTCGCACAATCTGACCTATTACTATTGCAACCTGGAGCGCATCCCGCTTAGACTCGTCAGCAATGAAGTCTATAGATCTGCCCATCGTTAAAAAAACAGCCCGCCTGATCCTGCGCCCCCTGGAAGCCACTGACTATGAAAACTGGGTGCAGGCCTATTCCAGCATGCGTCCTCCGCAAAATGAATGGGATGAAACGAACTGGGCAGAATCCGAACTGACCCCGAAGAAATTCAAAGAGCTTCTGAAGTCCGAAAAGGACCAGCGCCACCGCGATCACTTTTATTCCTTCGGTGTGTTCCTGAAAGACGACGGCACCCTGATCGGCCAGGTCAGCCTGATGGATATTTCCCGTGCCGTTTTTCAGAACGCCTATGTCGGCTATCGCATTTTCAACAACTATTGGGGATATGGCTTTGCCCAAGAGGCCACCCGCGGCTGCATCGACATCGCTTTTAAAAAATTGAAACTTCATCGTGTGGAAGCCGGTATCGCGCCGACGAACAAAAGATCCATCAAGGTGGCCAAGGCCCTGAAGATGCGCAAAGAAGGCTTAAGCAAACGCCGCCTGCTGGTTCATAAAAAATGGCAGGACATGGAAATCTGGGCACTGACCAAAGAGGAACTCTAACGACACCGGGTTATTTTTCTGGTTTGCGCAGACGCGCCTGAATCCGGGTGCGGTTTCGTTCGCTTAGAACTGTCTCTCCGGCCAGAGCCCGGGACAGCACACTCGGAGCCACCCCCAGAAAAACCGCCAGGGCTCGCAATGAATAGCGTGGATTTTTAGCGCGGCGACGCACAAGCTCTTCCCGGATATGCAACACTATTTCATCACTCATGAACAAAACTATGGCAAAGTTCCATAGACTTGTTCACTTTTTAACTTAAATAACCTAAATTTTAGCTCCCTCACTCAGCACTGGGAGCACCTTGGAACATCTGGAATTTTTAAAGCTTGTGCGAGACGAATTAGAGCGTCGGAAAATGTCCCGCCGCCATCTGGCCCTGAAGGCACAAATCCCCTCAGGTCGAGTGTCCGAAATCCTGAACGGCACACGCCCCCTTTCGCCCTACTATAAAGGCAAGATCACTCAGGCCCTGAAGCTGGATCCCAAACACTTTGTCCAAACCACGAAGAAGCGCGCAAAAATGCACCATCCCGACCGAATGCTCAGTCAGGACGAACTGCATTTTATCCGCGACTGGTACCACCTTGCCATTTTGAGTCTGGTGAAAACTCCAGACTCCAATCTGGACCCCGCGTGGTTCGCAAACCGTTTGGCCATCACGACCACCCAGGCGCGGTCCGCACTGAAACGCCTGCAGAAACTTAAATTGATCGAAGAACATCAGGGACGCTTCGTCAGAACCAACACCTTTCTGACCACCAGCAAGGACATCCCCAGTTCCGTGATTCGAAGCATGCACCTGCAGTTGATGGATCAAAGTCGTTCCTCCCTGGATAAAACCCCGGTGGAATTTCGGGATGTGTCGCACATGATGATGGCGATTGATATGAGCAAACTACCCCAGGCCAAAGAGGAAATTCGCGCCTTCAGAAAAAGAATGGCCAATATCCTTGAAGATGGAAACGCCGAGCAGGTTTATCTGCTGGGTGTTCAACTTGTCCCTTTGAGCAAATTAAAATAGGAGATTTTATGCACGCATTGGCAACTCTATTTATTCTGATTCTAGCCCTGCCTTACCAATCTTTTGCCGGCGACGAAATCTGCAACGGCGGTGACGTGATTGTATGCCCCCGCAAGACACCACGCCTTTTGGATCTTTACGAAAGAGACGTGATCTATTCTTACGGTGCTCATCCGCAAGAAGCCATGTGGTCGGCATTTAAACCTCTGCATATCAAAGACACGGTCGCAGAGCTGATTGAGCCACTCAAAACCACAGCCCCGGCACTGCACACCTGTCTATCAAGCTACATCGACAATGAATCCTTTTGGGAACAGATACGTTACCTGCCCGGCCATGAAATGCACAACGTGAAGGATGAAGTGTCCTATGTCGTGCCCGTGGGATGCGAAAAGAAACAAGTGGCCTTGCAGTTCCGCACACCACTGCACAAGGCCCCCCGCTATCTGATCAACCACGATATTTGGACCAGAATGAACAGCTTCCAGCAAGCCGGGCTGATCGTGCATGAAATTCTGCTTTTCAATGCCTTGCAAAGCCCCCACTGGAAAGGCAATACTCCCGCAGTTCGCCAGGCCACCGCGTTCCTGCTGTCTGAACAGCCCTCGGTGCTCGATCCGGCCGCCATGACCCAGGCGAACAAAGATCTCAATTTGATATGTCAGCCCTTCATTGCTGATCTAAAATAGAGGAAGTGTTGCATTTGCCTCATATGATTTCCTCGAGATTCCGAGAGAGAGACATATGAGAACGTTTCTAAAAAAATCCATCCTTGTACTTGCTATCCCTGTGCTAACCTCTTGCGGGCTTGTTAATGCCGAGCTGTTCCTGCCAAAGACTCTGGATCTGGGCAGTTCAGAACCTCCAGTCCCGCTCCTGCCACCACCGCCACCACCAGCCGTCTTAAAACAGGACGCCTGGGGATATGGCGGGACGATCTTCGATGTTGCGATCAGCGGCAGTCACATTCTTGCGGGAACGTCCCGCGGAATCAGCATCTATGATGTCTCCAGTCCCTACAGCCCCTCGGAAGTAAATCTGCTGAAAAGCTATAAGGTCAACAAAGTCAGTCAGGTCGGAACTCAGCTTTTTGTCTCTTATAACAACGGTATTCTGGAGCTCTATGATATCACCACAGCTTCGTCTCCAACTCTGCAGTCTTCTCTGACTTTGACCAACCCGTATCGCGCAGCCACTCAAGGCACCATCGCTTATATTCCCGATGGCGCCAGCGGCCTTCGCGTTGTGGATTTTTCTGATCCTGACAATATGCAGTTGGTGACCACCGTCGACACCAACGGCACCGCCGTGTCGGCACAGATCGATGGCGGGTTCTTGTATCTGGCGGACAAAGGACAGGGGATTAAAATCTTCAACCTCGCGACTCCGACAGCCCCGACTTTACTGGGAAGCTTTGTCACTGGTGGCGATGCCATGGACATCAAAGTCAAAGGCAACTATGCTTACGTCGCTGTTCAGTGGAACAGCCTGGACATCATCGATATCTCCAACAAAGCCGCCCCTGCCCTGTCCTTGAGTTATATGGATTACTTCAACTACAACAGCGGCTATCAGCAGCTTGAAATCCGCGGCGATACTCTTATGGCCATGGATTACTACAATGGTCTGATTTCCTTTGATATCTTCAATCCCATCAACCCTGTGGTCACGGGTGGAGCCAGCACGTTCGCGACACTTTGGTGGGGACTTCCCTATGGTTTTATCTCCAACAGCACTCACCTTTTTGTGGCTTCTGAAACTTACGGACTGGGGGCCATTGATATTTCAAGTCCCGAGGCTCCGCACATTCCCTATACCTATCGAGTTTTGGAATCATGGACCAACTCTGTGGATGCCGGCGGCACTCGCGCCTTTATCTGCGAAAACAACTGGGGCCGCCTGACGGTTGTGGATATCAGCGACCCAAGCAAACCGCTTTACCTTGGCGAGACACCACAAGGCGTGTCCGCCTGCACCCGCGAAATCATCTATGACAACAACTATGTCTATGCCACCGTCGGCAACAGCGGCATGAAAGTCATCAGCGTCAGCAACCCAGCCAGCCCCGCTGTCGTTGCCACAATCGACAGCGGCAGCAATGCACGCAGACTGATGAAGTCCGGCAACTTTGTCTATGTCGTCTACAGCTCCTTCCTTTATATCTACAACGTCACAACGCCGACGGCGCCCACCTTGGCCGGCAGTTACGCCTACAGTGCCGAAGATGTCTTTGTTGAAGGCAACTATGCCTATCTGGCTGGGCCCGACACTCTTCGTATCGTGAACATTTCAAACCCCGCCAGCCCGACCCTGACAGGGACTTACAATTATCCCACAGGCACCCGCACAACTTACAGCGTAGTTAAAAACGGAAACTATGTTTTTGTGGGGGGAAATGAAAACATGGGTGTCATTGATGTTTCAAATCCTGCGACACCGACACTGGCTTACAAAAACTCCGGCTCTTACGTCCCGGAAAACATGGTGATTCTTAACAACAAACTTTACACCTGCAATTACAACTTAGGTGCAAAGGTCTACGACATCACCACTCCCACCCTTCCAACCTTGCTAGAGGCCTATCATCTGGGGGGCTGCCTGGGAATTCAGGCCCGCGATGGCAACATCCTGATTGCTGACGAAACCATGGGGCTAAAAATTCTTAACGATGCTTCGAAGCCCTACATGAAGATCAACAAACCCAACACCATCATGAGTTTGTCGGCTTTGGAAACCTCTGCCACCAGAACCTATTTGTCCGACAGCTCTATGGGGCTTATTGTCCTGGACAACAGCACACCGGAGCAACCGACCTATTTGGCGCGCATTGAATTGAATGCGATTTCGGCACCACCGACTGAGGACGGTACCACACTCTACGTTTCGGACCAGTTTCTGGTGAAAGCCTTTGATATGACCGACCCGGAAAATCCCGTGGCTCTGTCCCAGGCGGCCCGCATCGGCACGGGCTATCTGAACGACATTGTCAAAATTGGCAATATTCTCTATGTCCGTGAATCCAACAGCGGCTTGAACCTGTATGATGCGACAAATCCGGCCAGCTTAACCGCTCTGACCTCGCACCCCGTGGCCAATATTCGCCACATCACGCACTCCGGAAGCCTGCTCCTGGCTGCCAGCCAGGCTGACGGACTGCGCGTGATCAGCCTCAGTACACCTACCAACCCGACGGTGATTGGAACCTATAACTCTCCAGGCACAGCAGTTCATTCTGTTGTCGACGGAAACATGGTCTATGTGGCGGACTCGGGCTCAGGCTTGCAAATCGTCAGCATCGCCGACCCCAACAATCCAGTCGCTGTCGGCAACTACAACACTCCGGGCACAGCCCAGATGGTGGCAAAGAAAGGCAACTATGTCTTTGTTTCCGATGCGGGTCATGTCGAAGTCGTTGATGTCACCAACCCCGCGGCTCCGACCCTGAAGCGCACGATCAACAAAAGTGAATTCGGCGGCTGGAACGCCAAGGGCGTACGTGTTCAGGGAGACCGACTCTACATCCAACTTTACAACGGATATGAAGTGTTCGACATCTCTGACATGGACAACATACATCAGTAGTATGAAAATTTACCGCGAGGGAGATGGTAATTCTTTTGCTGCGAACAAAAGAATTTTATTTCCCTCGAGAACCTGACTTTTCCTTCCGATACAGACCCGGACCTCTCATGACCGTACCCGAGGGACAAATGCACGCGTTAAGAAATCAAAATGGCTTCAGCTTAATTCAGGCTCTGCTTTCTTTGGCACTTCTGGGAATAGCCGTCAGCGGCTTCATGACCTTGATCGCAAACAACTACAAACACGAAACGAACCTGAATACACTGCTGGAGGCCCGTGAGCTTTCCGGGGAACTTGTCGAGCTGACCAAATCTGCCAACTGCGGCATCGTGGATCTGGAAACGCCGATTCCCATCACCTCCGACACCTGGACTGACAATAAGGATATCCCTCTGGGCAAAGGAATCTCGGGTCGATTTCTGGAACTAAAAAACGGAGACTCTTACGGCCGCTTCAAAATCGAAAACATCAGCATAGCCCCCTACTATGACCGCAAGAACCGCAACCAGCAATACATTGCAATCGAAGGGGCCAACGCGACTGATTTTGGCAACAGCCGGATTATCAAAGGCTCCCTGCGACTGGACACCACCGCACAAAACAATCCGAAATCGGCCATCCGCGCGGCCACTTACCTTTATCTGGACAACGACCGTAAAAACATTATCGGCTGCTCTGCCGGTCTTGAGAATACCGACCTGGCCGCCATCTGCTCAAGCTTTGGTGGAGTCTGGACTGAAACTGAAGCCCGATGCCAACTGCCGTGCCCTCCGGGCCTGGATGAACAAAACGGCCTGTGCGTCGCCAAAAGCGTTGATTCCGACGGAGAAGATGTCTTCTGTCACGTCAATGAAAAATGCAATGTCGCTAACAAGTACATTTTAGGTATTTAAGAAGGAGAACCCCATGAAAGTCTCGCACGTTCTGTTCTTCATACTTGCTCCGGCCGCCCTGCAAGCCGAAACCCTGACCGATGGAAGGCCCAAGGATTGCTCGTACTCTGCCTCCGTCAATGGGGTGGCGCGCACACTCAGTGTGGCCTGCAATGACTTTGACCTGAACTACAAGAAAAACTATGGTGGCGCGTGCGTGTATAAAGACGGTAGCTGGCAGTACGGAAATCTGATGTACGATGCCAAAGCTAGCAAACACAAATTCGTTGCCCGCCGGGTTTGCGATATCGGTGTGGTCGTGGTTCCTCCGGCGGACACTCTGAATATCAAGTCCCCTCGTATCGGTGACTATCTTGAAGGTAAAACCCAGATCGTCAGCCTGACGAAAAAAGTCTATACCTCCCACCTTGCCTCTTCACCGTTAAAGGCCAGCGAGTCCCCGATTCTTTGTTATCGCAAAGAAAGCCGCGGCGTCGCGATGAACGGTGTGGCCTGCAGCCGCGAACCGAACGATCCGAACTACTGCGAATTCGCCGCAACCCCGAGCAAGTCCTATAAAGGCAACTGGTGGATGCAGTATCGTGGTAAAAACAAAACCAGTCCGGTCATTTGCCTGGGCGGAGTCAAATCCACCGACGCCAATGAAGCCGCTGAAACTTATTCGGAAAATCAGTTGCTGGTAAAGGTTTCGAACAAAAACAAAACCGATCTGCTGAAGGACCTGTCCCTGCCAGCCGTGGGTGAAGACAATCTGCTGGATTTCAAAATCGCCTCGTGCTCCATCACAGACAAAAAAACCGTGCGCGTGACCTGCTTGAACCAGGAGGATGCCGGCTTTGATGTCTGGGAAGACAATTCGGAACTGGTAAAATCTCAGCTGACTTCAATACTCGGGAACAACAAAGGCCTGCACACGAAAGAAACGAAAGCCAGCCTTCTTGAAAGAGATCTGCGCAATCCCGCGAAACTAAAAAGCCTGACAGCCGAGCGTATTGCCGCCATGGAGGCCGAGCTCAGCCAGGTCAAAGATGCCATTGTCGATCTGAAACTAGAAATTGCCGAAGAGGTTGATCAAAAAATAGCAACCCTGCGCCAGGCAAACGGCGAAAAAGTTCCGGTACGCCAGACCCCTGCAATTTTGGCAGGTCATTGTCATATTGACTGGAGTCCGGCCATGGGCCTTGTAAACGGGAAAGTGCAGAACTTCGCTGACAACGACCGACTCAAAGGCGCGTATGTCTATTACAAGAAATCAAACTCAAAGACCTTGGACAAGATTTACTGCGACTCTGTCGAAGTAGTTCAAAAAACCGAAATCCAGGCGGCCAAATAATTGGTACCAAATGATCCCGGCACTGCAAATTTGCTGTGTCGGGATTTTACTGATTCAATCCCAGTCTTTGTTCGACGAGCTTCAGACGATTTTGCAGCATTTCATTCTCTCTCTGAAGCTCTGCGACTTTATCCTGCAGTTCCCTGATCTGAACCAGGTTCATCTCACATTTCATATTGACCGCTTTCGCAGCCTCAATTAGTGGCGGGACCAGCTTGCTATAAGCAACGGCTTTAAATCCCTTGTCGTCCGTGCGAACCGCCTCCGGAAACACTTTCTCAACTTCCTGAGCGATGACGCCTATATCGTGGCGCTGTTCAAAGTTCCAATCAGGATACTCCTCACTGCGCCAGTCAAAGTAAACACCGTTCAAACGCAGGATCTTTTCCAGCGCCCCCTCTATCACGGTAATGTTTTTCTTAAGTCTTTGATCCGAAGTGTTCACATACGCCGCAGTCCCGGCAACAGTCCCGTTGACATGCATCTTATAGGAAGGACTTGTCTGGCCCACACCGACATTTCCTGAGCTTGCGACGACCATTTGCTCTGCTCCGGCCACAAGCACCCGGAATCTGTTGTTATAGTTATCCAGCACCACATCTGATGTCGCCCCCGCACTTCCTGCAGCTTGAAGATAAATCTCTCCGCCCTCCGCTGTCGCCGCTTGCGGATAAACTTCCAGACGATTCTGAATACCACCGACCAGCAACATGTTTTTCAGAGGATCAGTGCCACCAATTGTAAGACCTTTGGTATTTTTGAACATCACACCGTCAGGCCCAACAGCTACATGCGAAGCTGAAGTATGTGTGGCCTGCCAATCACTTCCGTTCCAATAGGACCCTGACGAAATAATCAGGTTGGCCCCGTAAGCTGAATATCCAAGGGATGCAAAAGAATTGGCATCATAGCCATCCCCGATTCGCAGATGTCCCCCAGCTCCGAATGCTCTTTTGATTTCCAAATCCGCTGCGGGAGTCGTCGTGCCAATCCCCACATTCCCGTTCAATACAGTCCGCCCCGTTCCACTGGGAGTTAACGTGATATTCTGATTCGTTCCACCGGCAGCAAAGGTCAGTGCACCAGAACCAGTAATAGATCCCGTGGTTGAACCAGTTCCACCCCGGGCAATCGGCAAAGTTCCCGTCGTCAATTTGGACGTGTCCAAAGCCGGAATATCCGCCGCAGCAAGCGCCGCGCCGGCGGTCACCCGTCCTTTGGTATCAACGGTGACTTTGGGATACGTCCCAGCGGTGACTCCTGTCGCAGTCAGAGTTGGATTCGGATAAGTGCCAGTCAGATCTCCGCCTGCGGCTCCACCAGGGCTCACTCCGGAAATCGTGACGTTGGAAGCCGCCGTCAATCGGCCTTGAGCATCCACCGTATATGTCGGCACCTGCGTTGCGGAACCATACGAGCCCGCCGTCACTGCGGTGTTCGCCAACGAAATGGTCCCTGTCGTGGTAATCGGTCCGCCAGTTAAGCCCGTGCCTGTCGCCACGCTGGTGACGGAAGTCGGATTCGACCCTGCAGTCACTCGACCTTTAGTATCCACAGTAACAGACTTATAAGTCCCTGCAGCAACTCCCGAGTCCGCCAGTGTCAGTGCCGTAGTTCCTGCCACTGAAGTCGCGTCTCCGGAAAACGCCGGCATTCTTGCCGCCGCAAAGGTGCCGGTCGTAATTTTTGAAGTATCCAGTGCTGGAATATCCGCCGCAACAAGTGCCGCGCCGGCCGTCACCCGTCCTTTGGCGTCCACGGTGACTTTGGGATACGTCCCAGCGGTGACTCCTGTCGCAGTCAGAGTTGGATTCGGATAAGTGCCAGTCAGATCTCCGCCTGCGGCTCCACCAGGGCTCACTCCGGAAATCGTGACGTTGGAAGCCGCCGTCAATCGGCCTTGAGCATCCACCGTATATGTCGGCACCTGCGTTGCGGAACCATACGAGCCCGCCGTCACTGCGGTGTTCGCCAACGAGATGGTCCCCGTGGTGGAAATCGGTCCACCCGTTAAACCCGTGCCTGTGGCCACGCTGGTGACTGTGCCCCCGGCGCCTGCCGCTGAGGCAATCAGATCCCACACGCTTCCCGTGTCACGATAGATTCGTTTGGTATCACTGGCCACGTACAAACGACCGGCAGTTCCAACCGCGGGTTTGCTTGCATCCAAACCTGTTTGCAAACTGGGCGTTCCTGCGACATTGGTCACGGCATTGGTGATACCATAGCCCGCCAATGTGGTGGGCAGATCCGAAGTGATCTTCGTCCAACTCAGTGCCGGAATATCCGCAGCAGTGAGTGAACTCTGCCCTGCGGTCACGCGCCCTTGGGCATCTGTTGTCACTTTAAAATAGGATCCACTGGTTCCGACACTGGCCAAAGACAAAGTTGGTGTGGTGCTGCCATTGCTGACCACAATCTGCCCCGCAGTGCCCGACACAGTTGTTACACCCACGTTGATTGTCTGACATTGAAAATTAGCGGACACGGAATTCCAATAAGCCGCCTGATTCGCACCACAACTGGCAGAGCTGACCGCCGCATTAAATGCGGACTGAGTCAGATACGTACTCAGTGTCGCTGACAGCCCATTAACATCACTGGTATTGATCCCGGCCGGAGCCCACTGAGCACCATTGTACTTGAAGTAATTTCCAGAGGCCGGCACCGAGTTCGCAACGGCAACTCCCTGCAAAGCCACCACAGAGGGCGCCGGATAGGTTCCTGAAAGATCTCCCCCGGCCGCTCCTTTCGGAGTGCGCGCATCCGTGAGCCTTGCATCGTCACCGGCCGCAACGGTCCCACTGACCGTCCCCACCTTCAGCGTCAGAAGTGGCGTTGAAGTTCCGTTGGCCACCGTCAAATAAGAGTTGGCGGAGGACACCTGGGTCACAGTACCGCCACTGGCACCACTGACACCTTCACAAACAAGATCACTTCCATTCCAGGACAGGAAAGAACCCGAACCACACACCGGCAAAACATTTTTCAATAAAAAATCAGAAGCTGAATAGGCCCCCAGTTTCGCTGCGGAAGACGCATAGGCGGCATAGGGAACTGTGCGAATCACTGAATCAGGCGTGATTGTTTTCCATCCGGTCCCGTCGTGAAATTTCACCCGCAAACGACGCCCGTCATTGAAGGCTGGCGAATAGAGGCTGCCTCCATCACAAACAAAAGGAGTCGCATTATTAAAGGTATCGAGCAAATTAAATCCTGCATCCGCCGGATATTGTCGGGCTCCCGAACCGATCGCCACATCGAAAACTCCTCCGGAGTTCACCATGTTGATGCCATTAACTTGCTCACGGTAAATCACACAAAGTCCGTCAGGATTTGTGATTTCAAAACTAAAACTGACATTTTCATATTCAAGAGGATAACCGTTATTCTTAAGCACCCGCCCCTGATAGGTCAGAAACTGCGGCGCCGCTGACAAGGTCAACGGTCCAAAAAAGAGACACGCAATCAAGTACGTTCCGAAGTGTCGCATCATAGTGCTAATTCTTTCGGCAGCCTCATCACATGCCAAAAGGGTCAAAACATGAAATCAATGTCACATTCAATTGTCTGAAGCTCCATCCGCTGGTTAATTGCTGCTCGGGCGAAAAAGCGATCCTTACTCAAATACACGCACTTCCCTTACTTAGGAACCTAGCTACTCATTGCTATTTTTTACGGGTTGATCCCTGGGCGAAAAAAATATTCGGAAGCACCATGATGCTCATCATGAAAGAAAGAATACAGCTTTGACCAACTCAAAAAACAAGAGCGAAATCCCCCCTATGAAAGAGGTGTTCTATGAAAAGAAATCTAAAACTTATTGCGACTGTTATCCTGCTTAATGGCGCCCTGGCGGCCAATGCCGCCACTCACGAAATCAAAATGCTCAACAACGGCAAAGAAGGCATCATGGTCTTCGAACCGGCTTACCTGAAGGCCGCCAAAGGCGACACCATCAAGTTCGTCCCCACCGACCCTGCCCATGACGTGTCTTCTGTGGTGATCCCAAAAAGCGCCAAAGCCTTCAGCGCCCCATCAAACAAACCCCTGACAATCAAAGTCAGCGAAGAGGGTGTCTATGTCTACGAATGCAAAGCCCACCTGCCCATGGCCATGGTCGGCGTCATCCAAGTAGGCAACCCAACCAACCTCAAAGAGGCGCAAGACAAAGCCAAAGAACTGGCCAAAACCTTCGCCATGAACAAAGACCGCCTGGACAAATATTTAACGCAAGTAAAGTAATCAACTGTCCGCCCCACGGACATTTGACACAAAGCTAAGTAAAAAATCACCAGGCACCTTTTTGGGGGCGTCGACAAAGTACAAGGTCTGACGCCCTTCTTTTAAAATAGAAAGCCCCTACCTGTCCCATCGGCAAGTTCCGCAGCAGCTCATCCCAACGGGATGGCGTCCGCGAGGACTGTTCGCAGCCGAGGGGGCAGGTAGGGGCTTTCTATTTAAAAGAAGGAGCTAAGGGCTTCGTAAGAATGTCTTCCAGCCACCGTCTTCTGTGCGCTGGTAAATGTGGCGTTCGTGCAGGCGTCCGCCCAGGCCGAACCAGAACTCGATTTCAGTGGGGATGACTCTCCACCCGCCCCAGTGTGGCGGACGTGGCACAACTTGGCCGTCGAATTGTTTTTCGTATTCTTGAACCCGGCGGGACAACCAGTCCAGTGCGGGGATCGTTTCGCTTTGATGACTTGCCCAGGCTCCGATTTGGCTTAAGCGCGCCCGTGTCGCGAAGTAAGCGTCACTTTCTGCGGCGGATATTTTTTCAGCCTTACCAGTAATGCGGATTTGCTGCCAGATCGCGGGCCAGTGGAAATTCAGACAGACAATGGGATTAGTCTCGATGTCTTTGCCTTTATGAGAATTGTAGTTCCCATAAAAAACAAAGCCCCCCTGCGATACCTCTTTTAAATAGACGATGCGCACGGAGGGCACACCCTTTTCATCCACGGTCGCCACCGACATCGCGTTGGCTTCCGGGATCTGCTTTGCGACCGCCTCTTTCATCAGGCGGTCAAAATGCTCAAAAGGGTCTTTGTTAATGTCGAACATTAATTACTTTTTCTTTTTAGTGTCTTGTTTAACGATGTCGATCAACTCAACTTCGAACACAAGCACAGAGTTTGGCGGAATGCCAGGACGACCGGATGGACCGTAAGCCAGCTCAGGTGGGATGAAAAGCTTGGCTTTGCCGCCAACTTTCATCAACTGAAGAGCTTCTGTCCAACCTGGGATCACGCCACCAACTGGGAATTCAGCCGGTTGACCACGATCGTAGGAAGAGTCGAACTGTTCACCGTTAGTCAAAGTCCCTTTGTAGTGAACTTTTACTACGTCTTCTTTTTTAGGAGAAGCGCCAGTGCCTTCTTTTTCAACGATGTACTGCAAACCGGAAGCAGTTGTCTTCACGCCCGCTGCAGATTTGTTTTTCTCCAGGAAGTCTTTACCAGCTTTAGCATTGCCTTCAGCTTGTTCCTGTTGTTTTTTCATCGCCATTTCTTGAAGTTTCATCATAGCAGCTTGCATGTCTTCTTTAGACATTTCGTTTTTACCCGCTGCTGCGTCTTTCAAAGCCATCGCCAATGCATCTGCATCGAAGTCGATGTTTTGTTGTTTCAAGTTACCACCGATTTGTTGACCGATAGCATAGCTCGCTTTTTTCATATCAGTGTCGAGCTTAACTTTCTTTTGGCAAGCTGTTGTGAAGGCCATCGCCGCAACAACCAGACCACCCAGAACCAATTTATTCATGCTGTCTCCTCTTAAGGGGTTTTGTTTTAAATACTAAAGGCTTTATCTTGCGCTCGTTTCTATTATTTTCAAATAGATAACGCGCAGTGAAATGAGGCTAAGTTCACGTCAGACTGTGGACGAACTTTTCAGCCTCAAAGCGGGTTCCCTTGAACAGCACCGTGACATGGCGACGTTCCAATGAACCCAGATACATCGGGTCGTAGTAATATTGCAGAAGCTTTTCTATCCACACCTTATTACCGGAAAGCTCCGCGTGATTTAGGTAAGCCAGCTCGGCCTTTTCCAAATCCGCCATCACTTCCTGTGCTCTCAATCCCCCCAGCTTACGCTGAATCGCCAGCAAAGACTGACGATACCGAGCAAACAACTGCAGCGCCTGCGCGCGCAGGATGTCGTTTTCTTCCGCACAACGGGGTGCGGCCTCAAGGCTTTTGCCTATGGAGGAGTTCAGAATGTAGTCGTCAAAAACATTGTCCACACGCACGGGCAAAGGCTCATCAATCCAGATCACTGGCGAAGACCTCAGGCGAATAAAGAACGTGGCCGGTTGAGAGATTCGCCCGATCAGGCGACTTTCATCCTCCACCAGAGGTTTTATTTTTCCATGAATTTTGTCCTCAAGAAGCAGAATTTCACGGGCAAGATTGTTCTCGTAGTCCACTTGCGTGGGCTGCGGAACCTCCCAATTTCCAAAGGCCGAGCCCCGATGACGGGCCAAAGCCTCAAGATCAATCACCGGACAACCTTTCAAGCCGCGCAGAAAATGAGTCTTCCCGCTGCCCGTCGGACCCGAAACAGAAATCAGCTCCTGGCGCACCGAGAACTCTTCAATTTGTTTGATCAGATAGTTGCGGGCGGCTTTGAAACCACCAACCAGCAACGGGCGCTCAACACCGGCCTCTTTCAGCCAAGCCTGGGAAATGCGCGAACGCTGTCCGCCTCGGAAACAGTAAAACACCGCCTCGGGATGGGCTTGGACAAAGCTTTTCCAGGCCGCCACCCGCTGCTCTTTCACCAGGCCAGACACCAACTCATGCCCCAGCTTCACCGCGGCTTCATTGCCCTGGTTTTTGTAAACCGTCCCGACCTGGGCGCGTTCGTCATCATTCATGACCGGCAGGTTCACCGCACCAGGAATGGAGCCTTGCGAAAACTCCACAGGGGCACGCACATCCATCAATGGAATGTTCTGTTGAAACAGGTTTTTTAACTGATCGGGTTTGATATTCTTAAGGCTCAAAGATCACCGCTTTATCCTGGCGAGGCAAAACCTCTCCAATGATTTCAGCAGATTTGAATTTTGCGCGCAAGGCCTGAACCATATCCGCACTAACCTCACGGGAAACAGACAACAAAAGTCCACCGCTGGTCTGCGGATCATGCAGCAAATGCTGCTGCAATGACTCAAGACCCGCCACAGAAATGGCTTCTTTCGTGTATTCGGCATTCGAACGATGCGCCTTGGTCAGAAAACCTTTTTCCAGGAAGGCCAACGCCTTGGCAAAGCGCGGGATTTTACTGAAAGAAATACGCAGACTGACCTGGCTGGCATTGGCCAGTTGCATGCCATGACCGGACAAACCAAAGCCCGTGATATCTGTGGCTGCATGGACTTCGTTTTTCAAAACCGGAGTCATATAGTCCACGGCATTGTTCACAGTGGCCATGCTTTGCAGGGCTTCCATGATATCGGCTTCCTGCACTTCCTGACGCTTCAAGCCCGCCGTCAATGTGCCCGTACCCAGGGGCTTGGTCAGAATCAGATGATCCCCGACTTTGGCGCCGGCATTGGTCCAAACTTGTTGCGGATTTACAAAACCCGTCACCGAAAGGCCGAACTTCAACGTGTCATCATCAATGGAATGCCCGCCCACGAAATTGGCGTCCGCTTCCGCGATTTTGTCGCTGGCCCCTTGCATGACATCGACAATCACTTCCTTGGGCAAAGTGGCCAAAGGAAACGCCAAAATACCCATGGCGGTTTTTGGTTTTCCGCCCATGGCATAGACGTCGCTCAGCGCATTGGCTGCGGCAATTTCGCCAAACAGTTTTGGGGTGTCGACAATGGGAGTGAAAAAATCAAGGGTTTGCACGAGGGCGATTTCGTCGTTGATCTTGTAAATCGCCGCATCGTCAAAAAGACCGCCATCCACCATCAAGGCCGGATGCGCCGCCGGAAATTTCACCTGTTTCAGAATTTCGCGCAGCTCAGAGGCGGCCACCTTCGCAGCACAGCCCCCTTTTTGCACAGTCTGAGTCAGGGAAATTTTTGTGGAAGTCATGAGTTGTGAGTTTCTTTTTTCTCTTCAGTCTGTGGCTGCTGCTCATTCACCGGTCTTTGCGGATTCTGAGTGATCTGCTGTTTAGCTTCCTTTTCGTCCGCTGCAGGATCTTCATTCAAACCCTTCTTGAAGCCACGGATGGATTCACCCAAAGAACGTCCCAAATTGGGAAGTTTGCTTGGTCCAAAAAGAAGCAAAGCGATACCACCGATAAGCAGGATTTCTGTCCAACCCAAATTCATAAGGTCTCCTCGTTAGAACACCGAAACCCTAGCATAAGGCCTATTGCGCGGCAACAAAAGGAGGTGCATTATATTGAGAAAGGGGAAATACGATGCTGAGTTTCATCATGTTGCTGGCCCTGGCTGGTAATGCACAGGCCCAGAACCCACCTAAAGCCAAGAAAATGAACACGTCCATCTATGAACAGGAAGCGGAAGAGGAAAAATCAGAGAGTTTTTCCGCCAAAGTCCGTGTTGTCCGAGAGATTTCAGAAGAGGTCGAGGTCTTCTTTGAAGGCGAGAAAGCCAAGGGGGCCTACACCCTGCCCCGTTCCCTGCCGCAATATGGCGCACTGCTAAAGATCCTGGAAAAATCCCGCAAACCCGGGGGCCCTCCGGTACAGATCACTGCCGATGGCGATAAACGCATCAAATCCGTCGAGGCCTCGGCTGCCCCGAAATCCACGGTCATCGTGCCTGAGGACCCTAACAAGAAATGGGACTTCGGTAAAATTCCAGATTGATCCTGAGCCCGGGAAGTGAGATTTTCACTTCCTCAATGAAAAACGCACGGGCACAGTGGTTCAATCAATCTTGGCTATACCTTAAGCGCATTCTGATCGTGAATGTCGCTTTCCTGATTATCGGCTCCATCTGGCGCTGGGCTTTTATGACGACCTTCGGGGATTCCCGGGAGCTGTCCCAACTGGGGGCCGCCGTTTTTAAAGCCTTTGTGCTGGGCTTCCGCTTTGACAGCACGGTCCTGTTTTACATCAACGCCATCCCATTGCTGATTTTGCTGTTCTTAAGCTTCTTCACTTTCTGGCAGGGGTTTGAACCCGCCCTGACCCGCATCTATTCCCGCTTCACTGCTTTTCTGGTTCCTTACTACACGGTGATGCTGTTTATCGTGATGTTTATCACCGCGGTGGACTTTGGCTTTTACAGCTTCTATCAGGACCGCATCAACGTTCTGATTTTCGGATATTTTGAAGACGACACTGTGGCCATCACCAAAACCATCTGGCGCAACTATCCGGCCGTGTGGATCTTCCTGGGGCTGGGGCTTTTCACCTATCTTTTGTGGAAAGGTCTTAAGATCAACTTCACCCAGGGACGAGAGTGGCTTCCTTGGCGCGTGCAAAAAATCTCTTATCCGGTGTTTGTACTGTTCTTCTTCGTGCTGTTTGTTCTGAATGGCGTCGGCGCCCGTGGTTCTTTGGCGCTGTTTCCACTCAGCGAAATGGACACCGGGATTTCCAAAAGTATCTTCGTGAATCATTTAAGCTTTAATGGCGTGCGCGCATTCGGTCGTGCCATCGAACTGAAAGCCCAGCAGATTTCCCAATGGGACAGCAATCTGCGCCACTATGGTTATGGTGGCAATTACCGTCAGGCCTTTGCAGATTTCTATCAGATCCCGCTTGAACAGGTTCCAGCCGACCCGCTGGATCTGATGAAACGTCAGACTCCGAAAAACGAATGGGCTGCAAAAAACCGCCCGCATGTGCTTTTGCTGGTGATGGAATCCATGGGGGCCTACTGGTTTAACTACGACCACCCGGAGTTCAACCTGCTGGGTGACTTCAAAAAACATCTGACCGAGGACACCTATCTAACAAACTTCCTGTCCAGCACCAATGCCACAATTGGCAGTTTAAGCTGTCTGATGATCGGCTCGCCACAAAGACCGATCGGCGAGTTTTTGACAGAAAGTGATTACCTGCAGGTGCCGTTCCGCTCCAGCACCGCCAGAGTTTTCAAAAGTGCCGGCTACAAGGCCCGCTTCCTTTACGGCGGAAATCCCGGCTGGCGCGAAGTGAACAAGTTTGCAATCAAGCAGGGCTTTGACACCGTCGAGGGTGAAAGCGAAATGACCGAGGCCCTGGGCGGCCTGAAAGAACGCCACGACTGGGGTGTTTACGACGAGGAGCTTTTTGACTACGTCTATAAAACCCTGAACGAAAGCACCGAACCACAGTTCCTGCTGACGATGACCACGACGAATCATCCGCCCTATCAGCTGCCCGAATCTTATCAGTTGCCGGACCTGAAAACCCCGGACGAACTGAAGTCGCGTCTGATTGGTGATGCGGCTCTGGCTGAAAAACGCTTTAGAACCTATCGCTATTCTTCAGACCAACTGGCAAAGTTCATGACAAGGCTTAAAAACTCGCCTTTGAAAGACAAAGTCATCGTCGCCATCACGGGGGATCACACCTTCTGGATTGTGAACTTCACTGAACAAGAGCTTTTGCAGAAAGGCTCTGTGCCGTTCTATCTGTATTTGCCTGAGCCTATCCGTAAAAAACTGGATCCCGAGTCCTTCGGTTCGCAGGCGGACATTGCCCCGACTCTTTACAACCTGGCCCTGTCCGAAGTTCCATACTCCGCTTTGGGACGTGATCTTTTTGATAAAAACGGTGACTTTGCGGTGAACGCTTTCAACTTGATTGCCGACCGCACCGGCGGGGTTTTGACAGCCAGCAAGCCAGAAAATGACATCCCTTTGAACTGGGAAGGCCACTATGACCGTCTGGTCCGTGGTGAAAACACGGACCACAAAAAACAACTCGCCATAAAATACAAATCCTTGATGAGTGTCCTGGATTACTATTTCATGAAAGAAAAGCAAGATCAGAAAGGACTCGCGGATCATGCGGATTCTAGTCGTTGAAGATCAGATAAAAATGGCGAACTTTTTAAAAAAAGGCCTGAATGAGGTCGGCTATGCCGTGGACCTCGCCGAAAGTGGATCAGCCGCTGAATCTTACATGGCCCAGGGCGATTATGACCTGGTGATACTGGATGTGATGCTGCCCGATCAAAGCGGCATCGACACCGCCCGCCACATTCGCCGCGACGGCTATGAAGGCCCGATTCTGATGCTGACGGCCCTTTCCACCACCAAAGACAAAGTTCATGGACTGGATGCCGGCGCTGACGACTATCTGACCAAACCCTACTCTTTTGATGAGTTGCACGCCCGTGTGCGTGCGCTGCTTCGCCGTAAAGCCCCGTCCCAAGGCGGTGCGACCAGCAATATCCTGAAGTATGCGGACCTGGAACTGGATCTGATCCAGCGCAAAGCGCGCAGAAATTCCCAGGAGATCTCTTTGACCTCCAAAGAGTTCGCCCTGCTTGAATACTTTATGCGAAATCCGGAGCGTCCTTTGGGGCGGGTCTCGATCGCTGAACATGTCTGGGACATTCACTTTGATTCGGAAAGCAACGTGATTGACGTCTATATCAATCTGTTGCGCAAAAAGATCGATGTCCCGTTCCCGAAACGTCTGATTCATACGGTGGTGGGGACAGGATATGTTCTTAAAGAAAATCTATAATTTCTTTCAAAGCTTCAGCATTCGTCTGCGCCTGTCGCTGATCTTCGTGCTGATCTTCGGCGCGACCACGGTCTTTTTTAACATGTTCCTGTTCCAAATGATGATCGACACCCTTCAACAGGATTTCGACGACGCACTTTTCAACTATTGCGTGGACGTTTCGGACGGGATTGAAATCGGCATCAAGGGCGATCTCAGTTTTCCGCCTCTAAGACTGGATCACGGTAAAATCCTGCCCTTCCCGCTGGGAACAGCCCTGATTCAGGTGCGCCACAGCTCCGGCGCCGTGCTGGCGCGCGTGGGGAATTTCGGTGAATTCAATCCGCCTTACAAAAAGGATTTCGAACGCATCTGGAAGGGTGAAGAAGCCACCTACCGTACCATCGAACACATTCGCAACATTCCCTCTGCCGAGGCCGATTCCTACCGTCTGATCTCCTTCCCCCTGGATAACGCCGCCAAGCCCCAGTTGATGCTGCAGATTGCGGTGCCCATGACTTTGATGGAAACGCAGATTCAAAAGCGCCTGACGCTGTTGCAACTGGGTATTCCGTTTGTGTTGTTCATCGCCACCCTGGGAGGAATGTTCTTGTCGGCTCGTGCGCTGAATCCGGTGAATAACATCATCAAAATTGCCAAGGAAATCAAAGTCACCGAACTTTCCAAGCGCGTCCCCGTTCCCAATGCCAACGATGAAATCAAACAGCTGTCACTGACGCTGAATGAAATGCTGGATCGTATCCAGCAGGCCTTCCAGTCGCAGGAGCGCTTCGTTGCGGACGCCTCACACCAGTTGCTGACGCCGCTGACGATCATGCGGGGTGAAATGGAGCTGCTGCAAAAAACTGAAAAGCGCGATGTGGATCAGTTCATTAAAAGTGCGCTGCAGGAAGTGGACAATCTGTCCAGCATCGTGCAGGAGATGCTGCTGTTGGCCCGTGTGGACGCCGGGATTGGCGCATTAAATCTGGAAGATCTGGATTTTGATGAGCTGGTGTTTGAAGCCCTGGCTCGCTGTGAAAAACTGGCCAAGTCCAAGGATATCAAATTGAAAGTCACGATTAACAATGAAACCGGCGAAGAGCACAAACGCATTCGCGGTGACAACGATCTGCTGACGAATCTGATTGTGAACATCGTGGAAAATGCCATCAAGTATTCTCCGAATCAGGAAGTGGTTTCAGTCACCGTAAATCACGGCAATGAAAACACCGAGCTGCTGGTGGAAGACAACGGCCCCGGCATCCCGGAAGAACAGTTACCGTTCATCTTTGAACGCTTCTCACGCGGGTCCAACATGGAGACGCGTGTTAAAGGCTTTGGTCTAGGTTTGGCGATCGCACAAAAAATCGCCATCCTTCACAATGCCAAGCTAAGTGCCCAGAATCACTCAGGGACCGGCGCGAAGTTCGGATTTGAAATTAAAAACATTTAATCTGCTTTTAATCAGAGATTTAACCCCGTTTGTTAGCCTTTTCTAGTTCGCAATTGAAGCTAACAAAGAACCATTAGGAGGTTACTATGAAATTCGCTTCTATCTTGATGACTATCGCTTTCGCAGGTGTTGTTGCTCACGCTAACGAAACTGCTCCAGCTGCTACTACAACAACTGCTCCAGCGGCTCCTGCTGCTGAAGTTAAAGCTGAGAAAAAAGCTGCTAAGAAAAAGCACGCTAAAGAAGCTGCTCCTGCAGCGGCTGCAGCTCCAGCGGCTCCTGCTACTACAGCTCCTGCTGGTCACTAGTCTTTTGCGAAAGCAAAGATGTGATAAAGGGAACCTCCGGGTTCCCTTTTTTTTTATAAACTGCCCCCTTTCTCTGTGGTCTGAATCCCTGTCCCAACCAGGCCAAACAATTGCTCTTACTTAAGGGCATGAATCTAAAATGCCCTTATTGCCACCTTCAAAGAGATCCCAAAGACGCCAACCGGACAATCCGCAGGCTCGGCCGATACTATCGCAAATCCGACGGCCAAACGCTTACCAGACTCTGGTGCGTTCGATGCGGAAAGAGCTTTTCAGCAGCCACCCAAAGCCGCTTAAAAGGCCAAAAAAAACGCCATCTCAATAAGCTGATCCGCGACCTACTGACCGGCGAAATGAGCCAGCGTGAAATTGCAAGGGTTCTGAAAATCAACCGCAAAACCGTCGTTCGCAAATTTCGCTTTGCCGCCGCCCAGGCAAAAGAGCAACTCAAGAAGCACAATCAAAAATTCGCCCCCAGTGTGGAGGTTGAGTTTGATGATTTGGAGACCTTTGAGCACACCAAGTGCAAACCCCTCTCGGTGACACTGATGGTGGAATACTCCACACGAAGAATTCTGGGTTTTGAAGTGGCGCAGATGCCAGCAAAAGGCAGAATTGCCGCTTACTCGAGGAAGAAGTACGGTCCGCGCAAGGATTTTCGCCCTCAGGCAAGAGCGAAGTTGTTTACAGAAGTGCGCCAGTTTATTCATCCCAATGCCATTATCAGGTCGGACTCAAATCCGGCTTATCCAGGTGATGTGCAGAAGTACTTTCCGAAAGCAATTCATACTACAGTGCTGGGAGGAAGAGGGGCTGTGGTCGGTCAGGGAGAGTTAAAGAAGCTTCGCTGGGATCCGATTTTTTCATTGAATCACACGTTTGCGATGATGCGGGCGAATATCAATCGATTGATTCGCAAGACATGGTGTACGACGAAAAAGCCCGACCAGCTGGCCGGGCATATTGCAATTTATGCTTTAGAGCATAACAGGAGGATAGCCGCCACACAGTGAGGGGCCAGTTTGTGATTATTTCACCCAAAGCTCCACGCGCGGAACACCAATCGTCCCCGCCCCCGTAACCGTATCACAAGCCGGAATCCCCACCGGAGTCCCATACCCCGCCGGCGCCATCATCCCCACCGCATAGAACCAGTTCGAATGATTGGCAGAACCGTCAGCCAACGCCGTGTTGCTGGCACCATTGTATTCCAGACCGCCCCAATAGTTCGAGGTGGATTCAATCGCCACGGCCACGTAGCCTGCCACCGGTTGTGACGTGAAGTTGCTGGTCTGAGTCCACCAGTTACGAATGGCACTTCCCGAACCGGGCCAATTGATTTTGAGCTCCAGCTTGCCAGATCGATAGAACCCGGCCACACGACCCATGATCGAATAACGGCCCGCCAGCGGCGATCCTGAGTTGTAGCTTAAAGTCTCTGCGACGTTGGCAAACACTCCGTCTGAATAGTTATGGTTCAGAATTCGCGTCCAACCACCACCATCTGTCGTCATATCACAGTAAACCGGAATAGCTCCCCCACCACCGGGATTGATCGTGTACAATCCCGAACCGATAGAAGCTCCGGCATCCAGGATGGCTTTACAAGAGTTGTAAGTGGTATAGGTGTCGTCCTCTTTGATCCACAGATTTACTTCCGCCACACCAACATTGCTTCCAAGCATCGAACTTGCTGCCGGAATACCCGCCGGGGTTCCATAGGCCACTGTCGATCCGATGGCGTACCACCAGTCAGAAATCTGCACCGAACCATCCAGCAAGGCCTGATTGTTATTGATAGGACCATGAGTTCCGTTTCCCAACTCCAAGCCACCCCACTTGTCCGTGATGGCCGTCGCCATAATTGGCGTCCATCCGGCGACGACCACGTCGCTGAGCGGGTTCGTGCTCTGAAGCCAGATATTTTTATTGGAATACCCGGGCCAGGTTTGGCGGAAACGATATTTGCCGTTCGTGGCAAAATCCGGAATCTTGGTCAGTTGAGAATACAGATTTCCCGTCGGAGCTCCTGTATTCTTAGACTGCGCATCAGCCGTGCTGGCGAAATAACCTCCAGCCACGTTGTGACGGAAGATGCGGGTCCAGCCGCCCCCGTCCGTCGTCATATCACAATAGGCCGAGTACTGCGCGTTGGCCCCGGTCCCATCGGAATCAATCGTGTAAGTCCCATCGGCCGGGCTTCCCATCAGCTCTTTGATTTCTTTGCAGGATTTTGGATAGCATTGCGTGGCTACGATAAATGCAGGTTTGGAGGCTCCAACAAAGGACGTCCACTCGGTCGAAGTCTTCGTCGGCACGAACAAGTCACTGCTGGCGTGATTGTTGTCGATGATATAGCAAGACCCTTGAGTCGAAACGTATGGAACGTAAATACGTGTGGATCCACCAACTGGAATACGATAGCCCTCGCTGAGAGTGTTAATTCCCAGCACAAAAGGCGCCATCATGATCATCAGTGCAATTCGCAGTTTCATATCTGTTCACGTCCCGTTTTAACGAAGATAGAATTTGAAGTTACACGCATTCCCTTTACCACTGTAGCACACTTCTGTCGCCTTGTACGTCGGCACGATCCCCTCGTTCCCGGAGTTGAATGCTATGTTAAACGCATCAGAAGAGTTATAATTATCATTGGCATTTTGCCCTGCACATCCTGCCGTTCTGCTGGTGTGGCGCAGATTCCCGGTACACTTGGTATTGTTATAGTTCCAGTTGCCGCCAGCCAGATCAATGATCGGTGCTCCGCTGTTGTAAGACGGGGAAATAAACATGGCATCCGTCGTGTTCACTGCTATCGAAAACGCTTCAGGATTCACGGAAGCCTGCTGCGTCGCCATTATGTGCTTACCTGCCGCCGCCAGATTGTATGTATTCACAAAGAAATCATTCGGTGTTGCGCCCGTCACAGTGCCGTTGGAGTACGCCACCAGAGTCCAGCCCCCACCGGATGTGGTCATGTCGCAGAAGACCTCATAAGGCGCTGTGGCTCCGGCTCCATCAATATCAATGGTATAGATGCCATCCCCCTTGGAAGCGCCGGCCGCCAAAATCGCTTTGCAGGAACTATAGATAGTGTGCGTGTCATCTTCCTTCATCCACAAATTCACTTCCGCCACACCGTGACTGGCACCGAGCACATCGGAAGCCGGAATCCCGACCGGAGTGGTTCCCCAAGAAACATAGGCCCCAACGGAATAGAACCAGTTCACGTGATTGACCGAACCTTCCAGATACGACGAAGTCTGCGCTGGGCCATGAGCGCCGTTCCCCAATTCAAGTCCACCCCAATAGTTGGTGTAGCCCTGCACAAAGACGGTCTTGTATCCGGCAACACTCACGTCGGCCGTGGGATTGGTGGTTTGAAACCAGATGTTTTTCAAGTCTTCTCCGGGCCAGGTCAGACGGAACTGATATTTGTTCCCCGGAGTTTTAAAGTGATCGATTTTATTAAGAATGGAATACAGATCCGCTGTCGGAGTGGTGGTATTTTTACTGCTGGCATCCGTCGCATCGGCAAAATATCCGCCGGCGATATTGTGTTTGAAAACACGCGTCCACCCGCCACCATCGGTGGTCATGTCACAGTAGACCGGATAAGGAGAACTGCCCGTGGGATCAATATAGTAAATTCCATCCCCTTCAGAACCATTGTTGTTCAAAATATCCAGACAGGAACCACACTTGGTCAAAGAGACATTGGTGATCGTGGCGGCCCGAAACGCCGTCCACTCTGCTGCCGTTTTGGTGGGAACAAAAAAGTCCTTGTCGGCCGTCGCATTGACCACTTTCTTACAGACGTTATGGGCATGGATGGCTTTGGTGGTGCCACGATTCACCCTGTGACCTGTGTCCTGGGTGTTCAGTGCCACCAGCAAAGGTGACACAGCTAGAATGAAGGCGATCTTTCCGATGATCTTCACAGTCTTATTTTCCGTTCAGCAGAGCTTTTTCAAGACGTTCCAGACGTGCTTTCAGCTCCTGATTTTCCTGCTCCAGTTTTTTCAAACGGCTGTCGGAAGATTCATTCACACTGGCCAGACCACGGGACACCTGGGCAATCTGCCCTTGACACAGGGCTTTGTCCTGCAGGCGCTCGGCGTGCTCTTGCTTCAGCGCTTCAACCAGAATCGCCACGATATTGCCGTACTGAACGGACTTGAAGCCGGAAACTTTGTCGGTGCGAACCAATTCAGGATAAACGGCTTCCACTTCCTGGGCAATGAAACCCACGGTTTTTTCGCCGTTGTTTTTCCAGACGAAATTCACCCCGCGAAGCTTCAGCAGATTTTCCAAAGCCATCGGCAAAGTCACAACATCTTTCTTCAGACGCGCATCGGAAGTATACAGATAAGACGCGGCTTTCACGTTGCCGTTGACTTCCAATGCCTCACTTGGTGCCGTGGTGTTAATTCCAAATCGACCCGTAGACAGGATTGTCATCTTGGCGGTGTCACTCAACCCCACCTGCATGGTGCCCATCAGACTGTTGGTGATACTCTGCCCGATAGTGATACTATTGCCAGCCGAAACAGTATTACTTCTGCCGACCACAAGCGAGTTTCCGGAATTGGATACTGAATTGGACCTTCCGAATACATCCAAACTGTAGGAGAAGTTCATCGCCGTCGTTGATATCGCGTTGCTGGAACCAATAATATTCATGACGCTGGCGTTACCACCACCCGAATTCGTGATCGAGTTCGAAGAACCAATCACCCAGTTGGAGGCATTGGTGAAGGTCGTATTCCCGCTCCCGATGATGGCTGAGCCATTCACATGCAGAGGCGTGATTGGAGCTGTGGTTCCCACCCCCAAATTCCCGGCTGCACTGATTCTTACTTTTTCAACATTGCTGGTGTCAAAGATGATATTCCCCGCGACACCATTGCTGATAAACAGGTCGTCGGAACCACCACTGCTAAAACCTATGGTGCCCTTCCAGGTTCCATTACGAAGCATGTCGATGGAAGGAATGCCTGATGCAACTGTATCCAGAATCAAAGAAGCCTGCGCAGCACTGGTGGTTTTAATCGCCACTTTGGCATTGGCATCCGTCGCCTGACCAATGCCCACGTTTCCGGAAGTGTCCACTGTCATGCGTACAACGTTGCCAGTCTCTAACTGCAGACTCTGAGCATCGTTTGTTCCCACCGTCGCCGCGGCCCCGAAGCTGTTACCGCCGTTGACGAACACATCCGTCAAACCGTAACCACTGGCTGTGGTTGGATTTGTTCCCGCAGTCACGCGGCCATAGGCATCCACCGTCACGGAACGATAGGTTCCTGCGGTGCCCACAGTCGGAAGATCCGCAGCCGCAATGGTGCGGAAGGCTGGCGCCCCTGCACCACCTGAAGAAGGACCCGCGAAGAATGAGTTCTGCGCCTGATTGGCAAAGTTAGCCGCCGTTACAGAAATCGACTGACACAGGAATGTGTCGGTCGCGGCATTGTAATACATCGTCTGCGAAGTCGAACACGCCGTGCTGGCGAACACGCCACCAAACGGAGTGATGGTCGAGCGCAAATCCCCCAGCTGCAAGAAGGCTGGAGCATACTGAGTGGTCCCATTATAGCGCAGCACCTGGCCCGCGGCCGTCGGCGCTGTGGCACTGACAGCTGTGCCCTGCACTTTTGTCACAGTGAAGGCCCCCGCATTGGTCATGGTCACATCACCGGAAGGCGCCACCGCCGTTGCCACACTGGAGCCATTACCCACACGGATATTGCCCGGAGCCAGAGTCGCAGAAAGTTTATTGTTGAACGTCGTCCAGTCAGCAGAAGACAGATAACCGTTCTGAGAACCGTTAGCCACCTGAATGCCGATGTTCGGTGCGCTGGCTGTCCCGGAATTCACAATCGGAGAAGTCACGGCCACACCACTTGTCACCGCAGGGGATGTCCAGGAAAGGTTTCCGGAAGCATCTGTGGTCAGCACCTGATTGGCAGCACCGACAGCCGTTGGGAATCTCAAAACATAAGAAGTTGAAACCGCGGTTGGCGCCTGCAGGGTCACCGTGTTGGATCCACTGTCACGCAGAACCACAGAACCCGCACTGACTGCTCCCGCAGCAAAATTGCCGGAAGCATCACGTCTGACGATCGCACTGGCCGTATTCAAATTCGTCGCCGCGTTCGCCGCCACCGTCGCGGTATTGACATTCGCCGCCGTCGAGCCGCCAACAGAGTTGACGGTCGCACTGACCGTGCCGTTCCCGGAAGCGGTCACATCACCGGTCAATGCCGTGATCGTACCACCGGCGCCAGCGGAAGAAGCAATCGCCACCCAGGCACCAGAATTATACTGATAAATGACTTTTGTATCCGATGCGAAATAAATCGCCCCCGCCGCCGGGCTGGCCGGCTTCGCAGCGTCAGTTCCAGACTGAATGCTTGGAGAACCACCGGCATTGGAAACCAGGGCATCCGTGATCCCGTACCCCGACAGCGTCGTCGGTTTGCCCGAGGTGATTTTAGACCAATCCAGATTCGGAATGTCTCCCGCGGCAAGACCGGTCGAAGCTGTCACACGCCCTTTGGCATCGTAAGTGATTTTCGTGCCAGTTCCCGCAGTGACTACCGTCGCCAGCGTCGGGCTTGGATAAGTGCCCGTCAGATCGCCACCTGCAGCCCCTGATGGAGCCCGGGAATTTGTCAGACGCGAATCATTCCCAAGAACCACCTGCGCCGCAGTTGCATCACCCGCAGCCGGAGCATCTTTCACCGCCGCCGTTCCCAAACCCAAATTGGTGCGGGCGGTGGCCGCAGTCGCCGTCAGCTCACTTAAATTATTGGCAGGATTCAGCGGAGTGAAACCCAGGGCATTTTGTTTGCCATTAAAGGTGTTCCAGTCCACAGAAGAAAGATAACCGTTGGTCGTCGTGTTGGCCTGAGAAATCGAAATCACCGGAGTTGTCGTCCCCGTCGCCACGGAAATTGGCGACGTCCCCGTCACATTCGTCACGGTTCCACCGGCATTGCTGTCAGCCGCGGCATACCAGCTGGTGCCATTGAATTTCAACACCTGTCCCGTTGTCGGAACCACGGTGAAGTCCAGAGGATAACCTTTGATCTGCCCCACAACCGTTGCACCTTGGGTGCCGGTCACGTCCCCTGCAAGACTTCCTGTGAAGTTTGCAGACACCGAAGCTGAACCCACCGCCAAAGAAGTCTGATTCGTACACTGCCAGCCCAAAGCCACTGACCAGGTCAGCAGTTGATTGGCGCCGCAAGAAAGCGGAGCCAACGTCGCCCCCGTGGAAGAATCCGTCATCACCAGACGACTGATACCAGGGTTGGCAAAAAGTTTTTCTGTCGAAACCGCACCTGCCGCCAGTTTTGGCGTGGTCACGGCATTGTCAGCAAGGCCCGGATTCGGATAAGTCCCTGTCAAAACTCCGCCGGCTGCTCCTGTCGGAGTACGGGCATCACTGAAGCGCGCATCATTTCCGGCCGCAACAGTGCCGGCCACGGTGCCCACATTCAGAGTGATCACCGGATTCACATTGTCAGCTGAAACAGTCAAATAAGGGTTGCTGCCCGCCGACGCGGCCACGGACTGAACCGTACCACCACTGGCACCGGAAACACCGGCACAGCCAAATTCCTTAGTTGCCGCATTCCAGGTCAGGAAGCTGCCTGCGCCGCAATCTGCTCCGGCATTGACTTCGGTTTTCATCACAAAGTCAGTGGCCACATGCGACCCCAAGGTCGCCGCAGAGGAAGCAAATCCAGCAAAAGGAACTGTGCGGATTTCATTGTCCGGAGAGATCGTCTGCCACTGAGAACCATCATGGAATTTTACACGAAGGAAGCGACCATCCGTCAGACCCGGATTGTAAGGAGAGCCCCCGTCGCACGTGAATGGGTTGCCGTTGTTAAAAGCATCCAGAATCGTAAATGTCGGCGCAGCAGGATAACTGTGCGAAGCCCCGATCTTAACATCGAAGACCCCGCCAGAATTTGTCATGTCGATGTGATTCAGCTGCTCACGATAAAGAACGCAGACTTTGTTCGGCGCCAGGATTTCAAACTGAAAGGCCACCGCGCTGTATTCCAGCGGAGCTCCGCTGCTTTTAACGATGCGCCCCTGATAAGTCAGAGCCGCGGGGCTGGCTTGGGCCACCGTAGTTAAGAGGCTGACAAAGAAAAGTGCCGTTAACGTTCCGTAGTTTTTCATACGTTATATATCGGCATGATAAACCCGACTCTAAATTACATTCACAAAATCCTTTTGAGATTTCACTATTTACGAACCATTGTTCGCTTTTTAAGCAGGCTTTCATCCCGTTTTGATCCAACTTCCCCGACTTAAATTGAGAAACCAACGGGACCATCGACGGGCCCGCAAAAGAAAACCCCCGGACTTTCGAAGCCCAGGGGTCCTGCAAATACACATTCGGAGAAATTTTAAACAAGACTTTCTTCGATCTCTTCCTGCGAAAACTCGGTCGGACGGCGAATGGATTTCACTTCGCCGGCCGAGATTTCAACGATCTGATCGCAGTCCGCGATCGTTCCCAGTCGATGGGCAATGATCAACATCGTCACACCCGCAAAAGAGGTGCGAATGACCTTTTGCAAAAGCGCATCCGTCTGCACATCCACGCTGGCGGTGGCTTCATCCATCACGATCACCCGCGCCTTGGTCAGCAAAGCTCTGGCCAGACACAGCAACTGACGCTGTCCCTGACTTAAGTTCAACCCACCTTCAGACACCGCCGAGTTCATTCCATCCGGCAAACTTTGCACATAATCCCACATGGAAGCATGTTTCAATGCCCCCATCACCTCGTCATCTGAATACTCGTTATAACGATCCAGATTATTGCGAATGGTGCCCATAAACAATGTCGGGTCCTGTGGAATGATCGCAAGGCTGCGACGCAGTTTTTCCAGCGGCACACTGGCAGTGTTCACACCGTCAATGCTGATGCTGCCTTCTTCCGCCTCAATAAAGCGGAACAAGGATTGGAAGAACGTGCTTTTTCCAGAACCCGTGCGACCGATGATACCCACGCGGCTTCCCGCCTCGACTTTGAAAGTGATTCCTTTCAAAACCTGTGGCAGATGGCTCGCATAGCGCACCTTCAGACCTTCCACTGAAATCTCACCAAACTCCGGCCATGTCGGGCGCAGTGGTTCTGGAAGAGGTTTCAGTACCGACACTTCCCCTGGCAGATTCGAGAAGAACTTCAGTCGTTCAATCGAAGTCATGCGCGATTCAATATCCGCAAAGATACGAACACCCCAATTCAGGAATCCCCAGAACGACAGCGAATACAACGTCACAAGCCCCGCGGTCCCGGCATCCATCACGCCGTAATAGGCCGACAAGCTGACCCCCACGGCCGTCGCCATGGAAATCAGGCCCCCGACCAGCGGAATGCGGGACGAGAACCAGCGGTTGATCATAACGTGCGAATAGAACATGCGGTTGCTGTGCGAAAGTTTCGCATAGAAATTCTGCATGAACCATGGCCCTTTGTTAAAGCTGCGAATGACCACCAACCCCTGCAGGCTTTCCTTGAAGTGGGCATAACGTGGCGATCTGGCGACACTGTCAAAGCGCTTCACTTCACGAGCCGGACGGCGATAATCCCGTTGCAGCACATAGTAAAGCGCCATCACCGGAGCGATCACAAACACCATCAAAGGCATCAGACCCAGAATCAAGACAATCGACACAATCACCTGCAGCGCACAGTGAACCGCCGAATCAAAGCTCCATTGCAGGTACACATCCACCGACTCCACATCACGCGAGAAGCGCTGAATAATACGCCCCACCGGAGTTGAATCAAAGAAGCGCACCGGGGAACTCAAAACACTTTTCAGCATTTTGTCGTGCATGTTTTTACCGGCGCGAATACCACGATCCAGCCAGAACAGGTGATTCAGCAATGAACCTACCAGCACCAGCACGCCAATCAGTCCGTAAATCCCGATGGCCGTCAACGCCACCCACTCGGTCTGATGACCGGAATAATAAGAAAGCCAGGCTTTCTGCGCCAAAGGCAGAAGTGTTGCTGCCGTTGCTCCCAGAAGCAGCGTCGCCAAAATCAAAGGTTTGGTAAATTTACCGTCACCACCCAAGGAACTGATATAATCCCAATACACCGAACCCTTCACCGCCCCGACTTCGCGATCCTCGTCTTCGGTCACACGGGTCGTTTTGGCTTCAAGCTCGGTGTTGATGGACGCGGCTTCCTGAGCGGTTTCGGCCGGGCGCACTTCGTGCCCTTCACCTTGAGTTTTGCCGTGTTCTTTATAGAACTCTGCAAATGGTGCACATGTCTTCACCAGCTCACTGAAAGTGCCCTGCCCCTGCACTCGTCCGTGCTGGATATAAATCACCTGATCAAACTGCGCCAAATGCTCCAGTCGGTGCGTGACCACAATGCGGGTCACGTCTTTCCAGGCGCCAAAAATCAGGCGCTCACAAAGCAGGTTTTCCGTATCCGCATCCACTGCAGACAACGGATCATCCAAAAGCACGATCTGCGGTTTGCGCAAGAAGGCCCGGGCCAGGGCCACACGCTGTTTCTGCCCGCCGGACAGGTTCACACCCTTTTCACCGATCTCGGTGCGAAGTCCCCCGGACCATTCTTTCAAGTCGCGGCTCAGGCAGCTGTTGTGCAAAGCCCGACGCAGCTCTTCTTTGGAAACCTCTTCACCGAACTGCAGGTTTTCCAGCAGTGAAGTGTTTACGATGTATGCTTCCTGCGGCACATAGGCCATGCGCGGACGTCCCGGCATTTCAGGCACAAACTGCAAAGAACCTTCACGCGGAGCCACCTCGCCCAGTAAGGACATCAAAAGCGAGCTTTTTCCCGCCCCCACAGGTCCGACAATGGCCAGTGAACTTCCCGCCGGCACATGAACGTTCACATCGTGAAGCACATCAGAAACAGCCCCGTCATGACGAAGGCTGAAGTGCTGCATCTGCAGACCCACGGCCGCGCCATCGGTGCGCTCTTCAGTCGAGATTTCAACTTCGTCCTCGTTCAGATAGTCCAAAATACGACGAGCACCGACTTTGGCATTCGTTGCACGGGAGATCAGTCGGGACAAATCACCAAATGGACCTTCCAAAAGACCGAACAAAGAAATACAGGTGAAGATCACCGCCGCATCCAGCTTTTCCCCGCGCCAGGCATGCACCGCCAAGGCCACAAACAAGACCAGCGTGGACACCGCCAGGTAGCCCAGACTTGAAACCACTTCGGCTTTGGCCAAACGACGACGGCTGGTCAGTTCCTTTTCACGGACTTCGGTGACTTCCTTGGCAACACTCTTTTCCCAGGCAAAGTACTTCACCACGCGGATCGCATTCATCGCCTGAGTCATCAGGGTCACCCGGCGGTCCCGGTGTTCCATCATCTCTTCATCCAGATGCGTGAATTTTTTCGCCACGTAATTGGTTAATGGCGCCAGGATGAACAGCACAGCCAATGCCGCCAGTGCGGACCAGCCAATATAATAGAACAGCATCGCCACGACCCCGATGATCAGGAAACTTGCGGAAATCAAGTCACCAAACACCATCGGGAAGTCAGACACATTGTCACTGTCCGAACTCATGTGATTGACGATATCACCGACCTGATTTTTCTGGCGCGACTTTTGACTGAGCTTCAAACTGTGCTTGAACAGACGCTCATTCAAAATATTGGTCGTAACCTGGTAGGCCTTCAAAGAATTGAAGAAATAGTGCTGCATGCACAGGCCCGACAAAAAGCCGCAAAGACCCAGCGCCACACCATAAATCAATGCCGTCGGCAAAGTCTCTGCCGTCACACCGGCGGAAATAGTCCCGATAAAACGATTCACGAACACCGGTGACAGCAGCGCCAAAACGGAGCTGGCCAGATACCAGATATAAGCAGGTCGGGTGAAATCACGCAAAGCGCGGATCAAAGAAAACAGCAGAGCCCGTGGGGACTTCCAGCTGATTTCCTGCATATCTACCTTAATATGCTGAGGATTCAGTTCCTGCGGCAGTGCCAGCAGATCACTTTCCTCGATATTTTTCGTTTTCGCCAACTTCACCAATGGCGTGACATCAGTGAACAACAAACGTCTGAAAAAATTCATAACGAATCCATAACTGCCCCAAACGGGCGTAAAAAACAGTCCAATATTTAATTGTGCAGAAGAATAAGATCAGTTCTTAAATGAACAAATGACCTTAGAACTGTGACAGAAGAAGGCCCATCAGTGAGCTGATATTCATCATAATCATGTGGTCCTCCTCTCTTGTGTGAGATGTTCAAAGCCTATCCAAAGAAAAAGGGCTTGTCTAGCCCCCTCCTAAAATAAAAACCAAAGACTCTTATTTTGATCCCAGAGGTAGCGTAAAGTAGAAAACCGACCCCTGGCCGATTTCACTGGTAACACCAATAGTTCCGCCCATTTTCTCGACCAGCTGCTTGCTGATACTCAAGCCCAGGCCCGTGCCACCGAAGCGGCGCGTGATCGAGGAATCCCCTTGTGAAAAACGTGTAAAGAGCCCCTGCATTTGCTCTGGTGCCATGCCAATGCCCGTGTCCTTAACCCCAACCCACAACTGATGGCCGTTCACCTTCAATTGCACCCGCACCTCGCCGTGAGTGGTGAATTTCAGGCCGTTGCCAATCAGATTGATCAGCACCTGCTGAAAGCGCGTGGCATCGCCAAGAATCTTTTCGGGCACCTGAGGATCGATTTCCAGCTTCAGATCCAGCTTCTTTTCCACGGCACGGATCATCAAAAGCTCCAAAGCCCGGCGCACGGATTCCCGCACGCTGAACGGAACTTTTTCAATCACCATCAAACCCGACTCAATCTTGGACAGATCCAGAATATCGTTAATCAGGTTCAAAAGACTTGAAGAGGCCCGGGTCAGAATTGTCACAAACTGGCGCTGATCAGGACTGAGCTCCGTGTCCAGCAAAAGCTCCGACATACCCATGATCGAGTTCATCGGCGTGCGAATTTCGTGACTCATGTTGGCCAGGAACTCCGACTTGGCACGAGTGCCGGCTTCGGCCGCCTCTTTGGCACGCTCCAACTCCTGCTGGTAGCGGTGCAGCTCGGTGATATCGGTGGAAACCCCGGCGATCGCAATTAGATGACCATCTTCGTCCCGCAACGGAAACTTTTCTGACAGATAATATTTTTGTGAGCCATCATGGAAGGTCAGCTTTTCTTCGTAGCTGCGCGGCTGCTGCTCTTGAATCAACTGGTTGTCTGAATCGGAAAACCTGCGTGCGTCCTCGACACCGAAGATCTGCGCATCTGTTTTGCCAACCAGCTCAACACTTCTTTTGCCGACCAGATTTTCAAAAGTTGGACTGACCAACAGGTAACGTCCCTGCAAATCCTTGACGTAAACAATGGCCGGAGACGACTGCAAAAACATCCTCAGCAAAAACTGCTGATAGCGCAGCTCTTTTTCAACATGCCGCCGTTGGGCGACGTCGTACATCAGACCATAGATCTGCACGATGCGCCCCTCTTGCCGCAGCGCTGTCCCCATCACACGGGCCGGGAACACCCGCCCCTTGCCGGAACAAACCGTCACTTCCACGTCATAGTCCGTCCCCTGCTCCATCAGACGGCGATGAGTTTCCATCATCAAGGAACGGTCTTTTTCGGCGATCATTTCAAATCCACGCAGACGGTCCAAATCATAGGTGTCCGGATCCACCTCGAAAATATCATACAGAGCACGGGACCAGAAATGTTTGCCTGTAGTCAGATCCATGCTCCAGGTCCCGATCGGCGCCTCGGCGTTGGCCTGACCCAAAATCTCAGTGAAGATTTTCTGCGGAGTCGTATCCTTCACAACACACAGAGCCTCGTTGGTGACCGGATCAAACTGATAGTTCCAGGACAGGAATTTATAGTGACCATCCTTGCAGCGATAGCGCAGCAGGAAGTTGCGGAGCACATCCCCTTTTCTGATTTTTTCATAACGACTGACAATGTTTTTGACGTCTTCGGGATGAATCAACTCATTGAAAGGAATTTGCATCAACTCTTCATGGGACCATCCCAAAACTTCCGACCAAACATGATTCAGTTTTGCCGGACGCCAGTCTTCGCCAAAGACACCAATCATGTCATTGGACAATTCAAAGAGGGCTTCGTAACGAGATTCCATTGAGAAATCTTAACAGGGTAAAAATCAAAAAAGCCACCTGATAATCAGATGGCTTCCAAGTTAGGACCTCAGTTTACAAATGTCTTACAACAGCCATAAACAAACAACGGCCACAGTTGTGGGCACCAAAGCAGCAACAAGAAGATTCAAAGGCTTGATCCCACCCGGGAATTTGTGGCTTAGAATAGAATAACCGGCCGCATTCGGCGCGTTGGCTATGATCGTCAATCCCCCCCCAGCGATTGCCCCGGCCACCAGCGCGTATTTGCTGGAATCACTCAATCCTTCCACCTGGGACCCGAGATAAGTCAAAGCCGCGTTGTCGGTGATCGCTGTCAATCCCACAGCACCTTTAAACAACAAAAGATCACTCATGCTGCCCAGCAAGGGCGCCAGCCACCACTTCTGGAAAGCGCCAAACTGAATGATACCGCCCAGGAACATGGCCACCAGCAGACTTTCTTTCAAACGCAAAGAATCCTGATAGCGCTGGGTCACCGCAGCCACCCCCAGGAACAAAAGGAAGATCCCCATAAAGGCATTCTGATAGTGCGCAGTCACCACAATCCCTGTCAGGAACAACAAGTGCACCAAGGTCACCGGCACAGGAATCGCCGCCTGCGAACCCGCCAGACGAGTTTCCACCTCACGCAAAGTGATACACCCCTCGCTCAACTGCTTGCGGAAGACCGCAATCAAAAGAGCGGTGTTGATCACAACCGCGATCGCACTCTTCCAGCCAAAGTTACTCATGACAAAGGTAAAGTCCCAGTTCCATTTCCCCGCCACCATCAGAATCGGAGGCGCGGCAAACGGAGTCAGCGCCCCGCCGATGGAAATATTCACGAACAAGACGGCAATCAGGCCATAAATCAACTTGCTGCTTTCTTTCTGCAGCATCGAATTCAGCATAAACGCCGTCACTGTCATTGCCGCAGGCTCAGTGATAAAACTGCCACTGAGCGGCCCCAGAATCAGCACGACAAATATATCTGTCAAAACCGCCGGTGTGCGGAAGACTTTTTGAATCAGGGAAGAAATGAACAAAATCCCCTTGCGTCCCGCCGCCAGCACCGGGCGCGTCGAGCACACCACCATGATGGCAAAAATAAAGAACGGTTCAATAAAGTTCAGATTGCTCTGATAATCCATAGCCGATGTCCAGCCCTCCAGGCTGATAAAGATGGCCATGAACAAGGCGGCCCAGATGGCAAAAACCGCCTCAATCTCCCCCAGCAGGTGCAGGAAGTTGCTCCATAGTGAATCTTTGGGGAAGTGATGAGACCAGGCTAAAATTCGCCCCACCATAAAGGTGTGAATGACTGCCAAACCAAATAGAATTGTTCCGATGAGTTCAATCGTTGTGTATGTCATTCGGACATATTACACAGAGACAAAAACCCCTGCCAAACAGAACCGGAAAAACCCGTGCGATTTTGCCCCGAGTCCAAGTCCGCTACTTCTTGACACAAGCGCCTTGGCGGCAGGCTTGATCGGGCGCGCAGAGGATTTCTTTTTCCATGATTTCCCCCTGCTGACAGGCAAACTCCAAAAGCTTTTGCGAATCCAGACAGCGGTCAAACTCTTTCACCACCTGACGATAGCAGCTGTCCCCCAGGCAATTCTCATCACCCAAAGAATAAATGACTTTGCCCGCGGCCTCCGGGATCAACCCCTGATCGGAGTCCTTGCAGACGCCGGCGTGAACCACGGATGTCGACATCACCAACACAATCAAAAGGGTTCTCATTGTGCCACCTCACAGCTGAATGTTTTGGTCAACTTGGCTTGAGTCTGCCACTCGCGGTCTTTTTTCGGAGAACCGCACTGCACAGCCAGCTCCAGATCCACAGCACACTCGCCTTTGCCAGCGCTGCGGGTTTTCAGACGAATGACGGATGAATACGAGCACGGCGACTTGCATTTTGAGTCCTCAAGGAATGAGCCCAGTTCATTTTCACCCATCAGGGTTTCTTGCGCGTAGGTCGTGGCCGCTTCCTGGCATTTTTTTGAATCCGCACGCAGGCGGAATGATTTTTTGAAATAGTCGCCGCTTTGGCCGATGGCAAAGCGCTGTTGTTCCTGGGAGCTGAGTTTCAGCGCCGTGTATTGATCCGGGCAGGAAGCGTGTTTAACCACGGCAGTGGGTTGCGTGGATATCTCAACCACCGGAGCATTGATGCGCGAACAGCCCCCGGGACACCCTCCGGCTTCCGCCAGAAAGGCTTTTTGCATGCCTTCCATTTTCTCAAACAGAGACTTCATTTTTCCGGAGGCACTTAAAAGCCCATAAGTGATTGCCGGCACCGACTCGGTTTTCGCCGGCGCATTGACTTTACAGTGGGTCTGATTGGATTTATTAAGCTCATCGCAAAGACTTTGCAGATCCTTGACAGTGCTTTTGGAGTTGGGACAGGTTTCCTGTGCTCCCGCCCCGAGGGCTCCGAATAGGCCGAATAAGAAAAGAACTGTTTTCATGAGGCTCTTATCGGCACCCGGAGCGGGGATTTGAGGGGGATCAGGAGAAAATCCGCTCCTTATTTGTTTCTTAATCTTTCCATATTCTCAGAGTGAACCTATTCGCACAGAGCCATATTCTCATTCATAAAACGGCGCTGATTCTGCAAGTCCCCTTCGCTATAGACAAAATCATTCAAGTCACAGCGGTTTTCACTGGCCAGTCGCAAAACCGTGTCCTTTTCCGGCGGTGTCAGCCCCAGCGACCAGATCATTTTCACCTTCAACCACTGCACCAGATACTGACAACGATAGCCCGGATTCGGCGGCATGTATCCTTCCGGAGTTTTGTCACTCTTGGAAGCGTTCTCTTTTCCGAAAACAGACAGAAGATGGAATTCATTCCCCAGATAATTGGAGTAAAGACAGCGTTTGGTGCGGCTCCACTTGTGAGCGCCGCTGATATAGGCATTTTTCAACGGCACAAAGTGATCAATCTGAATATCGCTGGCGCGGGAATACTGGCGATCACCATACGGATCCTGCCACTGCCCCGTGGAAACTGTGCAGCCGTTGGAGGCAAAGCCCACAGGCACCTCTGAATCACGCATCAGAACTTTGGCGCGCGTATTGTAGCAGTCTTCATCACGGTGATCATTCAACCAGCCACCAAAATGTTTGGCGCGGTTGTAGCGCTCCCCGACATTTCCGTATCCGTCGGTGTGATGATCAAAGCGCACCAGAGAATAAAAACGAGTGCGAAGCTCGGTGAAAAATTCTTCATTTTGCTGCAGCAGGTTTTGAGCCGCGTCCCAAGGACCGGTGAAGTTTTCGGCAGGAGAGGAAATGGATTCCCTGACTGTGTAATAGTCATCGAAACGGGGGTTGGCGAGATTTTCTTCTGCCAGGGCCTTTGAAGTTCCCGAGGTGGCCACCAACATCATCACAAGAAGCGTTTTCTTCATGAAGTCTCCAAATCCTTTTAGAGCATCGTTGTTTCCTTATTAGAAAAGGATATTAGGGCCTTGGCAAAGAGTTTATTTGTTAGACTTCTGTTAACGGCTCCGCTACAAATCCGATTATGTTACGCGTCGGCCGATTCCGTCATCGTCTTCTGGAGGACGAATTCCTGAAAAACACAAGCCCGCTGGCCCACAAGTGCCTGCAGGTTTTTATGCGTCTGTGGCAGAGCAAATCCTTGTCTGATGCGGAAATCGCGGCAATTTACATTTTGGTGTTCAGCTTTTTACGCCGCCCCAAAGACTTTCTTGGAGGCCCGCACAACAAACCCCTGGCCCACCTTCCGGCACATTCGCGAATGAGCTGCCAGAGCTTTTACGAATTGTTGCAAAAAGAGCTCCCTGAAGACCTGCGTCAGGCAAAGTCCCTGCTCCGCTTTCAGCGCCCCGATGATCTTTTAACCTATTTCTGCTCCCACAGCTGGCGCTCTATTCCGCTGTCCGTGGCTCAATCCCTGATGGCCTGGGAAAGCGGGCTTTATCCCTTGCGCCTGCTGTCTTATGTGCCCACACCCAAAGAGGTATTGAGCATGCAGACCGAAGGCCAACGCTGTGTTTCGATGCTTCAGGACCTGACGGAAATGCAGGAATTTGTTGAGGAAGGGCGCGATGTCCTGGGTTTTATCGTGCATGACTTGATTCACGCGGACCATTTCTTTGCCGACCCGGCCAAAGCCCGTGCGCAAATTGAATTCAGCCGTCATTTGCTGGTGGTCTTTGGCTTCAGAGAAATTCAGACCATGTTGCAGACAGATCCGGTTTTCAAAAAAGAATTTGAATATCTGATGTCCGATATGAACTCTTTCCCACTGCATCTGCTGAAAACCTTCAAGGCCGTCCTTTTGGGTTACTTCAAACGGCGGGAGGGCCTGGCCATGACTGCAGCCCTGCCTGAAGCCTCAGAGGCCGAATTCCAGCGTTTGTTTGAGTCCAGCTTAAAAACCTGGAAACTGCCGGACGAAGCTCACCATGCGGCCCTGCGCCTGAATACGCCCCTATTCCAAGGTCTCGACGACAGTCTTTTGTTGCACTCAGCCTTACTGCAGTATCAATAAACTTTCATGACGAAAATGGGTTTTTCTGATAGACTGCCTCTATGTCGATCAAAAAAGAATGCGGCCCTCAGCCCAACCTTGAATCCTGCAAAACCTGTGGCAACCGCTTGGACAGCATTTTGTGCTCCAATCCGGATGTACTGCTGATGGTTGAAAAAGCCCGTGTTTCCTGCCGCTTCAAAGCCGGCCAGATCATTTTTTATTCCGGCAATGATCCTTTGGGTATTTTCACCATCCAGTCTGGTCTGGTTAAATTGGAAGTGATCTCAGCATCCGGCGCGGCTCACACCCTGCGTCTGGTCGGACCGGGCGGCACCCTGGGCTATCGCTCTATGTTTGCCAATGAGCCTTACCACGCTTCGGCTGTGGCGGTGGAAGACTGCGAACTGTGCTTCGTTCCCAAAGCCGAAATCATGAACATCTTCAAAAGTTATCCTGAACTGGCCATGAAGCTTCTGTCTCATATTTCCAAGGACCTGCGAATGGCCGAGGAAAAATGGATGGACCAAATGGATAAGGGCGCTTCCGAGCGCATCGCCGAAGCCCTGATCTTCCTGCAAGATCACTTCGCACATCAGAACTGGACACGCCGGGAAATCGCCCAGTGGGCCGGCACAACTCCAGAAACCGTGATTCGCACCTTGTCTCAGTTTGAAAAAGACGGCCTGATTGACCAGACAGATGGGCGCAGCATTCGCATTCTTTCCCGCGACCGTCTGAAAGACCGCGCGGAGATTCGCTAAGGCGGCCTTTATGGAAAAACGCTTCATCGACAACTGCCCGATCTGCTCCACCCAGGAAGAAGACGTCACTGAACAGATTCTTTCCGTCATTCAGAAAAAAACCTATCCTAAGAACGCCCTGCTGTTTGAACAGGAGGACGAATCCAAAGGTTTGTTCCTGATCACCAAGGGCACTGTGAAAATCTCAAAGATCTCTCCGAATGGGAAAGAGATCGTGCTGGGTCTTCTGGGCGCCGGAAAAACTTTTGGTGAAGGCAGTCTATTGGGACAGGATCGCCAGGCTGACACCGCAGCGACCACCGAACCCACAGAAGTGTTCTATCTGCCAAAAAAAGAACTGCAAAACATTCTGCAGAAAAACCCTCTGCTCTATCAATCTGTGGTGGCCTCTTTGGTGCGCTGGATGGCAAACCTCAACAACGTCATTGAAAACATCAACACACCTTCTGCAAAAGAGCGTGTGTGGTCCTATCTGTGCCGCCTGCAAAGCGAGCAAAACAAACCACTGCTGCAGCTGAGTGGAAAAAAACACGAAGTCGCGCTGATGCTGGGTCTCAGACCCGAAACCTTTTCGCGCGCACTGGCTGAACTCGAAAACGAAGGCCAGATCAAAATGAATCACAAACAAATTCAGATTCTGCAAAGTCCCAAATAATCCCCGTTGATTCTCTGGACCCTACAATTCAGCTCTCTTCTTTTGATTTTTTTTAAAAATCTTTTGTGATGTGATCTCGATCATGCTTTCGCCACTATAGGGGTGTCACCGGGTTTTGCGCCGCTATCCTATATCTAGTGGTGGAGACCAGCATGAACATCTATAAGCACGACATCGTCTTCCAGGAAGTCCCAAATCATATCTCATTGGCGTTTTATGTTTGTGGCTGCCCGTTGAAATGTCCGGGGTGTCATTCTCCGGAACTTTGGACCGAAAAGACCGGCACTCCCCTGACGCCGATCATGTTTCTTGAACTGGTGCGACGCTACCGCCAGCGAATCTCCTGCGTCCTCTTCCTGGGTGGAGAATGGCGCCAGGACGAACTCCTTGAATTTTTAAAACTCGCGCATCAGGAAGATCTCCTCACCGCTCTTTATACGGGGCTGGATCACATCCCGCATGAACTGCAACAACACCTCGACTTTTTAAAAACCGGCCCGTGGATCACTGCCCGCGGAGGCCTGTGGTCGCCCACCACCAATCAGATCTTCAGGGATCTGCGTAGCGGTGAAACTTTAAATCATCTTTTTCAACACAACACAAAGGAGCCCTCCCTATGATCCGTCTCACAGAAGAGCAGATACAGAAAAAAATCGAATTTGTTCAGCAATACAAAGCCGCCAGCAATGCCGCTGAAGGCTCCAAGCTGGATGCCAACGCCAACGTCACTCTGAAAAACATCGCCACACTGGAGGCCGAGATCAACAAGGACATCAACATCCAGATCAACCGCAGTCTGGTCGCCGGAAAGATCGCCGATCTCTTTGGTCCGGATCTGGCAAAAGAATATGTGCGCCAAATTGAAAGTCATGAAATTTATGTGCATGATGAAACATCTTTAAAGCCCTACTGCGCTTCGATCTCCATGTACCCCCTGCTGTTGCAGGGACTTAAAGATCTGGGTGGCGAATCCAAAGCTCCGCAGCACCTGGAAAGTTTCTGCGGCTGTTTTGTGAATCTGGTTTTTGCCGTGTCAGCGCAGTTTGCCGGCGCCGTGGCCACCGTCGAATGGCTGATGTATTTTGACCACTTTGCACGTCTGGATTATGGCGACGATTACCTGAAAACGCATCGACGCATTATCAACAATCACCTGCAGCACGTGGTTTATGCCCTCAATCAGCCCGCCGCGGCCAGAGGCTATCAGTCAGTGTTCTGGAACATCTCGGCCTATGATGAATACTATTTCAAATCCCTGTTCGGCGATTTTGTTTTCCCGGACGGCGATCTTCCCCGCTGGGACAGCGTCAAGAAACTGCAATCTCATTTCATGAGCTGGTTCAATGACGAACGCAAGAAGGCGATTCTGACTTTCCCGGTGGTCACAGCCGCCATGCTTGTTGATGACAAGGGCCCGCGGGACCTGGATTTTGCCACGATGTGCGCCGACGAACTGAGCCGCGGCAACAGCTTCTTTATGTACATGAGCGATTCCGCCGACAGTCTGGCCAGCTGCTGCCGTCTGCGCAATGAAATCTCGGACAATACGTTCAGCTATTCTCTGGGGGCCGGGGGCGTCGCGACGGGATCCATTAATGTGATCACCATCAACATGAACCGCCTGGTGCAAAAAAATCTGGATCTGGCCGAGATGGTGGACAAAGTGCAAAAGTATCAGGTCGCTTATCGCCAGCTGATGCAGGAATATTTCGAGGCCGGCTTGTTAAGTGCCTATTCCGCAGGCTTTATCACCCTGACAAAACAGTTCCTGACCATCGGGATCAACGGCATGGTGGAAGCGGCCGAGTTTTCCGGCCTAAGCGTGGAAAACAGCGCAGCCTACAAGGACTTCGTGCGGGAAAAACTGAAAGTCATCTATGATGCCAACCGCAAAGCGCGGGAAAAATACGGTTTCATGTTCAACACCGAATTTGTTCCGGCGGAAAATCTTGGGGTGAAAAATGCCCAGTGGGATCGCAAAGACGGATTGTTCGTACCAAGGGACTGCTACAATTCCTATTTCTATGTGGTGGAAAACGACGGCGTCAATCCGCTGGACAAAATGGATCTGCACGGCAAGGAAATGATGCAATATCTGGATGGCGGCTCCGCCCTGCACTTGAATCTGGAGGAAAGACTGACTTCCGACGGATTCCTGAAACTGATCCGTGCGGCGGCTTTGTCAGGCTGTAATTACTGGTGTGTGAACATTAAGATCACGATCTGCAACGTTTGTGAACACATCGACAAAAGAACTCTGTACAAATGCAGCGAGTGCGGCAGTCAGGACATTGACCACGCCACCCGGGTCATAGGCTATCTGAAGCGGGTCTCAGCCTTCAGTAAGTCCCGCCAGATCGAAGCGGCGAAAAGGTTCTATCACCCTACGCCTTCACCCGTATCATCTTTGGCAGGAACAACCAGCCCCAGACGATCAAACCCAGAATCCAGGTATACGCCGCATAGACCAGATGGGACTGATAGATGTGCGGAGCAAATCCCGCTGACAACCTAGTCAGTCCGGCAAATCCCATCAGAAGGGCTCCAAGGAACAACCCCTTGGAGTTCTTCTCCCAGATCATGTCATGCTTTCCGTGGGACAAAGTCACACGCGTCGCAATCATGAAAGTCATCAACCCCAATCCCGAGACCAGAATCACATGCAGCAGATGCACGCGAAAATCCAAAAAGGCCACAGTGCCCCACTGTCCCAGCAGCAGCATCCACGCTGAACCCCACAGCCACCAGCTTTGGAAGGCACGACGCTGCGGCAGGTGGTGCAGCTTCCAGAATTTAAACACGATAAAGCTCATCACCAGGGCGCGCAGAATCTGACCGGACAGCGGCTGCACCAGGACTTCAAGCACAAAACTTCCCAGGAAAGCCACGGCCAGAGCCGAATACAATTTGATCTGCGGAGTGTACTTGGAAGACTCGGTTGGCAGCGGAGCCCAGCCCAGCAGGGCCGGAATCAAACGGCTTCCCACACCCATTACCAGACACAGTACATACGCCTGCAGGAAGAACGTGCGCGCCAGTTGATACAACTCACTGGGCACATTCACAAACTGCCCCAGCAGCAAAGTAAGGCTGCCCACCAACCCGGCTCCAAGGCCGACACCGACAAACAGAAATGAATCCGGCGGATTGTTTTTACGATTCAAAAACCGACGGGCCATATAAGTAATCAGGAAAACAAATAACGCTGTGACGGTGAAATAAAAGAAAGTTTTGCTGCCTGGAATCAGGCTTGCGAACAATAGACCAATCAACACCAGCGACGCCCGCTGCTCATTTTTAGTGGGACCAAAGCTTGCGGTGAATTTCGGGGCCGCGGTCATTAAAAAGCCCGCGACAAAACACAGAAAGAAGCCACCCGACATGATTTCAGGATGATGCAGTCCCGGATAGGTCACCAGATTCCACGGAAACAGAATCCACAGCAACACACCCCACACAGCCATCACCCAGCCCGCTGGGAAGAAGTATCGGTATGCATCCATTGAAGTCGTATTCATATTAGCCTCGCTCCACCCTCTTGAGGGGTTGATTCGACACTAACACTCTTTCCCGGCTCGAAACATGATCGGGATCAATAATGCACTAGCCCCCGGCCAGCCATAAGCCTATCAGGGAGGCGCCACAGATCACCATGGAACCACCCACGATGCCCACGCTGGCACCGACAACCATTAAGCTTCCAACAACACCGCCCACGAAAATATTCTTTGCCAATTCCATTTTTTATTCTCCGATGAATAATCCGAGAATAATGGCGGCCAGCGTGGCAAAAACATGACCGAAATCAAGAGCCGCCGGTTTCACCCGGGAAATCAGCAGCCCTGCTGATGGGGATCATGCCCCCAGAACCATCGTGTTAAGATCCACGGTCAGCTGCTGGGTTACGCCGGCAAGCCCCCCGATCTCTCCACTGCTGGCGGCGACTTCTTCCGCGGACGCGGCATTGGACTGCGATGCCTGATCCAGCTGATTCATGGCTTTGCCAATCTGTGCGATCCCGGCACTTTGTTCGACAGAGGCCGCGGCAATTTCATTGTTCAAATCCGCGACCTTCTTGACTGATTCAACGATGTTTTTCAAAACCACACCGCTGTTGTCAGCAACAACACTGCCTTGTTCAACCTGTTCCACCGAGGCTTTGATCAGCACGGTGATGTCCTTGGCGGCCACCGCACTTCTCTGCGCCAGCGAGCGCACGGCCTCTGCCACCACGGCAAAACCCTTGCCCTGCTCCCCGGCGCGCGCAGCCTCCACGGCAGCGTTCAAGGCCAGCAAGTTTGTCTGAAAGGCGATGTCATCAATGACCGAAATGATCTCTTCAATCTTCTTGGATGACTTGCTGATTTCACTCATGGATTCAATCAGGCCCCGGATCTCGCGCTCCCCGGCCTCGGCGGATTCACGCGAGCTTGCCGACATGGCCGCGGCCTGTCTTGCATTGTCAGCATTGACCTGCACCATGGACGTCAACTCCTCCAACGAAGCCACCGTCTCCTCCAAAGAGGCAGCCGCTTCCGTCGAGGACTGCGACAGCGTGATGCCCGCTTCACTGAGCTGGGACACAGAGGAAGTCACATCCCCGCTGGCTGAAGACAGACGGTCGGCAATCAAAGAAATGCCCCTGGCAATACGGTTTGAAATCAAAAGAATAATTGAGATGATCACGATGCTTGCCGTGGTGTTGATGATCCCGGTCCACAGGTACACGGATTTCTGCAGGCTCTCGGACTCAAGCCCCTCCTGACGCGCCCGTTCCTCATAGGTCCTGGCAATGGTCTGGTTGTTTTTACCAATCAAAGTGCCCAGCTGCCAGACCTCACCCAAAAGAAGGGCGCGCGCCTCGGTCAGTTCCTCGGGTTTGCCACTTTCCACCAACGCGATGGCTTTTTCAAGAAGCCCCAGATAGTGATCTTTGTTCTGTTCAATAAACTGACGACTCTCTTTTTCCTGTTCAGAATGAATCGGATTCTTTTGGTAAATTTCAAAGTTCGTGCGCCAGTCACGGATCGCTTCCCGGGCAATTTCCAAGCGCTCTTTCTTCAGTTCGGGATTGTCGGTGGAACTCAATGCCACAAAGATGCTGTAGCCGTATCTGTTCCGGGCAATTATCAGACGATCCAAGGCCGTGGTGCTGGGAATGATCTGATCATGGGCCGAATCAAGCAGACTTCCGACGCGACTGATGCCATCAAAGGACACCCACGAAGCGACTGAAAAACCCACAACCGGCAAAAGCGCCACCGCCAACAACCTGCCCCGAATACCCTTGAACCACGCCTTCATCTCTTCCTCCGTTTTTAGTGCGTGCAATAAGTCGGTCCGATTTATGGGTAGCTTTACGTTTTTCTGATCTACCCCGGGGGATGAAAAAAACAACTCGACCACACGGATGTTACAGCACCATGGGGCAGGTTAACTGCGAATCTTCAGAAGGAACTGGATCAAACTCTCGGGTAACCGGGAAGGATCCGGTAATATTTCAAAGGAATAAAACATCTGGGGGAAGTAGTGCTTGGCGGCCTTTTCAATCGCAAAGGCCCGCGTGCTGATTTGTGCGCTTTCCGCCTCCATGCACGCCTTGCGCATATCTTCGATGCCGTAGCGGCCTTCATAGCCATCATAGTCTGTAGGTTTGCCATCGGTCAGAATAATGAGCACTTTTTGCCGTGCCGAGCATTCCCTCAGGATCCGTGTGGCGTGACGGAGGGCCGGGCCCAAACGTGTATAACCCCGGGGCACAATCTGCTGCGCCCGGGAAAAATACGCGCTCCAGTCCTCGCCCTGATCCTTTAAAATTTCAAAGGCGCATTTGTGTCGGGTTTCGGAAAATGCCCCCGCCACCAAGGTGTTGTCCGGGCCTGAGGGCTGCAACAGACCCCACAGGCCGACCGCCTCCAGCTCAGTATCGAGCACGCGCCGGTCACTGACATAAGAATCCGTGGAAAGGCTCAGATCCAAAACTATCACGATCTGCAGATCACGTTCGCGCTTCACCTGAGTCTGGTACAACCGGCCGGGGGAAGGGATTTTATTCTGCACATCTCCCACATGCCGAACCAATGCATCCAGATCCAGCTCCGGTCCATCCAGCTGACCTTTGCGCCATCTGCGCTGGTTGCGAACGGCCGCAAGCTGCTGCTGGCAACGACTGATCAGACCACTGTGCTGTTCTTTCAACTGCCCGGCCAAATCTCCTCCCACAGTCACTTCGGGATGACTGACCAGAAGTTTACAATAGTCCTTCAGATACTGCTTCTTTTTAAAATGCCATTCCGGGTAATGGACTTCTTCGGTGGATGTGATCACCTCGCTCAGGTCCTCACGCACAGAACCTCCGGCGAAATCCGATTTGAAAAACGAAGCCGCCGATTCTCCAGAGCGGGTCACCTTGCGCGGCATGATCTCTTGCAGAGCTTCAGCGTGTTCCTGTAGCTGATCGGAACCGTCAGCCACCCGGCTCCCGCCCTGATAGTCATCCACCGTTTCCATCTTTTCAAAGGAATGTGTCACCGGATTGTGCTCTTCCTTGTCCAGATCCACTTCTTCTTTTTCAAAGTGGGTCTGCATCACAAGTTCAGATTCTTTCTGCGATGTTCGTGGCTGGAGGGAGCTTTCCCCCTCCCGTGAAAAGTGGCTCGGCCCCCGGCTGGCCAGCCCACCCCACAACAGCCAAACGTCGTCAGGAAACGGTTCATTGCGCTTGATTTTTTGAACATCCAACGAAGGTTTCAAACCCTGCGGATGCAGCGGGTTCAGCAAAACCAATGCCTCGGTTCCGGCCCGCGTGACCGGGGTGTTTTTTAAATGAAAAAAGAAATCCTTCGTCAGTTCCCGGTGAAATTCGGCAAAAGCCGGATAGATCTTTTCAATAATTTGCGACAACGGCTGGCGCATTTTGGAAAAATGCACCGCGCGGGCATAACCATTCATGTCGGCGTCAGGCCAGCACAAACCAAGTCTTTGCGCCGCAGCCAGATGCAGCGCCTGATGAATGTATAAATCACGATTGCGTTTTTTTTCCGGAAAAAATCCGATGGACTCGGGAAGATACAAGACCCGATCGCTCACCCCGCTTTGGCGTGAGGCATGGATCTCGAAACTTTCCTCAAAGAATGGCTGCACCACCAGGGCCAGGGCCTTGTCGCAGTCCTGCAGCCCATAGCGACTGGATTGCGAAGCCCTTGTCTGTCTTCGCCGATTCCAGCGCACCGCCATTTCAAAAAGCTTCTCGGTTAAATCCATATCACATGCTCAAATGAATTAGATCCTTCAGGCCTTCCAGCACCTGAACGTCATCAGACAGGCACTGACCAACACCAAACAAGCAAGCCTGGCGCAGAGACATCCCGGACTTGAACAGACGGGCCGCATGCACCAGCAGGCGCGTGGACACGGTCTCTTTCAACTCAAGGTGTCTCTGCCCGCGGATCTTATTCCCCAATTCAACCAGACGCTGACAGGTTTTCAGATCAACCTCGGTCACCCGATGCAGAATTTCAGTTTCCAATTCCGGCATTGGGTAAGACAGACTTAAAGTGACAAATCTTTGACGAGTGGACGGTTTTAATTCCTTAAAGCCCCGCTGGTAGCCGGGATTGAAACTGGCCACACACATGAATCCGGCAGGCGCCACCAGTTCTTCGTTGGTGCGATCCACATACAGTTCGCGACGGTGATCCGTCAGCGGATGCAAAGCCACAATCACGTCTTCCCGGGCTTCGGCGACTTCATCCAGATATAAAATCGCCCCTTCACGCACGGCGCGTGTGACCGGCCCATCCTGCCACACAGTTTCATTGCCTTTGATCAGAAAGCGCCCCAGCAAGTCAGCACTGCTGGTGTCTTCATTGCAGGCCACTTTCACCAAAGGACGTTTCAGTTTTTCGGCCATGTGGGCGACCAGCTGACTTTTTCCACAACCGGTGGGTCCCTTGATCAACAGCGGCAGCTGCTGCTCATAACAGCGTGTGAACAGATCCACTTCGTTGGCGACTTCCCGGTAATAGACACTCATTTGACTTCACCTGCAGGTTTCCCGAAGCGGATGAAGTTCCAGACATAGGCAACAATCCCCACTGAAAACAGCGATGCGGCCAGCACCAGTCCCAGGAAGTGAACTTCGACCTCTTTTTGCACGGTCAAAAAATCCATGCCCAATTTTCTTTCCAGGTACACCTGCGCGATCCCCGCCACTCCAAAAGCCAGCGTCATCGCAATCATGCCGATGTTGGAGGTCCAGAAAGCGAACACATTCATACGGGAATCCTGCAAGTTCCGACCGGTCAGTTTTGGCATCGCATAGGCGATCAGCGCCAGCACCAGACAGGCATACGCTCCCCAAAATGCCAGATGTCCGTGCATCGCTGTCACCAGAGTTCCATGCGTGTACAGGTTCACCTGCGGCAGAGTGTGGGCAAAGCCCAGGAAGCCCGCACCGACAAAGGAAAGAATCGCGGTTGCCATTGTCCAGGCCATCGCCATTTTGTTGTCAGGATTTTTCCCGCCTTTGCGGGCCATGGCCACGGCATAGATAGCAAAACCCAAAAATGCCAGCGGCTCCAAAGCCCCGAACAAACCACCCACCAGCAGCCAGTATCTGGGTGTACCGATGTAATAGTAATGGTGCCCGGTTCCCAGAATCCCGGACAGGAAGGTGAAACCGACAATGATATAAAGCCATTTCTCGATAACTTCCCGGTCCACGCCGGTCATTTTGATCAGCAGGAAGGACATGATCGCCCCCATGATCAGCTCCCACACACCTTCCACCCACAGATGCACCACCCACCAGCGCCAGTAAGAATCCAGCGTCTGGTGATCCGTGTTGATCATGCCCGGCAGATACAGCAGTGCCGCCATCAACAGGCCCAGGAACAAAACCATGCTTGTTGTGGTGTAGCGTTTGCCCTTCCAGATCGTGCCACCGATCAGATAAATAAACAGCAGCACATCGGCCACCACCAGATAGTCCAAAGGACGTGGGATTTCCAGGAACTTACGTCCCTCCCACCAGTTCATGTGAAAACCGATAATGGCAACCACACCCACGGCCACCAAAGCCCCCAGCTGCACATACGCCAGCTTCGGGTGAATCAGTTCGCGGTCCGCCTCTTCAGGAATGATGTAGTAGGCCGCCCCCATAAAGCCCGTCAACAGCCACACCACCAGCAAATTCGTGTGCGTGGCGCGCGCGGCATTGAAAGGAATGATGTTATGCAAACCATCGAAACCCATATGGGCAAAGCCCATGATGAATCCATAAACCAGCTGCAGCGAAAACAGCAGCATGCAGGTGGCGAAAAACCAGTACGCTATTTTTTGTGTTTGATACTTCATGATGTCCTCATTTTATCTGTGACAGGTAAGTCACAAGTTCCTGGATCTGCTCGTCTGTCAGGGGCAGTTTTGGCATCTTGGAATCCGCCTTCACCGCCGCAGGATCTTTCAGCCAGTGAGTCAGGTATTCACCGTCACGACGACTGCCGATCCCATCCAGCGTTGGTCCGGTGTTGCCGCCAGTGCCATTCATCGTGTGGCAGGCTACGCAAACCTGACCGTAAATCTGCGGCTGGGCCACAGTCGCCTGCACGGCAGCGGCACTGACCGGCTGAGCCAGATCGGGTTTCGGAGGGAAGCCATTCAAATCCATCGTGCCGATCCATTTCAAGAAGGCCGTCAGATCATTGATCTCTTCTTCGGTGAAGTGATAGTTGGTCATCTTGCGGTCATTGGGATACATGGCCTGCGGGTCGCGCAGCATGGATTTGATAAAGATCTCTCCGCGCCGTTCCCACACTTTGGTCAACTCCGGCGCGTAATACGCGCCCTCTCCCAGGATGGTGTGACACCCCATGCAGTTGTTGCGATCGAAAAGATGTTTACCGCGCACAACTGCGTCGGTCATTTCGATCTGATTGGTCTGTTTGGGAATCCGGCGGAAGGTGTCTATGGTCAGCAACACGAAGGCCGCTGAGCAAAGAACCGTTCCCACTACAAAAAACTTCTTTGCCTGTGATTTGGTTAACATGTTGCTCCTGTGCTGTGGGCATTTTTCAGAAGAAATAACACTGCACCCGCCCGCCAATCTTTGATCCAGATCAAGAATGATCACTAAATGATAAAAATCCCAGAGTTGATCCGGATCATGTTTTGGCCCTTAAAGTCTTGGCATTCTGTGCAAGAGGACCTTATGTCAGACAAGATCAGCGTACTTAAAAAACAGGATTTTCTTCGCCAGTTCACCGAAAAGGAATTGCGCGAGATCGCACCCTATTTCGAGCTTATACACTGCACTCAGCGGGACACGTTGTTTGAAAAAGGCCAGCCGATCGAACACATCTATCTGGTGCTGTACGGGTCTTTTAAGATTCAGGAGTCCATTGACCGGGATGCAGTGAAAATATTCAACTTCCTCAGTCAGGGTGAGTTCCTGGGCGTAGCCATGGCCGGACTTCCGAACCCCCGCTATCCGACTTCCGCCGTCTGTAACGAGGACAGCACTTTACTGAAAATACCGGTGGGGTTGTTCTTTGATCATCTGATGCAGATCCCGGAACTGCGCCGGCGTGTGAACCGCCAGATCTCCGAGCGTTTTCTGGAGTTCCAGAACGACATCTGCAAGTCCCATAAACTGGCACCCCACCGGGTGGCGGACTTTCTGCTGCGCCTGCTGGCTCGGCAGGGATCACAAAGCGGTTATATCAACATCCCGCTGACCCGAAATGATATTGCCGAACGGATCGGCAGCCAGAGTGAAACCGTGATTCGTATCCTGAGCCAGTGGACCAAGAACGGCTGGATTCAAACAACCGACA